>NZ_JBHVXJ010000001.1:69425-1204244 GCF_042881845.1 Streptomyces sp. NPDC058257
CCCGCACCCCCCCCCCCGGGGCCCGGCCCCGCCCCCCCCGCCCCCCCCGCCCCAGGGCCGCCCGCACACCGCTGGGGGCCCCGCCCGCTCAACCGCGCCCGGCGCCCCTCGACGTATCAGCGCTCCGACGCGAACCGCACGAATCGTCCCCACCCGTCGCGACCGACGACGAAGGCCGGACGCGCCACGTCCTTGGAGTCCCGTACGTGGACGACCGCCTCGGCGATGGCCACCTCCACGCAGCTGTCACCCTGGCTACCGCTGTAGCTGGACTTGAACCAGAACAGTTCCGCCGTTCCGCTCGTCATTGCTCTCCTCGCAGTCGCTCCAGAAGGGCCCTGCTCTCCTGAGGGTTGAGGGCCTGGGAGCGCAGTGTTTCATAGCGCTGGCAGAGCAGACTGACACCTTTCGGGTCGGAGATCAGCCGCCCGCTCTCCTGCCCCTCCGCATAGCCGAGCCGCCGCCCATCCGGCGTCTCCAGAACCTGTACCGGACCGTCCAGGCAGGCATGCAACACACCTTCCAGTGGGACCACTTGAAGAATCACGTTGCGCGGCGCAGTCGCTGCCAGCACGTGATCGAGCATCCCCCGCATCGCCTCCACATCCCCGAACCGCCGCCGGAACACATGCTCCTCGACGATGAAGCTGAACAACGTAGTCGGCCGCTCCACCAGAGTCCGCTGCCGTTCCGCCCGCGCCGCGAGCAGCGCTTCGAGCCGCTCGTCCGTCACCACCGGAATCGTGCCCTCGAACACCGCCCGCGCATACGCCTCCGACTGCAACAGCCCCGGCACCAGCCTGCACTCGTACGTACACAGACTCACCGCCGTCCGCTCCAGCCGCGCCCACTCCCGGAACCAAGCCGCCAGCCCCACCTCCCCCCGCGACAGATACGGCGCCGACCTCCGCAACGCCCCCGTGTTCCCCGTCGCCTCCTCCCCCCGCTCCACGAACAACTCGTCCGGCATCCGCCGCCCCAGCTCCACCGACTCCACGGTGTGCTTCGAGAACCGCACCCGCTCGCCGAACTCCACCCTGCTCAGCCCCGCATGCTCGCGCAGCGCCTGCACGACCGCCCCGAACGTCCGCAGACTGTCCGACGGATGCGGTTCCCGTTCCCCCTCCGAGAACGCACCCGCCCCTTCTCCGACGTTGGTCATCCGCCGCCCCTTCCTCCCGCACGATCACACGCACTCAGAGTGACGGCGCACACCCCGTACCGTCCACCCTGCGTGCCCGTACGGTGACCTCCCGTACGGGGCGCACCTCTCGCCGCCCCATCCCCGCGCGGGCCACGCTGACCCCATGAACCACCCCGCACCCCAACTCACGTCCTCCATTCGGACGTTCAGGCAGCAGCTGTCCTCCACCCGCCGCGGCGCCCGCCTCGCCCGACTCCTCACCGTCACCGAACTCCTCACCTGGGACCTCCCCCCGGACATCACGGAACGGGCCGAACTCGTCGTCGCCGAACTCGCCGCCAACGCCGTCCTGCACGGCCGCGTCCCGGGCCGCGATTTCGAACTCGACCTGAACTACACCCCGTTGCCTCGCCCCGGCCGCCTCCTGATCGAGGTCTCCGACGCCCGCGGCGACCGCCTCCCCCGAGCGGCCTGCGAGGACCACGACCTCTCCACCGGCGGCCGAGGCCTGACCCTCGTCGCCCTTCTCGCCGACCGCTGGGAGACCGTGCCACGCCCACCGGACGGCAAGACCGTACGAGCGGAACTGGCCACATCGTCCGATATCTGACGGTCCGTTGACCGAGCCAACAGACGCCGCATAAGGTCAACCGCGCACCACGTGCACATGGGGGACCTGCTTGAACACCACCGACGCCACCCGCATGCTCCGTCGGGCCGAAGACGCCTACGGCACGGGCAATTTCGCGCGCACGCTCAACCTGCTGGACCGGATCTCCACAGACGGTCCCGACCTCCCCGTGGACGACCGCGCCTCCTACGACGCACTGCGCGCCCTGCTCGCCGAACGCGCGGGCAACTGGCCCGAGGCGGTCCACCGCTGGCTCGCGGTGTTCGGCACCACTCCGCCCGCGAGCGGCGAGGACCAACCCTGCGACCGCGGCTGCGACTGCGACGTCCGCACCGTACTCGACGCCCCTGACGCCACGTCCGGCGAGACGCCTTGCCTCTGCTGCCCGGCACACGCACTGTGGCGCCTGGTGTGGCAGGCGGCCCGCCAGGGCGCGATCGGCGAGGTCCTCGACGCCGTCCCCGACCCGTCCGGAAACCGCCGCACCGCCCTGGTGCACGCGCTCGCGGTCGGCACGCTGAGGTCGGTCGCGGAGAACGAGAAGACCGACCCGGCGCACGCGGTCTTCGCGGTCGCCGTCTGGCACCTGCTGCTCGACGAGCGCGACCCGCTCGGCTTCGAGAACCTGGTGACCGTCCGGCGCGGCGCTCCCGTCGACGACACGGCGGACTGGGAGTCCGCACGCGACACGCTGAAGAACCGGATCAGTACGGCGCTCCGCTCGGTCGACGAACGCACCGGCCATGACGTCCTCGACGCGTGGGAAACCGTATGGAACGTCGAGCAGAACGAGTACAGCGGCGAGGTCGTCCTCGGCGAGCGCGCCTACCTGCGGATGCTGGAGTGCTTCGGCCGGTGTGATGACGACGGGGAGGACCCCTGGGATGACGAATGGAACGGCATCATCGTCTGCGGGTGCGACGTCGACACCTGGCAGCCGCCCACACCCTGCACCACTCCCCCCTGCCTGGGGCTGCTGTACGGCGGCCGGCCGTGGGACGTCTCCCCCGTCACCGTGGACAAGGCAGCTCGCCAGCTGGAGGAATTCAGCGAACACCGCGCCCTACTCACCGCGTACACCCGCCGTCACGGCGACCCCGCCACCTGGCAGCCGGAGTCCGACACCCACCGGGCCTGCGCGCCGTACCTCGCCAGAGCCCTGGTCACCAGGGCCCACGAGCGGTTCACAAAGGGCGACTGGCAGGACACCCTCGCCGACCTCACCTCGGCCGCCCGCCTCGGCTTCGTACTCGACCGGCGCCACCACGAGATGGCCCGCAAAGCCGGACTGAGCGCTGGCCGGAACGGCAACGGCTACCAGCGGGCCACGCTCGTCCAGCGCATCCTCTGGCTGGAGTCCGCGCACGCGCTCGCTCCCGATGACAGCACCCTCGCCAAGGAGCTGGCAGCCGCCCTGGTCCGGCGCGGCACGGAAGCTCTGGGGACAAAGGACAGGAATCAGGGCCGGGCCCGCTTCCAGCGGGCGCTGTGCGTACGCCCCGGCGACCCGGTGGCACAGGACGCGCTGGACGCGCTGGATCTCGCCGACATCGCTTCCGTCGTCACGGAAAACGGGCGGGGCAAACAGCCCGGCCTGCAACGGGTCGGGGAACTTCTGCACCGCGGGTTCCTTGCGGAGAGCCCGGCCGAGGAACTGCACGAGGTGTACTCCTGGTACTACGACCAGATGATCGAACGGACCGTGCGCAAGGCGCTTGCTGGGAATAAGAGCGAGGCCCGTCGGGCCCTGCGGCAACTGCAGGAGGTCCGCCCCTCCGAGGGCGAGTGGGGAGAACGCGGCGACAACGGTGACATCGCCCGCCTCCTGCACGACACAACCGTCCGGCAGCTCGGAGCACGCTCCGGCGACTACACCCGGCAGGTCCCTCTGCTGCTCTCCGCCGCCGCGTCCTGCACACAGCTCACCGGGGCGAAAGCCGAGCAGCAGGCGCTGGAAACCGTCCTGCCGTTCGCCGCCGAACTGGTCGACACCGGACGCTCCTCCGAGCTGATCGCCCTCCAAGGCGGGCTGCTGATCACCCCGGGCCGTTCCGCGGAGTACGACCAGCTCGTCGCCGTCGCATACCACCGGCGCGCTCGCGACCGCCGTGCCGACGGCGACCTCGCCGGTGCCGTACGCGACGAACGCGCCGCGTCCGCGCTGGGGTTGGCGACCGGCCGGCAGATCTCCCTCCCGCTCGGACCGGTGATGTTCCCCAGCCTCTTCGACTCACCTGGCATACCGGACCCGGACGACCCGCCATACATCCAGGAGACCCTGTGACCGCGCACTCCCGCACACCGATGCCCTCCTTCGGCCCCACCGTGTTCGAGCTCCTTCCACATGCCCGGCCCGGCATCGGCCAGGGAGACCTCGCGAAGGCGGTGGGCGTGGCGGTCTCCCGGGCCCGCCGCGCACGGGACACGGACCGCGAGCGCGCCCTGAAGGCCGCCCACGACGCGGCCCGCACCCCGGGCGACACCCTGGTCAGCGAACTGCTCACTCCTCCCCTCCCGGCGTCCGCCGCTCCGAAAGGTCCCGCATCCAAGTGACCACTCCCCCGCCGGGCACCGACGAGCTGCGCAAGCTGCGCGTCCGCGTCGCGGCCCTCTCCCGCAAACGCGAGGAGGCCGTGGCCCAACTGACCGACCTCCTCACCGCGTTGCTGCCACTCGACGATCTCCTCGCCGACACGGCACACCGGTCCGAGCGGTTCGGCCGCTCCGGAGCAGGCCGGACCGGACAGCTCGCAGCCGCCGTGCAACAGCAGACGGACGCCGCCCACCGGATACTCCGGGCCGAACTCGCCCGCCACGGCGTACATCCGATGGACCTCGTCGGGAAGATCCCCGACCCGGTGGAGGCACGGGCAACGGGCGTCGAACCGCATCCGACCGCCCCCGAGGGAACCGTCCTGCGGGAGACCGTCACCGGCTTCCGCCACGGGACCGACTGCCTGCGCCGTGCCGATGTCGTCCTGGCCGTACCCGGGCCCGCGCCCGCCACCGAACAGGCGGCACCCGCCAGTCCCTCCGACGGCGAGGCCACGCGGGGGCGCCGGAACCAGCCGCGCCGCACCAGCCGCGCCCGGCGTCAGCAGTCGCTGCCTCGCAAGCCTTCCAAGCGCCGCCGCTGAACCCGCTCCACACCGCTCCCTCCCGTCCCTGCCACCCGAAGGCCACGTCATGCCGTACCGCACACTCGGAATCGATCTCGGCACCACCAACTCCGTCACCGTCTGGATGGACGCCGGCGTTCCGGTGGTCCTCCCCAACCTCCACGGCGAGCAGGCCACGGTGTCCGCCGTCGGTACCGGCACCGACGGATCCCTCCTCGTGGGCAGCGAGGCGCTCGGCGTGCGCGACCACCTGCCCGGCTCCGTGATCACCGAGGTGAAGCGGCTGATCGGCCGCCGCCACGCCGACGCCGACGTACAGCGGCTGCTCGACGAGCGGCCCGCGGACGCACCGCCGGTACGGGAGTCCACGGACGGCGGGGTCGAGATCCGGCTCGGCGCCCACTGGCTGACGCCCGTACAGATCTCGGCGATCCTGCTGCGACGGCTGCGCACGGACGCCGAGAACACCGCCGGTGAACCCTTCCCGCGAGCCGTCATCACCGTCCCTGCGTACTTCACGGAACCGCAGTTCGCGGCAGTGCGGGGAGCCGGGGAGCTTGCGGGCTTCACCGTTGTACGGATCCTGCCCGAACCGACCGCGGCGGCCCACGCCTTCGGGGTGGAACGCCCCGTCGAGAATGACGACGACATGTGTTCGGTGCTCGTGTACGACCTCGGCGGCGGTACCTTCGACGTGTCCCTGCTGATCATCGGGTCGGGGTACTTCCACGTGTACAAGCTCGGCGGGGACAAGTCGCTCGGCGGGGCCGACTTCGACTCCGCGCTGTGCCGGATGCTCACCGAGAAGCGACTCGGCGGCCGTGACCTCTCCGGGACCGGCGACGCGGCACGGATCCGCGCCGCCGCCGAACGTACCAAGATCGAACTCTCGGATGTCACCGCAGCGGAGATCATCCTCGCGCCGCTCGGAGAGAACGGCGGCTCCTGGACGGGAAAGGTCACCCGCGACGACTTCGAGGAGCTGATCGGCGCCGAGATCGACCGCACCCTGGAGCTCACCCGCGACGTGTTGCGCGACGCGTCCAGGACGACCGAGGACATCGACAAGGTCCTGCTCGTCGGCGGCTCGACCCGTATCCCGCTGGTCCGCCGCCGCCTGGCCGAACTGTTCGGCGAGGAGAAGGTGCACAGCGGAATCGACCCCATGTCCGCCGTCGCGCTGGGCGCCGGCATCGAGGCCGGTCTCGCGTCCGCTCTCGCCTGCCCCTCCGAGCCGTGCCTGACCACCGAGATCCCGCTCGCCGAGAGCGTCTGCCCCCACTGCGGCACCTCTCTGCTCGGCACGGCGACGGTCGACTGTCCCGGCTGCCATGTGCCCGCCGCCGAGGGGACCACGAGCTGTCCGGTCTGCGCCGTCAGCCTCTCCGGGCTGCGGGCGGCCGCCCCCGTCGCGTCCCGCACCGCGTGCCCACACTGCGGCGAGCAGAACTCCACCTCATCCACCGTGTGCCGGCTCTGTGACGAGCCGCTGGACGCGGGCGGACTGAAGTGCCCCGACCCCGAGTGCCAGATGGTCAACGCCACCGGCCTGACGGCGTGTTCGGCCTGCGGCACACTGTTCCGGACCGACCGACCGGAGCAGGTCACCGCCCAGAACCTGGGACTGGCACTCGACGACGGCACCGCCGCGGTCCTCTTCACCGCCGGAACGACGTACCCGACCGACTGGCGGAACATCGAGGACCTTCAGATCCGGCCGGACGGCGCCGCCGCGCTGACCTTCCGGATCGTCGAAGGACCGCACGAGAAGTCCCATGCCCGCAACGAGTTCTGCGGGGAGCACACGCATGTCTTCGACAGGGGCACCAGCAGCGTGGAGCGGCTCACACTCCGGGTACAGCTGGACGAGAACCGCACCGTGAACCTCGCCTACCGCATCGGCGACGGCGAGGAGCTGGGCGCGCGGCTGCGCCGCAACGCCGTCGCCGACGGCATCGGCCGCGACGCCTCTCGACTCCTCGACGAGATCCTTACCCATGTCGTCCATTTCGGCGGCGAGCTGACGGAGGCGGAGCACGGCCGCTTCGCCGAACTGAAAGAACAGCTCACCACGATCGTGCGCGGTGAACCCCTCGGCCGGTCCCTCGACGGATTCCTCGACGAAGCTCGCGACACGGTGGAGACGTGCCGGGACGCCCGCGGCTGGTCGGCCAACGCGTCCATCGCCGCACGCCGGGGCCGGGAGCTGGGCCTCGGCGCGCCGGCCGAAGAGCTTGCCGACGCACGGCGCGCCCTGGACGCGGCACGCGAGCGGCTGGATCTGCCCGCGATGCGGGTAGCGACGGAGCACGCCCGCAGCCTGTGGCGGCAGCTCGACACCACCACCTGGCGGTCCATGCTCGCCGCCCACAATGCCGAGCTCGACCGCTTCCCGGAGGCCGTACGCCATAACGTCCTGACCGCCTGGGACGACCTGCGCGCCGCGTCCTCTCGCGGGGACTACGCCGCCCAGGACGCGCTGCACATGAAACTGAACGAGCTCGCCAGTCACTCGCAGGCGCCCGTCCCGGCGGCGCGCAAGCAGAGGGACAGCGCCCAGGTGTTCCCCGAGCGCCGGTAGCCGAACGAGCGCGGTGAGCGTCCAGCACACCGAACGTACCGATTGACACCGTCAACTCGTAGGCTGGACGCACTTCGTGTCACCTGAACCACCCGCGTCCCGGAAGGTCCCCATGCCGCAGCTCCCCGACCGCCTCCCGGGCTTCCCGGACTTCCGGATCACCCTACCCAAGAGCGCCGGGGATGCCCGCGGCTTCCTGCTCGCCGAACTCGGCGACAACGGATCGCACAAGTTTCTCGTGACCGCCGGGTCGGCGGTGTCGGCGGAGGACTGGCCGGGTCTGAGCGACTACGCACGCCGACGCCGTGCCGAACTGCGGGCGAACGGCACCCTGGCCGACGGGCCCCGCCCCGACACCTGGACCGCGTCCCGTGACATCGAGTGCAACTCGCCGTCCGCCGCGGCCACTCTGGTGCTCGGCTACGGAGCCACCGGCCCCGGCACCTGGCGCGGCGCCGAGGACGGGCACCGCCTCGGCGACTACCTGCCGCAGAGCTGGCGGGCCCCGCAGAAGGCGTGGCTGGTGCGCGGGAACAACGTCTCCGGCCACAACCTGGTCCGTGAGCTCTGGCTGAAGGAGGGCGTCGTCTCGCTCGATGCGGCACACCTGCCGCAGGTGGACGAGCCGGACCCGACCAAGAGCGTGCTGCGCCGCTTCGTCGAGGAAGGCTACGAGAGCTCGGCAACGTACCACCAGAAGCGCGGCCTCGTCGACGAACTGCACGCCTTCTTCACCCAGATGCGGGTCGGCGACACCGTCGCCACCCTCAGCGAAGGCCTGCTCCACTTCGGGCTGATCACCGGCGATCTGGTGCAGTCGGGCTCCCCCGGCGGGCTTTCCAACCTGCGGCGCACGGTGGCCTGGAAGGAGACGGCCCATCCGTACGAGGAACTGCCGGAGGAGGTGCAGCAGAAGCTCTCCGCCCAGCACGACGTGGTCGATCTGACCTCCGTCCTGGAACAGCTCACCGCGCTCACCGGAGGCCCGAAGACCGTGCAGGAGGAGGCCGGGCAAGTCCAAGTCCTGGACTCCTCAGAGCAGCGCGTCCTGGCGTTCCCCCAGGTCACAGACGAGTTCGCCCGTAAGCTGCTCGTCCACGACCGGTCCTTCCTCGACGAACTGCGTGAACTCCTCCTCGACGAGCGGCAGATGGTCCTCTACGGACCGCCCGGCACCGGGAAGACGTATCTGGCGCTGCAACTGGCCGAGTACTTTGGCGGCGGCCCGGAGCAGGTCAAGATCGTCCAGTTCCATCCGTCGTACGCCTACGAGGACTTCTTCGAGGGCTTCCGGCCGGTCGAGGATCCCGAGAGCCGGGAGGTTGCCTTCCGGCTGACTGCGGGACCGCTGCGGGAGCTCGCCGACACCGCTTCGCTCAAGGGCAACCGGCACGTACCGCACTTCCTGATCATCGACGAGATCAACCGGGCCAACCTGGCGAAGGTCTTCGGCGAGCTGTATTTCCTCCTGGAGTACCGCGAGCGCTCGGTGCGCCTGACCTACTCGGGGGACGATTTCGGGCTGCCGCCGAACCTGTACGTGATCGGCACCATGAACACCGCGGACCGGTCGATCGCGCTGGTCGACGCGGCGATGCGGCGTCGTTTCGCGTTCGTGGAACTCTCCCCGCGGGTGGAGCCCACCGCCGGCTTGCTCACCCGCTGGCTGGAGCGCGAGGGCAAGGACCCCGAGCCGGCCCGCCTGCTCGACGCCCTCAACACGGCAATCAACGACCCTGACTTCGCCATCGGCCCGTCTTACCTGATGAAGCCCGGTGTCTACCGCGAGGGCGGCCTCGACCGGACCTGGCGCACCAAGATCCTTCCCCTGCTCGAGGAACACCATTACGGCGAAGGCACCGATATCGCCGCCCGCTACGGTCTGGACGCGCTGCGCGAGCGGACCCGGCGGGTATGAGCGACGAAGCGGTGGACAGCACGGCCCCGGCACATGGGAACATCCCGGGCGAGATAACGCTGCGGGAGTACGGCGACGCCTTGTCCGTACCGCTCGATGGAGCCGTCGGGCGGTCCCTCGTCGCGACGGGTTTCCTCGACAGTGCCGCGCCGGATCCTGAGCGGCCCGGACACTGGAAGTTGCGGGCGGGCAGCCGGGTCGGTGCGGTACGGCTGCCGGATGGGACGGTCCTGCGGATCGCGCCCAAGACGCCGGTGGGGCGGCTGTTCTTCCTGCTCGGCTTCAGCCTCGATCCGGGCAGCGCCTGGCGCGACAGCCGCGAGGGCACGATCAACACCGGTGCGCACGATGACGTGGTGCCCGCTCTGGCGTACGCGGTGGAGCGGCAGATCGACGGTGCACTGCGGCAGGGGGTGCTCCAGGGCTACCGGGAGACGGCGGAGTCCGCCCTCGTCGTACGGGGCCGGCTGCGGGAGGCAGAGCAGATCCGGCGGCACTTCGGCCGCACCCCGCCCGTCGAGATCGTCTACGACGCGTACACCGCCGACACCGCCGAGAACCGCATCCTGCGCGCCGCGGTGGAGCGGCTGCTGCGGCTGCCGTCCGTACCAGGGCCGGTGCGGCGCCGCCTCGCCCACCAGAGGTTCCGCCTCGCGGACGCCGCTCCCCTGGTCCGCGGCCAGAAACTGCCTCTCTGGCAGCCGTCCCGGCTCAACTCCCGCTACCAGCCTGCCCTGCGGCTCGCCGAGGCCGTACTGCGCGGCACCTCGCCGGAGCACCGGACCGGCCCGCTCGCCCTGGACGGCTTCCTGCTCGACATGAACCAGCTCTTCGAGGACTTCGTGACGGTCGCGCTGCGTGAAGCCCTGGAGGAACACGGCCTGACGGCGCGACTGCAGGACGCACACGCTCTCGACCTCGGCGGCCAGGTCCGTATGAAGCCCGATCTGGTGGTGTACGGCGCGGACGGCCGTACACCCGTCGCTGTGGTCGACGCCAAGTACAAGACCGAGAAGTCCCACCGGTCCCACGGCTACCCGAACGCCGACCTGTACCAGGCGCTCGCCTACGCCACCGTGCTCGGCCTGCGCGAGGCGCATCTGGTGTACGCGGCGGGCCGCCTGCCCGAGCGGGCGACCGAGGTGCGCGGAACCGGCGGCCTGCGGCTGCTCCAGCACAGCCTCGACCTCACTTCGGAACCCGCGGCGCTCCTGCGGACGTTCCGGACACTCGCTGCTCGCCTTGCTGGGCTCACCGACTGACACGAACGGAAAGGAGGCCCTCGGCCCATGCCCCGCCTCGCCTTCGCCCAGAGCTTCTGGGACGGATACGACACCCTGGAGAAGCCGGTCAGAGCCGGCGTACGCAAGGCCATGGCGAAGTTCCAGACCCTCACCGTGGCCGAACTCAACGCCGACAAGGGCCTGCACCTGGAATCCGTGGAGAACGCCCGCGATCGGCGGATGCGCACCATACGGGTCACCGACTTCTGGCGCGGTGTGGTCCTCGCGCCGGACGACGGCACCGACCTGTTCCTCCTCGTCCATGTTCTGCCGCACGACGACGCGTACACCTGGGCGGCGAAGCGCCTGTACAGCGCGAATACCGCCACCCGCGGCCTGGAGGTACGCGACACGGTCGCACTCGACGAACTGACGCCGCTGTACGAGACGGCGTCCCGCAAGGTGCCGAAGCTGCTCTTCTCCGGCGTCTCCGACGGAGTCCTGCGCGACCTGGGGATCGACGCACAGGTGCTGCGTGCCGCGCGCTCGATGGCGGACAAGGCACAGCTGGAGGCCTTCGCGACACTGCTGCCCGAGGACCAGCTGGAGGTGCTGCAGTACCTTGCCGAGGGCTTCTCTCCGGAGGAGGTCTACCGGGATGTGGTGGCCATGCGCCGCCCGGTGGACGCACCGTCCGAGCCGGTCGAGGACCTCGCCACCGTCATCAGCAACACCACTGCCCGGATCCGCCTCGTCACCGGTCCGCAAGAGCTGGAGGAGGTCCTGGCGAAGCCGTTTGCGGCCTGGCGGGTGTTCCTGCACCCGTCCCAGCGGCGGGTCGCCTACCGCACGTCGTACGGAGGACCGGTACAGGTCACCGGCGGCCCCGGGACGGGGAAGACGGTGGCCGCGCTGCACCGTGTGAAGCACCTGCTCGGGCGGTCACCGGACAGCCGGATCCTGCTGACGACTTACACCAACGCGCTGGCCGCCGGGCTGGGCGACATGCTCGGTCTCCTCCTCGAGGACGACGAGCGCCTACTCGCCCGGGTCGATGTCACGACGGTCGACGCCTACGCCAACGGCGTGGTGCGACAACACGCCGGCTCCGCACCGAATCCGGTGGGCGACAGCGATCAGCGGCAGCTGTGGGAGAAGGCGGTCAAGCTGCTGAATTTGCCGTTCCAGGCTCGCTTCTTGGCACAGGAGTACCGTCACGTGGTGCTCGGCCAGGACATCCGTGATCTGGACGGATATCTCGCGGCCAGCCGGCGTGGACGCGGCACCGGCCTCGGAGCGGCACGACGCGGGCTCGTGTGGAGCGGTGTCGAGCGGTTCGAGAAGCTGCTGCAGGAGCGCGGCGCCACCACGCACCTGCGGATCTGTGCCCGCGCGGCCGACCTGCTCGCCGCCGGCCCGGCCCCCTACGACCATGTAGTGGTGGACGAGGCACAGGACCTGCACCCCGCACAGTGGCGGGTGCTCCGGGCCGCTGTCGCCCCCGGCCCCGACGATCTGTTCCTCACCGGCGACCCACACCAGCGGATCTACGACTCGCGGGTGACGCTCGGATCGCTGGGCATCGCCACCGCCGGCCGCAGCTTCCGGCTGCGACTCAACTACCGCTCTACCGAGGAGATCCTGGTCTGGTCGGCGCGGTTGCTCGCCCCGGTCAGCGTGGACGCGCTGGAAGGCGATGGAACCGACTCCCTGGCCGGCTACCGCTCGCTGCTGCGCGGCCGCCGCCCCGAGGCCGACGGACACGCCACGCAAGCGGAGGAGTACACCGCGCTCGTGGATCGGGTGCGGACATGGCTCGGTGAAGGGCTCGCGCCGCACGAGATCGGGGTGTGCGCCCGGTTCAACCTGGCGCTTGACGCGGCCGAGGCCCGGCTGAAGGACGCCGGGATCCCGGTGGTGCGGGTGAAGGGGCAGACCGCCGCAGGGACGCCGGGGGTCCGGCTGGCCACCATGCACGCCATGAAGGGTCTGGAGTTCAGGGCGGTCTCCGTGCTCGGGGTCACGACGGGAACAGTGCCCTTCGCCCGGGAGATCACTCCGCTGGAGGCGGACGCGCCGCAGCACGAAGCCGATCTGCTGCGCGAGCGCTGCCTGCTGTTCGTCGCCTGTACGAGGGCTCGCGAGGGGCTGAGCGTGAGCTGGAGTGGGAAGCCGAGCGAGTTCCTGCCGGCCCAGGAGTGAACCGGCGGCTCCGCTGCTCCGGAGCCGCCCGCCGCATATTCTCAGTCCTCCGGGGCCAGAGCGCCGGAGGAGAGTCCGTCACGGGCCAGATCGGCGAGTCGGCGGCTAAGCCCGGACACGGTCCGCATCGTCTCCTCGAATTCGGTGAGGGCGCGGAAGGCTGCACCGTAGCGGCGCTGTTCCTCAACGGCCATCTGCGGAATCCTGGCGCCCTTGGCCTCCATCCGGTAGGCGCCGGAGGCGCTGGTGGCACGGCGGGTATTGGACGGGCTGCGCAGGAAGCCCTGGAGGTAATCGGTGTCGAGCTGGTCGCTGGCCGAGACGGGCTCCGGGCCTTCGTAGCTCACTAGGCCTGCCCGAAGGAGTTCGGCGACGCTTGCCGTGGCGCCGTCGAGCGAGCCCGCCCCGGCACCGGGCCGGAGCTGTGGCAGCAGTGCGGTCAGCTGACGCAGCTGTTCGTTCAGGTCACCGCGAAGAGCTGTGAACTCGCCGGGATAGTCGCGGTGCCCGGCCTGGAGATGGCTGCCCGGGGTCAGGTCGACCGCGTCGTCGAGGAGGCTGATCGAGGGGACGTCCACGGTCTGCTCAGGGCGCGGTTCCAGAGCGGCGTCGGGATCGTTGGCAGTGAGGTCCACCATGCGCACCGTGGTCGGGGGGCTGTCGGTCGGCCCAGGGCGGCGCAGAGTCCACAGGTGGATGGGGAGAGCATGCGAGGACGCTGTACCCGGGGGCAGGGCGACAACTTGGGTGAGAATGCCTCTGCGGACCAGTTCGGCCCTGATCCTTCGCCCGGCCTTGCGGTAGGCGACGGAGGCGGGCAGCGCGATCACCACGTGACCGCCCGGCGCAGTGTGTGCGTAAGCGTGCTGCAGCCAGGCGAGTTCGCCTTCTGCCTTGGACGGTGTGCCGAGTTCCCAGCGCGGATCAAGAAGGAGCTCCTCCCGGCCCCATCCGGTGACGCCCACCGGGGGATCGCAGACCACCAGTTCGGCCCGGAGGTCGGGCCACCGGTCGTCGCGGAGCGAGTCACCCGTCTCGACCCGGGCGTCAAGCAGCGAGGACAGGGCGGCTCGCAACCTGGCAAGCCGCGCGCAGTCGGCGTCGGCCTCTTGTCCACGGCAGAGCACTCCAGTCTGCCCGGCGACGGAGAAGAGCAGCAGTCCGATGCCGCAGGCAGGGTCGAAGACTGTCGCTCCGGGCGGCAGCGGCGGAGCGAAGTGGCGTACGGCGCGGGCAAGGCGGGTCGACGTCACCTGGTCCGATCCGGCGCGGCGGACGGCGTCGGCGAAACGCTCGATCAGTGCGTTCACGACGTCAACGGGCTGCTCGGTTTCGGCGAGCGCGCCGACCCGTGCCGCCGCCTCTCGCGGCAGGCGCAGGCCCGACGGCCGCCGCCCGTGCGGCTTTGACAGCAGTTCAGCCACATCCGCGAGCCCCGCGACCATGTCCTCTCCATAGGCGGCCCGCAGCTCCTGCCACACCTGAACCTCGACCGAGACGTCCTGCCCCTTCCGCTGCTTCTCCAGCCATGCCTGGACTTCGGCCAGCGCGAACAATGGGCTGCTCGCCGCGCCGCCCGAGGGGGCGGGGAAGTCGTCATAGCGACGCCGCCAGTTGGAAACCGCGGCACGCGTGACCCCAGCGATCCTGGCGATCTCCGATCCGGTGACGAGGGGGCCGGTGGCAGGTACGGCTTGGTCCGTCATGAGGCCACCGTACACGCAGAGCCGCGCACAGTGGAACACTCGCATTGCGTTGACAACGTACACAGGTGCCTGTCATCGTTCGATGTATACAGCCGAGCTGTCGTCAGCCTTCTCGCACCACATCCCACAAACACTCGGAGACATCCTTATGACCGCCCACACCGCAGTCCGCACCGTCTACCGCCTCGGCACGGTCTCGCCGACACCGGAGGCCATGTTCGAGGTCCTCGACCACGAACAGCTCGACCGGCTAGGAGCAGAACTGCACCACCCGGAGGTCCTCGGTGTGCCCGCGGTCTACCTCACCTACGGCAAGGAGGAGGAGGCCGACACCTGGTGTGCGCCCAACGCCCGAACCACCGGAATCCCGGTGTTCGAGCCGGTGCGGCGCACCGGCTCTCTGCTGCTTCTCGCCGTCGACGGCCAGGTATACGCCGTGACCTGTGGAAACGGATACCGCTTGATTCCCGACGCCCTCAAGGACAAACGGTTCGGCCTCCGTTTCGCCATCCGCATGATCGACCCCCGGCACATCAGCGGCGCCGTCACCAAAGCGCTTGGCCGGCCTCGCACCGATATCTCCCTGGTACCCGCCGGCACCTCGGTTCCGGCACTCGGTATCCGTGACCAGGCACGCGTGGTCCGCCACCTCGGCGGTCACCTCGACGACATCCCGCTCACCCGCAGCCGCCACGCGAACGGCCGGGCCTGCACCGCCCAGGGTGGTGTCGGCCTGCGACTCCCCCTCGGCATCGAGCCGGCGGACTTGGTCGAGGATCTGCGCACGATCACCCGGGTCTGCCAGGGAGACAACCCGCACCCGGAGCTGGAATTCGTCGACCACATCGTCCCGGTCACCGACGCCGTCACCCGCGCCGGGCTCGATGCGGCCCTCGACCGTCTTCTCGGGGCTCCCCCCGACGGACGGATCTCATTCTCCGTCCCCCTCGACCTACACGACACGTCCGCCGAGGCCACCGCGTACCGGACCCGTATCGGCAGCATCGACGCCTTCCTGTCCGACGCCTTCGACCTGAGCTACGTCCTCACCCGGGCCCGGATCTGCCGACCCGGCACCCGTCTTGCCGCCCTGCGCGACGGCACAGTGACCCTCCACCGCGACCCGTCGCCCAGATACGCCGTCCCGCTGGCAACCACCCACGCGCTGGACTGGGTCCAGGCCGACGTCTCGCTCGGCTCACGGAAGTACTGCCTTCTGGACGGCGACTGGTACGAGCTGGGCGCCGGCTACATCGACTCCGTGCGCGACGGCCTGCGGCGCATCTTCACCGACGCTGCCGTGTACGGCCTGCCGCCCTGGCCCGGGGCTGCGAGCGAACGGACTTACAACCGGGCAGTCGCCGAAATTCGGCCGGATTGGCTGTTCCTGGATGGCGAGTTCATCAACAACCCCCTGAGACGCACCGACCGCGTCGAGATCTGCGACCTGCTGACGCCGGACGGCACCCTGATCCTCGTCAAACAATCCAACTCCTCGGGCTCCTTCAGCCATCTCCTCGGGCAGGCCCAGGTAGCCGTAGAACTTCTGCTCAACTCATTCGAGGCCAGAGCCCAGTTCATCAGCCGGGTGACTCGGGACAGCGGCGGGAGAATCAAGTTGCCGGACGATTTCACACCCCGCCGGCTGGTCTTCGCCGTCCGGCACAAGTCCGGGGTAGCTGTGACCCCCGACTCCCTCTTCGCCTTCTCTCAGATCACGCTCCACCAGACGGTACGGGACCTCACCGCACGCGGGATGAGCGTGGAGCTCGTCCCCGTGCCGACGACAACAGACGCCGCGACGTCCACCGCGGCGTGACGACACCTGCGCCGGTAGCGGCTACCGCCGGTTCGGCTCCAGCAATAGGGCTCTTCCGTGACAGTCGCTTCGATCCATACCGCAGTGCGACCAGGGAAGACTGCGGCCCGGATGCGGCCCCAGTCGCCGCGTCGGGGTCCTGGCTCAGGCAGCGCTTCGAATAGGTGTCAGCATTCTGGCGGCCAGTTGCTCGCCGTCGTCAATCCGGACGGCGCAGATTTCCCGCTATATGCCAGTCCGGTAGCACCCTTGCCGCATCGCGGGACCTCTGCAAGACAAAGGTCGAAGACGCGCGGCCCTGTCCGCGCCAGTCAGGACACCGCAGCCATTAGCAACATCTCCACACCGCGTCCTACAGACGCAAACATCCATGCGCTTCGGGCCAAGCGGACCCGCAGGAGCACTCACCCCCAACCGCCACCCCCTCCGACCTGCACCGCATCCCGCCCCAGCGTTCAACCTCTGGATGCCGTGCGCACCGAGACATGGACTCCCCGCAGACATGGGGTCGGTGAAAGCCGTCAAGGGGTCGAGCGGGAGCACGGCCCCTGGACGAGTATTCGGACAAGGGGCGGAACAGCGCGACCCCTAGCCTCGTACACCAGACCAGGCAGCGGAGATGCTCCCTGGGAGCAACCGGATCGGGTGACCATCCGTCCACCCCCGGTTGACGTCGCTCCCAGACTCCCGCTCCCTGGGAGCATAGGGAGCGGCTCCCCGCTCCCAGAATTGCTCCCAAACACGAAGTAGGGGCCATCCGAAGATGGCCCCTACCTGCGACGTTTCCGTCGGGACGACAGGATTTGAACCTGCGACCCCTTGACCCCCAGTCAAGTGACCTAGTACGGCACGGAGTTCTGAAGTCCCGTTGGCGCCTGTACAACGCCGTACGCGGCAGTACGGCGCCGCTAGTACCCCTTAGGTGGCGCGGAGCTAATGTAGTGCCCCCTCGTTTCAAGGCCCTGACCCGCCCGCCACCATCCAGTGACCCTCCGCGCTCCAGCCCAGGAAGCGGCGGCCAGTCCCCGTGTCCGCTGCCCCACCCGCAGCGACCTGGTGCAGGCCCACCAGTGCGGGGGCCAGGCGTGGGGCCACGTGGGCAGGGTGGCGGGCCACCTCCTCGTCCAGCGAGGCCAGGAAGGCCGCCTGTTCGGCAGGAGTGCACCGGGAAATGTGAAAGAGCATTTGCCGCCATGCGTACGCGGCGTCCTTGACGGTGCGCAAGGGGCGTGGGTTGTCGTGCACACGGGCAGTCAGGCGGCACACGGCGACGAAGGCCCGGCGGGCGAGGTCGGGCCAGTCGGGAGAGATGCCGACGTGGCGGGCGAGGACGGCCAGGTTATGGGTGGTAAGGATCTGGGACTGCTCGATCACCATGCCGCTGGCCGCCACGGACCAAAAGTCGGCCGAGGCTCCGGGCCGTGGGGTGCCGGTGGCTCGGCCGACGCACAGTTTGGCGAAGCCGGGGGAAGTGCGGGCACCGTACGAGCGGTTGAGAGCGTCGGACGTCTCGATGATCGCCAGGTTACGGAGCGCCGCGTAGTCGATTCCGTAGTAGCGCTCGTACAGGGTGCCGCCCAAAAGCTCGGCGGCGACGCGGGCCGACTTGAGGAATTTCGGGGTGAAGGAGCCCATGAAGATGTCGGCGGCCAGTTCCTCCACGAAGGGGGCCTTCAGGTCGGCCTGGTGAGCGAGGACACCGAGTTCGCGGACAAGCGGGTTGGGGAGGATCGTGCCGGGGAAACCCTGCACGGCCAGTTCGCCCAGCTGCCGGAGCGCGATGAGGGCGGGGCCCTGGCCGGTTCCGGTCTCCGACGAGCCGTCTGCTGACCGGCCGCTCCCAGTCGCGTCACCGCGCTGACCGGACAAGGCTCGCACCCACGGCAGTTCCTCCGTTCGTACCTGCCGCTCAAGGTTGAGCAGCAGCAGGGAGCGGCGGTTGCGGAATGCCCGGTAGTTCGCGGACATCAGTGTCCGAAGCGACGCGTCGCTGTACTGGTGGGCGGTGGTGACGGCGACGAACTGTGGCACCAGCTCGGCCATGACCTCGGCAGAGGGGACGACGCTGCGCTCCACGAGCGTGCTGAGCGGGGCGCTGAGCGCGGCCTCGACCGTCCAGCGGATCGATGCAGGGATCGCCGTCCCGGCGGGCAGGCCGGTCTCCCGGTACTCCTGCTCGCTCACTTCGGCGATCAGCAGCCCGGTATCGGATACCCCTTCGCCCTGGGGCAGTTCGGAGCAGCGCCGCATGACCAGATGGGCGAGCGCATAGTGGGAAGGGAGTGCCGTCTGCCGGGCCTGCCGGTGGCGGAGTGCGTGGTGCGGCGGGGAGCCGGGGGTGCCGCGGCGCCGCACCATCGACTCGGCAGCGTGCTGCAGCAGGCCGAGCCGACGGGCGTCGAGGGGGCGGCCGGTGAGGGTGTCCTCGAGTGCGGTGCGCAGGATCGAGAGGTTCTCCTTGGGGCTGCGGTGCTTGCCGCACAAGCGATGCTCCGCGGCCAGCTGGTGGTAGCGAGCCAGCAATGCGGTTCCGCGCCGGTGACAGTCGGCGTCCGGAGTGGTGTCGAGGACGCGGCCGGGTCCGGCGGTCTCCAGCCACAGGGTGAGCAGTTCGTCGCCGAACGGCTGCCAGACGGTGAGAGCTTCATGCTGCGTCTCGACGGCCGTGTTCGGGCGTCGCCGGGCGAGGGTGGCAGCTGTGTCGGCCACGGTGCGCCGGTGCACGGAAGTGATCACGTCGGGTACGGCCCGGTCGGCGGGGCGGGGAAGGAAGCGCAGCCTGTCCGCGAACGGCTCCAGCTCGGACACGAGGTCCAGCGCGGCGGCCCCGTCCCCGGAACGGGCCAGCCATGCCACGGTGAGCAGCGCGGCCTCCTCGGGCACGGTCACCTCGTAGCGGCGGTCGTCCAGCAGGCTGAACAGCCAGGTCAGTCCAGGTTCGGAGAGGCAGCACGCGAACAGTGCCCGCCGGTCAGCCGGAACTCCGAAACGGCGGGCCGCCTCCGTCTCGTACGGCTGCAGCGGCCCCCCGGCGCTCACGGCGCCCGTGGCGAACCCTCCCCGCACTACCTGCGGGGTCACCCATGCCGGAAGGTCCTCCACCGGCTTGCGCGAACCGATCGTCAGCCGGCCCGAAGCCATCCCTGCAAGCACCGCCCGCCAGTGCTCTACGCGCTCCTCGGCCCGGCGGCGGGTGTCGGGGTCGCGATGGGTCAGTGCGGTGGCGAACGCCTTGGCCAGCTGACCAACTACATAGCCGGGGTTCGCGGTGTGGGGCTGCTGCTCGGTGTCGTCATTCATAAGCCGACGTGGCAGGTGCCGCCCCTGCGCCCTCCGGGTCCGGAGCCCGGTGCTCTACTGCTGAGCTACACGCCGTCGGGAGCGAGCCTAGGCATCCGCGCCTCGCGGCCTCAACCCTATTTCCGGCAACCCAGATTACCTGCGGCATCAAGCTTCCCCTTGATCACGGGCACCTGGCGACCGGGACGTGAGCCCCCGAAGGAGTCTGCCGAGTCCGCACCCCGCGGGACAGGGACATGGCGGCCACCCTGACGTACCCTCTCCTCTGCTTCCCTAACCGCCATCGCCCGCCACAACCCGCTGAGTCCAAAGGCACGTTCGGACTTCTGGACATCACTCCCGCCCTACCAGGCAGGACACCGACCTCACCGCGAGGATCTCCATACCGCGTCCTACAGACGCCAAAGTCCACTCGCACCCCGGCAAGGGGACCCACAGGAGCGGTCCCCCGTTATGTTTTCTGCGGTCCTGCAAGAGGGCCGCTGGCCTCCGGACCCGGCATGACTGTTCCCCCCCTGTCGAACCGATGACAATGCCGTTGCATTAGTGGTCGTGCCACCGGTGGTTCAGCGTGACGACGACCGGTAGGCGACGACAGCTGGAGGGCTCGTCGGGGGTTTTGCTGCCGTACCCGGTGATACATGACCGGATCTTGCGCGGGCAGTCACGGGACCGGCGGCGAGGCAGAAGACTGCGTCCAATCTCGGCAAGGCCGAGGTGCCGGTCACGTCTGCGGGCGGAGGGGAGAAAAGCCGCTCGGCGAGATCACCGTGCGGCGGATGACATGCAGGGCCCGGATGAACGAGGTCCGCTCGGCGGTGCTGTGGTGCATCCTGGCTGCCTCGTCCAACAGGTCCCGGGTGGCATGGTGCACGATCAGGTGCGCGTAGATCTCCTGGTGCACCCCGTCGGGTATCTGCGATCTGAGCACTGGTCTGCCGCATTGGTGAGTCTTGATCTCGTCGAAGACCAACTCGATCTCCCAGCGCCGGGCGTAGAGGACGGCAAGTTCTTCGGCGGGGTACTTCTCATGGTCGGTCAGGCTGGTGATCAGTCGGACGATGTCGACCTGCCCGTCGACGCGGTACTCAATCACCCGCACCAGGGCCGGCGGGGCCTTGATGGTTCCGGTCGCTTTGCTGTGCTTGTTCGCCTCGATCCGGGCCAGGTAGCTGCCGTCGGGCAGGACGTCCTGGACCCGGCGGGCCTTGCGCCGTTCGATCCGCCACAGCAGATGAGTGCCTTGCTCCCGCAGTCGGTGCCAACGAGCCAAGCCCCACAAGCCACGGTCGGCGAGCAGCAGTGTGCCCTTCCCGACGTGAGCGTCCAACGCGTCGGAGACGATGCGCTCGGACTCCTTGAACCCGCCGACCACGGCGTCGAGCACCGCGTGGGACGAGCACTCGGCCACGGCGACAACTCGCGCTTGGGGATAGCCCATCGGGCTGCGCTGTGAGCCCGACTTGCCGAACACGTTGTTGTTCGCCGCGGAGTCGGGCACCGCCAGGAGTGTCCCGTCCAGGGCTAGCACTCGAAGTCCCCGGAACAGCTCTCCGTCACTGCCCAGAGGCCGGGCCACGGTCCGGAACAGATCCCGCATCACCGTCCACCCGAGTCTCTGCCGGGCTCTCGCCAGCGAGGACTTGTTCACCCCGCTCCAAGACCGCAGCCCCGGATCACCGGTCTTCACCAAGCGCAGAACTTCCAGGTAGTCGGCCTGTGGGAACAGGCACATCGCCAGGACGAAGTACACCGTGAACCGGGCGGACAGCAGACGCCGACGCTTCTCCGAGCGACCAGCCTCGCCGACCACCCGGTCCACCAGTTCAGGCGGGCACGTCCGAGTCAGGACGCCCAGCCCCAACCGCTCCAGACGGGATATCAGCACACCGGATCAACCGGCCGACAGCCTCAAAAGCAACGGCATTGGAACCGATGACCTGGGGGGTGGTGTCACCGGGCCCGAGAGGCGCCGTTGGAGACGCTGATGAGAGGTCCGACTACCGCCTGGCCGAACGCAATGCCCGGCCGTTCGCGGGCGGCAGGTCTGCATAACGTGGATGCACGCATACGACGCCAACGCCCTGGCCAGCACCGCACGAACCTCGTTAGGGAGGATGGGTTGGACGACATCGACGATGTGGGCGTCTTCCTCGGTCTGGACGTCAGCAAGAGCGCCCATCACGGGCACGGACTCACCCCGGCCGGGAAGAAGGTCTTCGACAAGCAGCTGCCCAACAGCGAGCCGAAACTGCGGGCCGTCTTCGACAAGCTGACCGCCAAGTTCGACACCGTCCTGGTGATCGTGGACCAGCCCGCCTCCATCGGCGCCCTGCCCCTGACCGTCGCCCGGGACGCCGGCTACAAGGTCGCCTACCTGCCCGGACTCTCGATGCGACGCATCGCCGACCTCTACCCGGGCGAGGCCAAGAATGACGCCAAAGACGCCGCGGTGATCGCGGACGCCGCACGGACCATGCCACACACCCTGCGCTCGTTGGAACTGACCGACGAGATCACCGCCGAGCTGACCGTGCTGGTGGGCTTCGACCAGGACCTGGCGGCCGAGGCGACCCACACCTCCAACCGGATACGCGGCCTGCTCACCCAGTTCCACCCCAGCCTGGAGCGCGTCCTTGGCCCGCGCCTGGACCACCAGGCCATGACCTGGCTGCTGGAACGCTACGGATCCCCGGCCAGCTTGCGAAAGGCCAGCCGCCGCAAGCTCGTTGAGGTGATCCGGCCCAAGGCTCCGCGCATGGCTGCCCGACTGATCGACGAGGTCTTCGACGCGCTCGACGAGTAGACCGTCGTGGTCCCGGGCACCGGCACCCTCGACGTCGTGATCCCGTCCCTGGCCCGTTCGCTCGCCGCTGTCCACGAGCAACGACGAGCTCTCGAAGCACAGATCGGACAGCTGCTGGAGGCTCGCCCTCTTTCCGCGGTCCTGACCTCGATTCCAGGGGTCGCGGTCAGGACCGCCGCCACCTTGCTGGTCACCGTCGGCGACGCCACCAGCTTCCCCACCGCCGCCCACCTGGCCTCCTACGCCGGCCTCGCCCCCACAACCAAGTCATCCGGGACATCTATCCACGGCGAACACGCCCCCCCGAGGCGGCAACCGGCAGCTCAAACGGGCGATGTTCCTGTCCGCGTTCGCCGCCCTGCACGATCCCGCCTCCCGCACCTACTACGACAAATGCCGGGCCAGAGGAAAGACCCACACGCAAGCCCTCCTCCGCCTCGCCCGGCAACGAATCAACGTGCTGTTCGCGATGCTCCGCGACGGCACCTTCTACCAACCCCGCACCCCACGCCTCGCTTGACGAAAAACATAGAGGCACCCCCCGCACCGGCCCGGCCCTGCGCCTGCCGAAAATGTCATCCATGCAGATCAGGGGCTTCATCGACGGTGCGGCAGGATGATTTCGTGTTGCTTCGTCTCGCCTACCTGACCGTCACCAACCTGTTCGCCGCCCTGCGATTGCTACCGATGAGCGACCGCGACAAGGACGCGGAGATACTCGCCCTACGTCACCAGCTCACCGTCCTTGAGCGACAACTCGGCACGGACCGCATCAAGTTCACTCCCGCGGACCGGGCGTTCCTCGCCGCTCTACTGATCCCCCTGCCACGCCAGGCCCTGCACCGACTCCGGTTACTGGTCCGGCCAGACACGGTGCTGCGCTGGCATCGCGATCTGATCAAGCGGCGCCACGCCCGCACCTGCCGACCGAAGAAGCCCGGACGACCGCCCACGGTCCATTCCATCCGCGTGCTGGTCCTGCGCCTGGTACGGGAAAATCCCTCGTGGGGATACCGCAGGGTGCACGGCGAACTCACCATGCTCGGCATCAAGATTGCCGCCTCCACCGTCTGGGAGATCCTCACCTCCAAGGGCATAGATCCGGCGCCCGACCGGGCAGCCACCACCTGGGCCGATTTCCTGCGCTCGCAGGCCGACACTCTCCTGGCCTGCGACTTCATCGAGACCGTGACTTTGACCGGCCAGCGCCAGTACATCCTCGCGGTCATCGAGCACGCCACCCGCCGCATCCGGATCCTCGGCACCACAGCCCACCCCACCGCGGCCTGGGTTGGCCCAGGCCGCCCGCAACCTGGCCATGGACCTCGCCGACGCGCAGGCCACACACACGTACCTGATCCGGGACCGGGACGCGAAGTACCCCGCCCTCTTCGACGACATCCTGACCAACGCCGGAATCCAGATCGTGCACACCGGCGTCCGGATACCGCGCATGAACGCGATCATGGAACGCTGGGCCCAGACCTGCCGCCACGAACTACTGGACCGCACCCTCATCTTCAACGAGCACCACCTGCGCCACGCACTCCGCCAGTTCGAACTGCACTACAACCACCACCGGCCCCACCAGGCGATAGACCAGGCAGCACCCCTACGCGCCGTTCCCGCACCACTCCCCCACGCACAAATCACCCAACTGAAAGTGCGCCGGAGAGACCGCCTCGGCGGAGTCCTCCACGAATACCAACATGCCGCCTGAACTGCGCGGATGGAGTTTTCGGCAGGCGCAATGTGCGTGGTCGTGGCAACGCCACCGCTGCTGCCTGGGTCCATGGTCGGCATGCGGAGGAGGCTGCACAGTTCGGCGACGACATGGGCGCGCTGCGTGCACTAGATCGCGCACGGTTCGCCTACGACTTCGCGGACCACACCAGCGAGCAGGCGTGGGTCCGCTTCGTCACCCCGTACCGAATGGACTCGCTCGCACTGTCCGTATACGGACAGTTGCGGCGGCAAGAGCTGACCACCACGGCAGACAGCGCGGTCAAACGCCTCGGAACTGGCCTATCAGATGGTGGCGTCGTCGTCCTCGGCGATCTTGCATCGGCGCTGCTACGTGGAGGCAACATCGACCAAGGAGTCTACGTGGCACAGCAGTTCGCCTCCGCGACTCAGGCCAAGCCCAACACGATGGGCAAGGAGCGGGCCCGGACGGTCGCCACTTGGCTCCCCGATAGTGAACAGGAACTCGCCTACCACCTGCGGCAGTTCGCGTCCTGAACCTGCGCCGACGTCTGATTAACCGCGAGGTTCAGAAGGCATAAGCGTCAACGCCGTCCGCCGCCGCTTCAGGACGCGGTCGTCTCCTCGACAACCCAGGACAGGTACGCCTCGGACCCACCGGTCACGGGAAGAGTGATCCATTCTGGGACATCGTACGGGTGCTGCCGGGCCACCCACGCGCCAAGCTCCGGGAGCCGATCCACAGTCGTCTTGTACGAGATCCGCCATTCTTGCGCAGTCTCGATGGCATCCTTCCACCGGTAGACGGCCGTGAACGGAGCGTCGATGTGAGCGCACGCCGCCAGCCGCCCCTCAACCGCACCTCGCGCCAACGCCTCCGCTTTGCCCTCGTCATCGACGGTCGTCTGCGCAATCACAACTTCGATGGCCATGCAACTACCTCTCCAGCTCGGTGTACTACGACCCTACCCAGCCGACCGGATGTCTTCAGCGCATGTCTCAGCTCGCGCCACGTGAGAATCCGTTCGCCGGATCGTGATCCTCGTAGCCCTCTCCCTGCTGAATACCGGCGAGTGCACATCCGCGACACCGGGCGTCGATCCGGACCGGCTACCGCCGCGCCAGCCGCTCGCACCGGCGGGCGGCAAGGCTCCCCCTCCACTCAAGCCCCTACACCTCGGCCGTGCATCCTTCGGCCCGGGATGCGCTGGTAAAGAGCAGCACCGGCCCGCCCAAGACAGCTGACACAGCGGGCCCTCCCCGGGTCTGGGGGCGATGTCACAAACGGCAGGCTCCGGTGCACTTACCTACAGAGGTCTTCCGCCAACGTGAAGCCTCAGGTCAACGAACTGGTGTGATCGTCTGACGTCGTTCTCGTGCTGGTCGTGGGCAGCAGTCTGCTGAGTGGATCGTCTGTCAGGACGGCTGGGGTGATCGCTGGCCATGGCCAGCGATCACCTGTTGAAGCGTTGGTCGATGGCGGCGCCGGTCATGCTGTCTACTACGCACCTGTCCACGTTGTGCCGTGCGGAGGTCTGGAAATGGACGAACTGCTCCCGCCGATCGAGCCATACGAACAGGGGATGCTCGACGTCGGTGACGGCAACCTCGTGTACTGGGAGGTCTGTGGCAATCCGGACGGCAAGCCGGCAGCCGTCGTCCACGGTGGGCCGGGGTCAGGATGCGGCGCCGGCGTGCGCCAGTACTTCGATCCGGACAGGTATCGAGTCGTCCTCTTCGACCAGCGCGGTTGCGGGCGCAGCCGTCCACACGCCAGCGATCCCCTCACCGACCTGCGGCACAACACCACTCAGCATCTGATCGCCGACATGGAACAGCTGCGCGAGCACCTGGGAATCGACCGCTGGTTGCTGTACGGCGGCTCGTGGGGATCCACGCTGATCCTGGCCTACGCCGAGACGTACCCGGAGCGGGTGTCGGAGATCGTCATTTCCGCTGTCACCACCACCCGGCGCTCCGAAGTCGACTGGCTCTACCGCGGCGTTGGCCGGTTCTTCCCTGTGCAGTGGGGACACTTTCTGGCGGGCGCCCCTGGCACACCGCGAGACGGCGACATCGTCGCGGCCTACGCGCGCCTGGTGGAACACCCGGACGCCACCGTACGGGAGAAGGCCACGGCCGACTGGTGCGCCTGGGAGGACGCGGTCCTGTCCGGGGAGACAAACGGCACCTCCAACCCGTACGGTGACCGCCCGCCATCCGCACAGCTGGCCCTCGTACGCATCTGTTCGCACTACTTCTCCCACGGTGCATGGCTGGAGGAAGGCCAACTACTGCGTGACGCCCACCGCCTGGCCGGCATCCCTGGCGTTCTGGTCCACGGCCGACTGGATATGGGCAGTCCGCTCGACACCGCCTGGGAGCTGGCCCGCGCATGGCCCGACGCCGAGCTGATCGTCGTCGATAGCGCGGGCCATTTGGGAAGCGACACCACACGTGCCCATGTACTCAAAGCCCTTGACCGATTCGCTCACCAGGGATGAGCCCGAACCGCAGTCACCATGGAGATCCAGGCGTCAGCGGTCGACTTCGAGGGTGGTCAAAACGAGCAGGGCACGCAGGAGCTGGGTGGCGCGGACGGGGTCGGTGCGGAGCTTGGGGAGGGACCGCCAGTTCTTGAGGTGGGCGTAGCCCTGCTCAACGGGTGCTCGTCCGATAGCGAGAACGCGGTTGGCGTCGTGCTGCGCGGCGGTGAGCTGGTGGGTGCGGGTGACGGTGTAGCCGGTGATGACCACGGGGTCGCGCACGTTGTTGTCCAGCCCGCGGAAGCCCAGGCCCGCCAGGGCCCCGAGACCGGCGCTGCGCAGATGGTCCAGGACATGGTCGTGGCGGGCGGCAGCGATGTCGTGCGGCCGGGCCGGGCGGCGGATATCCAGATCAGGCGGCCGTTTTCGTCGGTCAGGGCGAGGAAGCGCAGGCCGTGACGGCGGCGTTTACCAGAAAAGTTCCGACGGTTGGCCTTTCCGGTGCGGCGTTGGGTGGGGATGAAGGTGCCGCCGATCAGGACGACCTCCCCGCCTCGCGCGGCGACCTTCATCAAGGCTCGGTCCAGGCGCGGGGGCCTGCGCAGCGAGCAGGACGATCAGTTCGTCGCGCCAGCGGCGGACGGTGGACTCAGAGACGTTGTTGCCGCCGGCCATGTCGGCCAGCCGCTGGTCGTGGCGAAGGACGGCCAGGATGATCACTGCGACCTTCCCGGGCGGCAGGATCCGCCACCTTGACCGGATCGCCTTCAGGTGACGTCGCAGCAGGACGGCCAGTGGTTGACGGTGCGCGTGGACAGCGGCAAGCGGCACTAGTAGACAATGGGGCAGGTCCGGCGTGCTCGGTTCTCTTCACACTGCGCCCAACGGCCGTCGGGCACAGCACGGTTACGCCCGCGCAGCGCTATCCTGGACGGCGTCTCTCGTCACAGGTGGGTGGTGAACCGACTTCCGCAGCCAACCGCGGTCGACCATCCTGATGAGCCTCCCGCGCAGCGGCTCCAGCTTGGCCCGCACGCTGGCGTCCATCCCCCACCATCTCGCCGACCTGGCGGGCCATGACAGGCCCGGCGGCTTGCCGCACAGCCACGAGATCGCTGGTAATCCGGCGGCAGCGCGGTCTCCTCCACACTCGCCGCTCGGTGCGGGATCAGCATCACCGCCTGCCTGCCCACCTGCCCCAGCACCGGCACCGGCACCGGCACACTCCTGGACGAGCTGCTCGCTCACCCGCTCCAGGACCCGTTCGGCGACGGCGAGCTCATCACGTTCGCTCCGCACCTCCACCAACTGCTCGGCCAGTTGCTCTTCAAGTTCGTCCAGCTCCGTCCGCCGTGCGGTGATCCGTTCAGCAGCTCGGGATCCATACACCGGATCGTCGAAAGCAACCCCGTCACCTTGAACGGGAATCCGCTGTGGCTCGGGACCATCCCCGCGGGTGCGGGGAGCACGAGGGCGCCCGCACAGACGCGGCCACCTGCACGGGACCATCCCCGCGGGTGCGGGGAGCACACTGCTCGACCTGCTGTTTTGTCAGCCTGCAGAGCCGTTTCGGAGCAGTTTCTCCGAATCCGTCAAAAGCGACAAAAGGGTCACAGTGTCAGGTCAGCCTTTGCCGAATCGGCGGCGCTTCGCGGCGTTGCTCCAGCCGGGTTTCGGTGTGGCGGAGGCCGGTGGCGTCTGTGTGTTCGGGCGGCGGATGAGGGTCAGGCCCTCGTGGTCGACGGGGTGCCAGGCGTGGTCGTGGGTGCGGAAGGTGAAGCCCTGTTCGTTGTTGGTGGTGTGGGCGAGCAGGGCGCGGCCCTGGCCCGCGTATTGCTGGACCTCGTTCCACAGGATGTCGCGGACGCGGGCGGAGGGGTTGCCGATGAAGACGCCTGCGGAGATTTCGAGTAGCCAGCGGGTGAGGAATCCACGGAGTCCGGGTGGGCAGGTGGTGAGGACGATGACGGTCACCAGATGACTGCCTCGTCCGCGTCTGTGGCCACCTCTGCGGAGCCGTAGTTCACTCCGGCTGTCACCTGGTGGCCGCGGTCGCTCTGGAGCGTCACGCGGTCCTGTTCACCGGCCCGGTCGTCAGCCGCAGTCGGGGTGCCGGGCAGCAGCAGGTGCTTGATGTCCTTGACGCAGCGGTCCAGGAGTCCGGTCTCGTTGATGCGGTCGCGCAGGCCGCGGCGGGTGCGGGGGCCGACGTCCTCGGGGCCCTCGGCCGCGGTGTCGAAGGCGAGGGGAATGCCGATCTCTGTCTTGTAGAGGTCTGCGATATCCAGGACGAAGGACAGTTCGTGTCCGGAGTGGACGAACCCGAGGCCCGGGCTGCATCCCAGCGAAGCGACGACGGCGTGGGCGATGCCGTACATGCACTGGGCTGCGGCGGTGATGCCCTGGTTGACCGGGTCGCCGCTGGCGAAGTCGCCGGGGGTGTATTTCCTGCCCTGCCAGCGGATGCCGGTGCGGGCTGCCTGGGCGCGGTAGCACTCTTTGACACGGTCGCCTTCGCGGCCCAGGAGCTGTTGACGGGTCAGACCGTCCGGGTCCTCGTCCGGGAAGCGCAGCCGGTACATGGCGCGGGCGACAGTGAGGCGGCTGCGCTGGCTCGCCCACTGGGTGGCCTGGGCTTCGACGAGTGCAGCTGAGCGGCTCAGCGCTCTGCCGCTGGCGTAGAAGCGCACGCCGTGTTCCCCTACCCAGGCGACCGCCGCTCCGATCTCACCGAGAACGCTCATCGCCTGGTGGGTGATGCGGGTGCCGGGCCCCAGCAGGAGGGTGGCGATGGTGGCGCAGGGGATGTGGGTGGTGCCGTCGGCGTCCTCGACGGTGATGGCGTTGGCGTCCCGGTGGACGGTGCAGCGCTCCAGGTAGATGAAGGAGACCCGCTCGCCGGTGCGGGTGAGGTGGCGCGGGGTGAGGGCGGCACGCTTGCCGACCGTGGGCACCTCCTCACTCCCCGGGCGCAGAAGGCGTCGGGATGGGGGCCAGGGTCATGAGGCCGCAGCCGTACGCCTTGGCCTTGCCCAGCCCCTGGGTAAGGGTGCGGCGCAGGGCGTCGGGGTCGGTGACTTCGAGGCGTCCGTCGAAGGTAACCGTCACGACCTTCACCCGGTGGGCCGGTGACCGGTCTTCGCGGGATTTGGCGAAGGACAGGGCGCGCTCGTCGCGGACGGTCAGTTCGTAGCGGTCGCCGTGGTGAGGGTGGTTGTGGTGGGTGGTGCCGACGGGCAGCAGGCGTTGGTCCGCAGGTTTTTCCAGGACGCGGAAGCCCGAGCGTTCCTGGCGTTGGGGGTCCAGGAGCCAGCCTTGCTGGTGGACGGGGGTCAGGTGCGCGGTGCGTTTGGTGGGTTCGCCGTCCTTGCGCCGGATCTGGTGCACCGGGTTGGCGGTGAGCCGGAAGGCCCAGACGCCCCCCGTGGCGAGGCGGTCGAGGAAGGGGGTGTACGGGCGGCTTTGCCAGCCGGGGGTGTCCGGGTCGAGGGCGGCGGCCGGCCAGCCGGCCTGCTCCACGAGGTGGGTCAGGTCGGGCCGGTGGGGGCTGACGACGTACAGGAAGACCTCGGCCCGGGCGTTGTGGTCCAGGCGCCACAGCACTCGGGGCCCTTCAATGCCGGCCGTGCTGGTGGTGGGCAGCAGGCCGGGGAAGGAGGCCATGACGGCCGCGTGCAGCGACTGGGGTGAGGAGAGCAGGCGGCGGGCGCCGGGCCGCGCGGTGTTCACACGGAAGCGGGTCAGATACATCAGAGGGTCTCTTCCTCCACGGCGTCGAACGGGTCATGGTGCGGCACCGGGCGGGCGGCGGGCTTCCGGGAAGCCACGGCGCGCGGGTTGGGCACCTCCACGGTGGTGCTGACCACGGAGCGCAGGGCGTGACGCCGGTGCGCGGCAGCGAAGCTGAGGGGCTGATCGCGCAGGACGTCCCCGTGCTGTTCGCCGGGGACCGGTTCCCGCGACACGACCAGGGACACCGTGGGTTCCTGGCCGCGCAGGCGCTGGTACCAGCCGGCGGCCTGCCAGGGCTCATCGCGCAGGGCCGGGGAGAGGGAACTGTCGCGGGTGCCGAGTTCCACCGGGAGGGCCGGTGGGCAGGAACGCCGGCCGAGGAAGAGGGGGTGGGCGGGCGTGCGCAGGGCGGTGTGGAGGTCGTCCAGGAAGGGGCCCTCGCCTTCGAGGGCGGCGACGAAGACGGCGTCGGCGAGGTAGAAACGCTCGGACAGCGGCATGGATTTGCCGGTGACGGCGTGGTGAGCGGTCTGGAAGTCCCTTACCCGGGTGCCGGGTTGGTCGATGCGGACGCCGAAGCGCAGGGCGGCCAGGCGGGCCAGGCCGGCGTCGTCGCCGCGGTCAAGGCCCTGGGCGGCGGCGAGCATGCCGATGACGCCGCTCTTGGTGGGTGCGGATTCGGTGGTGCGGCGCACGAAGCGGGCCGATGCCCCCCAGGCTTGCAGGGGGCCGGCCAGCCGCAGGAGCAGGACACTCATGCGGGCTTGTCCAGGCGCTCGGCGACGGCCTGGCCGACCGCCTCGACCAGTTCGCTCAGCCGGTGGGCCTGCGTGCCGAGGCCGGAGAGCTGCTCGGTGTTAGGTCCGACCCGCAGGATCCAGGAGAGGGTGGTCTCCTCGTCCCCGTAGGCGCGTTCCACGTCCGGGACATACTCGGCCAGGCGGGCCACCGCTTGGCGCAGGTGCCCGCTCTCCCCGGTGACGGGTTCCTCGAATGCGGCGACGTAGCTGATGGGCCGGGTGGTGCGCAGTTTGACGATCACCGCGTCGGGGAGGGTGTGGTTCCCGAACGTGTTGATCTTTCCGGTCGGCAAGGATTCGAGGAAGCTCTGGACGAATGCCTCCACCGCGCGCCGCACGGGTGCGGTGCGCGGTTCCTCCTCCCGCAGTCCCTCCCCGAGGTTCTTGGCGAGCTGGTGGACGCTGAGCGCCGCGTAGCGGTAGAGGGTGGAGGAGTTGAAGTCGACGGTGCCGATCATTCCGGCGCCCGATTCAGCGTCGGTGTTCTGATCGTCCACGGCCGTGTAGTAGTCGGACTCGGACTCGACGCGGTGCACGCTGATCGCGTGGGCGACCTGGACGGCGGCATCGACGTTGAAGTCGGCGGAGTCGGCGACCATGCGGCCGAACAGGGCGATGTCGACGGAGTGCCGGGTGTCGGCGATCTCCCGGGCGCGCGCCTTGGCGTCCTTGTCCTTGAGGAAGGTCTTGATGTCGGCCGCGCCCTCGACGGCCAGCGCGGCCAGACCGTCGAGCTGGCGTGCGCTGAGGAACATCAAGTACTTCGACTCCGGCGCCGGCTCCTGGCCGCCGTCCTTGGCGGCATCGGTCTTGGCGGCCTCGGTCTTGCGTTTGGGTGCCTCGATCTTGGAACCGGTGGCTCCCTGGATCACTTCGGCGGCGAGCTGGAGGGCCTCGGCGCCCATGAGGGCGGGATCGAGGGCGGTGATGCGGGCGGCGAGGACTTCGGCGACCTTCTTCGTCCGTACCCCCAGTTCGCTCGGGTCCAGGAGGTGTTCCTGGCTGAAGTAGGTGCGGGTGGCGCGCTTCCAGGCCTGGCTGGAGACGCGGGCCCGGGGTACCCCGCCGTAGACGGCTGACTTCGGCTGCCCGGTGTCGTCCCGGTTGAGGTTGCTGGGCGGCACCGTCTGCAGCGCGTGCACGTCGAGGAAGATGCGGTTCACGAGGCGTCCTTGTCCGTGAGGTCAGTGATGTCGTCGGTGCCGTCAGGAGCAGCCGGGGCGTTCGCCTGGTTCTTCTGGGAATCGCAGTAGGAGTGGAAGGACCGTCCCCAGGCCCGGCGTACGGCCTCGCGGCCGGTGGGGTCCTGCCAGCCATAGAGCTGCCCGGCCAGCAGGGCGTAGTCCAGGGGGATGTCTGCGCCTCGCAGCAGCAGGACGATCTCGCGCAGACGCTGGGCCAGAGCGGGCAAGCCGGGTGCGGTGCCGACGCGGACGAAACGCTTGCGGATGGGCTCGGCGATCTCGCCCGGCGGCATCAACTGGCGCACCGCGGCACCCAGTCCCCGGGGCGCGGTGCGCGAGCCGGGCCGGTGCATGAGGGTGGAGCGGGACTGCTGGTGCAGCGCCCACAGGGTCAGCGCCACGTGCACCGCGTCCTCGGCGCGGAGCAGTTCGTCCTCGCGCAGCGGCCGCCCGCCGTCGGCGGGCCGGTCGTGGAGGACTCCGGTGTCGGCCAGCCCCCACAGATCGGGCACCTGGGAGAACTCCTTGCCCGCGCCCCGGCGCAGCCGGGCCAGTGCCCCCACCGCGTGGGACTGGTCGCCCAGATACCCCCGTTGTAGCGGGACGATGATGTAGCTGGTGAGCGTGCTGACGCGCTGCGCAGGGGTGGGGGGTGCGGTGGTGGTGGTCATGCGGGCACCTCCGGTGAGGAGTTGGGCTCTTGTACGGAGCCGTCGTCCAGCGGCCGGTCAAAGGGGTAGGGATCGCTGAGGGCTCTGCTCAGGCGGATGCGGAACCACTTGTCGGCGAGCGCCGAGTTGAGCCACTCGGAGCCCTTCTTCGTCGCCACCACCCGGCCTTCCCATGCGGCGTCACCTGCCTGGTTCATGAGCTGTTCGCCCAGGCGCCGCAGGTGCTGGTGGGCGTCCTGCTGCCAGCGGGTGCGGTGGGCGTCGGGGTCCTCGCCGGTGGCCAGGTCGCGCAGCCAGAGGCGGTAGGGACCGTCCAAGGTCGCGAAGCCGAGGCTGCGGGCGGCCGTGCGCGGGCCTTCGTTCTCGCTGCCCGCCGCGCGGGCCAGATCCGTGGCGAGATCACCGAGAACGGTGACCGCCCGCTCCGCCTCCCCGACCGCGTCGATGGCCTGGCGGGCATACACCCGCTCCTGCCGGTGCAGCAGCACCACGGCCATGGCCAGCCGGTCGTCGACGACCTCGTCAATCACCGACTGCTGCGTCCCATAGACCGCCCCCACCACGCGCGCCCGGATCAAATAGCCGCGTGGCAACTCGCCCTCCGTCACCAGCCGGGCGACCCACTCCAGGATGCCCGGCCGCAGCATCTTGGCGGCCTCACCGCCCTGACCGGCCTCGGCCCGCCCCGCCACCAGGGCTTCGATACCCCGCCAGGCCGACCGGGCCGGGTCATGCTCCCGCGGCAGATACACCAGCGGCTCGCCGCGCTTCTTCTCCTGCGCCGGGCTCCTGCGCCAGGCGGTCATCGGCTCCTCGCCTTGCATGTTGTGCGCGGCGAGCGGATCGCCATAGCCCAGCACGACGCCGTAGGCGCCGTCCGTGTCGAAGCGCAGGCGCAGCCGGCGGGACTGCCAGGTGTACAGGTCACACACGCCGGATGGACGCGTGCGGCCCGACGGACCGGGGCCGCACGGCTCGCGCCGCCAGACCGGAGCGTCGTCGCCGGAAAACCGCACGCCACTGATGTCGGCGGCGACCAGATTCAGCAGCAGGGTCTCGCGCAGCGTCTGGCCCTCGGCGAAGACCCCGCCCAGCGCGCCCGCCCAGCCGACCCCCAGCGGGTACACCTTGCCACCCTTGACCCGGTGATCGCCCTCGATGCCCGTCTTGATGCCGGAGGTGTCATAGGCGTGCGCGTGCACGACCCAGCGGGCCGCCTCGGCGAAACCGAGCCGATCGACGGCCGGCATCCGGGAGGTGAAGAACGGCTCCCCGTTGGGGACATCCGCGACGATCCGGTTGAGTGAGAACACCTCGTCGCGCACGGTGCGCAACTGTGCGACCTGGAAGAACGGCGTGGAGGGGTGCAGCAGGTCGAACCGCTCACGGTGCTCGTCCAGATAGGCGGCCACCGGGGCGAAGCAGTCCTCGTCGGCCCACAGGCGTGCCCAGTGCTCAGTGTCGCGCGGGCCGCCCAGCGCGTCGTGGGCCAGCGCGAGCAGGAGACGCATCAACGCGAACTCCTGGGTGGGCAGATCCCCCACCACGCCCCGGAGTTGGCCCGCACGGGCGAAAACATCACGCAGTGACAGTTCGTCCTGTACGCCGTTCTCATACAGCACCGGGATCCACGGCCGGCTGGTCAGGTCGAACGTCAACACGCCGTCTAACGCGGCTGGTTCACCGGATTCAGTCACTGCTCACCTCGAGGCCGTCGCTTGGGCTGTAGCGAAGTGCGAAGCCTGCCAGAGAGGTCTGACAATCGGCGTCGAGCGCCAGAATCAGCTGGCCGGCCAGCCAGTGGCTGTCCTTGCCCTGCCAGGCCGGTATATAGAGTTCCTCCAGTTCGGCGATCGCGCGGTCCGTGACCGCGGCATGCGAGAACTGGATGGGCAAGCGCAGATCGCAACTGGCCGCGGCCCGCGCCGCAGCCGCCCTCGGAGGCCGGTCGGTGGGCAGTTCCAGCCCGCCCTGGCCCTTCGCGAGCCAGGGCAGGGTGGCCAGCGACCCATCAGCACGCCGCTGTACGACCACCACCTCCAGGCTTTCCTTGCTGTCGCGGACCTGGGCCCGTCCGGCCCGGGTGTCGTCCGCATCGCCCACGCCCGCCGCGATCCACCCCATCAGCGGCCGGCCCGGCCGCCCCACCGCATCCAGCCGGAACACCTCCGCCCGCCCGGCCTGCTCCACCCGGTGCTTCGCGTGCCGCTCCCCCGCCGCGGCCATCGCCTCGGACCACACTGCGGGGCCGACGGGACAGTCGGCGTAGGCGCCCTGGACCAGGGGGCTGATATCCCCGGGCAGCCGCACGGGCCGCCGCGCTCCCTCCAGGTGGGGCAACAGAACAGCAGCGGAACGCAGCAGCGCGTACGCCCCGTACACGGCGACCGACCCGCGCACCGGCACCGGCACCTGCCCGCTCCAGTCGACACCGGTGACCAGACACCGCGCCTCACGCAGCCGCGCGGGACGCTCCGCCTGTCCGGTGCCGCGCCGGTGACGGTGCAGGCGTCCCATCCTCTGCAGCATCAGGTCGACCGGGCACAAGTCGGTGACGAGCAGGTCGAAATCGACGTCCAGGGACTGCTCGGCGACCTGGCTGGCGACCACGATGTGCGGCCCGGCCGGGCGCCGCCCCTCAGCTTTCTCCGGCGGCCCGAACCGGGCCAGGAGATCAGCGTCCTTCGCCGCCCGGTCCACATCGACGAAACACGAATGGGCCACGGTCACGGCCCGATCCCCGAAGCGCGCCCGCAGCACCCGGGCCGTCTCCAGAACCCGCCGGACCGTGTTGCGTACGACCAGAACGCAGCCACCGCCCTCCAGTTCGGCCGCCAGCCGCTCGGCCAGCACCATCTGGTCGTCGTCGATCCGCTCCAGACGGACCTCACTGCCCCGCGAGGAGGCCGCCGCCCCTTCGACGACCGGAACCTGACCGGGCGTCACGGCGGTCAGCAGCGGATAGGAGACAGCCTGGGCCACCTCCTCAAAACCATCCGGCGCTCCATCGGTCTCACCACCGGCTGCGGCATAGGCTTCGGCGAGCTGACGGCGACGGGCCGAGGGCAGCGTCGCGGACAGCACCACCACCGGCACCCGGTAGGCGCCCAGCCACGACAGCACCCGGTCCAGATAGACACTCATATACGTGTCATAGGCATGCGCCTCGTCGATCACCACGACCTTGCCCGCGACAGCGAGATGACGCAACGCCAGATGGCGGCTCTTGAGCCCGGCGAACAGCACCTGGTCCACCGTCCCGGCGACAAACGACGCCAGCATCGCCTTCTTGTGCCCCCGCAGCCACGCATGGGCCACCAACTCCGCCGGAGCCGACCGCGTCCCGTCCGAGGGCCGCCACCGTCCCGCCTCGCCGTCCACATCGACGGCAGCGATCTCCTGCCGGCCACTGCGCATCAACTCGGCGTACTCGTCGTTGAGAGCGGCCTTGGAATGCGCCAGCAGCACCGACCGCCTCTCACCCTCCCGCGCGGCCAGCCGGTCCAGCCACTCCAGCAGCCGCGGGAACATCGCGTTCCCGGTCGCCATCGTGGGCAGGGCGAAGAACACCCCGCCCGCGCCAGAACGGGCCGCGAAGATCTCAGCGACCACGAGCGCGGCCTCCGTCTTCCCCTCCCCCATCGGCGCCTCAACGATCATCAGGCCAGGCGCGGGTATCTCACGCGCCAGCCGCACCGCGGCCTCCTGCACTGGCCGAACCTCCGCCCCCGGCGGCAGAGCGAAACGCGACGCGAACACCTCCTGCGCGCCCCCGGCCGGTTCCTCGGCCCGCCACGGCGCAGGCAGCCGCAGCCCACGCCAGGCCGCGGCGACCCGCTCCTCACCGCTACGGGTCTCCTGCGGGAAATACGGGAACAGGTCCGGGTTGCTGGCGATCCAGTCGGCGACGATCACCACGGCGGTGAGCAGCACCTGCACGGGCTGCGCCAGCTTGACCGTCCGCCAGGCATGAAGCCGCTCCCGCACGCCGTACTCTGCGGCACACGCCTCCAGCAACTCCTCCTGCACCCGCCGCCACAGCTTTCCACTGGCCCCCGGCGACCGCAGCAGATACGGCCGGTCATACAGATCATTGAGCTGCCCGTGCTCCGGCGGCACCCCGTGATGGCCGCCCACAACGACCGCGAACTGCCCGCTCTGCCGGGCCGGCCAGCCCTGCCGCTCCTCCAGCCACTCGGCCAGCAGCACCTGCCCCGCCAGCCCGTGCGGAGCCATCTTGCGATCGGCCCCGAACTGCCCCCGGGTCTTCATCGCCAGACCCTGCCGACGCATCTCGTCGGCAAGCTGATCGACCTGGCAGGCAAAGGCCGGCGTGGCCTTGCCGATGTCATGCACCGCCGCCAGCCACACCACCAGCGACCGGCCGTCCTCCGCCCCGCCCGGCAACGCCTCAGCCGTCAGCGCCCGCACGCTCGCAGGCAGCCACTCGTCCCACAACAACCCGGCCACCGCCGCGCTGTCGTCCATGTGCCGCCACAGCGGCAGCCACCCCTCGGTATCCCGGTCGTGCTTCGCCCACACCGAACGCACCGGCCCCCCAAGCCGGCCCCCCAGCCCCGCACGTAACTCCCCCTCAACCGTCATGCCACAGGCATACACGCAAACCCAAGGCCACGGCAGCGATACAGAAAACACGCACCCCTGTACGAACAGATCACGGAGAATCCGGACAACAGCTCACAGCACGTCGTACCATCCGGCGTCGCACACACTCGGCACACAACTCCCCACCAGCACCGAGGGATCTACCAACCCCCATGCCCGTTTTGTCAGAATCGACGAAACTGCTCGAAACCAGCTCCCGGCAGCGATAAACTTGCAGGTCGCGAAGTGTGCTCCCCGCACCCGCGGGGATGGTCCCGCATACGCGTTGTTGCTGTTGGTGTTCGGGAGGTGCTCCCCGCACCCGCGGGGATGGTCCCGGCACCCGCAACAGTGAGTGGACGCAGTACGCGTGCTCCCCGCACCCGCGGGGATGGTCCCTGGGTCGCCCGCGCCGTACCCGCACAGACGAGGTGCTCCCCGCACCCGCAGGGATGGTCCCGTCAACACGATCGCCACCTCGGTGTCACCCAATGCTCCCTCACGCGCGGGGAAACCGCACGGGGGTGCTGGTGCATGGCTGGTCCACGTTGCTCGGCCTGTTCGCCCCATGAAGGATCGGCCATCCGCTCAAACCATCCCCCGGCAGCGACGACGTCGGCACCGCGCGAGAGTGGTTCGAAGTCCCACAGGAGCCGGACCTTGTCACCCAACGCGCGAGCGAGCACCCTCCGCGAGCGTCTCCGTACGGCGCCCTACAGACGCCAACGTCCACTCGCACCCCGACAAGGGGACTCACAGGAGCAGCCATCCCCAGCCGCTGCCCCCTGCGACCTGCACAGCATCCCGCCACCGCGTTCAACCTCTGGATGCCGTGTGCACCAAGACGTGGAGTCCACCCGGACAAGGGGTCGGTAAAAGCCGTCAAGGGGTCGCGTGGGAGCACGGCCCCTTAACCGGAATTCGGACAAGGGGGCGAAGGGTGAGACCCCTTGACACCCACGCCACGTCACACAGCAGAGATTTTCCGTGGGAGCGACCGGATCGGGTGACCCGCCGTCGACCAACGGTTGACGTCGCTCCCAGACTCCCGCTCCCGGGGAGCACCGGGAGCCGCTCCCCGCTCCCAAACACGAAGTAGGGGCCATCCGAAGATGGCCCCTACCTGCGACGTTTCCGTCGGGACGACAGGATTTGAACCTGCGACCCCTTGACCCCCAGTCAAGTGCGCTACCAAGCTGCGCCACGTCCCGATGCGCGTGTCTCGCGGTGTTCTGCGTGATCGCGCAAACAGAACTTTACCCCACGTTCGGGAGTGGTCCGCGCCCCCTCCCGGGGGGTCGGCGAGGGACAATCGGCTTATGAGCAGTGCACCTCGACCCGATGACCGTGGCCGTGACCGTGACGACGAAGGGCGGGCCCGTAACGCGCGGCCTCGTGATGGGCTCGGGCGGCCGTTGGCGTACGGCACTGAAGGGGTGGAGCGGCAGCCCGAAGGGGTTACGCGTACGCCCGACGAGACGGTCACTCAGGCGCAGGCCCTGCTCGACGCGGGGCGGCCCTTTCATGCGCACGAGGTCTTCGAAGATGCCTGGAAGTCGGGGCCCGAGGACGAGCGTGATCTGTGGAAAGGGCTCGCGCAGTTGGCTGTTGGGCTGACCCACTCGGCCCGCGGCAACCTCACCGGCGGGGCGCGGCTGCTGCTCAGGGGAGCGGGTGCGATCGGTGCGGGGAAGTGGGGGGAGCTGCCCTACGGGATCGATCTGGATGGACTTGTGGTGTGGGCGCGGCAGTTGGCGGAGTCGCTGGATGGGGACGGGCCGACTGTGGATGCCGCCGAGCACGCGCCCAGGCTGCGTGGGGACGGGGGCGGCAGCGACTGACCCACGGGCCGGGGGCATCGGCGGCATGGGCAGCGTGGGCGGCATCGGCAGCGTGGGCGGCATAGGCGGCGTGGGCAGCGTGGGTGGCATAGGCGGCGTGGGTGGCAAAGGCGGCATGCGGTACCTCGCCCGGTCAGGGCCGAGCGCACCCCAGCACCCCCGTACGGCAGACTCTCGGCGTGCGAAAGATCTATGTCATCGGTATCGGCGCGGGCGACCCCGACCAATTGACCCTGCAAGCCGTCAAGGCTCTGAAGAGCACCGACGTGTTCTTCATCCTCGACAAGGGTGAGGAAAAGGACGATCTCGTCCAGCTGCGACGTGATCTCCTCGACGCGCACTGCGCCGACCGGACCGACCGGGGCGACCAGACCGACCGGACCGACCGGACCGACCGGACCGACCGGGCCGACCGGGCCGACGGTGCTTACCGCGTAGTCGAGGCTCGCGATCCCGCGCGCGATCGCGGGGCGAGCGGTGCGGACTACTCCCCCGCCGTCGGGGACTGGCGCAGCCGCCGGGCGGACATCTATGAGCGGCTGATCGGCGATGAGCTGGGTGCTGACGAGTGCGGCGCGTTTCTCGTGTGGGGCGACCCCTCGCTGTACGACAGCACCCTCGGGGTTTTGGGGGAGGTCCTCGATCGGGGGCACGTGGCCTTCTCGTACGTCGTCGTGCCCGGTGTCAGCAGTGTCTCCTCCCTCGCCGCCAAGCACCGCATCGGCCTGAACCGCGTCGCGCGTCCCGTGCAGATCACGACCGGGCGCCGTCTCGCCGACCGCGGATTTCCCGACGGTGTCGATGATGTCGTGGTCATGCTCGATGCCCAGCAGGCCTTCCGGCAGTACCAGGGCGGGGAAGGCGGCGACATGCACATCTACTGGGGTGCCTATATCGGGACCGCCGACGAGATCCTCGTATCCGGGCCGCTGGACGAAGCCGCTCCCCGTATCGAGGCCCTCCGGGCCGAGGCACGCGAGCGCAAGGGGTGGATCATGGATACCTATCTGTTGCGCCGCGATCCGGAGGACTGAGGCCGGAGGACTGAGGCCGGAGGACTGAGGCCGGAGGACTGAGGCCGGAGGACTGAGGACTGAATCCGGAGGGCTGAGGGGCCGGGGCGATCGGACGGCGGCGCCCGTCACCGGACCGGACCGGCCCCGCATGCACTGGTCCCCGCGCGGTGTGAGGGTGACCGTGTGACCATCACCGCCGAGCCCGCCGCCGAGGCCCCAGCTCAGGGGCCGCCCGTCCTGGACAAGCGCCGCCGCAACATCGTCTTCGTGACGATCATGCTGGGGATGCTGCTCGCCGCCCTCGACCAGACCATCGTGGGCACCGCGCTGCCCACGATCGTGGCGGATCTGGGCGGTGCCGAGCACATGTCGTGGGTCGTGACGTCATATCTGCTCGCGGAGACCGTCGCCACCGTACTTGTGGGGAAGTTCGGCGATCTCTTCGGGCGGAAGATCGTTTTTCAGGTCTCGGCCGTCGTCTTCATCACCGGCTCATTTCTGTGCGGCCTGTCGACGAACATGATGCTGCTCATCGCCTGGCGCGCCCTTCAGGGCATCGGCGCGGGTGGTCTGATGGTGACCTCGATGGCGTTGATCGCCGATGTCATCCCGCTGCGCGAGCGCGGCAAGTACCAGGGGGCGATCGGTGCCGTGTTCGGCGTCGCCACCGTCATCGGGCCGCTGCTCGGCGGGCTCTTCACGGACCATCTGACCTGGCGCTGGGCCTTCTACGTCAACGTACCCATCGCGATCGTCGTGGTGATCGCCGCGGCCCGGAACATCCCCGTCGTGAAGTCCGCGGTGCGTCCCGTCATCGACTATCTCGGCATCGCGTTCGTCGCGATCGGCGCGAGCGCGCTGATTCTGGCGACGAGTTGGGGCGGCAACCAGTACGCGTGGGGTTCGGGCACCATCATCGCGCTGTTCGTCGGCGGTGCGATCGCGCTGGCGCTGTTCTGTGTGGTCGAGACGCGGGCCGCCGAACCGATGCTGCCGATGCGCCTCTTCGCCAATCCCGTCTTCACTGTCTGCTCGATCCTCAGCTTCATCGTGGGCTTCGCGATGCTCGGCGCCATGACGTTCCTGCCGACCTATCTGCAGTACGTGGACGGGGACTCGGCCACCATCTCGGGCGTGCGGACGCTGCCCATGGTGATCGGGCTGCTCATCGCGTCCGTCTTCAGCGGCAACGTGGTGAGCAAGACCGGGAAGTATCGGATCTTTCCCATCGTGGGTGCTCTGGTGATGGCGCTCGGGCTCTATCTGCTCTCCCTGATGGGCGGTGAGACCAGCACTTGGCTCGAGTCGCTCTACATGTTCGTCCTTGGTGCCGGTATCGGGCTCTGCATGCAGGTCCTGACGATCGCCGTGCAGAACACCGTCGCCTATTCCGACCTGGGGACCGCGACCTCCGGAGTGACCTTCTTCCGTACGCTCGGCAGTTCCTTCGGCACCGCCGCCTTCGGCACCATCTACGCCAATACGCTGAAGCCGAACCTGGCGGACGGGGTCGCCACGGCGGCCAAGGCCGGGGGCACGGATCCCGCTGTCGTGGCCAAGGCCGCGCAGAGTCCGCAAGGGCTGCACAGTCTTCCCGCCGAAGCGGCCGCGCCCGTTATCAAGGCTTACGCCGACACGCTGCACACCGTGTTCCTGTGGACGGTACCCGTGGCGCTGCTCGGGTTCGTGGTGGCTCTCTTCCTCAAGCAGGTGCGGCTGCGGGACAGCGCGCGGATGAGTTCATCGGACATGGGCGAGGGCTTCGCGTCACCGACTTCGGGCGGCAGCCCGGACCGGGTGCTCGAACTGACGGTCGGCAACATCATCCGCAGTACCGGTATGGACACCGCGCGCCGTGTCATCCGCGATTCCGACACCCGGCTCGATATCGCAGGAGCGTGGGCCGTCATGCAGGTCTCGCTCTTCGACCGGATGGTCGGTCACGCGAGTCTGGGGCTCATCGCGGCCCGGCGCCAGCTGCCGTCCGAAGTTCTGGTGCCGGTCTTCAACCGGATGGTCGAGGAGGGTTTCCTCACCCGCTCCGGCCTGCTCTTCTCGCACACCCCTGCGGGTGAACGCGAGGCCGACGTGATCGGCAGGGCGTGGGCGAGGTGGCTGGGCGAGCAGGTGGAGAAGGACAGCGGCCGTCCCGCGGACCAGGACCTCGTCAAGGCGGTCGACGCGATCGCGAAGCGGCTTCTCGTGGAGGACCTGGAGCACGGTCTGGCTCCCGAGGCGATGCAGGCGGTCCCGGCGGGGCAGTCGGTCCCGTTGGGCAAGGCCTAGGGCTGCCGCCGGCCGCGTCCCGGCGTCAGCGCAGGAGCAGCTGGAGTCCGCCGAGCACCGTGGCTCCGATCACCAGCTGCTCGAAGAGTCGTTGATTGATGCGGTGCACGGCCGCCTTGCCGATGAGGGCGCCCGGGACGACGAAGAGCACGAGCGCCGCGTCGAGCAGCAGCGAGTGCGCGTCGATCAGGCCGAGGCCCACGCTGAACGGCACCTTGGAGGTGTTGACGATGAGGAAGAACCACGCCGACGTCCCCAGGAAGCTCAGCTTCCGGAAGCCCGCGGAGAGTAGATACATCGACATCACCGGGCCGCCCGCGTTGGCAACCATGGTGGTGAAGCCGCCGAGCACGCCATAGGAAGGGGCCTTCAGGCGGGCGCCGCGGGAGGGGCGTGAGGGTTCCGCCTCGTCGGCTGCGGGGGTCCGGCGGCGCCACAGCGTCACCGCCGCCATCAGCAGGAGGATCGCTCCTATCGACGTACGGACCGCGGCGTCATCGGCCCACATCAAGAAGACCGTGCCCACCACCACGCCGCCCGCGACGGCGGGGAACAGGCGCCACAAGGTGGGCCAGTGGGCGTGTCTGCGGTAGGTGAGGACGGCCAGTACGTCGCCCGCGATGAGGATGGGCAGCAGGACTCCGGTCGATTCACGGGCCGGCAGGACAGCGGCGAACACCGCGAGGCTGACCGTGTTGGCCCCGCTGACGGCGGTCTTCGAGAAGCCGACGAGCACCGCGGCCGCGGCGAGCGCGGCGAATTCCCAGAGAGATACATCGAGAGATATGTCCATGCCAGGAACAGATGCTAGGCCCAACTATCTCCGGGCCGTCAGGGGCGGCCACATCCTGGACGCCCGGGACGACCACCGGACTGAGCCCCGCTGTAGGTGACGCGCAGTTCCCGCTTGAGGATCTTCATGCTGGGGCCGAGCGGCAGCTCGCCGGTGAACTCCACGCGGCGCGGGTACTTGTGGCGGCCCAGGTGTTCCTTGGACCACTCGGTGATCTGCGCGGCGTCGGGCGCGGAGCCCGGCGCCGCGACGACGACGGCGCAGATCTCCTCGCCGTGCACGTCGTCGGGCAGGCCGATCACGGCGACGTGCGCGACGTCCGGGTGGCGCATGAGGACCTCCTCGACCTCGCGCGGGTAGACGTTGAAGCCGCCGCGGATGATGACGTCCTTCTTGCGGTCGACGATGGCCAGGAACCCGTCGGCGTCCTTGGTACCGAGGTCCCCGGTGCGGAACCAGCCGTCGACGACGGCCTCGGCGGTCGCCTCCGGGCGTCCCAGGTAGCCGGAGAAGACGTTGTGGCCCCGGACCACGACCTCGCCGAGCTCCCCCGTGGGCAGCAGCTCGATGCGGTCCTCCACCTCGGCGCGGGCTATCTCCACGTCCACGCCCCACAGCGGGTGACCGATACTGCCCGCCCTGGTGCCGAAGACGGGCTGGTTGGCGGAGGCGGTGGGTGAGGTCTCGGAGAGCCCGTACCCCTCGTAGACCGGTACGCCGAAGGCCTCCTCGAAACGCTCCATCACGGCGACGGGCAGCGAGGCGCCCCCGGAGACCGCGAGCCGCAGCGCGGGCAGCCCGGGGGTCGTGGCCGCGGCGGCCACGAGGTTCACGTACATCGTCGGCACCCCGTGGAAGGTGTTGACGCCTTCCGCCGCCATCAGCTCGATGGCCCGCGCGGCGTCGAAACGCGGCAGCAGTACGAGCGTCGCGCCAGCACGCCAGGTGGCGTTCATGGAGACGGTCTGGCCGAACGCGTGGAAGAGCGGGAGAGCGCCGAGGGCGATGTCGTCGCCCCGCACGTCGTGGGCGTCGAAGGCGCAGACCGTCGCGTTCATCACCAGGTTGAGGTGGCTGAGCACGGCGCCCTTGGGGACGCCCGTGGTACCGCTGGTGTAGAAGACGACGGCGGGGTCTTCGGCCTCGCGCGTGACGTAGCCGGGGAGTGGCTCGACCCTGCCCGCCAGGGTGTCGAGCTCGCCGCCCCCGCCGAGGGTCAGCATCCGTACGCCGGTGGCGGCGGCAGCGGCCTTGCCCGTCTCGGCCTGCGCCGGGTGGCACAGCAGCAGGGTGGCGCCGCTGTCCCTCAGGACGTGCTCGACCTCCCCGGCGGAGAGGAGGAGGTGTACGGGGACGACGACGCCGCCCGCGGCGAGGATCGCGTAGTAGGCGCGCGGGAACTCCGCGGTGTTGGGTGCCGTCAGGGCCACCCTGTCCCCCGGCCCGACCCCGAGCCCCACGAGCGCCGCCGCCTGCGCACGGGCCTGCTCCCACAACTCCGCGAAGGTGAGCCGCAGTTCACCCTCGACCAGGGCGGTGCGGTCCGGTCGGCGACGGGCGGGCTCGGCGAGGATCGCAGCGAGGGACAGCGTGGCCATGAGTGGTGCTCCGTTTCCTTGCGGTGGTGCGGTGGTGCGGTCGTGCGGTCGTGCGGTCGTGCGGTCGTGCGGTGGCGCGCACCCGGGTGGGGGCTCAGTGCCTGGCGCCCGGCTCGGTCAGCCGCGCTCGACGAGCAGCGCGCTGCCCTGACCGACGCCCACGCACATCGTGGCGAGCCCGCGCGCCGCGCCGGTGCGGCGCATGCGGTGCAGGAGCGTGGTGAGGATGCGGGCGCCCGAACAGCCCAGGGGGTGGCCCAGTGCGATGGCGCCGCCGGTCGGGTTCACCAGCTCGGGGTCGATGCCGAGGGCGTCGACGCAGGCGAGGGCCTGGGCCGCGAACGCCTCGTTGAACTCGGCCTCCTGGAGGTCGCCGACGGCCCAGCCGACGCGGGTGAGCGCCTTCTGGGTGGCGGGGACGGGCCCGATGCCCATGACGTCCGGGTGCACACCGGCGGAGGCTCCGGCGACGTAGCGCCCGAGGGATTCGAGACCCAGCTCGTTCAGGGCTTCCTCGCTGACGAGGAGGAGTCCGGCCGCGCCGTCGTTCATCGGCGACGCGTTGCCCGCGGTGACGGTGCCGTCCTTGCGGAAGACGGGGCGCAGGCTGCTCAGCTTCTCGTACGAGGTGTCCTCGCGGACGCATTCGTCGAGGTCGACGAGGGTGCCGTCGGGCCGCGTGACGGGGAGGATCTCGTCGTCGAAGTGGCCGTTCTTGCGTGCCTCGGTGGCGCGTTGGTGGCTGCGCAGGGCGAAGGTGTCCTGGCGCTCGCGGGAGACGCCGTAGCGCTGCGCCACTTCTTCGGCGGTCTCCCCCATGGCCAGGACGCCGTGCAGGTCCTTCATCGCGGGGTTCACCAGGCGCCATCCGAGGCGGGTGTCGACGGTCTCCATCCTGTGCGGCAGCGCCTCGTCGGGGCGGGGCAGGACGAAGGGGGCGCGGCTCATCGACTCGGAGCCGCCCGCGAGGACGATGTCGGCTTCGCCGGACGCGATGGTGCGGGCGGCGGCGGTGACGGCCTCCATACCGGAGGCGCAGAGCCGGTTGACGGTCGCGCCCGGCACGGATTCCGGGAGTCCGGCGAGGAGGGCGGCCATGCGGGCCACGTTGCGGTTGTCCTCGCCCGCCTGGTTGGCGGCGCCCCAGTAGATGTCGTCGATGCGGGCGGGGTCCAGCTCGGGGGTGCCCGCGAGGAGGCCGCGTACGACTGTGGCGGCGAGGTCGTCCGGGCGGACGGCGGAGAGGGTCCCGCGGAGTTTGCCGATGGGGGTGCGGCGGGCTGCGGCGAAGTGGACTGGGCGCACGATACGGCTCCGGATCGTTTGCGGTCGTTGTCTGCGGGTCTCGCTGACGGCCTAGCGTAAATTAGCACTGCTAGTTTTGGAGTGTACGGGGCGCTTGCGCTGGGCGGAAGGGTGGTCTTTTTCCCCAACCCCGCCCCTTCCCGGAAACCCGCTGGCGCGGGGGCCTCGCGGGCGCGGGGAGCTAATGGTCACGTCCACGCCACGGTCGTGCAGCTTCGCGGGGGCCACGCGGGCGCGGGAAGCTCGCCAAGGCCGTCACGCTCCGAAAACCCGGCTGCCGGAGTCTCTCGCGCCGTCATCACCGGCTTCGCCGAGTTCGTCCTCAAACGCCGGACGGGCTGAAAAGCCCCACCCGAACCGCTCCACCCTCCGCGTCCACCTTCCCCACCCAGCCCCCGGAGAGGTACAGCCCCTGGTTGGGCAGCACCCTGCGCGGCACTCGTTGCCGGTGCAGGCGTCGATCGTCCTGCGTGACCACCAGGAGAGGGCAGACCAGGGCCTCCGCCGTCCGCAGGACGAAGCGGCTGCCCGGAGCGTCCGGCACGAGCCGGTTCGGCGCCACCCAGCGCAGCGGGGCGTCCGCCACCACGGGTACGCCGCCGGAAGGCCACCGCGCACCCTCCAGATAGCCCCGCACCGAATCCGCGACCCGCGCCCCCTCCTCCGCGGCCACCCGCGCGGGCTCCACCGCGTGCACACCGCTGCCCACGGCGAAGACACCCGGTGAGCCCGTGCGGAACGAACCGTCCACCGCGGGGCCCCGCGTCCCGGGGTCGAGGAGCACGCCCCCGCGCCGAGCCAGCTCGTGGTCGGGGACGAAGTCTCCGGTGAACACCACCGTGTCGCAGTCCAGCGTTCTCTCCCGCCCGTCCGGGCGCCGCAGCCGCACCCCCGACAGCCGCCCACGTCCCAGGAGTTCGGCCACGACCGCCTCGGTCACCAGCGGCACCCGCGCGGGCCCGAGCCGAGCCGCCACGGCCCGCGCCCGGCCCACCTGCGCCCGGGCCTCCCGCGTGACGAGCGCGGCGACCTCCACCCCCGCGCGCCGCAGCGTGGACAGCGCCTCGTAGCTGACCGCCTCCGCCCCCACGACGACCGCCCGCGTCCCGATCTCCTGCCCATGGATGTGGACCGACTGCTGCAATTCCCCGGTGGTGAACACCCCCGCCGGACGCGACCCCGGCACGAGCCGTGCCGTCCGTGGCCTTTCCCGCGCGCCCGTGGCCAGGACCACGGCGCGCGCGGTGATCCGCTCCAGGCCGTGCGGTCCCGTCGTGTCCACCGCGAGCGACCCGGCCCACCCGGTGGCGGTCACCCCGGTCCGTACCGCCGCTCCGGCGCCGAGGGCGGCCTCGACGAGGCGTTCCGCGTACTGCGGTCCCCTCACGCCCCAGCGCCCGAATCCTCGGTGGTCGCAGTGGCGCGGCACTCCGCCTGCCTGTGCCTCCCGTTCGAGGACCTCCACCGTGCCCGCGCCCGCAGTGGCGAGGCGGGCGGCCGCGGCGAGTCCCGCGGGACCCGCGCCGACGACGAGTACGTCCACACTCCGCTGCCGCCTCATCGCGCGGCCCCCGACTCGCCCCAGCCGTCGAAGAGTTCGCGTACCGCGGCCCCGCAGTAGAACCCCTGACAGCGCCCGCCCCGCGCCCGTGTCCGTCGCCGCAGTCCGTCGAGCGACCCGGGTGGGACCGTACTGATGAGGGCGTCCCTGATCTCCCCACGGGTGACGCGCTCGCAGTGGCAGACGATGCTGCCGTACGCGGAGTCGGTCGCGATGAGGTCGGCGCGCTGGTAGGGGCGGGGGAAGGCCTCTCCGAGGTTGGGCATGCTCACGGGGTCCAGGTTTCCGGCCACCGTCAGGTCCAGGTCGGGGCCCGCGGCATCGGCGAGCAGGCCGACGACGTACTCCGCGATCGCCATCGACGCGGTGAGGCCCGTGGACCGGATGCCGCCGACGGTGATGTACCGCTCCTCGGGTGAGCTGTGGATCTGGTAGTCGTCGTGCTCGGTGGCCGCCCGCAGCCCGGCGTAGACCGCGGTGACCTCCTCGTCGAGCAACGAGGGCAGGATGCGCCGGCCCTTGGCTCGCAGTCCGGCGAGGCCGTCCTCCGTCGTGTCCGTCGCCCCCTTGTCGTCCAGCTCCTCCGCGGTGGGGCCCAGAAGTACGTTTCCGTAGATGGTCGGAGCCACGAGCACGCCCTTCCCCAGCGCCGTCGGCACCGGCAGGAGGATGTGCCGGACCAGGTCGCGGGCGAGTTTGTCGAAGACGATGAGCTGACCCCGGCGCGGGGTCACCGTGAACTCGCCGCGCCCCAGCGTCCGCCGGTCGAGCGCGTCGGCGTGCAGACCCGCGGCGTTGATGAGGTAGCGGGTGCGTACGACACCTCGGGGCGTGATCAGTTCGTGGCAGTGGGAGCCATCCGGCGACGGCGAGGAATCCACCTCCCCGACCGCGCAGTTGAGGTGCAGGTCCACTCCCTCGCGCACGGCTTGGGTGGCGTACGCGAGTGTCGTCGTCCAGGGGCAGATGATGGACTCGCCCGGGACGACGAGTGCGCCCAACGCGCCCTCGCCCAGGTGTGGTTCGCGGGCTCTTACCTCCGCGGCGCCGATGATGCGGGCGTCGTCGTACTCGTTGCGTTCCGCCTTGTCCAGCAGGGCGGGCAGTGCCGCGAGTTGTTCCTCGTCCCAGGCGACGAGCAGGGCGCCGACCGGCTCCACCGGGATGCCGGACTCCTGGGCGTACGCGGCGAGCAGGCGTCGGCCCTCGCGTACGAGACGGGCCTCGAGGGAGCCCGGCACGGCATCGAAACCGGTGTGCAGGATGGCGGTGTTGGCCTTCGACGTGCCGTCACCGACGTCGCCGGAGGCTTCGACGAGGGCGACCCGGAGGTGGTGGTGTCCTGCCAGTTCGCGGGCGATGGCGGAGCCGACGACCCCGGCTCCCACCACGGTCACGTCATAGGGCTCGGAGGGCAGCGGGCCCTTGGCGGTGACGGTCATGACGACGGTGCGGGCGCACGGTCGAGGAGGGCGTCCACGGCCGAGCGGAAGCCGCCGATGCGCTCGGCGGCCTGTGCGGCGTCGATCTTCGGTTCGTAGACGGTGGTGGGCCGCCACCGGGGGACCACGTCCCGCACCGTGAGCTTCGGGTCGAGTCCCATGCGTGCGACGACACCCGCGCCGAGGGCGGTGACGTCCGGCAGAGCCGAGACTTCGACGGGTATTTGGAGCAGGTCGGCCTGGGTCTGCATCAGGAGGGCCGAGCGGGTCAGACCGCCGTCGACGCGCAGGCTCGTCAGGGGCTCGCCCAGATCGGCGGCCACGGCGTCGGCCAGGGACGCGACCTGGGCCGCCACGCCCTCGCACAGGGCGCGGACCAGATGGCCGGGGGACGTGTCGAGACCGAGGCCGGTGATCGAGCCGCGCAGATCGCCGCGCCACCAGGGCGCCGCGAGCCCGGCGAGCGCGGGTACGAAGGTGACGCCGCCCGCGTCGGGCACGGACGAGCCCACCAGGTCGAGGTCGGGCGCGCCTTCGATGACGCCGAGGTCCGTGAGCCAGCGGACGGCGGAGGCGGCCGTGTAGACCTGCCCGTCGAGGCAGTAGCTGCTCTCCCCCGCAAGGCGCCAGGCGACACAGCTGACCAGACCGGAATCCCCCCGGCGTGGTCGGGAGCCGGTCTGGGCGAGCAGGAACGCGCCTGTTCCGTACGTGCACTTGGCGCTGCCCGGCTCGGTCACGTCCTGAGCGAGGAGCGCGGCCTGCTGGTCGACGAGGAGGCCGGTCAGCGGCAGCTCGGGCCCGAAGGCCTTCGTGGTGCCGACCGGGCCCGCCGCGTCGACGACACGCGGCAGCCGCTCGTCGGCGAGTCCGAAGACGTCAAGGGCGCGCGGTGACCACGTGACGTCGTCCAGGTCGAGGAGCTGGGTGCGTCCGGCGGTCGCCGCGTCGGTGACGAACTCACCGGTGAGCCGGTGGACCAGCCATGCGTCGCTGGTGGTGACGACGCCTTCGCGGGTGAGGTGGCGGCGTATCCACGCCATCTTGGGCGCGGCGAAATAGGGGTCGAGCGGAAGCCCCGTCAGGTGCCGCAACTCGGCGGCGTATGGACTGAGTTCCGTACAGAGAGGCTCCGCGCGCCGGTCCTGCCACACGATCGCCTCGGTCAGCGGGCGGCCCGAAGCGGGGTCCCAGGCGAGCACCGTCTCGCCCTGGTTGGCGAGGCCGACCGCGGCGACCGGCTCCCCCGCGTCGGCCAGGGCGCGGCGTCCCGCGTCGACCACCGAGTCGTACAGAGCCGCCGGATCGACCTCCACCAGGCCGCCGGGGAGGTGGCGCGGGCGTACGGGCGCGGCGCCGGAGCCGATCACTCCGCGGTCCGGGCAGAGGACGAGAGCCTTCGTGCCGGACGTGCCTTGGTCGATGGCGAGGACTGCCTCGCCGCGCGGTCCGCTGCCATTCGTGATCACCGCGGAAGCCTGCTACAGCCGCCGGGAAGGCGTCAAGAGCCCCCTTCCGGGGGACCTCATCCCCGACTTTTCGGAAAATGCCAACCGGCGCGCCGAGTTGACCTCAATTCAAACTCAAAAGATCCACGAACCGCCGTGAGAACGGAAGTTCCAGATCTACACTGACCGCCGAACAACATCATTTCGTCATAGGCCAGTTCGCACACGCTCTGCCCTCCGCCCTCCTCCCCCACAGAGGATTCATGCCCACTCCGTCAGGCCGCCCCGTGTATCACCCGGCGGGCCACGACGAACAGTTGCGCGCCGTGCTCCAGGACCTCAAGACGGGTCGCTGGGTGTCGACGCGCAGCCTTCTCGACTCCACGCCCGACTGGGGCCTGTGGACGCAGCGGACGCAGATCCTGGCGGCCGCCGTCGCCGGTTCCGACGTGGTCAGGGCCTGGCTGACCGAGGAGCCGCACAGCGCCGCGGCATCCGTTCTGCACAGCAGGGTCCTTGTCGAGCGGACCCTGCGCGCTCATCGCGCCGGACACCGCCAGACCAACGAGCTGTGGCGCGAGGCGGCAGCGGCGTGCGGCGCCGCGTTGGACACCTCGCCCGAGGATCCCGTGCCGTGGGTCTGCCTGCTCGCCCTCGCCCAGCTCGACAAGGGGCAGCGCTGGGACGAGCACCGGGTGCCGGCCCCCGAGCCGATGCTCTTCCCCGGACCCTGGCATCTCCTCGCCGAGGCCGACAAGCGCGACCCGGGCAACCGCGAGGCCTACCACCGGATGCTGCAGTTCGCCTACGCGCGCCGCCCCGGAGGTCCGCTCACCGAGGCGGTCAACTTCGCCCACTGGGCATCCGGTTCGGCGCCCGCGGGCTCGGCGTTGCACCTGTTGCCCCTGTATGTGCGCGTCGAGCGGTACCGCAAGGACGGCGGCAGCGAGAACGCCCTGGACCTGCACTGGATAGGGGAGGACGCGACCCGCTCCGCCCTGCGCGCGCTGCACCTCTGGTTCGAGCACGCGCCGCCCGGGTCGACCTCGCTCCTCGACCTCAGCCACCTGGCCCACGCGCTGTGGGGCGCGCATCACTTCCAGGACGCGGCAAGAGTGTTCGACGTTCTGGACCCCTTCTACACCGTGGCGCCGTGGACGTACCGCACGCGCTCACCCGGTGACACGGACGCGGCTGCCGAGATGTTCATGCAGGCGCGTACGCGCTGTATGACCGCCTTACGCGATCCGGGCTGAGGCCCCCCCCGCCACCCCAGGCAACGGCCTTTCGCCCAGCACCACCCGCTCCCCGAACGACCGCTCCCCCACCGGAGGTACATCCGTGTCCCGCACCACCTGGTCGAGCCCCGCATCGGCCACAGACCCGCTGCCCGACGAGGAACAGAGGCTCAGGGAGCTCGGCTACCAGCCGGTCCTGGCGCGCCGGATGGGCGGCTTCGGCAACTTCGCCATCAGCTTCTCCGTCATCTCCATCCTCTCCGGCTGCATGACCCTGTACGGCTTCGGCCTCGGTACGGGCGGCCCGGCCGTGATGCTCTGGGGCTGGGCGGGCGTCGGGCTCTTCGTGCTCTGCGTGGGTATGGCGCTCGCCGAGGTCACCAGCGCCTACCCGACGTCGGGGGCCCTCTACTACATGGCCGACCGGCTCGGTGGGCGGCGCTGGGGCTGGTACACGGGCTGGTTGAACCTGCTCGGTCTGCTCGGCGCGATAGCGGGCATCGACTACGGCGCCGCGCTCTTCTCCGGGGCGTTCCTGAACCTGAAGTTCGGCTTCACGCCGACGCCGGAGAAGACCTTCCTGATCTTCCTCGGCATCCTGCTCCTGCACGCCGTGCTCAACCTGTTCAACGTACGCCTGGTGAGTCTGCTCAACTCCATCAGCGTGTGGTGGCACGTCGCCGGTGTCGCGGTGATCGTGGGCGTCCTCGCGATCGTGCCGGACCACCACCAGTCCCCGGGTTTCGTCTTCGGTGAGTTCGTCAACAACACCGGCTGGGACAACCCGCTCTACGTCACGGCGATCGGTCTGCTCCTCGCGCAGTACACCTTCTGCGGATACGACGCTTCCGCGCACCTGTCGGAGGAGACCTCCAACGCCTCGGTCTCCGCGGCGCGCGGCATCGTGCGTGCCATCTGGGCGTCGTGGATCGCCGGTTTCATCCTGCTCGCCGGGCTGACGTTCGCGATCCAGGACTACGCGGGCACCGTGAACACCGCCACCAACGTGCCGCCCGCGCAGATCATGATCGACGCGATCGGCGAGTCCGGGGCGACGGCGCTGCTGCTCATCGTGATCGTGGCGCAGCTGTTCTGCGGCAACGCCGAGACCGCCGCGGCCAGCCGCATGGTGTTCGCCTTCAGCCGCGACAACGCGCTGCCGGGATCGAAGATATGGCGCAAGGTCAGCTCCCGGACCCAGGTGCCGGTGCCCGGGGTCTGGCTCTCGGTCGGTCTGGCCGCGGTCATCGCCCTGCCGTCCCTGTACTCGACGACCGCGTACACGGCCGTGACCGCCATCAACGTCATCGGGATCACGCCCGCGTACGCCATCCCGATCTACCTGCGCCTTCGGGCGGGCGACCGCTTCGAGAAGGGCCCGTGGAACCTGGGCCGCTGGAGCAAGCCCATCGGCTGGACAGCCGTGCTCTGGGTGGTCTTCGTGACGATCCTGTTCTGCCTGCCCCAGGTCTCGCCGGTGACGGTCGACTCGATGAACTACGCGTCCATCGCGCTCGTCGTGGTGCTGACCCTCGCCACCATCTGGTGGTTCGTGGCGAAGGGCTCCTACAGCACGCCGTCGGCGTACGGGACGGAGCGGGAGCAGGCGGAGATCGCGGAGGACATCGTCTAGGCGACGCGTGGATCCTTCGTCGCGTCGCCTTATGGGAGACGGTCGTTGAGGATCCGCTGGAAGAGTCGGTGGTCGCGCCAGGCGCCGTTGATGTGCAGGAACTCCGGCGCGACACCGAACTCCTCGAAGCCGCACTTGGCGAGGACCCGCTGCGAGGGCACGTTGTCGAGGAGGGTGCCCGCCTCGACGCGGTGCAGGCCCAGTTCGGTGTCGGCGGCGACGCAGGCCCGCTCGACGGCGGCGGTGGCCAGGCCGCGGCCGATGTGGTCCACGTCGATCCAGTAGCCGAGATTTCCGCTGCGCAAGGGCCCGAGAACGATGCCGGACAGGGTGATCGAGCCGACGATGTCCCCCTCACGGTCGAGCACCCAGGGTGCCGTGCGCCCGGCCCGGCACTCCTCCAACTGGACACGGAGCCGGGCGGCCTGCGCCTGCGAGGTGAAGTGGTCCTCGGGCCGGGTGGGTTCCCACGGCTCAAGGTGCGCGCGGCTGTGCAGGCGGGCGCGGGCGAGACCGCCCGCGTCCTCCGGCGTGGCGGGGCGCATGACGACGTCCGGGGTGATGCGGGCGGATTCGGTGATCATGCGTCAAGAGTAAGGACCGCGGCGGGCGCGGGGGCCGGTTGGCTCACCTTCCGCCCGCCACGCGCAGGATCGTGCCGGACGTGTACGACGCCTCGTCCGAGAGGAGCCAGGAGACGGCCGCCGCGATCTCGTCGGGTTGGCCGGAGCGCCCCAGGGGGATCCCCGCGGCGAGCTTCGCCGGGCGCTCGGGGTCGGCGTGGAACTCGGTCCAGATCACGCCGGGCGCGACGGCGTTGACGCGGATGCCGTCCGCGGCGACCTCCTTCGACAGGCCGATGGTCATCGTGTCGACGGCCCCCTTGGCGGCGGCGTAATGGACGTACTCCCCCGGGGCGCCGAGGGTCGCCGCCGCGGAGGAGATGTTCACGATGCCGCCGCCGGCGCCGGTCCGGGTCATGTCGCGGATCGCGCGGCGGGCGCAGAGGAGGTAGCCGAGTACGTTCACGTCGAGTGCGCGGCGCATGGCGGCGGCGTCGGCCTGCGCGAGCGGCCCCACCGGGGCGCCGATCCCGGCGTTGTTCACAAGCCCCGTGACCGGGCCCAGCTCAGCGGCGGCGGTCTCGAAGAGGCGGTCGACGTCCGCCTCGTCGGCGGTGTCCATCCGGACGGTGACGCAGCGGGCGCTCGCATCCGCTCCTGCTCCTGCTCCTGCTCCTGCCGTGCTCACAGCCCGGACTTCCGCGGCTACCTTCTCGGCGGCGTCGGCGTCGGAGTGATAGCCGAGGGCGATGTGGTGGCCCTCCTCGGCGAGACGGACGCAGATGGCTGCGCCGATGCCGCGGCTGCCGCCGGTTACGACTGTGACGGGGTTCTGCGGCACGTTTCCTCCGAGGGGCGGGGGCGGGATCGTCATTTGATCGATCATTCACCAACCCGCTCACTCGGGTAAAGCGGGCGTCGCCACCCTGTGGACCTCATTGGACCTTCCGCCGAGGGACGTCAGCGTTCGTGGTTCGAAAAGCACATGGTGCGCGCGGGTGTCGACGGACTTGGATTGCCAGGGTCAGGACAGCGGGGTCACTCCCCGACGTCGGGAGCCGAGAGTCGAGAGGGGACGCGACCAGCGCATGACATCCATGCTCGACGGCTGTACGCCCTGGCCCCCGGAGTTCGTCGACCGATACCGGTCGGCCGGGCACTGGCGTGGCGTCACGCTGGACGACCTGCTGCGCGGCTGGGCCCTGCAGTACGGGCCGCGCACCGCGCTCGTGCACGACGGCAGCCGCATCACCTACGCGAACCTGAACCGGCGCGTGGACCGGATGGCCGCCGGATTCCGGCTGCGCGGCCTGAGGCCCGGACAGCGGGTCGTCGTCCAGCTGCCGAACGTTCCCGAGTTCGTCGTCACCGTGTTCGCGCTGATGCGCGTCGGCGCCGTCCCCGTGATCTGCCCGGTCTCGCACCGCGCGCCCGAGGTGTCCCGTGTCGCGCGGATCGCCCAGGCCGTCGGCTACGTCGGCCCCTCGACCTACCAGGGCTTCGACCACACGGCGATGGCCGCCGACATCGCCGCCCAAGGGCCCTTCCTGCGGCGGGTGTTCACCTTTGAGGCACCGGGCACCTCATCCCCGTACGGCGGCATGACGACCGACCCGTCGGGGTGCCACTACTTCCCGCTGGGCTCCGTCGACTCGCCGCCCGGTCCCGCGCTCGCGCGAAGTGCCGGCCAGGTGGCGTTCCTCTTGCCCTCCTGCGACGCCGTCGCCGCGCCCCAGCTCGTTCCGCGCACCCACGACGACTACGCCTACCAGGCGCGGGCCGCCGCCGAGCTGGTGTCGCTCACCGAGAACGACGTCTATCTCGCCGCGCGGCCCGCCGGGTCGAACCTCACCTTCGGCTGCCCCGGGATCGTCGGGACCCTCTCCGTCGGCGGCACCGTCGTCCTGGTCGAGGACATGGGAGCCGCCGCAAGCCTTTCGGTCGTCGAACGGGAACGGGTCACCGTCACGTCGCTGGTGCCCGCCGTCGCCCGGCTCTGGCTCGACGCGCTCGGCTCGGTAGAGGCCGACGTGAGCAGTCTGCGTCTCGTGCAGCTCGGCGGCGCGCCCTTGGACCGGGCGACCACCGCGCGGGTGGGAGCCGAGTTGGGCTGCCGCCCGCAGCAGGTCCTCGCCATGGCCGGGGGTCCGCTCACTCTCACCCGGACCGCCGATCCGGACGGGACCGTGCTCACCACGCGGGGTCGCCCGCTCTCGCCCGACGACGAGATCCGCCTGGTCGACGCCGACGGCGAGGACGTGCCCGACGGGGAGCCCGGCGAACTGCTCGCCCGGGGCCCGTACACCCCGCGCGGCTACTACCGGGCCCCCGACGACGACATACGTTCCTTCACGACCGACGGCTACTTCCGTACCGGACGCCTCGCGCGGCGCACCCCGGACGGCAACCTGGTCGTCTAGGCCCTCTCGTCGCCTAGGCCTTCTCGGGGACCCCGGTCCCGGCCACCTGGTCCTCGGGGGCGGCCTCCTCGGGAGCCAGGCTGTCCATGAAGGAGGAGACGGAGAACACCGCGCGCCCCGGGCCCGCGGGACCGTATCCGGGCGGCGACGACAGACCGTTGGACTCCATCGTCGCGCGGTACGCCTCCAGGAGACGGACGTGGTACTCCAGCGGGGCGCCCTGCGGGTTCGCCTTGCCCAGCGGTGTCGTGGGCTCCGGGCACCACGTCGTGAAGCGGGGCGTGATGCCGCGCGACATGAAGTACTGCAGCCCCTCGACGGTGGAGTCGATGGCCTCGCCGACCGTCTTGAAGCCGAACGGCTCCGCCATCTCCACGCCCGCCACGAAGTTCGGGATGACGTTGCGCGGTCCGAAGACGTCCGCGGAGTCCAGGATGCGGCGGTGCCACTCGTCGCGGCCCACGTAGCGCTCCTTACCGGGGCAGTAGCGCTCGAACAGGTACGGGTCCCACACCTCGTAGTTGGGGTGGTAGATCCGTACGCCGTAGTCGTGGAAGCGCTGGACGTCCGCCTTGGGCAGCGCCTGCGCGACGACCTTGCCGATCCAGCGGCCGGGGAAGCGCTCCTCGATGGCCTTCGCGTACTGGCCGTAGAAGTCGGCCTCGTCCTTGCCCTGGAGCTGCGTGGTGATGGCGCCGCCGGTGAGCGTGTACGCGGTGGAGGACTTCGCCGTGTCGTACTTGTCGATGATGGCGAGGGCCTCAAGGACCTCGTCCATCGGCTTCACGCCCGTGTAGGGGCGGCCCGCCGCCTTCTGCTGGCGCCAGTTGTGGTTGATGTCGCAGTACCCGCACTCCTCCTTGGCGCCGAAGTACTGGCAGACCCGGAAGACCGTCAGGTAGATCAGGTAGCCCCACTGGATGGTGGGCGCCACCTCCATGACGGACTTGCCGTTCTCCAGCGTGTGCCGGTAGTAGTCCGGCATCGGCGGCAGGCCCACATCGGAGATCCGGGCGCCGTCCAGGTACAGGCCGAGCACGCCGTCGTCGTCGGCGGCCACGCGGTAGGGCGATGAGGGGTTCACGCGGACCGAGACGACCGTGCGGCGCAGGTCGTAGGGGCCACCGGTGAGGACGATCTCCTCGGGCGGTCGGCGCAGGGCGGCGGCGCCGAGCTCGGGCAGTGTGCTGTGGTCGAAGGAGAAGATGAAGTACGACTTCGGCTTGACCTCACCGCCCTCATTGTCGCTCAGCGCGGACTCGTCGAAGGCCATGCCACCCCTGAGCAGGTCTTCTTTGATCACCGCCTCTCGCGGCACCTGCGGGAACCGCTCCATGAGTCCCTCTACGAGCTGGGTACGGCTCTCGCTGCGGCTTGCCATCTGCCGGGCACCTCGGATCCTGTCGGTGAATTGTGCTTTCCCGTGGCCCCCACGCTAGTACCCTCCTGCCGCGGCGCGGACCCGCCTCCGGTTCCGGGCCACCTCAGCCCTGTCCCGCACCCGTGTCCTGGCGGGAACCTCGTGGTGCCGCTCTCGCGTTGTCCTGGCATGAATGAGCTGGTCGCCGGAGGGAACGTGCCGCTGCCGGACGGTGCCGTCACCCTGCGGGTGTCCGGCCCCTTCGACCTGTCCGTGATCGTCACGGGCGACAGCGGGAAGGTCGCGGGCGACGGCGACTTCGTCTTCTACAACCAGCCCGCCGCGCCCGGCGCCCGGCTCCAGGGCGACACGGTCACGGTCGACGGGCGGCGCCTGCGTGCCGGTGCCAGCCGCGTCACCGTGGCCGTCAGCCCCACCGATCCCGGCACTCCCCTGGGCCGCCTTCCCGGCATCACGCTCCAGGTGCACGGGCCCGGCGGGCATCAAGTGGCCCGTTTCACACCGCCGCGCCCGGACCGCGAGACGGTGCTGCTGCTCGCGGAGATCTACCGCAGGGGCACGGGGTGGAAGCTGCGGGCGATCGGGCAGGGGTACGCGGACGGGCTCGCCGGGGTGGCGAGGGACTTCGGGGTGGACGTGGCTCAGGACGAGGGCCCGCAGCCGGCCTCCCCCTCCGTCGCCGGTCCACGCACGACCACCGCTGCCCGTCCGCCCGCGCCCGCGCCCGCCGGTGCGCCCATGCCCCGCCCTTCGGCCGCACCCGACCCCGACGGATTCCTCCCGCTGGTCAACGCCGCACGGGCTTCGGCGGGCGCGCCCGCGGTCACCGTCGACGCCCGGCTGACCGCCGCCGCGAGCGCGCACGCCGCCGGGATGGCGGCGCGGTCCGCACTGAGCTCGGAGCACGCGGACGGCACGTCCCTCTACCAGCGCGTGCTCGCGAGCGGGTACGCCTACCTGGCCATCGGCGAGCATCTCGTCTCCGGGCCCCGCACGCCCGCCGACTTCCTGGAGTACTGCCTCTCCGGCGAGCAGTCACGGCGTACGGTGCACAGCCGCGCGTACACGCAGGTCGGGCTGGCCCACACCACCGACGCGCGCTCCGGCGACGTCTACTGGACGGCGCTGTGGGCCACCCCTTTCACCTCACAGGGGCTCGCGGAGTGGGCGTCGGCGGTGCTCCGTCTGACCAACGCCGAGCGGACGGCGGCCGGTCTTCGCCCCCTCTCCCCCGACCCGCTCCTGACCGTGGCGGCGCAGGGCCACAGCGCGGACATGGTCGCCCGCGCCTTCTACGCCCACACCTCGCCCGACGGCGGCGAACCCTGGCACCGCGCGTCGGCGGCGGGCAGCACGCACCGGGCGATCGGCGAGAACATCGCCTGCGGTCAGCGCACGCCCGCCGAGGTGGTGGACGGCTGGATGAACAGCCCCGGCCACCGGGCCAACATCCTCAAGCCCTCCTTCACCCACCTCGGCGTCGGCTTCGCGGGCGGCGGCTCGGCAGGGACGTACTGGACCCAGCTCTTCGGCGGCTGAGGACCGCACCCCTCCCGGCCGTCAGCCCACCGCCACCGGGACCCCGCGGCGAGCCGACTCATAGCCTGCCGCCACGATCTTCAGCGTCCGCAGCCCGCCCTCGCCGTCGGCCACGTTCATGCCTCCGTCCTCCGGCCCGTACAGGAACGCCCGCAGCATCCGTTCGTCCAGGTCGGCCCCGAAGGGCAGTTCGATCCCCTGTCCCCGGCGTTCGCTGTAGCCGTGGACCGCCTGGTCGAAGGCGTCCATTTCCAGGGTCGCCCGCTCGCCGACCACGGTGAGTTCGAGCCCGCCCCAGGAGTGGTGGGAGCGCGGGTGCGACCAGCTGCAGTCGATCGTGGCCACCGAGCCGTTGTCGTACGTCACGGTGACCAGACCGCTGGTCTCGGCGTCGACCTCGCCCTCGTACATGCGGTTGTTCGTCTGGGCGTACACGTCGACGGGGCGGGCCGCACCGAAGAGGTCGTCCAGGAGGTCGGCGATGTGAACCGTGTGGTCCATCAGGGCTCCGCCGCCCGCGAGTTCGGGATCGGCGAACCAGCGCCGGGAGGCGGGCATGGAGCCGTTGTTCGCGCCGGACACGGTCAGGACCCGGCCCGTCTCGCCCGACGCGACGGCCGCCTTGACGGCCGCGTACGCAGGGCTGAAGCGGACGGGGAAAGCGACCGCGAGCCGTACGCCTGCCGCGCGGCAGGCCGCGAGCATCGCCTCGCCGTCCGCGACCGTCGTGGCCAGCGGCTTCTCGCACAGGACGTCCACGCCGTGGGAAGCGGCGAGCTCCACGAGGGGCCGGTGGCGCGCGTTCTCGGAGCAGACGATCACCACGTCGGGGCCCCAGGCGAAGACCTCGTCGTACGACTCCGCGTAGGCGACCCCCATCTCCTCGGCGAACGCGCGTCCCCGCACCTCACCGGGCGCCGACGGCCCGGTGTCGGGGTCACTGGCGATGACCTCGACATCCGGCATGCGCGCGAGGAGCCGCAGGTACCCCGCCGCGTGGAGATGGGCGAACGACAGAACGGCGACCTTCATCGCGTGACCTCCTTGATGTCCGACTCGATACCCGACCCGGTACCCGACCCGGTACCCGACCCGATACCCGGCCCGGTACCCGACTCGATACCCGTCCGGATCTCGACCGCCTGGCCCGTGCGACTCGACTCCACCGCCGCTTCGGCGATCCGCACCGCCTCGACCCCGTCCCGCGCGCTCACCCGCGGCTCACCGCCGCCCGCCTCCCATGAGGCCGCGAACTCCCGCAGCTCGGACAGGTAGGGGCTCTCCGTCATCGGGCTCGAAGGGATGCCCTCGTTGGCCGCGCGCACTCCTTGCGCGGTGACGCGGTAGCCGGGCACGGACGTGGAGTCGTGCCGCAGGAGGCCGTCGCTGCCCGCGATCCGGAAGGTCGTACGGAACTGCTGGTCCGGGAGGCCCCAGAGGCCGGTGATGTGGCTGATCGCGCCGGAGGCGTGGGTGAGGACGGCGGTCGCCGAGACCACCTCGGCTTCCGTACCTCCCTCGGCGTGCTCGACACCCCGCGTCTGCGCGTACACCCGGACCACGTCACCTGCGATCCAGCGGGCGATGTCGATGTCGTGCACCATCAGATCCATGATCACGCCGCCGGACTTGGCAGGGTCGGCGAACCAGGGAGCCCACTGCGGGCGCGCCCCGCCCCGAGTGAACCGCAGCACGGCAAGCTCGCCCAACTCGCCTGTCTCGACGGCCCGTCGCATGGACGCGTACGCCGGGAAGTACCGCACGACATGTGCGGGGTGCAGCCCTACGCCCGCCGCTTCGGCGGCTGCCGCGATCTCCTGCGCGTCGGCGGCGTTGAGCGCGAGGGGCTTCTCACAGACGACGTGACGGCCCGCGGCGACGGCCGCCAGGGCGAGTTCCCTGTGCGTGGGGGTGGGCGTGCAGATGTCGACGGCGGTGCAGTCGGCGAGCAGTTCGCCGAGGCTCGACACGGCGGCGACATCGCGCCCCGCGTACTCGGCGGCGAGCTTCTGCGCGGAGCCGTCGACGGTGTACACGCTGATGCGCGCTCCCAGTTCCAGCCACCCGGGGAGATGGGCGCGGGCTATGCCGCCCGCGCCGATCAGACCTATTCGCATGGGCAGAGTCACCTTTCGTGGTTCCTGTTTCGTGGTTCCTGTTTCGTGGTTCCTGGAGTGGGTCAGCTCTTGGAGCCGGAGAGCGCGACGCTCTGCACGAAGTGCCGCTGGAGGAAGAGGTAGACGATGAGCATCGGCAGGCTCGCGATGAGCGAACCGGCCATCATCACGGGGTAGTTGGTCTCGAACTGGCCTTCAAGCGAGGTCAGCCCGGCGCTGATCGGCATCTTCTGCGGGTCCGTGTTCACGATCAGCGGCCACAGGAGGTCGTTCCACGACCACATCGCGGTGATGACGGCGAGCGCGGCGAGCGCGGGCCGCACGAGGGGCAGCATGATCGACCAGAAGATGCGGAACGGACCCGCGCCGTCGATCCGCGCGGCCTCCTCCAGCTCCTTGGGGAGTGTGAGGAAGAACTGCCGCAGCATGAAGGTCCCGAACGCGCTGAACATGCCGGGCAGGAACAACGCGGGCGCGGAGTTGAGCAGGCCGAGCCGCTGGATGATGTCGTACTGCGGAAGGACGAGCAGCGAGCTCGGCACCATGAGGACGGACAGGAAGAGCCCGAACAGGACGTCGCGGCCCCGGAACCGCATGCGTGCGAAGGCGTAGGCGGCGAGCGAGCAGAACACCAGCTGTCCGACCGTGCGCCCCACGGTGTTGAAGACGCTGTTGAAGAGCATCTCCCGGAACGGCAGCGCGCTGAAGACCTCCTCGAAGCTCGACCAGTTCCAGGTGTGGGGCAGGAAGGTCGGCGGCACCTGAGCCGTCTCGGCGAGGGACTTGGCCGCGGTGAGCAGCTGCCACAGGAAGGGGAGAACCATCACCAGGGCGCCGAACGAGAGCACGGCGTGGGTGGCGACCGAACCGGCGCTGACGCGCCGCCGGTTCGCGGGCCGTGCGCGGGACGCACGCGAGGATTCACGCATAGTGCACCCACCTCTTCTGCAGCTTGAACTGCACCAGCGTCAGCGCCGCGATGATCAGCATGAGCAGGAAGGCGAGGGCGGCGGCGGGGCCCTGGGCGTTCTCGATGAAGGCCCATTTGTAGAAGAGGCTCACCACTGACTGGGTGTCGCCGATCGCCGGGTTCTTCTCGGCCATCATGATGTAGATCAGGTCGAAGGTCTGCAACGAGTTGATCATGCAGATGATGGACGAGAAGAAGATCGTCGGACTGAGCAGCGGCATCGTGATCGTGAAGAAGCGGCGCAGCGGCCCCGCGCCGTCCAGCTCGGCGGCCTCGTAGTAGTCCTGCGGGATGCCCTTGATGCCCGCCATGAAAATGATCAAGTAGTAGCCGGTGGTCGACCAGACCATGACGGTGCCGATCGCGTACACGGCGGTCGAGGGGTCGGAGACCCAGTAGCGCCGGTCCGCGCCGAACCACGCGAAGACTTCGTTGATCAGTCCGTAGTCGCCGTTGTAGAGCCAGTTCCAGACGAGGCCGACGGCGACGGGCAGCGTCACGAACGGGATGAAGTACAGGGCGCGGTAGACCGCGACGCCGCGCAGTCCGCGCCGGTTGAGCAGCGCCGCGACACCGATGGCGACCGGCAGGGCGAGCAGTCCGATGACGCAGTAGATCAGCGTGTTGCCGAGGGCCTGCCAGACGGTGACGTCCTTGAGGACGCGTACGTAATTGTCGGTGCCGATCCAGGTGTTGCCGCCGAACACACCGAACTCGGTGAAGCTGTAGAAGAAGGTCTGGAGCAGCGGCCAGAAGTAGAAGAGGGCGAAGCCGATGCCGAGCGGCGCGATGAAGAGGTAGGCGGCGCGCTGGTTGCGGGACCTGGGGGCGGATCCGGACTCCGGCCTGCTACCGAGGCCGCGGCCGCGGCCGCGGCCTGCCGCCTTCGCCGCCGCCGTGGAGGGAAAGACACTCATCATGCGCGCTCCTCCTTCAGGGCCCGGTCCATCTGCTCGCCCAGCGTGTGGGCGGCGCGCTCGATGCCTCCCTTGCCGCTGAACGCGGCGCCCAGGAGGGGGTATTGAAGGTTCTCCCAGACCGCGGTGTTCTTCGAGCTCGGGTACGGAACGGCGTACTTCTGCATCTCGACGAAGCACTTCAGGTCGAACTCGGGCATCGACTTGAACCAGGCGTCCTGCGTCCCCTCGTACGAGGAGATGGTGACTCCCGTGGACGCCTGGATCTCGGCGGCCCTGCGACCGGCCATGAAGTGGACGAACTTCCAGGCGGCAGCCTTCTTGCGGCTCTTGGCGGAGATGACGTTGGCGAGGCCGTGGATGATCGTGGCGCGCTCGCGGCCCTTGGGCAGGACGGTGACGCCGCCGTGGTCCTTGATCGCGGGGATGGCGTGATACTGCCCTGAGAACGCGGATATCTCGTAGACCATGGCGGCCTTCTCCGACCAGAAGCGGTTGCGGGCCTTGGACTCGACCATCGCGCTCTGCGGCGGTGACCAGCCGCGGTCGATCATGTCGGTCCAGTAGCGCAGGCCCTCGATGGAGCGCTCGTCGCCGAAGCCCGACTTCCCGTCCTTGAGTACGTAGCCGCCCGCGCCGTGGATGGCGGGGTAGATCTGGGCCTGGCGGTCCATCTCGGCGGCCATGCCGTGCACGCGCTCGCGCGGGTTGGTCAGTTCGGCGGCGGCGTCGCGCACGTCGTCCCACGTCCATGTCCTGTCGGGGTACTTGATGCCCGCCTTGTCGAAGAGCGCCTTGTTGTACCAGAGGCCGATGGTGTCGAAGTCCTTGGGGATGCCGTACTGGGTGCCCTGGTAGGCGTAGATCTTCACGAGTGATTCGGGGTGGCGGTCCACGGGGGTCGCGTCGCTCTTGATGTGGCCGCTCAGGGGTTCGAGGACCCCGCTGGAGGCGTACAACTGGAGGTTGACCGCGTTCATCCAGAACACGTCGGGGGCGGTGCCGCCGCGCATCGCGGTCTTCAGGGTGGTCCAGTAGCTGGACCAGGGCGTGAGTTCCATGCGTACGGATATGCCGGGGTTCTCCTTCTCGAAGGCGTCGATCACCTTCTGCAGCCCCGGCACATGGGCCACGTCCCACACCCCGTACGTGAGGGTGGTCCTGCCACCGCTCTCCTTGTCGGCGTCACTCTCGCCGGAGCAGGCGGCGAGCAGGGGCGCCGCCATCGCTCCGTGGAGCAGAGTTCTCCTGCGCATGAGCGCCTCCGCCTTCGTCGTCCTACGGCGTCGCATCCGTCAGGAGATCGGATTCGACCTGGTCAAGTGCCTTGCGTACGGCGCCGATCGCGACGCCCTGTTCGCCGAGCGTGCTCAGTGCGATGCGCGGGACGTGCAGCGTCAGCGGGCGCAGCCTGTCCTCGATCAGCGGCACGAGATGGCCGCCCAGCGGGGTCGCGCCGCCGGTGAGCACCACTAACTCCGGGTCGACGGCGAGGGCCAGGGCGGCGATGCCCGGCGAGATGCGGTCGGCGAAGTCCGCCACGGCGGCGAGCGCACGCGGGTCCGCGGTGTCCGCGGCGCGGGCGAGGGCGTCCACTTCGGATTCACCGGGGTGCCGCGGGCCCTTCCAGCTCAGAGCTTCCTGCGCGGTGTTCATGCCGAGCAGCGGGAGCAGACCCAGCTCACCCGCGCCGCCGCGCCGCCCCCGGTGAAGGCGCCCGCCGATGGTGAGGCTGCACGCCACGCGGTGTCCGGTCAGGACGCAGACGACGTCTCCGGCGAGGGTGGCCGCGCCCTGCCAGCGCTCGGCGAGCACGGCGAGGTTCACATCGTTCTCGACGAGGGTGTGGCCCGGCTCGCCGTCGGCGAGGAGCCGCCCGAGGTCGACGCCGGACCACTCCGGGATGACGTGCGAGGTGATGGTGCCGCCCGCGTCGACGACGCCGGGTACGCCCACGCAGCGGGCGAGGATGTCGTCGCGCCGTACGGAGTGCGCGTCGAGAAAGGCTTCGAGTGTCTTGCGCAGCAGGTCGAGCCGCTCGGCTCCGCCCAGCTCCGGGTCGATGTCCTCGCGCCGCACGGCGAGCACCGTCCCGCCGAGATCAGCGAGGATCAGCACCATCTTGTGCAGGCCTATGTCGGCGCCCACCACGTGGCCCGACTCCACGCGGAACCGGAACCGCCGGGCCGGGCGACCCGGCGCGCGCTCCCCGTCCTCGCGCTCGGCCTCCCCCGCCCAGCCGTGCGCGGTCAGCTCCTCGACGGCTGATTCCACGGTCGGCCGGGAGAGTCCGGTACCGGCGGCGAGTTCCGCGAGTGTCTGCGGGCTTCGGCGGTGCAGGGCGCGCAGCACGACGGTGGTGTTCAACCGGCGCAGCGAGGCGAGATCGTGCCCCCGTATCCCGTTCCGCAACACTTCTTCACCCCATTTCGAGGTCAGGGCAGCCCTGTTGACCTGTGGGTCCAGCGCTTCTCCCGGAGATTTGGGAGGACACTTTCATATCTGTGCCCGGTGGGGAACCCCCTTCACGCGGAAGGAATTGGCGAGGGCGGGCCCGGCCGCGGGGCGGTTTACCGGGACGTAACGCCCCCCCCGAGCACCCTCGGGCGACCGCCGGACAGCCGTCGGTGACGAAGCCGAGGTCAGCCGGTGCGGGGCCGCATTTCGCTGACGGTTCATCAGGAAAGACCGGTGTTAACTCCGTGCGCGACCCCTTGCCAAGGGAGATCGTACGTGTTCGGATTATCTCTGTCGGGCGGTCACCCACCGCCTCGTATCCGCAGTTCAGACCCTGTATGGCGGGCCGGTGAAGCCTGTCCGCCCTCCTGCCCCAAACCCCCATTTCCCCTCGCACGAAGTGTCCGGATCCGTGCTGCCCGTTTGCCTGCGGCAGCCCGATAGAGCCCGAAAGAAGGGACCCCCCGTGTTCGATCTTTCGTCCGTCGATCTGCTCGACGCGTTCACCCGCGAACTGCGACTGTGCAAGCTCACCGAGGGCGAGCACGTCGTCGTCCTCTCCGAGCCCGGCAGCCGCGGCGAATACGTGGCGGCGGCGTTCGGCGCCGCGAAGGCGTGCGGCGCCCACGTCATCGCCGCGACCGTCCCCGGCGGCAGTCCCGCGCCGATGCCGAGCACCCACACCGGCGCGGGCCCGGGCCTCGTCTCCGTGCTCAACGACACCACCGCGCAGGACCTGCTCAAGTCCGCGGATCTGGTCGTCGACATCACCCGCGAAGGCTTCATCCACGCACCGGTCCAGCAGGAGATCCTGCGCGCCGATACCCGCATCATCTTCGTCTGCGACGCACCCGACGTACTCATCCGCAATCTGCCCAAGGAGTCCGACAAGGACGAGGTGCTCGAAGGCGTCCAGCTGCTCAAGCGGTCGGCCGTCATGCAGGTCACCTCGGACGCGGGCACGGATCTGACCGTGCAACTCGCCGGATCCAAGCCCGAGTTCCAGTGCGGCTTCGCCGACGACCCGGGCCGCTGGGACCACTGGCCGAGCACCATGGTTCTGGCCTGGCCGGAGATCTCCGATGGGCAGATCGTGCTCGCCGAGGGAGACATCCTGCTGCCCTTCAAGGAGTACGTGCGCCAGCCCGTGACCCTGCAGATCTCTGGCGGGCAGATCGAGAAGGTGTCGGGCGGCGCCGAGGCCGAGCTCCTGAACACGTTCTTCGAGGACGCGGACGACCAGTGGGCGCGCAGCCTCTCCCACATGGGCTGGGGTCTGATGCGTACGGCCGACTGGTTCGCCACCGCGATGTACGGCAAGGACGACCTGATGGGCATGGACGCCCGCGCCTTCGCCGGGAACTTCCTGTGGTCCACGGGACCGCACCCCGTTCTCGGGCGCGAGTCGTACGCACATCTCGACATCGCCATGCGCGGCTGCACGGTCCGGGTCGACGACACCGAGGTCGTGACGGGCGGCCGTCTCACCGAGCGCTGACCCGATCCGCGCGTCAACTGCCCGATCGTGTGAGCAAGATGGAGGAAGCGTGGCGTCCAGCCAGTCGTACGAAGTCACCGTCGTCGGAGGCGGTCTCGGTGGCCTGACCGCCGCCCTCGCGCTGCGGCACCGAGGCCTGCGGGTCACCGTGCTCGAACAGGCCCCGCAGCTCGGCGAGGTGGGCGCGGGTATCCAGACGGCTCCCAACGCCAGCCGCGTCCTGCTCGGCCTCGGCCTGCGCCGGCAGCTGGAAGCCATCCACACCGAACCGCTCGACCAGGTGCGGCGGCGCTGGAAGGACGGCAGCGTCGTCGGCCTCACCTCGCTTGGCCGGCGCTGCAAGGAGGAGTTCAACGCGCCGTACTGGCACTACCACCGGGCCGATCTGCACCGCGTCCTCATGGACGCCTGCGTCGACCCGGCGGGTCCCGGCCCTGTCGTCGCGCTGCACACCGCGAGCAAGGTCGCCGAGCTCGACCGCACGGACCCCGCGCGCCCGGTGGCGATCACGGACGACGGGCGGCGGTACGTGTCCGACATCGTCATCGGCGCCGACGGCATCCGCTCCCGGGTGCGCGACCTGATGGGCGCCCCGGACACCCTGCAGTTCTCCGGCGAGATGGCCTACCGGGCCCTCATACCGGGCGACTTGATCGCGGCCGACCCGGCGACGCGCTGGCTGGTCGACCGCTACCAGTCCACGATCTGGTACGGACCCGACCGCCATCTGGTGCACTACATGATCCGCGGCGGCGAGTACCTCAACATCGTGGCCTGCGTGCCCTGCACGGACGAGGTGGCCGAGAAGTGGTCCGTCGCCGCCACCGCGCAGGACCTCGTCGACGCCTTCCCCGGCTGGGACGACCGCGTCCCCGCGATGCTCTCCAAGGCGAAGGAGGACGTCTCCTGCTTCGCGCTCTACCACCGGCGCCGCGACCCGGTGTGGCAGGACGGCCGGGTCGGCCTCCTGGGCGACGCCTGCCACGCGATGCTCCCCTACCAGGCGCAGGGCGCTTCGCAGGCCATGGAGGACGCCGCGGTGCTCGCCGAGGAACTGGGCGCGGTCACGGCGGACGGCATCGAGGGGGCGCTGCGCCGCTATGTCGACCGGCGCGCCAAGCACGCGGGGATGGTCCAGGACGCCTCGCTGCAGAACAAGACCTTCTACCACTTCCCCGACGGCCCCGAGCAGCGGGCGAGGGACGAGAAGCTCCGGCGCAACTTCGACGGCGAGTCCGATCTTTCCTACGACTGGCTCTGGGGCGGCAGCCCGCTCGACGACCCCGATCTCGGCGCGTTCTCGTACCAGTTCACGCGCTGAGCCGCCCCTGCGCATCCGCTGACCCGGCACCCGCGAGCGCCGCAGAACGTCCCCGACACGACCCCGTGGAGCGAACGTGAAAACAGGCGATCAGATCGTTCAGGAACTTCCCTGGAGGTGGTCGGTCCAGGGCAAGATCTTCATCATCGGTGGCCTCGGCTACCTCTTCGACGCGTACGACATCGCCTTGAACGGCTTCCTCATGCCGCTCCTGGGCAAGCACTTCGACCTCTCGCTCAGCGAGCGCGGGCTCGTCGCCACCGCCAACCTGGTGGGGATGGCCGTGGGCGCCGTCGCCTGGGGCGCGGTCGCCGACCGTATCGGCCGGAAGAAGGCCTTCAGCGTCACGCTGCTGATCTTCGCCCTGTTCTCGGTGTTCGGTGCCCTCGCGCCGACGTATCCGGTCTTCCTCGCGCTGCGATTCCTCGCGGGTGTGGGGCTCGGCGGCTGTATCCCCGTGGACTACGCCCTGGTGGGCGAGTTCTCGCCGCGCAAGTACCGGGGCAGGATCCTGACCGCGCTCGACGCGTGGTGGCCGGTGGGCGTGACGCTGTGCGGGCTCGTCTCGACGGCGATGCTGACCCTCGACGGCAACTGGCGGTGGATGCTGGCGACGATGGTCCTGCCCGCGCTGCTGCTCTTCTGGGCCCGGCGCGGCATCCCCGAGTCGCCGATCTATCTGTCGAAGAAGGGCCGCGAGGCCGAGGCCCGGGAGGTCATCGACGACCTGGTGGCACGGACGGGCGCACCCGTGGAGCCCTATGTCATCCCCGAGCCGGTGGAGGACGAAGGCCCGCGCGGCGTGGGCGCCGCCGTCGACCAGCTGCGCCGCATCTGGGCCTTCAGCCCGCGCATCACATCGGCGGCCTGGCTGCTCTTCGCCACGATCATGCTCGTCTACTACGCGGCGCTGAGCTGGATGCCCTCGATCCTCAAGGAGGAGGGCCAGGGCGACACGGCCGCATTCATGAGCACCACCCTGATGAGCGGCGTCGGCATCGTCGGCGTCCTCGTCTCCACCGCCCTGGTCGACCTCGTCGGCCGCAAGTGGCTGATCGGCGTCTCGGCCCCCCTCGCCTCGCTCGCCCTGGTGGTGTTCGCGCTGGTGCGGGACCTGCCGACCGGCTCGGTCGTGGCCATCGGCATCTTCGGCTTCCTGGCCCAGCTGGCCATCCCCGCCCTGTACGCGTACGTCTCCGAGCTCTACCCCACTCCCCTGCGGGCCAGCGGCTTCGGCTGGGCCTCCTCGGTCAGCAGGGCACTCACCGGGTTCGCACCGCTGCTCTTCGGCTCGGTGATGTGGCCGGTGCTCGGACTTCCGCTGACGTTCGCCGTGCTCGGCGGGACCGTCCTGGTGGCCGTCGTGTGGATGGCGGTGGCGGCGCCGGAGACGAAGGGCCGGGAGCTGGACGGCGAGGCGGAGTCGCCGGAACCCGCGCCGCCGCTGCCGGTCCCCGAGCAGGCGGCGCTCTGAGCGGCGCCCGCACGCCCTGCTCCCCCGCGCACCCCTACGTACGACAGCGCGCACCCCTACATACGACAGGAGGACCATGAAGCCCGCCCCCTTCGCCTATCACCGGGCCCGCGACCTCGACGGCGCCACGCGGCTGCTCGCCGAGCTCGGTGACGACGCCAAGGTCGTCGCCGGCGGCCAGAGCCTGGTCGCGATGATGAACTTCCGGCTCGCCCGGCCCCGGCACCTGGTCGACATAGCCGCTCTGCGGGAGCTCGACGGGGTGCGCATGGACGCGGCGGGCGGGCTGCGCATAGGGGCGCTCACCACCCACCACACGGTGGAGAGGGACTCGGCGGGGCGGATCGGGGCGGACTTCGGTGTGCTGCGTGATGCCATGCCGTGGATCGGGCATCTGCCGATCCGTACCCGTGGCACGGTCGGCGGCAGCATCGCGCACGCCGACGCCACCGCCGAGTGGTGCCTGCTCGCCCTCGCCCTTGACGCCGAGTTCGTGGTCCGCGGGCCGCGCGGCGAGCGCCGGATCGCGGCCGGGGACTTCTTCCTCGGCTACTACACCACCGCGATCGACTTCGACGAGATCCTCGTCGAAGTCGTCTTCCCGCGCCCCGCACCACATGCCGCGCTCACCGAATTCGCGGAGCGGCAGGGGGACTTCGCGCTCGTCTCCGCGGTCGTGGACCTCGACGTCGCGGGCGGTGCGGTACGCGGCGGGCGCGTGGCGCTCGGCGGAGTCGCCGCCGCCGTGGTCCGCGCGGCGGAGGCGGAGGCGGTCCTCGCGGACGGCGGCTCGTTCGCCCAGTGCGCGGCCGCGGCGGCGGACGCGGTCGATCCCCCGGCCGACGCGTCCGGCAGCACGCACTACCGAAAGCAGCTCGTCCGCACGCTGGTCCTGCGTGCCTGTGAGGAGGCGAAGGCCCGATGAACACAGCAGGAGAAGAAGGCCGGTTGGTCGGCAGGTCCGTGGCGCGGCGCGAGGACCCCCGGCTCCTCACCGGGCGTGGCCGGTTCGTCGACGACATCGCGCTGCCGGGCATGCTGCACGCCCAGTTCGTCCGCAGCACGGTCGCGCACGGCGAGATCACGTCGATCGACCTGACGGCGGTACGTGATGTGCCGGGCGTCGTCGCGGCCTTCACGGCCGACGATCTGGAGCTGACCGACATCACCGCCCAGCTCGGCCGCCCGCTCTCGGAGTTCGTGCCGACCGCGATGCCCGTCCTGGCCCGCGACCGGGTCCGCTATGTCGGAGAGCCCGTCGCGATCGTCGTGGCGCGGAACGCGTACGCGGCGGAGGACGGTCTGGAAGCGGCCAAGGTGAGCTACGCGCCCCTGCCCCCGGTCACCTCGGAAGAGGCGGCCCTCGCACCCGACGCGCCTCTCGTCCACGAAGAGGCGGCGCACAACACCCTCGTGGACGTCTCGCTCTTCGCCACCGACGGCATCGACGAGATCTTCGACTCCGCCGCCTGCGTCGTCGACGTCACGTCACGGACCGGTCGGCAGAACGCACTCCCCCTGGAGACGCGCGGCGTCGTCGCCCACTTCGACGATCGCGAGGAACAGCTCGTCCTGCAGACCTGCACTCAAGTCCCACACCAGGTAAGGACGGTGGCGTCCCGCTGTCTGCGCCTCGACGAACGGGCGGTGCGGGTCGTGGTGCCCGACATGGGCGGCGGCTTCGGCCAGAAGTGTGTCGTCGGGCGCGAGGAGATCGCCGCCGCGGCGGCCGCACTGCGCCTTCGCAGGCCGGTGAAGTGGATCGAGGACCGCAAGGACGCCCTGTCCGCGTCCTTCCTCGCCCGCGAACAGCGCTACGACGTGCGCGCCGCCTTCGACGAGCAGGGCAGGATCCTGGGCCTGGACGCCGATGTGGTGTGCGACATGGGCGCCTACTCCTGCTATCCGTTCACGGCGGGCATCGAGCCGCTGATGGCGTCGGCCGAGATGCCCGGCGTCTACAGAGTGCCCGCCTACCGGGTGCGTGGCCGCGCGGTCACCACCAACAAGGCGCCCACCGCCCCATATCGGGGGGTGAGCCGTCCGCAGTACGTGATGGTGGTGGAGCGGCTCTTCGAGCGGGCCGCCCGTGAACTGGGCCTGGACGCCGTGGAGATCCGCCGCCGCAACGTCATCACCGAGTTCCCGTACACGGGCGTCAACGGCATCACGTACGACCCGGGCTCCTATCTGGAGTCACTGAACCTGTGCGAGCGATTGGTCAAGGACGAGGGCTGGTACGAGAAGCGCTCACAGGCGGCGGCGCGAGGGCGGCACATCGGCATCGGCTACTCCTGCTTCAGCGAGCGCACCGGCTACGGCTCCAAGGCCTTCGCCCAGCGCAAGATGCGGGTCGTCCCCGGCTTCGACATCTCCGAGGTCCGGATGGACACCAGCGGCGCGGTGACCGTCACCACCGGCACGATGAGCCACGGGCAGAGCCACGAGACGACGATGGCACAGATCGTCGCCGACGAACTCGGCCTGGACATCTCCAAGGTGAAGCTCCATCAGGGCGACACCGAGCGCGTCACCTACGGCTGGGGCACCTTCGCGAGCCGCTCCATCACGGTGGGCGGCAGCGCGGTACGGCTCGCGGCGGCGAAGCTCGGAGAGAAGCTGTGCCGGATCGCCGCGGCGCGCTGGGAGGTCGCCCCCGACGACGTGGAGCTCGGGGTGGGGGCGGTACGGCGCCGCGACGGCACGAGCCTCACCTACGAGGAACTGGCCGATGTCGCCTACCTCCAGGCGCACTTGCTGCCCAAGGACATCGAGCCGGGCCTGAGCGCCACCGCCACCTTCGACGTCTTCAACGACGGAACCTTCTCGAACGCCACCCACGGCGTGGTCGTCGAGCTCCACGAAGGCACGGGGCGGGTGGAGATCCTTCGGTACATCTGCGTCGAGGACTGCGGGGTGGCGATCAACCCGCAGGTCGTGGAGGGGCAGTGCCGGGGCGGCATAGCGCAGGGCATCGCGGGCGCGCTCTTCGAGCAGGTGACGTACGACGCCCAGGGCGAACCGTCGGCGACCAGCTTCATGGACTACAAGGTGCCCACCGCACACGAGATCCCCGACGTCCTCATCCATCACCTGGAGACGCCGTGCGCGTTCACGGAGACCGGCGCGAAGGGCGCGGGCGAGGGCGGCACCATCGGGGCGCCGGCCGCCGTGCTCAACGCCGTCAATGACGCACTGCTGCCCACCGGCGTCGAGCTCGACCACACCCCCATCACCCCGGAGACCGTGCACCGCGCCCTGAACCTGGAGCTCTCCTCATGACCGACACCGGCAACCTGGCCGCCACCGGCGACGCCACCGACGTCGTGCTGCTCACGCTCGACGTCAACGGGGAACGGCACGAAGTGATCACCGAGCCCCGCCGCACCCTGGTGGACGTGCTCCGGCACGATCTGCGCCTGACCGGCACCCACGTCGGCTGCGAGCACGGCATCTGCGGCGCCTGCACGATCCTGGTCGACGACCGGCCCCTGCGCGCGTGTCTGATGTTCGCGGCGCAGGCCGAGGGCGCTCGGATCCGTACCGTCGAGTCACTCTCGGACGGGGCCGAACTGAGCGATCTGCAAAGGTCGTTCAGCGAGCACCATGGCTTGCAGTGCGGCTTCTGCACCCCCGGTTTCCTGATGCTCGCCGAGGGTTTCCTCGCCGAGCGGCCCGAGGCGACCAAGGACGAGATCCGCGAGGTCGTCGCCTCCAACCTCTGCCGGTGTACCGGCTACCAGACCATCGTCGAGGCGATCGACGGGTGCGCCGTCGCCCGGCGCTGCCCCAAGGAGTCCTGATGCAACTCACCAACTCGGTCCCGGTCAAGGCCTCGCCGGACGAGGTCTTCGCCCTGATGAACGACGTCGAGCGGGTCGCCTCGTGCATGCCGGGCGCGGCGTTGGAAGGGCGCGAATCGGACGCCTGGCAGGGCTCCGTGAAGATCAAGGTCGGTCCGATCAGCGCCGCGTACGCCGGTACGGTCCGCTTCCTGGAGGTCGACCCGCGGGCGCGGCGGCTGCGGGTCCAGGCGCGCGGGGCCGACACCCACGGGAGCGGTGACGCGGAGGCCGAGGTCGCGCTCGAAGTGCTCGCGGCGCCGGAGGGCGCGCTGCTCCAGATCTCCACGGATCTGGTGATACGCGGCAAGATCGCGCAGTTCGGGAAGGGCGCCATCGCGACAGTGTCCGACCGGATCCTGCAGCAGTTCGCGCAGAATCTGGGGAGCCTGCTCGATCAGGACCGGACACCGACACCGCCCGCTTCCTCTTCCGGATCTTCCGGCTCTTCCACCTCTTCCGGCCTTCCCTCCACGGCTCCCCGGGCCACCCGCCCCGCGCCCGCCCCGGCGGAGGCCGAACTCGACGGCCTCTCCATGCTGCTCGGTCCGGCCGCCGCCAAGTACGGCGTCGCCGCCGGCGCCTTCGCCTTCGGCCTCTTCGAGGGCTGGCTGCTCGGCCGGCTCGGTTCCCAGGCACGGGAGCTGCGCGCGCTGAGGAGGGCATCGTGAACTACGGCCAGGAGACGGAACGTACCTACGAACGGGCCGGATTCGGCTCCCCCGTGCGCAGAGGCAGCCGCCCCGCGATCCTCGTCGTCGACCTGACACGCGGCTTCACCGAGGACGGGTTCCCCTCGGGGGCGGATCTGACCGATGTGGTGGGCGCGGTGGGCGAGTTGATCGGGAGCGGGCGCCCAGCCGGAGTGCCCGTCGTCTTCACCGCGATCTCCTACACACCCGCCGAGGCGGCGGGCGACGCCGTCACCTGGCTGCAGAAGGCACAGGGCATGCGATCGCTCGTCGAGGGCGGCGAGGAGGTCGCGCTCGACCCCCGACTCTCCCGCGAACCAAAGGACTTGCTGGTTCTGAAGAAGGGCGCTTCGGCCTTCTTCGGGACCTCGCTGGCCGCCCTGCTCACCGGTCTTGGCTGCGACACGGTCCTGGTGTGCGGGGCGACGACGAGCGGCTGTGTGCGGGCGAGCGCGGTCGACGCCGTGCAGAGCGGGTTCTCGGTGCTCGTGCCGCGCGCGTGCGTCGGCGACCGCGCCGAGGGACCGCACGAGGCGAGCCTCTTCGACATCCAGGCCAAGTACGGCGATGTCATCGAACTCGAAGAAGCAGTCGACTACCTCGGCAGCCTCACGCACGCAAGGAGGACCGCATGACCCCGCCCGACCGCTGTCTGGCACAGTCCGCCCTGGCCGACCTGGCCGATGTCCCCGCCACCAGCCGCTGGGTCCGCTCGGGCGCCACACGGCTTCACCTCCTCGACTACGGCGGCCCCGGCACCCCGCTCCTCGTCCTGCCCGGCATCACGAGCCCCGCCGTCACGATGGACTTCGTTGCGCGCGAACTGACGGATCTCGTACGCCCGTTGGTCCTTGACGTCCGGGGGCGCGGGCTCTCCGACGGCGGCGGCTCCTACTCACTGGAGGAGTACGCCGAGGACGTCGAAGCCGTCGTCACGGGGCTCGGCCTCGACCGTCCGATCCTGTTCGGGCACTCCATGGGCGCGCGCATCGCGGCGGTGACGGCGGTCCGGAGCAAGGTGGCGCTGCGCGGCACGGTGCTCGGGGACCCGCCGATGAGCGGCCCCGGACGCGGGCCCTACCCCACGCCCCTGGATGCCTTCCTCGACCAGTTGTCGCAGGCCACGCGCGGTACCGACGCGGACGAGGTGGCCCTGTCCTGGCCGCGCTGGCCGCGCGGGGAGCAGGAGCTGCGTGCCCGCTGGCTGGCCAGCTGCGACGCGTCGGCGATCGCCGCCACGCACCGCGGCTTCGAGACGGAGGACTTCTTCGACTGGTGGCCCTCGGTGCCGGGACCGACGGCGCTCCTGTACGGCGCGGACAGCCCCGTCGTCACCGCGGCGGGCGCCGCCGAGGCCGCGCGGCTGCACCCGTCTGCCGTTCTCGGCAGCATCCCGGACGCGGGTCACATGCTGTTCTGGGACAGCGGACGCGCTGCCCTCACCGCCCTGCGCGAGGCGCTGCGTCCGATGCTGACCTGACCGTCCGAGCCGATCAATCCCCGTGCTTAAGTGGGCCCCATGGCTGACGAAACCTCCACCACCACGGCTACGACGTCAGGGCCGCCCGGGCCGCCCGCCGCCCTCACCGCCGCTCCCGGATACCAGGTCCGGCGCCTCTACCAGGCGTATCTCGCGGTCTGGATCCGTGCGGTGGACCCGACGCTCACCGGACCGCAGTTCGCCGTGCTGCAGGCCGTGGAAGCCTCGCCCGGCCGCGACCAGCGGTCGATGGCGTCGGCGGTGGCCCTGGACACGTCGACGATGGCGGACGTGGCACGCCGCCTGGAGAACCGGGGTCTGCTGCTGCGCAGGACGGCGGCCGACGACGGCCGCCGCAAGCTGCTCTATCTGACCGAGGAGGGTGAGCGCACCCTCCACGATTCCAACCGTCGCGCCCGTGACCTCGACGAGCGGCTCCTCGAGCCGTTCGACGGCGAGCAGCGCGAAGAAGTCATGCACCTCCTCACGTCCCTCGCCGATCACTGGGAGGGGCTGAGCGAGGACTCGTAGCCGTACGCATCGCCGTACGAGAACATCCGGAGGATCCCGTGGCAGTGACCGCGACGACAGCGACCGACCACCACATCGGCATGATCGTGCCCAGCTCCAATCTGACGATGGAGACGGAGCTGCCGCGCATGCTGCGCGACCGCGAGTCCGTGGCCCCGCAGGACCGGTTCGTCTTCCACAGCAGCCGGATGCGGATGAAGCACGTGACGCCCGAGCAGCTGAAGGCCATGAACGCGCAGACCGAGCGGGCCGCGCTCGAACTCGCCGACGCCAGGCCGGACGTGGTCGCCACCGCCTGCCTCGTCGCGATCATGGCGCAGGGTCCTGGACACCACTGCACGGCGGAGGACGAGATCACCGCCGCCCTGCGCTCCGAGGGCGCGCAGGCGCCGGTGATCTCCAGCGCGGGCGCCCTGCTCGACGGCATCAAGGCGCTCGGCGCGGCACGGGTCGCGATCATCACCCCGTACATGAAGCCGCTCACCCAGTTGGTCGTCGACTACATCGAGGATGCCGGGATCGAGGTCGTGGACGCGCTCAGCCTGGAGGTGCCGGACAATCTGGCGGTCGCCCGGCTCGACCCCGCCGACCTGCGCGACCACTGGCGGCGGGTGGACCTGAGCCGCGCCGACGCGCTCGTCCTCTCGGCGTGTGTGCAGATGCCTTCGCTCGCGTCGATCCAGGCGGTGGAGGACGCGGCGGGCCTTCCCGTCCTGTCGGCGGCCACCGCGACGGCGTACCGCGTCCTGACCGAGCTGGGACTTCCGCCGCAGGTGCCGGGCGCGGGCAGTCTGCTCCAGGACCCGAGTGGTTCTTGAGCCCGGGGGGCCGAGCGGGCACGATGAACGGACGTACGCGAAGTCCGTCTGAACGCCAGTGCCACCCCTGGGAGTTGACGCATGACCGCGATTCCGCCGCCCTCCACCCACCCGATCGACACCAGCAAGGCACACCCCGCCCGGGTCTACGACTGGTACCTGGGCGGTAAGGACAACTACCCGGTGGACGAGGAGCTCGGGCTTCAGATCGTGTCGCTCGAACCGCAGGCCAAGTACTGTGCGCAGCACAACCGTTGGTTCATGCAGCGCGCCACGCGCCACTTGGCCAAAGAGGCCGGAATACGCCAGTTCCTGGACATCGGCGCCGGGATCCCCACCGAGCCGAACCTCCATCGCATCGCCCAGTCGGCCACCCCCGAGGCACGCGTCGTCTACGTGGACAACGATCCGACGGTGCTCGCACACGCGGAGACGCTGCTGCGCGGGACGGCCGAGGGGGCGACGGAGTTCCTCCAGGCGGACGCGCGCGAGCCGGACAAGATCCTCGAACAGGCGGAGGGCGTACTGGACTTCACGCAGCCGATCGCCCTTTCGCTGATCGCGCTGCTGCACTTCATCAGCGATGACGACGGTGCGTACGACGTCGTGGAGGAGCTCGTGGCCGCCCTCGCTCCCGGCAGCCACCTGGTCCTGTCCCAGATCTCCGCCGACTTCGATCCGGAGCGGACGCGGCAGGCGGTGGAGATGTACAAGGCGGGGGGCGTCACGCTCGCGCCACGCGCGCGGGCCGAGGTGGAGCGGTTCTTCGAGGGCCTTGAGCTCCTTGACCCCGGCATCGTGTGGGCGCCGGACTGGCGTCAGGAGCTCGGCGTCGACGAGGTCAGGGACGGGACATCGGTGCCGATGTACGCGGGGGTGGCGCGCAAGCCGTAGCAGGTGGTGATCGGGATGCCGGAAATCGCCCTGTGCCCGGCGAGTTGACGGCAGGCTGAGCTCGGGCCCCCGGCAACGGTGCCGCACCCATGGGGCAGGATGACGCTCGCGCCGGACACGAACATACGTCCGGTGCGCCCGTACGACCTGGAGAAGGAACTGATGGAGCGAGCCCTCACATGGCACGACCTGATCACCGCCGGTATCGCGGTGGCCGTTGGCATCGCGGCGGGTCTGCTGCTGCGCATGATCCTGCGGTGGCTGGGCGAACGGGCCAGCAGGACCCGGTGGAGCGGCGATGACGTCATCGTCGACGCCGTGCGCACCCTGGTGCCCTGCGCGGCGATAACCGCGGGCGCGGCCGTCGCCGCGGCCGCTCTGCCGCTCACCCCCAGGACCGGCCGCAACGTCTCGATGACGCTGACCGCCCTGCTCGTCCTTGCCGGGACCCTGACGGCGGCCCGCGTGGTCACCACCCTGGTGAAGTCCGTCGCGCAGTCCCGGTCGGGCGTCGCGGGGTCGGCGACGATCTTCGTCAACATCACCCGCGTGGTCGTCCTCGCGATGGGCTTCCTCGTCGTCCTGCAGACCCTCGGCGTCTCCATCGCCCCGCTGCTCACGGCCCTCGGCGTCGGCGGCCTCGCGGTCGCCCTGGCCCTGCAGGACACCCTGGCCAACCTCTTCGCGGGCGTGCACATCCTGGCGGCCAAGACGGTGCAGCCGGGCGACTACATCAAGCTCAGCAGCGGCGAGGAGGGCTACGTCGTCGACATCAACTGGCGCAACACGGTGGTGCGTCAGCTGTCGAACAACCTCGTCATCATCCCCAACGCCCAGCTCGCGGGCACGAACATGACCAACTTCAGCCGCCCCGAGCAGGACCTGTCGATCATGGTCCAGGTCGGCGTCAGCTACGACAGCGACCTGGAGCAGGTCGAGCGCGTCACGACCGAGGTCGTGGAGAACGTCATGAGGGATGTGGACGGCGCCCTTCCCGAGCACGAACCGGCCGTGCGCTTCCACACGTTCGGCGATTCCAGGATCAGCTTCACGGTGATCCTGGGCGTCGGCGAGTTCAGCGACCAATACCGCATCAAGCACGAGTTCATCAAGCAGCTCCACCAGCGCTACCGCGCCGAGGGCATCAGGGTGCCCGCCCCGGTCAGGACGGTGAACGTGCAGCAGGGCGAGCTGCCGCCGGGCTTGATCCCGCATCAGCGTGAGGCCGTCGTACCGACCAAGTCGGTGCCGTAGCGGACCGCGCCCCGGCACCGACGGGATGACTTCGTCGAGGACGGACTCGACGGCGGCCGGGTCGTGGGCGAAACGGCCCAGGAAGAGGCCGCCGACGTCCTGGCCGAGCCGGGTGAGCAGGCCGGGGCCCGCGCTGCCGCCGTAGATGACCGTCAGCGGCACCCTGTGCGAGCACGGCGCGGTCCTCGACGCGATCCGCGCGGGCGACCCCGAAGCCGCGGACCGGGCGATGGCGGAGCACATGCGGGTTCCGGCGAACCCTGGCGGCCACGGACACCGGCGACCGGGCCGCCCTCGACAAATACCATAAGCAACCGCTTAGTATCGGGAGTGCGGGGCTTCCTGCCCCGGGATCGGTACCGCCGTCACCGCATGGAGAATCCGCATGGCATCCCTGCTCCTTTCCCGCCGCGACCTCGAGTTCCTGCTGTACGAGTGGCTCGACGTGCCCGCGCTCACCGGCAGGGAGCGGTACGCGGACCACTCCCGCGAGACCTTCGACGCCGCCCTCGAACTGAGCGAACAGATCGCCACGCGCCACTTCGCCCCGCACAACAAGAAGAACGACGCCCAGGAGCCCACCTTCGACGGGGAGAAGGTGCACGTCATCCCCGAGGTGAAGGAGGCGCTCCGGGTCTTCGGGGAATCGGGGCTCCTGGCCGGCGCCATGGATCACGAGATCGGCGGCGGCCAGCTGCCGTCCGTGGTGGCGCAGGCCTGTTTCGCGTGGTTCCAGGCGGCGAACGTCGGCACGGCCGCGTACCCCTTCCTGACCATGGGCAACGCCAATCTGCTCCTCGCGCACGCTTCGGAGGAGCAGATCGACACCTTCGTACGCCCCATGGTGGAGGGCCGTTTCCTGGGCACGATGTGCCTGTCGGAGCCGCAGGCGGGTTCGTCGCTCGCCGATGTGCGGACGCGGGCCGAGGCGCGCCAGGACGGGACCTACCGCCTCTTCGGGAACAAGATGTGGATCTCCGGCGGCGAGCACGAGCTCTCGGAGAACATCGTGCATCTGGTGCTCGCGCGCATCCCCGGCGGCCCGCCCGGCGTGAAGGGGCTCTCGCTGTTCATCGTGCCCAAGGTCCTGGTCGGCGAGGACGGTGCGCTCGGCGAGCGCAATGACGTCGTGCTCGCGGGCCTCAACCACAAGATGGGCTACCGAGGGACCACGAACACCCTGCTGAACTTCGGCGAGGGCGTCCACAGGCCCGGCGGCGAGCCCGGCGCGGTCGGCCATCTCGTCGGGGAGGCGAACCGCGGCCTGGCGTACATGTTCCACATGATGAACGAGGCCCGGATCGGCGTGGGCCTGAGCGCCACCGCGCTCGGCTACACCGGCTATCTGCACGCCCTGGACTACGCGCGCACCCGCCCGCAGGGCCGCCCCGTCACCGCCAAGGACCCGGCCTCACCACAGATCCCGATCATCGAGCACGCCGACGTACGCAGGATGCTCCTCGCCCAGAAGGCGTACGTGGAGGGCGCGCTCGCACTCAATCTGTACTGCGGGCGGCTGCTCGACGAGCAGAACACCGGCACCTCGCCCGAGGAGCGCGACGAGGCCCGGCTGCTGCTCGACGTGCTGACGCCGATCGCCAAGAGCTGGCCATCGCAGTGGTGCCTGGTGGCCAACGACCTGGCGATCCAGGTGCACGGCGGCTACGGCTACACGCGTGAGTACAACGTCGAGCAGTTCTACCGCGACAACCGCCTCAACCCCATCCACGAGGGCACGCACGGCATCCACGGCCTGGATCTGCTCGGCCGCAAGGTCGTCATGAACGGCGGTGCGGGTCTCGCGCTGCTCGGCGAGCGCATCGCGAGGACGACCGCCCGCGCCGCCGCTGCGGGCGGCGTCGCACCCGGGTACGGGCGCGCGCTCGACGCGTCCGTGGCACGTGCGGTGGACGTGACCCGGCGGCTCTGGTCGACGGGCGACCCGCAGACGGCGCTCGCCAACGCCAGCGTCTACCTGGAAGCGGTCGGGCATGTGGTCGTCGCGTGGATGTGGCTGGAGCAGCTGCTCGCGGCGGAAGCGGGCACCGAGGACTTCCACGCGGGCAAGCGCGCCGCGTGCCGCTACTTCTTCCGCCATGAACTGCCCAAGACGGAGGCCCAGTTCACGCTCCTCGAAAGCCTGGACCGGACGGCCCTGGAGCTGCCCGAGAACGCCTTCTGACCCAGAAGTACAGAACCACTGAGCACACTGCCGCGAACATGCACCAGGTGGAGACGTACTCCCGCCGCCACAGCACCACGCACACCGCCGCCCCGACGGCGACCAGGACGCCGAAGAGGACCAGGCCCCGGTCGCCGGAGAGGAGCAGGGAGCCGATGGTGGCCAGGAGGTATCCGGCGACGATCAGCCCGGGCTGCGGCAGGCCGAACGCGTACCCGACCGTGTGGCCGTGGATCTCGGCCGTCACGGTGCGGGTCGCCAGGGAGTACGAGAGCGCCGCCGCCGTCGCGATGCCCACGGCGAGGGGGATCAGCAGGCGGCGGCGCGCGTTCGGCGGCGCCGCGCACAGCACCGCCACGGGCAGCCACAGCGCGAGCAGCGGCAGGGCGATCACGGCCCAGGCGGTGGTGGCGGGGCCGGTGCCGCCACCATCTCGCCAGACCTGGGACTCGATGATCTGGTGGGCGCCGAGAAGCAGCGGGAGCGCGGCGAGCGGCAGATCGCCCGGGCGGGCCCCGCGGGCCGCCCGGGTCACACACGCGACTCCGACCGCTGCGATGCCCGCGCCCGCCACGACATCGGCCGTCGCGCTCCAGCACATGGACCCCACGCTACGACCCCCGTCACCGGGGGGCGCGGCGAGGCGGGCCGCAGGGGTTACGCGGGACCGCGCGGGTCGGGCTCGATGTTCTGGTTGAGGCGGAACACGTTGTCCGGGTCGTACGCGGCCTTGACCTGGGCCAGGCGCGCGTAATTGTCGCGGTAGCTCGCCCGTACGCGGTCCTGCCCCTCGTCCATCATCATGTTCACGTAGGCGCCGCCCGCCGAGTACGGGTGCAGCGCGTCGAAGTAGTCGACCGTCCAGCGCTTGATGAGGTCGGCGTTGGACGAGGACGCGTCCACTCCCGCGAAGACGCTGGCCCAGCGGGCGCCGCGGTAGCTCCAGGCGGTGTCCGTGGGGCCGTGGTCGTGGGCGGCGCCGTCGATGGGGTAGAGGTGCATCGTCGACTTCATGGTCGGCAGCTCGGCGCCGAACTTGGCGTGCAGGTCGACGGCGTCGTCCGGGATGTCGTCGACGAAGTCCGCGCGCCAGTACCACTGGTCGCCGGGCGGATAGAGCCCGTCGAACATGGACTGGAGCACCGGGTGCGGCATCTCCCCCACGGCGTGCAGGAGCGGCTCTGGCAGCGCGTCGAGCAGGGGCGCCATCGCCTGGGCCGCCGCGTCGGCATCCTCGGTGGTGTGGCACCACACGACGCCGCAGACCTTGCGCAAGTGGGTGCTCTCGGGGAAGGGCGGGGCCGGGGGCACGGTGCCGAACATGAAGAAGCCGGTCGTCTCGCGGGGCGCACCCGGCAGGAAGTCACGGTAGGCGGCGAGGACTTCGGCCCCCTGCTCGACGGGCCAGAAGGTGGGGCCCGCGATGACCGTGCTCAGCTCGTGGAGCCGGAAGAGGAACGAGGTGACGACGCCGAAGTTGCCGCCGCCGCCGCGGATCGCCCAGAAGAGATCGGCGTTCTCCTCCTCGCTCGCCCGCACCTGACGGCCGTCGGCGAGGACGAGGTCGGCCCCCAGGAGGTTGTCGACACTGAGCCCGAACCTGCGGGTGAGGTGACCGAGGCCGCCACCGAGGGTCAGGCCGCCCACACCGGTCGAGGAGATGATGCCGCTGGGCGTGGCCAGGCCGTGCTCGTGCGTGGCACGGTCCACCTCGCCCCAGACGCAGCCGCCGCCGACCCGCACCGTGCGGGCCTGTGCGTCGACCTCGATCGCCTTGAGCGGTGAGAGGTCGGCGACCACACCGCCGTCGACGGTGCCCAGGCCCGCTCCGTGGTGGCCGCCGCCGCGGACAGCGAGCAGCAGGCCGTGCGCGCGGGCGAAGCCGATGACGCGGGACACGTCGTCGGCGTCGGTGCAGCGGGCGACGAGCGCGGGGCGCTTGTCGGCCATGGCGTTGTAGACGGCGCGCGCCTCGTCGTACCCGGCGTCCTCCGGGCCCTTCAACTCCCCTTTGAATCCCGCAAGTTCCCGGCGTGCTTCCTGTGCGGACGTCATGGACATGTACTCCCCCGTTGGATCGGTGCATCCGATGAGCCCGTTCTAGTGCCGCCCCCGGCGCTCCGATATCCGTGCCCACCACCCAGCTCACGTCCGGCCGTTGCCTACTTTTGGCTACTTCTCGCGGCCGATCTCGATGCCCAGCTGCGTGGAGCGGGCGGCGACCTCGCGCCGGGTGCGGGCGCCGAGCTTCTCCAGGACCGCGCGGACGTGGTTGTCGACCGTGCGTACGGACAGGACGAGCCGGCCCGCGATCTCGATGTTGGTCAGACCCTCCGCCAGGAGCCTGCCGACCTGGAGCTGGCGGCCGGTGAGGCCCGCCGGGTTGCGGCGGGTCGCCGCGTGCGGACCGCGCGGGATCCGGGCCACGCCCAGGGTGCGCAGTTCGTTGCGGACGATCCGGGCCAGGGGTTCGGCGCCCAGGGCGTCCAGGCCCGCGAGCGCGGTGAGCTTGTCCGCCGGGTCCGGGCTCTCCGCGAGGGCGGCCGCGTACTCGTAGGGGCAGCCCGCCGCCCGCCAGGCCTCGGCGGCCCGGCGCCACTGCCCGGCGGCCTGCAAGGCGTACGGATGACCGGAGTCGTCCGCGGGGACGGGCCGGCCCGCCCTGGCGAGCCAGTGACCGAGCTCCGCCCGGTACGGCGTCGCGGCCAGGTCCCGTGCCTGTACGTACAGGGGGCCGACGGCGTCGATCACGGCCGCGTGGTCACCGCGCAGCCAGGCGGCCTCCGCCCGTGCCGCGGCGACCGGGGCCGTGCGCTGGAGCTCCCGGGTCCGCGCGGCGACCTCCCGGGCCTGTCCGAGGAGTTCGTCGCCGCCCTCCGCGCCGCGCCGGATCCGCACCCGTGCGAGTACGGTCAGGGCGGGGCAGCGCGCGGGCGGGAACTCCTGCGCGTCACCGGACTCGGCGAGCTTCTCCGCCTCGCCCCAGTTGCCCGCGGCGAACTGCCGCAGGGCTAGCTCCACTTGGAGGTAGCGCAGGAACCCCAGGTGTTCCGTGCGGTCCGCGAACTCCATGGCGGGGGCCAGGAAGTGGTCCGCCTCCGTGAACCGCAGGTTCTCCAGGAGCGTCCAGATGACATTGGCGTAGGCGCGGCAGGCGTGCTCGGCCTCGTCCGCCTTCAGCGCGACCGCCAGGCTCTCCTCCAACTGCGGCCGGCCAAGGGGGTCGCCGCCGCGCCAGCGGGCGGTGCCCACGTTGTTCAGCGCGTGCGACAGGATCGCCGCGTCGCCCGTACGCCGGGCCAGGGTGATGGCGCGTTCGCCGTACCCGACGGCCTCGGCGTACCGGTCGGAGAGCATGCGGAGCTGAGAGGTGTTGCTGAGCGCGAGCGCCAGCAGCCGCTCGTCCCCGGCCTGTTCGAGTACGTCTATGGCTTCTCGGGCGGCTTCCTGTGCGGCGTCCGCGTCGCCCGCCCACCAGTGGATCCGCGAGAGCCAGCGCAGATCGGCGCCGAGCGCCCTCAAGTCCCCGAGGGAGCGGCGCAGAGCGACGGCTTCCAGCTGGGCGCCGACGGCGGCCGGGGAGTCGGCGATGGTGTAGCTCTCCACCGCGAACCTCTCAAGGAGGCCGGCCAGTTCGGCGCGGCCGTAGCGCTCGCGCCGGGACAGGACGAGCCGCAGCTGGGCGGCGGCCTCCCGGTGCGCGCCGGTGCGTGCGGCGTCCCTGGCCGCGTCGGGCCCGTAGCGCGCGATGGCGTCCTGGTCGCCCGCCTGGGCGGCGTGGTGGACGATGCGGGAGTAGTCGGCGCCGGGCTGCGCGACCAGGACGGCGAGCACCTTCCGGTTGAGCTCGATGCGCCGCGCCGCGGGCAGCGAGTCGGCGATGGCGCGCCGGATGATCTCGTGCCGGAACACCACTCGCTCGGGCGCCACGACGAGGAGCCCGCGCCGTTCAGCCGCGGTCAACTGACCCACTCCGTAAGGCAGTAGCGCGTCGGCCAGGGTGCGCTCGGTCGCCGACGGCACCACGGCGAGCTGTTCGAGCGCGTCGCGTGCGGAGTCGTCGAGGCCGCGAAGGCGGGCCAGGACGGCGTCGACCACGGTCGGGGGCACGTCTCCGGTGCCGCCCGCCGCGACGACCTCGGCGACGTAGAAGGGGTTGCCCGACGTCACGGCGTACACCTGCGCGGGATCGAGGCGGCTGGGCGCGCTCAGGGTGCGCACGGCGTTCCGGGACAGGCGGGACAGGGGCACGCGGTGCACGCGGGCCGCTCGCGACACCTGGCCCAGGAGGTGGCGCAGGGGGTGTTCGCGGCTCAACTCGTCGTCGCGGTAGGTCAGTACGAGGACGGCGGGCATGCGATCCATGCGGCGTACGAGGAACCGCAGCGCGTCGAGAGAGGCCTCGTCCGCCCAGTGCACGTCCTCTACGACGAGGACCGTCGGATGCGGCGTCTCGCCGAGCTCGGCCCGCAGCGCGTCGTACACCCGGTGCCGGTCGCCGCCCTCGGTCACCGCCTGCGCCAGCTCGGCCCCTACGCTGCCGACAAGGTCGCGGAACGGCCCGAGCGGGCGCCGCGTGGCAAGGTCGTCGCACTGCCCGACAAGCACCCTGGCCTGCGCGGACAGCACACTCGGCAGCGCGTTCACGAGGCTCGACTTGCCGATGCCCGCCTCACCGAAGACGAGCGCCACCGAACCCGCGCCGTCGGCCGCTTCCAGAGCGGCGGCGGTCAGTCGAACCAGCTCAAGATCCCGCTCGAGGATCCCCCCGTCCACGCGCCGGATTCTCCCATGCGACCGCGCGTTTCCGTCGCCCGCGCGGTCGCCCGTACTGGGGTTCGGTCAGCGCGCGCGTGCCTCTGGTGCGAGTGTCATGGGGCGAGGTCCTGGTGGTACGGGTTGGCTTCCGCGCCCTCTGTGCTGAGCAGCACGAGGGTCGACGCGGGGCCGAGAGCAAGAGCCGCGCGGCGGTCGTCGGCGCCGTCGCCGGTCAGTGCGGCGCGCACGCCCGCGAGCGACGCGGCTCCGCAAGGACCTGAGGAGACTTTGAGGGCGGCGAGCTCGCGGGCCGCCCGTGCGCTGTCCGCGTCGGTGACGGCGATGGCGGCGTCGAGGCCGTCGCGCAGGTAGGGCCAGGCGAGGCTGGAGGGGGTGCCGCAGTTCAGGCCCGCCATGGCCGTGTCGCCGGTAACGACGCTGGACAGTTCCCCGCGGGTGAGGCTCTCGATGACGCAGGCCGCCGCCTCGGGCTCCACGGAGAGCAGCGCGGGGGCCTTCTCCCCCGCGGGGCGGCTGCGGTAGTGGGTGACGACGGCCTGCGCGAGCGAGCCCACCCCGACGGGCACGGCCACCAGGTCGGGCGCCTCGGCACCGGCCGCGGCGAGCTGAGCGTCGATCTCGGCGAGCAGGGTCGAGTACCCCTCGACGATCCACCGGGGGATGCGCTCGTAGCCGGGCCAGGCGGAGTCCTGGACGAGCACGGTGGCGATCCCCTCCGCCGCGGCGCGGGCCGCCTCCCGCACGGCGTCGTCGTAGGACCCCGCGACCTGGGTGACCTCGGCGCCCTCGGCTGCGATCGCCGCCGAGGCGGCCGGATGCACCCCCTGGGAGACGAAGACGTGGGCGCACCGGCCGAGCAGCCGGGCCGTCCGGGCGACCGCGCGGCCGTGGTTGCCGTCGGTGGCGGTGACCAGCGTGACCTGCTCCGGCGAATCCGCCGAGTCCTCCGAATCCGCCGAATCCGCCGACGAGGCCTCGGTGCTCGCGGCCCGCTCGGCGAGGGCCCGGTGCACCGCCCAGGACGCCCCGAGCGCCTTGAACGCGGGCAGCCCCAGACGCGCGGACTCGTCCTTGACGAAGATCCGGCCGACCCCCAGCTCCGCGGCCAGAGAGGGAAGCTCATGGAGCGGGGTGATCTCGTAACCGGGGAGTGAGGCGTGGAAGGCCTGGGCCTCCACCGGGGCGGGCGAGCAGGTCCAGGTGCGGGCGCCGGCCCGGGCGAACCAGGCCGTCGGCTTCCGGGTGTTCTCAGGCATGCGGCAAGCCTGCGGCCATGACCGCTCCCCGGTCCAGCGAATGATCCCGGCCTCCGAGCCCGATGGCAGGTTCTGGACCACCGGCCTCCCCCTTCGCCTCCCCCCTTCGCCTCCCTCTTCGCCTCCGCCCCGCCGATCGCGGCCGTGCCGCCGTGCGAGCTTCGACAAAACGACATGAGTGAACCAGGTACGCTTACGTCATCGATCTCACGGTGATCGCACCCCCGTTCCCTGCCAGGAGGACGCATGACCCCGGCGTCGCAGACCGCCCGCACCCCCCAGACCCTCGACCGCCCCTTCAGCGTCGGCAGCCTCACTCTGCCCAACCGCATCGTGATGGCACCCATGACCAGGGAGTTCTCACCGAACGGCGTGCCGGACGCGGGCGTGGCCGAGTACTACGCCCGCCGGGCCGCCGCCGGTGTCGGCCTGATCATCACCGAGGGCACGTACGTCGGCCACGCTTCGGCCGGTACGAGCGACCGCGTCCCGCGCTTCTACGGCGACGACGCCCTCGAAGGCTGGCGCAAGGTGGCCGAAGCCGTGCACGCCGCGGGCGGCAAGATCATTCCGCAGCTGTGGCACGTCGGTGTCGCGCGCGACGAGGGCAGTGGCCCGGTGCCCTCCGCCCCCTCGGCGAGCCCCTCCGGGATCGGCCTCGACGGACAGCCCAAGGGCAGCGCCCTTACGGCCTCCGACCTCGACGACGTGATCCGGGCGTTCGCGGACGCCGCGGCGGCCGCCGAGCGCATCGGCTTCGACGGTGTCGAACTGCACGGAGCTCACGGCTACTTGCTCGACCAGTTCTTCTGGGAGCGCACCAACCAGCGTACGGACGGCTACGGCGGCGACATCGATTCCCGCACCCGCTTCGCCGCGGAGATCGTCGCAGCGGTGCGGGCCGCCGTCTCGCCCGACTTCCCCGTCGTCTTCCGGCTCTCGCAGTGGAAGGGCGGCGTCTACGACGCGCGGCTCGCCGAGTCCCCCGAGGAACTGGGGCGCGTACTGACGCCGCTGGTGAACGCGGGCGTCGACGTACTGCACGCCTCCACCCGCCGCTACTGGGAGCCGGAGTTCGAGGGCAGCGACCTCAACCTCGCGGGCTGGGTCAAGAAGATTTCCGGGAAGCCGGTGATCACCGTCGGCTCGGTCGGCCTCGACCAGGTGTTCATCGGGCCACAGGGCTGGGCGGTACCGTCCGCGTCCACGGGCATCGAGCCGCTCATCGACCGCCTGGAGCGGGACGAGTTCGACCTGGTGGCGGTGGGCCGCGCCCTCATCGCCGACCCGGAGTGGGCGGCCAAGGCCCTGGAGGACCGGCTCGGTGACGCGCTGCCCTTCGACAAGTCGCAGCTGAAGAGCCTGGTCTGAGCGACAGTCGACTTGATCGCGGGCGACAGCAGCTAAGGTAGAACGCTGCTGTCGTCCGCGGTCGAGTAGGATATGCCCATGACCTGGCCTGCGACCGAGCGCTACTTCCCCACCGCCGTCCCCGGCGGCCTTGGCCTCGTGCAGGACATCCTGAACACCGCGCCCTCCGGCGGCGCGGCCGAGGCCGACCTTCTCGGGGACGTGGCGGCCGCGCAGGACTGGATCTCCGTGGCCCTGCCCACCTGGGCCGAGAAGACGGGGCGCACGGCGGTGCGGCTCACGCTCACCGAAGAGGACCTGCCCAAGCTGCGACAGTTGCGCGAACAACTGCGCCGTGCCCTGCACTCGCGGTGCGGCAGCACCAGCGGCGAGAGCGAGAGCGCCCGCTCCACCTCATGCGCCCTTCAGGTCAACCTGCACGGCGACGCGGCCCTGACCACCGAGCCCGAGGGTGAGGGCTGGCGCTGGCTGACGTCCGCCGTGCTGTGCGAGGCACTGCTCGCCCAGACCACCGGCGAGTGGCGGCGCCTGAAGATCTGCCGCAACGAACGCTGCGCCACGGCGTTCTACGACCGCTCCCGCAACAACAGCGGCGTCTGGCACTCCACCCGGGACTGCGGAAACGCCGCGAACCTGCGGGCCTCGCGCCAACGCCGCCGCGCGGACGCCGAAGCGGAGCCGACGCCGGACGTCAGCGGTCGGGCGTAGGGCCACCGCGGCCGTCAACTGCCGTACTCCACCAGGCTGGTGGGTATCGAGTTCGACCAGGCCTGTGCCTCGTCCGAGACGGAGGCGGAGACGGAGACGGAGGCTGCGGGCCGCTTCGTTGAGCCGGTAGCCGATCGCCGCGGCGGTGGCGCGGCGGCCCGACTAGGCAGGCACCGCATCCTGTTCGGCGGTCTCCGGCAGCTCCCGGATGCCCGGCAGCGGCGACGGCAGGAGCCACAGCACCGCGAGGACCGCTCCGGCCGTGCCGATCCAGAGCGTCGGGCGCAGTCCGATCGCCCCGCCGAGGAAACCTCCGAGCAGGGCTCCCAGCGGACGGAAACCGTGGTTCAGGGTGCGGAAGGCACCCATGACCCGTGAGCGGATGGTCTGGGGGATCAGCACCATCTGGAGTGAAGCGGCGGCGATGTCGATGACCATCACACCGGCACAGCTGAGGAATTCGGCGGCGAAGAGCGTGCCGACGACCAGCGGCAACGGGCCGTCGGCGAGCGGCACGAGCAGGAGAGGCAGGGTGAACACCACAGAGCCGCAGAGGATCGAGGGCCCGATGCCGAAACGGCGGACGATCCTGCCGCTGCACGCCGCGCCGATAAGGCCGCCGACGGCACCGGCACTCAGTATCGCGCCGAGAACACCAGCGCCCAGGCCGAGTTCGACCGTCACGTACAGCACGAAGAGCGTGTGGAACATGTAGTTGAAGAACTGGATGGTCCCGGACCAGGCGAACAGTGCCCGCATCGACGGCTCCTTGACCACCCATCGGAGCCCCGCCGTGAAGTGTCCCTTGCCGACGGGCTCCGGCACGGGCTCGACCGGTTCGATGCGCGAAAGGAAGCGGGCCGAGACCAGGTAGGTGAAGGCGTCGGCGAGCAGGGCGAACGGGGCCGTGAGGAACTGTACGAGAAGTCCACCGGCTCCTGGTCCCGCCAGCCAGGACATCGAACGACTCCCGCTGACGAGTGAGTTGGCCTGCACATAGCGCTCGGCGGACACCAGCGCCACGAACAGGGTGTTGTTGCAGGCGTCGAAGAGCACAGTCAGCGCGCCGATGGCGAACGCCGTCGCGTAGAGCTGCCCGAGCGTGAGGGCATCGAGCAGATACGCGATCGGCAGCGTCATGAGCAGCGCCGCGCGGGCCAGGTCGGCGGCGATCATGGCGCGCCGCCGCCGGGACCGCCGGTCGGCCCACGCACCCAGCGGGAGATTGAGGAGGAGCGCGGGCAGCAGTTCGGCCGCCTTGAGCCAGCCCATCTCGGCCGCGTCGGCGCCGAGGACGAGCACGGCGGCGAGCGGGATGGCGATCAGCGATATCTCGCCACCGATGAGGGAGATGGTCTGCCCGGTCCAGTAGCGCCGGAAGGTCCGCTCACGCAGAAGGCCGGGTATGCGCTCCGCCACCGTCACCGGTCGGCCTCCGCGTCGCCGTCGAGGACGCCCTCGGCGATCTCCTGGTCCAGGAAGGCGATCCGCAGCACGCTGACACGCCGTGCTTCTTCGGGGCGCAGGGACGGGTCGGCGTTGCGGTCCTCGTACGTACGCAGCAGGTCGTTCATCCGCTCGCCGAGGCCGGTCAGCTCCTCCGGGGTGAGGTAGAGGAACGTGTCGCCGAACTGCTCCGCCTCCTGCCAGGCGCGCGGCAGGAGGTGACGTTGCTCCTTGGCCCGGATGACGCGCTCGAAGTACCGCTCGGCGACCGCGGTGTTCAGCGCGTGAGACGCCTCGGCGACGGAGGGGTCCTCGCTGTATCCGGGCCAGTCGGTGTACCGGGCGGTCGCCCGCCACGGCTTCTCGCGCCCCTGGCCGCCCGGCGCCACCTCGACGAGCCCGTACTTCGCGAGCATCCGCAGGTGGTACGAGCAACTGGCCACGGACTCTCCGGTCAGCTCGGCGGCACGGGTGGCCGTGAACGGGCCGCTCCGCCGCAGCAGGCCGACCAGGGCCATGCGCGTGGGGTGGGCATAGGCGCGCAGGGCACGGGGGTCGGTGAGGCGGATGCTGCGGGGCGGCGTGCCGTCCGGGGATACGGCTTCAGGAGTCTCAGAAATCTCAGGGGTCTCCGGCATGATGTAAAGATATCTTTAGAAAGACTCCTTTACAAGGTCTCCCCTCAGGCCCGGACCGAGTGACGGACCCCGGACGGCACCTGAGCACGCTGGATCCGCGGCACCCGAAGCCGGACTTCGATGTGGACCTGGCGCGGCAGCGGCCGAGGGGCGACGGCACACAATGGGCGCAAGATCAGAAGTGGTACAAGATCGGACAGAAGTTACCTCTAGGTATGCAGTGACTTAATGAGCCAATAGCAGTAGAACTCGTTCCCATTCCTACGAGAGTGAGGAACGTCACATGAGTGGCACTACCACGCGCATTACCGCCTCAGAGGGCGTGACGCGTCGAAGATTCATCACTGGAACGGGTTCTATTCTGGGCGCCGTCACCCTCTCCGCTCAGGCCATCCCCGCCGCCGCCCGAACGCAGTCCGCGACCGCCGCCGCTGCCGGACCCATCGGCGACGGGGCCCGCGTCCCCGTCCTGGTGATCGGCACCGGGTACGGCGGCTCCGTCGCCGCCCTGCGCCTCGCCCAGGCGGGCGTCGACGTCCAGATGGTCGAGATGGGCATGGCCTGGGACACCCCTGGCTCCGACGGCAAGATCTTCGCCCACACGACCTCGCCCGACGGCCGCTCGTACTGGCTGCGCACCAGGACCAAACAGCCCCTGAGCAACTTCCTCGGCTTCCCGATCGACAAGGACATCCCCCGCTACACCGGGATCCTCGACGCCGAGGAGATGGGCGGGATCATCGTCTACCAGGGCCGGGGTGTCGGGGGCGGCTCCCTGGTCAACGGCGGCATGGCGGTCACGCCCAAGCGCGAGAACTTCGGCGCCATCCTGCCGTCGGTCAACGCCGACGAGATGTACTCCACCTACTACCCACGCGCCAACGCCGGTCTCGGCGTCAGCCTCATCGACCCGGCCTGGTTCGACAGCGTCGACTGCTACCAGTACTCCCGGGTCGGCCGTAAGCACGCCCAGCGTTCCGGCTTCCCGTTCGTCTTCGTGCCGGGCGTCTACGACTGGGACTACATGAAGCAGGAGGCGGCGGGAACGGTCCCCAAGTCGGCGGTCGCCGGCGAGATCCTCTACGGCAACAACTACGGCAAGAAGTCGCTCCAGAAGACCTACATCGCGAAGGCCACCGCGACCGGCAAGGTCACCATCTCCCCGCTGCACAGGGTCACCACGGTCTCCCCCGCCTCCGGCGGCGGCTACACCGTCGTCATCGAGCAGCTCAACACCAGTGGCGCCACCACCGCCACCAAGACCGTGACCGCGGACAAGGTGTTCTTCGCGGCCGGCAGTGTCGGCACCAGCAAACTACTGGTCAAACTGAAAGCCACCGGCGCGCTCCCCCAGCTGAACGGGGAGATCGGCAAGGGCTGGGGCGACAACGGCAACGTCATGTGCGGCCGCGCCAACCACCTGTGGGACCCGACCGGCAAGGTCCAGTCGTCCATCCCCACGGGCGGCATCGACAACTGGGCGGCCGGTGGCGCGTTCGCCGAGGTCGCGCCACTGCCCACCGGCATCGAGACCTACGCCTCGTTCTACCTGTCGATCACCAAGAACCCCCACCGCGCCTCCTTCTCCTGGAACGCCGCGGCGGGCAAGGCGGAGCTGAACTGGCAGACGGCCTGGAAGCAGCCGTCCATCGACGCCGCCAAGACCATCTTCGACAAGATCAACTCGAAGGAGGGGACGATCTACCGCACCGACCTGTTCGGCACGTACAAGATCTGGGGCGACCACCTCACGTACCATCCGCTCGGCGGCGCGGTCCTGAACAAGGCAACCGACAACTACGGCCGCCTGCACGGCTATTCGGGCCTGTACGTCATCGACGGCTCGCTGATCCCCGGCAACACGAGCGTCAACCCGTTCGTCACCATCACGGCGCTCGCCGAACGGAACATCGAGAAGATCATCGCCACGGATGTCTGACAGCACCCCTCGGCACCCGGGGAGTCAGTGCCCGGGTAGTACACACACCGCATCGAGGCCGAGCACGTGGTTGAGCCGGCCGAACGCCAGCCAGGAACCGATGCTCATGCTCAGTTCCACGATCTCGTGCTGGCTGTAGCGCGCGGTCATCCGCGTCCAGAACTCCTCGTCCAGGCCATGGTGATCCAGGGCGTACCGCTCGGCGTACTCGGCGGCAAGACGTGTCCGGTCGTCGAACGCGTCGGTGGTGCGCCACTGGGTCACCGCTTCGGCGAACTCCTCCTCGACCTTCCGGCCCTCACGCTCGGTGCGCCAGTCGAGGCAGAACAGACATCCGTTGATCTGCGCGATGCGCAGCCGCGCGGCCTCGAACTCCCGCAGCCCCAGGGTCGTGTGCTCGTACACCGAGAGCGAGAAGTTCGCGGCGGCCATGCCGATACCGGGGACCATGTCGCCCCACACGTACCCGATCGGCTCCTGCCCCTCGGGGATGTCTATGTGCATCGGGTTCATCGAGCTCATTGTTTGCTCCTTCCGAGCTTGCCTGTCGCGGGGCGCAGCGGGACGTCGAGCGCGTCGTAGAGTCCGGGTTCCATGTCCACGAGCCAGTCGATGGCGCCGACCAGACGGCCGACCGCGGTGGCGTTGCCGCCCGCCGACCGGCTCTCGCCCTCGTCGGTGGACTCGACCGTCACCTCGATGCGCGGGCGGCCCTCGATGATGACCCGGTGCGCTCCGGCTCCGTCGGGCGGCGTCGGCCAGTCCGGTGCGCAGGACGGGTGGATGCGGGTGACGTGCTCGATGACGATGCGGGGTACGCCCCCGACGATGCCCTGCACCTCGAACCGCACCGCGCCCTGGGTGCCCGCCTCGAAGTCGCCCATCGTGCGGGTACTCACCGAGGTGTCCAGCGCGCGCCGCTCCAACGTCTCGCGGATGTCGTCGAGTTCGGCACCGAGCGCCCTGGCCATCAGCCGGATCTGGCCGCCCCACACCATGGTCGGAATGGTCTCGGCGAGCATCAGGGGCTCGTAGTCCATCGGATGCCCCATGCCGATCAGGTGGCGTACGGAATCCTCCTGCTCGTACGTGGAGTAGTCGAAGATCTCCTGGCAGCGGATCGCGTCGACGGTGCTGCCGAGCCCGCTGATCAGGAGCGGCAGTACGTCGTTGCCCCAGCCGGGGTCCACGCCGGACACGAAGAGGGATCCGCCGCCGTCCGCGATGGCGGCGAGGATCGGGTCCCGCAGCTCGGGCGGGGCGCCGCGCTGGTCGTAGAGCGCGTAGAGGGCGGGGGTGACGACGACGGCTCCGGCCCGGATCGCCCTGCCGATGTCGGCGAGGGCCTCGTCGGGGCGCAGGTCGCCGGAGGCCGCGTACACCACGGCCTGGGGTGCCGCGGCAAGGACCGCGTCGATGTCGTCGGTCGCCGCGACGCCCAACCGCCCGTCGAGCCCGGCAAGGCCGGCCGCGTCACGGCCGACCTTGTCGGGATGGTGGACGAGCACAGCCGTGAGCCTCAGCGCCGGGTGGGCCTCGACGGCACGGATGGCCGCTCGGCCGACATTTCCGGTACCCCAGACAACCGTGGAAATCATGCGGCGGAGGGTAACCAGAGGACGTATCACTTCATAGGGCCATGACCGCAGAGATTTCCGTCGCGGAGTTTTCCGTCAAGTACGCGCTTCCTACCGTATGTTCACGTCGATGCACGCGTAGAAGGCGTTCGACGTGTCGCCGATGTTCCAGACCGCAAGCACCTTGTGCCTGCCCGTGGCGCTGCCGAGGTTGACCTGGTGCTGGACGGTGGCCGGCGGCTGCTGGTTGCCGCCGTCGATCGTCGCGACCTTCGTGCCGTCGACGAAGTACTCGTAGTTCGCGGTGCGGTGCCGTGCGGTGAACGTCCAGGTGAAGGTCTGCGTCCTGCTGACGTCGCTGACCTTCCACCCCTTGCTGTCGTCGTTGAGCTCGGCGAACCTGGAGTTGCCGCCGCTGCAGCTGCGCAGGCCCTTGGGGCCCTCGACGCTCTGGGGTTCCCACTTGATCTCGCCGCACGAGACCGTGCCCGACGCGCACTGCGCCTGCCGACTGGCCGGTGCGTTGACGTATCCGTGCGCGCTGGCCGAACCGGTCGGCAGGGTGAGGGCGAGGACGGGCGCAAGGCCCGCACCGATCACGGCGGCCAACTTCCGCTTCCTGTGCATGCGTAACTCCTTCACGACGCTGGGGTGGGGGTGTGCGTGAAGTGCTGGGGCCAGATGTTCACGATGGCCGATTAGTCCAGACCATAGACTTTGGCGAGCCTCGGTCAAGACCGCTTTCGGGCCATGTGCGCAAGCGAGCGGATGGCAGACGGTGCGTTGTCGTACGTGGCCCCGCGTACGTCTACGCCGTGCGGTGGAGCCGCGCCGAGAGGTGGTGCTGCAGCGGCTGTCCGACCGCCGCGAGGTCGTGGAGGAAGGTGAGGGTGTCCGCGTCCGTCAGTTCGTAGCGGCGGCGGGTGGCCTGCACCTCCTTGGCGGTGGGCGTGCGGGCCACCTCACTGGTGGAGAGGTCGATCGTGTCGCCGGTCGCACTGCCCACCGCGATCTCCGCGATGCCGGTGGGCTGGGTGATCAGCGCCTCCACGCGGCCTTCGGGCTGCAGCCGCCACCAGCCGCTTTCCCGGGCGGACGGCCGCAGTGGTGCGCCGTCCGCGTCGAGGAGCCAGGCCCGCGCCTCGTAGTGCAGAAAGGGGCGGCCGTCGTGGGTGAAGGTGACCTCCTGGGCGTACGTGAAGTCCGCCTCGATGGTGGGGTACTCGCCCCGGCCCCGGCCGCGCCAGGTGCCCAGGAGACCGAGCACGGGCGCGAGCAGCGCGTGCGGCGCCGGCGCCTCGTCCGCTCGGTGAGCGTCGGGGTACGGGTACTCGGGTGCGGGGTCGAACACGGTGTGCGCTCCAGGGGGTAGGTGTGGGTGCCGGGAAGCAGCCTAGGGGCCCGCAGGGGCCTGGCCTGGAGGGAAACGGCAACGACGGGAGCGCTCACCGACGACGGCCGGGAAGTCAGGGTAACCTAATCACCCGACCCGGCTTTGGCGGATTTCGTACCCTCGACCGAGCCCAAGTCCCGGCTCGGGCAGGGGAGCTCCTCGTCCGCGCGGACTCCGTGTCCATCGGCACCGCGACCGCCGCCGCGCTCTACTTCCACAGCCTGTTCGCGCCGGTCAACTCCGCACTCGTACTCCTGGACGACGCGCAGTCGGTGACCGGCATCGACCACGCCTACATACCCGGCAGGACCGTCCTGCAGAACGTGGGCCTCACGCTGCGGGCCGGGGAACGGGTGGCCCTCGCCGGCCCGAGCGGCGCGGGCAAGACCACCCTCGCCAAGCTCATCGCGGGGGTGCACCGGCCCCCCTCGGGCTCGGTGCACCTGAGCGGCACCCGGGACCGGGGCGAGGGCCTGCCGGTGGCTCTGGTCACCCAGGAGACGCACGTGTTCGCCGGGCCGCTCGCGGACGATCTGCGCCTGGCCCGTGCCGAGGCCACCGACGACGAGCTGCGCGAAGGATCCGGGCCCTACGCCTCTCTCTGGGAGGCGTGGTCCGGCACCCGTACCCCGACCGACGCGCCCCCCCACGCGCCAGGCAGGACCCGACACCACCACCGTGAACGACGGCGACTGATGCCCGGCTCTCCCGGACCTGCTCCCGGACCTGCTCCCGGACCCGCTCCCGGACCTGCTCCCGGACCCCCTGGTCGACCCGCCGTCAGGCCCGCTCGCCTCGCCACAGGTTCGGCGGCCAGGACCCCCGTTCCCGGGTCCTCACCGGTCTCGGCTTCACTCTGCCGAGCGATCTGGACGAGGTCATCGGTGACGAGTTCGGCGCCGACATCAGCGAGGAGCGCACCGATCTGCTCGGCACCGACGCGATCGTGCGGATCGCCTCCGACCCGGCGAAGGACGAGGGGCCGAGCTCGACAAGAACGCCCTCTACGCCGGCCTTGACGTGGCCGAGGAGGACCGCGAGGTCTATGTCGCGGAGGCCGGCGACTACGGCGGCTCCGTCTCCTTCGTGACGGTGCTGAGCCTGCCGTAGCTGCTGGAACGTCTGGTTCCGCAACTGGCGTCGGCGGTCGACGGCGACACCGCGACGAAGGTGAAGCAGCACGCCGGGAGCCAGTGAACGTATGATCAGCCGATGTCTGACACGACCGAAACCACGCCCGGCTGGCTGACCTCCGACGAGCTCGAGGACGCCCGTGCGCGCATGCCGATCCTGTACGTCGAGGCGGTGCCGGTGCGCGTCGACGACAGCGGCGAAGTCACCAGCATCGGACTGCTGTTGGGAATGGGGCGGGACGGAGCGGTCAGCCGCTCCCTCGTCTCCGGCCGGGTCCTGCACCACGAGCGGGTCCGGGACGCCCTTCTGCGCCACCTGGAGAAGGACCTCGGCCCGGTGGCGCTCCCCCGCGTCCCGGCCTCCCTCCAGCCCTTCACCGTCGCCGAGTACTTCCCGACGCACGGCATCACTCCGTTCCACGATCCCCGTCAGCACGCGGTGTCCCTCGCCTACATCGTCCCGGTGGCCGGTGACTGCCGTCCCCGGCAGGACGCTCTCGACCTGGTCTGGCTGAGTCCGCAGGAGGCCTCGTCGGAGGGGGTCCAGAACGAGATGCCGGGCGGTCACGGCCTCCTCCTCAAGCAGGCCCTCGCGCATGCCGGTTGCCATTTCTGATCACCGGCCGCTTCCCTGACCGGACGGGATCAAGGGCATGACGGATTAGGTAAGGCTCAGCTAAGTTGATCGGCGAGTGCCTCTCTCCGGAGGCACCTCTGCCAAGGAGATCGACGCAGCATGAGCTCAACCACCCGCCGCGCCCGCCGTTCCCGTTCCCTCGCGATCGCCGTGTCGCTCGCCGCGGGAAGCGTCCTGGTCTCGACCGGCACCGCGGGCGCCGACACGGCGACGACCGGCTCGCCCACCGTCACGGCGCCGGTCAGGCAGGGCCTGTACCAGTCCGCGTACTCCGAGCGGAACGACGCACTCTGGGTCACGTCCTCCGTCGGCCAGCCGCCCGCCACGGTCACCGACTCCCGGCTGCTGAGAGTCGACCCGGACACGCTGAAGGTGGAGAAGGCCTACAGGACGCCCCTGACGGACTCGGTCAGCGGCGCCGTCGAGTCGGTCTACGGAGTCGCCGTCGACGACGAGCACAACACCGTCTGGACGACGAACACCCGCGACAACTCCGTCGCCGTGTACAGCCAACGCACCGGCAAGCGTCTCGCCACGCTGCCCGGTGTGAACCACTCCCGCGAGATAGTCGTCGACGAGCGGCGCGACACGGTGTGGGCGAGCGCCTTCGCCGACGGCGCCCTCGTCGCTTTCGACTCCGCCACCTTCAAGGAGAAGAAGCGCGTCACCGTCCCCGGAACCGGACCGACGGGCCTCACCCTCAACAAGCGGACCGGCACGGTGTACGCCGCCGACTACCACGGCGCCCAGATCATCGAGGTCTCCCCCCGCGCCGGGAGCCCGCGTCTCATCCCGGCCGGTGCGGGGCCGCTCTCGATCGCCCTCTCCGAGAACGGCCGTACCGCCTACACCGCCGACCAGACCTCGGGCACCGTCACGGTCGTCGACCTGCGCAAGGGTGCGGTCACCCGGTCCGTGGCCACCGGCGGCGGCACCAAGTCCGTCGCCGTCGACCGTCGTTCGGGCCACGTCCTCGCCGTCAACCGCACGACCGCCACCGTCACGGTCGTCGACCCGCGCAAGGGAGCCGTCGTGAGGTCCGTGGCCACCGGCGCGAACCCCAACCACGTACAGGTGACCGACGGCCACGCGTACGTGGTCGACAAGTCGGCATCCGGGCCCGCGGGCGAAGACCTGCTCACCCGCGTACGTCTCGGCCGCTGACGCGAGTTCAGGGCGAGGGCTGCGGAGTCATCCGGTGCAGCCCCTTGCGGTCGTAGTAGCGGGTCATCGCGAACCCGAAGGCCACGGCGACGACGCTCCCGACCGCGATCATGATCCAGGCGCGTCCGAGTCCGGCGTCGGCGCGGGCGTCGAAGAAGAGGATGGCGCGGACGCCGCCGCTGAGCTGGCGCATGGGCTCGAAGATGCCGAGGAAGCGGTAGAAGCCGGGGACCGCCTCCAGCGGGATGGTGGCTCCGGACGAGGGCAGGCCAAGGACGATGAACACGAACATGGAGACGAGCTGGCCGATCCCGCCGAAGGCCGCGTTGATGGCCTGGACTCCCAGGCCGACGGCGAGGCTCGCACAGTAGGAGAAGATCCACAGCAGCGGCAGATGGGTGGCGTCCATGCCCAGGATCGTGATGGTGGCCAGCATGACCAAGGTGGTGGTCAGCACCGTGATCCCCGCGGTCATGGCCATCTTCAGGAGCAGCGTCTGGGTGCGGCTGATCGGCACGGTCGGGCGACGGGTGTGCCAGGGGCCGATCTCGCTGTCGGCGTAGCCGAGGGCGGTGTCGACGCCCATGCCGATGAGGTTGGCGCCGAGGAACCCGGCCAGGACGAGCAGCAGGGTGTAGTAGAACGCGCTGAGGCCCAGGCCGCTGTTCTCGCCGATGGGGTGGCCGACCTGAGTGGTGACGGCGACGGGATCGGACAGGAGCAGGCCCGCGGTGGCACCGGCCTTCTTGTCCGCGCCCGCTGCCGTCAGCTGCTTGCCGATGGCCTGCGACGACTGCTGAGCGGCCGCCGTGGTGATCTTGCTCGCCAGTGAGGAACCGAGGCTGCCCATCCCGGGGTTGGTGAGGACCGTCATCGTCGGCCGCTCCTTCGCGCCCGTGGTGGTGAGCGCGGCGACCGAGTCGCTGAAGTTCGCGGGGATGAGCAGGGCGCCGTAGATCTTGCCGGAATCCAGCTCGTCCCGGGCCTCGGCCCGCGTCAGCTCACGCCAGTCGGCCTTGTCGCTCGATGTGCCGCTCGACGTGCCGGTCGATGTGCCGGAGAGGACGGTCCTGGCGACCTGCGTTCCCAGGTTCTGCTTCTGGCCGGGCGGGGGCTCTCCCTGGTCCGCGTTGACGATGGCGAGGGGCAGGTCGCGCAGGTCACGGTTCGGACTGATGATGCCGCCCATGTAGAGCAGGGAGAGCAGCAGGGCGAGCAGCCCGGTCAGCACGGTGGGCACCAGCCACAGCTTGGGGCGGCGCAGGAGCACGGAGGCGCGGGCCCCGGTGCCGGTGTGACGGGGAGCGTCGTGACGGGGAGCGTTGTCGTCATCCATGGTGCCCAGCTTCGGGGCCGCGTGCGACGCCCGGCGCGAACAACACGTTCAGGAGCGGAGGAACAGGCAAATGCGGCCTGTTTCCGTCTCCTCCGCCGATTCCGGCTCCCTTCCCGCTAGTCGCTGACGAAGTCCCGCACCCCCTGTGACACCCCGTCGTCCCCCAGCAGATCGTTGTGCTTCAGGCACCCCGCCGCGTTGTTCGTCGCCCCATCGAGGAGCACGCTGTCGTCCGGGTTGATGACCTCGTCACAGCGGGACCACCAGGTCGCGTAGGCGACGTCTCCCGGTGTCTCGTCGCCCTCCGCGAGCCCGTCCTGTACGTACGAACCCGGTGTCATGTCACGACAGGCCTGCGACCAGGCGGCGCAGGCCCAGGCCGTGGCGGTGCCGTGGTTGGGTCCCGCGAGGGAGGCCCAGTGGGCGACCGTCCCGGTGCCGCCGCCGTGCTTGACGTACCAGCGGGTGACAAGGCTGCCGAAGGAGTGGGCGACGATGTCCACCTTGGCGGCGCCGGACTGCGCGCGCACCTGCTCGACGTACGCGGCGAACCGGCCGGAGAGCACCTCGTTCACCGACTGGCTGGTGTCGTACCCCCAGGAGAACAACTCGGCGTCCGTGTACCCGGACGCCTTGAAGTCCTCGCGCAGGGAGCCCCACACACCCGGGTCGGCGTTGTAGCCATGGACGAAGATCACCGGAGTGCGGGCGGCCGTCGGGGCCTCGTCCGCGCGGGCCGTGGTCAGTGGCGTCAGCAGGGCGGCGACGGCCGCGATGGTCAACGGTACGGAAGATCGGCGCAGCACAGGTTTCCCCTCGGTCAGGCGGACGTGCCGAGAATGGTGGGGTCTGCGACGACGAATGAACATCCCTGTGCGGTAGGGAAGTTACCGCGGGTATTACGCCTCGCCCGCCTCGGCGTCCGGGTTCCAGTCGAGGAGCCGCACCTTCGCGACCGTCCGGACATGCCTGCGCATCGCGGCCGCCGCCGCCCGGCCCCGGCCGGCCTCGATGGCGTCGAGGATCACGTGGTGCTGGGCGAGGGAACGGGCGGGCCGCCGCACCTGGCGCAGCGACTCGTTACGGCTCTCGGCGATCTGCTCGGCGATGGAGTTCATGAACTCGGCGAGCAGCGCGCTGTGCGCGGCCCCGGTCACCGCGGCGTGAAAGAGCCGGTCGCCTTCGACTCCGCGCTCGCCCGCCTCGATCTCCCGCGCCATCGTGTCGAGGGCGCCCCGCATCGCCCGCAGGTCCTCGTCCGTACGCCGCTCGGCTGCCAGTTCGGCGAGCTTGGTCTCCAGGGCCTCGCGTGCCTCGAGAACGTCGGGCAGCCGCCGCTTGCGCTCCACGAGCCGCTCGACGGGCTCGGCGTCCAGGCTGTCCTTGACCAGATAGGTGCCGCCGCCGTGCCGCACCTCGACCAGACCCTGCACTTCGAGTACGACGATGGCCTGCTTGACGGAGGCGCGGGAGACACCGAGGCGCTGGGCCAGTTCGCGCTCGGGAGGCAGCCGGTCGCCGGAGCGCAGGCCGCCTTCGCCGACGTAGGCACGGAGCCGGTCGAGCACCTGCTCATACAGCCTCGTCCTGCCCATGGGGCGCAGCGCGTCAGACATCCCAACCCCCCATTTCGGCCCCCATGCCGAATTTCGGTCCCCTGCCGATGGATTCGCAGCCTAACAGGGGCCGACCCAGTGGACGAGTGGCCAATTGGCTGAGCCAATTTGTGTCCGATCTCTTGACGGCCGAAACCGATACCCCGACGCTGAGTTCCGCCAACGGCCGAATTGGCTCAGCCACTTGGCCACTGAGGGAAGGCCCCAGGGACGGGAGCCCACGATGTCCGCCGAACTCATCTCCATCCTCGTACTCGTGGTGGTCTTCGTGATCGCCACCACCCGCTCCATCAACATGGGCGCGCTCGCCTTCGCCGCCGCCTTCGCGGTCGGCGAGCTGGCCGCCGATCTCGACGCGGACGGCATCTTCGCCGGTTTCCCCGGCGATCTCTTCGTCGTCCTGGTCGGCGTGACCTATCTGTTCGCGATCGCCCGCGCCAACGGCACCACGGACTGGCTGGTGCACGCGTCCATCCGCCTGGTGCGGGGGCGGATCGCGCTGATCCCCTGGGTGATGTTCGTGATCACCGGCGCGCTCACAGCGATCGGCGCCGTCAGTCCGGCGGCCGTGGCGATCGTCGCGCCGATCGCCCTGAGCTTCGCCGCCCAGTACGGCATCAGTCCTCTCCTGATGGGCGCCATGGTGGTGCACGGGGCCCAGGGCGGCGGCTTCTCGCCCATCAGCATCTACGGCTCCATCGTCAACGGCATCGTGGAGCGCGAGAACCTGCCGGGCAACGAGATCGCGCTCTTCCTCGCCTCACTCGTCGTCAATCTCCTCATCGCCGGGGTCGTCTTCGTCCTCTTCGGCGGGCTGAAACTGGGCGGCCGCGACACGGGCGAGGAGTCCAAGCCGGCCGCGCGGGAGGCCGGTTCAGGGCTCGATCCGGCCAAGATCGCCACCCTCGCCGCACTGGTCGCCCTCGTCGTCGCCGTACTCGGCTTCGACCTCGACGCCGGTCTGAGCGCCATCACCCTGGCCGTGATCCTGAGCGCGTTCTGGCCCGAGTCCAGCCGCAAGGCCGTCGGCGAGATCGCCTGGTCGAGCGTGCTCCTGATCTGCGGTGTCCTGACCTACGTCGGCGTACTGGAGGAGATGGGCACCATCGACTGGGCCGGCGAGGGCGTCTCCGACATCGGCGTCCCGCTCCTGGCCGCCCTGCTGCTCTGCTACATCGGCGCGATCGTCTCCGCGTTCGCCTCATCCGTCGGGATCATGGGCGCGCTGATCCCGCTCGCCGTGCCGTTCCTGGCCCAGGGCGAGATCGGCGCGGTCGGCATGATCGCGGCGCTCGCCGTCTCCGCCACCGTCGTGGACGTCAGCCCCTTCTCGACCAACGGCGCGCTGGTGCTCGCCGCCGCCCCGGACGTCGACCGGGAACGCTTCTTCCGGCAGCTGATGGTGTACGGCGGGATCGTGGTGGCCGTCGTACCCGCCGCGGTGTGGCTCGCCCTGGTGGTGCCAGGATTCGGGTAGGACGAACCTCCATGGCCCTCGAAGGACCATCGACGACAACCAAGGAGATACGCAGCGTGAGTTCTGCCCATCCGCCCCTCTTCCCGACCCTCGTCGCGGGCCCCGACCTGCCCGCCCTGCGTTTCGGCGAGCGCTCGCTGACGTACGCCGAACTCGCCGCGACGGCCGGTTCGCTCGCCGCCTCCATCGGCTCGGCGCGCCGGGTCGCGCTGTGGGCGACACCGACGCTCGAAACCGCCGTCGGTGTGGTGGCCGCGCTGCTCGCCGGTGTACCCGTGGTGCCGCTGAACCCGAAGACCGGCGAGCGCGAGCTGGGGCACATCGTGGCGGACAGCGCCCCGACGGTGGTGCTCGCGGCGCCCGGCGACGAACTTCCCGTGCCGCTACGGGCGTTGGAGCGCGAGGACATCACGCTCACCAGCAGCCCGACGGCGTCGGAACTGCCCGCCGAGCCCGGCCCCGAATCCCCCGCCCTGGTCGTCTACACCTCGGGCACCACGGGGCCGCCCAAGGGTGCGGTACTGCCCCGCCGGGCCCTCACCGCCACTCTGGACGCTCTTGAGGACGCCTGGCAGTGGACGTCCGACGACGTGCTGGTGCACGGACTTCCGCTGTTCCACGTGCACGGTCTGATCCTCGGCATCCTCGGGCCGCTGCGCAGGGGCGGTTCGGTACGGCACCTGGGCCGGTTCTCCATCGAGGGGGTGCGGCGCGAACTGACCGACGGGGCCACGATGATGTTCGGCGTACCCACCATGTATCACCGCATCGCGGAGGCGCTGCCCGGCGATCCGGGCCTGGCCAAGGCACTGTCCGGCGCTCGGCTCCTGGTCTCCGGCTCCGCCGCGCTGCCCGTGCACGACCACGAGCGGATCGCGGCGGCGACAGGACGCCGGGTGGTCGAGCGGTACGGCATGACGGAGACCCTGATGAACACGAGCGTGCGGGCCGACGGCGAACCGCGCGCCGGAACCGTCGGAGTGCCGTTGGGCGGTGTGGAGTTGCGGCTCGTGGACGAGTCGGGCGCCGAGACCTCGGACCCGCTGGAGGTCGGCGAGATCGAGGTGCGCGGCCCGAACCTGTTCACCGAGTATCTGAACCGGCCCGACGCCACAGCCGCGGCCTTCACCGCCGACGGCTGGTTCCGCACCGGCGACATGGCGCTGCGCGACGACGACGGCTACGTACGCATCGTCGGCCGCAAGGCCACCGACCTCATCAAGAGCGGCGGTTACAAGATCGGCGCGGGCGAGATCGAGAACGCCCTCCTGGAGTACCCGGGCGTGCGCGAGGCCGCCGTGACCGGCGAACCGGACGACGACCTCGGCGAGCGCATCGTCGCCTGGATCGTGCCGACGGACCCGGAGCAGCCGCCCGCGGAGAAGGACTTGGCGGACCACGTGGCCGCCCAGCTCGCCCCGCACAAGCGTCCTCGGACCGTGCGCTATCTACCGGAGCTGCCCCGCAACGACATGGGGAAGATCATGAAACGGTCCCTCCATGGCTGAGTCCACGCCCGGCGGTCAGGCGGCCGTTCGCCTGACCGCCCGCGCGGCGATCGCCGCAGTGACCGACCAGGACAGTTTCCGTGAACTACCCGTACCTGCACACGAGTTCACCGAGACGCCGGGGCTGGACGGCCCGATCGGCTGGGAGGGGTACGCCGACTCCCTCGCCCGCGCCGAGGAACGTACCGGCGAACGCGAGTCGGTGGTCTGCGGCGCCGCTACCGTGGGCGGCACCCGTGCGGTGATCATCTCCTTCGAGTTCGGCTTTCTGGGCGGCTCCCTCGGTGAGCGCACGGGCGACCGCCTTGAGGCCGCACACCGTCACGCCCGGGCCCACCGGCTGCCCGTCGTCTCGCTGATCGCGACGGGGGGCAGCCGTATGCAGGAGGGCATGCGCGCCCTGGTCCAACTGCAGCGCGTGGCCCGGCAGTCCGCGCTCACCGGCGCGGCGGGCCTTCCACGGATCGCGGTCCTGCGCGATCCGACCACCGGCGGCGGTTGGGCCACCCTGGGGGCGGGTGCCGACCTGATCCTGGCCCTGCCCGGCAGCCAGGTCGGCTTCGCCGGGTCCCGGGTGCGCCCGGCGGACACGGATCCCACGGCGTACACCGCCGAGTCCCAAGTGGCGGCCGGCGCGATCGACGAGGTCGTACGCCCTGAAGAACTGCGCGAAGCGCTGTCCCTGCGCCTCAGGCTGCTGTGCGCTCCGACTCCGGACAGGGCCGAACCCCCCGACGCACTCGGCCGCACCGATCCGCCCGCTACCGGCTGGGAGGCGGTGAGCCGCGCCCGCGCCCCCGAACGCCGGCGCGCCGCCGCCTACTTGGACGCCTACTTCACCGACCGCGCGCCCCTGCGCGGCGACCGGTGCGGGGGCACGGACCCTGGCATGCTCTGCGGCTTCGGGTCGCGCGAGGGGCGGACCGTCGCCTACGCGGCACAGTGCGGGACGGCGACGACACCCGCCGGGTACCGCACCGCCGCCCGGCTCGTCCGGCTCGCGGGGCGGCTCGGCATTCCTGTGCTCACGCTCGTCGACACCCCGGGGGCCGCGAACGGGGCGGAGGCCGAACGGGCGGGCGCGGGCGCGGCGATCGCCGATCTGTTCGCCGCCATCGCCACCGCGTCGGTACCGGTCACCTCACTGGTCATCGGCGAGGGCGGCTCCGGCGGCGCACTCGCCCTCTCGGCGCCGGACAACCTCTGGGCGACGCCGGACAGTTACTTCTCGGTGATCGCCCCGGAGCCTGCCGCCGCGATCCTCAAACGGGCGGACGAGGAGATCCGGTCGACGGCGGAGCAACTGCGCCTGCGCCCACAGGACCTGGTCGGACTCGGCCTGGCCAGAGGCGTTCAAGGCCCGGCGCCCTCATCCTCGACGACCTGAGCGGCCGTGCGACGCGGACACCTCTCGGGGAGTTCGGGGGCGCTTAATGTCTTACGGACCGGTGACGGAGCCCCGTCGGTGATCGTCAGCCCGGCTCCGCGCGCCTAGCGTGGGCGGCATGCGCGTACTTGTCACCGGCGGCGCCGGGTTCATCGGATCGCACGTGGTCGAAGCCCTCTCGGAGCGCGGACACGAGGTGGCGGTGTTCGACGCACTGCTGCCCTCCGCCCATCGCGAACCCCCTCGGCCGCACGAAGGGCAGCGGTGGACCGTCGCCGATGTCCGGGACCGGGACGCGGTGCGGGACGCGCTGCGCGGGGTCGACGCGGTCTGTCATCAGGCGGCGATGGTGGGGCTCGGCAAGGACTTCGCGGACGCCCCGGAGTACGTCGGCTGCAACGACCTGGGTACGGCCGTCCTGCTCGCCGAGATGGCCGCGGGCGGGGTGCGGGATCTGGTGCTCGCCGGGTCGATGGTGGTCTATGGGGAGGGGCGGTACGAGTGCGCCCGGCACGGCGTCGTCCGCCCGGGTCCGCGCGCGGCGGCCGATCTGGACGCCGGGCACTTCGAGCCGCTCTGCCCGGACTGCGGTGCCGAGTTGACCCCTGGTCTGGTGGGCGAGGACGCGCCCGCCGACCCGCGCAATGTGTACGCGTCGACCAAGCTGGCGCAGGAGCATCTGGCCGCCGCGTGGGCGCGGGCGAGCGGTGGCCGTGCGGTGTCGTTGCGCTACCACAACGTGTACGGCCTCGGCATGCCCCGAGACACCCCCTACGCCGGTGTGGCCTCGTTCTTCCGTTCCTCGCTCGAGCGCGGCGAGGCACCCCAGGTCTTCGAGGACGGCCGCCAGCGGCGGGACTTCGTGCACGTGCGCGATGTGGCGGCGGCCAACGCGATGGCGCTTGAGGCGGTGCGCGAGCGGGAGGCGGGGGCGTTCACGGCGTACAACACCGGCAGCGGTGAGCCGCGCACCATCGGGGAGATGGCCGGTGAGCTCGCGCGGGCGTTCGGCGGTCCGGACCCGGCGGTGACGGGTGAGTACCGGCTCGGGGACGTACGGCATGTCACGGCGGACTCGGGGCGGCTGCGGGCGGAGCTCGGGTGGCGGGCCGAGGTGGGCTTCGCCGAGGGGATGGCTTCCTTCGCGAAGGCGCCGCTGCGGGGGTAGCCCCGTCGAAGGCTTCGCGAGGGATGCCGGGGCTACCCCCGTGCCGTCGGCAGCGTCACCTCGAAACAGCAGCCGCCCGCCACATTGCGCACGGCCGCCCGGCCTTGGTGGGCCTCGACGATGCCGCGCACGATCGCGAGGCCCAGGCCCGCGCCCGCCGGGGGTGTGCGGGACTGACTGCCGCGCCAGCCGGTGTCGAAGACGCGGGACAGATCCTCCTCGGGGATGCCGCCGCAGCCGTCGGTCACGGACAGGACGACGCCGTCCGGGGAGCGCTCCGCGGCCACCGCGACGGTTCCGTCGGCCGGTGTACGGCGGATCGCGTTGATCAGGAGATTGCCGAGGACGCGGCTCATCTCCTTGCTGTCGACCTCGACAGGGACGGCCTCGACGCTGTCGCCGACGAGACGCACCCGGTGCTCGCGGGCGAGGGGATCGACGCCCGCGAGCGCGTCGCCCACCAGGTCGTAGACGGAGATGCGTGACGTCGACAGAGCCAGCGCGCCCGCGTGGATGCGGGAGAGTTCGAAGAGGTCTCCGACCATGGAGTTCAGGCGTTCGACCTCGGTGCGGATCTGGCGCAGATAGCGGTCCGGGTCGGCCGCCACGCCGTCCTCGAGCGCCTCGGACATGGCCCGCAGCCCGGCGAGCGGGGTGCGCAGGTCGTGCGAGATCCAGGCGACCAGTTCGCGCCGTGAGCGCTCAAGGGCCCGCTCGCGCTCTCGCGACTCGGCGAGCTTGGCGCTGGTCGACTGCAACTCCCTCGTCAGTGCGGCCAGTTCGGCGCTCACGGGCTCGGGCGGCGCGGCGAAGCTGCCGCCGTCACCGAAGGAACGGGCCGCCAGGGTCAGGGCGTTGCTGCGGGCGACCACCCAGCGGCCGAGCAGCAGCGCGGTGGCGAGCGAGACCACGGCGGCCATCGCCACGACGATGGTGACCACGGTCAGGTCGTGCGGCGACAGGAACATCTCCCAGGCCACCGCGAGCGTCCCCGCCAGCATGGCGAGCACCGCGACGGCGGCCACGACGGTCATGGACACCACGAGGGAGCGGTGCCGAAGGAGGCGCAGCGTCAGGGCGCCGAGCAGCCCCGCGCTCGCGGCGCCCAGAAAGGCGAAGAGGGCGATGACCAGGATGTCCCGCATGAGGGTCAGCCTTCCGCTCGGGGGGACACGTCGAGGGGTGATACGTCGCGGGGTGGCACGTCGCGGGGTGGCACGTCGAGGCGGTACCCCAGACCCCACACCGTCTGGATCAGCCGCGGCCTCGCCGGGTCATCCTCGACCTTGCCGCGGAGCCTGCGGATATGGACGGTGACCGTGGACAGGTCGCCGAACTCCCAGCCCCACACTTCCCGCATCAGCTCCTCCCGCCCGAACGCCTGCCCCGGGTGGCGAAGGAGGAAGGCGAGGAGGTCGAACTCGCGCAGAGTGAGGGCCAGTTCGACTCCCTCCTTCGTCGCGCGGCGCGCCGCCGGGTCCACCCACAGGCCCGCGGCCCGCAGCGTGGCGACGGCCTCGGGAGCGCGGGCCGCGCGGCTGCGGCGCAGCACCGATTCCACCCGCAGGACCAGTTCGCGCGGGCTGAACGGCTTGGTGACGTAGTCGTCGGCCCCTATCTCCAGTCCCAGGATCCGGTCGTCCTCGTCGCCGCGGGCGGTGAGCATGATGACGGGCACCGGGCCCGTGGCGCGCAGACGGCGGCACACCTCAAGACCGTCCATGCCGGGCAGCATCAGATCGAGGACGACCAGATCGGGCCGGAACGCCCCGGCGCGCTCCAGGGCGCCGGGGCCGTCCCCGGCCCGGTCGACCCGGTAGCCGCCGCGCTCCAGGTAGCCCGCGACGACCTCGGCGACGGTCGGATCGTCGTCGACGACGAGCACCCGGGGCGTGGGTGCGCCGGGTGCGGCGGCCCCGGTGGGAGCGCGGTCCTGCGGTGGTGGCTGCATACCGCCAGCGTCGCACCTGCCGCGCCAAGACCGGCCGGTCAGGCGTGCTCCCGGTTGCCGACGTCCCTGTTTCGTAAGAACCTCAAGTCCACTATGTCCGGTTCGGATTCATAGGGTGAGTCACATGACCCCCTTCTCCTCCGCAGAACCCGGGGCGCACGACGTGCCCGGCGCGCATGACCCGCGTGCCGTGCGGGTCGATGTCGTCCTGCCCTGTCTCGACGAGGCCGCCGCACTGCCCTGGGTCCTGGAACGCGTCCCCGACGAGTGGCGGGCCGTCGTCGTCGACAACGGCTCCACCGATGGTTCGCCGGACATCGCCCGCGCCCTGGGCGCCACCGTCGTGCACGAGCGGCGGCGCGGCTTCGGGGCCGCCTGCCACGCGGGCCTCACCGCGTCCGACGCGGACATCGTGTGCTTCTGCGACTGCGACGCCTCCCTCGATCCGGGGCTGCTGCGGACGTTCGTACGCAGGGTGATGGACGGCGAGGCGGATCTGGTCGTCGGACGGCGCCGCCCCCAGGGACGCGGCGCCTGGCCGCCGCACGCCCGCGCGGGCAACCTGGCGCTCACCCGGATGCTGCGGCGGCGTACCGGCGTACGCCTGCACGATCTGGGCCCGATGCGGGCGGCGCGGCGCGAGGGGCTGCTCGGGCTGGGCCTGACCGACCGGCGCAGCGGCTACCCGCTGCAGATGGTCGTGCGGGCGGCCGACGCCGGCTGGCGGATCGAGGAGCGGGACGTGCCGTATCTGCCGCGCGCCGGGAAGTCGAAGGTCACGGGGACGTGGCTCGGGACGTGGCACGCGGTGCGCGACATGCGGGCCGTGCTCGCGGAACCACCATGGGCGGTTCCTGACAGCCGCGTCGCCCCTGACGGTCCCGTCGAACCTGTCAGTCTCGGAGACTCCGCCGGTTCCGTCGGCCCGATCGATCCCGTCGATCCCGTCGCCCCTGACGGTGCCGTCGAACCTGTCGGTCCCGGCGACCCTGTCGGTCCCGGCGACCCTGTCGGTCCCGGCGACCCTGTCGGTCCCGGCGACCCTGTCGGTCCCGGCGACCCTGTCGGTCCCGGCGACTCCGCCGGTCCCGTCGGCCCGGTAGATCCCGTCGATCCCGTCGACCCTGCCGGTCCCGGCGACCCTGACAGCCCCGGCAACTCCGCCGGTTCCGTCGGCCCGGTCGATCCCGTCGATCCCGTCGCCCCCGTCGACCCCGCGGGGCGAGCGCCGGGCGGTGCCGCGTGACCGCGTACGGGACGACGACCTTGCTCGTCATCGCCAAGGAGCCGCTGCCGGGACGGGTGAAGACCCGCCTCACCCCGCCCTACTCCCCCCAGGAGGCCGCCGGTCTCGCCGCGGCCTCGCTCGCCGACACCCTCGGCACCGTCCTGGCGGCGCCCGCCCACCGACGCGTCCTGGTCCTGGACGGGCGGCCGGGCCCCTGGCTGCCTTCCGGCATCGAGGTGGTGCCCCAGTGCGCGGGCGGCCTGGACGAACGGCTCGCCGCGGCGTTCGCAGGCTGCTCGGGGCCGACCCTCCTGGTCGGCATGGACACCCCCCAGATCACCCCCGGCCTGCTCGCCCCCGCACTCGGCCCCGACGCCTGGCAGGACTGCGACGCCTGGTTCGGCCCCGCCGTCGACGGCGGCTTCTGGGCACTGGGCCTCGCCGAGCCCGATCCGCGGCTGCTGCGCGGCGTTCCCATGTCGAGGCCCGACACCGGCGCCCTGCAACGGGCCCGGCTCACCGGCGCCGGGCTGAGGGTCCGGGAGCTGCCCCGGCTGCGTGACGTCGACACGGCCGACGACGCGGGGAGGGTCGCCGTCGCCGCGCCGGACAGCCGGTTCGCCGCCGCGCTCGCCCGCCTCGCGACGCCGGCCGGGCGCACGGGCGCGGGCGGCGGCCGATGAGCACCGCGCCGCCGGACACGGCCCTGCCAAGGACCGGCCGAGCGGCCGCCCCTTGGCGTGCGGATCCGTACACCAACGCCCTGCGCAACGGCCACGGCCCTCTGTTCCTGCGCCGCAGCGACGGCTGGCTGCTGCCTCTGGACGTAGAACGCTGGTGTGCGCGTGCCGACGCGGCGGATCTGTCCGCGTTGCGCCGCTGCGAGGGCAGTGTCCTCGACATCGGCTGCGGGCCCGGCCGCCTGGTGGCGGGTGCCGCCGAGCGAGGCCACCGCGTCCTGGGGGTCGATGTCAGCCAGGCGGCCGTCGACCACACGCTCCGGCTCGGCGGCACCGCGCTGCTCCGCTCCGTCTTCGACGCGCTGCCGGGCGAGGGCCGCTGGGGGACCGCCCTGCTCATCGACGGCAACGTGGGGATCGGCGGCGACCCGGCCGCACTGCTCGCGCGCATCGCCCAACTCCTCACACCTGACGGTCTGTTGATCGTCGAGACCGCGCCGATGGACGTCGACGAGCGGGTTCAGGTGCACGTGGACGACGGGCACGGCGCCCTGGGCGAGCTGTTCCCCTGGGCCCGCCTCGGCAGCCCCGCCCTGCTGCGCCACGCCCGTCCGCTCGGCTGGCACCCGGCCGATCAGTGGACCGCCGGCGGCCGTTCCTTCCTCGCCCTGCGCCGCGTCTGAAGAATCCGGCACAGGGCGGATCCCGCGAACAACAGGCCCGTGACGGTCAGCCAGCGGACGAGGAAGTCACCGGCCGGGAGCCCCGTGGCGGACTCATAGCGCTCCACCTGTCCGGTGATGAGCGGGAACCAGACCAGCAACAGCATCCCGGACAGGAAGACCGGAACACGCACGAAGTTGATCAGCTCCCCGCGGTTCCGCCGCCTCTCGGCGGCGGCCCGCAGCACCCGGTCCGCGAGTGCGTACGCGGGCACGAACAGCAGATCGTGCACCAGCGCGGCACCGACGAACCAGACCGCGATCATCAGCCAGTCACCGCTCAGCAGGCGCACCCCCGCGTATCCGGCGAGCGTGAACGAGGCCAGCAGCACGATGAGCTGCAGCGGCCCCTCGCCGTACCACCGGCTCAATCGGCGTGTCGGACCGCTCATCACAGCTCCCCGAAGGTCAGACGGGACACCCACTTGGTGTTGAGCACGCCGGGCGCGGCCGGAACGATGATCCGTGCCGGGTATCCGTGGTCCGGCGACAGGTCCTGCCCGTTCACCCGCAGCGCGAGCAGAGAGCGCGGGTCGCGCACCTGGTTGTCGCGCAACGCGGCCTTACGGAAGGCCCCGTGCCGCTGCAAGGACTCCACGAGGACCCCCGGCGGGTCTTCCTCGAACCCGGCAAGGACGGCGAGGTCCCGCAGCCGTACCCCGCGCCACCGCTGATCCGACGTCGACCAGCCCTCGACGCAGGCGATGGGCAACGTGGCACTGTGCAAAGGGAGTTGGAGCAGATCGGTGCGGGACAGGCTGACCTCGCGGTGTGGTCCGCTGACGACCAGCCGCCACAGGTCACCCGTGTCCCGCGGCTCGACGCCCACCTTCGCGGCCGTCTTGTTGATCTGAAAGCCGTTCGCGCCGCTCCCCGGATCGCCGCCGCCGTGCGGCGCGAACAGCGCGGTGCGGCGCAGAGGCCCGTCCACCGTCTGCCCCACCGTCGTCACGAACAGCAGGGCGGAACCCGCACCGACCATGCCCAGCGCTCCCCGCCGCGACAGGGTCGGCTCCGCGGGCCGGGGCGCCACCAAGCCCCCTTCGTCGATTTCGTCGACCGGCTCGGGACGCGGGTCACGCAGCCGTGCGCGCCACCCGGGCTCTCGCAGAACGCGTACGGCCTGGGGCAGGCGCAGCACGGCATGGGCCGCGAACGCGGCGAAGAACACCCAGGCTCCGTAGAAGTGCAGCGGGTAGAACGAGCCGGGGAAGAGGTACTCCAGCTGGACGTTGAGGACGCCGGTGACGAATTCGAAGAGAGCGCCGCCGACAAGGAGGAGCAGCGACACCCGCTCCAGGGCGTGCCCGATCGACCGCGCGGGAGGCAGCGTGAAGAGCTTCGGGAGCACCGACCACAGTTTCGCGAGCAGCACCGGGATCAGCGTGACGCCGACCGTGACGTGCAGGCCCTGGTTGAGGCGGTAGAGCCAGTGCGGGTCGGTCGGCCAGGCGAAGAGATAGAAGCCGAGGAGGCCCTTGTCGGGTGTCTTGTCGTTGACGGGTGACAGGTTCGGGTTGTACGCGGCGTACGACAGCAGGCCGGTCACGAACAGCACAGTGATACCGACCAGCAGAACGACGCCGAGCACCGAGGTGAGCCAGGGCCCACGCAGCGGACTGCGCCAGAAACCGGGGTCGGCAGGAGAGGTCACACGTGGTGCGGGGGGCATGGACCGACCGTATGCCGGACCCTGTCCCCCAGCGGGCTCATGACTCATGACGAAACGCTGACGTCGCCCCTCGGAGCCCCGTCAACCGCTCCACCTGCGCCTACCGTGCAGACGTGAGCACCACAGAGCGCACCGACCGCATCGAGCGCACCGGCCGCCGCCGCGACCTGGCCGCGGCGGGGATCGCGGCGCTGCTCGTCGCCGCGGCCGTCGTCATCGGCACCTCGATCGAGCACGCGGACGGCACCCTGCACCTCAACTGGCCACCCCTGTACGCCCGATGGGACCCGCACGTCGGTCCTGGCACGCCCGCCGCGCTCGTGGTCGCCGCCGCGGTGATCGCGTACGCCCCCGCGCTCGCCGCCCGGCTCTCCTGGCGGCCCCTCCTCCTCACCGCCTGGGCCGCGTCCATGGCCTGGATCTGGTCGCTCGCGCTGATCGATGGACCACACCGGGGCGTGACCGAGCGGCTCACCACCAAGTACGAATACCTCCAGGTCGTCGACCGCTTCAAGGACATCCCGGCAACCTTGCGGGACTTCACCCGGCACATCCTCATCGACTCCCCCGACCACTGGCCCGCCCATACCGCGGGCCATCCGCCGGGCGCCACTCTCACGTTCGTCCTCCTCGACCGCGTCGGCCTGGGCGGCGGCGCCTGGGCCGGGGCCTTCTGCATCACCGTGGGCAGCACCGCCGTGGCGGCCGTCCTGATCACCGTGCGCACCCTGGCCGACGAGGCGACCGCACGCCGGGCGGCGCCCTTCCTCGTCCTGGCACCGGCGGCCATCTGGGTCGGAGTCTCCGCGGACGGCTACTTCGCCGCCGTCACGGCCTGGACGATCGCCCTGCTCGCCCTCGCGGCGACGCGCGCGGTCCGCTCCCCCGGCGCCGCGGCACTCGGCTCGGGCCTGCTGTTCGGCCTCGTCTGCTACCTCTCGTACGGCCTGGTCCTGTTCGCCCTCGTCGGCGCCGCCGTCCTGCTGATCACGCGCACCCCGCGCCCGCTCCCGCTCGTCCTCGCCGGAGCGGCGGTCACCCCGATCGCCTTCACCCTCGCGGGCTTCAGCTGGTGGGAGGCGTACCACCTGCTCGTCGAGCGCTACTACCAGGGGGCGGGCGGCATCAGACCCTACGGCTACTTCGTCTGGGCCAATCTCGCCTGCACGGTGCTGGTCACCGGCCTCGCGACGGTGGCGGCCCTGCGCAGGACGGCGGCCACCGCTCCCGGCACGTTTCGCCGCCTGCGCACCGGCCGGACCACGCCCGCCGACCGGTTGACCGTGCTCGTCCTGACCGTCCTCCTCGCCCTCCTCGCCGCCGACCTCTCCGGAATGAGCAAGGCGGAAACGGAACGCATCTGGCTGCCGTTCGCCACGTTCCTGACAGCGGCGACGGCGCTCCTGCCGACGGCGGGCCGGCGCTACTGGCTCACCGCACAGGCCGTACTCGCCCTCGCGATCAACCACGTGCTGTTCACGGGCTGGTGATCCCTACGAGGTGCTCCGCGCGGGGCGCGGCGTGTACGCGGTCCAGTGGGTGTCCGGCATCTGGTGCGGGATCCAGTCGCGCGCGTACCGGGGCCGCCGATGTCCCCCGGGAACGAGTACGGCGAAGGGCTCCCGTGCGGCGCGGTCGAGCAGCGCCCTGCGAGTGATCGAGCGATTGTTCCCGTGCAGTTCGGCCGACGCGCAGCCCGCGTCGTAGGCCACGGGCAGGGCATGTCCACCGGCGATCAGGCACGGCGGACGCAGTCCGAGGGAGTGCAGGGCGTGCGCGGTGACCTGGTACTTCCGCGAGACCGCGTGGACTTGGGCGGTGACGCTTGGCAACAGCACCGCCTGACCGGCGAGTTGCAGGCACACGGCAAGGGTGATCGCGGTGATGACGGGCACCGGGCGACGGGCGGCGGATACGACGCGGGTCGCGAGTGCGGCGACGGGGAGGCTCAGGAGGGCGTAGGCGGGCAGCAGGAACCGCGGGGCCGAGTAGGTGAGCAGGAAGAGGTACGGGAAGCCGAGCGCGAGGGCGCAGAGCAGCGGCAGGATGGTGGGGGTGAGAGGCCGGGTCCTTCGGTCGTGCACGGCGACGAGGAGGGCGAGGGCCGCGAGGAGGGGTAACGCGAGCCACCACAGGGTGAGTTCGGGGTGGGTCAGCGGGACATGGCAGGGGCGGCACAGTTGTGGACCGTTGAGGCTGTGCCAGGCATTGACCGTGTTGACGTGGAAGGACGTGCCGCCCTCGGTGGCACTTGAGCGGTGCAGGCGGCCGGTGATCCCCCCGAACCGCGTGTATGCCTCCGCGACCCACTGGGCGGCGCCGAGCGCCAGGCCGCCGAGGAGGAACGGCAGCGCACGCCGACGGGCGCGGAAGCACAGTGCGGTGATCAGCAGGGGCAGAGCCAGCCAGCCCGCGTCGGGCAGCCGGACCAGGGCGGTGGCCAGAAGGACGGCCGCGAGCCACCGACGTGCGCGGGGTCCGTCGGAGGCGCGCAGGAACCAGCCGACGACGGCGACGGCGCCGAAGGCGACCCACAGGTTGGGCATGGCCTCGGAGCCCGCGAGCTGGGCGCTCCACAGTCCCGCGAAGAGCAGCGCGGCCAGGGCCGTGGTGGCGTCTCCAAGGAGAGGACGCCAGGTGCGGAAGGCGGTGTAGAGGGCCGCGGTGGTCAGCACGACGAGGACGAGACGCAGGGCGAGGACCGAGCCGGTGGCGGCCACCACGGGTGCGGCAAGGAAGCTGATGCCCCGGGAGCGCGGGGCGCTGAAGTAGGCGGCCGGGTTGCGCGGATCGAGCTGGGATACGTAGACGGTCTCGTCCCAGCCGAGCGCGTGGCCGGTGTGCGGTACGACGAGCACGAGTTGGACGGCGGCGTAGGCGCAGGCGACAAGACCGAGCCAGGGTGCCCGCCGACGGCGGCGGGCACCGGTGGGCTCAGTCGGGTGCCGCTCCACGACAACGGTTGCGGTCATGCGCCCCCCCTGCTGGTGACGTTCCCCGGTGGTGCCGGGTGGTGGGCTCAGTCGATGGCCGGAACACGGACGGGACGAGGGCGGCTCTTCTTGAGGCGGCGCACAAGTCGCCGGGCGTGGGCGGCCAGACGTGCCCGGGTGCGCTGCCAGGCGCGTCGGTGGCGGGTCGCCGCAAGTTCGGTGAGCAGGAGTTCGTAGCGGCGCACGATGCGTTCGGCGTCGAAGCGGTGGGCGCTCTCCACGGCCGCCGCTCCCAGGGCGCGGCGGCGGGGCCTGTCGTCGATCAGTTCCAGGAGGGCGTCGGCCAGGGCCTTGGCGTCGCCGGTGGGTACGAGGCGTCCGTCGACGCCGTCGCGGATGATCTCGGCGGGGCCCAGGGGGCAGTCGGTGCTGACCACCGCCACGCCGCAGCGCATCGCTTCGACCAGGGTCATGCCGAAGGACTCGGCGTCGGAGGCGGAGGCGACGATCGACGCCTGGGCGAATTCCGCCTCGATCGGGGCCATCGGCCCCATCAGCGCGACATGCTCGCCAAGAGCGTGGCTGTGGATGAGCCGCTGCAGCGCTTCCTTCTCCGTGCCGCCGCCGTAGATGCGCAGGCGCCAGTCGGGGCGTTTGGGGGCGACGTCGGCGAATGCCTCGATGAGCAGGTCGAACCGTTTGCCGCGGACCAGCCGCCCGGCCGCGGCCACGACGTTGGCCGTGTGGTCGGCGGAGGCGACGGCCTGGTCGGGAACGATGTTGGGGATGGACAGGACGCGGACGCCCGGCAGGGCCAATCGTGCGCGGTAGGTCGCGGCATCGGCCTCGGTGGTGGTGACGACCGCGTCGAGCGTGCGGTAGTGACGGGCGAGTACCCGGCGCAGCTTCTTGCTGTGCGCGTCGTGCCGCAGGTGCTCCTGGGCGATGCGCAGGGCGCGGCGCGGTGCGAAGAGAGCCAGGTAGACATTGAGTCCGGGCCGCGTACCGATGATCACATCGGCGTCGCTGGCCGCCAGGTAGTCGCGCGCCCGCAGGTCGTGCAGCCGGGTGTACTGGTGGTGGCGCCGGTCGGCCGGAGGGAAGTCGCGGGCCGGTTCGGCGAATGCCGGGTGCTGTCCGTCGGCTGTGCCGATCCGGGTGTCCACCAGCGGCACGAGCCTCACCCGCGGGTCCACGGTGAAGCGCGGCGTCTCCCGGTGGCGCATCAGCGAGGCGATCTCGACGTCGTGGTCGTCCGCGAGCGCCGACGCGAGGTTGAGCGTGGTGCGGATGGTGCCGCCGATGGCATAGGCGTTGTGCAGCAGGAACGCGATCTTCATGCGGGAACCTTCCCCCTTCGGCGGCGCCCGGCGGGCCACTGGCGATGGCGACACGCTGGCGGAAAGGGGTAAGGGCGCATCCTGGCCCAGGTGAGAGGGAGGTAAGAATCCCCTCCGGTGTCGGCCGCGTTCACTCCCAGGTGTTGGCACACTCCTTGATGTGGCCCACACCCTGCTGCTCGCCGAGGACGACCGAGCCATCCGCCAGGCCCTCAAGCGCGCACTGACCCTTGAGGGCTACGACGTGACGGCCGTTGACGACGGCGTCCAGGCGCTGGCCCAGGGGCATCTGCGGTGCCCCGACGTGCTGGTCCTCGACGTGATGATGCCGGGCATCGACGGGCTGCAGGTGTGCCGGGTGCTGCGCGCGGAGGGCGACCGTACGCCGATCCTGATGCTCACCGCCCGGGTGGAGACCGCGGACCGGATCGCGGGCCTGGACGCGGGCGCCGACGACTATGTGGCCAAGCCCTTCGACGTCGAGGAGGTCTTCGCCCGGCTGCGGGCCCTGCTGCGCCGGACGGGTCCCCGGCCGGCGGGCGGGACACCCCCCGGGGACACTCTCGCGGTGGCGGATCTGCGGATCGACGGACAGGCGCGGCGGGCCTGGCGAGGCGATCGCGAACTGGAGCTGACCCGCACCGAGTTCGACCTCATCGAACTCCTCGCCCGCAACAGCGGGATCGTCCTCGACCACCCGACGATCTACGACCGGATCTGGGGCTACGACTTGGCCCCGGATCCAAGAATCTCGCCGTCTATGTCGGCTATCTGCGCCGCAAGATCGACACCCCGGACGTGCCCGCCCTGATCCATACGGTGCGGGGCGTCGGCTACGTCCTGAGAGAGGCGTGAGGTGCGCGTCATCCCCTCCAGTCTGCGCACCACGTTCGCCGTACTGTTCGCCACCGTGGCCGTGGCCGTGACGCTGACGGTGGGCTTCCTCAGCTATGACGCGGCGGCCCATCTGGTGCGGGTGGAGGAGCAGGAGGTGTTCGACGAAGTCGTCCATGATCTGCGGGGCCAGGTCCACCAGCGGGAACTGACCGCGCTCGACTACGCCTCCGTGGATCCGGACCACGACGGCCCACGCGACGACCTGACCCGCAGCACGCGCACCGACGTACAGGTCCTGGGCCCCACGGGCGAGATCACCGACCGTGGCTCCCCGCCGCTGCCGGTGCGGGGTACCGACCGACGGATCGCTTCCTCGCATGAGGCGGGGGCCGTGTCCCGAAGGAACATCGACCTCGGGGACGGCCGGTACCGCCTCGCCACCGTCTCGCTCGGCGGCGGACGCGGCGCCGTGCAGGTCGCGCGGGAGTTCAGCGACACCGAAGACCTCTTGGAGGAGCTGCAGCGGCGCACCGCGCTCCTCGCCGCGGCGGTGATCGGGGCGTCAGCACTCGCCGGCTGGTGGCTGGCCCGGCGGATCACCGGGCGCCTCGTGCGGTTGACCGCCGCCGCACAGCGCGTGGCGGAGACCGGCAACCTCCAGGCCGGGGTACCCGTCGCGGGGCGGGACGAGGTGGCCCGTCTCGGCCACTCCTTCGACCGCATGCTCGACCGTCTCGCCCAGTCGGTGGAGGATCAGCGCCGCCTGGTCCAGGACGCCGGGCACGAGCTGCGGACCCCGCTCACTTCGCTGCGTACGAACATCGCGCTCCTCGCCCGTATCGATGAACTGCCCGCCACCGCGCGCGAGGAGCTGATCGCCGACTTGTCCGGGGAGGCACGCGAGCTCACCGAACTCGTCAACGAGCTGGTGGACCTCGCGGCAGGCGCGCACGACGACGAGCCGTCGCGCGAGATCGTCCTCGCCGAGATCGCCGAGGACGTCGCCGTGATCGCCCGGCGGCGTACCGCGCGCACCGTCACCGTCGATGCGGACAGTACGCTCGTCATGGGACGCGCGGGCGCGCTGCAACGGGCGGTGTCCAATCTGGTCGACAACGCCGCCAAGTTCGACCCCGGTGGCACCGGCCCCATCGAGATCACCGTCGTACGCGGCCGTGTCACGGTCCTCGACCGGGGCCTCGGCCTCACGCTTGAGGACCGCAGCCGCGTCTTCGACCGCTTCTACCGGGCCCCGGCCGCGCGCGGTCTGCCCGGGTCCGGCCTCGGCCTGTCCATCGTGCGCGAAGTCGCCGACACGCACGGCGGGACGGTCTTCGCCGAGGAACGCCCGGGCGGCGGCGCGGCCATCGGGTTCACCGTTGCCACCGTCCGTGGTCAGGGCCAGGGACGGGAAGGGGCGCAGTGATCATGACGTGGCCGCACAGGGCTCACGCCGAACGCGCACGCGAATCACCCGGTTCGCGGCCGTCTTCTGCAGCAGCCCGTACGCCAGGACCGGCAGGAGCAGATGCGGCTTGTCGGGCAGCGCGGTGGTCAGCAGGACGGCGCTCGCACTGCTGTTGTTCATTCCGCAGGCGAGGGTGAGCGAGGAGGCCACCGGAGCGTCCAGGCGCAGAACGCGGGCCGTGAGACGGCCCAGGGCGAAGGAGAACGCGCACACCAGCGCGGCCACCGCGACGGCCGCCACGAGGAGCAGCGGGCGCGGCCGGGCCAGGAACGAGCCCAGCGCGCCACTGGCATTGACGTAGGTCAAAAGAAGCGAGCCCACGAGCGCCACGGGCACGACGGTGGCCGAGAGCCGCTCGGCCCACCGCACCGGCAACGAGCAGCGGCACAACACGCCCGCCGCGCACGGCAGTACCACCGCCATGAGGGTGAATCCGCTGTCCAGGCTCCGTCCGGCCTGCGCCAGTGTGCTCGCGTAGCCGCCCTTGAGCAGCGGGGCCAGCGCCCTCACGACCAGCGGGATGGTGAGGGGGCTGACCAGGGTGGAGAGCAGGACCAGGCCCACCATGACGGGTTGGTCGCCCTGCCCCTTGCCGGCCCAGACCGTGGCGCCCGCGGCGACCGGCATCGCCACGACGAGAATCATCGCGGTGACCAGACCGCTGCCTCCGTCGGTGTCCGGGGAGCCGCGCAGCAGGAACACGAGCGGCGGGATGATCAGCAGTGGGGCCACGACGTGCAGGGTGATCCCGGCCAGCAGGATGCTCGGCCGGCGCAGCAGGCGCCCCAACGAGCGGACCGGTACCTGGATTCCCGCCGAGAACAGCACCAACGCCAGCAGGGACGCGGTGGTGTGCAGGTGCGGCCGGTGTCCGTGGCCGAGCGGCAGGGCGTGCGGGTGGCGCAGCCATTCGCCCGGGCCCGGCAGAAGCAGCGCGGCGAGATAGGCGAGGCACACGGCCGTGCCGAGGCGTCGGCGCAGCATGCCGGTGACCCGGTCGCATCGGGAGTCCATGCCCCTCATGTTCCGCACTCCGGTCACGGTGTGGGGCATGTGCCACACGGCAGTCAGGAACCGTTCAGGATCCCGGTGACAGCGTCGGCCGCATGACATCCGAAAGCACCCAGGAACCGTTCCCGATCGATACGAAGGCGACGTCCTTCGCACGGCGCCCGCGCTGGAACAAGGTTCCCGAAGTCACCGTCTACTTCTGGATCATCAAGATCCTCTGCACCACGGTCGGTGAGACCGCCGCCGATCTCCTCAACGAGAAGCTGGGACTCGGCCTGACCGGCGTCTCGCTGTTGATGAGTGCCCTGCTGGCGGTCGTACTCATCGCCCAGTTCCGTACGAACGCCTACCGCGCGGGCGTCTACTGGACGGCGGTCGCCCTGATCAGCATCGTCGGCACCCTGATCAGCGACAACCTCACCGACAACATGGGGGTGCCCCTGGAGACGAGCACGACGGTGTTCGCTCTCGGCCTCACCGCCGTCTTCGCGCTCTGGTACCGCAGCGAGCGCAGCCTCTCCATCCGCAGCGTCGACACCGTCCGCCGTGAGTCCTTCTACTGGCTCGCGGTCCTGTTCACCTTCGCCCTCGGCACCGCCGCCGGAGATCTGGTCGCCGAGCGGCTGGCCCTCGGTTACTGGCTGTCCGCGGTGCTGTTCGCCCTGGCCATCGCCGCCGTCGCCGTCGCCCGCGTCACGCTCGGTCTGAACGCCGTGTGGAGCTTCTGGATCGCCTACGTCCTGACCCGCCCGCTCGGCGCCTCCGCCGGGGACTATCTCTCGCAGCCCACGGGGGACGGCGGGCTCGGCCTCGGCACGGTGGTGACGAGCGTGCTGTTCCTCGCGGTGATCCTCGCCCTGGTCGTCTTTCTGGCGACGACACGCAAGGACGTCGCCGAGCCGGAACCGCGCGGCGACGTCTGAGACGGGCTCTTCTCGGTCATGCGGGCGGCAGCCCGAGGACGAACCGGGCCCCGGGGGTGTGCCCCGCGTCGTGGTGCACCTCCCCGCCCGCGGAGCGGGCCAGGCGCCGTGCGAGCGGCAGGCCGAGGCCCGCTCCGTCGTGTCCGTCACCGGGATCGGCACGGCGGCCGGGCACGAAGAGCTCCTCGACGAAGGACGGCGGCACCCCGGGGCCGTCGTCGGTGACGGCGACGCGTACGCCGTCGGGTGCGCGGCCGACGTGCACCGTCACGTGCGTACGGGCGTACCGAACGGCGTTGGCGAGCAGCGGGCTGACGGCACGTTCGAGCAGGGCGGTGGTGACTCCCGCATCCACGAGCGGGACCTCCTCGGTGACGGTGAGCGTCAAGTGCCCTTCGTGGCCGAGCTGTTCGGTCAGGCCGCGCAGAGCGGGCAGCACTCGTACCGTGCCGGGTGTGGCGGGCGTGTTCTCCCGGGCGTCGCGCAGGAGGGTGTCGCAGATGGTGTTCATGGCTGCGGCGGACCGGGCGATGACGTCATGGACGGTCAGGGTGTCGGCGGCGGTGCGGGGGCGGGATTGCCACCAGTCCAGCTCGGCGATGATGCGGCTGAGCGGGGTACGCAGCTCGTGCGAGAGCTCCGCGGTGAGTTGCCGCTCATGGCGGAGCAGGGTCCGGATGCGGTCCAGGAGGGCGTCCAACGACGCTCCGAGCAGGGCGAGTTCGTCCGGGCGGTCCGGGGAGCCGAAGCGTTCCCCCGAAGTGACGGCACTCCACTGGGTGGCCTGTTCGGTCATGGTGCCCACGGGGCGCAGCGCGCGGCCCACGGCCAGCCGGGTCAGTGTGTAGGTGCAGGCGAGCATCACGGCGTCCAGGACGAGTGATCCGCTGAGCAAGGTGTCCGCCGAGCTTCGGTAGGGAGCCAGGTCCAGGGCCGTGACGATCATGGCGTCGGCGGCGGGGCCGGGCAGCCGCCGCGAGCAGAGGCGGATGGAACCGTCGCCTCCCGTGGTGGCGCAGCCGCGCCCGCCGTCGGTGGCGAGTTCGCGGGCGGCACGCGTCGTAGGGCTTGCCGCGGTGACGTTGGGGGGCTGTTCGGCCAGGCGTGCGCCGTCGTAGATCCATACGTTGCTGTCGAGGAGTTCGTCGTGGGCGCCTTCGTGGACGCTCACGCGAGGGCCTTTGGTGTCGACGGTGGTGGCGACGGCCGCGGCCCGCGTGCGCAGTTCGTCGTCCGCCTGGCGCATCAGGTGCCGGCGGACGACCGTGTTGAAGGCGACCGTGAGGATCACGATCAGGAGCGTGGCCGCGGTGAGGGCCACCAGGGACAGGCGTCCGCGCAGGGTGCGGGGCAGGAGGCGCGACGGGAGAGCGGTCATGACAGGCGGTGGCCGACGCCGCGGGCCGTGCCGATGGCCAGTGTGCTGCCCGCGTCGCGCAGTTTGCGGCGCAGGCGGGTCAGGTACTGGTCGAGGGTGTTGTCACTGACCCGGGCGCCGTCCGGCCAGCCCGCCCTGATCAGTTCACGGCGGGTCACGACGGCCCCGGACGCGGCCATCAGGGCGGCGAGGAGTCGGAACTCCGTCGGTGTCAGGGCGATCTCGACCTTTCCCAGAGTGCAACGATGGCGTACGGCGTCCAGGCTCAGGTCACCGCTGGTCACGGGGTGTACGGGTGCCGCGCGCTTGAGGGCCGCCCGGAGCCTGGCCATCAGTTCGGCGAGGTGGAACGGCTTGGGCAGATAGTCGTCACCGCCCGCCGAGAACCCGGCCAACCGGTCCGTCAACCGGTGACGGGCCGTGAGGAAGATGATGGGGAAGGCCAGTCCGTTCGCGCGCATCGCCTGGCACACGTCCCGGCCGTCCGCGTCGGGCAGGCCGACGTCGAGCAGGGCGGCGGCGATGTCGCCGGTCGCGAGTCTCAGCGCGGTGGCGCCGTCCGGGGCGGGCAGCGGATCGAAGTCCTCGTCGCGCAGGCCGCGCAGCAGCACGTCCCGCAACGCGTGATCGTCCTCAGCGACCAGGATCTTGCGCTTCATGGCCCTCCATCGGGTGCGGTGCCGCTCGCGGCGCGTACGGGATGAGCCGCTCGGGCAGCCACCAGGCCGCGGCGCACAGGCACAGCCCCAGCCAGCCGACGGCGAACAGCCAGCCGCCGACCACATCGGTGAACCAGTGCACCGCCAGGTCGGCTCGGGTCAGTCCGACGAGAAGCCCCCAGCATGCGACCACGACCGTCAGGAATGTCCTGCCGCGCGGCGCGCGCAGTTGTACGGCAATGATCAGGAGACCTGCCGTGAGGGTGGCCGTCGTCGTGTGACCGGAGGGGAACGCCCACCCGGAGGCGTGCGTCGCCCAGTCCGCGTGCGGCGGGCGGGGCCGCTGGATGAGGCTCATCGTGCCGAAGCGCAGCGCCTGTCCCGCCGCGAGACAGACGAGACCGAGCACGGCCCCCCACGCTCTGCGGCGCGCCGTGCGCCCCACCAACAGCCCCGCCAGCACGACGAGGACGTACGGGACGACTCCTGTACCGGTGTGGGTCACACCGCGGGCGAGGGCGACGAGCGCGTCCGGCCGGTGTCCGACGGACCATGCGAGCACGTCGTCGTCCATCGCGAACGGGTCGCCGTCACGGCCGATCAGGACCATGGCCAGGACGCCGAAGGCCACCCATGCGCCCAGGCCGAGGAGGCCGGCCAACTCGGCGGTCTCCCTGCGTTTCATGACGCGATCAGCAGCGGGCGCAGTGGAGACGCGGTCAGGCGCCGGGCGAGGGACGACGGCCGTCGGCGCAGCAGGAGCATGCAGGTGGTGGCGACCAAGGCACCGACGAGGGCCCCGGCCAGGACATCGTGCGGGTAGTGCGCCCCCACCCACACCCGCGACACCGCCATGGCACAGGCGGCGACGGCCGCGATGGCGCCGATTTCGCGCGAGACGAACCACAGCGCGACCGCGACCGCGACCGCGAGCGTCGCGTGGTTGCTCGGGAAGGACCAGTCCCCCCGCACCGGGCACGCCTCGATGGTGGCCAGGTGCAGACTCGTGCAGGGCCTGTCCTCGCGCGCCACCGACTTCACGACGGTGGAGACGCCGAAAGCCAGGACGGCCACGATCGGGGTGGCCAGCGCCGACATCGCGGCCTCGGCGCTCACGCGGCGCGCCCGCCACCAGCACAGGGCCATGAGGAGCGCGAAGAGGACGAGTCCGTACGACGACCAGAGCGACACCGCGCTGTCGAGCCAACCGGGCGTGCGAGCCGCCATGTGGACCACATCCGTGTACGCGGGTCCGTCGATCGATGCCCCGTCGAAGCCTGTCGTCATCCCTGGCCTCTTTCGTCTGCGTCACGACTGTCGCGATCGACTACAATTCTGTAGACGGTCTACTCGACTGTAGACGATAGCGGGGTGAGGAACGTTCCCATGAGCCACCCAGACGACGAGCGCCGCCCGTCCGGTGAGCTGGAAGCCGCGGTCATGGCCGCCCTGTGGGCCTCCGACGGGCCGCGCACCCCGGGACAGGTGCAGGGCGAACTCGCGGGCGATCTGGCCCGGACCACGGTGACAACGATCTTGACCCGCCTGTTCGAGAAGGGCGTCGTCGGCCGCGAGCGTCAGGGCCGCGGCTTCGCCTACTTCCCGGTGCAGGACGCCCCAGGGCTGACGGCACGGCGCATGCACACGGAACTCGACCGGGAGAGCGACCGCGAGTCGGCACTCGCCCGGTTCGTCGACCAACTCGATCCCGACGACGAGCAGTTGCTGCGCCAGCTCCTTGAGGGCGACACATCATGATCACACTGGCGCTGCTCCTGATCACGCTGGCGGTGCCGTTCGCGGCGGCGCCCCTGGCACGGCGCACCGTGCAACGCCTGGCCCCCGCCAGCGCGCTGCGCGTCCTCACCACCAGCTCGCTCGCCCTGGCGGGCGCCTCGGTGATCGCACTCGGCACGCTCGTCCTCACCGGCCTGCTCATGCTCCCGGGCCTCGCCACGCTCGGCGAACTCATCCGCCCCCTGCGCGCACCCTCGGCCCTCCTCGTACTCCCGGTGGCCGCCGCCGCCACCGGGATACTCACCCTCAGCGCCTGGAAACTGGGACGCTCCACCCTGCGCCAACTGCACGACTTCCGCTCGGCGACCAGCGAGGCCGACCGCCGCCCCACCGCGGGCGACCTGTGTGTCGTCGATTCGCCGCACCCCGACGCCTACGCCCTGCCCGGCCGCACGCAGCGCATCGTCGTCACCACAGCGATGCTGCGCAGCCTCGACGCGGCCGAGCGCGAGGCACTGTTCGCCCACGAACGAGCCCACAACCGGGGCCATCACCACCGCTTCCTCGCCACGGCCGAACTGACGGCCCACTGCCACCCCGCGCTGGGCCCGATGCGCACCGCCATCCGCCTAGCCGTCGAACGAGCCGCCGACGAATCCGCCGCGCGGGCGACAGGCGACCGGCGGCTGACCGCACGCGCCATCGCCCGCGCCGCCCTCGTCAGCCACGCCACCCGCTCCGGCCGCCCAGGATTCGCCCCGGCGGCGACCTCGGGCCCCGTCCCGCAGCGCGTCGCCGCCCTGCTCTCCCCCGCCCCGGCCCGCTCACGCACCGCGCCTTGGATCGCCGCCCTCCTCGCCGTATGCGCGGCCGTCTCCGTCGCGGCCGGGGCGACCGGGGCGATCGCCTTTCACCACGAGGTCGAGGTCGCACAGGGCGAAGTGCCCCGCTGACGGAGTATCCACTCACCTGCTGCGGCCCCGCCTGCCGCCGACACTCGCCGCCGACTCACCGGCTGCCGCTCGGGCCCCACCCCGCGCCGGAGCTACTCGCCTCCGGTGAACATGTTGACCAGGCCGTGCGGTGTGCTGTCGCCGAAGAGGAGATCGTGAAGCTCGTTGCCGTCATGGGCGGCCGCGGCGCTGCGGGGGAACAGCGCCTGCTCGTACGCGGTGAGCGCGCTCTCGACGTCATCGGGGTGCTCGGCATCATCGGGGTGCTCGGCGATCGCCTTGCCGAGTTCGGCGCCCGTACGACCACGCGCTCTTCGGCCCCGGAGCTGAGCACCCCGGATCATCCTTCCGTGGGCTCACTCCGATGTCCCGGTTCAGTGACAGGGCGGAACCGGCCCGCCGAGGGGCCGTACGTTGTCTCGACATGAGACCCCGTACAGCCGTGATCGGCAGCGGCCCCGCCGGCCTTGCCTTCGCCCGCGTCATGCACCGTCACGGTCACCCCGTCACCGTCCTGGAACGCGATCCCGCCCGGGACGCCCGTCCCCCGGGCGGCACGCTGGACCTGCACGAGGGTCTTGGCCAGCTGGCGTTGGCGAAGGCGGGGGTACTTGCCGAGTTCCAGGCGCTGTCCCGTCCCGAGGGACAGGCCATGCGGATTCTGGACACGGACGGAACCGTCCTGCGCGACTGGCGGCCCGGTCCGGGTGAGCGGGCCAATCCCGAGATCGACCGCGGGCGACTCCGCGATCTGTTGCTCGGGCCTCTGGACGTTCAGTGGGGGCGGGACGTGACGGAGGTGGTGCCGGACGGCCGCGATGGAGTGCTGATCCATTTCGCGGACGGGCGGCAGGAGACGTTCGACCTCGTGATCGGCGCGGACGGCGCCTGGTCCCGGGTCCGCCCGGCCCTCTCGTCCGTGACACCGCAGTACACCGGCGTCACCATGGTCGAGACCTCCCTGGACGACGTCGACACCCGCCACCCCGACCTCGCCCGGCTGGTCGGCGACGGTTCCGTGGCCGTGTACGGCGTGAACCGCGGGCTCGTCGCCCAGCGCAACAGCGGCGGCCACGTCAAGGTGTACGCACAGTTCCGCGTGGAGCTGGACCGGCACACGACGCCGGACCGGCAGACGGGCCTGAACCAGCGCGCGGGCCAGGACCGGTGCGCGGACCTGGATCCGGCCGATGCCGAGGCCGTGCGATCAAGCCTGCTGACCCTGTTCGACGGCTGGGCCGCTCCCGTCCTGGACCTCCTGCGCCACGGCACCACTTTCGTCCAACGCCCCCTCTACACCCTTCCCGTCTCCCACACCTGGGACCACGTGTATGGGCTGACGCTCCTTGGCGACGCCGCCCACCTGATGCCCCCGCTGGGGGCCGGCGCGAACCTCGCGTTGCTGGAAGGCGCCGAACTCGCCGAGTCCATCGCCGCCGCCGACCCGGGAGAGCTGGACGAGGCCGTCCGCGCTTTCGAGGAAAAGATGTGGGCACGGGCCGACAGGTGGACGAAGATCACGACGGCCGGTCTGGAACGCCTCGTGAGCCCGGACCCCTCCCAGGCTCTCGCCCTCTTCGACGAGGTCCAGCCTTCCTGACCGGTGCGACGTGACGGATACCGAGAGGCGGCTGCGGCGGATGGGGCGGGTCCCTGAAGCGGCGGGGCGGGGCGTGGTTCTGTGCATGTCCGCACCTTAGGAAACACCGAGTCCCCCTGTGATCAGGGGCGGTGGTTCAACTGGATACGATCAACGACCACATCGGGCGAGGCGGGGAAGAGGAAGCAGCGGTGACGGGGGAAAGCCGGGCGGGTCGGTTCGGCCGCGCACGCGCGTGGGGACGCGGGCTCATACGCACACGGCGCCGGGCCGTGACGTCGGGCGCCGTGCTGGTCGTTGTGGTGGCGGGGGTCGGAACCTGGGCGTTCCAGGGCCCTTTGGCGACCAAGGACCAGTACTGCTGGGGCGCTTGGGAACAGGACAGCGGGCCCGACATGCTGGGTGACGCGGCGTTCTCGGGCGACGACTCACGCAGTCGTACGTCAGAGGAGACGCCGCCGGCATCGGGGAAGCCGACGGGCTCGTGCATCCTGACCGTGCGCTCGAGCCACGTCTACTCCGGCGACGAACTCGTCCAGAACACCTCCGTCACGGTGAAGTACGGCAGGGCTCCGAAGGACGCGGACGCCCGTCTGACGTGGCTCAACAACCACCTCGGCGACGGCGCGATGCCACTGCCCGACGGGCTGCCCGGCGCCGTCGACGGCACGCGCGGGCTGCTGGTCCTTCCGAAGCGGTGCGACACCCGCGACGGCCGCCCCACCGCGGTCACCCTCGACGCGCAGGCGCGGCAGGAGCCCGACGCCGTGGTCAAGCGGTCCCCCGACCTCGGCGGCTCGCGCGCGGTGACCGAACTCCTGGTGAAGGCGGCCAACAAGGGGATGGAGAAGGCGGGTTGTGCCTCGGCGGAGCCGTTGCGCACCACATCGCCCGTGCTCACGCTGCCGGAGAAGAGCGAGACCTTCTACTCCGATCCGGCGTGCCGCGTGGGCGGCCTCGACCTGGACCTGGACAGGGAGTCGGAGCGGTCGACCGCCTATCAGGTGGGCGCGGTCACCGACGACATGCAGTCCTGCTCTGTACGGATCGGCCGCGCGGACGTGGAGTACCTCGACGCCCTGATGGTCGCGCACCCCCGGTTCGACGCGCTCCTCAAGGACGTGACGGGCGACAAGGCGCCCGCGCCCGGCTGGCGGGGCAAGGGTGTCCTGAAGTCGGGCCATCAGATCGTGCGGGCCCGGTGCGCGGGGCGCCCGACGACGTTCCTGATGCTGGGCGCACCGGCGCACGCGGCCAAGCGACACTTCGCCGCATTCACCACCGCGGTGGCACAGCGACTGGGGTGCGCGGCTGTCGCGCCCGCCGCGTCAGCGGGAACCGAGGGAGAGCGCTGATGACCGAGGCGGAGACGACCAAGACGGACGAGACGGACGAGACGGACGAGACGGACGAGCCGGACGAGACCACGGCTGCGGCGGCCCCGGAGCCGGTCCGCCCCTGGTGGCACTGGCGGAGTCTCACGCGCGGGCGGCTGCGGCCGGCGGTCGCCGCCGCTGTCGCCGGGGCGCTGATCGGCGGGGCCTCAGTGGCCTGGCAGGCAAAGGCCGGTCCCTTCGAGGCGAAGTCGGCGTGCTGGGGCATGTTGAGCGACGACGACGTGGCGGATCTCTTCGCCGGCAAGCGGGACATCGAGGCGTCGGACGTGCCCATCACCTCGGACAGCATCTTCTCCGAAGGGCCGTCCGGTGTGTGCCGCCTGAAGTCGCCGCGCGGTCGGCGGGTCACGGCCCAGGTCCATCAGCTCGATACCCGGTTCGGCGGTTCGAGTGACAAGTGGGCCGACGAGTACCTGTCCGCACGGATGACCCCGCTGGGCGGCGGACTCCTGGGCATGTCGTCGGACACGCGCGCGTGGCTGGCGGTTCCGGAGGGCTGCGTCGGCAGGCAGTCGGACGGCGACGGCCCCCTGGTGGTCGACATGGACGCGGGCTGGACCACCTATGACGACGAGGTCGACGCCGGTGAACGCGCGCAGCTCACCAGCGCCGTGGTCCGGCTCGTCAACGGCTACATGGCCGAGCAGGGGTGCGAGGGCGAGGTGAAGGACCCCGCGGACAAGCTGCCCGCGCCCACCCGCTTCAAGGGCGAGAAGCCCGACGCGTACTGCGGTATCGAGGGGCTGCGCCTGGAGGGCACGCGGGAGGCCGACAAGTTCAATCCGCCGGTGGTGACGGCAGGCGAAGGTCCCGTACGGACCTGCGACCGCGACGTGCTCTTCGGGCACCCCCGGCTGCGGCTCATGACGGTCGAGGACCCGCGTCTCGCCGCGCTCTACACGGGCCTGAAGTTCAAGGGCGGCCCCAAGGTCAGGGCTGTGGGCGGCGTCGCGGGGACGGGCTTCCTGCGGGACGATTTCGGCCTCTTCCAAGCCGAGTGCCAGACCGGCGACGTCACGTTCCTCATCCGGGCCGACGGCACGGAACGCGCCGCCGACATCCGCACGCTCCTGCCCCGCTATGTGACCGAGGAGGCGGACCGCATCGGCTGCGGCCCCCTGCGGATCAAGCTGCCCGCATGACATCGGTTGCCGCCTCCGCCCGGGTCAGCGCCCACAGCACGAGCCCGAGGCAGCTGAACGCGGCACCCAGCGCGCAGACGGCGCCCCAGCCCGCCGCCGCGTACAGGGAGGTCGCGGCGATGGCGCCGGTCGCGCTGCCGATCGAGTAGAAGACCATGTATCCGCCGATCAGCCGGCTGCCCGCGTCCGGGTGCAGCGCGTAGATCAGGGTCTGGTTGGTGACATGGACGGCCTGCACGGCGAGGTCGAGAAGGATCACCCCGGCGACCAGGGCCCAGAGCGAGCTGCGGGTGAGGGCCAGGGGCAGCCACGACGCGGCGAGCAGTGTCAGGGCGATTCCGGTGGTCCGCCGGGAGAGGCCGCGATCGTTCAGGCGGCCCGCCACGGTCGCGGCCAGGGCACCGGCGACACCGATGAGGCCCAGCGCCCCGATCGCGCTGTGGGGAAGGAAGTACGGGGCTTCGCTGAGCGGCAGCGCGACGCTGCTCCACAAGGTGCTGAAGGCGGCGAAGATCAGCAGCCCGAACAGAGCCCGGCGCCGCAGCAGTGGCTCTCGTGCGAACAGGGTGATCGTGGAGCGCAAGAGCTGGCCGTAGCGCAGGGCGGATGTCGGCGGTGCATCGCTTCGGCGGGGCAGTACCCGATGCAGGACCAGGGCGAGCAGCGCGGTGAGCGACGCCGAGGCGAGGTAGACGGAGCGCCAGCCCGCGAGATCGGCCATGAGGCCGGATGCGGTGCGGGCGAGCAGGATTCCGATGACCACACCGCTGGTCACCAGGCCGACGACCCGTCCGCGCCCGGCGGCGGGCGCCAGTGCTGCCGCGAAGGCCACCAACGTCTGTGTGACGGCAGCGAGAAGCCCTGTCGCGGCCATGCCCGCGAGCAGGGCCGCCGCCGTGCGGGCGGCGGCCACCACGATCAACGCCACCACCAGGAACAGCAGTTGGGTGACGATGAGTCGTCTGCGGTCGACCACGTCGCCCAGCGGTACGAGGAAGAAGAGGCCGAGGCCGTATCCGACGTGGGTGAGGGTGACCACGCTGCCGACGAGTGCCGGGCTCATGGCGAGGTCGTGGCCCATGGTCACCAGGAGCGGCTGCGAGAAGTAGACGTTGGCCACCGCGGCCCCGCAGGCGACGGCGAACAGCAGGACGACGCCACGGGACAGGACGAACTCGCCGCCCGCACCGTTTTCGGGCATGGGTATGGGTGTGGGCATGGGCATGGGCGCTCCCCCGCATTTCTGGTTTCATCTTGCTACCAATAAGTGACGGCGACGCTAGCCTTTTTTGGTAGCATGTTGCAACCGTCAGACTGATGGCCGTCGCGCCGATGGCCGTTGGCCGTCGCGCCAATGTGAGAGTGAGGCAAGCCATGGTGACCAGGACGCGCTTCGACGACAGCGAATGTCCGGTCGCCCGGTCGGTGGACGCGATCGGCGACTGGTGGTCCCTGCTGATCGTGCGGGACGCCTTCGACGGAAGCCGGCGCTTCGGGGAGTTCCAGCGCGGTCTCGGCGTGGCGAAGAACATCCTCACCGCGCGTCTGCGCACCCTCGTCGCCGGCGGTGTCCTCGAATCCGTCCCCGCGTCGGACGGCAGCGCCTACCGCGAGTACGTACTGACGCCGAAGGGCAAAGCGCTCTTCCCCGTCATCGTGGCACTGCGGCAGTGGGGCGAAGAGAACTTCTTCGCCCCCGACGAACCGCACTCACAGCTGGTCGACCGCCGGCGGGGACGACAACTCCGCACACTGGAAGTGCTGTCCGAGGACGGGCGGCGGCTGAACCCCGACAACACCACCGTCCACAAGATCTCCGCCCGGTGATCGTCCGGTGGCGCGGCGGGCTCGGTGCTCGGTGGCGTGCCAGGGTCGGCGCGTAGGGCCCGCTCACCCCGCCCAGCGCGTTCATCGACGCCTTCCGCCGCGCCTTCGGCCACACGCCGGGTACGCACCCGAAGGGCTGAACCAGGCCGAGGGGCTGAGCCAGGGACCTCTCAACGTCGACAGACCGCTTGTCCAATGTCGACAGACCGCTCAGCCCAGTGTCGACAGTCCGCTCAGTGACCGCGGAACGCCTCCTCCAGCCACCAAGCCCCTTGCTCCCGCACCACCTTGGCGTCGACGAGCAGCGGCGCGGTCCGCGGGCCCGCGACCCAGTCCTGTACGGCCTTCAAGTCGGCGGGCGTGCGTACGGTCACCGCCTCGAAGCCGTAGCCGCGGGCCACGGCGGCGATGTCGGTGGGCGGGAACTCGACTGTGCCGAGCGGAAATCCGTGCGGGCCGAAGTGATGCACCTCCGCTCCGTACGCGTCGTCGTTGTAGACGACGACCACCATGGGCAGTCCGAGCCTGCGCACCGTGTCGAGTTCGACGGCGCTCATCAGCGCCCCGCCGTCGCCGAGCGCGGCCACCGCGAGCCGGTCCGGGCGGGCCAGGGCCGCGCCGATCGTGGTGGCGAGGCCGAGGCCGATGGACTGGAAGGCCTGGGTGAAGCACAAGCCCTGTTCGTCGGGGACGGAGAGGTACATCGTCGGGTAGCCCATGAAGTTGCCCGAGTCGACGCCGATCACCCGCCGCGCGGGAAGGATGTCGTCGAGGGCGATGCTGAGCGTGCGCGGGTCGATGCGGTCGCGGGTGCCGGTGTCGTCGTACGGGATGTCGCGCCAGTGCAGTCGGGCGGCCAGAGCGTCAGCGGTGTCGGAAGTGCGACAGCCACGGCCGCCGCTGCCGTTGTTCTCCAGCGCCGTGTGCGTCTTCTCCGCCGTGAGGAGCACGTCGCCGGTGATTCCGAGGTGGACGGGGTGGTGCGCGCCGAGCGCCGTGGGGTCGTCGTCGATCTGGACCAGGGTCGTGTCAGGGCCGATGAGGCGGCCGTGCCGCGTCGTCCACATGGTCAGCGAGCAGCCCAGGGCCACGATCACGTCGGCGCCCCGGATCAGCTCGGCGGCGAGCGGGGACGAGAACCCGCCCGCCACGTCGAGCGACCACGGGTTGCCCTGAAACTGGCCGCGGGCCACCGCCGACGTCGCGAGCAGCGCACCGCAGCGCTCGGCGAGCGCCTCCACCGCCCGGCGGCAGTCGGGGCCGCGCGCGCCGCGTCCGGCGACGAAGACCGGGCGCTCGGCGTGCGCGAGGATCTCGGCGAGGGCGGCGACGTCGTCGCTGGCGGGTTCGACGGCGGGGCGCGGGTGCGGTGGTACGACGGCGGCCAGGGCCCGGTCGGGATCCGCGACGTCCAGTGCCTGTACGTCGAGCGGGAGGTTGAGCACGACCGTGCGGCGCTCCTGGGCGGCGCGGTGCACGGCGGCCGCCGCCTGCGCGACGGCTTCGGCCGCCGACGTCACGCGGGCGCTCCCAGCACCGACCGCCTCCGCCAACGCACCCTGATCCACATGGAAGTTGGAGCGCGGCTCCGTGGCCTCCGCCGCGAGAACGACGAGAGGCGTACGGCTCTTGGCCGCCTCGCCGATCCCGGTGAGGGCGTTCGTGAGCCCGCACCCCTGGTGCACGCTGACCACCGTCACGGCGCCCCGCACCCGGGCGTACGCGTCGGCCATGGTGGCGGCACCGCCCTCGTGGCGCGCCGCGACGAACCGTGCTCCCGCCGCCACCATCGCGTTGGTGACGTGGAAGTTGCCGGAGCCCACCACGCCGAAGACCTGCCCGACCCCGGCCGCGACCAGGGCCCGCCCGACCGCTTCGGCGACCTTCACGACTGCCGCCCCGCCCGTTCGACGAGGGCGAGGACCCGCGCGGGAGCCCCGGAGCCCGAGACGATGGGCAGCGGCCCGGCGATCACGACGGCGCCGGTCGGCGGCAGCTCCGCCAGGTTCTGGAGCTGCGTCAGGCCGTACTTGCCACTGCCCATGAGGTACGAGTGACAGGGAAACGCAGGCTCGAACGTGGACGCCCGGCCCGCGTCGGTGCCCACCGTCTCCACGCCGAGCCCGGCCACCGGCGACTCCTCGGCCACCCAGCGGGCGCACGCGGCGGACAGGCCCGGCGTACGCGGACCGTTCTCGTCGGCGTTGAGAAACGGCTCCTGCGCGTACGACCTGCTGTCCCACCCGGTCCGCACCAGGAGCCACCCGCCGTCGGGCAGCGCGCCATGCCGGTTCTGCCAGGCCTGCAGGTGCTCCACCTCGATGAGGAAGTCGGGATCCTTGGCGACCTCGTCGGTGACGTCGAGCACCACAGCGGGCGCCACGAGTTGGTGGGCGGGCACCGAGGCGACGTCCGCGAGGTCCTTGCCGGTGACCCAGTGGTTGGGGGCGTCGAAGTGCGTGCCGGTGTGCTCGCCGGTGCGGAAGTTGTTCCAGTACCAGGCGGGCCCGCGGTCGTCGTACCGGCTGATCTCCTCCAGCTCGAACACCTTGGTCTGCCCGAACTGGGGCGGCAGTTCGAGGACGGGCGTGGTGGACGACAGCGGAGCGGTGAGGTCGACGACTTCGATCGCGCCGCCACGCAGCCCCGCCACCAGGGCGGCGAGAACGGAGGGTGACGAGGACCCCGACGCTGATGCTGATGCTGATGCTGATGCTGATGCTGATGCTGACGCTGACGTTGGCTCAGGCATGCCTGCATCCTGAAGGCACCGGCAATCCCGCACAAGCGCCCGGGCGCGACCCGGAGACGGTAGGTCCCATAGGCTCGCCCGCACCACATGCGGGCTCTCGGCCCGCGCGGCCCGCTGCCCTGGCCGAACTCCCCGAACTTCCTTCCCGAACTTCCCCAACTTCCCGAACGGAGCCGACATGGAGTATCCGGATCTCTCCACCCTGCCCGTGGAACTGCAGGAGGCCGTGCGTGCCAACGGCTCGCTCAACGTCTTCCGGATGATGATGCACTCACCGGCCCTGGCGCCGGGCCTGCTGACGCTCGGGGAGTCGGTCCTGCGGCACAACTCGCTGCCGGACGCCTTGCGCGAACTGGTCATCGTGCGGGTCGGTCATGTCTACGGAGCGGCCTACGAGGTTCACCACCACGAGAAGGCCGCTCGCCTCGTCGGCCTCGGGGAGGAGGCGCTCGCCGCCATCGGGACCGGGTCGGCCGAGAAGCTCTCGGGCCCCGAAGCCGCCGTCCTGGCCGCCACGGACCGGCTGCTCGCCCGGCACACCCTCGACGAGGCCGCACGTGCGGAGTTGCTGGCGTTCCTGACGGTCAACCAGCTCGCGGACCTCGTCATCACCGTGGGCTACTACCAGCTCATCTGCGATTTCCTCAACACCTTCGAGGTGAAGGTCGAGGACCGGACCCCGCCGCCCCTGGGCGAGGAGCCCGTCTGAGGCGGACTCGGCGCAGCGGGCCTCGGCGGCGTCACCCGTCAGTCCTTGCGCTTACGGGCCTTCGTGGATTCGTTCCCGCCCCCGCGCGGATGCCACAGCCGCAGCCACAGGTCTCGGGCATGGCGCCCTGCCTCCGTACGGCTGCGCGCCACGATCTCGCGGGCCTCGTCGTCCGTCTCCACCATGGGTCCTGAGCCGCGCAGCGGTCGGCCTGCCGTCTCGTGCAGGAAGAACGTCGAGACCAGGCCGATCACTCCGGCCACCATCAAGTAGAAGGCCGGCACCAGGGTGTTGCCGGTCTTGTCGACCAGGAAGGAGGCAAGCAACGGGGTGGTGCCGCCGAAGAGGGAGACGGAGATGTTATAGGCGATCGACAGCGCGCCGTACCGCAGACGGGTGGGGAACAGGGCCGGCAGAGTTGCGGCGGCCGTGCCCGCGAAGCAGACCAGAAGCAGCCCGAGGATGGCGCAGCCGAACGCGGGCAGGAGGATGCCGCCCTCCCTGATCAGCAGGAACGCCGGAATGGCGAGCGCGATCAGCGCGATGCTGCCGCCCATGAACATCGGGCGTCTGCCCCACCGGTCGGAGCTGCGGCCGACCACGGTGATGGAGAGAGCGACCAGCAGCATGGTGCCGAGCACCAGCAACTGAGCCGTCGTGTCGCTCTCGCCCAAGGTCGCCGTCATGAACGTGGGCAGATACGACGTCACCATGTAGTTCGTGACGTTGTAGAGCAGCACAAGGCCCATGCAGATCAGCAGCGCCTGCCAGTGGCGGGTGAAGATCTCCTTGAGCCGCCCCTTGCCCGACTGGCGGGCTTGCTCGATGGGGTCGTCGTCCCCGCCCTCGGCCCCCTCCCCGCGCTCCGCCGCCGCGGAGGCGGCCTCCTGCTGGAAGGCTGGCGTCTCCTCCAGCTTCAGCCGCATGTACAGGCCGATGAGCCCGAGCGGTCCGGCGATGAAGAAGGGGATACGCCAGCCCCAGCTCTCAAGGCCGTCCGACCCCAGGGCCAGGGTGAGTACCGTCACCAGGCCCGAGCCCAGGGAGTAGCCCACGAAGGTGCCGAAGTCGAGCCAGCTGCCGAGGAAGCCGCGCCGCTGGTCGGGGGCGTACTCGGCGATATAGGTGGTGGCGCCGGCGTACTCGCCGCCCGTGGAGAAGCCCTGGACGAGGCGGCACACGAGCAGCAGCAGCGGGGCGGCGAAACCGATCGAGGCGTACGACGGCAGCAGGCCGACGGCGAAGGTGCTCGCAGCCATCATGATCATGGTTACCGCGAGCACGCGCTGCCGGCCGATGCGGTCGCCCAACGGCCCGAAGACGAGACCGCCGAGCGGGCGGACGAGAAAGGCCGCGGCGAATGTGGCAAAGGTGGCGACGACCTGGGCCCCGGGCGAACTGGACGGAAAGAAGACCTTTCCGATCGTGCCCGCCAAATAGGCGTAGACGCCGAAATCGAACCACTCCATGGTGTTCCCGAGCGCGGCAGCCGTCACCGCGCGCCGCACCTTCGGGCGGTCCGAGACCATCACGTCATCGGCGCTGAGTGCCTTCTTGCGGCGGCGCAGCAGCGTACGCGCCATACGGTCGGTCGCCGCACGTGAGGTGCGCGTCGATTCCGTGTCCGGCTCACGGGGCCGTCGGGGCGTTCTGTGCGGAAGGCCTCTCACCATGGAGCTTTTCTCCCCTTGCCTGAGAAAAAGCTGTGTCGCCGCAAAATTAGGCCGCCGAAGAGCGACCGGCAAATTGTCCGCCCGCCATTCGGTGAGCCGTCATTTCGGTGAGACCGCCGGGTGCCGGTGTTCTAGTCCAGGGTTTCGGTGCCGGACCGCGGCACTGCCCAGGAGGGGAGCCAAACCGGCTCCGGGCCCGCCGTCAGGCCTCCGAGGTGTTTGATGACCGCCCGGAGACCCGGGTGCGGATCCGGCCTGGAGAAGATGAGCGAGATCGGGTAGACGAGCGTCGGATCCACGATCGGGATGCGGCGGATGTCGTGGTTCGTCGGCCAGATGTACCGGTCGCGTGTGCCCACGAGGGTGGCGACGTCCGTGGAGTCGGCGAGGGTGTCGAGGAGCACCTCGTTGCCGAAGTTCGGGCCCGCGGCGTCGATGCGGAGGTCGAAGTCGGTGGCGAGCTGGTCGTAGAACTCCGACCATTCGCTGCGTGGCGCGATACCCGGCACCCAGATCCGGTGGCGGCGCAGTTGGGCCGGCGTCAGTGTTCGCGCGGAGGCGAGCGGATGTCTCGGGCCGACGAGGAGTTCCAGCGGGGAGTCGAACGCGTGGATCATCCGCACGTCGCGCGGCAGCGCGGCCGGGTCGGTGATCGTGCGGAACGAGGCGTCGATGTCGCCCGCCTGGACGGCGGCGACCGCCACGCGCGGGTCATTGGCCCTGAGGGTCACCACGTCGAGGTCGGTCTCGGGATGCGATCGCCAGTAGTCGTGCAGGATGACGGCCTGCGCCGACCGCAGGCCGAGCACGTCGATCCGAAGGGCCCGCGAGCCCGGTCCGATCGCGGTGACGGCGCGATCGACACCCTCGATGATGTTCCGGGCGTGCGGGAGGAAGGCTTGGCCGTCGAGTGTCAGCTCGACCCCTCGGGCGGTACGGGTGAACAACCGGACGTCGAGTCCGCGCTCGAGCGTCGCGATCCGCTTCGACACGGCCTGTTGCGTCACGCCGAGTTCGTCAGCCGCGTGTCGCAGCTGACCGAGCTCGGCCGCGCGGACGAACGATCGAACCGCCTCGGTGTCCATGGAGCCAGCCTAGGCGTGCCCAACCGATCGTTGTGGCTGCCCGGGGAGCCGGTTGTTCGATCCCGCCGCGACGGCGCGGCCTTCGGCTCAGCCGGTGTGCTCCCTCAGCCGGTGTGCAGGATCCGAAAGCGGTCGAGGTCCGCCGGGTCTCGATCGACGACTTGGATCGGTGTCCGGTCCCACTGCCACACGCTGATGCCCGGCGTACGGGAGAACCGGATCTGCCCGCGGGTTCCTTCGACGGTGACGCCCGGCCAGGATTCGGCGACGCGCGCCCGGTCCACTCCCCCGTCGGAACGCACCGAGCGCAGCACATCGGCGAGGACGGCGATCGTGTCGTACCCCTCGAAGGCGACGAAGGAGGGTGCTTGGGCCAATCGTTCTCGGAGGGCCGATCCGACCCGTACGCCCAGTGGGCTGAGGCGTTCGGGCAGGTAGCGCAGGAAGGGGATCGCGGCGCCGTCGCCACCCAGCGACATCGCCCATTCGGCGAGCTCCGGCTGCCCGGCCGGAGCACCGATCATGGTCTCGGCGAGGCGCTTGTCGCCGCGGACGGCCTTGACGATCGGCACTGCCGGATCCGGGAGGCCGACCAGCAGAAGCAGGGCACTCGCGCCACTGGCGACGAGTTCGTCGCAGACGGCCGTGGGGCCGAGCGCGCTCGTGTCGAGTTCGACGACGGTGCCGCCGCGCGGAGCGAGGTGGTCCCGCAGGATGCGGGTCCCCGATGCCCAGTAGACGCTCGGCTGGGTCGCCACGGCGATGCGGCTGTGGCCCGCGTCGAGGAGGAAGTCCGCGTACGTCCGCCAGCCGCGGGACTGCGGCGGAGAGAGGCGCGCGACCCATTCGGTGGGCTGTTCGGTGAGCGCGTCGAGAACCGCCGACGAGCAGAGGTACGGCACGCCAAGGGCGTCGGCCCTGGTGGCAGCGGCCCGAGCGACGACGCTGTGATACTCCCCCGCCACGGCGGCCACGCCCAGACGAGCCAGTTCGTCCACGGCCGCCACGGCCTTCTCCGGGTCGGCCGCGGTGTCGCGGACCACAAGCTCAAGTGGTGCTCCGCCGATCCCGCCCGCGTCATTGACCTCATGAACGGCCAGCTCCAGCCCGGCGAGCAGATGCCGCCCAGCCCCGACCCAGCCGGGCCGGGTCAGCGGAACGAGCGCGCCGATCCTGACGGACGACCCGTCAGTCCGCTCCGCTTCAGGTGACGATGGTGGCGTACTCATGTGTCGGTGTCTCCCGTGTGACGAGTCGGTTGCCGGTTGCCCGGATCGCGGCGCGGCAAGGTCCCGGCTGGGCGTTGCTCTGCCGGGCCCACCTGGCTGATCGTGTCGGGACATTGATCCACCACCGCCGCCGTCGGGCAACCGATTTCTCTTCGCCGTCCCTCAGCCGTGGCCACCACCGAGAGCGTGGCGTTCACGGCTCGCGAGCGCGAGAAGTCCCGCTTGATCGCGGCGGGCACGATGACGTTGGCGATCGCGATCGACTCGGCGTCCTCCGGCTCGCCCAGTCGGCCCGTCTCCGGCCAGGAGTGCCGCCCCGCGGAAGCCCGGCAAGGCATTCGGATCTGTGGGCCTTCCGGATTGGTCCAGAAGAATTCCTCCCTCAAAAGGAGTGCCGGACCAATCCGTGCCCCGCCCGCGCTCCGGATGACGGGTGTGAGTGAAGAAGCGAGAACATCGAGGCACAGGGGCGGATGGCGGCTGGGCGGACTCGGCTCCCTGAGCGGTCTGCTGGCCGGTTGCTCCGCCCTGGCCACGGCCGAGCTCGTGTCAGTCGCGGTACGCCCGGAGTCCAGCCCGGTGATCGCGGTGGGCGGGGCGGCGATCGACCGCACGCCGCCCGCGGTGAAGGACTGGGCGATCCGGCAGTTCGGGACGGACGACAAGCTCGTCCTGCAACTGGGCATCCTCGCCGTCCTGACCCTCCTCGCGCTGGTGCTCGGAGCGCTGGCGGCCCGCTTTTGGCGCATCGGCTCCGCCGGGGTCCTCCTGTTCGGCGTCATCGGGGCCTTCGCCGCGACGAACCGACCCGACTCCACGAGCCTCACGGACGCACTGCCGTCGGTGGCCGGTGCCGTGGTGGGAGCGGGACTCCTCTACTACCTCGTCGGACGCCTGCGCCCGCGGCCGGCGAAGGCCCTCGCAGACGCGGATCAGGCCTCCGAGACATCCAACGCGTCCAACACGTCCAAGGCGTCCAAGGCGTCCAAGGCGTCCAAGGCGTCCAAGGCGGAGACGGGCTGGGACCGGCGGGGGTTCATCGTCGCCGCGACGGCCGCGGCAGCCGCCTCCGCGGGGGCCGCTCTCCTCGGCCGCTCCCTGAACGGCGCTCAGGGCCAGAACGCCATCGCCTCCCGCAATCAGGTCAGGCTGCCCGCCCCGGCCTCGCCCGCCTCACCGACGCCCAAGGGCGCGGCGCTGCGGGTCAAGGACGTCAGCACGTTCATGACGCCCCATCAGGACTTCTACCGGGTCGACACCGCCCTGGTGGTACCCAAAGTCGACGCGACCGCGTGGAGGCTGCGGATCCACGGCAAGGGCGTCACCCGCGAGAAGACCCTGACCTTCGCGGATCTGCTGCGCATGCCGCTGATCGAGCGGAACATCACGCTGGCCTGTGTCTCGAACGAGGTGGGCGGCCCGTACGTGGGCAACGCCCGCTGGATCGGCGTGCGGCTGGCCGACCTCCTGACACAGTGCGGCGTGGAGCCGCCGTCGAAGGGCGGTCCCGCGGACCAGTTGGTCGCGCGGTCCGTGGACGGGATGACCATCGGCAGCCCGGTCGAGGACGTCATGGACGGCCGCGACGCGATGCTCGCCCTCGGGATGAACGGCGAGCCGCTGCCCTTCGCGCACGGGTTCCCGGTGCGCATGGTGGTCCCGGGCCTGTACGGCTTCGTATCCGCCTGCAAGTGGATCCAGGACATCGAGCTGACCACGTTCGACGACTACGACCCGTACTGGGTGAAGCGGGACTGGGCGCGCAGGGCGCCGATCAAGACCCAGTCCCGGATCGACACGCCCAAGCCGTTCGCCCGCCCCAAGTCCGGCGACACCGTGATGGTCGCGGGAGTGGCCTGGGCCCAGCACCGAGGCATCGACAAGGTCGAGGTGCGCGTGGACGACGGCGCCTGGCAGCAGGCCGAGCTGGCCGCCGAGGACACCCGGGACACCTGGCGCCAGTGGTCCTTCCCCTGGAAAGCCGCCTCCGGCGGCGGCCACACCCTGACGGTCCGGGCCACTGACCGGACGGGTGAGACACAGACCCAGAAGCGGACCCGCACGATCCCCGACGGGTCCAGTGGCTGGCATTCGGTGGTGGTCACCGTGGATTGACCGATGCTCCCCCGATATTCCCCGATGTTCCCGGCCGGTTCCCGGATGTTCCCGGAACCGCCCCCTCCCCTCACCAGGCGAAATCAATCAAGGAGTAGAAATGAACGCCATCACCCGCCGTACCCGTCGTGGAGCCCTCGTTCTCGCCGCGGCGGCGATGCTGCCGCTGGCCCTGACCGCCTGTTCCAGTGACGACAGCAAGGACAAGGCGTCATCGGACTCCACGTCGTCCGCCGCCTCGGACAAGGCGACCGACAAGGGCAACGACAGCGCGGGCGACACGAGCAGCATGGACGAGCCGTTCGGCCCGGCCTGTTCCTCGGTGCCCAAGGACGGCAAGGGCAGCTTCGACGGCATGGCCAAGGACCCGGTCGCCACGGCCGCGTCCAACAACCCGGACCTGTCGACCCTGGTCACCGCGGTCAAGAAGGCCGGACTTGTCGACACCCTGAACAACGCCAAGGACCTCACGGTGTTCGCGCCGACCAACGACGCCTTCGCGAAGATCCCCAAGGCCGACCTGGACAAGGTCCTGAACGACAAGGCCATGCTCACCAAGGTCCTCACCTACCACGTGGTGGGCCAGAAGCTGGCGCCCGAGGACCTGGAGAAGGGGTCGTTCGAGACGCTGGAGAAGTCCAAGCTGACGACCTCGGGTTCGGGTGAGTCCTACAAGGTCGACGACTCCGCCAAGGTGGGCTGCGGCAACGTGCAGACCGCCAACGCCAACGTCTACATCATCGACACGGTCCTGATGCCGAAGAAGTGATGACGGGCGGGTGCGAGGGGCCGACCGCGTGCACGCGCCGTCCCTCGCACCCGGCGCCCACCGTGAGGTCAAGATCCAGCGCGGGCGGCGCCTCGGCCAGCCGCTCACGGGTACGGGCGACGGGCCCGCCCCTGCGGTGAATCCACCCGCACCGCTTGCGATGGCATGATCGACCTCGCAACCAGGGCCCCGTCACCCTTCCTTCAGCGGAAACACGCCATGCGGCACGAAGGGGCATCTATCTAAATATCACCTACCAAATCGGTCAGACAATTGATATCCATGGCTTCGCGGGTGCTTTCACGAATAGACCGCAAGATCAACTTCACCGCGTGGCACCGACCACGGGCAATCCTGTGGGCCACGGCCGTCGCGGTCGCCCTCGGGTTCCTCATCGCCCTTGAGATCGCCGCGCGCCACTACGGCGGCGTACCGGGACCGATCACCAACCAGGTGCGAGAGGTGCTGTTCGCACCCAAACCCGGCCCGCTGTACGGCGGTCTGATGCTGATGATGGTGGTGCTCACCTGGCGGCAGCGAGCCATCGCGCTCGGCACCGCGATCGGCGTCGACATCATCTTCGTACTGGTGCGGTGGGCGGCGGGCACCAAGGTGCCCGAGGGCCAGTTCTTCGGCAACGGCGCGCTGTGGGCGATGCTGGGCTGCGCGGTCATCGCGATCACACGCCGCACCGGCCAGGAACGCGTCCTGCTCCTGAAGGGCGTCGGCCTGGGCCTGCTCCTCGTGGCCGGCCGCAAGACCGGCGACACCTGGCTGCTCATCACGTCGAAGACCCGCCCGACCGTGCTCGACCCGTATGTGGCCATCGCCGACCACGCGCTGGGCAACCCGTCATGGCTGGCGGGCCGGATACTCAGGGCCAGCGGCCCGGTCACCACCCACGTTCTCGACCTGGTCTACGCCCAACTCGCGGTGGCCGCGATCGTCGTCGCCCTCTACCAACTGCGCAACGTGGCGGCCGAGCGCCGCTTCCCGCGCCACCATCTGGTGCGCACCTTCCTGGTCATCGGCCTGCTCGGTCCCGCCATCTACATGATCTTCCCGGTGGTCGGCCCGATCTTCGCCTACGGCCCCGGCACCTCCGGCACCGGCGGCGTGCAGTGGGCGGTGGCCGACCTCTGGCCGAACACACCGCCGCCGATCAGCGCCCCGCACCCCGTGCCCTACGACGGGATCACCCCTCGCAACTGCGTGCCCAGTCTGCACACCGCGTGGGCCACCGCGATCTTCATCCACTCCCGCAAGGGCCCACGCCTTCTGCGCCACGCGGGGACGTTCTGGCTCGTCGCCACGCTCAGCGCGACGCTGGGCTTCGGCTACCACTACGGCGTGGACCTCATCGTCGGCGTGGTGTTCGCGCTCACGGTCGAGGCGGCCCTGCGCTCGTTCGACCGCGGCTGGGACCGGCAGGGCATTCAGCTGGTCGCCTACGGCACAACGGTCTTCGCCGCGCTCCTGGTGGCGTACCGCTGTCTGCCGATGGACATGGCCAGGCACCCCGAGGTGTTCGGACCGCTTCTCCTGCTGGCGATGGCCTCAGTGATCTACGGCTACGTACGGACCACCCGACTGTGGGAACCCGAGGCCGCACCAGCCATCCAGGCGAAACCACAACCCGAACTGGTCTGAGTCATCCCACCCGGATGGGGTGATCCGGAGAGGGCATGGGCGAGAATCGGGGAGTGCCGGAGTACCGCTCGATCACCGCGTTGGACAGGCTCATCGACGACCTGGCCGTCGGCGAGGCCCGCCGCCGTCAGCTCGGCATGGTCCGTGGCGAACTGCTGCGGGCCCTGTCGCGTGACGCACTGCCCGTCGGCGCCCGTCGTTCACTGCGCCGCCTCCTCGAACAGGACGCCCTCGGCCCCTACCTCCGTATCGCGGAATCCGGCGCACTGCGAGCGCGACTGGTCAAGGGCGGGCGTCCACCCACCTCCCAGCCGACCAACGAAGCCCGAAAGCACTGCGTGGACATGCTGCGCGAGGCGATCGGCCTGCCCGGACTGCGCCTCGGCGGCGGCGCGGTGCTGCTGCAGCCCACACCGGAGTTCGGCGACCTGGCAGCCCTGCGCAACCACCTCGACCAGAACCTCACCGGCTACCTGTCACCGGGCCGGGCCCGCCTCACCGCGGTGCTCGCCCTCATCCTCGACACGGCCCCGCGCTCCGGCGAACTGGTCGCACTGCGCCTGTCCCACCTCACCCCGGACAACCGCGCGCTGTACATCGAACGGCACCCCCAGCACGGCAGCAGCCGACCGACGGAGCGCGACTGGTTCGCGCTGTCACCGCTGAGCCGCGCCGCACTCTCCCGATGGCTTCCGCTACGCCGGGAACTGGTCGAACGCGCCCACGGCACCACGAAACTCTGGGTCAGCCTGCGCCCCAACCACACCGGACTGCTCGACGACGACGGCCGGGCCACGCTCCGCCCGGCCGGACTCCCCCTCGAAGAGAACGGCCTGATCACCAGCTACCGCCGCGGCCGCACCCACTACGACCTCACCCGCCTGCTCCCGCCGAAGCCGGAACAGCTGCGCCGCGCGGTCATCGCCGAAACCCCGCCCACCGTCGCGGCGGCCGCGGCCCGGCCCTGATCCGAGCAGCCCGGATCCGAGCGGCCCGAAGGGCTTGTTATTAGTGAAGCGCTCCGACAACGAAGGGGACACGCATGCAACGACGGAGACACGCATGCGACCCACGCGGAGCTACCGAACCCCTGAGCCGGTCAGGACGAACCCGCGGTATCCGTCCAGGGCGGCGGCGTCGCACCGCGCCCGGTATCGGTCCAGGCCTCCGGTGTAGGCGAGGAACACCCGGGGTTTGTCCGGCACGTTCGCTCCTGTGTACCAGGAGGCGACGGCCGGGTAGAGCGTCAGATCGGCGAGGTCGGCGACGTGGGCGCACCACTCCTCCTCGGCGTCCGCGGTGGCGTCGATCTCGGTCAGGCCGCCCTCTCGCAGATGTGCGATGCAGTCGGTGATCCACTCCACGTGCTGCTCGATGGCCACCACCGCGTTGCTCAGCACGGACGGACTCAGCGGGCCGATCACGGTGAACAGGTTGGGGAAGCCGGACGACAGGAGGCCCAGATGGTTGCGAGGTCCTTGGGCCCACTTCTCCTGGAGTGTGGTGCCGCCCTTGCCGACGATGTCGATGGCGACCTGTGAGCCCGTCATGGCGTCGAAGCCGGTGGCGAAGACGATCACGTCGACGGCGTGGTCCCGCTCCGAGGTTCTGATGCCGCTCGGTGTGATCTCCACGATCGGGGTCTTGGCGAGGTCCACGACGCCGACGTGCGGCTTGTTGTACGTGGCGTAGTAGCCGGTGTCCAGGCAGGGACGTTTGGTGCCGTAGGGCAGGCCGCGTGGTGACAGCGTCTCCGCCGTCTCGGGGTCGCTGACGATCGTGCGGATCTTGGAGCGGACGAACTCGGCGACGGTCTCGTTGGCGGCCGCGTCGACGAGGATGTCGTTGTACGTTCGCAGCAGGCCGCTGAGCAGGCCCGACTCCCAGGCAGCCGCATAGGTGGCGGTGCGCTCGGCGTCGTCGGCCTCCAGGGCGGACCGGGTGGGCGGCTCGAAGACGGTGCCGCCCCTGGACTGCCGCTGGGCGGTCCGGAACTGCGGGTAGCGTGCCTTCAGTTCGGCGTTCTCCTCGGCGGACAGCGGACGGTTGCGGGCGGGGTGCGCGTACACCGGGGTCCGCTGGAAGACGGTGACGGCGGCGGCCTGCTCGGCGATGAGCGGGATGGCCTGGACGCCGGAGCAGCCGGTGCCGATCACCGCGACCCGCCTGCCGGTGAGGTCGACGCCCTCGTGCGGCCACTCGGCGGTGTGCAGGGCCCGGCCCTCGAACGCGGCGGCGCCGGGGATGTCCGGTTCCTTGACGGCCGACATGCAGCCGGTGGCCAGGATGACGAACCGGGTGGTGAGCTTCTCCCCTGTGTCGGTGGCGACCTGCCAGAGGTGGTCGTCCTCGTCGTACCGCGCACGCGTCACGCGGGTGCGCAGCGTGATGTCCGCACGCAGCCCGAAGCGGTCCGCGACGTGGTGGAGGTAGCGCAGGAGCTCCGGCTGCGTCGCGTACCGCTCGCTCCACTCCCACTCCTGGTCCAGTTCGGGCGAGAAGGAGTAGGAGTACGACGTGCTCTCGACGTCGCAGCGCGCGCCGGGGTAGCGGTTGCGGTGCCACGTACCGCCGATGTCGTCGCACGCCTCCAAGAGGCGTACCGACAGGCCCAGTTCGCGCAGGCGGTACAGCTGGTACAGGCCGGAGAAGCCCGCCCCGACCACGACGGCGTCGAGCTGCGGAACGGTGGGCGGGGACGGGGACGGGGGCAGGGACGGGGGCAGGGACGGGGGGACGCTGGGCATGCCGTTCTCCTGACGGTCGCTGCGGGGCTGCGTCAACTCGCGGTCGGGCGTGGGGCGGTGTGCCGGGGGCGGGCGGCGCGGGCCGTGAGGGGGATGACGGTGAGCGCGAGCACTCCCCCGCAGACGGCGAGGAGCGGGTAGCCGCCCCCTGCCACGACGAGGCCGGAGACCATGCCGCCGGTGGCTCCGGCGAGCGACATCCCCACATCGACAAGACCTTGTGTGGAGGCGCGTGCTTCGGCGGGTGCGGCCTCCGCGACCATCGCGGTGCCACTGACGAGCGCCATGTTCCAGCCGATGCCGAGCAGCACCATCGCGGTGGCGAGCAGGGCGGTTCCCACGGCGCCGGTGGGTGGCGCGAGGGCGGCCAGGAGTCCGGCGGTGAGCAGTACTCCTGCGGAGGACGCGGCCACGGGCAGGCTCCCGATCCGGTCCACCACGAGGCCGGTCAGGGGAGAGGGCAGGAACATGGCGCCCACGTGCAGGCCGATCACGACCCCGGCCAGCTGTGTGCTGTGCCCGTGGTGGGTGAGGTGCACCGGGGTCATCGTCATGATGGCGATCATCACGAGCTGCCCGCTGATCATCACGGCCGCGCCGGTGACGACCCCGGGTCCGATGCGGCGTACGCGCTGCGCGCCCGTCTTCGGCCCTGCGGCGTCCTGGTGTTGGCGGCTCCGGGCGAGCAGGAGCGGGTCGGGGCGCAGCCAGAGGGCGATGACGAGGGCGGCGGCCGTGTAGGCGACGGCGGCGAGGAGGAAGGGGCCGGTGAGGCGGGGCAGGCCGAGGGAGTCGGCCAGGGTTCCGGTGGGTCCGACCAGGGCGGGGCCCGCCACCGCGCCGAGCGTGGTGGCGAGGAGCACGGTGCCGGTGGCGCGACCGCGTTTGTCGGGCGGTGCGAGGTCGGTTCCGGCGTACCGGGCGAGCAGGCCGGTGACCGTGCCTGCGCCGTACACGAAGAGGGCGAACAGGAGCAGGGGCACGGTGCGGGACCAGGCGGCGGCGATCACGCCGATGCTGCCCACGGCGGCGGCCGCGTGCCCGAGGGCCAGCCCGGGGCGGCGGCCCCACCGCTCGGAGATCCTGCCGATGAGCAGGGCACCGAGCGCGCCTCCCGCGGTGAACAGGGCCACGGGCAGTCCGGCGAGGCCGGTGGAGCCGAGGAGATCCTGTGCGAGCAGTGCGCCGACGGTGATGCCCGCGGCCATTCCGGCTCCGCCGAGCGCCTGCGAGGCGACGAGTACGGTCAGGACGCGGCGTTGCACCTCGGGTCCGGCGAACTGCGTGGTGCGGGCCGCCGATGTCACGCGGTGGGCCCGTCGGAGGGGTCCAGGGCGGAGATCTCGGCCAGGCTCATGTCCATCTCCTGGTGGAGGAAGCGGACGATGGTCCAGTGCGGGAGCGCGTCCTCGTCGAACGGGCCGAACGCGGCGGCGTAGAACGGAATCCAGCGCAGGGCCTCCTCGGCCGCGACCCGGCGTCCCGCGTCCGCCCGGTCGCCGCCCTGGTCACCGTCCTGGTAGTCGGTGTAGGCGATGCTGCGGTGGTGGATGAAGTCCCCTCCGGGCAGGCGCTGTTCGCACAGCTCCCGGTACTCGCGGGTCTGCAGGATGAGGAAGTGCCAGATCTCGTCGATCTCCTGCTCCACCGGCAGGAACAGTCCGCCGAGCCGGTCGGGGTGGCGGGAGACCAGGTACAGGTAGCGCAGACATTCGCGCACCTGGTGCTCGACATGGGTGCGGTGGTGTTCCGTCTTCGCGGTGAAGTACGCGACGACCTCCCCGTGCAGCGCGCTGCCCAGGAGGTCTTCAGCGGTGGGGGCGGGAACTGCTGACGTGGCTGAGGTGGTCACGAGGCGGGGTCCTGTTCGGGCGTGAGGGGGACGGTGGTCGGCGGGGGCGGATCGGAGGGGCCGGCCTGCCCGGTGCGGGCGGCCGCACCGCGTCCCTCCTGACCGCCGCCGGTCAGGAGGGACGTGCCAGCCAGACATATTTGCCGGAGCGGCCGATCGGCAGGTCGGTCCGGTGCTCCAGGGTGCAGGGGCGGCCGGTGAGTTCCCCGACGAGCCCTTCGAGGTGCTCGGTCCGCGCCGCGTCGAGCGGGGTGCCGTCGAAGGTCGAGTAGCGCAGGGCGACGTCGTCGGACGCCTCGGACAGGCGCAGTTGGGCGAGGAAGACACGGTCGGACGCGTCGTGGACACGGGCGTCGAGGTCGGCTTGGGCGACCGGTCCGCCCGGCGCGTCGAGCAGTTCCTTCTCCCGGCCGCAGAAGGCCGCGATGCGCTCGGGGTCCGTGGAGCCGTCGAAGGTGCGCACACAGTCGCCGGAGCGGTAGCGCACGAGCGGCATGAAGGGGTTGCGCAGGCTGGTGACGATGAGGCAGTGGATGCCGCTGCCGGGGGCGACGGGGATGAGCTCGACGCTCATGTCGTCCAGGTGCGGCCGGTAGCGGCCGGTCTCGGGGTCGCTGGAGTAGAGATAGCCCAGTTCGGTGCTGCCGAAGAGGTCCACGACGGGGCAGTCGAAGTGCCGGTGCAACAGGGCCCGTACGTTCAGCGGGGTGTACTCGTAGGCGTGGACGATGCTGCCCGGCTGCGGGAACTCGTCCCAGAGTCCCCAGGCGTCCACCTTCTGTACGAGGTGGGCGAGGTGATAGCCCGAGCAGTCCAGATGGTAGGTGCCGGTGGGGTGGGCGTCGCTGATCCCGCGGATCTCGGCGAGCATGCGGCGGACCTCCGCCCGGTCCCAGTCGGCCGGGTCGAGGGTGTTGTTGAGGTAGAGCGTGCGGTCGTCGAGCCAGCGCTCTCCCGGGGTGGCGCCCGGATTCTTGGCGTTGACGCGGGCGACGTGCTCGGTGGCGAGCACGGTGGTCAGGGAGATGCGCTTGGCGCCCGCCTCCCAGGTGGCGCGCAGGTCGGGGTGTTCGCTCCAGAGCCGGTAGTAGGAGCGGAGCAGGAAGTACGGCGGCCGGATCAGCTGCATCCTGGCGTGGTTGGTACCGGTCGACAGGACGAACTCCGCCTCGCCCGACTCCAGGGCCGCGGCGAGGCCGGGCGTCATCCAGTTGTCCGGGAAGCCACGGGCGATCTCGGGCTTCTCCAGGATCGGGAAATCCCGCCGCGCGACGGACGCGCGGTAGATCGGGATGTCCCGGACCCGGTCGACGACGTGCGGGCTTGGCAGCGGGGTCATGTGGTCTCCGTGGGGGCGGGAGGGCCGGGGGGGCCGGCGCCGCGGGGCGGGGGGGCCCCGGGGGGGGGGGGGGGGGGGGGGGGGGGGGGGGGGGCGGGGGGGCCGGGCGCCCCCCCCCGGCGGCGGGGGCCACCCCGGCATGGGGGGATGCGGGTCAGGAGATACAGCCGCTCTTGCCGGCGACGCTGATGCAGCCGGCCTTCGGGGTGGCGCTGATGCAGCCGTCCTTGGCGCCCTGCGCCGAGTTGGCGGCCACCCACTTCGACCAGTTGGTGTCCTGGGTCATCTGCTTGATGAGCTTGTCCATGAGGGACCTCCTCGAGTGCCTGGGAAATTGCGGAACGGGCAACGAAATGGATCTTCATCGACCGCCGATCGAAGGTAAAGACATGGTCAATCGGATGTCAAGGGTTGGTCAAGCCGAGTGGCGCGAAATGGTTACTCGCATCATTCGAACGAATAGCGGAACGGCGAAGCGATCCGTCCCGAGCGACCTCCCGGTGGGCCTTTCACCTGCGACTTCGATCTCAGGATTGCGGCACTCCTGAGATCGGTCGCGTCTTCCGCCACGTCGATCCGCCGGATCGACGTGGCTTGACTGCCCGGGTCCGGCCGCCGGATCGGCAGCCGCGAGCACGCGTCGGCACTCACGTCGGCAGAGCCCGCGCCGCCTGGCCACGCCGACCGGGCCGAGGGCCCTCGGCGCCGCGGCGCCCACGCTCCCGCCCGGCCCGGACCGGAGGTCGGTCCCCTCCATCCGGTCCACCCCGCCGTCTCGTTCACATGCTCTCTATGTGAGACGGCGTTCCAGGATCTCTGCGCGATGCCTAAGGTGATGCGCATGTTCGGACCCGCTCGTCAGCTCGCTCTCGCGCTCTTCGCGGCCACGCCGTGGAGCGTCGACGACGCGCTCTGTCGCCGCTGACGCCTCGCTCCGCGCCCACGCGAGCACAGCCTGCGTGAGCACAGCCCGCGTGAGCACAGCCCGTCCGATCCCCTCTGCCGTTCCCGGAGACCCCCTTGACCACCGCTGCCGACGCAGGGGCGCCGCCCCGGTCCGCCCTGCTCGCCCCCGCCCCCACCTCCGCCCCGGCCCCTCCGACCGAGGCCTTGCCACCGGTCCGGCGGATACCGCTGGCGGTCGCGGGCGCCATCGGTGTCGCGCTCACCGGCTACGTCTTCGCGGAGCACGGGGCCAAGCCCGGTGTCCTGCTGCTGCTCGGCATCGGACTCGGGTTCGCCCTGTTCCACTCCCGGTTCGGCTTCACCTCCGCCTGGCGGCAGCTGGTGGCCGTCGGCAACGGCACCGGACTGCGCGCCCACACCCTGCTGCTCGGCACCACCGCGACGCTCTTCGCCCTGATCATCGGCACCGGCAGCGGCTTGTTCGGTTCAGTGCCCGCACCCAGTGCGGGGCCGATCGGAGTGGCGCTGCTCATCGGCGCATTCCTCTTCGCCATCGGCATGCAGCTCGGCGGCGCCTGTGCCTCCGGGACCCTCTTCGCCGTCGGTTCCGGCCAGGGCACCATCGTGCTCACCCTCCTCGGCTTCATCACCGGCTCCACGCTCGCCGCCTGGCAGTTCGGCCTCTGGAACAATCTGCCCGCGCTCGACCCGTATGTGCTCTCCGACCACGTCGGCTGGTTCGGCTCCTGGGCGGTGACGGTCGCGGCGCTCGCCGCGATCTGGTTCATCGCCCGCGCCGTGCAGGCCCGCCGCACTCCCCCGCCGGTCGGCACCCCGCCGTCGGCGCGCGGCGCCCTGCGCCGTACGGTGCGGGGCTCCTGGCCGCTGGCCGCGGGCGCCGTGGCCCTCGCGGTGCTCGGCGCCGGCGTGCTGCTCGTCTCGGGCGGCGCCTGGGGCGTCACCAGCGCGTTCGCCCTGTGGGGCTCGAAGGTCGTGGGCGTACTCGGTGGCACGCCTGAGGCCTGGGCATTCTGGCAAAAGCCCGATAGCGCGGCCCAGCTGTCGGGGCCGGTCCTAGCCGACAAGAACAGTCTCACCGACATCGGCATCATGGTCGGCGCGGCCGTCGCCGCGGCCTCCGGCGGCGTGTGGCAGCTGCACCGCGGCATCCCCGCCCGTACCGCGCTCGCCGCGGTCATCGGCGGCATTCTGATGGGCGTCGGCGCCCGTCTCGCGGGCGGCTGCAACATCGGCGCCTACCTCGCCGGCATCGCCTCCGGCTCCCTGCACGGCTGGATCTGGGCCGTCGTGGCCATCCTCGGCACCTGGGCCGGCCTGCGCCTGCGCCCGCTGTTCGGCCTGGGCAACCCGAAGCCGACGGACAGCGTCTGCTGACTCTTCGACGCACCCCGCCTCGTGGGTACGTACGCGGTGGAGCGGGCTGAGTGTGGAGTGGGCTGAGTGCGCACATGATGGACCAGGCTGCGTACGAACGTGGCAGTCCGGGCCACGGGATCGAGCGACCCGGACATCGCCTGCCTCGGCTCAGCCCAGCGCGTCCATCAGAGCGGTGACATAGGCATCCAGCCGCTCCCCCACGGCACGTGTCGTCAGCTCCGTCCTGCCGGCCTCCCGCCACGGCCGCGCCACCCACCGCACTTCCTCCGAGAACGCCAACGCGTCCCGCACCTGCCAGTACAGCCGCTCGCTCGCGGACGTGGCCAGCACCCCGCCGGCCTCCTCATAGGCCTCAGCGAACCGTAGACCCCACGCCGGGCCGTGCAGCAGCGCCAGATTGGCGGAGCAGTGCGCCACATCGAGATCCGCAGGGCCCCAGGAGGTCGCCGCCCAGTCGACGACTCCGGCGATCCGGGCTCCACCCGGCCCTGAAGGCGGCACGTCGAACAGCACATTGCCGGGCTGGAAGTCCCGGTGCAGGAATCGCCCTTCGTAGGGCGGCGTGGGCCTACGGATCACATCGATCGCCGAGGCCCATGCCGCCACGTCGGCGTCCTTGGGCACCACGACCGTGTCGGCGGTGGTCAACGCCACATACTTACGGGGCCGCGTGGCGGGCCGCAGCGCGTGGATCGCCACGAGCTGACGAGCCAGCGCAGGAACGCGTCTGTCCACTCCCTCATCATCGAGGACAGTACGGCCCGCCAGGTGTGTCATCAGGAGCGACGGATACTCGCAATGCGCGGCGGTCAGGTCAACCGCGATCAGCCCGGGAGCCGACACACCGCTCCCCGCGAGCAGGGTCAGAGCGCCCGCCTCCCGGTTCAGCCAGTCCTCGGCCTGTCTCACGTAGAACGGGTCGACGAAGCTCCGCAACACCAGGTCCCGGGTGCCACCGTCCCGCGCGGCGACGGTCAGCCGTCGCATCTCGGCCGTGATGCCTCCGTGCAGCGCCTCGGTTCTGACGACCCGTTCACCGGCCTCCAGGTGCCTGCTCAGCCAAGCCAGGGTCAACGGCCGGACAGCCACCGCCTCATCGTGGTTGCTCACGGTGCCACCTCATCATCCGGACAGCTGCGCGCGAAAGTGATTTAGGAGGCGGTGGCAGCGCCGAGGTCCTGACGGAGGAGGCCCGCGAAGCCGACCGCCCGGTCCAGCGATCCGACCGAGGCCGCCTCGCGATGACAGGATGTCCGTCGGGGAATCGGGGAGTCGGGGATCCGATGCGCGAGGTCATGGGGGCACGAGTGGCGGGAACAGCGCTTGAAGCATTGGACGAACTGCCGTGGGAGCGGCTGGAGTCGGCGCTCGCGCACCACTCTCCCAAGGCGATGCGGGCAGCGCTGCGTGGCCTGGCGCTCAAGGGCGCGGCGGCGACCGAGGAAGACTGCTACCCCCTGTACGACTGCTTCGCGCTGGGCACCGGACGCGTGACCTCCGTCGCAACCGCCGTACTGCCGTTCGTCGTTGGACTCGCCGCCGATCCGGACATGGGAGCCCGGGTCCCCCTCGTCCAACTGCTGGCGGGCTTGTCCGAGACGGCGGCCGAAGCCGATCCGGATCTGGTGGACGCGGGGTGGCACGAGCAATGGCGGCTCCAGCGCCCCCGAGTCGGTGCACTGCTCGCGGACCCTCTGCCCGAAGTGCGCAGGGAAGCCCTGCCCCTCGCAGCGAATGCCGGCGTGCTGCTGGAGCGGTGGCACACCGAGACGGACCCGACGGTGCGGCTGCCCGTGCTGCTCGCGCTGGGTACCGCCGCGGCCGACTCCGCTCACGCCGGGCAGGTGGACCGGGTACGGGAAGCGGTGGCCGAGGCGCTGCGGACGGAGGGTCCCGCCATGCGGGTCGCGGCCGTGCACGCCTGGGCGGCGTTCGATCCCCAGGCGGCGGTCCGTGAACTGGACCTGCTGGTGGAGGCCCTGTCCGACCCGGCCGCGCGTCCACAGTTCGAGGCGATCTGGTACGTGCCGGACGTCGACGGTGTCTTCACCCGTGAGGACGTCGTCTCCTGGACGGCCCACCTGTTCGAGGGCGTTCCGCGGACGGCACTCGCCTTCGTCGTGCGGCTCCTCGACGCGGCGCGCCACAACGGCGACACCCTGCTGTGCCGCGCCGCGTTGGACGAGGGGTGGCGGCTGCTGGTGGTCCATCCGGCCGCGGCGTCCGCGCTGTTGCCGCTCGCGGGCGCGCTGCTCGCCGAGCCGGACGACGGCGTACGGTACCGGGCAGCCCATCTGCTGGCCGTGCTGGGTGCGCGGGCGACTCCGTACGCGGACGAGTTGGCCGCGCTCCTCGACGACCCGGGCGAGGCCGAGTTCCTTGAGGGGACCGTCGGCGACCACGCTCGCTGGGCGCTGACCCGCATCGGCGACGAGCGCGCCCTGCCCGGCCTTGTCGAGCGGCTGTACGCGCCCTACCGGGGCCAGTACTCACGCGCCTACGTCATGGGTGAACCCCGCCTCCCAGAGGTCGAGGACGTCCTGACCCCGCTGCGGGCGCACGCGCCGGCCCTGCTGCCCACGGTGCGCGAGCTGCTCCGGGACGACGGCGTGGACGGCTCGCTGACCTGCTGCTTCCTGGCCGTCCTCACAGCGTGGGGGCCGGCCGCGGCGCCCGCGCTGCCGGAAGTGGTGGCCCTGCTGGACGACACCCGGTACTCGCTGCACGCCGTCGACGCGCTGGTGGCGATGGGACCGGCTGCCGAGTCGGCCGAGCCCGCGGTGCGCCACTGCACGGTCCTCGACCACCCCGGCAATCACCACAAGGTGGCGTGGGCGGCCTGGCGCCTGGGCGGCGACCGCGACGAGGCGCTTCAACTCATCGGTGAGGCGGTGCTGACCGCGCAGGGTCCGCTGTACGGTCCCGTGGGCTTCCTCGGCGATTTCGGACCGGCGGCCGCGCGCTATGCCGACCGGGTGCGGCATGTGATGGAGCACGGTGACACCTGGCTGCGGCTGCGTGCGGCGGTGGCACTGTGGTCGATCACCGGCGAGCCGAAACCGGCTCGATCCGTCATCGAGGAGTACCTCCTTCCCCTCGCCGATGGCGGCGACGCCTACGGCTCCTTCCTCGACGCGCTGCGCGCCCTCGCCAGGATCGGCTCGGTCTCGCCGGTCGCGCGGGCAGCTCTGCGTACGGTGCGCGGATCCGAGCGGCGGCTGTCGACGCACCGGGACCACCGCGCGTTCACGCAGGACGAGGAGATACGGTCCGCGATCGACGACGTCCTCGCCCTGCCCTGACGACCCCGGCGGGACGCTCCGTACACCTCGGCCCGCGTATCGGCGCCCGGGGCGGGATGCCCGCGTCGCGGTCGCCACCTACGTCGCCACTTAGGTGGAGGAGAGGCAGGCCGGGGCCCGTCCTGCCCGGCGCGGGCGGTGGCCGCGCGAAACCGGGCGGCCACGCCGGGAACATCCGGTCCGGCCCACACGGTTGCATCGACCGGGGCACCGGCACCACACGGGCGGGAGGACGGAGACCGCCAGGTCGTCCGCCCGCCAGGATCCGGGCTCTCGGAATCGCGCTGCACCAGTCGCGCACTCGGACGAAGACGTATTTCCACAACGTATTTCCACTACGTATTTCCACAGGAGGACTGTTTTATGACTGACCGGCCCTTGACGCTCATGGCAGTACACGCCCACCCCGACGACGAGGCCACCGGAACCGGAGGAGTCCTCGCGCGGTATGCCGCGGAAGGCATCCGCACGGTTCTCGTGACGTGTACCGACGGCGGTTGCGGTGACGGACCAGGGGGTGTCAAGCCGGGCGAGCCCGGGCACGATCCGGCGGCCGTCGCCTTGATGCGCCGTCAGGAACTCGAGGCGAGCTGTGAGGTCCTGAAGGTCAGCGATCTGGAGATGCTGGACTACGCCGACTCCGGGATGATCGGCTGGCCGAGCAACGACGCCCCCGGATCCTTCTGGCGGACCCCCGTGGAGGAAGGCGCCGCCCGACTTGCCGAACTCATGCGGCACTACCGGCCCGACGTGGTCGTCACCTACGACGAGAACGGCTTCTACGGCCACCCCGACCACATCCAGGCCCACCGCATCACGATGGCGGCGCTGGAGATGACCGCGCTGACACCGAAGGTGTACTGGACCACGATGCCCCGCTCGGCGATGCAGCAGTTCGGGGAGACCATGCGCGAGCTCGGGGACATGCCGGAGCCGGACCCTGCCGAGGCCGCCGCGATGGCCGAGATCGGCCTCCCCGACGACGAGATCACCACGTGGGTGGACACCACCGCGTTCAGCGGTCAGAAGTTCGACGCGCTGGCCGCGCACGCCAGCCAGGGCGAGAACATCTTCTTCCTCAAGATGGGCAAGGAGCGGTTCGGCGAGCTGATGGGCATGGAGACCTTCGTACGGGTCAAGGACGCCACCGGCGCGCCCGCGTCTGAGGACGATCTCTTCGCCGGACTGCGCTGAGCCGCCGCCCGTCAGGCCGGGGCCCGGGTCCGCTCACCGGCCGCACGGGCGCGATCCAGCGGGACGCACGCCCGGAGGCCAGTCCCCGCGAGTTCCGGCCGGGCGGCCCGCGCCCCGGCCCTCGCCGACGGCGTCGACGCGTGCCCGCACTGGGAGACCTGCGGGCCGCTGACTCGCAAGGCGCGCGACAGCACAGGTCACGAGCCCGGCTTGCTGCGTCGGTCAAGGGCAGACAGCGGCTGTCTCACGGTCTCCAGGTGCGCGGGAATTCGGCGGCCCGGGCGAGGATGCGGTGGGGGCCGTGCAGTTGGGCCAGGTTCGAGGCTTCCGGCCAGTGGCAGCGTCCCAGGGTGCGGACCAGGGCTGCGGCGCGCACAGGGCCGTCGTGGACGGGGAGTTGTTCGCGGTCACCGCGAACAGCAGCAGCCTGATGGCAGCGGGTGTGCTGGACGGGAACCTGGTGGTGGCGTGGCGTGGCGCCACGCCCGGTACCAACGCCCGGTACCAACGCCCGGTACCAACGCCCGTTGGAGAGCGGTGATCTCGTGGCCTCGTGCTGGACGGCGAGGCCACGGTGCGCCGGTTCAAGAGGGGACGGACCGGCGTACAGCGGCCCGCTGTTCCTCACCGGCCGTAAGGCCCCAGCAGGAACGCCACCGCTGGGCGTGTGCCCTGAGGCCTGCCGGACCCGACTCTGTCCTGCCGTCGGGCTGAGAGCCCTTCGATGAGAACACCGGGCTGTCGGCCAACCGCTCGCCTCACGGGCGGCAATGACCTCGACGCTACAGGCCCGCTCTCGCCACGAGCAGTCGACCAGAAGCGCCCGAACATCAGCGCGACGCTCTTCCTCCATCTTCCTCAATTTGCTGTAATAGCAAGCAGAATTGCCGACTTGCTCACGTCGAGCGCACCATCCACCCATCGACCCCACCGGTCGGTCCGCGACGCTCGGCCGTTTCGAGGCGTCCGTCGACCGGCCGTCGAACTGGTCGAGGTTCCCGGCCGGTGGTGAGCTCTGACGGCAGTGGCGGGTGACCGCCACATTGGAGAGGAAGACATTGTGTCCAGCGATCACTTCGGCGGCGACGACGCCTTGGCCGGGTACGACAGGTGGCGTCGGAGCCGATGGGAGGAGATGGCAGGCCCGGACGGGAAAGCGGGCCGCATCGCCTATCGGTTGATCACTCGTCCAGGTCAGGAAGTCCCCGAAGTTCCGGGGCGGTGGACCTCCACCGGCTTCTCGGGGACCCTGACGCTGGCCGCGGCCCACGCGGAGGGTGTGTCCGTCGATGGCCAGGCCGTGGACGGCTCGGTGGAACTGACCAGCGCAAGCCGACTGTCCTTCCCCGACGGGCGGCGCGGCACGATCGAGGAACTGCGCGGGGCCCATGTCCTGGTCGTGTGGGATCCGGCCGCACCCACTCTCGTCGGCCTGCGCGGGATCGAGGCGTGGCCGTGGGATCCGGCCTGGACCGTCGACGCGGAGTACCGTCCGGCCGAGGCCGGGCGCCTCCTGGAAGTGACCCGGCTGACCAGCCCGAGTATGCGGGACACCCTCCCGGCCCCTGGTGACTTCGTCTTCGATCTGCGAGGCGAGCGGCACACGCTCCGGGCGTTCGGTGTGGGCGGCGACACCCTGCTGATCACGTTCACCGACGGCACCAGCGGCACGGACACGCCCGGCATGGGCCGGTGGCTGATCCTGCCCCGGCCCAGCGAAGGCACGGAGGACGGCACGGGTACGGCCCGTATCGACTTCAACCGGGCCGTTGTTCCCCACCACATGTTCTCGGCGGCCTTCCCCTGCCCCCTGCCTCCCAGCGAGAACCGCCTCCCCCTGCGCGTCGAAGCGGGGGAACGCGCCCCCGTCTTCGAAGAAGAAGCGGCCGTCGGCACCACGACCGACTCCGCCGTCTGACATTCGCCGCAACCGGCGCACTCGAAAGGAAAAGACGATGACACCCGACCAGGACCTTCGCGCGGCAGCGGTGCACTACCTCCGGCAGTGGGAGGCACGGGACTACGCCACGATGCGATCCCTGTGCACCGACGCCGCCACCGTGTGGCACAACGACGGAAGCGGCGACCAGCCGATCGACGAGAACATGGAACTGCTCAGGCGACTCGCCGCAGACGTCGACACCCTCCGGTACGACATCGTGCGGCAGTTCCAGGACGGCGACGAAGTGCTTCAGCAGCAAGTACTCCACCTGACCATGACCGACGGGTCCCGCAGTGAGGTGCATGCGGCGATGTACTTCCGGTTCGACGGCGGCCTCATCGACCGCATCGACGAATACTTCAACGTCGTACCGCTGAATGAACCCATACCGTCGTCCGGATCGCCCGTCCGGCACTGATCGCGGCTGCTCCGGGCCAGTGCGTGACGTCGGCCTTCAAGACCTGATTGTGGTCTTGAAGGCCGACGCTGTCGTACGGGGTGGTGGCCTACGGCCGGGCGGGGCGGCCCGGTTGAGCTGTGCGCTGTCGCTCGGTCTTTCGCGGTGGATGCCCGGTTCCGCAGGCCGCGGGATGTCGGCCCGTACACGGGGTAGCCGGTGGTCGAAAGGTGGGGGTAGCACTGTCGCCGCGGGCTGTCGGACGCCGCTAGCTTCATGGCTGACCGCCACCGTTCAAGGACTTGGAGTCACCGACATGACGATGCGCCTACGTCCACTCTGGGCAGTCCTCGCAGGCGGTTTGGCCGCGGCAGGGCTCAGCGCTTGCGGGCCCGGGGAGACCTTCGAGGACGACGCGTCGCTGAAGGAGCAGATCACATCGGTGCGGCTGGACACGGGCACCGGCAGCGTCACGCTCCGCGGCCGGGAGGGCCTCGACAAGATCTCCGTACACCGCGAGATCACGTATCACGGGGACAAACCCGATGGATCGACCCATCGGGTCGATGAGGGGCGGTTGACCCTTGAGGGCTGCGGCGACGACTGCAAGGTGGACTACACGGTGGACGTCCCCGCCAAGGTGGCGGTCGACGGAGAGACGTCGAGAGGCGACGCCGATCTGTCCGATGTGGGACCAGTGGACCTGAAGACCGGCTCGGGCGACATCACGTTGGAAGGAGCGGCGGGAGAGGTGAAGGCCCGGACCTCCAACGGAAACATCAACGGGAAAGGCCTTCGGGGCAGCCGGATCGACACAGAGACCTCCAACGGCGAGATCGACCTGACCCCCGGAAAGGCGCAAGACATCCGCGCCAAGACCTCGAATGGAGAGTTGACGCTCAATCTGCCCGACAGCAGTTACCGGATCTCGGTGAAGACCGGCAACGGTGACAAGGACATAGGCGTCCGCAGCGATCCGTCCGGCGACCACCGGATCGAACTGACCAGCGGCAACGGAGACATCTCCGTCAATCCCGCGTGAGCGTCCGGGCGGTGCCCGGCTCTCCCGAACGACAGCAGTCGGACGCGCCAGGTTTCACAAGGCGTTGAGTGGCGACCCGGTCCGCATGGCCGAAGAGAGAAGAACCTCTGATGACAGCGCCGGAAACACTCGGCGCAACTCGAAGGCGACAGCTGCCAAGGGGCGGTCCACCGCGACTACAGGAGCACGCAAGGTGAACACCACTGCGCAGAAGGCGGAGCAGGAATCGGCTGCGGCCGCCGAGAAGGCGAAGGGGGCCGCCGGGGCGGCGGCCGACGCCGCCGGTTCTGGTACGCACTCGTTCGGTCTCGCGGCACAGCGTGCGAAGGAGGCGGCAGCGGCGGGTATCGAGAGTGGCGGCAAGACGGTGGTGTCCGCCGGCGGCAAGGTCGCTTCCACGGCGGTCGCCGGCTGGACCCTGCTGAAGAACCGCAAGGCCATCGCCGCGGGGGCCGTCGCCGGTCTGGTGAGTGTGGCCGGTGTCTCCTTCACCGCAGGGCGCCGGACAGCGAAGGTCCAGGGCGGACCGCTGACCCGGCTGACGCATGGTCGTATCTGACTTCTGCCGCGCGAACCAACCACTTCAGGCGTCAGGGTATGGAGGGCTCGGCCCCTCTCCACCCTGACGCCTGAAGTGGTATCGGGACATGAGGGGGTTGCGCGCGACCCCGTAGCGGTGAGGCGGAGTCAACTCGCGGCCGTGTGACGGCTCGTGGCCGTGCGAAGGCCGCGTCACCCGGCTGCGGCACGGTGCTGAAGCGTCCCGTCCCCGCGTGCGAACGGCGGGTACCCCCAGCCGGGACACCCGCCGCCCATACGCAGGGTGGGCCGCTACGCTCGCGGAAGATCAGGCAGCGAGCCCGTTGTCCACGACAGCGGAGAAGCCGAGCTTGTCCACCGCCTGGTAGTACGTCCAGGCGGTCGCGTCGCACGACGTCTTCTTCGCGCCGCTGTAGCCCGCGCACACTCTCTTCAGGTCGGCGTAGAAGGCGCTGTCGATGCGTGCCTTGTTCGCGTCGAAGGTGCCCGCCTCCTTGTAGTTGCGGTAGCCGAAGTCATGCCGCGCACAGGATGTCTGGAAGGGGAAGCCGAAGGGGTTGTCGGGGGACGATGAGCAGTAGTCCGTGGACCAGTTGAACTTGTACTCGCTCCACGCACCCTGGTTGGCACGGGCCGCGACCCAGGCGTTGTAGCTGCCCGCGTCGGTCTGGGACCAGTTGCTGAGCACCTTCGCTTTGTCGGCCGGTACGGCGGCGGCCGGTGCGGCAGCGGCTCCGATCGCGAGGGTGAGGGAAGCGGCGCTCACGGCGAGAGCGGACAGTCGACGACGCATGAGGTTTCCTCCGGTGGGAGTGGTCGGTAGTGATACGGACAGCGAAGCGATGAGTCAACTCACCTGCGGTCAGGGAGAGTTCGTGAGACTCAAGGACAGTTGTGTTCTTGCCAGACGACAGACACGACACACCTGGACCGCCGGGGCGTGTCGGCGTACCGAACAACCCGTGCCACACCGGCAGTTCGCGGCTCGGCGCACGGGCCGCGGGCGAGAGACCCGGCAGCCGCCGCGAGCCGGGCCGGCTTGTGGGCAGCCAGCAGCGCCTCACGGCCACGCCCGGCGGGAATCGCGAGGCCGAGGCCGACCGGGGTCTCCGCCAGCGCGTGGACTGCCAGATCCCCGTGCGCGACGGACGCGAAGTGGACGGGAGTCGCCTGGCCGCCACGCCGCACGGCTGCCGTGCAGCCATGGACGACACCGCAGTACGGGCACGGCCCGTCGTCGATCACGACGCATTCCGGCCCGGCGGCCCCCAGCACACCGGACAGCAGCAGCCGCAGTCCGGCGCGGCTGTCCCGCTCCCTGTCCGGCGGGAGCGAGGCGAGCAGCTGGGTGCGCAGCTCGACGGAGGCGATAGGGCGGGTCGCCGCAGGTGGCGGGGTCATGAGGTCGAGCGCGGGCGCGGGCAGCAGGGCATGCGCACGTGCCCAGCCGCCGTCGGGGTTGGTGGGCGGCAACCGGAATCCGCTCTCGTCCATGGCTCGTACCTCCAGTTGTGCCGTGGAATCAGGGCCGGGCGGCGGCCATCTGCTCCATGAGCGCGACGAACCCACCCGTCCTCGCGTCGAAGCGCGGGGACGCCATGAAGCCCTGGGTGTCGGAAATGCTGTTGAGACCGCCGATGTAGCCGGATCCGGTGTCGTAGTCGTAGTCCAGAAGCCAGGGCGAACCGCTGGAGCCCGGCGTCATGTTGGCGCACTCCACCTGCCACAGGTTCAGCGGTGGCGCGGTGGGTTCGATCAAGTCCGTGCAGAATTCCTGGTGTTCACCGTCGTAGGGCGGACCCGAGTAGCCCATGACCGACACTTCCTCGCCCGTGCGGGCGTCAGGCGCGATCTGGTATCCGCCCGCCGCCTCGACCACCGTCTGGCCCTTGGCGTTGTCGTTGGTGATGACCATGCCGTAGTCGTGCTCCCAGTCCGGCTTGGTGCCGCTGCTCCACAGCGGCGACGTGGCGATGTTCCAGGCCGTGAATCTGCCGAACGGCTCGTTGCCGTCTTGGCGCGCCGGAATGAAGACGACGTTCTTCATCCATGTGCCGCCCGGCCCTTCGTGGAGGCAGTGGGCGGCCGTCAGGACGAGGAGCTCGGAATCGCTGTCCACAGCAGTCGCGGTGCAGTAGTCCGGTTTCCCGTTGGCATGCTCGAAGACGAGCTTGCCGACGGCGGTGGAGTACGGGCCGTCCACGGCGGCGGTGACGCGCGGATCGGCGCGCTCGCCGGTGGACGCCGCCTTCGGCCCGTCCTTCTCGCCGGTGGCGCGGCGGACCCGCTCCGGCGTCCAGTAGTCCAGGAGGGCCTGTTGCTTCCGTGCGGCGGAGCCGCCCCGCGCGCCGGGTACATCGATCACGGCGGCACGGCTGACGACGCCCGGGTCGCCGGGCGCCGACGCCTGGGCCGGCGAACCGGCCACGAGCCCGGAGACGGCGACGGCCAACGCCGCCAGCAAGGCCCTCAGACGGGTTCTTCGGCGGGGGCCGGGCCGGGGCCTGGCACTGCTGTGATCCTCAGACACAGTTGAGTTCCTTTCGTGGCGTGTCGTGGACGAACCGCTCGGCGGACAGCGCCGAGACGTCGACGAACGGCTCGCGCCCCAGGTAGAGGTCGCGCATCACTTCGCCCACCGCCGGTCCCTGCAGGAAGCCGTGGCCGGAGAAGCCGGCCGCGTACAGGAACCGGCCCGGCCCGGGAGCCTCGCCGATGAGCGCGTTGTGGTCGGGGGTGACTTCGTAGAGTCCGGCCCACCCCGTGGCGATGTCCGCGTCGAGGAGCTGTGGAGCCCGGACGGACATGGCCTCGGAGAGCCGGGGAAACCAGGTGTCCGAACGGGACAGGTCGAACCCCGGGGCCTGATCGGGGTCGGACATACCGATCAGCACGCCCGGCCCCTCTCCGTGGAAGTAGAAGCTGGTCGAAAAGTCGATCGTCATGGGGATGCGCGAGGGCGCGTCCGGCAATGGCGCGGTGACGAGGATCTGGCGCCGGTACGGCACCACGGGAAGGTCGACCCCGGCCATCGCTCCGAGCGCCGCCGACCAGGCACCGGCCGCGCAGATCACGGTGTCCGCCATGACCGTGCCACGGTCGGTCACTACCCGGGTGGCTTCAGAAGCAGTCACTCCCCGCTCCACGCCACCGACGTGACAACCCGTCACCAGACGGGCGCCGAGCCGTCGGGCGGCCGTCGCGTACCCGAGCACCACCGACTCCGGTGAGCAGTAGCCGTCGTCGGGCGAGTACGCCGCGGCCAGCACGCCGTCCGCGGAGATCAACGGGGAAAGCTCGCGGGCCTCGGCGGCGTCCAGCATGCGGCTGGGCACGCCGAGTCCGTTCTGCACGGCTACGGTGCGTTCGAACACGGCGACGTCCTCCGCTCGCGTGAGCAGGAAGAGATAGCCCTCCCGGTGCAGGTCGATCTCCTGGCCCGGGCGACGCCCGAAGTCCTGGAACAACTCCAGGCTTCGGGCCCCCAGGCGGATGTTGACGGCATCCGAGAACTGGGCGCGGACACCGCCCGCCGCCTTGCTGGTGGACCCCGATCCCAACGCGTCCCGCTCAAGGAGCAGCACGTCCCGGACACCGGCCTCCGCGAGGTGGAAGGCGATGCTGGTGCCCATCACGCCACCGCCGACGATCACCACCTCCGCGGCGGAGGGGAGTTCCGACGTACGCTCTCCCCCTCCCATCAGCTGGCCAGTCCTGCGGCGGCGTCCGGGGCGAAGACAGGCATATGGCGTGGCAGCGCGCCCCATACCCGCGGCGTGAAGAAGTGCCCGCCGGGCAGAACCTCCTGCGAGAACGGCCCGTCCGTCAGGTCCGCCCAGCCCTCGTGCAGCGGACTCAGCTCGGCCTCGCCCACCATGAAGTGGATGCCGGCCCGCAGCCGCTCCCCGGGCTCGTACCGGTAGGAGGCGTAGGCGGCCATGTCCATACGCAGCAGATCTACGGCGAGAGACCGCAGATCGGGGTCGGCGAGCACGGCGCGCGGGGCGCCGCCCGTGGCCTGGAGCCAGGACGCCAGGTCTTCGTCCGGCGCGGCGGCCAGGGCGGCCGAGCCGGTTCCGGTCCAGTTCCGCGGGGCGATGTGCCCGGAAAGGACCAGGCTCTCCGGCCCTTCGGCGCCCCGGGCCTGGAGCGCGCGGGCGGCCTCGTAGGCGACCAACGCACCCATGCTGTGCCCGTAGAGCACGTAGGGCGCACGCACTTCGTTCTGGAGAGCCGTCACGCAGTCGTCGACCAGGCCCTGCCAGCCGCCGATGATCTGGTCGCCGAAGCGGGATTCACGGCCCGGGTAGCACAAGGCGCGCAGCTCTATGTCGACCGGCAACTTCCGGGCCCAGGGCCGGAATCCGACGGTGCCGCCACCCGCGAAGCTGAGGCAGATCAGCCGACGGGATGCCCAGGGGCGCGGGTGCGGCCGGGATATTCGGTTCATGATCGCTCCTCAGCTGCCGACTCTTCCTTGAGTACGTCGCGCAGCGCCTCGAGGGCGGTGGCGAGTTCGGTCTCCGACACCGAAAGCGGCGGCCGCAGCCGCAGTTCGCGCTCGCCGGACCCGAGGAAGATCACCCCGTGTTTGCCGAAGGCCCGCGCGAGGATCCGGTTGCGCACCTCCTGGTCCGGCAGGGTGATGGCGCACATCAGGCCGCGACCGCGCGGGGCGCTGACGAGTTCCGGAATGTCTGCGGCGAGTTCGCGCAACCCCTTGAGCAGATACGCGCCGGTGGTGCGGGCCGCGGTGAAGAGCCCTTCCCGCTCGACGACTTCCAGGATCCGGGTGGCCCTGACCATGTCGGTCAGGTTGCCGCCCCAGGTGGAGCTGAGGCGGCTCGACGCGCGGAAGGCGTTGTTCTCGACCTCCAGGACACGTCGGCCGCCGAGGACACCGCACACCTGGGTCTTCTTGCCGAAGGCGATCAGGTCGGGCCGCAGGCCGAGGGTGTCGCAGGCCCAGCGGTCCCCGGTGAGGCCGAAGCCGGACTGCACCTCGTCCGCGACGAAGAGGGCGTCGTGGGTGCGGCACAGCTCGGCCATGGCGGTCAGGAACTGCGGGCGCAGATGACGGTCGCCCCCCTCGCCCTGGATGGGCTCGAAGATGAAGCAGGCGATCTCGTCGGGGAAGCGGCGGAAGGCGGCCCCGGCGGCGGCGAGGGCCTGCAACTCCTCGTCCAGGAGGTCCGGCTCGTCCCAGCGGTCCATGTCGTTCACGGCCGGGCTGGGGATGCGCGGCCAGTCGAAGACCGGGAAGTCCCGGATCTTGGACGGGTCGGTATTGGTCAGCGACATGGTGTAGCCGGTGCGGCCGTGGAAGGCGAGTTCCAGGTGCAGGGCACGCGATCCGCGCACCGCGATGCCGCGTGCCGCGTTGTGCTGGGTCTTCCAGTCGAAGGCGACCTTCAGGGCGTTCTCGACGGCGAGCGCGCCGCCGTCGATGAAGAAGACGTACGGCATGTCGTCCGCGGCGAGCGCCTTCATGAAGGCGGTGGCGAACCTGATCTGCTCGCCGGTGCCGAAGTCGGGGTTGGCCGGCTTCATGCGGGAGGCGGCGAGCAGGGCCTCGTCGAGTGCCGAGTCGCCGTGCAGTCCTGGGTGGTTGTGGCCCAGCGGAGCGGAGGCGTAGAACATCGACATGTCGAGGTAGCGGGAGCCGTCCCGCTCGTCCACCAGCCAGCAGCCGTTGCTGGCACGGACGTCCACGAGGACATCGGCGAAGTCACCGGTGACATGGGTGCGGAGATAGTCGAGCGTGGTGTTGCTCATGGGGTGTTCCTCCCTAGGAGTGTCGGGTAGCGGCCTGGATGTCATGCGTGACGGGCATGGCGCTCGCGGACGCTGAGCGGGCGGATGTCGGTCCAGACCCGGTCGATGTGGGTGAGGCACTCCTCGCGGGTGCCTCGCGTTCCCTCCCGGTGCCAACCGGCCGGGAGTTCACGCTCGGCGTCCCACAGGGAGTACTGCTCCTCGTCGTTGCGGACGACGTCGTAGAGGGTGGCCTCGGACATGGCTGTGCTCCTCAAGGTGTACGGACATGGGTCGGGCAGGTGCTGGTGGCGCGAGGTGCTGTGCGGGTTCAGGAGGCGGCGGGTGCCGCCACGGCCGCGGGGTCGACGACCTTGCCGCGGTCGAGTTTGAGAATCCGGTCGGCGACGTCGAAGAACCGGTCGTCGTGGGTGATGGCGATCACTGTCTTGCCCTGTTTGCGCAGGGCGGGCAGGACTTCGGTGTAGAAGAACTCACGGAATTCCGGGTCCTGGTCGGCGGCCCACTCGTCGAAGAGCAGCACGGGCCGCTCGGAGAGCAGGGCGCAGACCAGGGCGAGGCGTTTGCGTTGGCCGGTGGAGAGCGCGATGGTCGAGAACTCCCCGTCGCGCACGGTTACTTTGCTGTCCATTCCGAGCTGCGCGAGCAGACGGTTGGCCTCGCTGTCGGCGTGCGGGTGGGCCGGCAGGGTGCGGAAGAGGTGGACGTCGGAGAAGACCCCGGCGACGCTCTGCCGCAGCTCCGCGATCCGGTCCCCTTCCACCGGCGAGCCGTTGAGGCTGATCTCGCCGCCGCTGGGCGGGTAGAGCCCGCAGATCATCTTGGCCAGCGTGGTCTTGCCGCTGCCGTTGCCTCCGACCAGGCAGGTGATGGTGCCCGGTGCGAAGTCGGCGTCGATCGGGCCGACCCCGAAGGCGGTGTCGTCAGCGCCGGAGTCGTAGTGGAAGACCGCACCGCGCAGCCGCACCTGCGCACCGGCGGCCCGCTCGCCACCACGCGGTTCAGGTACCCGCAGGCCGCTCTCGTCGCCCAGGTCGAGGGCGTTGAGCGAGCGCAGCGCCGTTCCCGCCCGGCCGATCGCCGGGATCAGGTTGAGCACGGTGACCAGGGGCGTGTTGATGTAGGTGACGGCGAGGGTGAATCCGGTCAGGTCGTCCGCGGGGATGTCGAAGCGGGGCCCGGCGAACAGCATGATGCCGATGCAGGCGAGAAAGAGCAACTGCCCCCAGGAACCGGCGACGGTGTACAGGGAGACACCCCGGGTGGTGTCCCGCACGAGGAGCCTGCCGGTGGCACCGACCCCGCCGTCGAGGACCGCCGCGCGGCGCTCACGGTCGAGCTTCAGCTCCTTGGCGCCGCGGGTGACGCTCTCCAAGTGGGCGTGCATGACGTCCTGGTGCTCGCGGGCCCGGCGCAGATGGGCGCCTGCCCGGCGCACCGGGAGTTGGTAGAGCACCAGGCCGACGGCGAGCACGGCGACCATGCCGAGCAGCATCTTGAGTGAGAGCACCCCGATGTACACGAAGGCGCCGATCACGATCGCGCCGTTCATGGACAGCAGGGGCACGCTGCTGACCGCGCCCGTGATCACTTGTACATCGTCGGTGAGGGCGGACTGGAGGCGGGCGGGGCCGATGCTCTCGATCCGCCGCATCCCGCTGTCCAGGATCCGACGGCACAGCTCCATCCGCAGCTCCTGGATGGAGCGTTGCGCGAGCCGGATCAGCAGGACGGAGGAGACCGCCCCGGCGAGCAGGACCGTGACCGCCGCCGCGGCGAAAGCGGCGATCAGCCGGACACCCGGATCGTCGAGCCGCTCCAGGACCCGTTGGAGCACGGCGATCAGGCCCACGGTGGCGGCGCCGGACACCAGTCCGGCGACCAGCGCCGCGATCACTGTCGTCCGCGACCGGCTCACCAGCAGGGAGAGGAACTTCATCGCCGCCCCTCCTCCGTCGCCGTGGCGGCGGGGGCCGCGGTGGCGGGCGCCGCGGCTGTCTCCTGCGACGCCTCCCTGAGCAGGTCGGCGAGACCCGCAACGGTGAAGTCCGCCATGGCCTGCTGCACCCGCAGCGCCACCCCGAACTGACGCCGGATGCGCAGCAGCAGCCGGGTGGCGAGCAGCGAATGGCCGCCGGCCTCGTAGAAGTGGTCCCGGATTCCGAGCCCCTCCAGGCCGAGCAGTTCCTGCCAGAGCCCGAGCAGCGCCCGTTCGGTGTCGTCCCTGGCCGACTGTGCGCTCCCCGAAGTACCCAGGAAGTCGTCGGCCGTGGGCGCGGGCAGGCGGCGCCGGTCCAGTTTGCCGCTGGCGGTCTGCGGGATCTGCTCGATCAGTCTGATCGCCGCGGGCAGCGCGTACCGCGGCAGCCGTCCGGCCGCTCGGGTCCGCAGCTCCGTGCGGTCCAGGTCCGGCCCTTCGGGCACCACGTAGGCGACCAGGCGGGGCGAGGCCCCCGCGGCCCCGTGCACCACGACGATGCAGTCGGCCACGCCGGGGTGGTCGAGCAGTACGGACTCGACCTCGCCGAGTTCGATGCGGTGGCCTCGGAGTTTGATCTGGTTGTCGAATCGGCCGAGGAACTCCAGCTGGCCGTCGGCCCGGTGGCGGGCGCGGTCGCCCGTCCTGTAGAGACGCGCACCGGGCAGACCGGAGAACGGGTCGGGCACGAAACTCTCGGCGGTGAGACCGGGGCGCCGCCAGTAGCCCCACGCCACTTGGACGCCGCCGATGAACAGCTCGCCCGCGGCGCCGCGCGGCACCGGTCGCATCTGCTCGTCAAGGACCCAGATCGTGGAGCCGGGCACCGGCCCCCCGATGGGCGCGCGCTGCCTGCGGGTGACGTCGACGGTGAGTTCGGCGACGGTCATCAGGACGGTGGCCTCGGTCGGCCCGTACCAGTTCAGGACCCGGCAGTCGCGTGCGGAGGGTCCCGCGAACCAGTCGGCGAACCGAGCAGGCACCACCTCCTCGCCGGCCAGGAGCAGCGCCCGCAGGCCGATCGGGGCGCCACCCGTGTCGGGGGTGCCGTCCACCGCGGCCAGTTCCTGCGCGATGGTCGGCGTGGTGGCCAGCATGGTGACGCCCTCGGTGCGGAGGTGGGCGTGGAGCTGCTGTGCGTCGGCCGCCACGTCGCCCGGCACGAGGTCGATGCGGGCGCCGGCCACCAGACCGGCGAACAGCTCCCAGACCGACAGGTCGAAGGTGAACGTGGAGCGGACCGCGACCACGTCCTGCCCGGTGGGCTCGACCACGGTGGCGGAGGCCCGCAGGTAGGCGAGGACGTTGTGGTGGGTGACGCCCACGCCCTTGGGGGTGCCGGTGGACCCGGAGGTGTAGATCAGATAGGCGAGATCGTCGCTGTCGGCCCGCTGGGGGGCCGCGCCCGTGGTGGCGGCGGCGTCGGCGACGGTGCGCACGGTGACGTTCTCCTCGGCCAGCAGCGCGAGCACCGGGGCGTCGTCGTCGGTGAGGTGCGCGGCCAGCGCCGTCCGGCAGCCCGAGTCGCGGATCAGGTGAGCGATCCGCTCAAGGGGCAGCTCCGGGTCGACGGGCACATAAGCGGCGCCCGCCGCCATCGCGGCGAGCAGTCCGGTGACCAGGTCGACGCCGCGCCGGGCGACCACCGCGACCAGGTCGCCGCGGCGCACTCCGGCGGCGGCGAGGCCGGTGGCGGCAGCCGTGGCCCGCTCGGTCAGCTCTCGGTAGGTGAGGGCGCCGCCGGGGCCGGTGACCGCCACCGCGCCGGGGCGCGCGCCGGCGACGGCGGCGATGGCCTCGTCCAGCGTTCCGGCGGGTACGTCGAGCGTGCCGCCGTCGGCTCTGCGGGCCGCGGCATCGGCGTCGTACGGCAGCAGGCCCGCCGCGTCGTGCGAGGCGTCGGCGTCCGCGGCGAAACGGCGCAGCGCCTGCGCGTACATCTCGGCGAGGTCGGCGGCGCGCTCGTCGGAGACCCGGTCGCTGTCGTAGGCGAGGATCAGGCCGAGCTCGTGGGCGGGCGGGTGCACCGAGTAGGTCGCCATCACGGCGTAGTTGGTGTCCTCGGCGGATGCCGGATGGTGGTCGACGAGTTCGACGACGCCGGTGTCGAGGACCTCGCCGAGCGCGTGGAAGCGTACGAAGTTCACTCCCACGTCGAACAGCGGGTCGTTGCCGAGCGCCTGCTGCACGCTGATCAGCGGGGTGTGCCGGTGCTCGAGGAGGGAGCGCTCCTCGTCGAAAGCGCGCCGCGCGAGGTCGCGCCAGCTGCCGCCGGGTACCGTGACCGAGGTCGGCAGCATGTTGATGAACAGGCCGCGCAGGTCCTTGGCGCCGGGCAGGTCGGGGCGTCCGTGCATCACCATGCCGGTGACCGGATCGGTCACGGCGAGGGCCTCGGCGAGCACCTTGAAGTGGACGCCCACGGCAAGGCTCTTGAGGGGCAGGCCCTCCTCCTTGGCGAGCAGAGCCAGGCGCTGGGAGGTCTCCGCGTCGATGTCGACCTCGATGCGGCGCACCTGGGGCGTGCCGACCGGGCGCAGGTCCTCGATGGCTCGCGGCTCGGCGTCGGCAAGGCGCTCGCGCCACACCGCGGCGGTGTCCGCTCCCCCGGCCGCCGCTCGCTCCGTCTTCACGAAGTCGGCGTAGGTCAGAGGGAGTTCGGGCCAGCGACTGTCGTAGTCGGGGGCATCGTCAAAGAGCGCCGACTGGCGGCTGAGGATCTCCGCCAGGGTGGAGGTCCAGCTCCAGCCGTCGAGGATGGCGTGGTTCTCACTGACCGTCAGCTGGAACTCGCCGTCGCCGACCTCGTGGACGGCGAGCCGCTGCAGCGGGGCAGACTCCAGTTCGAGGTGCTCGGCGCGCTCGCGGGCGACGAACGCGTCGATCTCGGCACGCTGTGCTTGGGCGTCGAGGCCGGACAGGTCGAAGCAGGAGAGGCGCGGCTCCACGTCACGGTGCACGATCTGCAGCGGCTCGGAGTATCCGTCCATGGAGATGCTGGTACGCAGTACCGGGTGGCGGTCCATGGTGTCGGCGAGAGCCCGGCGCAGCAGCTGCGCGTCGAGACGGCCGCGCATCCGCACGCTCACCGTGTTGTGGTAGATGCCCGCTTCCGGGTGCAGATGCAGGTGGTACAGCATGCCCGACTGGGTGGCGGTCAGCGGGTAGGCGTCCTCCGCGTCCGCGGGGAGCGCGGCGTGGTCGTCGGCGCCGATCATCTCGAACGGCTCGGCGCGGTCAAGGGACTCGACCCGGGCCTCGGAGAGGTGGCCCGCGAACTCGGCGACGGTCTGGTGCCGGAACACGGCGTGCACGCGGGTCTCGTGGCCGAGGGCGCGCAGTGCGCCGGTGACCTCCACCGCGCGGATCGAGTCGCCGCCCAGTACGAAGAAGTTGTCGTGCACGCCGACCCGGCCGACGTCCAGGACGTCGGCCCAGACACCGGCGATGGTCTCCTCGAGCGGGATGCGCGGCGCCGTGTACTCGGTGCCGGCGTCGAGCCTGACCTGCGCCGGGTCGGGCAGCGTGCGCCGGTCCGCCTTGCCGTTGACGGTCAGGGGTACCTTGTCGAGGGCGGCGAAGACCGCGGGCACCATGTACGTCGGCAGCAGTCCGGCGGCGTGTTCGCGCAGCTCGGGCACGGCGGGAAGCTCCTGGCCCGGGGCGGGCACCAGCCACACCACGAGCTGTTCGCCGCGTACATCGGCGACCGCGGCCGTGATGCCCGGGTGGGTCGCGAGGGCGACTTCCACCTCGCCCAGTTCGATCCGGAAGCCACGGATCTTCACCTGTGCGTCGGCGCGGCCCCAGTACTCGAACTCGCCCTCCTCGGTGGCCCTGGCCAGGTCCCCGCTGCGGTACAGACGGGCGCCCGGGGTGCTGGAGAACGGGTCGGGCACGAAACGCTCGGCGGTGCGCGCCCCGCGGCCGCAGTAGCCGAGGGTGACACCCGCCCCGCCGACGTGGAGTTCGCCGACCATGCCGGGGGGCAGCGGGTTGAGGCCCTCGTCGAGGACGTACAAGGACAGGTCGTCGATCGGCACACCGATGGGGCTGCCGGTGCGGTCGCCCAGATCTGCCGCGGTGATGACGCGGAACGTGGAGTGCACGGTGGTCTCGGTGATGCCGTACATGTTCACCAGGACGGGGGCGCGGTCGCCGCGTTCCTCGATCCAGGGCCGCAGCGTGTTCACGTCGAGCCGCTCGCCGCCGAAGACGACGTGCCGCAGGGCGAGTTCACGGGTGGAGCCCTCGGCGATGTCGGCGGCCACCACGCCCTTGAAAGCCGACGGCGTCTGGCTGAACACGGTGACGCCGAGCCGTTCGACGAAGGCGAGCAGGTCCTGCGGCGACTTGGCGGTCTCGTCCGGCACCAGGGCCAGCTCGCCGCCGTGCAGCAGCGCGCCCCACAGCTCCCAGACGGACACGTCGAAGGCGTACGAGTGGAAGTAGCTCCACACGTCGTCGGCACCGAAGCCGAAGCGCCGCGCGGTCGCCGAGAACAGCCGCACCACCTGGGAGTCGGCTACCTCGACGCCCTTGGGGCGGCCGGTGGAGCCCGAGGTGTAGATCACGTAGGCGACATCGCCCGGGTGCCGCTCGGGCAGCTCGGTCCCGGTCGTGTCCAGGTCGGTGCGGGGGCGGCCGTGCTCGTCGACGGACACCTGCCGCAGGCCTTCGCCGAGACCGGCCACGCCCTGCTCGCCGCAGACCACGATGCGGCCGCCACTGTCGGACAGGACGTGACGGATGCGGTCCGCGGGGTTGCTCAGGTCGATCGGGACGTATGCCGCGCCCGCTCGCAGGACCGCGAGGATCGCCACCACTTGGGCGGGCCCGCGCTCCAGGTGGAGCGGCACGCGCTCGCCCGGCCGGACGCCGCGCGCCACCAGGTGCCGTGCCAGGGTCTCGGCGCGGTCCGCCAGTGACGCGTAGGAGATGACCTCTCCCTGCCAGTGCAGGGCGGTGCGCTCGGGGTGGCGGGCGGCCGAGCGCAGGAACGCCTGGTCGAGGGCGTGCTCGACCACGGAATCGGCCAGTGGCCCTGACAGCGCGCCCGGTTCGGCGACGGGCAGCAGCCGCACGCCGCGGTCGGGGGCGGTGAGTCCCTCGGCAAGGAGCCGGAGGTAGGAGCCGAGCAGTGCGGCGGCGGTGGACTCGCGCAGCACCTCGGTGTCGTACTCCAGCATCAGCTCGAAGTCGTCGCCGCGGCTGACCACGCTGAGCGTGACGTCGGTCTTGGAGGTGGCGGTCTCGGCGGTCACCGGCGTCATGGCGGCCTCGCCCAGGCGCAGCCGGGAGCGGTCCTCGCCGAGGTAGGCGAACATCGCGCCGAACAGCGGGGATCCGGTGCTGCCGCCGACGGCCGCGGTCACCTCCGAGGTGAGCACGTGCTGGTGGTCGAGGGAGTCGGCGATCGTGCTCGCCGACTCCTGGGCCAGCGCGCGCAGCGTCGCGCCGTCCCGCAGTCGGCTGCGCAGCGGCAGCGTGTTGATGAACGGGCCGACGGTGCCGCGGAGTTCGGGGCGCACCCGGTTGGCCACCGGGACACCGATCACCAGGTCGTCGGTGAGGGCGGCGCGGTGCAGCACCGCACGCCAGGCGCCGTACAGGACGGCGAAGACGGACACACCGCAGCCCGCGGCGAACTTCTCGGCACTGTCACGCAGCACGGGCCCGGTGTTGCGCACCAGATGGCGACCCAGATGACCGGGGGTGTCCGGGCGCGGATGGTCGAAGGGCAGGCTCAGGCCGCGCGGAGCGCCCTCGAGCTGAGTTCGCCAGTGGGCCAGCGACGCCTCCCGGGCGGGTGCGTCCTCGCTGTGCCGCTCCCACCAGGCGTAGTCGGTGTACGAGGGGCCTTCGGACGCCGGTGGCGGAGTGCCGCCGGTGCGGAACGCCTCGTAGGCGGTGGTGAGTTCCTCGATGAGGACGCTCACCGAGAGGCCGTCGACGACGAGGTGGTGGAAGGCGACGACGAGCCGGTGGCGGTCCGGCGCCAGAGTGATCAGCAGACCGCGCGCCAGCGGCCCGCCGCCCTCCAGGTCGAAGGGCGTGCGCGTCTCGGACTCGGTCAGCTCGTCCCGGCGCCGCTCGGCGGCGGCCCCGTCGGCGCTGTCGGCGCTGTCGATGTCTGTCAGATCGGCGCGGCGCAGCGGGGGCGCTTCGGGAAGCAGCCGGGCGTGCACCTTGCCGCGTACGTCATCGGTGACCAGGCGCAGTCCTTCGTGCCGGGCGAGCATCCAGTCGAAGGCACTGGTCAGCGCCTCGGCGTTCAGGGGGCCTTCGATGTCGAGGGCGGCCGGCACCGTGTAGGCGCTGCCGGTCGGGTCGAGGGCGTGTGCCGTCCACAGCTGGATCTGGCTCTCCGAGAGGACGACCTGCGCGGGGTCCGGCCGCCGGGGCACACGCGAGGTGTCGGGCTGCTGCTGGGGGCGGCGGGCGGCCAAGGCACGCCGAGCTCGTTCGAGACGTTCGGAATCGGTCATATCTGTTCCTCGGTGGCGTCGTCGGTGGAGCCAGCGGTGGCGGTCGCGTCGGCAGGGTCGTCGAGGGCGGCGAACACCTCGGCGAAGTCGCGGACCGAGCCGTCCTGGTCGTGTGCGAGCAGCAGGTTCGCCTGGTCGGCGACAGTGGGCGCGCCGAGCAGCTCTCGCAGGGGGAGTTCGGCTCCCATCAGCTCGCGGACGCGGGCGACGGTGTGCATGGCCCTGATGGAGTCGCCGCCGAGCGCGAAGAAGCTGTCGTGGGCTCCTACGCGGCCGACGCCGAGGACGGTGCGCCAGATCTCGGCGACGACCATCTCCACCGGGGTGCGCGGGGCGGTGAACTCGCCGCCCTGCTCCAGGTGTCCGTCAGCCGGGTCGGGCAGCCTGCGCCGGTCGGTCTTGCCCTGCGCCGTCAGCGGTATCCGTTCCAGGGCGACGAAAACCGCCGGGACCAGGTACGCGGGCAGGACCGCGCAGTGTTCGCGCAGCTGCGCCACGGTGGGCGGGCCATCGGGTCCCGGCACCACCCAGGCGACCAGGCGGTCGTCGCGCGCGTCGGCGACGGCGGCACTCACGCCGGGGTGCCGCAGCAGGACGGCCTCGATCTCGCCGGGCTCGACGCGGTAGCCGCGCACCTTCAGCTGGCCGTCGGCGCGCCCGCAGAACTCCGGCAGGCCGTCGGCGCCGGTACGGACGAGATCGCCTGTGCGGTAGAGCCGGGCGCCCGTCGCGCCGGAGAACGGGTCGGGCACGAACCGTTCGGCGGTCAGCCCGCCCCGGCCCGCGTACCCACGAGCGACCCCGGCGCCGCCGACGTACAGCTCGCCGACCACACCGTGCGGCACGGGTGTCATCGCCTCGTCCAGTACATGGAGCGTGGTGGCGCCGACCGGGCCGCCGAGGCTGACCCGGTCGCCGCCGGTGACGATCCCCGCGCTGGCGTTGGCGGTGGTCTCGGAGGGCCCGTACAGGTTCCACAGACGTGCTCCCGGCAGGAGCCGGTGGGTGCGCTCCACCAGGTCGGCGGTGAGGGCCTCGCCACCGAGCAGCACGTCCAGGCTTCGCTCGCGCGGACCGGTCGCGTCGTCGGCCCTCTCCAGGGCCCGCAGCGTCTCGTCCCACAGCCGCGGGACGGTGTTGAGGGTGGTGACGGCGGCGCCCGCTCCCGTGCCGGTGAGCGCCGCGGCGAGGGTTTCGGCGGGCCGCTCCCCGGCCGGCGGCAGTACGACCGTGCCGCCGAGCACCAGTGGCCCCCACACCTGCTTGACGGAGGCGTCGAAGACCGGGGCGGCCGTCGCGGGCAGCACCATGTCCGGCCCGATCAGGCCCGCGTCGGCGAGCCAGCCGAGGTAGTTGACCACGTTGCGGTGGGTGACGGCGACGGGCTTGGGCCGCCCGGTGGAGCCTGAGGTGAAGAGCAGGTAGGCGAGGTCATCCGGGCCGGATGCCGTATCGCCCTCGTGGCGCTGCCCGGCTTCGCCCAGGGCGGGGCCGTCCCCGCTGTCCTGTGCGCTCCCCTCGTCCTCCTCCGCCTCCTCCGCCTCCTCCGCCTCCTCGACGAGGATCTGGGTGGTGCCGCCGCCGTCGCCCAGCAGGGGCGCGGTGTCCGCAGTGACCACACAGTGGCGGACGGACGCGTCGGCCAGCAGGGCGGCGATCCGTTCCGCCGGGTCGTCCGGGTCGATCACGAGATACGCGGCTCCGGCGCGCAGCGCGGCCAGCTGGGCCACCAGGCGGGTGACCGGGTCCGGCACGACGACCGCGACGACGTCTTCAAGAGCGGCGCCGATGCGCGTTGCCAAACGGTCGGCGGAGGTGAGGAGTTGACTGTACGTCAGCTCCAGTTCCGCGCAGCGCACCGCGACGGCCTCGGGGGCACGCCCGGCGGCGCGGGCGATCAGGCCTGCCAGGGTGGCGTCCCCCCAGCCGACGGCCGTGGGGGTCGCGGGCGCGGTCGGCGGTGCGGCGGGGTCGCCGAGCTCCACCCGGCCGACCCGTGTCGTGGGCTTCCGCATGCCCTGTTCGAGGACCGCAGCGAGGGCGTCCAGGATCCGGCCGGTCACTTCCGTGCCGAGCCCGGGCGCCCGGGCGCCGTCGAGGCGGAGTTCGATCAGCTCGCCGCGGCGCACAGCAGTGAGGCGGAGCCCCGGCCCGGCGCCTCGCGCCGCGAGCGACACGACGGACCAGCCGCCCACACGCTGCGGCACCTCAAGGTACGAGAAGCCGATGGGCGCGTTCACCGCGGACAGGTCGCTGATCAGCTCGGCGGCCTCGCGCTGCGCGGCTCGCGCCGCTCGCACCCCGGCCACCACGTCGTCGAGGGTCCGTCCTGCGTCGAATTCCTGCCTGATCACGGGCCAGGCGGTCAACGGGCCCAGCACAGAGTCGAGTTGGGGCACCTCACGCAGTCCGGTACCGACCCGGACGGCAAGCGCCCGCGCGCCGCCGAACCGCTGCAGGGCCACCAGCCAGGCGGCGAGAAGCACCGCCTCGGTGTCGGCGGCCGGGTACAGGCCCGGGAGTGTGACCTTCCGTACCGCCCGCGCCGTGCCACCGGCGCCCACCACACGCCGCGCGGGCGCCAGCGAGCATACCCGCGCCACCGTGTCCTCGGCGTCGTCGAACCCGCTGTGCGCCTTCTCCTGGCTCGCGCGGGCACCGGCCGCGTCGGGGTCGGCGAGCACATCGTGCAGCCACTCGGCGACATCGGCGTACTGGAGGGGTACGTCCCCGCCCGGTCCGGCGTCCGGGCCCGCTTCGGCCGGCCCGTGCTCCAGCTCGCGCTCCAGCTCGCCCGCGAGCAGCATCAGGCCGTCCGCGTCCAGGACCCGGGCTGATGCCGTCAGTTCGATGCGTCCGCCGTCGGCCGGTGCCGCGGTCCAGAGCTTCTCCGCGCCCTCAGGGCCCTCGGTCCGCGGCCCGGCGTGGACGCGCTGGGTGGGCGCTCCGCCCACCGGGGACGGCACGAGCTCGGTGCGGAGCACCTCGTACCGTCGCGTCACTGTCTCGACCGCGGCGGCCAGCGCTGATCCCGGCACCGCGGCCGGGGCTTGGAGCACGAGCGTCGTCACCGTGTCGTCCTGTGCGGCGTCGTGCTGGTGCGGTCCCGCGCGGAAGGTCTCCGCGGCGGGAGCGGACGCCGTGGCGGCCGCTGTGGAGGTAGCCGTGTTCACCGTCTCTCCCCGTTCGTCTGAGTGATCGTGCTGTCCTGCGTGTGGGTGACCGCCCCTGCGGGCACCTGCGTGTGGGTGACCGCCCCTGCGGGCCGGGCCTCCACGTCCTGCCAGTTCGCCGCGGCCGACATGGCCACGCGGATCTCCCGCTCGCCGGTGAAGGGCGCCCGGCCGTGCGATGCCAGCAGGTTGTCGACGACCAGTACGTCGCCGCGCTGCCAGTCGAAGGCCGTCGACTCCGCGGCGATCGCGGCACGGATCGCGTCGAGTTCCGCCCGGGTGAACTCGCTGCCGTCTCCGGCCCTGCTGGTCTTGGGCACCCGCTGCGGCCCGACCTGGCCGAGCACTTCGGCGGCCAACTCGTCCCCGATGGTGCTCAAGTGGAAGCTGGTGGCCTGGTTGAACCAGACCCACTCGCCGGTGTCCGGGTGGCGCGCGACGGCGGGTCGCACGGCCTCGGTGCGCAGGTGGTCGTCCGCGACGCGCTCCACCCGCACCCTGGTCCGCTCGGCGTACGCGTCCAGGCCGCTCTCGTCACAGCCCAGCGCGTCCCGCCACGGGATGCCGACGCCGGGTGTGTAGTTGCGCACGTAGCTCACCCCGTGCCTCTCCAGACGGGTGACCAGGTCGGCGGGCAGCCGCCGCAGCACCTTTCGGGAGTCGGCCAGCGGGGTCTGCCCTCCGGTCTGCGAGGGCAGCGCGCAGGCGAATCCGAGGACGCGAGGCCAACTCCAGCTGTAGCAGGCCTCGTTGTGCATCTCGATGGTCTGGTCGGCGGGGTATTCGGTGGAGGAGTAGATGCCGTCGCCAAGCTCGCTGCGCGGTGTGGCACCGTCCTGGTAGGCGAGGGCGTCGTCCCCTCCGACGGCTTCCACGACCGGGCGCAGTGCGTCGGCGCCCTCGTCGAAACCTCTGAAGAGGACCGCGCCGTGTCGATGCAGCTGCTCGCGCACGAGGTCCCCGTTGGCCCGCACCCACATGGTCAGCGGGACGCCGGGACGCTGCGGCGTGGCGAGGGCGGGCAGGGCCGCGGGCTCCAGGGGGCCGAAGGTGACGACCGAGGCGTCCGTCAGGGACCGTCGCCTCAGCGGTTCTTGAGGCATGCGGGACGTACGAAGTGACATGTGTTCTTTTCTCCGAAGGTCGTCGGTGGCCCGCTAGGGCTTGCGCGGAATCCGGGCAGGTGGAGTCGGACCAGCCGCACGGAAGCACTGCCACCGATCCGGTGGCGGTGGGACGGGTCGCCCCGGGGTGGCGCGAGGGATCGATACGAGTCGAGGGATCGATACAGGTCGAGGGATCGATACGGGTCGAGGGCGCGCTCAGTCGCGCGAGCGGACGGACGGGCCCAGGCGCGCGGCCCGGCGGGCCCGGCTCACGGCACGCTCGCCCCTGGCCCGCTCCCGCAGATCGGCGCGGACCTCGCCGACGGTGGCGGTGCCGTCCGCGAGTGCTGTCAGGGCGAGACAGAGCCGGTCGGCGAGGGCGGCCGCCCGGTCGGTGGGTACGCGAACGGTGTCGTGGTTCAACGCGATGACGAGCCGGTCCCCCTCGGGGGCGGCGGAGACGGTGAGGGGAAGTTCGGTCTGCTCCAGCGCCTCGGAGCGCGTCACGGACAGGCCGGGAAGCCCCTTGCCCAGGTCGGCGAAAGGAAAGTTCGCCACGATCACGGATGTGTCGAAGAGCCCGGCGGAGCTGGTCCTGCCACTCCACACGGCGATCTTGGCGAGGGGCGTCTGGATGTGGTCCTGGGCCTGGTTCAGGACCTGCTGCACGTCCCTGGCCCAGGTGCCGACCGGCAGGGCGGCGGGCAGCCGGGTACGCAGCGGAACGGTGTTGATGAACATCCCGACCATGCGGTCCACGTCCTCGAGGTCCGTGGGCCGCCCTGAGCCGACACTGCCGAACACCACGTCGTCGGTGTCGGTCTCGGCGGCGAGGGTGAGTGCCCACGCCGCGTGCACCGCGCCGCCGAGGGTGACACCGAAGCGCCCTGTGGTCTCCCGCAGCCGTTCGGTGTCCTGGGCCGGCAGCCGCACCACGTGGTCCCGGTGGACCGCGGGACCGTCCGCCCGTGGGGCGAGCGGCGTGGGGGTGAAGCCGGCCAGGCCACGCGTCCAGAACTCCCGGGAGGCGTCGGGGTCCTGACGGGCCGACCACCGGGCGAAGGAACCGAAATCCGCCGCGGGTGCGAGTGCCGGAGTCCCGCCTCCCTGGCTCGCGGTGTAGTGCTCTAGCACCTCGCCCAGGAGGATGGGCAGCGACCAACCGTCGAACAGGACATGGTGGTTCGTCCATACGAAGGCCCAGCGGCTGTCCGCGAGCCGGATCACCGCGAGCCGTGCGAGTGGCCCTTCGCGCAGATCGAAACCGGCCTGCCGGTCCTCGCGCACGAAAGCGTCGAGGCGTGCCTCCGGATCCGCTGAACCGCGCGGCCCCCCGGCGACCGCGTCTCCTCCCGCCTCCGTGCCGTAGGCGGTGAAGTCCAGGAAGGCGACGGGCAGTTCACGAGCCGCGGGCACCACGAGCAGTGGGCGCGGCACGTCCTGCCACACGCACACGCCACGCAGCACGGCGTGCCGGTCGACGGCGGCCTGCCAGGACCGCGCGAACGCCTGTTGGTCCAAGTCGCCTTCGAGTACACAGACGAGCTGCTCCACATAGACCCCGCTGCCCGCCGAAGCGTCCTCGGCCAGGCTACTGAAGAGCATGCCCTCCTGCGTCGGCGTGAGCGGCCACACTGCCGTCAGATCACCCCAGCGTGCGGCCCAGTCGCGTACGGCGGCGACCGGAGCGGCGCCGGACCGCAGTCCGGAGGTGAGGGCGGGCGCGTCAGGCTGGGCGGTCAGCGAGCGCAGCTCGTCCAGGACGGCGTCCACGAGCGCGTCGGCGGCGGCCTGCCCGGTGTGTTCGACCTCGACGGTGAGGCGCCCGTCGGTGACGAGGCTCTCCACCACGATCGCTGACGGACGTGTCCCGCGCGGGTCGCGGACCTGCCCGAAGCCGGGCTCTCGGAGTTCGAGCGGGGCGTCCGGGTCGGAGCTGGTGCTGACCCGGCCCAGGTAATTGAAGTTGAGGTGGGGTTCGGGCATCGCCTGCAAGCGGCGTGCCAGCTCCTTGTCGTGGGCCAGGTGCCGGACCACACCGTGGTCGATGCCCCGGTGCACCAGCTCCCGCAGCCTGCCGCGGACATCCCACAGAGTGCTGAGCGGGCTGTCCTGCGCGACGGTCACGGGCAAGGGGGCCAGGGTGGTGAACCAGCCGACCGTGCGCGACAGATCGAGGTCCGGGTGCAGGTGCTGGCGACCGTGGCTCTCCAGCTCCACGACGACCGTGGCGAGCCCGGCGACCCGGGCCTGGGCGCGGGCCGCCGCAGTGATGAGCCCTTCTTCGAGGGTGCCGCCGAACCGGTGCACGAGGGCCCGCTGGAGCCCCACGGTCTGCTCGACGGTCAGTTCCCGGCGGGCATGGCGTGCGGCGCCCTCGGTCCCGGGTGCGGACGCGGTCGCCACCGGCTCCGCGGGCCCGGTGAGTTCCGCGATCTCGGCGAGGTCCGCGCGGACCCGGCCGAGTATCTGCGGGTCGAGGGCCCTGCGGCGGAGCTCGGCGGTCCACTGCCGGTGCGTGGTGCCTTCGGGCTGGAGCTCGGGGGCCCGGCCGTTCCGTACGGCGTCGAGCGCGAGCTCCAGGTCCTCCAGGACGATCCGCCAGGAGACCGCGTCCATGACCAGGTGGTGGGCGGCGAGCAGCAGCCGCTGCGGGGCTCCCGGGCCGAAGTCGGCCAGGTGCGCCCGCAGGAGCGGTCCGTGTGCGGGGTCGAGCCGGGTGTGCAGTTCGTCGGCCAGCTCGTGCAGCCGCTGCTCGGCCTCGGCGACGGGGACGGCGGACAGGTCGGTGCGCTCCACCGGTACGTCGACCGCGGTGTCGACCACGGCCCGTACGCCATGGCCGTCATCCTGGCCGTCCACGAAGCGGGTGCGCAGCGCCTCGTGCGCGCCGATCACGGCATCGAGCGCGGCGGTCAGCTCGTCGTGCCCGACCCGGGTGCGGACGTCGAGGAGCACATCCATGTTCCAGTGCTCCGGTGCGGTGAGCTCCAGGTCGTAGAACCACCGCTGGATCGGGCTGAGCGCGTCGGTGCTGTCTCCCTGGGTGCGGATGCCCGCCGCCACGCCGGTCATGGTGTGCGGGGCGAGGCCTGCGATGGTCGGGTGCTGGAACATCTGGCGCGGAGTGATGTGGATTCCGAGCCTGCGGGCTTTGGCGACCACCTGGATCGAGAGGATGGAGTCCCCGCCGAGCGCCAGGTAGTCGTCGTGCACACCGACCCGCTCAAGGCCCAGGACCTGGCACCACACCTCGGCCAGACGCCTCTCGACCTCACTGCGGGGCGCGACGAAACCCTCGTCGTCCGCTTCCCAGACGGGGGCGGGCAGAGCGCGCCGGTCCACCTTGCCGTTCGCCGACAGCGGCAGCACGTCGAGGGTCACGATGGCGACGGGCACCATGTGCGCGGGCAACCGCTCCCCCGCCCACGCCCGCACCGCCTGCGGGTCGCAGGCGACACCGGCACGAGCGACGACGTACGCCACCAATCGCGCCTCGCCACCGCCGGGTGGCGGCACGGCGGCCACAGCGGCGTCGGCCACCCCGGCCGCCCCGCGCACAACCGCCTCGATCTCGCCCAACTCCACGCGGAATCCGCGGACTTTGACCTGCTCGTCCACGCGCCCACAGAACTCCAGCACACCATCGGCGCCGAAACGTACGAGATCACCGGTGCGATACAGACGCGCACCCGACACCCGCGAGAACGGATCCGGCACGAACCGCTCGGCAGTCAGCCCACCCCGGCCCGCATACCCACGCGCCACACCCGCCCCGCCCACATACAACTCACCCACGCCACCGGCAGCCACCGGCCGCAGACCCCCATCCAGCACAAACACGGTGCGGCCGGGAAGCGGCCGCCCGAGCGGAACGGTCCCGGCGGCACCGGTCCCCACCGCATCGTCGGCGGCGACCTCGTGGACGGTGGCGGTGATGACGGTCTCGGTGGGCCCGTAGGCGTTGACGACGCGGCCGCCGACCGTGCGTTGCCAGCTGCCGGTCTCGAAGGCCGGCATGGCGTCACCGCCGACGACGGTGAGCCGGATGTCCAGTGCTGCGGGCACAGCGGCACCGTCGGCAAGGGCTGTGGCCATCTGCCGCCACAACCCGGTCGGCGGGTTGAAGACGGTGACCTGATGGTCCGCCAGGAAGGCGAGCAGCTCTTCGGTGCCGAGGAGCCCGTCGGGCCGGATCACGGCCGCGCCGCCCCCGATCAGCGGTGCCCACAGCTGCTCGGTGCTGACGTCGAAGGAGAAGGAGCCGAAGACCAGGACCCGGTCACGGGCGGTGAGCCCGAAGGCCCCGCCGATCTGTGCGAGGTGAGCGGCCAGTTGACCGTGTGTCACGGCGACGCCCTTGGGCCGGCCGGTGGAACCCGACGTGAAGACCAGGTAGGCCAGGTCGTCCTCATGGGCCGCGTCCAGACCCCCGCGATCGACCTGCACCGTCAGATCAAGACGATCGGCCTCCAGAACCGCAGTACCGCCAGGCAACACGCCATCGAGCAACTCCCCCTGCGCACCACCACGAACCACAACAGCACAACCAGCCTCACCCACCATCAACCGCAACCGCTCAACCGGATACGAAGGATCAAGAGCGAGCCAGGCACCACCAGCCCGCTGCACCCCCAACATCGCCACCACCATCAGCGCACCACGCGGCAGACACAGACCCACCACAGACTCCGGCCCCACCCCCAACTCCCGCAAACGCACCGCCACCACAGCCGACGCCCGCTCCAACTCCCCATAACTCCAGACACGCCCACCATCCACCAGAGCCACACCCCCAGGCGCCGAACCCGCACGCGCCACCACCGCCCCGAACACCGGCCCCCCACCACCCACAGCCTCAACCCCAGCACCCGACCACGACGACACCACCCCGGAAACACCGACACCCAACTCGCCCAGAGTGGTGCCCGGGTCGCCGGTGAGCGCGTCGAGAGTGCCGTCCAGGTCGTCGAGGAGCCGCTGTGCGGCGGCCGCGTCGAAGGCCGTCGTGTCGACGCACAGCCGCAGCTCCAGGTTCTCGCCGGGCATGACCTGCAGGCTGACCGGGTAATTGGTCCGCTCGACGAGGCGACCGCTGTCCACCGTGAAGCCGTCGGTGGCGAATCCCTCGAAAGGGTAGTTCTCGACGACGACGATGGAGTCGAAGAGCTGGGCCCCCGCAGGGGCGCCGCCCCAGGAGGTGACGTCGGCGAGTGAGGCGTGCTGGTGGTCGGTGAGGTCCTGGAGCCCCTGGTGGACGGAGGCGAGCCAGTCGTCGGCCCGCACCTCGTCGGAGATCCGCACACGCAGCGGCAGGGTGTTGATGAACAGGCCGACGGTGCGCTCGATGCCGTCGATCTCGGCGGGGCGTCCGGAGAGCACACTGCCGACCGCCAGGTCCCGGGAGCCGGTGCGCCGGGCGACCACCAGGGTCCACGCGGCGTGGACCAACGCGGCAACGGTGATGCCCCGTTCGCGGGCGATGCCGCGCAGGAGCCGGGAGCGTTCGTCGGACAGCCGCAGGGCGGGCCTGTGTTGGCCGGTGTCGCGGTCGGTGGTCGCCGCTCGGGCAGGGGTGAGCAGTGCCGGGGCGGTGAAGCCGGTGAGCTGTTTGCGCCAGAAGGCCTCCTCCTCGGCACGGTCACGGCTCGCGTTCCAGCGCACGAAGGCGCCGTAGTCGGGAGCGGGTGCGAGATCGGTGTCGGCGCCGGTGCGCAGGGAGGTGTAGAGCGCGAAGGCGTCGCCGGCGACGACGGGCAGCGACCAGCCGTCCATCAGAATGTGGTGGCTGGTCCATACGAAGGTCCACGCGTCCGCGGCGGTGCGGAAGAGCGCGATACGCACCAGCGGGCTGCCGCTCAGCTCGAAGCCTGTGCTCCGGTCACTCGCCAGGAACTCCGCGAGGCGCTCCGCCGTGGTCCTTTCGTCGTCGCCGTCAGCAGCAGCAGCCGTCCAGTCCTCGTACACGGTGGGTACGTCGACATCGCGCGGCACGACCAACAAGGGTGTGTCGGCCTCCTGCCAGGCGCAGTGGGCGCGCAGCGCGGAGTGCCGGGTCATGGCGCGGCGCCAGGCATCGAGGAAGATCCGCGGGTCGATTTCACCGCTCAGGGTGCACACCAATTGCTCGGTGTAGGCGTCCGACCCCGGTTCGGCGAGGGCGTGGTACAGCATTCCCTGCTGGAGCCCTGACATGGGCCACACGGCGTGCAGCGGGCCATGGGCGCGTTCCCAGGAGGCGAGCAGACCGGCGGGCAGCAGCCCGGCGGTGACGCCGTCCGGCGACGCACCGCTGGCGTCCTCGCCCCGTTCGCTCCCGGCCTCTGGGAGCAGGAGCTCGGCCTGCTGGGCGAGGGCGGCGATCGTGGGGTGCTCGAAGATCTGGCGCGGGGTGATGCGGATGCCGGCCCTGCGGGCTTTGGCGACCACCTGGATCGAGAGGATGGAGTCCCCGCCGAGCGCCAGGTAGTCGTCGTGCACGCCGACCCGCTCAAGGCGCAGGACCTGGCGCCACACCTCGGCCAGACCTCGCTCGACCTCACCGCGGGGTGCGACGAATCCTTCGCCGGATACCTCCCAGCGGGGGGCGGGCAGGGCGCGCCGGTCCACCTTGCCGTTCGGGGACAGCGGCAGCGCGTCAACGCCCATGATCGCGGCGGGCACCATGTGCGCGGGCAACCGCTCCCCCGCCCACGCACGCAGGCCGGACGCGTCCACGGGTACGCCGCTCGGGGTCACCACATACGCGGCGAGGCGCAGTTCGCCGCCGCCCGGGGGAGCCACGGCGGCCACCACGGCGTCGGTGATGTCGGCGGCGGACCGGAGAACGGCTTCGATCTCGCCCAACTCCACGCGGAATCCACGGACTTTGACCTGCTCGTCCACGCGCCCACAGAACTCCAGCACACCATCGGCGCCGAAACGTACGAGATCACCGGTGCGATACAGACGCGCACCCGACACCCGCGAGAACGGATCCGGCACAAACCGCTCGGCAGTCAGCCCACCCCGACCCGCATACCCACGCGCCACACCCGCCCCACCCACATACAACTCACCCACACCACCGGCAGCCACCGGCCGCAAACCCCCATCCAGCACAAACACGGTGGTGCCGGCGATCGGGGTGCCGATGGGGACGTTGCCGGGGCTGCCGTCGACGCAGAAGTGGCCGGTGGCCCAGACGGTGGCCTCGCTCGGGCCGTACTCGTTGACCAGCGCGCAGTCCGGCAGCGCGGCCCGGTGTTCGGCGACCAGGTCGGCGGGGCAGGCCTCGCCAGCGACCACGACTGTGCGCAGGGAACGGCCGGGGCCACCCGGCCGCTTGAGGAGGGCGCGGTAGAACGAGGGCACGGTCAGGGTGTGGGTCAGCGCGTGCCGCTCCACCAGACCGGCCAGCTGATCGGCGTCCTTGACCTGCTCGGCGTCGGGCACGACCAGGGTTCCGCCGAACGTGAGGGTCCAGAAGATGCCCGCGTAGGAACTGTCGAAGGCGAAGGGCGAAAGCAGCAGGAAGCGTGGTGGCCGCGGTCCGTAGAAGGTGGCGCGTGCCGCGGTGGAGCGGGAGAGCGTGCGATGTGTCACGGCGACGCCCTTGGGCCGGCCGGTGGAACCCGACGTGAAGACCAGGTAGGCCAAGTCGTCCTCATGGGCCGCGTCCAGACCCCCGCGATCGACCTGCACCGTCAGATCAAGACCGTCAGCCTCCAGAACCGCAGTACCGCCAGGCAACACGCCATCAAGCAACTCCCCCTGCGCACCACCACGAACCACAACAGCACAACCAGCCTCACCCACCATCAACCGCAACCGCTCAACCGGATACGAAGGATCAAGAGCGAGCCAAGCACCACCAGCCCGCTGCACCCCCAACATCGCCACCACCATCAGCGCACCACGCGGCAGACACAGACCCACCACAGACTCCGGCCCCACCCCCAACTCCCGCAAACGCACCGCCACCACAGCCGACGCCCGCTCCAACTCCCCATAACTCCAGACACGCCCACCATCCACCAGAGCCACACCCCCAGGCGCCGAACCCGCACGCGCCACCACCGCCCCGAACACCGGCCGCCCACCACCCACAGCCTCAACCCCAGCACCCGACCACGACGACACCACCCCGGAAACACCGACACCGAGAGCGGCGACGGTCACGGTCGGATCGGCGACGGCCTCCTTCACCAAGGCTTCGAAGAGCCGGGCATAGCCGGCGACGGTGTCCGCGTCGAGCCGGGCCGGGTCATAGTGGAGGACACCGCGCACTTCGCCGTCGATCTCGCCCGCCTGCATCCGCAGCGGGAACTGCGCCACCTGTTGACGCATCGGGACAGGCTCGGTGTCGTATCCGGCGAGGTGGACGGTGCCCAGACCACCGAGAATCGACCTGGTGCCGTAGGAGAGCCGGTCCGACTCGAACTGGAAGCTCACTTGGTAGAGCGACTGCCCGGAGAGCGCCGACCCCGGCGCCAGGCGCCCCAGGACCGTCGGCGTGGGCAGGGCCCGATGTCGTACGGCACCGACGTGTGCGGTGCGCGTGGCGTTCAGAACGGAGTCGAAGGTGGCGTCGGCGGTGACCGGGGTGCGCAGCAGCAGGGAATTGGCGAAGTGGCCGACGGTTCGCTTGAAGGCCTTCTTGCGTCCCTCCACGGGGAAGCCGACGACGATGTCGTCGCAGCCGGTGAGCCTGTGCAGCAGCACGTTGAAGGCGGCGAGCAGCACGGTGGCGGTGGTGCTGCGGTTGGTTTCAGCCAACTCACGTATTCGCTCGGCGAGTTCCATGTCGAGCTGGAACGGCACATGGGCGGGAGCATCAGGATCGGCCACCGGCCGAGGGGCGGTCATGCCGGGCAGGTCGAGGGCGAACCGGCAATTCTCCAGCTGCCGCGCCCAGTAGTCGCGTAAGCGCGCCGATCCGGGACCGTCCAGAAACGCGCGCTCGGCGGCCACGTGACGCGCGTAGGAGGTGTCGGGTTCGACAGCCGGACTCGGTGTGCCGCCCCTCTCGGACCGGTAAGCCGTGAGCAGGTCCTCCAAGGTGATGAAGAGGGAGCTCATGTCCCCGGCGACGTGATGCAGCACAAGGTTCAGGGTGGTGGCGTCGGTGTCCTGATAGACGAAGAGCCGGGCAGGCGCCTCGCGGTCCAGAGCGAACGGGCGCTCATAGTCGCGGGCGGCGAGCACTCGCAGCTCCTCGGCACCGATCCCCGGCGTCCGACGGACGGCGAAGGGGGCATCGGCCGCATGCCAACGCTGCACATACCCTTCGGCCCCGGGTGCGATGACGCCGGTGAGCACCGGGTGACGCGCACAGACGGTGACCCAGGCGCGCCGCAGCCGCTCGGCGTCGAGACGATCGTCGACCGTCACGCATCCGGCAACGTGGTACGCGGGTGAGTCGGGTGCAAGTTCCTGGAGGAAGAAGAGGGAGGCCTGCCCCACCGAAAGTGGTACCTCTGACCCCTGCGGTCTCCGCTCGGTAGCAGAGTTCTCCCCAGCACGCATGACATCCATTGCGACGCCCTCCCCGTAAGCTGTCACATATGTGACAGCACTCGTCACATGTGTCACGACTGTAGACAGCTACCTGTCACAGTTCAAGCCAAATTTTGCACGCGAATTGACGGAAGCTCTTGACCTGCAATGCCTTCGGCTTTTTGCTCACACCGCACCGAGTCCTGGCCACAGTTCGACAGCTCCACCAAACGAGCTCTACGCTGCCGCCGTAATAACCGGTGACAGTGCTGCAAATCCCATGCGGCACTTGACCAAGAGCGATGGCCACGAGGCCGGGCCTTGTGGCAGTCGCTTGCCACCCCCCGGCAAGCCGAGGCGATCCCGGAGGACGATGATGATCGAACAGCCCGCGTTCGGACGCAGACTGAGACAACTGCGGGTGCAGCGCGGCCTTTCCCAGAGCGAGCTAGCGGGCGATGAGGTGTCGGCCAGCTATGTGTCACGCGTGGAAAGCGGGCAGCGTTCGCCCAACGATTTGATCGCGGCCTTCTTCGCTCGCCGGCTCGACGTACCCCTTGAGTCCCTGGCGAACCCCGGTTCCCAGGACGAGGGCGAACTCCGCAGCCGACGCCTCGACATCGCCGGCAGGCTGCTCGAGGCACGCGCCCTGCGCAAGGACCGCGAACTGGCCGATGCCGCGGAGCTGCTGCGCGGCATCGGCGCGGAGGTCGGCGGGCACGCCGAGGAGGACGTGCTCTGGGAGGCTGCCTGGGATCTCGCCGACATTCTGCGGGAGCTGGGCAATGCCGCCGAGGAACACGCCGTCCTCACCGGCCTGGCCGAGGCCGCCCTGTCGCAGGAGACACCCCGTCTCGCCGCTCGCGTCGCCACCGCGCTCTCCAAGAACCTGCGTCGTCAGGGGCGGCTGGGCGAAGCCATCCGCACCGCCGAGCACGCCGTGTCGGTCACCGTCGCACTGCCGCCCACCGCACACGAACGGGTGGGCGCGATGCTGGCGCTGGTCAACTCCTACGCCGACAGCGGGGAGCTGGAGAACGCTTCGAGCCTCGCCGACACTCTCCAGGAGATCGCCGAGGACATCCCGTCCCGGCAACTGCGCGGACAGGTGTACTGGGCGGTGGGCAGTGCCCGCTTCCTCTGCGAACGGCCGCGGGACGCGACGTGGCTGCACGAGCAGGCGTTCAACTGCCTGCATCCGGACGCGAACCTGGCGGCCTGGGCCCGGCTGTGCCGCGCGTCGGCGGCGCTCCGCCTGGAGTACGACCCTTCGGACGACGCCGCGAAGGAAGCGGCGCGGCTGCTCGCACGCGCCCGCCAGGCCCTCGAACTCGTCGGCCGCGATGACGACATGGCCGACCTGATGCTGGCCGAGGCCCAGCTGGCGCTGCGTCTGGAGCAGCCGGAGCGGATCCTGGAACTGACGGCCAAGGTGCGCGAAGGCGGCGCCGAACTCCCACTGGCGGGACAGGGGCAGTGCCATCTGCTCGCGGCCCGGGCGCACGTGCTGGCCGGGGACGTCGAGGCGGCCAAGGACTGCTACCGGCACGCGGCCGAGACTCTGGACCGCGCCGGCGCCTACCGCAAGTCCTCGGAAGCATGGCGGCAGTTGAGCGAACTGCTCGCGACCGGCCCCTGAACGGGGCCGGTCGGAGCCAACCGGCTGACCGGACGGGCGCGCCGGGGGAAGTCGCGCCGGTTCCGGTCAGCCGGAGTTCAGTGGGCAGAGCACCCGCCATACGGAGTTCAGTGGCAGTGCGCCTGCTGGAGGGACGGATCGAATATCCAGGTGTGCAGGGCGCTCACGGGCCCGGCGACCGCGGCGGCGGCCACCGCGCCGCGCCCGCCGGGCAGGTCGCACACCTGCACCTCGGCGACCCCGGCGCCGTCCGGCAGCGGCACTGCCACGGCGCCCGCGCCGTCCTCGACGAGCACGTCCACCTCGTCCGGCGGCACCCGCAGCCCGTAGCCCGCCGCGCGCAGCACCGCCTCTTTGCGGGTCCACAGACTGAGGAAGAACATCTGCCGAGCAGACGGCGACAGTCTCCGGAGCAGCCTCTGTTCCCACTCCGTCAGGGCCAGATGAAGGTTCTCGCCGTACGCCACATCGCCGTCCTGGACGTCGACACCGACCTCGCTGTCCAACGACACGGCAACCAACTGCTGGCCACCTCCGTAGGCGGCGCTGAAACACACCTCACGGTCCACAAGAGCGAGCCGTCCGTGCTCCGAGCGGCAGAACTCGATGTCCACCGGTCTGCGCCCGAGAACCCAGCCGAGCACTTTGCGGGAAAGCGCTCGAGCGCGTAAGAAGGCCGATCCGTCGCCGACACGGCCCAGCACCTCCGCCGTGTCGCGCTCCTCATCGGTGACCAGGTCCAGCGCTTCCTCGACGTCTTGGCCCGACGGACCCAGAGGCGCTCTGAACACGTGGAGTTCGCCCGACCTCACCACCAGACCGGAAGGAACCGCGGCCCACCCACCCATATCCCTGATCTCCTTAGTTCGCTGGCCGCCGGGTTGGGGAAGGGAGGTCCCGGGCAGGGGCCCGGGCCTTCCCTCCTCGGAAATCCGATCAGTCGTGGGAGACAGAAGGGACCTTGCGCATCGACCGCGGCTCGTGCCATGCCCGTGAGCCCAGCAGTGTCAGCGCGGCAGGCAGCAACACACCGCGGATCAAGGTGGCGTCAAGGAGGATGGCGACGGCCAGGCCCACACCCAGCTGCTTCATCTCGAGGGTCGACAGCGTCGCGAACACCGCGAACACCGCGACCATGATCACGGCAGCTGTGGTGACCACGCCGGCGGAGGTGAGAATTCCGTGCCTAACCGCCGCATGTGTGGAGCCCCCCAGCTTTACACCCTCGCGAATCCGGCTCAGAACGAAGACGTGATAGTCCATCGACAGGCCGTACAGAACAACGAACAGGATAAGCGGAAGCCAGGAAACGACCGCTCCATTTGAGTCAAAGCCCAAGATGTTTTCAGCCCACTCGTTCTGGAAAACGAGCACAAGAACACCGTAAGCAGCCGCGACGGAGAGGACGTTGAGCAGCCCGGTCAGAATCGCGAGCGCCACCGAGCGGAACGCGAGCAGCATGATCCCCAGGCAGAGCACGGTCACGAACCCGATCACCATGGGCAGCCGGTCCTCCAGGGTCTGGGAGAAGTCCGCCGAGAAGGCCGTTTCGCCGCCGACGGCCCACTTGTCGACATCGGCGTCCTGCAAGGCCTCCGGCGCAAGCTGCGAGCGCAGCAGCGTCAGCGTCTCCTTGGCCTCGGAGCCACCCGCGTCGCCGCCCACGTGCAGTTCGAGCCTGGACACCGTCCCATCCTCGGACACGGCGAGGTCCGGCTTCTCGGAGTCGGCGAACCTGCCGGTCGCCATCGCCTTCTCGTGCAGCCCGGTCAGCACCCGGGCCACATCGCCGGAGCTGGCCTTGTCGGCCTCGACGGCCACGTCGTGGGACGTGCCCTCGCTCGGGAAGGCCTCGACCACCCGGTCGTACGTCTTCATGATCGCGTAGGAGCGGGGCAGATCCTCGTCACCGGGCATCTTCAGCTTCATACCGAGCGCGGGCGCGGCCAGCGCCAGCATCGCCACCAGGCCGATGACCAGGCTCACGCCCGGCGCCTTCAGGACGGGACGCAGCACGGCGGCCCACAGCTTGCTCTCCTTGCCCACCGCGGTGGTGCGCCGCCACAGCAGCGGGATCCTCGGCCGGTCGATCTTGTCGCCGAGACCCGCGAGTACGGCCGGAAGTACCGTCAGGGAGCCGAGCACGGCAACCAGGACCACCAGTACGGTGCCCAGGGCCAGCGAGGAGAAGAGCATGCTGCCGGAGAAGAACATGCCTGCCATGGCGATCGCCACGGTCAGACCGGAGACCAGGACGGCCCGCCCCGAGGTGGCCGCCGCGACGCGCAGCGCCGCGTCCGGGGATTTGCCGAGCGCCCGCTCCTCGCGCCGGCGCCGGATGTAGAAGAGTGAGTAGTCGACGCCGACCGCGAGACCCATCAGCAGGATCAGACTGGCCTGGTTCTCGTTCACGGGGACCAGCAGCGAGGTGACTCCGGCCAGGCCGAACGCGAAGACCACCGAGGTGATGCCGAGCAGTACCGGAAGCCCCGCCGCGAGCAGTGCGCCGAAGGCCACCAGGAGGATCACCAGCGTCAGCGGCACACTGATGAATTCCGCCCGCTGGAAGTCGGCTCCCAGCCGCGTGCTCAACTCCTTGGTGACGGAGCCCTTTCCGAGCTGTTCGACGCGCAGGTCGGCATGGGCCTTCTGCTCGGCCTCGGTCGCCTTCAGCATGGGGCCGACCACGCTCTTGGGCTTCTTCTTGTCGTCGCCGCTGCCCAGTTCGAGGGTGACCGGCAGCAGGACGCTGCGTCCGTCCTTCGAGGCGACGGGGTCACCGACCCGGGTCACGTCCTGCACCGTGTCGTACCGCTCGCGCAGCGAGCCGACCACGGTGTCGGCCGTCTCTGCCGACAGCTTGCCGCTGCGGGCCTGGATCAGCACTCTCTCGACGCCGTCGTCGGCGAAGTCGGCGCCGTCCAGCATCCGTTCGGCGACCGCGGACTGACCGGTCAGGTTGTCGGCGTCCTCCTGGTCGTGGACGCCTGTGACCATGCTCGCCGCGTACGCAAGGATCACCGCCACGACCCACAGCAGGATGGTGCTCTTGCGGTGCGCCATGCTCCAAGCGGCCGTGCGCTCCACGAAACCGCGTGGGGGCGGTGTCCCCGACGTTCCGGGGCGCTTGTGCGCGGTGTCCTTCTCTTCGGTGACTGACATCGTCAAAGCTCCTCGTCAAGGGGTACGCCGTGACGCTACGCAGCGACCCCCGGCGCCGTCGGGCGTGCAGCCACCCGTCGGCAGGTAGTGCTGCCACTACCTCAAAAGGGCGCGCCTGCACGCTCGGAAGGGCCCAACTCCCGTGCCTAAGATCCTGGTAGTCAATCTGAACCGGAGGGCGCCATGCGGCTGAGGCCACCGCGGATTCGAGTCGCCCTGTACCGCCTGGCACGGGGCCTGCTCTCGAAGGACGCACGCAACGACCTGTTGCAGCTGCTGACCACGCTGGCGATGTCGCCGCTGTACGTGATCCCCATCGTGCTGTTCACGATCGGGGTGTCCCTGACCCCGCTGCTCCTGCTGGGACTGCCGCTGGTGCCCCTGGCCATGAAGCTGGCGGCCTGGATAGCCCGGCTCGATCGCGAACGGCTCTACGTGTTACGAGAGTTCGCCATCGACATGCCCGTCGCCACCCCCGGCAAGGGCTGGAAGGACCGCCTGGAGCGGCTCTTCGGGCGACGCGCCTGGCGCGAGCTCGGCTTCACCGCGGTCATGACGCTGTGGGGGCTCGGCGCGGGCGGACTGGTGATGATGGTCCTCGCGGCGGGGCTGCTGCTCGCTCTGTTGCCCTTCATCGGCCCCCTTCTGCCGGACGGCTCCGCACTGCTGGGTCTGGACGTGACGTCCATGCCCGGCGCGGTGGCCGGCGGCGTCGTCGGCCTGGCGCTGCTCTCCGGCGGCCTGTGGCTCGGCGGCCCGCTGGCCCGTACCGAATCCACCCTGGTCGCCCGGATGCTCGGCGCCAACCGCGTCGACCACCTCGTACGCCGGATGATGGACCTGGAGGACAGCCGCTCGCGGATGGTGGACGCCGCGGAGCTGGAGCGACAGCGCATCGAGCGCGACCTGCACGACGGAGCACAGCAGCGCCTGCTCTCGGTCGCCATGAGTCTGGGCCGCGCCAAGTCCCGCTTCGCGCGGGACCCGGAGAAGGCACAGGCGTTGGTGATGGCCGCGCATGAGGAGGCCAAGGCCGCCATGCAGGAGCTGCGGGACGTCACGCGCGGCCTGCACCCGGCCATCCTCACCGAGCAGGGCATCGAGCCGGCCCTGACCACGATCGCGGCCCGCTGCCCGATCCGCGTCGACCTGGCCGTGCGGCTTCCGCAGCGCCCCAGCCCGCGGGCCGAAGCCGTCGCCTACTACGTTGTCTCCGAGCTGCTCACCAACATCGCCAAGCATGCCGCGGCCGACCGGGCCACGGTCACCGTCCTGCGCGATGAGCATCTGTTGCGGCTCACCGTCACCGATGACGGTATCGGCGGCGCCGACCCTGCCCGGGGGTCGGGCATCAGCGGGCTGCGGGACCGGGTCCGGGCGGTCGACGGACATCTCACGCTCTCCAGCCCCGTCGGCGGACCCACCGTCGTCGACGTCACACTGCCCTGGAGGGCTTAGCAGACATGTTGCGCGTCGTGATCGCCGAAGACTCCGTCCTGCTGCGGACCGGCCTCGCCAAGCTGCTCATGGACGAGGACATCGACGTCGTGGGGCAGGCCGGAGACGGCGACGAACTGCTCGCGCTGGTCGCCGACCTCGCCCCCGACCTCTGCCTGGTGGATGTACGAATGCCTCCCACGCACACCGACGAAGGGCTGCGCGCCGCGCTGTCGATCCGTGCCACGGACCCGGCCCAACCCGTCCTGGTCCTTTCCCAGTACGTGGAGGCCCGCTACGCCTCCAAGCTCCTCGCGCACGGCAGCCTGGGGCTCGGCTACCTGCTCAAGGACCGCGTCGCCGACGTGGACGAGTTCGTGGCCACCCTGCACCGCGTCGCGGAGGGCGGCACCGCCCTCGACGCCGAGGTGATCAGCCAGATCTTCGCGGGAAATCAGAAGCAGGACGGTCTTGCGCCGCTGACCGCGCGCGAGCGGGAGGTGCTCGCCCTGATGGCCGAGGGGCTCAGCAACGGTGGCCTCGCAGAGCGCCTGTTCATCACCGAACGCTCCGTCGAGAAGCACATCCGCTCCATCTTCACCAAGCTCGACCTGCTCCCGGACGACCAGGGAAACCGCCGCGTCCGTGCCGTCCTGCAGTACCTCAGCTCCCCATCGACCGACCATCCCACCGAACCGCGCTGACCACCGGACACGGGAGTAGGACATGCACCAGACCATCAGCTCGACCGGTTCGACACCGCGTCTGCCGGGCCCCTCCCGGCGCCCCGGCCTGCGGCGCGTCATCCGCCTCCTCGCGATCCTGACCGGCATCACACTCGTCGGCGGGGGCGCGTGGTACTTGCTGCTGTTCCTGGTCACCCGGACGGATACCGGCTCCGCGGCGATCGACAAGTCGGTGCGGACCGTGGAGGTCGCGATCGACAGCGGAGACGTCCGGGTCGACGTGGCCGGGCAGGGCGAGAAGACGGAGCTGCACAAGAAGCTGACGAAGTCGCTGCGCTCTCCCGACGAGAAGATCGAGCAGGACGGGGACACCCTGCGCATCACTACCACCTGCGGGGACGGCATGGGCCGGTGCGGGTCGGACTACACCCTGACGGTGCCGGTCGGCACCCGGGTCAAGGTCGATACACGGCTCGGTGACGTGTCCGTGACCGGCGTGCGGGCCTCAGTGGAGGGGCGCACACGGATCGGCAGCGTCAACGTCGAGCACGTGACCGGCGAGAGGGTCGTCGCCGCCAGCAAGACCGGCGCCATCACGCTCAAGGACGTCGACTTCGACGTCGCCGAGGCCACGTCCAAGATGGGGGACATCCGCGTCGATGAGGTAGAGCCGTTCAAGAAGCTGAAGGCAGTCAGCAAGATGGGCGACGTGGAGCTGCATCTCCCCTCGGGCGCGGGCCCGTTCGCCGTGCACGCCGTGACGAAGATCGGCGACCGGAAGGTGGCGGTGGACCAGGACTCCTCCTCCGGTACGGCGGTGGAGGCGCGCACGAAGATCGGCGACGTGACGGTACGCAACGACTGAGCGTGGTCAGCACTGAGGCACCGCCCGCAGGGCTCTGCGGGCGGTGCCTCAGTGCTGTGCCTCAGTGCTGTGCCTCAGTGCCGTCCGCGTGGGGCGTTCAGGACAGCCGGAAACCGAAGTCCGCGTCGATGTCCCGGACGTCCATCTGCGCACGCTGCAGGGTGCCCGCGTAGTCCCAGTTCATCGACTGCCACGAGGTGAACTGGTCGATGACCCAGATGCCCGACTGCCGACTGCCGTTCCCGGAAAGACCGTTGCCGCCGAACGGCAGATGCGCCTCCGCACCCACCGTCGAGTTGTTCACGCTGACCATGCCGGCCGAGCAGCGCTCGCGGAAGGAGAACGCTGTCCGCGCCGATCCCGTGTAGACCGCCGCCGACAGCCCGTACCCGTGTCCGTTGGCAAGCGCGACGGCCTCGTCGAAAGTGTCGTACGCCATGACCGACACGAGCGGCCCGAAGGTCTCGGTGCGGTACAGCTCGTCGTCCGGCCGCACCCCGGCCACGATGGTCGGGTGCGCGAACACTCCGGTGTCCGGGTCGCCCACGAAGCCCTTGCGTGGGCTGTCGGAGGTGATCCGGCCGGTGGCTCCGGAGCCGGAGAGCTTGTGGTGCGGTCGTACGAGCTCCAGGGAGCCGAGGAAGTTCTCCAGGTACCGCTCGCCGATGAGCGGCCCGTAGAAGACCTCGTCCCGTCGGGGATCCCCGATAGCCAGATCCTCCACGGCCGCGCTGAAACGGGCGAGGAACTCGTCGTGCACATCGTGGTGGACGATCACGGAGCCCAGCGAGGTGCAGCGCTGTCCGGCGGTGGCGAAGCCGCTGAACACGGCGCCCTGGACGGCGAGCTCGAGGTCGGCGTCGTCCGCCACCACGAGGGGGTTCTTGCCGCCGAGCTCCAGGCACGGGGACTGCAGGTGCCGCCCCGCCAGCTCGCTCACCCGGCGCCCGGCCGCCGTGGACCCGGTGAAGCCGATCTTCTGTACGGTCCCCTCAGCCAGGGCCCGTTCGAGACCGGCGTACGTGGTCTCGCCGTCGGCGTGCACCAGCCGCAGCGCATCCTCAGGAACCCCGCCGGCCCGGAACAGCGCGGCGAGCGCCTCCGCGACGGCGACCGCGGACTCCGACGGCTTCCACACCACGGTATTGCCGCAGAGCAGCGCCGGTACGAGGTACCACGCGGGTACCGCGGCGGGGAAGTTGGCCGCGGTGATCACCGCAGCGGTGCCGAGCGGTCTTCGGTAGGTGAACAGCTGCTTGTCCGGCATTTCGCTGGGCACGGTCTGGCCGTACAACCGCCGTCCCTCCCCCAGGAAGAAATCGCAGGTGTCGATGACCTCCTGCACTTCCCCCAGGGACTCGCCGTATGGCTTGCCGATCTCCCGGGTGATCAGCGCGGCCAGCGCCTCCTTGTTCTCCGCGACGAGTCGGCCCACGTTCTGCGCCACCCGCCCCCGGAGCGGTGCCGGCCACGACGCCCACGCGCTCTGTGCCGCGTGGGCGGCGCGTGCCGCCTCGACCAGGCCGTCCGCGTCGCTCAGCGTTCGCTCCGCCACGACATCCTTCAGATCGGCCGGGTTACGCGACACGGTCAGCCGCTCGTCGGCCACGTTCTTCAGCTCGGCCACGTTGGAAAGCCCTCCCCCTCGGTGTGAAAGACAACACATGGCCGCTCGAACGCTCGGCCGCTTGTCAAAGCTGCTGTCATTTCTTATGAATGTGCTGTCACAGATGCTGTGCCATCAGGCCGTTCTCGCCCGCTCCTCGCGTTCCGCCGAAAGGAACTTGGCGAGTTGGGCGATCGTCGGGTGGTCCCACACGGCCGTAGGTTGCACACGGATCCCGAGCCAGTCCTCCACATCCGCGGTGAAGGCCACGACCGCGACGGAGTCGAGGCCGTACTCGCCGAGATCCTGGTACGGGTCGACCGCCTCCTCCAGGTCGGGCACGTACTCACCGACACGGGCGACGAGCCAGTTCTCCAGTTCGTCGAGGGTGATCGGGTCGGATCCGGGGGTGGACATCTGATTGCTCCTCAAGAGTCGGATGCTGCTTGCCTGGCTGACTGCTCCGGGGCTGGCTGCTCTGGACTGACTGCTCTGCTCTGCCCGGGCGGTCACCGGTACCGGCGCGCGGAGAGACCGAAGCCCACCGTGCGGTCGTCGCGGTCCAACAGCTCCTCGACGAGGGCGCCTTCCACCTCGATCGGCACGTCGTCGGGCCGTCCGGAGTCGATGCCGATGAGCCGGGTCAGCGCGGCGACCAGCCACTCCGGCCGGGCCAGAAAATCGCCGGTCGGCGCGTGCCGCCACACACCTATGCACGCGGCGGCCGCCAGCACGGTGGTGTACCGGGCCGCCAGATCCCGCACCTCGACCGCGGCGGCGATCGACAGATCCCGGGGCCTGAGGCCGGCACACGACTCCGTGAGCGATTCAAGGCGCCGCACATGGGTCTCGATCAGCGGCCGCAACACCGCCGGGACATCATGGTCGAGCGCGGCGTTGAGGGCCCGGGCAAGCCCGTCCTGCCCGCCCGTGACCACCTGCAGCCCGGCCAGGTCGAGCGGCGGCAGCTCGGCGTCCGGGACGAACAGCGCGGCCGGAGCGGGTGCGGCGTCGGACCACGCCCGCCGTGCGAGCACCGGAAGCTGTGGAAGTATCGCGGACAGACAGGCCGCGCGGGCGATGTGTCCAAAGCCCACCGGCTTGATGTCCCGTGCCATCTTCTGGAACACCGCGTGTTCCCCGTCGCGGCGGTAGAACTCGGCCCCCATCACCAGCGAGAGCTGCTCCAGCGCGTCGAGCAGCACCCCGGCCAGGAGAAACTTCACAGCAGGCGCGTATACGCTGCCGGACGCCGGCAGCACGTGCAGCGACCTGGCGGCGACCGTCGCGAACGCCTCGCACAGCAGTTGGTCGGCGAACGCGTTGGCCAGTGTGGTGCGCACCATCGGAATGGCCGCGACGTCCCGGCCGTAGAGCCGACGCTTGCGTACGTGGTGCAGGGTGACGCGCAGCGAGGTGTCCAGCATCGCGGTGCTCATGGCGGGCATGGCTATGCGGGTCAGCTGGAAGGCACGGGCCGCCGTCTCGATCCCGGTGCCCGGGGCGCCGACCACCGCGTCCGCGTCCACCGGGCAGTCCTGCGTCTCGATACCGCCCAGGCGCACGCCGCGCATCCCGACCGAGCGGAATCGCGGGAGGAAGCGGAAGCGTTCGGGATCGAGCTCCGCCACCGGTACGAACAGCTGCGAGCAGGCGCGCGGGCCGCCGGTGGGGTCGGAGCGGACAAGGAAGACCACGCCGTGGGCCCGGTCCAGATTGGTGATCGACTCCTTGCGGCCGTTCAGTGCCAGGCCGCCGTCCGCGGACGTGGCCGAGAACTCGACGGAGCCGATGTCGTTGCCGTGCGCGAGCTCATGGAACGCACAGGAGATCTTCTTGCCCGCGAGCAGCAGCTCGGCCGCGTCGCGACGCTGGCCGGGCGATCCCGAGGTCCATATGTTGACCGCGCCGAGCAGCGAGCTGGAACAATGACCGAGGCCGAGGCTCGGATCACGACGGTAGACCGAGCGCATCAACTCGACCAGGTGGTCGACGCGTTCGAGGCGGCCACCCAGCGAGCCGGGCACGAACTCGGCGAGGATCCCGAACTCGTCCAGCGCGTCGGCACCCCCCTGCGGAACCTCCTCGCGTTCGTCCGCGGCCACGACGGCGGCGAACCCCGCCGGGTTGTCCGGGTCGAAGGGATCGCCGAGGCGCTCCTCCAGCGCTTCCATGCGCGTATGGATGTCGCTCATGCCGTCACCTCCGCCGGTGTGCCGAACAGCGAGACGCGGTCACCCGCGTCACCGAGCAGAAGGCTGCCGAGTTCGTCGAACGTGCCTGTCGCTTCCGGGGGTCGCGCGCCCAGGCCTTCCAGTACCAGGGCGAGACAACCGCGCAGCCAGAGTCCGTCGCGCCACCAGTCACGGTCGTGGTGCCTCGGGTTCGCGACCCACAACGCCAGGGCCGCGGCGCCGGCATGGCACCACTCGTAGCGCTCCGCCAGACGCATCGCCGCCGTGGCCGGAGGTCCCGCGACCGGCCGAAGGTCGGCAATGCGCACGCTCAACTCGCTCTGGGCATCGAGGAGTCGGGCGGCCAGACGCTCGGCGCCACCCGGCGGATCCACCGCGAGCCGGGCCACGAGGTCTCCCAGGCTCCTCAGCACCGTATTGTCGCGCGCCATCACCCCCAGCCGGAGCGGATCGAGGGCGGCGGGCTCGTAGTCCTCCCGCAGCCACTCGTGTACGGGCACGCCGACCGGCGTGGCCGGGCGACGGCCGGGCCGGAGCACCGGGAGGCTCGATGCGAGTGCGCTGCGGTTGACCCAGGTGCTGCCGTCGAAGATGCCGACGACCTGGTGGTCACGCTCGATCTTCGCGAAGCCGCCGTAGCCCTCCACGCCGGTCAGGAAGCCGCGCGCGCCGAGCAGTTCACCGACGAGACGGAGCTGCCCCTGGATGAGTGTCGGTACCAGCGCCTTGGTGATCGCGGACACCGCGCTCAGCTCCTCCGGCACCTCGTGCGCCGACCGCGCCGCCGTGTACGCGACGGCCTCGGCGAGCAGCAGACGCGCCACCGACCGGCCGGCGACGGTGCGCGCGTGCGGGAGTTCGGAGAAGCGCCGTCCGTGCAGTCGTCGCTCGGCCAGGAATCGGCGGGCGATCCTCAGGGCGTGGTCGCCCGCGCCGAGCGAGAGCGCCACACACGCGACGCGGGTCAGTTGCAGCGATCTGAGTACCAGTTCCAGGCCCCCGCCGACCGTGCCGACGAGGGCATGAGCGGGCACCCGGGCGTCGAGGAATTCCACTCCGCTGATATCGGCGCCCCGGATGCCGTGCGTCGGCATCTTCGGCAGGTGCCGCACGGTACCGGGCGACGTGGCCCGCTTGTCCACAAGGAAGACGCTGAATCCGCGCGGCCCGCCGCCGGGGTCGGTGCGCGCGAGCACACAGACGAAGCGCCCGCGCGTCGCGTTGTTCACCGGCCATTTGCGGCCGGACAGACGCCAGCCGGATCCCTCCCGGGTCGCCGTGAGTCCACCGGCGAGCAGGTCGCTGCCGCCGCCCGGCTCGGTGAGCCCCCAGGCCACTGATTCACCCGCCATGACGTGCCGGGCCAGGGAGGCGGCCGCTTCTCCGTCGCCCGCGGCCCACACCGAAGCAGAGCCCAGGAACGTCTTGCCGTGCGCGACCGCGACGGTCACGTCCCGCGACGCCACCGTGCGCAGCAGGGCATGCATCTCGTCGACGCGCGCGAGGCGCCCGCCGGACCGGCTCGGCACGTAGTAGTCGGGCAGCCCCCACTGATCGAGCGCCGCACACGCCTCGGCCGGGAAGGTCTCGGCCTCGTCGTGTGCGCTCAGCAGCGCCGGATCGAAGGGGCCACCGGGCCGCGACCAACGGTCGACTTCCCTGGCGAACTCGTGCGTTCTCAACTCGCCTCTCCCGTCCGCGCCGTGACCGGCTCGGCCTGCGGCCGGTAGCCGTCCGCCCACAGAGGCTGCAGCTCTCCGCTGACGTACAGCGAGCGCATGGAGGACCGCTGGACCTTCCCGCTCGTGGTGCGCCGCACCCCGCCGCGTCGCATGATCAGCACGGAGTGGGCGCGCAGGCCGAACTCGCGGGACACGGTCTTCCTCATCTGTGCTGCCAGTTCGGCCAGTTCCTGCTCGGGGGACCGGCGGCGCACCTCATGAATCACCACGAGGTGTCCGTCGTCGCCGTCGTCAGTGGGTATCGACACGACCGATCCCACGGTGTCGCGCAGCGGTTCGTGGTGCAGGCGCAGCTCGTGCTCGATGTCGTGCGGGTAGACGTTCCGGCCGCGGATGATCATCATTTCCTTGATGCGGCCGGTCACGTAGAGCTCTCCGTCGACGAGCACGCCGAGGTCACCGGTGCGCAGGAATCCGCCCTCGTCGCCGAGTCTGCGGCCGAATGTCGCCTTCGTGTCCTCCTCGTTGCGCCAGTAGCCGCGCACGACCGAGTTGCCGCACAGCCAGATCTCGCCGATCCGGCCGGGCGGGAGTTCCTTGAGTGTCCGCGGGTCGACGATCCGTGCGTCCATGTCGAGCAGTTCACCGCAGCTGACGAGGGTGCGGCCCGCGCCGTCGGCAGTCGGCTCCACCTGGCCCCGCTCCAGCGCGTCGGCGGTACAGGACAACACAACGGGCTTGCGGCGAGGGGTACTTGAGACGAGCAGCGTCGCCTCCGCCATGCCGAAGCACGGAGCGAAGTTCTCCGGCCTGAAACCTGCCGACGCGAACCGCGCGGCGAAGTCGTCGAGCACGCTCGCCTTGACCGGTTCCGAGCCACTGACGGCGTACTTCCAGCGCGACAGGTCGAGGCCACGGGCATCGTCCTGGGACACACGCGTGACGCAGAGTTCGTACGCGAAGTTCGGTGCGGCGGAGAGCGCGATGTCGAAGTGGTCGATCAACTGGAGCCACGTCCGAGGACGGCGCAGGAAGGCGGCGGGGCTCATCAGAACCGTGCCGTATCCGGCGAGGAGCGGCGACAGGATCAGCCCCATGAGGCCCATGTCGTGGTAGTTCGGCAGCCAGCCGCCGAACCGCTCACCCTCCGCCAACGGGAACGTCGCGGCTGTCGTCGCCGCGTTCGCCAGCAGGTTTCCGTGGGTGACCACGCTGCCCTTGGGGTCGTTCGTGGAGCCGGACGTGTACTGCAGCACGGCGGTGGTCTCGTGGTCGGAGTCGTGCACCTGGAAGTCATCGGCACGGAGCGCGAGATCGAGCTGCAAAGAGAGCACCGGCGCGGTGAATCCCTGCCGCTCGGCCCAGTCGACCACCTCTTCCCTCTCGTCCGGCGCGGTCAGCACACAGCCGACATCGGCATCGTGGGCGATGCCGAGCACCCGTCGCTGATCCTGCTTGTAGCGTCCGGGCATCGAGGAGGGCACCGCGACCAGGCCGGCATAGAGGCAGCCGAGCACGGACGCGACGAACTCGGCGGACGTCGGCTGGAGCAGCAGCACGCGGGAGCCCACTGGGCACACCTGAAGTAACTGCTGCGCGAACACGCGTGCGGCCTGGTCCAGTTGGGCGTAGCTGAGCAACTGGGCCGACGCCGGATCCGAAGGGTCACTGACGATGGCGACCGCCGGCTGGTGGCCGCGTTCGCGAGCGTGCAGTTCGAAGATCTCGGACACGCTTCTCGCGCCGAGGAGATCCATCATTCTCGTCTGCTCCTGGTATCGAAGGGATCGAGGACTTTGTCGGCGGGCTCACGAGTCCTGCGAGATGACGGGGTGGCCGGATGACACCGGGAAGTCACCGGACGAATGCGGCGGGAACGGCTTCACCACCCCTGAGCCAGGGGGAGAAGCCGGGAAGGACGCGCATACCGATCGTGCGCTGACGCAGGCCTACAGTTCGCTGGTCCGGCGGCGTGCTCCGCCGTTCACGACAGCCATTCCGACTCCCCCCTGAGTCGTCACAGAACTTGACTTCACTTCGTCACGCGAGTCACAACTCTAGACAGGGAATGCGTCAAACCTCAAGAAAATAATGGCAGGTTCCTTGCTATCCAGACGTGACCTGCGGCGACGTGGAGGATTCGCGCCACGGCGAGCTCGGCGCCACGAGTCCGTCCCACAAGCCCGTTGGAGTACAGGCGTGTTCATGCTAGTAAGCGCTGGACCACCGCGAGTCGACCGACGTTATGGTTGCGGCATGTCCTCCGTGCCAGAAAACTTGCCGTCGCGGATCTCCGAGGTTGACCGCGACATGACTGTAGAACGTCTCCAAGAGGCCTTCGCCGAGGGGCACATCCCCCAGGAGGAGATGGACGCCCGTCTGCACGTCGCGCTCACCGCCCAGACACCCGGCGAGCTGACGTCCGCCCTGGCCTCGCTGCCTGCCAGCGACGAGGGTCCGACCGTCGTCGTCGACTCCGTCGGCGGGCTGATCCAGCGGCGCGGCGGATGGCACGTACCGCAGGTCTTCAGGGTCACCTCCAAGATGGGCAAGGTGTACCTGGACCTGTCACGAGCCGTCATCAAGCACCCGGTGGTCGACATCGAGCTGCATCTGGACTACGGGTGGGCCTGGATCGTCGTGCCCAGTGATGCCACGGTCGACCACGAGGGCCTGACCGCCAGCTGGAAGCAGCCGGCCTATAAAGCCCCGCTGCGCGGCGGATCGAGCGGGCCGCGTATCCGGATCTCCGGGAACATGGGGTACGGCCGGCTGCGGATCAGGCACCGCCGCAGCTGATCGTGTCGGCCGTCAACCGCGCAGGACACGGCCCTCGGCGTCGGTCTTGCCCCTGACGGTGAGCAGGACGATGCCGTCGATCAGCGTCCAGACGCCGAGGCCGCCAAGGGTGAAGAGCTGACAGAGCGCCATGCCGTTGTGGCCGGTGTAGAAACGGCCGAAGCCGAGGGGGCCCAGGAAGATGGAGAGCACTCCCGCGACGTTCCTGGACTTGTCGGAGTACGGCCGTCCGAACGGGTCGTAGCCGTAGGGGGCTTTGCCGTCGGCCGTGTGACCGGCGGCGCCGGGGCCCGGCGTCGCGGCGGGCCGGGTCTCACCGAGGTAGCCGTCATCGGAGCGGTCGTATGGGGGCTCGGCCTGGCCGGCCGGCAGTGACGGCCGGTCGTGCGGGCTGTTCGGGATCTGGTGGCTCACGAGCGAGGTCCTCCGAACGGACGTGGTGCGGGAACTGGGGCGACCGCGAGGGGGATCACCGTTCAGAGCTTCCATGCCACAGTGTCGGCGCCCGTCCCGGACTGGCCAATTGGAGTCATCGGCGTCCAGTCCGGTTCCAGACGTTCGTCCCAGGCATGGCATACGCGCCGGGACGAGTTTGTGACCGAAGGCAGCGAGGGCGATACCACCGATGAGTCACTTCCTTGTCATTTCTCGTCATGATTCTGTCATAGTAAGGACCCGTCAGGCTGCCGCAAGGTTGCTCGCGTCGACGACCAGCGCAACTCCCCACCTTTGACTGCCACTTCACCGGATTCGAGCAGATCCATGCCGGAGTCGCTCAGCGATGCGGCGTACGGCCAAAAGACTTCCCGCGCTCCATGCGGCCGGGAACGCCGCCCCCTTCAGCCGGATCGCAGGGGCGGCGGCGCACACCGAAATGCAATCCGACAGCCGAGAGGAAGTGCCATGAGCGACAGAGCGACTGAGGGCGAGCAGCAGGTCAACGAGGTCTACGAGCCGCCGATGCTGACGTCGGTGGGTGAGTTCTCCGAGGACACGCTGGGGTTCGGCAGCCAGTACACCGACGTCCTCGGCGAGCAGGGCTGGGGCTGATGTAGATGCCCACCGGGTTCTTCGTCCTGCCGGACGTGCGGCGCAGCGCTCTCCCGTTCCAGGCGCCCCGGGTACTGACGCACCGCTCGGGGCTGCCCTGGGTGGCGGGCAGTTGGCCGTCCGGCGAGCTCGTCCAGGCGGACGCGGGCCCGGTGCGGGTGGCGGTGATCGGGTTCTGCCCGGTCACCCCCACCCGGCTGGCACAACTGGCCGAACGTGTACGCACCTTGTCCGACGTGGACGCCCTGGCTCGGGCTCTGCCCGGCAGCTTCCATCTGGTGGCCCTGGTGCACGGCCGGATACGGGTCCAGGGCAGCGTGACGGGTCTGCGGCAGATCTTCCACACATGCGTCGACGGCCTGCCGGTCGCCGCGGACCGGGCAGGCCCGCTTGCCGCGCTGACCGGTGCCGACATCGACGAACAGGCGCTGGCCACCCGCGTCGCCTGCGGCGGCCTGCTGCCGCCCCCACTGAACGAACGCAGTATGTGGTCAGGAGTGTCCGCCGTACCGCCGGACCACTGCCTGATCATGGATGAGATCACCACGCGAGAGGTCCGCTGGTGGCAACCGCCGCCCGCCGACGTCCCGTTGGAGGCGGGCGCGGCCCAAGTGCGCGATGCCCTGCATACGGCGACGGCCGACCGACACGGTACGCAGGGCGGGCTCAGCGCGGATCTGTCCGGAGGGATGGATTCGACCACGCTCTGCTTCCTGGCGGCACGCGACGACCCCGAGCTGATCACCTTCCGCTGGGAGGAGGCCGAGACAGGCAATGACGACGCCGTCTTCGCCCGCCTGGCCGCTCACTCCCTGCGGCGGGCCAGGCACGTGGTCGTACCGCAGCGTGAACTCCCCACGGTCTTCGCGGATCCGGACGGGGCAGTCGACACCGAGCAGCCCTATCCGTTCGGCCGAACCCTGGCCCGCATGCGCTTCACGGCCGACACTCTGGCGGCACACGGATCACGACACCATCTGGCCGGGCACGGCGGTGACGAGCTGTTCTACGGGTTCCCCGGATACCTCCACCGGCTGCTGCGCCGGCGCCCGCTCACCGCCCTCAGGCACCTGCGCGGCTATAGCGCTCTCCACCGCTGGCCGTTGGCGCCCACCGTGGCCGAACTGGCACGCGACAACAGCGTCGCAACCTGGTGGCGAGACCAGGCGGACCACCTCACTGCGCCGTCTCCACAGGGCAGGCGCCCGTCCCTCGGCTGGGGGGTGGCACCCCTGCGGGCGCCCGCCTGGGTGACGTCCCACGCCGCGGACACCGCCCGGGAGGCACTTCGGCGGACGGCCCAGGAGATGACCCCCTTGGCAGCGGACCGCGGACAGCACCAGACCCTCCTGGCGCTGCGCACCACCGCCCCCGCGTACCGGCAGTTCTCCCGCCTGTTCACACCGGCCGGAATCCAGCTGCACCAGCCCTTCCTCGACGACCGCGTCGTAGAAGCGGCGTTGGCTGTGCGACTGCACGAACGCACGTCGCCGTGGCGCTACAAGCCACTGCTCGCCGAATCGATGCGCGGTACCGTGCCGGACGCCATCTTGAGCCGGTCCACCAAGGGCGACTTCAGTGCAGACCTCCGCGTCGGCTGGCGGCGCAACCTCGGCACGCTGGTGGACCTGTTCGCCGATTCGGCCCTCGCGGACCTGGGTCTCATCGATCCCGGCCTGCTGCGCACCCAACTCCTCTCCTCCCAGGCGGGCCTGCACAGGGACATCGCCGTCGAGCACCTGCTCGGCTGCGAGAACTGGCTGCGCACCGCACGGGCCACCCGCACCCCTTCGGGAGAACCATGCGTCTGACCCTGGACCCCGATGTCGCCGTTGCCGAGACCGACGACGGCGCCGTCCTCCTTCACCAGCTCACCGGACGCTACTGGCAGCTCAACCGCACCGGCGCCGATGTACTGCGCCTGTTGCTCGACGGCTGCGGGAGCGAGGAGGTGGCCGGCCGACTGGCCCTGCGTCACGCCATCGATCCGGGCGATGCCCACCGCGACGTCGTACGCGTGACCGACGAGCTGACCGCTGCCCAGCTGTTGAGGACCACATCGTGAGCGCCCCCGTCGCACTCGACAAGCGACACCGACTTGTCATGCACCGACGGCTCGTACCGCTGGTGGCCGTTGCCGTCGCCCGCGTACTCGCCAAGCTGCGGCCCGCCCGGCTCAGAGCGGTACTGGAGTTCGCCCGCCGCGGCGCCGCCCCAGCCACTGCCGAGGGGGCGATCGCCGCACGACAGGCCGTGGTGTCGGTGAGCCTGCGCTGCGCGGGACAGGCATGCCTACAGCGTTCGATTGCCACCGCTCTGCTCTGTCGCGCACGGGGAGCATGGCCGACCTGGTGCACAGGCGTACGCACCAGACCCTTCATGGCCCACGCCTGGGTGGAAGCCGACGGTCAGCTCATCGGTGAGCACTTTCCAGTCGGGCACTATCACCCGCTTCTGACGGTCCCACCCACGCCACGCAAGACCGGTGAACGGTGTCCCTCCTGAATCACCCGCCCCAGCAGCCCATGGAACCGCCGGGCGGGTGCCACCCTCGGGTTCCTTCCGCCAGCAGCCTGACGGCATAGGCACCGTGAAGATCACGGCAGACAGCGTCGCCCACGTCGAGCGCCCTCATCGGGATATCGCCCACCCCATACGGGACAGCCCTTAACCGAACCGCCACGCACCTACTCCCGACAAGCTCCGCTTCACCTGGCCCGACACCTTCACGCCGGCCCGCGCCACCCGCCGCTGAACCCTTCGGGGCCCGGACCAGCGGATCAAGCCACGATCCTGATCCTCGGGTTCTGACAATAGATCGCAGACGGCACTCGTCCCGCAGCCGTCCCGTCATCGTGGGTGCCCTCCCCCACAATGCTCCTGACCAGCACGGATCAAAGTACCTGGCGAAGTCGGCGAAGCTACTAGGCTCGCGGCAACACAGGAGGAGCGGCGCATGGCGAGGCAGTCGGCGAGATCAACGGGCGGGTCCGCGGCCGGTGTCGCACGCCCGCGCAGCGCTCGTGGGGAGGGCGAGCAGCTGCGCCGGGAGATCCTCGCGGCGGTCAACCGGTTGCTGGACCACTGGGGTGGCATCGAAAAGCTCACGATGCGGGCGGTCGCCCGGGAGGTCGGCGTCGCGGCGCCGAGCATCTATCTGCATTTCTCGGACAAGGCCGAGCTGGTGTGGGCGGCGCTGGAGAACAAGTACGCCGACCTGGCTGCTCGCATGAACGCGGCTGACACCACGACGGACGGGCAGGATGCCCGGGAGCGGTTGCGGGCCCAGGTGCACGCCTACTGCCGGTTCGCGCTCGACAATCCGGGGCACTATCGGCTGCTGTTCGAGGTCCCGCAGCCCGCGGTCGCCGAGGGGCGGATCAATCGGCATCCCTCGCGGCATGTGTCGGCGAGCCTGCGGTCGGCGTTGGCCCGCTGTCTGGACGAGGGGTTCACTCCCAGCCTGCCGGTGGAGCAGGCGGCGCTCACTCTCTGGTCCGGTCTGCACGGCAACATCGCCATGAACCATGCCCTTCCCCAGAGCGCCCCGATGGGCGATCTCATCCTGCAGGTGGCCGACGGGCTCGTCGACTCGCTGGTGCCGGACCCGCCCACCGACGGCACGACCCGCCCCGCGGCCGCCGAGACGGCTGCCTCCCGTCGGATCAGGGCCATCCTCGCGGGCCTGGGCGACCAGGATGCCCGGGAAGACATCAACTCCGAGTAAGAGCAGATCGTTTGACGGTTGCCATGTGGAGGACTAGCGTCCGTCACTGAACTTAGTTAGGTGACTGGGGCAACCACATGCTCGCCCCAATCGCCCGGTCCGCGTCGCCCTCATCGAGGGCTGGACGGGAGGAAACTCGCGTGGAAATCTCCATCGACTTCGACAAATGCTGCGCGGCAGGGCAGTGCGTGCTCGCCGCCCCCGAGGTCTTCGATCAACGCGACGAGGACGGCGTCGTGGTCCTGCTGGACCCCGACCCGCCCGTCGCGGAGCACGAGAACGTGCGCCAGGCCGCCGCGGTGTGCCCGGCGGCCGCCATCGAGGTCCGTCCGTGAACGAGCGCGCCCCGTCCCGGATCGTCGTCGTGGGCGCGTCGGCGGCAGGACTGAGTGCCGCCGAGGGGCTGCGGCGCGAGGGGTTCGACGGGCAGCTGACCCTCGTCGGCGACGAGACACATCTGCCCTACGACCGGCCGCCCCTTTCCAAGCAACTGCTCTTTGGCACGTGGGACGCCACGCGGCTGCCGCTGCGCAGTACTCAGGCGGTCGCGGCACTCGACCTCGACTTCAGGCTCGGCCTGCCGGCCGTCACCCTGGACACGCGCGGTCGTGAGGTGACCCTCGCGGACGGCGACCGCGTCGGATACGACGCCCTCGTGATCGCCACCGGGGTCGCCGCCCGGCGGCTGCCGGGCACAGAAGGCGTCGCGGGAGTGCACGTCCTGCGCACCCTGGAGGACGCCACCGCCCTGCGCCAGGACTTGAAGCCGGGCCGGCGTCTGATCGTCGTCGGCTCCGGCTTCATCGGCGCGGAGGCGGCGGCCACGGCCCGCGGACTGGGCGTGGAGGTCACCATGGTCACCGACGCCGCGCAGCCGCTGGCCGAGGCGCTCGGCCCCGGCCTGGGGACCATGCTGGCGCGGCTCCACACCGACAACGGCGTCCGTATCGAAGCCGGAGTCCTGGTCGACAGCATCGTGGTCGAGGACGGCCGCGCTACGGGAGTACGACTGGCGGACAGCAGGACCCTTCAGGCCGACGCCGTACTCGTCGGCATCGGTGCCACGCCCAACACGGCCTGGCTGGAGGGCAGCGGTCTCGCTCTTGGAAACGGCGTGGAGTGCGACGCCACGCTCTACGCGGGTTCAGCGGTGTGGGCCGCCGGAGACGTCGCCTGCTGGCTCCACCCGCACACCGGGCGGCCGACCCGTATCGAGCACCGCACCAACGCCGCCGAGCAGGGCCTCGCCGTGGCCCGCAACATCCTGGCCGGGCCCGAGCGCGCCACTCCCTTCGCTCCGGTCCCGTACGTCTGGTCCGACCAGTACGACCTCAAGATCCAGATCTACGGGCGGACCCGCGGCGCGGACGAGATGCGCGTCGTCGAAGGCAGCCTGGATGCCCGCAAGCTCGTCGCCCTGTACGGCCTGGGCGGGAAGGTCTGCGGTGCCGTCGGCGTGAACATGGCCCGCGCGGTACGGGCTTACCGCCCCCAGATCGCGGATGTGGCCGCATTCGAGTCGAGGAGCATGACATGACGGGCGATCAGCACCTGAGGGCCGGTGTCGTGGGGCTCGGCATGATCGGCGGCGGAGTCGCCGTCAGTCTTGCCCGCAGCGGCCGCGCGCCGGTGACCTACGACATCCGGCCCGATGCGGCGAACGACCTCGCGGGCGTTCCGCAGCCCCTCGACTCCCCCGCTGCCGTCGCCCGGAGCAGCGATGTCGTGATGGTCGCCGTCGTCGACGCGGCCCAGGCCCGCGATGTCATCGGCGGCGAGAACGGACTGCTGTCGGCGGCCCGCCCGGGACTGACGATCGTTCTGCTGGCCACCGTCGCACTGCCCGTCGTCCGCGAACTCGCCGAACTGTGCGCGCAGAGCGATGTCGCCTTCCTCGACTGCGGGGTGACACCCGGCGACAAGGCCGCCGAGCACGGCATGGTCGCCATCGTCGGCGGAGAGCAGGACACCGTCGACGCGGCGCGTCCCGTCCTGGACGACTGGGCCAAGAAGGTCGTGCACTGCGGGCCGGTCGGCGCCGGCATGGCTACCAAGATCGCCCGCAATGTCATCACGTACGGCAGTTGGCGCACCGTCTTCGAGGCCGCCGCTCTGGCGGGTGCCGCCGGGGTGGGCCCGGCCCGGCTCGCCGAGGTCGTCGACACCGCCGACCCCGAGGGCCGCACGCTGCTCCAACTCCTGCGGATGCACGGCCCCGACGGCGCCCTGCCACGAGCCGTGGGCCGGCAGATCGCGCCGCTGATGACCAAGGACCTCGACGCCGCCCGCGACCTCGCCGGGGCCCTCGGGGTACCGGTACCGCTGGTGGACGCCACCCGGCTCCAGGCCCGGCGGACCCTCGAACTGGGCGACGAGCCCCTGCCCGCCAAGGACGAACTGCACGACTTCGGCCTGGAGATGATGGACCGGGTCTACGGCCCCGGCTTCAACACCGCGCTGCGGGATCGGGATCCGGATCCCTTCCTGAACGAGACCGTCGACTACCTCTTCGCCCAGGTCTGGGGCCGCGCCGGACTGTCCGTGCGCGATCGCCGTCTGCTCACCCTCGGCGTCGCCGCCGCCACCGGCCGCGCCGAGCTGATCCAGATCATCGCGGGCGGCGGCCTGGTCAACAACGAACTCACCACCGATCAGCTCCACGAAGCCGTCCTCCACCTGGCCCTCTACACCGGCTGGTGCAACGCCACCGCCACCCACGCCGGCGTCACCGCCGCCATCGCCGCCCACTCCCCCGGCTCCAGCGCCCCTTCCCCCCACCAGGAGCAGAAATGACCGAGCCCCTCGTCGACCAGCCCGTCACCCGGGACCCCGCCAACCCCCTCGCCCCGCCGGTGGAGTTCACCCAGCTCCGCGAGGAGCAGCCCCTGCTGAAGGTGCGCTTCCCCAACGGCTCCACCGGCTGGCTGGCCACCCGCTTCGAGGAAGGGAGCCAGGTCTTCAACGACCCCCGGATGAGCGCCAGGCGGTGGCGCCACGACACCCCCGAGGGCGAGGTGGCCGAAGCCGGCGAGGACTCACCGTTCGACGTGGGCTTCGTCTTCATGGACGAACCCGAACACGGCGTCTACCGAAGGCTGTTGACCCGCCACTTCACCCCCAAGGCCGTACAGAACAAGCTCCAGCCCTACCTCGACAGGATCGTCGACGAGCACCTGGACGCCATCGCCGCCGGACCCGAGACCTTCGACTTCATCGAGGCCATGGCCCTGCCCATCCCCTGCCTGGTCATCTGCGAACTGCTCGGCGTCCCCTATGCCGACCGCGACGGATTCCACCACGCCACCGAAGCCATGATGGACATGGGCCGCAGCCGCGAGGAGCGCGACCGGGGAGCCCACTGGCTGATCGACTACATCACCCAACTGGTCGCCGAAAAGCGCCGAACCGGCGACACCGACGGCATCCTCGCCGAACTCATCAACAAGGCCGAGGGCGAGGACGCGGTCCTCACCGACCGCCAGCTCATCGGCCTGGGCGTCCTGTTGCTCTTCGCAGGACACGACACCACCGCCGCCATGATGGGCCTTTCCACCCTCACCCTGCTCACCCACGACGAGCAGCGCCACAGCCTGATGGGGGCCCCGGAGAAGATCGGCGGCGCCATCGAGGAACTCATGCGCTTCCTCACGATCGTCCAGTTCGGTCTGGGCCGCGTGGCCAAGGAAGACCTTGAGATCGGCGGCGCGCGGATCAAGAAGGGCGAACTGGTGGTCGTCGCCATGAACGCCGCCAACCGCGACCCCCGCGTCTTCCAGGATCCCGACGCACTCGACCTCGACCGCAAGATGACCCGCCACATCGGCTTCGGATACGGCGTCCACGCCTGCCTCGGCCAGAACGTCGCCCGGGCCGAACTCAGGACCGTCCTGCCCAAGCTCTTCGCCCGCTTCCCCGACCTGCGCCTCGCCACCCCACTGGAAGAAGTCCCGATGGACTTCACCGGCACCAACTACGGCGTACGCAAACTGATGGTCACCCGCTGACCCCTCCCCCGGCATCGACATGTCGGCCACGGTCTGGCGCCTGCCGCAACAGGCGCCAGACCTCACCCTCACCCTCACCCTCACCCGGCGTACGGCTCCCATCGCCACCCGACCTGAACACCTAGGACGAACCTGTGGTCGCGACCGGCTGCGGGGTCGTGGTTTCGGGGCGCGGTTGACATCTGCGAGGCACTAACTACCCTCAATATTGCTAATAAACTTAGTAATCAGTGAACTGAGGTAAGATGGGTGCCGACCTGACCGCAGAGCCAGAGCCATACCGGTGGCGATGGCTGATCCTGGTGGTGATGATCGTCGCGGAGGTCATGGACCTTCTGGACGCGTCGATCGTCAACGTCGCGGGTCCCTCACTGGAGGAGTCCCTCGGAGCCAGTTCCGTCGGTCTGCAGTGGGTGATCGGCGGTTACGCCCTCACGCTTGGGGCCGGTCTGGTGCTCGGCGGCCGCCTCGGTGACCGCTACGGGCGGCGCCGTATGTTCCTCATCGGTCTGGCGGCCTTCACGCTGAGCTCGCTGCTCTGCGCCCTGTCGCCGAACATCGAGTTGCTGATCGCCTTCCGGCTGCTCCAGGGCACCGCCGGGGCGCTGCTGCTCCCGCAGGGCCTGGGCCTGCTGCGCGAGAACTTCTCCGGTCCCGAGCTCACCAAGGTCTTCGCGATCTTCGGCCCTGTGCTCGGCCTGGGCGGCATCATCGGTCCGGTCCTGGGCGGCTTCCTCATCGAGGGCGACTTCTTCGGCCTCGGCTGGCGGTCGGTGTTCCTGGTCAACCTGCCCATCGGGCTTGCGGCCCTGGCCATCGCGGCGAAGTTCGTGCCGAAGAAACAGGGCGACCGCACCGTGCGGGTCGACATGGTCGGCGCGAGCCTGGTGGTGGCCTCATGTGCGCTCCTGGTGCTGCCGCTGAACCAAGGGCAGGAGGACGGCTGGCCACTGTGGACCTGGCTGTGCATGGCCGCCTCGGTCATCGGATTCGGCCTGTTCGCTCTGCACCAGCGCCGCACTGCCGCGGCAGGCCGCGAGCCGTTGGTGACCCCTGGCCTGCTCCGCAAGCCCGCCTTCACCGTGGGGCTCGGCGGGATCGCCCTGTTCTTCGGCGGGCTGATCGGCACGCAGCTCGTGCTGACCCTGTTCCTGCAGATCGGCCAGCACTTCAGCGCCGGGGACGCGGGTCTGGGCAACCTGCCGCTCGCGGTGGGCACGGCGATCGGCGGTGCGGTCAGCGGCGCGTTCCTCGCCGACAAGATCGGCCGCAAGGTCCTCCAGATCGGGCCGGTCATCCAGTTCGCCGGTGCGGTGCTGCTCTGGTTCCAGCTCGACGCTCTGAGCACTGATTCATTCTCGATCTGGGACATCGCCGCGGGTGTGGTGGTGGCCGGTATCGGAGCGGGCATGGTGATCGCCGCCCTGTTCAGCTTCATCCTCGCCGCGGTCGACGACGACGAGATCGGCTCCGCCTCCGGCGTGCTGTCCGCGGTGCAGGCCATCGGCGGCTCCATCGGCGTGGCGATCTTCGGCTCGGTGTTCTTCGCGCAGGCCAAGACGGGTGACTTCACGACCGGCTTCCACCACGCGCTGATCGTCCAGGCGGGTCTGCTCGCGGCGTTCCTTGCCATCACCTTCCTGCTTCCGAAGAAGGGCCGTCCCGAGGAAGAGCAGCACGGCATCACCCCCACTGCCTCCGACACCCCCGACTCCTCCGAGAGCGGTTCTGTCGACTCCGGTGCGAAGCAGGACATCACCGCGTGATTCCCCGGTCAGGGGTCGCTCGTCGCTCGTGCAGCAGCCTCGGACCGGCGCACGTGGAGCGCATGCGAGGAGGAACAGGGGGCGTGGCATGACGTGGCATGACCCATCGGAATGTCCTGATCGCGGGAGCGGGCATCGCGGGAGCGGGCATCGCGGGAGCGGGCATCGCGGGAGCGGGCATCGCGGGAGCGGGCATCGCGGGAGCGGGCATCGCGGGCCCGACCCTGGCGTACTGGCTGCACCGCCACGGCTACCTCGACCGCGTCAGCCAGGTCCGCATGCCCCGCTGGCCCCACGGCCGCGTCACCGTGCTCGGCGACGCGGGGTACTGCCCCTCACCCCTGAGCGGGATGGACACCAGCCTCGCCCTCACCGGCGCGTACATCCTGGCCGGCGAACTCGCCCACCATGCCCACCATGCCCACCATGAGCAGGTGTTCACCCGCTACGAGGAGCTCCTGCGCCCCTACGCCGAGCGGGCTCAGGACCTGCCGCCCGGCGTACCGCGCGTCGCCGCGCCGCGAACCCGGGCGGGTATCCGCGCCCTCCACCTGGTCCTGCGGGCCGCCGCCCGGCCCCGCGTGGCCGAGGTACTGAACCGCTTCCTCGTCCCGCCAGCCGACACCTTCGCCCTGCCCTCCTACAGTCTGTAGATCTCACGCATCATTGGTTTCCAACGCCCTTAGCGACCAGGAAGCAGCTTCCACGCCATGACTGCCAATCAGCCCACCGATCCCCAGCCCGCGCCCCCGGCGGAAGGTTCCATCCGCGACCAGCTGCGGAATCTGACCCGCCGCCAGCAGCGGTTCGAGCGCTATCTGGGCCGGCAGCTGCGCGTTGATCCCGCCGGGCTCGCGGTAATGGACCATCTGGTCAGCGAAGGACCAGCGACGCCGAGCGAGCTGGCTCGCGCGCTCAGCACATCGACGGCGGCGATGACGCTGGTGATCGACCGTCTGGCGGACGGCGGGCACGCGAGCCGTCAGCCCCATCCCGGGGACCGGCGCAAGGTGCTCGTCACACCGGCGGAGCACTGGGAGGAGGCCGCCTTCGAGCACGTCGAGCCCCTCGTCGTGGGTATCGGCGAGATCACCGATTCCATGACAGCCCAGGAACAGGCCACAGTGGTGGCGTTCCTGGAGCGGGCGGTGGCCGCCTACGACCGGGCGACCAAGGTGTAGGCGGCACACCCTGATCAGCCGATGCCGGAGTCGAGCCAGACGATCAGGTCGGTGACGACTTCGCCGCGGGCCCTGTCGTCTGGTGCGGCGCTAATCGTCAGCCGGCTCAGTCGGCAGGGTGGGCCGGGGACCCCCGTCGGGCACGACTACCAGGCGTACGGCCATGTGCCGGGAGTCTGACGGGAGGTCACCGGGCTCCGTCTGGTATTTGCGTAGAAGCGCCTGGTACTCCTCGACGAACGTGGCGACCTGCTCCTTCGTCATCCGCAGTCCTGCGCGGTAGATCTGGTTCCAGCCCGCGGAGGAGTCGTACCCGGCGTACGCGCTCACGACCAGGTTCAGATCATGGGTCATCTTGAGAGCGCCGATCTTCACCGCGGCCTCACGTTCATCGGCCGTCAACTCCAGGCCCGGCGGCGTGAAGATGTCCGTCATGAGTGACTTCCACCAGCGTTCCCGGCCGGTGGACCGCTCCTCGATCTCAGCAATCAGCTTGAGGTCGGCGAGTTTGCGCAGGTGGTAGCTGGTGGTGCCGGTGCTTTCGCCAAGGGCCTTGGCGACGCTGGTGGAGTTCGCTTCACCGTGCTCGCCGAGGTAGCTCAGGATGTCGCGGCGCACCGGGTTGGACAGTGCCTTGTAGAAGGCTTTGAGGTCCGGGCCGGTGAGCACTCTCTTCTCGGGGCGCTCGACCATGCCGACCAGCGTACTGCAGAGACTCTCTGCAGTAATCGCAGAGGTTATTTGCAGAATATCTCTGCAATAGCTACTTTGGTTCAGGAGTTTGGTTCAGGGGGTGCCAGCAGGCGCCGGTACGCTCGGGGGTCGAGATGCGAAAAAACCTGGTCGGCAGGCTGTTACCGGCCGCAGGGCCGACGCTGATGCCATGGCTCGCGGTGCTGCGGACGACACCGCCGGGCCCCTGTCAGGCGCAGCACTGGCGGGTCGCCTGGGTCGGCTCCGACGCGTTGGAGATCGCCGGTCTGCTGACGTCGGCGGTGCTGGTTCGGCGTAGTGACCGCCGGGCGCCGCTGGCGTCCATCGCGACAGCCGTGTTGTTGCTGGTCGACACCTGGGCCGACGTCATGACGGCCGGGCACTACGTCGTCATCCCGCTGCCCCCGGCCTGCACGCTGGAACTCTCCCTGGCGGCACTGTGCGCTGTCGTCGCGCTACGGCCGACGATGGTGGCTTCCGTTCAGGCAACTGCGGTGCAGCGGATGGCAGTTCATGCCTGAATCACTTGATGCCCAGATGCGGGACGAGATCGACGATCAGGTCGCGGAGGCGTTCGACGCCTACCTGACCGACAGGCTGGCCGAACCGGGGCCACTGCGCGCGTCACTGGCATTGAGGCGCAGCACAAGGCTGGTGCTGGGCACAGTCGGATTGGGCGCACTTGCCACGGCGCTGGCGCCGGACGGAGGCGCCGCCGTCTGCTGGATCTGGGGAGCGATCGCGGTGATAGATCTCGCCTGGCTGCTGACCCGTCGGCAGGGCCACCGCCACCGGGTCCGCCGGTGAGGGGCCGGTTCACTCATGGTCCACAACCTTGCGCCGCTCGAAAAGGCATCGCCGCATGCCATGCCGTATGCGTCGGCTCCGGACACTGATCCGGCCCGACACCGTGTTGCGCCGGCACCGCAACCTGATCAAACGGCCCCACGCCCGCACGTGCCGCCCGAAGAGGCCGGGCCGACCGCTCACGGTCCGCTCGATCCGTGTGCTGAACCTGCGCCTGGCGCGGGAGAACTCGACGCGGGGCTATCGCAGGGTGCACGGCGAACTCGTCATCCTCGGCATCAAGGTCGCCGCCTCCAGCATCTGGGCCATCCTCACCCCGAAGTCATCGCCCCCGCACCCGACGGAGCCGCCCCCGCCTGGGCCGCCTTCTTGCGCTCCCAGGCCGACGCACTCCTGGCCTGCGGCTTCTGAGCAACGCCGACATCCAAGCCGTGCTCACCGGCGTCCGGATACCACGCATGAACGCGATCATGGAACGCTGAAGTCCTCCACGAGTACCAACATGCCGCTTGGTTTTCGGCAGGCGCAGGACTGGCCAGCACACTTCGCTGATCAGCACACTTGGCTGACCTGATGAACGCCGCGAACTGAGCTGCGCCGCGGTCGATCGACTCTCCGAGCTGCGTCAGCTTCATTGACAGAACATGAACACAGCCGGATTCTGAGAGCGCTCTCAGCATTCAATGCATCCATCCCTCATGCGCCCACAGGCCGTGCGGGCGCCGCGCCTCCGACCTTCGGGATCCACCGCCATCAGGACCCACCCCACAAGGAGGAAGAGTGTGAGCCGTTTATCGAAAGTCCTGGCTTCCGTCGTCTCGGCCTTGGTCGTCGCCACGGGCCTGACGGTCCTCGGCCCGTCGACGTCCGCAGAGGCCGTGCCGGCGACCATCCCGCTCACGATCAAGAACAACTCAGGACGCAGCGAGCCGGTCTACATCTACAACCTGGGCACCCTGCTCTCGACAGGCCAGCAGGGCTGGGGCGACGCCAACGGCGTATTCCACCCCTGGCCCGCAGGAGGCAATCCCCCCACCCCCGCACCCGACGCCTCGATCGCCGGTCCGGCCAATGGGCAGACCAAGACCATCCGGATGCCCAAGTTCTCAGGCCGCGTCTACTTCTCCATCGGCCAGAAGATCGTCTTCAAGCTCACCACCGGCGGCCTCGTTCAGCCCGCCGTGCAGAACCCGTCCGACCCCAACCGCAACACCCTGTTCAACTGGTCCGAGTACACGCTCAACGACGCCGGCCTGTGGATCAACAGCACTCAGGTCGACATGTTCTCGGCCCCGTACGCGGTGGGCGTGAGGGCAGCCGACGGCACGGTCAAGAACACCGGCCGGCTCAAGCCAGGCGGCTACAACGCCGTCTTCAGCCAACTGCGTTCGGCGGGTTGGGGCGGACTGATCCAAAACCGCCCCGACGGCACACCGCTGCGTGCGATCTCACCCGGTCACGGCATCGAGGCCGGCGGGCTGCCGGCCGGCGTCATGAACGACTACATCAACCGGGTCTGGAGCAGGTACAGCTCCTCCACACTCACCGTGACGCCGTTCGCGAACCAGCCGAACACCAAGTACTACGGTCGGGTCTCGGGCAACGTCATGAACTTCACCAACAGTTCGGGGGCGGTAGTCACCAGCTTCCAGAAGCCGGACTCCGACAGCATTTTCGGCTGCTACAAGCTCCTGGACGCACCCAACGACCTTGTCCGCGGCCCGATCTCCCGCACCCTGTGCGCGGGCTTCAACCGCTCGACGCTCCTGACCAACCCCAACCAGCCCGACGCCAACAACACCAATTTCTACCGGGACGCCGTCACCAACCACTACTCCCGCATCATCCACTCACAGATGGCCGACGGTAAGGCGTACGGCTTCGCCTTCGACGACGTGGGCGCCCATGAATCGCTGGTGCACGACGACAACCCACAAGAGGCGTTCATGACGCTCGAACCATTCAACTAGGGGCCGGACGAGGACCAAAGCGCCTCCTTCCGCCGCCTGCCCGTCCCTGTCGTGCCCGGGGCCAAAGTCTGGCCTCCCGGTCAACGACAGGGATGGACGGGACGGACGGCATCATGCCATTCACGAGACACCGGAGATTGCCTGAATCGCCCCCGCACCACCCCGCGATGACGTACGAGTGCGCGAACGGGACCGGGATGGAGACGGCAATCGGCGTCGCCCCGCACGGCACTGGCCCTGCTGCCGAGGTTGGCAGGTGGCGCCCGGACATGCGACTGAGCCGGGGTGAGCAGACCGTCACCGGCGAATGCCATCCATGCAGATCAGGAGCGTCTTCGGTGGTGCGGCAGGATGAGAACTCGTGCTACTTCGTCTCGCCTACCTGGCCGTCACCAACTCGTTCGCCGCACTGCGATTGCTGCGATTCCTGCGACTGCTGCGACTGCTGCGACTGCTGCGACTGCTGCGACTGCTGCGATGAGCGAACGTGACAAGGGCGCCGAGATCCTCGCCTCGCGCCACCAACTCACCGTCCTCACACGGACGTTCTGAGCAGATCGGGCGCAGCTCACTCTCTCCGGAGGATCGATCACGATGACCCCGCCCTCGTGCGGAGCCATCACCGGCTGCCCGCGGAAGGAGAGCAGTCATCTTCGGCCTCCGGCAGGGCAGTTGACTCCCCCCCCCACCGGCCTACGACCAACCCGATCTGCCGTCGACCCGCACCCGTCGCCCGAATCAACGAACTACCGGTAGGCCGGTACGTCGACTGGTTCAGTGTCCCGAGCGCTCTTCGACCCCGTCCCGTTGAACGCCAGATTCAACCCGAAGGCCACCAACGTCGCGCTCGTGACCGGCGAACCCAGCACGATCCCCACCCCCTCGGGGAGTTTGCTGTACAGATCGGGGGCTACCTCAGGAGCCATGCCGGCACCGATCGAAACGGCCACGATCAACAGATTATGCGTGCCGTCGAAGTCCACGGTACGGAGTGTGCCGATGCCGACGGTGGCGACCGTCGCGAACATCACCAGGCCTGCCGCGCCGACCACCGGCTGCGGCAATCCGGCGACCAGCGCGCCCAGTTTGGGGATCAGGCCGAGTACCAGGAGCATGCCGCCCGCGACGGTCGCGACGTGCCGGCTGCGGACCTTCGTCATGGTCACCAGGCCGACGTTCTGCGCGAACACGGTGTCCAGGAAGGCGTTCATGACACCGCCCAGGACGCCGGAGAGGCCGTCCGCGGCCAGGCCGCGTGCCATGTCCGCGGTCGTCAGCTTCCTCCCGGTGAGTTCCGCGACCGCCAGGAGGTCCGCCGTCGACTCGGCGAACAGCACCAGCATCACCACACACATCGAGAGGACCGCTACCGCGGGGAACTGCGGTGCCCCGAAGTGGAAGGGAGCGCTGACACCGATCCAGTCCGCGGTCCGCGCGGTCGAGACATCGACCAGACCGAAGGGCACCGCGACCGCCGTGCCCGCCAAAACGCCCAGAAGAACGCCGGTTTGGGCGAGGAAGCCACGGCCGAAGCGGGCAACGAGGAGGATCACGATAACGACGAAGGCGGCGAGGGCGAGCCGTGAGGGCGCGGCGTGGTCGGCGGCCTCCGGGTCGCTGCCGACGACCAGGTTCACCCCGACCCCGATCAGCGCGAGCCCCACCACCGTGATCACCACGCCGCTCACCAGCGGCGGGAAGAAGCGCACGGCCTTCGCGAACGGGTAAGCCACCAGCAGGCCGAAGACGCCTGCGGCCAGCATCGACCCGTACACCGCCTGAAGTCCGTACTCCCCGGCGATCAGGATCATGGGCGTCACCGCGGTGAACGCCGCCCCCGCCATCACCGGCATCCGCACACCCAGGATGCGGCCGACCCCGGCTCCCTGGATGATCGTGACGATGCCCGCCACGAGCAGATCGGCGTTGATGAGCACGGCGACCGTCGCGGCGTCGAGACCGGCCGCCGCGCCGAACACCAGTGGCACCGTCACACACCCCGTGTACATCACGATCACGTGCTGCAGACCGAGCACCGCGAGCCGTCCGAGACCGGGACCCTTCATGGACGTCGACACCTCAACCCCCTTGCTAGCGTGTGAAGTTGGCGGCTATGCGCTGCTGGATATAGTCCGCGGCGGTGATCGGGGGGTAGCGGCCGGCAGGCCCCTCGATCACCACATCACGGTCGGCCTGCGCGAAGAACGCGATGCTGTAGCGGGCCGACCGGTCGTCGCCGGGGCCCGGCGACTTGACCCGGTGGAAGTTCGACGGCAGCCGGTCGTCGCTCCACCGCGTCAGCATGTCCCCGATGTTGCAGGTGATCACGGTGTCGGCCGGCTCGACCGATGTCCACTCCTGCGCCTCTGCCTCCTTGCCCGGGCACACCTGCAGCCCGCCCTGTCCGTCGCGCTGGAAGAGCAGCGTCAGACAGTCGAAGTCCGTGTGCGCGCCCGCCCGCCAGACGTCCGCCGGGGTCTCGACGTCCTCGGGTACCGCGAAGTAGTGCAGCATCCTCAGCGTCGACTGGTACTGCTCGCTGGCCGGGTCGTGGGCGCGCGCGAAGAACCCGCCGGGCAGCCCCAGTTTGTCGGCGAAGCAGGACAGCACACGCATGGCCAGCTCCCGGCAGCGGGCCTCGAACGCGAGCGTGCGCTCCTGGAAGCCCGGCAGCGCGTCGTCCGGCCACAGCCCGTCCATGTGCGGCCGGGTCAGCTGGTACGACTCCTTCTGATCGGGAGTTCCGATCGACGGACGGACCTGGGTCATGGATTCCCAGCCTGAGTTGAGCCCCTTCTTCAGGGCGTGCCGCGCTTTGGTCTTCCGCGGCAGGGCGAAGAACCGCTCAGCGTCGGCGAACGCCCTGTCCACAACGCTCTGTTCGATGCCGTGGTGCACGAGCTGGAAGAAGCCGATGTCGGTGGCGGCGGCCCACAACTCCTCGGTGATCTCGGCCCTGCGGGCGTCGAAGTCGCTGAGGTCTATCCGGCGGATCTCCCGGGCGGAGGTCTCCGTGCCGGCCCCGCCCATGTGCGTCTCCTTGGCCAACTCGGCCAGGCTGTAGCTCGGTTCAGTCATCGCGGCTGTCGCCCTTCGAAGCGATCGTGGGTTTCTCGGGATGCAGTCACCGCCCCTGCACCCCCCGCCGCGGCCACCCAGAGGTCCGCGGGCACGGTCGCGGTGAACCCCTTCGCGGGTCCGGCGCCGTGGGCTGGCGCGAACCCCGGTGTCCCGGGGCCCGCACGCGATGCGCTCAGCCTGCCCGGCGTGTGTTTCCACCGACGATCATGGTGTTACGCCGCAGTAAATCCGAGCCCGGCCGCCAACTCCGAGGAAGGCAGACGGACGTGCTCCCCCTCCCGTATCAGGACCTCGCCGCCGACCATGACCACGGCTACGGTCCGGTTGCTCGCGCACGTCAACAGCGTGGCCCCCGGATCGTGTACGGGAAGGCAGGCGTAGTCCTTCTCGAAGCGGTGCAGGACCAGGTCCGCCTGCATGCCGACCTGGATGCCGTCCGGGCGTTCCTCCAGGCCGAGAACCTGGTTCGCGCCGTTCGTGGCGAGCTCGAACATCTCGGGGAACCCGAGCAGATCGGCCTTGCGGTGCGCGGCCCGCTGCAGGTACGCGCCGATGCGCAGCGCCTCCAGCATGTCCTGGGTGTCGTTGCTGGCCGCGCCGTCGACGCCGAGCCCGACCCGCAGCCCGGCGGCCAACATCTCCGGCACAGGAGCGATCCCGCTGCCCAGCCGCATGTTGCTGAGCGGGTTGTACGAGATGCCGACTCCGTGCCGGGCGAGCGTCGCGCGGCCCACGGCGTCGAGCTCCACGCAGTGCACGGCGAGCAGCCGCTCCCACAGGAACCCGGCTCGCTCCAGATAGTCCACGGCGCCGACTCCCGCGTGTGCGCGGCACATTGCCTCGTCCGTCGTCGTCTCCAGGAGATGCAGCGAGACGGACAGTCCGCGCTCGTCTGCGTAGTCACGCACAGCGGCCATCCCCTCCGGGGTCAGACACCGCGGATTGGGCACGGCGACCCCGACCCCGACCCTGCTGCCGCGCGCCGCCGCGACCAGCTCGTCGGTGTGCCCGAGCGCCTCCTTCAGGGGCTGCATGAGACGCGGGTCGAAGCCCCACTTGCGGCCACGGTCTGCACGGTCGGCCACTCCCCGGCACAGCAACGCCCGGACTCCACTGTCACGTAGCGCCCGCAACACGGCGTCATGCACCTCGCAGGACGGGTGCGGCCACATGTGCTCGACGAGCGTGGTGGTGCCGCTGCGCAGCGCCTCCGCCGCGGCGGCGACCGCGGTCGCGTATGCCCGCTCGGGGGTGAGCAGCGCCGCCTCGTCGCCGACGGCACTGAGCCACGCGAGCAGCGGAAGTCCCTCGCCGATGCCGCGCAGTCCCGCCTGGAAGAGGTGAGTGTGCGTGTTCACCAAGCCGGGTGTGAGATGGCCGCCGGAACCGTCCAGGATCCGCGGCCCATGGGGGAGTTGACCAGCTGGTACGACAGCGCTGATCCGGCCGTCGGCCAGGTGGACGTCCATCCCCGCGTGCCAGCTGGCCTCGCTCAAGACGGTGACGTCGGTGATCGTGTCGATGTCGGGCGTCGTCATCGGGCGTGGTCCTTCCGGAGCCGGGGCGCGTGGTGGAACAGCAGGTTGAGGGCGAAGGCGACGATGCCGGTGACCGCGATGCCGCTGTCCAGAACCGTGCGTACGTACGGAGGAAGCGGCGCGTAGAAGTCCGGAGCGCCTACCGGGATCATCCCGAGACCGAAGGCGAGCGCCGCGGTCAGGAGGTTGCGGGAGTCGGTGAGGTCGGTACGGGCCAGGATGCGCAGACCGACGGCGCCGACCATGCCGAACATGACGAGCGAGACTCCGCCGATGACCGGCCCCGGCACGGATGCGACGGCCGCCCCGAGAACCGGAACGAACGCGAGCACCACCATCAACAGGCCGGACAGCGCGACGACATGACGGCTGCGCACCCGCGTCACGCTGACCAGACCCACCGACTGCCCGAACGTCACGATGGGGAAGGAGGCGAGAGCTCCCGACGCGGCGGTCGCCGCGCCGTCCGCGCGCAGCGCCCGCACGACGGTGGGCGCGTCGTCCCCGCGCTCGACGATCTGCCCGACGGCGAGCGTGTCCCCGATGGACTCGACCATGTTCACGAGCTGCACGACGAGCATCGCCGCGATCGCCGGGACAACGAACGTGGGCGCTCCGAAGGCGGTGGGGTCCGGCGCCGTCACCGCGTGCGTGTCCGTCATGCCCGAACCGTCGAACAGGCCGAGCGGCAGGGCGAGCACGGTCCCCGCAGCCATCGCGACGAGCACCGAGAACCGCGCCAGAGCGGGCGGAGCGAGCCGCTCCACCAGCACCACGAGCAGCACCGTCCCCCCGGCCAGAGCCAGCCCGCGCCCGCCACCGGCACCGTGGCCACCGCTGACGAGCCCGGCCGCCGATGGCACCAGCGAGAAACCGATCACAGCGATGACAGTCCCCGTCACCAACGGCGGAAACAGATGCAGGCATCGCCCGAACCACGGTGCGACCGCCACGGTCACAAGGCCTGACACGATCGTCGCCCCGAACACGGCGGTGAGCCCATGCTCCTTGCCGATCAGCACGGCGGGCGTGATCGCGGTGAACGTCGACCCCATCACGATCGGCAGCCGGGCCCCGACCCGCTTCACGCCGAGCGACTGCAAGAGTGTGGCGAGCCCGCTCACCAGCAGATTGGCGCTGATGAGCAGTCGTATCCGGTCCTCGGGCAGGTTCAGCGCGGTGCCCACCAGCAAGGGCATCGTCGCCATGCCCGCGTAGGCGACGAGCAGGTGCTGCAGGCTCAGCGGCACCAGGCGGCGCATCGGCGGCCGGACATCAACGGGGTGCGGTCCCGATCCGGGTGCGACGGCATGCGTGGGTACAGCCATCGTTCCTCCCTGAAAGCTCGGCGGAAGACGGCTGGTTAGCGCCGAGGCCGGTGAACGCCTCCGCGCACACCAGCCGTTACAGCCATGACCGGTGTAGAGGAGACCGTAGGGACGCCGTGTTTCCCACAGGTTGCCGTCAGGGATCTGGTGCGGGACCCTGCGTCTGCGGATACCGGCCCATCCGGGCCCAGCTGGACCGCTGGGCGTCACCGCAGGAACGGAGCTCTTCCGCGAGTTCACGCGCGAGCGTGGGCCGGCTTCTGGGCGACGGTTCGCCCCGGCGCTCCGTTCCGGGCCACCTGAGATGCTGGCCCGTTGCGTGCCACTGCTCTCTGATCCCGACCGGATGCGGAGCATCGGCCATGCGGCGCTCGACGTGTTGCGCACAGAACCGCGGACCGATTCCCACCGGAGCGCCGCCGTCGGCTACGGCACCGGGACGCCATCGGGCTCGAACTCGGGGCGCGACGGCGCCAACCTGCGTGCGATCGGGACAGTCAACACAACTACCACGGGCCGACCGGGCGAGGCGGCATTCCCTCACTCTGGAGGGACTTGAGAGTGCCGACCTGGCCGGCCGGCGGCACGCGCGGATCAACCGGCATCCGCTGGGGACAAGGATGGTGTCCCACCGAGTGGTGTAGCGGCGATCTCCGCGTAGTCCCTGGTCATGGGGCAGCCATCGCGCACCTCTACGAGCAGTGACGCCTGTTGAGAGGTGACGCGATGGCCTTGTCCCAGCACGACCTAACTCCGGCTGATGGAGTCACTGCGTACGGCGGTGCGAATCCACGCGGTCGGGGTGCCGCTGGGGAAGAAGGATCCCGCGAAGTGCGTCGCGAAGCTCGTGTACACGAACCAGTCGAACCACTCGACCATGTTCCCGGCCGAGCCGACCAGGACCTTCTTCCATTGTTCTCGTCCCATGATCGGCGCGTTGCGGGAACACTATGAGCTCCCGCAAGGGTGCACGGGACAACGATCACGCCTGCTTGCGTTCATACTGTTCACGCGCGAGTTCGGCGAACGTCGCAAGCCAGTGATCGGTGGTGAAGTCACCGCTCTCGACGGCCGGGAGACCGGCGTCGAGGTGTTCCTGCGCGGCCTTGGCGAGCCGTTCGCGCACGACTCCCTGAGGCAGTGCGTCCGCGATCGCGCGCAGGGCGGCGGCGCGGGAGAGCGCGAGGCCGAGGAGGTGGCCGATCTGCGGGTCACTGTGATCGGAGACGAGGGGTACGTCGAGCAGCGGGCAGGGCCCACCGGTGGCGAGGGCGGGGAGGAAGCGGTCCAGCCAGGCGGCGAACTCCTGGGTGTTCAGCACGCGGCGCATCGCGTCGGCCTCCGTCAGGGACGGCGACAGGAAGTCCTGGCCGGACGGCTCCCAGTGTGCGGGCGCGTCGTGGTCGTCGGCGAACCAGCCGCGCAGCCGGTCGCGTACGGCGTCGAGGGTGCGGGCCGGCAGCCCGGCCCGCTCTCCCGTGTCGAGGATCAGGCCGAGCGCGAAGGCGCTGTTGGGGTGGGCGCCGTGGCGCACGGGATACGTGGCCTTCGGCAGCCAGCCCGTCAGGAGGCGGTCGACCGCGTCCACGGCGGGGGCGAAGGCCTCCGCCCACTGTGTGCCGTGGCACTGTGCCGCGAGCGCGACGAGCCAGGCCCAGCCGTAGGGGCGCTCGAAGCTCGGGCGGGCGAGCAGGTACTCGGCCTCGGTGGCGAGGTGGGCGCGGGTGAGGTGCCGGTCGAGTACGTCGGTGTACGGGGCGGGGTCGTCGAGCGCGGGGAGCGTGCGCACAAGCAGCCAGTGCATGTGGACGGACGAGTGCCAGTCATAGGCTCCGTAGAAGGCGGGGTGGAGGTCGCTCGGGCGTGGGTCGTCGTCCGGGGAAGTGGTCAGGTGAGCCGTGAAGTTGGGGTATTCGCGGGTGACGTTGGCTGCCGCCAGCTGGGCGGTTTCCTCCGGGGTGAGCATGGGGGTCCTTTCGGTGGGGCGGGGTCGCGGGTGGGGGCTGGTTACATCGCCGGGTGCGGCTGGTGTGTGGGTTGCGTTCGCGCGGTTCCCCGCGTCCCTGAAGGGGCGCGGGGAACCGCGCACACCAGCGTCACGCGCCGACGCCGCCGGCCCCGCCGCGGCTAATGCGTCGCCCCCTCGGTCACCCGCAGGTCCTCACGGGCCGGCACTGCGGCCAGCAGCAGCGCTCGGACGCCCTGCGCGACCGTCTCGACGGGGAGGGACGGGGCCGAGCCGTCCGGCACCTGGTCCGGGGCCCACGGAACGTGGACGAAACCGCCCCGGGCGTCCGGGAGCTCCGTGGCCAGCAGGTGCGCGAGGCCGTACGCCACGTGGTTGCAGACGAACGTTCCGGCCGTGTTGGAGAGCGCCGTCGGAACCCCCGCCTTCCGCATCGCCGCCACGCAACGCTTCACCGGCAACGTCGAGAAGTACGCCGCGGGCCCGCCCGGCACCACCGGTACGTCGATCGGCTGGGCCCCGGCGTTGTCGGGGATGCGCGCGTCGTCGACGTTGATCGCCACGCGTTCCACGGTGACGCCGGGGCGCCCGCCCGCCTGGCCGAGGCAGACCACCAGGCCGGGCCGGGTCTCGGCCACCGCGGCCCGCAGCGCCGTCAGCGACTCGCCGAAGACGCACGGGAGCCGGACCGCCGTGACGTCCAGGCCGGCCGGTGGCGCGGCGGCGACCGCCTCCGCCGCCTGCCACGACGGGTTCACGGACTCCCCGTCGAACGGTTCGAATCCGGTGAGCAGAACGCGGGGCGTGGACCCGGACATGCGGACCTCCTTGGAAGGCGGGCTAGAAGGCGAAGAGCGACATGATCACGATGTTGCAGCCGAGGAGCGCGAAGCCCGTCGGCAGCTGGGCCTTGATCGGCCCGTACTGGTCCTTCAGTTCGAGGAGTGTCGCCGGAACGATGTTGAAGTTGGCGGCCATGGGCGTGACGAGGGTGCCGCTGAAGCCCGCGAGCATGCCCATCGCGAGGACCGCCGGCTCGTTGCCGCCCATCTGCTGGATGAGCACCGGCCAGCCGATCGCCGCCGTCATGACGGGGAACGCGGCGAACGCGTTGCCCATGATCACGGTGAACAGGAACATGCCCACGCAGTACGCGATCACGGCCAGGTACTTGGAGTTGTCCGGCAGTACGGCGTTCGTGATCCTGCCGACCTGGCTGCCGACGCCGGCGACCGCGAAGATCGAGCCGAGGACGGACAGGAGCTGCGGAAGCAGCAGCGCCGAGCCCATCGCCTCCAGCATCGAGCGGCCGGAGTGGATCGGCGTCGACACCTTGCGCTCACCGGTGACCAGCATCCCGACGACGAGCGCCACGACGCAGCCGATACCGAGCCCGAGAAGGGTGGCCTGGCCGGTCTCGAAGAGGCCCGATTCGTCGAGGAAGGAGGCGCAGACGATGGCGACCAGCGGGATGGTGAGCGCCGGGATGAAGAGCTTGTTGCCGAGCCGCGCCGCCGACTGCTCGCGCTGCTCCTGTGTGGTGGTGACCGGTTCGCCCTTGCCTATGAAGTTGAACCCGGCGAGTGCGATCAGCGCGAGGACCGCGACGCCGAGGGGTTCGGCGGGCAGCGCTTTCGAGCCGCCCGCGACCCCGGTGCCGTAAGGGAAGGTCAGTCCGAGCAGCCCCCAGAAGGCGGCCGATGTCCAGCGCTTGGGGTTGGTCCGGTCCGTCGCCATCTGCACGGCCATGACGACGAAGACCAGACCGATCAGCCAGTAGAGCCATTCGACCTTGATCACTTCGAGGGCTCCTTCGGCAGCGGGATCTCGTGTTCGGCGACGCCGAGCGCCATCTCGCGCTCCAGATGCCTGTCGAGGAGCAGCAGCCGGGCGCCGTGGATGACGAACGCACAGACGGCCAGCGGGATGGCCCACAGCGCGAGCTGGGTGGGTTCGAGGTGCTCGTGGTACGTCGAGTTCACGAATCCGGTGATCAGCAGGATCGAGCCGATCGCGATGAAACAGTCCTCACCGAAGAAGACGCCGACGGTGTCGGCGGAAGCCGAGTAGGAGCGGACCTTTTCGCGCAGTTTGTCCGGCAGCACGGCCCCCGACTTGCGTTCGGCGGCGGCCTCGGCCATCGGCGCGACGAGCGGGCGCACCGCCTGGGCGGGGCCGCCGAGGTTGTTGAGACCGAAGGCGGCAGTGACCTGGCGGACCAACAGGTACGCGGTGAGGAAGCGGCCGGCGCTGAGCTTGCCGAGTTTCCCGATAAGCGTGCGGGCCTGTTCACGCAGGCCGTAGCGCTCCAAGAGGCCGATCACCGGCAGCACGATGGCGAAGACGGTGACGGAGCGGCTGTCGGCGAAGGAGGTGCCGAAGGCCGCGAGGATCTCCAGCGGGTTCATCTTGCCGAGCAGCCCGGTGACGATGCCGGCGACGCCGACCACGAGGACGGGATTGCGGCGCGTGACGAATCCGAGGATCACCACGAGCACGCCGAGCAGAACGATCATGCGGCGGCCTTTTCGATGAGGGACGCATTTATGGATGAGGGATGCACGGACCTTAGGGGATCGTTCAACAATCCGACAAGATGTTTCAGGATTCGGACGTCGAAAAGGTGCGGAAAACCGTGACTCTTGTCGGATCGTTGAACGATCCTCTAGGTTGATCCCGTGATCCACGACGTCATCGACCTCAATGCCGACCTCGGCGAAGGCTTCGGCCGGTGGACCCTCACCGACGACGAGGCCCTACTCTCCGTGGTGACCAGCGCCAACGTCGCCTGCGGCTTCCACGCCGGCGACCCCTCCGTGATGCGCCGGGTCTGCGACCTGGCCGCCGAGCGCGGCGTACGGATCGGGGCGCAGGTCTCGTACCGGGACCTCGCCGGGTTCGGGCGGCGCGCGATGGACGTACCACCGGACGAACTGGCGGCCGAAGTGGCTTACCAGGTAGGGGCGTTGCGGGTGTTCGCCGAAGCGGCCGGCGCCGAGGTGACGTACGTGAAGCCGCACGGGGCGCTCTACAACCGGACCGTGCGCGACGGAGAACAGGCCCGGGCGGTCGTCGAGGGTGTGCGGCTCGCGGGTGGGGAACTGCCCGTGCTGGGACTTCCCGGGTCTCAACTCTTGCGTGTCACTGAGGAGTTGGGACTGCGTCCGGTACGTGAGGCCTTTGCCGATCGCGCCTACACCCCCGAGGGCACGCTCGTGCCGCGCCGCGAGCGTGATGCCGTCATCGAGGACGCGGACGCCGTGGTGCGCAGGTCCGTCGCGTTCGCGGTGGACGGCGGGGTCGAGGCAGTCGACGGGTCCCATGTCGCCGTCGCCGCGCGGTCGTTGTGCGTGCACGGCGACACCCCGGGCGCGGCGGCGATCGCGGCGCGGGTGCGGGTGGCGCTGGAGGGCGCCGGGGTCGAGGTCGGGGCGTTCACGTGAGCATTCGCGTACGGCCTGCCGGGCGAAATGCGCTGCTGGTGGAGTTCGCCGACGCCGAGCACGCGGGGGCGTTCCACGCGGAACTGCTGCGCAGGCGGGGCGCGGGGGTGTTGCCGCCGGTGCGGGAGATCGTGCCGGGGGCGCGGACGGTGCTACTGGACGGAGTGACGGAGCGGGATGCGCTCGCGCGCCAACTGGGCGAGTGGGATGTGCCGTTGGGGGCCGTGGCGGACGGGGACGTCGTGACGATACCCGTGGTGTACGACGGGCCGGATCTGGCCGAGGTGGCGGGACTGTGGGGTGTGACCGAGGAGGACGTGGCCGCGATGCACGCCTCGTACACGTATCGGGTGGCGTTCTGCGGGTTCGCGCCGGGGTTCGGATATCTGGCCGGGTTGCCGGAGGAGTTGCATGTGCCGCGGCGGGCGACGCCGCGGACGCGGGTCCCTGCGGGGGCGGTCGCGTTGGCCGGGGGGTATTCGGCGGTGTACCCGCGGGCTACGCCGGGCGGGTGGCAGTTGATCGGGACGATGCCCGATCCCGGGGTTTTGTGGGATGTGGCGCGGGAGTCCGCGGCGTTGCTGTCGCCCGGGACCCGGGTTCGTTTCGCTCCGGCGGGGTTGACGCCTCGGGGCGCTGCCCCTGCCTCCGCTGCTCAATCGCCGCAGGGGCTTGGCATGCCCGCTGCACCGGCGCCCGCCCCGCGCGAGTCGCGGGGGCTTGAGCGATGACCGTGAAGATCACCGTCGTCCGGGGCGGAGCCCTCACCACCATTCAGGATTTCGGTCGGGTCGGCCATGCCCACCTGGGGGTTCCGCGGTCCGGGGCGCTTGATGCGGGTGCGTTGGGGCTGGCCAATCGGCTGGTCGGGAACGCGGAGGGCGCCGCCGTACTGGAGACGACCCTCACCGGGTGCGCGCTGCGGCCGGATCGAGGGGTCACCGTTGTCGTGGGCGGGGCGCCCTGCCCGGTCACCGTCGATGGTGCGCCCGCGGCCTGGGGGGTCCCCGTGCACGTACCCGCGGGAGCCGTTCTCGACGTGGGTAGGGCCAGTACGGGGGTCCGGTCCTACGTTGCCGTCGCCGGAGGGATCGCCATCGAGCCCGTGCTCGGCAGTCGGGCCACCGATCTGCTCTCGGGACTCGGGCCCGCGCCGTTGAGCGCGGGGGACGTGCTGCCCGTCGGCGAGGCGCCGGGCGCGCAACCCGTGCTGCCGGTGGCGGCGCCCTGGCCCGCTCCCCCGGCCGAGCTCGTCCTGCCGGTGCGGTTCGGGCCCCGCGCGGACTGGTTCACCGAGGCCGCGCGCCTGACCTTCGTCACTGCCGCGTACACCGTCTCGGGCAACAGCAACCGGATCGGGCTGCGTACCGAAGGGCCCGCCCTGGAGCGGGAGTTGGAGGGTGAGCTGCCCAGCGAGGGCATAGTGCTCGGCGCGGTGCAGGTGCCGCCGGACGGGCGGCCCGTGGTGTTCCTCCACGACCACCCGACGACCGGCGGCTACCCGGTGATCGCCGTCGCGGAGGAAGCGGCTCTCGGCGCGGCGGCCCAGGCGGCGCCCGGCACCCCGCTCCGGTTCACCCTCTAGTGCTGGATTCCTCAAACGCTGTACTCATATCGGCGCCGTAGCAGGCGAGTTGATGGTGCAGGACATGAAGAATCCAGAAGGCCCGCCGGCTGCGGAGGCCGAGTGTGACCTCGGGGCCGACGCGGCAGGCGGCGTATTCGTTAAGTGGAGTGTCAGCCCATCCCTTCGGGGGGCCGCAGGCGAGAGTCTTATGACTCGCCTGCGCCTGCCCCCCCATTACCTTCTTCGTAGCCACGCAGGGGGATGGTCTCTCCGCTCCCGGCTCACCAGTTGGAAGGGAAGACAGGTCGCGGTAAATCCTGTTGTGCCGTCCCAGCCGCGACCCGACTTGTCTCTACAGCCGCAGTCACAGCCTGAACGGTCACTGACCTATCGGAAGGGGCCTTATGTCAGCCGTTGTTGTGGTCGGTGCGGGGATCGTCGGCTCCTCAGTGGCCTACCACCTGGCACGTCGGGGTATCCCGGTCACCCTGCTCGAGCAAGGACCCGCACCGGCCGCCGGGGTCACCGGGGACTCCTTCGCCTGGATCAGAGGTGCGGGAGGCCACTGGCCCGGCGGAGCTCAAGATCTTCGCGAACACGTCCGGGCGGACTACCAGCGTCTGGAGAACGAACTGCCCCACGTCACCGTCCGCCGGACCGGTTCACTGTCCTGGGCCGACACACCGACGCAGTACTCACGGCCGGGGCCAGGCCAATTCCGCATCGGCCGACGTGATATCCAAGCCCTGGAGCCCCACCTCCGACACCCGCCCGACCACGCCATCCACACCCCGAGCGACGCAGACCCGTGCGGCGCCTTCTCACGTCATGGGCCGACCACAAGCACCGCCGCTCTCACGGCTGCTACGACTGTGCCGACCAGACCAGGGCCTGAGCGACGATGACGTTCTCACCGTTGAAGGTAACCGCGGGGCCTTCGTGCAGTTCGTAGCCAAGGCCGATCGCGTCACTCACACGTTGACAGAACGCGGCATCGTCCGGTCCGGTGATGACTCGGTAGGCAGGCAATCCGCCTGGTGGTGTGCTCATGAGGAGAAGATTCTCAGACTCACCCGACAACGGGTTCGCACTTGGCACACGCTTCACCGCTCTCGTCGCTTGACGGCCCTCACGAGGGATCGGTGACCCCTCGGGCGGGGCTGAGTCCTTCGACGGCTAGGTGGAAGAGGCGGTCGGCCTGGGCTGCGGGGTTGCTGTGGTGCTCGGTGGCCAGCGCGATGCCGACGGCGAGGGTGAGCAGGTCGTGCAAGTTGACGTCCGGCTTGACCGCCTTGTCGCGGATGGCTTGCTGGAGCAGGGGCGTTCCGGCCGCTTCGATTGTGTTGCCGCAGGAGTGCGGGGCGGGCTCGTCGGTGGGGGGCTCGTAGGTGAGGGTGCTGGCGAATCCGCGGGCGGAAACGGCGTAGGCAACGAGGCCATGAAGCCACTCCAGGAGCGCGGTGCGGCTGTCGTCGGCCCCGCTCAGCCGGCGCGCGCGCTCGCACAGGCCCTCGATGCGCTCCTGGAAGACGGCTTCGAGCAGTGCCCGGCGGGTGGGGAAGTGACGGCGCACGGTGGCCGATCCGACGCCGACGGTGCGGGCGATCTGCTCCAGGGACGCGTCGGCGCCGTGCGCGGCGACTTCGGCTTCGGCGACGGCGAGGATGCGCTGGTAGTTGCGACGGGCGTCCGATCGCTGACCGTTCATGATCTCCTCATTTGCTAAATGGCGGGCCCCGCCATATCTTAGCGGAACGAAAACGGCGGGCCCCGCCGCTTTCCTTTCTCCCGTCTGCGAGGAGCAAGAACCATGCCTACCAACAACGACACTGTCCTGGTCACCGGAGCCACCGGCCGCCAAGGGGGCGCTACGGCCCGCGCGCTCCTGGCCGCCGACGTGCCGGTACGTGTGCTCGTACGCGACCCGCACTCGGAGCCCGCCAAGGCCATCGAGGCATTGGGCGCCGAGCTGGTGAAGGCGGATCTCTCCGACCGGGCTTCCCTTGGCCCGGCCGTCGAGGGGGTCCGCGCGGTGTTCTCGGTGCAGATGCCGCCCATGACCGAGACCAGCGTCGACTTCGTGGGAGAGCTTGCGCAGGCCACCAACCTGATAGACGCGGCGAAAGCGGCGGGAGTACGGCACTTCGTGCAGTCCTCGACCAGCGGAGTCGGTGCGCACACCCAGGCCCCCGGCTGGGCCGAAGGCCGCTGGGCGGCGGTGGAGGAATACTTCAACACCAAGCAGACGATCCTGGACGCTGTGCGGAGTGCGGGCTTCGCCCGCTGGACGGTGATCAAGCCCGCGTTCTTCATGGAGAACCTGCCCGAGCTGGCACCCAACGGGCCCCAAGGCGGCCTGCTGACGGTGCTGAAACCGGACACCGAACTGGCACTGGTGGCCACGGAGGACATCGGCACGGCCGCCGCGCACGCCATAGACGACCCCGACCGGTTCCACGAAGTGGAGCTGGAACTGGCCGGCGACCTGCTCACGATGACGCAGATCGCGCAGAGGTTGTCCGCCGCGTGGGGCGTAACCGTGACCCCACCCTCCATGAGCCTTGAAGAGGCCCTCGCGGCAGGCATGCCGATGTGGGGAGCCGGACACGAGTGGACCAACGAGGTCCTCGCGCCAGCCCGGCCCGAGTTCGCCCGGGCGCTGGGCATCCCTCCGACCACGTTCGCCGACTGGGCACACGAGCATCTGACGCCCGTGTCCCACTAGCCCTTGAGCCTGTGGGGCTCGTTAAGTCATCGCTGCAGGTGGAAGTCTGGCGAAAGGACCTCGGCGGTGGCTGAGATGGTGCACTGGTGATCCCTGCCTTGCTGTACCGAGCCACCCGGGCGTTGCTGTCAGTACCTGCGGTCCTGCAAGAGGGCCGCTGGCCTCCGGGCCCGGCATGACTGTTCCCCCTTGTCGAACGGATGGCCTGGGAGGGTGGTGTCACCGGGCCCGAGAGGCGCCGTAGGAGACGCTGATGAGAGGTCCGACTACCGCCTGGCCGAACGCAATGCCCGGCCGTTCGCGGGCGGCAGGTCTGCATAACGTGGATGCGCGCATACGACGCCAACGCCCTGGCCAGCACCGCACGAACCTCGTTAGGGAGGATGGGTTGGACGACATCGCGCGTGCACTGACGCGCCGTGGAACCGTTCACACCCGCGAGCCACGGACCGGATGCATCTCCGGTGGCCCTGCCCGCCTGCGGACGGCAGTCCACTACGGCAGGCCCTAGCGGAACACACCTTCACACGCAGTCCGTGTCCACGGCCGACGACCTGGTCACCGCCGTCCCCCGCTCGACCGGCAGCAACCCGTCGCGTGCCCAGGCCGACCACGAATCCACGTACAGGCCCACCCGCTGCCCGAGCAAGGCTCCGGCGAACACCAGCAGCGCGCTGGACACACCACCGCCGCAGTAGGCGCCCACCCCGTGGCCGCCGATCGCCCGGCGGGACAGGAACCACTTCCGCAGTTCGGTCGGTGACCTCAACAAGCCGTCGGAAGCGACCAGTTCGGCCGAATGGGCGTGGATCGCGTGCGGGACGTGGCCGGTCCTCGGGTCGTCCAGCGCTCCGTTGTAGGCGCTCAGGGGGCGCGAGTCGAGGAGTGTGCCGTAGTCCGCGACCTCCAGGACCTCCGCCGCCGTCGTCAGAACGTGTCGGCCACCGTTCCCGCCCGCGGGCGGCGTGCCGTCCCGGACCGGAGCGGGCTGCCGTGTCTCGCGCGGGTCGCCCGTCGGCCCGCCCGCCCGGGTCCACGCCGGCAGGCCACCGTCCAGAACGCGTACCGAGCGGAAACCGGCCCAGGTGAGGACGAACCACGCGCGTGCGGCGGACGACAGTTCCTCGATGCGGCGGGTGTAGAGGACGAGGTCGTCGACGGGAGAGACACCGTACGCGAGCAGAGTGGCGTGTACGGCAGTGCGCTCCGGCAGCGGCAGGTGGCCGCTGCCGGCCGTCGGGCGGCCGGCGAAGTCGGACTTGACCGAGGTGCGGATCGCGCCGGGGATGCTTCCCTGGATCGGGTCCGGCCCTGGTGCCATCACCCGCCACGGAGCGACCTCGATGAACACCGAGTGTGCCCTTTCGACGTACGCCGTCCGCGCCTTCACGAGGGCGGAGGCAGCGGCCGCCGTCATCCTGTGGATCCCGATGTGTGTGGCACGAACACCACCGGCAAGCTCGCCTTGAGGGCGTTGTAGATGCGGCACCGCTTCTTGTACTCGGCGACGAGCTCGTCGGCCGTGACATGGTCGACGCCGTCGATGAAGCACTCCAGGATGAGCGTGCCGAGATAGTCACCCTCGGCCTTGCGCTCGATCCGGGCGAAGATTTCCACTTGGCGCTCGGGCTGGCCGCCTTCGAGGAAGTCATGGCGGAACGCGTTGAGCGCGCACGACACGAGGGAGGCGACGAGCAGGTCGAGCGAGCTCGCTTCCTCACCCGGGCCGCCGCTGCGCACCGATCCGTCCGACACCATCTCGAATCCGGGCCCGGCGATGGCGTACCGGCCACGGATGTCGGTGGTCCGCCCGTGCAGGTTGCTGACCACGGTAGTTCTGTCGCTCACCGGAGCGATTCTAGGCGCGCGGCGCGTGGCGGGCCGTGGGCGCCGGGATCTGGACACCACCGCTGGTGGTGGCCTCGCGGAGTTGGTCGGCCAGCACCAGGACAACGCGTGTCAGGGACCGGTTGTCCTCCCGCAGGACAGCGATGTGGTGTTCCAGTTCCGCGATCCTGGCGAGCAGTTCGCGTCGGCCCGTTCCGTGCTCCTGGCGACCGGTCGGCGCGGCCGGCGGTTGCCAGCCGTCCTCGTGCCCCTGCCCCGGCCCCTCTCCCTGTCCGTCGACGGAGTCGTAGTCGTAGCTGCCGTCGTCGTAGCGGTTGAGCCACTTGCGCAGGGACTGCGGGCCGACCTCGTACTCCTCGGCGACCTCGCGGACGATCGCGCGGTTGGTGGGCTCCGCGAGGCGCCGCTGGTGTACGCGTTCGACGGCACGCCGGCGCACCTCGTCGGTGTATTTCTTGTCAAAAACCACGCTGGCTTCCCCGTTCGTGAGACTGCAATGTTGCTGTCACGCTACTTACCGCGCGCCGTGCAAACATATCGAACTACGGGTTAGCAGTAACCAGCTGCTACCACGCGGCATCTCCACTCCCCGTGTGACGGCGGGGCCCCATAGCGGCCTGAACAGCAATGATGCGCAGGTGGCGGGGTGTTGATGCGTACGCCGTCCGCGTTTCACGAGATGTGGGACGCGGGTCCTGAGGCAGGAAGTTTTATGTATCGCTTCTGGTATCGCTTCTGGTATCGCTTCCTGCGTCACTGCCACACCTTCGCCTGAGGCAAGTGCACCTGCGTGGCGCTGCGCGGTCGTTGATGGCCGCACGGCCGCTGCAGCTCGCCCCTGCGCCGAACGAGAGGAAAGACAAGCCGTGTTCAGTTCACGTCCGTGGCGGCGGCTCGCCGCAGTGGGCGCCGTTTCGGCGCTTCTCACCACCGCCGCCTGCTCGGGCAGCGGCGGGCAGAGCGACACAGCCGCCTCCGTGGCGGAGAAGGACCGCTACGGAGGCACGCTCAACATCGGCCTCAGCGCCGACCCCGGCGGCGTCGACGCCGCCGTCGTCAACCAGGTCTGGCGCACGGCGGCCCGCTCCCTGACCGACTCCCTGGTCTTCTACAACCCCAAGACCAAGAAGGTCGAGCCGTGGCTCGCCACGAGCTGGACGGTCAGCAAGGACGCGCGGACGTACTCGTTCGAGCTGCGGGACGACGTGACCTTCCACGACGGCACCAAGCTCACCGCGAAGGTGGTCAAGGCCAACCTGGAGAGCCTGAACCGGCCCGGCATCCACTCCAGCGCGAAGACCATCGTGCAGGGCATCAGCAAGATCGCAACGCCCTCGGAGCACAAGGTGACCGTCGAGTTCGCGGAGCCGAACGCCGCCTTCCTGACATCTCTCTCTCGTGCCTATGTCGGCATCGTCTCGCAGAAGACGGCAGAGCTCCCCGTCGAGAAGCGGCAGAAGTATCTCGACGGATCCGGCCCCTTCTACCTGAAGGAGTACGTCCCGAACCAGCGCATCGTGCTGAAGAAGCGCAAGGACTACGACTGGGCGCCGAAGTACTTCAAGCACAGCGGGTCGGCCTATCTCGACCAGGTCGTCTACAAGATCATTCCCGAGGACTCGGTGCGCAACGGCGCGGTCATCGGGGACGACGAGCTCCAGTTCGTCTACTGGGTGAACGCCAAGTACGTCCCGCAGCTGAAGGCCGCCGGCCTGAAGATCTCCAAGACGCTCAACCCCGCGACCGGGACCGAGATACCCCTGAACACGTCCTCCAAGTTCCTCAAGGACGTGCGGGTGCGCCAGGCGCTCCAGGTCGGCGTGGACCGCGAGCAGTTCGTCAAGATCGCCTCGGGTGGCGTGGACCAGCCCGCGACCGGTCCGCTGAGCAAGGACAACCCCGCCTACTCGGACCAGAGCGCGCTGCTCAAGTACGACCCGAAGAAGGCCAAGTCGCTGCTGAAGCAGGCCGGTTGGGGCAAGGTCGGCTCCGACGGCATCCGCGTCAACGCCCAAGGCAAGCGGCTGTCGCTGCGTGCCCCGCGCGACGACGCCGCATGGCAGGCCCTGCAGGACCAGTGGAAGAAGCTCGGCGTCGAACTCGTCCTCGACCCACCGCTGGAGGCCGAGGCGAACGAGAAGCTGCTCAGCGGCGAGTACGACGTCGCCTACTGGTACGCCTCCACGCCCGATCCCGACGTGCTGCGCGCCAACTACGGCACCACGGACGGCTCCGACCGCAGCTTCATCGCGGACGACGACAAGACGGGCAAGAAGCTCGACAGGCTCCTCCAGGCGCAGAACCAGACGACCGACAAGGACAAGCGCCAGAAACTGGTGGACCAGGCGTCCCGCATCCTCATCGAGCAGGCCTACGAGGTGCCGCTGTCCAACGACGTCGACATCTGGGCCCACTCGCCGCGGCTGCACGGCACCACACCCGTCGGGCTCGATCAGTACCTGATCAATGCCTGGCTGGCGAAGAAGTAGCCCGATGAAACGGTACGGTCTTCGACTCCTGTACGGCCTGATCGTGGTCTGGGGCGCCTTCACCGGGGCGTTCTTCCTGCTGTACGTCGTTCCCGGTGACGCGGCGGGCGGCCTCACGGCCGGCGGCGACGGCGCCGACGTCAAGCAACTCCTCGCCGAACAGCGCGAGTTGCTCGGCCTGGACCGCCCGGTGTGGGTGCAGTACTGGGACGCGCTGACCGGAGCGCTCCACGGCGACTTCGGGCAGAGCGTCTACCAGCGACGCCCGGCAGTGGAGGTGTACTTCGAGTCCTTCCCCGAGACCCTCAAGCTGGCGTTCACCGGGCTGCTCCTCGCGGTGGTGCTGGGGGTGACGCTGTCGGTGGCCATCGAGCTGACCAACTGGAAGTGGGCGCGGGAGGCACTCATCTCGCTGCCGCCGATCGCGGTGTCGCTGCCCCCGTTCCTTGTGGGTCTGGTCCTGTTGCAGGTGTTCGCCTTCCAACTGCACTGGATCAAGGCGGTCAGCGACCGGGGCACCGGAGGGCTGCTCGTCGCCTCGGTCGCCCTCGCGGTCGCCGGCTGCGGCAGCATCTCGCAGCTCCTGACGGCCAACCTGCGCGGCGCCCTGACGTCGCCGTACGTGGAGACGGCCCGCAACTGGGGGCTCAGCCGGTTCGACATCGTCGTCCGGCACGCCCTGAAGAACGCGGCGCTGCCGGTCGTCACCTCGCTGGGCACGACCGTCGGCGTGATGGTCGGCGGGACGGTCCTCACCGAGACCGTGTTCTCGAGGCTCGGTGTGGGGCGTCTCGTGGTCGACGCCGTGAACGGCCGGGACATGCCGGTCGTCCTGGTCGCGGTCACCATCAGCGCGGTGATCTTCGTCGTGGTGAACCTCGTCGTCGACGCCGTCTACCCGCTGCTCGACAAGCGGATCCAATGGGACGGATGACATGACTGCTCTTCAAGCGGCGGCGTCCACACCGCCGCCCGGTCAACTGCGCGCGCGGGGATGCCGATTGGCCGTGCTGCTGCGCTCGCCCGGACTCCTCGTGGCGTATCTGTGGATGGCGGTGGTCATCGCGGCCGCGATTCACCCCTCCCTGTTCGCCTCCGGGGACCCGCTGCGCCAGGACGCTTCGCGGATGCTGCTCGCGCCGGGCGACGGCCGCCTCTTCGGCACCGACGACTTCGGGCGCGACCAGTTCACCCGCGCCGTGTGGGGCACCCGGCTCTCCCTCCAGGCGGCGGTGACCGCGGTCGCCATCGGCCTGGTGAGCGGCTCGCTGCTCGGGCTCGTCGCGGGCGCGCTGCGCGGCCGCGTCGACAGTGTCCTGATGCGGATCGTCGACATCATGCTGGCGGTGCCGAGCCTCATCGTCTCCCTCGCGATCATTTCCGCGCTGGGGCGCGGCACGCTGAACATCGCCGTCGCCATCGGCATCAACAGCACGGCCGGCTTCGCCCGGCTGATGCGCTCCGAGGTGCTGAAGGTGAGCAACGCGAAGTACGTGGAGGCCTCGGTCTTCGCCGGGCACGGCTATGTCCACCGCCTGTTCAAGCACGTCGTGCCCAACGCGTCCCGGTCGGTGCTCGCCGCGGCGACCATGGACATCGGCACGGCGATCCTGACCGTCGCCGCCCTGAGCTTCCTTGGCCTGGGCGCACCGCCGCCGACGCCCGAGTGGGGACTCCTCGTGGCCGAGGGACGCACGTTCATCGGCGTGCAGTGGTGGCTGAGTCTGCTGCCCGGCCTGGTCATCGTGCTGACCGTGCTCGCGGTCTACCGCATCGGCAGGTCGTTCAACCGAGGGAGGACCCGTGTCGTCGCCTGACCCGCTGAGCACCCCGCTGCTCCAACTGCGGGACGTGAGCGCCCAGTTCACCGTCCCGGGGCGCGGCCCGCTGCCCGTGCTCGACAAGGTGGGCCTGGAGGTCGCGCCCGGCTCGATCCGGGCCGTCGTCGGCGAGTCCGGGTCCGGCAAGTCCACCCTCGGCCGCGTCGTCACCGGGACGCTCCCGGAGAACGGGCGCGTCACCGCGGGCGAGGTCGTCCTCGGCGGCCGGGTACTCACGGGCCTGTCCGAGCGGCAGTACCGGACCGTGCGCGGCAAGGAGATCGGGTACATCCCCCAGGACGCGCTCCTTGGCCTCAACCCCCTGCTGCCCGTGGGCGTGCAGGCCGCGGAGCCGCTGCGCGCCCACGGTGTGGGCTCCCGCGCCGAGCGTCGCGAGCGGGTCCTCGACCTGTTCGCGAAGGTCGGGCTGCGTGATCCCACGCGCCTGTACGGTCGTTATCCGCATGAGCTGTCCGGCGGAATGTGCCAGCGGGTGCTGATCGCCGCCGCGATGAGCACGCGTCCTCGTCTCCTGATCGCCGACGAGCCGACGACCGCGCTCGACGTCACCGTGCAGAAGACGATCCTCGACCTCCTGTCCGGTCTCGTGGACAGCGAGCACCTCGGCATCCTGCTCATCACCCACGACCTGGGGGTCGCCGCGGAACGGGCCGACGACATCGCCGTGGTGAAGGACGGTCGGATCGTGCGCAGCGGGCGGACCGCCGATGTGGTCGCCGATCCGGGGAACACGTACACGAAGGAACTGCTGCGCTCCTCCTCGCTCGGCTCCTCGGTCCGGCAGGCGGCGAGCGCCCGCCGGGAGTACTTCGACACCGTGTCCGCCGGCTCCCCGGTGGTCGTCGAGGCCCGCGATGTCGTCAAGACCTTCGCCTCCCGCCGCGGCGCGGCCCCGGTCACCGCGGTGGCCGACGCCTCGTTCCGGGTCCGCAGGGGGAGCACGCTGGGCATCGTCGGCGAGTCCGGTTCGGGCAAGACCACGCTCGTACGGGTCCTCGCCGGGCTGACCCCGGCGGACGCGGGATCGGTCGCCGTCGACGGCGAACCGGTCGTCCACCACCGCCGGGGCGCCGGGCAGGCGGGCCTGTACCGCAAGGTGCAGATGGTCTATCAGGACCCCTTCGCCTCACTGAACCCGCGCTCCACGGTCCGCGCGATCCTCGACGAACCGCTCCGCGGCCACGGTCAGGGATCGGCGCAGGAGCGTAGGCGCAGGATCGCCGAGCTGCTGGAGCTCACCGGCCTCGACGCCACTCTCGCCGACCGGTACACCGCCGAGCTGTCCGGCGGCCAGCGGCAGCGGGTGGCGATCGCCCGCGCGCTGGCCCCGCGGCCGGACGTCGTCGTCCTGGACGAGCCGGTCTCCGCCCTCGACGTGACCGTGCAGCGCCAGATCCTCAACCTGCTCGCCTCGCTCCAGCGCGAGCTGGGCCTGACCTACGTCTTCATCTCGCACGACCTGGGCGTCATCGCCGAGGTGTCCGACGAGATCGTCGTCCTGCGCCACGGGCACATCGTCGAGCGCGGCCGCGCCCTGGACGTGCTCACCGAGCCGCGCACCGACTACGTCAAGGAGCTGCTGGCCTCGATCCCCGGTGCGCCCGCCACCGATCCGGTGGTCCTCGTGGCACCCGGTGGGCCCGCCGGGCCCACTGAAGAAGAAGGGAACAACGCCTGATGGCCGAGCGACAGCTCCACCTGGGATACATGCACTGGCTCAACGGCACGCACTGGGGCGGCTGGCGACATCCGGATGCACCCACCGCCGAAGCCTTCGAGCTGGAGTACGCGACCCGGGCGCTGCGGATCGTCGAGGACGCGAAGTTCGACTTCTTCTTCCTCGGCGACACCCTCCCCGGCGACATCGTGGGCGAACAGTGGGTCACCACGCACAACACCGGGCGCCTGGAGCCGTTCACCCTGGGCTCCCAACTCGCGCTGAACTCCTCGAAGATCGGGCTCGTCGTCACGGCCCACCCCACGTTCTACGAGCCGTACATCCTCGCGCGGCTGACGGCCTCCCTCGACCATCTCAGCGGCGGACGGCTTGCGTGGAACGTGGTGCTGGGCGCCTCCGATCTCGCCGCCCGCAACTTCAGCCTCCCCGACCTGGGCGGCGCGGACCGCTACGAGCGGGCCGACGAGTTCATCCACGTCGTGCGGCGGCTGTGGGACAGCATCGAGCACGGCGCGTACCTCCAGGACAAGCAGGCCGGGCGCTACATCGACGACACCAAGGTGCACCGGCTCGACTGGCGGGGAAAGCACTTCCAAGTCGGCGGCACACTGCCGCTTGAGCGGCCGCCGCAGGGTCACGTGCCGCTGCTGTACGCCGGTGCCTCCGAGCTCTCTCGTGAGCTGAGCGCCAAGTGGGCCGACGTGAACTTCACCGGTCCCGCCACGCCGGAGGACTCCATCGTCTTCAACACCGACGTGCGCCGGCGGGCCGAGCGGCTGCGCGGACGGATGGACCCGATCTTCTTCCTGCCGGGCATCACACCGCTCGTAGCCGACACTCGCGCGCGAGCGGTGGAACAGTACGAGGAATTGAACGCCCTGCTGCCGTTCGACGAGGACGTCGTCGAGGGCGACCAGGACGAGTCGTACTGGACGGGACCTGAAGGGGACCGCGTCCGGGCCGCCCGGACCGCGCTTCCCAAGGGCGTGCGCAGCGTCCGCTCGCTGTCCGAGCGCGTCGGGGTCGATCTGCGGCCGCTGGGCATCGACGGCGCCGTCAAGCCGGACGCCGCCGACCGGTTCAACGAGTACGGGCGCACCCTGCTGACGGCTCTGACGCGACGCACCGGCAGGACCGTGGAGGGCGGCAGCGTGCGAGTCAGGGACGTACTGGGCGCCGCGATCGCCGGCAACTTCCCGCTGGTGATCGGGACGGCCGAACATGTCGCGGACACCCTGATCGACTGGTTCGAGCGCGGCGCCGCCGAGGGGTTCAACGTGAGCGTGCCCTACCTGTGGGAGCCACTGGAGCGCTTCGCGAACGAGGTCGTCCCCATCCTTCAGGAACGCGGCGTGTACCGCGCCGACTACACGACGGACACCTTCCGCGGCCACTTCGGCCTGGACACACCCCTCAACAGCTTCACCGCGAACGCCCCGGAGGCATGAACCATATGAGCACGCGACGCCAACTCCGCCTGGGCCTGGCCGCGTACGGGACCGGCTGGGACCTCGACGCCTGGCGGCTGCCGGAGGCCACCAACGCCGGGCTGCGCGACCCCAGCGTCATCCTCGACATCGCCAGGACCGCCGAGCGCGGCAAGCTGGACTACGTCTTCGCCGGGAGCGCGCTCGGCAGCGAGCCCGACCGTCTCAACCGGATCTACCGCTGGGACAACTTCGTGTACGCCGGGCATGCCGCGGCCCTCACGAAGAACCTGGGGTTCGTGATGTCGGTCAACTCCTCCTTCGAGCACCCCTACGGCATCGCCCGGCAGTTGGCGACGCTCGACAACTTCAACCAGGGCCGCACCGCGCTGAACGTCGTCTTCGGCATCGACCGCGACGGTGACCCGGTCGGCAACTACGGCAAGAACCCGGTGCCGACCGAGGAGACGAAGTACGCGCGGGCCCGGGAGTTCACCGACGTCGTCAACCGGCTGCTGTACGAGAGCTGGGAGCCCGACTTCCTGCTCGACGACAAGGCTGGCGGCACGCTGGTGCGGCCGGGTTCCTGGCACCAGATCGACCATCACGGCGAGCACTTCGACGTCCGCGGACCGCTCAACGTGCCGCCGCCGGTGCAGTCCCACATCCCGGTCATCCAGGTGGGTCTGTCCGAGGAGTCCCTTCGCTACGGCGCCGACTTCGCGCAGGTGCGGTTCTCGCCGTACTTCGGCATCAGCCGTGGCAAGGAGGAGTACCGCAGGCTCAAGGAGCGCGTCGCGGCGAACGGACGCGACCCCGAGAAGTTCAAGATCATCCCGGGGATCACCTTCTACCTGGGCGGCACCGCCCGCGAAGCCCGCGCGAAGTTCAACGAGATCAACGCCCTGCAGCTGACCGAGGCCCTGCCGGCCGCGTTCTCCCAAGGCCTGGGCATCGACCTGTCAAGGGTCCGCGACAGCGAACGCGTTCTCGACGTGGTCGACATCGACCAGCTCGCCGACGACGCGCTCGCGCCGTTGCTCAGCGACCGTGCGCGCGACACCAAGGACGACCGGGAACTGCTGCGGCACATCCTCAGCACCCAGATCGGCGAGGACGCCACCCTGCGCGAGCTGTACCACTACGTGCACCGTGCCCGGCACGCACAGCAGCCGGCCGTCGTCGGTGACGCGAAGGCCATCGCAGACTGGCTGGAGGAGAACCTGGAGGAAGAGGTGCTCGACGGCGTCCAGCTGTTCCCGCCGTACCACCGCGGACCGGCCGACCTCTTCGTCGACTCGGTCGTCCCCGAACTCCAGCGCCGCGGCATCTTCCGCACCGAGTACGAGTCCTCGACGCTCCAAGGGCTGCTGGGCACGGACGACACCCACTGACGAACTGTTCACCAGACCCACTGACGGCCTGTTCACCAGACCCACTGACGGCCTGTTCACCACGCCCACTGAGGACAACCGTGCCCCCTGCAACACAACTCCCCGACGGACACCGCCGCCTCGGCACCTCCGGTCTGGTCCTGTCCGAGATCGGGATCGGCGCCAGCACCTTCGGCCGGTCGGGCATGCGCGCGACCGGCCAGGAAGCGGTCACCGCGATCGTCGACCGTGCGATCGACCACGGTGTCACGTACTTCGACCTCGCCGAGGGCTACGGCGACCGGCCAGGACAGAGCGAGGAACTGTTCGCCGCAGCAATTGGCGCGCGCCGTGAACAGGTCGTCATCGGCAGCAAGTTCGGCCTGAACCTCAGCCGCGAGCGCGGGCCCGCCTACAGTCGGCCCGGATCCCGCAAGTACATCGTGGCCGCGGTGGAGGAATCGCTGCGCCGACTGCGCACCGACTACATCGACCTCTACCAGATCCACTTCCCGGACCACCTCACCCCCATCGAGGAAACCCTTTCGGCACTTGACGCGCTGGTGAGATCGGGGAAGGTACGGTACATCGGCGCATCCAATTTCAAGGCCTGGCAGTTCGTCGACGCGCAGCACACGGCCCGCGCGCACGGACTCACACCATTCGCGTCGACGACCGACGAATACAGCCTCCTGTGGCGCAAGCCGGAGGAGGAACTGATTCCGGCACTCGATCATCACGGAGCGGGCTTCATTCCGTACTTCCCACTGCAGAACGGACTACTGACGGGAAAGTATTCGACGGAGCGGGCTCCGGAGAACGCGAAAATATCCAACCTGAAACGCTATTTGCTGCGCTCGGCGCCCTGGGAGGCACTGGCGAAGTTCGAGCAGTTCGCCCGGGACCGGGACATCACGCCGAGCGCCGCCGCGCTCGGCTGGCTGCTCGCCCAGCCGACGGTCTCCAGTGTGATCGCGGGGGTGACCGTCCCGGCGCAGCTCGACGAGAACATTCAGGCCTCCCGGTGGACCCCGTCACCGGAAGAGGAAGCCGAGCTGCGGGGCCTGTTCGCCGGGGACCTTTCGGGCGGTCCCGGCGTGGTCGACCGAGGGTGAGGGCCGGGTGCGCATCGCCCCGGGCCCGGGGTCACCGTCCAGCCGCCGGGCGCACGCCGGGCCCGGTCGCCGTCGGCCGGGCGGGGTTCGTGATCCACGCGGACCACGAACCGGGGTACAGGGCCACCTCGATCCCCAGGGAAGCGAGTGCCAGCACGGTCGTCGTCGCCGACACCCCGCCGCCGCAGTACGCCCCGACCACGCCTCCGCCCAGGTGGCGGGCGTACAGAGCTCTCAGCTCCGCGGCGTCGCGCAGCTCCCCGGCGGTGAAGTTGTCAGACCCGGGAATGCTGTGCGCGCCGGGAATGTGCCCGGTTCCTGTCTGTCGCGGATTCCCGGCGTACGCCTCCGGGGCGCGGGCATCGATGAGGTGCCCCGAGGCGGCCAGCCGTCCGGCGTCCTCGGCGCTCAGGACGGGGAGCGACCCGGGACGGACGACGGCCGTCCCGGCGCCCGGCGGCGGAACGTGGACATCGATCGGCCCACCGAACGCCTGCCAGGCGGCACACCCACCGTTCAGGCAGCGCACGTCCCGCACGCCGGCCCAGCGCAGGATCCACCAGGCGCGAGCAGCCACGGCGGGACTCTGCCGGGTGCAGACGACGACGGTGCTGTTGTCGTCCACGCCCCAAGTACGCAGCCGTTGCTGCAGATCGCTCGCCTCAGGAAGCGGACCGTGGCCGCTGGATGCGGTGGACTGTCCGACAAAGCCCGCTTCAAACGGCACGTAACGGGCTCCGGGGATGTGTCCCGCCGCGTAAGAAACCAGGGGGTCAGGATTGCCCGCCTCTGCTCTTCCCACCTCGAGGACAATGACCGAAGCAGAAGCACCTTCGATACCTTCGATACCTTCGCGGAGCACGGTATCGAGCTCACTCGCCGAAATAACGACGTCCTTAACGAAATGCGGGCACATCACTTATCCCCTTCGCTGGCCTTTCCCATGAAGATACATGGCGAGAGGTTTTGTTCCACACAATCCTTGTTGCACTCCAATGAATTCAATCCACCCCCAACGACTCACCCATGAAAAGGAGTTCGGCATATGTCAGCCACCACCCCCGACGGATCCCACCGGGCAGCAGCCGACCGGTACGACACCCATACGACCTACCGCCGCGCCGGGAACTCCGGCCTCGACCTGCCCGCCTTCTCCTTCGGCCTATGGCAGAAGTTCGGCACCGACTACCCCTATGAGACGCAGCGCGACATCGTGCTGCGCGCGTTCGACCTGGGGATCACCCACTTCGACAACGCCAACCGCTACGGTCCGCCGCCGCGCGCCGCCGAGAAGTTCCTCGGCCAGGTCCTGCGCAGGGATCTCGCCCCGTACCGGGACGAGTTGGTCCTGTCGACCAAGGCGGGCAACCCGATCGGTCCCAGCCCCTACCAGCGGGGCGCCTCCCGCAAGTCGCTGCTGACTTCGCTGGAGCAGAGCCTGCGCGACCTCGGCACCGACTACGTCGACATCTTCTACAGCCACAGGTACGACCCCACCACCCCCCTGGAGGAGACGGCCGGCGCGCTGGCGAGCGCCGTCACCTCGGGGAAAGCGCTGTACGTCGGTATCTCCAACTATCCCGTGGAACGCGCCCACGAAACCGCCGAGCTGCTGCGCGACGCGGGCGCGCCCTTGCTCGTGCACCAACCGCGCTACTCCCTCTTCGATCGAGGCCCGGAACGCGACGGGTTGATCGATCTGGCCGCCCGCGACGGCTTCGGACTCGTCGTCTACAGCCCACTCGCCCAGGGCCTGCTCACCGACAAGTACCTCACCGACACGGTTCCCGAGAGCGCGCGGGCCCGGAACAGCGCCTTCCTGTCGCCGGACGTCATCGACGACACGTACCGCGAGCGGGCGACGGCCCTCAACGAACTGGCCCGCGACCGGGGCCAGTCACTGGCCCAGCTCGCCCTGCAGTGGGTCCTGCGACTGCCGCAGATCACCAGCGCGCTGATCGGAGCGAGCTCGACCTGGCAACTGGACCACAATGTGAGGGCGTTGGACTTCCCGCCGCTCACGGAGGAGGAGCTCACGCTGATCGACAAGCACGGAGTTCACGGGACCGCACTCCAGACCTGAGCGTGCAGGTCACCGCCCGCACCGCCGGTGACCTGCACGCCATCGTGTCGATCGTGTTGCAGGACCCGTCAGTCATCGGCCCCGCGCGCCGGCCGTGTGATCGCATCGGACGGTAATCCAACGGAAAGGATCTGGACACCCCCGTGTCCGAACTCGTCGCCCCCGGCAGCACGTTGAGGGGCCGCATTCGGCGTACCCGAATGTCAACCGCGCGACCGCCGACCGGACCCCGCAGGGCTTCGCGGCCAGCGCGCGGGCCGCCGTCGCCGACGGCCTCGGCGCCACCCGCGACGCAAGGCGGACTCACTCATCGCCGACCGTGGGCACGGCCACGACATCTACCGCGACCAGGTCCGAGAGCGCCGCATCGTGCCGCCATCGCCCGCCGCGGCACCCTTCACGGCACCGGGCTGGGCACCTACCGCTGGGTCGTCGAGCGCAGTTTCGCCTGGCTCCGCGACTTCAAACGCCTCCGCATCCGCATCCGCTGGGAACGACCGGCGGACACCGGCAGGGCTTTCGTGTCAGATCGTCGCGGCGGGCAGCAGCCCTTCCAGTATCTGTCCTCGGGGAAGACTCAGACCGAACCGGTCTTCCAGCACCGACAGAGACCTGGCATGGGCGGCGTCACGGTCCTCCTCCCTCTCGATACCGGCAGTCTGAACATCACGGAGGATCAGCTCCAGTGCCGTACCGCCCACATCCGGGAACGAACACAGGTCGAAGCCGCACATGTACGTCTCCTGGTGAAAATAGGAGAATGAGGGTGGCGGCACCTTTGGATTCTCACTCTCGTAGTAGAGCTGGAAGATGTGCGCCTCCCTGGAGAGACCGTCGGTGAACCCCGGCCCCGTATACCCCGGCCAGTCCCCGTACGCCACCGCGAAGGACAGCCCCTCACCGGAGCCGTACCGCACCGCCGTTCGCGCGGGCGCATCCCGGCGCTCCAGGAAATCCTCCAGCGTCCCGCCCGTGTACTGACCCAGCGGACCCGGCTCCTCCCGGGCCAGGCGCCGCACCAGCTCATCCGGCTCCAGCCCACGGGCCAGCGTCACGCAATACCCTGCCCACGTCACGTCGCTGTCGGCCAGCCACGTCAGTCCGTCACTCACACTCTCTCCCATGCCGAAGGGGGCCCGAGAACGGTACACACCGCACACCGCTCCCAGGGCCCCGTTGAACGGTCAGTCCTCAAGGGCTACCGGATGTCGCACTTGGCGACTGCCTTGGAGGCGTCGCACGTCTCGAATCCCGGAGTCGTCACGAAGTAGAGGTCCTCGTCCGTGAGACGGAACTCCTTCGCGAACGACTGGAACCGGCTCATCGACGTCGAGTTGATCCACCCCGACATCGCCGAACGTCCACAGACTTCCTTCCAGTTCGGAGGAGCCTGACGGTCATCGTCGAACAGGAGCCAGTTACCGCTGGAGGTCAGCTTCCGCGACCAGGTCTGCACACACTGGTCGCCAGAAGCCACCGGGTTGATGCCCTCCATGTCCTTCGGCATGCCACCACTGAGCCCTTTCCAACCTGCCCAGGGTGACGGGGAGTTGTATGGGCCTGCGGAACGGCGAAGCTCCTGGTAGACGAGTTGTCGACCAAGATCAACCGTTGTTCCAGGAGCTCCGCGTGCTTGTCTACCGGTCGGCCATCGACCTGTCCACCGCGCACCTGCGCCATCTGAGCCGGGTGCTGGCCACGCGGCGCCGGGAGATCGGCAGTCGGTGGCGGCGGCTGACTCCCCGGAGCCAGGCCCTGCTCTCCCTGGCCCATCTGCGGTGTGGCGATACGTATGCGCAGCTCGCGGCCGGATTCGGCATCGGGATCGCCACCGTGTACCGCTACATACGCGAAGCGATCGACGTCCTGGCCGCGCTCACGCCCACGCTCAACGACGCCATGGTGACGTCCCGTTCGAAGGCATACGTGATCCTCGACGGCACCGTGCTGCCGATCGACCGGATCGCCGCCGATCGGCCCTACTACTCCGGCAAGAAGCGGCACCACGGCATGAACGTCCAGGTGCTGACCGATCCGTCCGGCCGACTGCTGTGGGCTTCGCCCACACTGCCCGGTGCGACACATGACCTGACAGCGGCACGCGACCACGGCATCATCGACGCCCTGACCGACGCCGGCCTCAAGTGCTGGGCCGATAAGGCATATCAGGGCGCGGCCCGCAACGTCCGCGTTCCGTTCAAGGGGCACCGTCTCCAGTGCTCGGCGGTCAAGCCGAGTTCGTGGATGCTGGCGCTCATAAGGCGTGGACGGCCACAAGGCTCGCCGGCGGCGTCGCAACAGGTGGTCTGTCCGCCTTGGCGGGACGCAAGAACAAGGGCGCGGCGGTCATTAACCTGACCTTCGGCAACGGGGCTGCGCAGACGTACAGCGTGACGCCCGACTCCACAAACCTGCGAGCGGCCAACCAGTACGTGAATGCGTTCAACATGCTCGCTACGCAGTTGGCCAGCGAAGAAGCCTCTGTCCCGCCACCCGAGGTAGTTCAACCGCGACCCCAGTCAGTGGCCGACGAACTCGGCAAAAGGAGTTCTCACACAGGACGAGTTCGATCAACAGAAGAAGCGGTTGCTCGGACTCTAGGGCTGTGTGAGCCGACAATTGCGCCCGAGCAGTGCGCGCCTGCCGAGAATGTCGTCCATGCAGCTCAGGCGCCTGGTCGGGGTGGTGCGGCAGGATGAGCACTCGTGCTGCTTCGTCTCGCCTACCTGACCGTCACCAGCCTGTTCGCCGCGCTGCGGTTGCTGCCGACGAGCGACCGCGACAAGGTCACGGAGATACTCGCCCTGCGCCACCAGCTCACCGTCCTGGAGCGACAACTCGGCACGGACCGCTTCAAGTTCACTCCCGCGGACCGGGCGTTCCTCGCCGCTCTACTGATCCCCCTGCCACGTCAGGCCCTGCGTCGACTCCGTTTACTGGTCCGGCCTGACACCGTGCTGCGCTGGCACCGCGACCTGATCAAACGGCGCCATTCCCGCCGGTGCCAGCCGAAGAAGCCCGGACGACCACCCACGCTCCCCTCCATCCGCAGACTGGTCCTGCGCCTGGTACGAGAGAATCCATCATGGGGCTACCGCCGGGTGCACGGCGAACTCACCACACTCGGCATCAAGGTCGCCGCCTCCACCGTCTGGGAGGTCCTCACGGCCGAGGGCATAGACCCAACGCCCGACCGGGCCGCCACAACTTGGGCCGACTTCCTGCGCTCGCAGGCAGACGCCCTGATGGCCTGCGACTTCATCGAGACAGTGACTTTGACCAGCCAGCGCCAGTACATCCTCGCGGTCATCGAACACGCCACCCGCCGCATCCGAATCCTCGGCACCACCACACACCCCACCGCGGCCTGGGTGGCCCAGGCCGCCCGGAACCTGGCCATGGACCTCGCTGACGCACAGGCCACCCACGCGTACCTGATCCGGGACCGGGACGCGAAATACCCGGCCCTCTTCGACGACATCCTGCGCAACGCCGGCATCCAAGTCGTGCTCACCGGCGTCCGGATACCGCGCATGAACTCGATCATGGAACGCTGGGTGCAAACCTGCCGCCACGAACTCCTGGACCGCACCCTCATCTGGAACGAGCAACACCTACGCCACGCACTTCGCCAGTTCGAACTGCACTACAACCTTCACCGACCCCACCAAGCAATAGACCAGGCAGCACCCCTACGCGCCGTCCCCGAACCACTCCCCCACACACAGATCACCCAACTGAAAGTGCGCCGGAGAGACCGCCTCGGCGGAGCCCTCCACGAATACCAACACGCCGCCTGAACTGAGCGGATGGCGTTTCCGCCAGGCGCAGTGTCCACGATCGGCCTCCGTGCGAGGAGTGGCACTTCGAGACCACCACCGTGCACGCGGCCCGGCGAGGAGATGCGAAACCTCGCCGCCGAGTTCCACATACTTCTCACGAGCATGGTCGAGTAGCTGAAGCACCACGTGAGACAGCCCCTAAAACCTCAGCGGGCACTCTCGGGCTTCGATATCGTATGAACCCAGAATTTCCGTGATCAGAGAAGTCTCTACCTTTGTGCCTTGCCATCCTCCGGTCGTGAGATCTCCTGCCGCCCTCTTCGCTTCCTGTATTGAAAGCGCGAAGATGTCACGAAAAGTCTTAAGAATTTTCCCTCCAGGAACGACGTCTGAAACACAGACTCTAGAGGCTCCATGGGCGGCGATAAGACGTTGACGAATGCTTTCCGGCGCGGGACCCCAATCCCCATCGTGCTCAATTCCACATTCGTTGCATGCCAGTTCAGTCTCCCAGCGCAACTTACCCTTCTCTGCAATCTGAACTACCCAGCCCTCACAGGCCCGCTCACAGTTGGAGCAGCCTGCATCGAACTTAACCGCCTGCTCAATCATTGCCAGCCCCGCATACTCAGGCACCTATTCACCGTTGCATAAAATTGCTCGTAAAGCCCCGACCTATCCCGCGGATGGTGCGTCCCAGCGGGAATTCCGCGTGCAAACCATCGGTGACGAAGCTCTTCATGAACGATGGAGTTACGCAAATCAATACTGCTCGAGAACCGCTTATATCCAATATGCGTTCCGAGTCCATCCTTAGCAATTCCAGTGTTTACCCACGGACTGTACTGCGGTTTGTGTGTGAGCTTGAGATCCGGGAAATCGCGTCTGATCATTGTATCGATTGCACGATTCCTGGATTTCGCTGTTTTCCCTGTGACATGGCTTATGTCACTCGTCCAGACATTCCCAGCCTCATCGCCCTGGTACGCCACATCCGAGCCCGCTCCCCTAATTCCGGGAAGGCTCTTCGACCAACGAAGTGCTGGACTGACCAGACTACCGAACGCTCCGCCCGCTGCTCCGAAAAGTAGGTCGGTGGGTGAAGTCGGCTGGCATTGGACGGTATTCACGGCGTAGGTGTAGCCCGCGCCGATGGCGGCGTCGGTGACGGCTGCGGTGGCCAGGGCGCGGCCGCCGGAGAGGCCGAGGCTGCTGGCGACGCCAGCGCCTGCGGGGGCGAGGTAGCCGGCGCCCGCTCCGATGACGGCGCCCTTGGCGGTGGCGCCTGCGAAGTCTCCCCAGTCGAAGTCGTCGCGGTGGGTGAGGGCGTAGATCCCGCCGCCGAGGACGCCGCCGATGCCCGCCCCGATGCACATGGGGCAGTTGCCCGAGGGGTCGGAGAGGTTGGCCGGGTCGTTATCGGCGTAGGTGTAGGGCGACTTGTTGGGGTTGTCCAAGGCCGCGGGCATGGGGTCTTGGATGGTGAAGCGGCGCTGGTCGGGGTCGTAGGAGCGGTCGCGCAGCAGGAGGCGGTCGGTCAGGTACTGGTCTTTGTACTGGCCGGTGTAGCCGTAGATGCTGGACTGGCCGCCGCTGATGGTGGCCTTGCCGGTAGGGGCGCCCCAGGCGCTGTAGGTGTAGCGGTAGTTGTCGGTGCCCTTGGCGTCGAAGACGGTGCTGACGGAGTTCTGGCGGTCCTGGGTGAAGTAGAAGCTGCCGCCTGTGCGGTCCATCGACCGTGCGGTGCCGTCGGGGTCGAAGTGGTAGTCGCCGAGCAGGGCGCCGGAACCGTTGGTGTCGGTGGCGATCTGCGGGAGCGCGTTGTTGATGTCCCAGCGCGAAGTGCGGATCAGTGCGTTGTTCTTGTTCGCGGTGGTGCGGTTGCCGTCGGCGTCGTAGCCGAAGGTGTAGGCGTCGGCGCCGATGGTGGCGGATTTGACCCGGCCCAGCGGGTCGTAGGCGTAGGTGTCGGCGCCGTCCTTGGTCTGGTTGCCGTCCGCGTCGTAGCCGTAGCTGGTGGTCGCCGTCCCGGCGGTGGTGGACTTGAGCTGGTCGGCTTCGTCGTAGTTGTAGTTGGTGGTGGTGCTGGAGGTCTGGGAGGTCTTGAGGTTGCCGACCTTGTCGTAGGTGTAGGTGCCGCCGGTCTTGCCAGACAGGCAGGACTCGGTGGTGGTGTCCGTGCAGGCCCGCGTCATGCGGCCGACGTCGTCAAAGCCGTAGCGGGTGGGCTTGGCGCCCTTGGGCGTGTCTGTGCTCAGGCGGCTGTTGGGGTCGTAGCCGTAGGTGTTGCTGCCCGAAGGTGTGGTCAGCGTGGCCAGGCGGCCGGCCTCGTCGTAGGTGCGGGTCTCGGTGCGCGCCGTGGTGGTGGGCAGGGTGACCGAGGTGAGGTTGCCCGCCTTGTCGTAGCCGTAGCCGGTGGCCTTGCTGTCGGTGGTCTGGGAAGTGATCCGGCCGACGCTGTCGTAGCCGTAGCTGGTGGCCCTCCCGTCCGGATAAGTGCGGGACTTGAGCGTGTCGTTGGTGTTCCAGGCGTAGGTGAACGGCTTGACGGCGCCCGGCGACGTGATCGTCTGGATCTTGTCGTCGTCGTCGTAGGTCAGGCTGCGCTTGCCGGTGGCGTCGGTGGCTTCGTGGATGCGGCCGGCCGCGTCGTAGGCGTAGCTCTGGCTGGGGGTGCCGTCGGAGTAGGTGACCTTGGTGGGCAGCTTGTGGGTGCCCGAAACTCGGCTGCCCCTGCTGACCTGGGTCTTGCGGTCGAGGACAGGCAGGGCGAGATCCTGAGACATGGCTCTACGACTGCTGTACCTGGCCTTCTTGAAGGTCCTGGGATGGGTTGCGCTGCTGGCACGATCAGAGGCCGCCAAGAACGCGGAGATTCTCGTACTCCGACATCAACTCGCCGTCCTGCGCCGTCAGGTCGCCCGGCCGCGACCCTCATGGGCGGATCGGGCAGTGATCGCGGCACTGGCCCGGCTACTGCCCAAGACCCTGCGAGGGCACCTGTTCGTCACTCCGGGCACCCTGCTGCGCTGGCACACCGACCTGGTCAAGCGCCACTGGACCTACAAACGCCGAGGCCCAGGCCGTCCACCGACCCGACCCAGCGTACGGAAGCTGGTATTGAGAATGGCGGCGGAGAACCCTCACTGGGGATACCGCAGGATCGCCGGTGAACTGGCCGGCCTGGGCCGCCCAGTCGGCGCCTCGACGGTCTGGACAATCCTGAAGAAGGCCGGAATCGATCCGGCACCGCGACGCTCGGGCCCGACCTGGGCCCAATTCCTGCACAGTCAGGCTTCCGGGATCCTCGCGGTGGACTTCTTCCACGTCGACACCGTGCTACTGCGACGCCTGTACTGCATGGTGGCCATGGAACTCTCCACCCGACAAGTACACATCCTTGGCCTCACCGCCCACCCGACCAGCAGCTGGGCAGTCCAACAAGCCCGTGGCCTCCTCATGGCGCTGGATGACCGCGTTGACCAAGTGCACTTCCTGATCCGGGACAGAGACGCGAAGTTCACCGACGCCTTCGACGCCGTCTTCGCATCCGAGGCCATCCAGGTGCTGCTCACTCCAGTCCGCGCGCCTCGGGCGAACGCGTATATCGAGCGCTGGATCGGCGGATGCCGCAGAGAACTCCTCGACCGCACGCTGATCGTCAACGAACGGCACCTGCGCAACGTCCTCGCCACATACGAAACACACTTCAACACCCACCGCCCACACCGTGCCCTCCACCAAGCAGCACCCCTGCGACCACTCCCCCACCCAGAAGACCCCGACGGCAGAATCATCCGTCACGATCTACTCGGTGGCGTGATCCACGAATACACCCAGGTCGCATAGGGTGGCCGAGTTTCGGGCACCCACACCATCACAACGAGCAGCGCCCCTACCAGGCGACGAATCAGGCAGCCCCGCTGCGGGCAGCACCCGAAACAATCACCGCCGCCAACCGAATCGCCCACCTGAACATACGCCGACACGACCGCCTCGCAGGCGTACTCCACGAGTACTGACAAGCCGCCTGACCTCGACGGACGGGGTTCTCGGCAGGCGCAACGTCGATGGGTTGCCGGTCCTCACGGCGAGCTGGTAACCGGTACGTATTCGAGCCCTGCGGTATGCCCCCGTCGACGATCTCTGCTATCCGCAGAACTGCTTCAGCCTTTCCCACGACCCGACTGCGTCCGCGACGTCCTGCTCGCCCGCGAGCAGGTATTTCCATGTGACTCCTCGGACCTGTGGGGAGGAGTTTGCGGTGTTGGCCCACTTCCTGGCTGCGCGCCGCTTCGCCTGCACTTCCGCAGTGGGCATGTCTTTGTCGCTCTTGGTCTCTACGAGCCAGCCGAAGCGTTCCGCACCGAGCTCTTCGATGACAACGAAGTCCGGGTTGTAGTTCCGACCGTCCGTGGTCCACTGGATCGGCACGTCGTTGACATGAAGTCGTGCCCAGATCACCACGGAACCGCTGCTGTCGATCAAGCTGGCCGCTTGGAACTCGGGGGAGCTGTCGAACCAGGCGTGACTGTAGAGATTCTTCTGCCACCCGTTGAACGCAACGGTCTTGTCGAACGTCCCGTCTGCGTGACCCGCTTCCTGCTTCCGTTGCGCCTTGCGGATCTTGTCGATCTTGAGCCATTCCACGTCATCGGTGTACGTGATCTGGGTGGGGTTGAAGTCCCGCAGCGTCTTACTGATCTGGGCGACCAGCCGCTGCCCACACACTTCCCCGAAAGCTGACAGGCACCCCTGGGCTTCGTCGCCCATGGCCTTGATCACGCAGTCGACAATCCTCTCTGCGGCCCCACGCTCGTTCGCACGGCTCGGTACATCCTTGGCCGACATGGCACGCCGAACAAGCGCCTTCCGAGACTCAGCAAGCGGAGTGTCCACCGGCAGAGCGGCCCTTATCGAGTCCTGGGCGGTCTCGGGGCGGACCTTGACCGTCTGCCAGTTGTGGCACGCGGACAACTTGGTGCGGCGCAGTTCATCGGAATGCTCGCTGGCCAGAGCCCGTCCCAGACGCTGAAACGGGCCGTAGTCCTCGGGATCGATGTCATTCAGACTGACCGTTGTCGGCTGGGCCACGGAGATAAGCCGAGGGACCACGAGCGACTCTCGCTCCGGCAAAGGAGGGTATGCGACGATCCCTGTGGACGCCCCGTGCTTCGCCGCCTGGCATGTGCGCGTCTCCTGTTCCACCATCCCGACGCTTGAGCGGACAACCGCTCCGGCACGGGCTGACTCAGCCGCGACCGACACCGTTCCCCGGGACAGCGAGTAAGATCCGCTTGCTTCACGATCCCCGGTGACGACCGGTCCGGGCGGCCGAAGAACCGGGAAAACCGGGCTCGGCGCGGTGATGGTCTCCTGGCGGACCTCCACACTGCCATCCGCCAATTTCCGCAACTGGGCGTAGGTGCCGAAGTCGATGAACGCCTCATTGAGCACGCTGCGCTTCTTGAGCAGGTCACCGTACTTCTCGTGGGCCAGGACTTCGAGGGTGTCGAGGAACTCGACGTTGGTGTAGCGCCCGAAGGGCAGTCGCATGCCTCGACCCAGGGTCTGTTCGGTGAGCACTGCGGATACCGAGGCACGCATGGAAGCGATGACGTAGACGTTCTTGACGTCCCAGCCTTCTTTGAGCATTCCTATGCTGATGATGATTCGCACCGGCGAGTCGGGATCTTCCACCGCCTGCAGGTCAGCAAGAGCTTCCTCCTTCGCGTCGCCGGTCAGCTTCGAGTGCACGAGCAACGTCTTGCCGGCCCAAGAGCCCAAGTCGAAGGTCGTGGAGTCGAGAACATTCTGGTACTCCTGGGCTTCCTCGATGGACCCGGCAATGACCAGCATGACCGGGTTCACGCGCGGTAGCGCATGCTCGACGCAGTACGCGTCGGCCGCTGCGGCCTTATATCGCAGCAGATTGACCCCGTCGAGGAGCTTCGTCTCGGTGTCGATGCGATCGTCACGACGCGCGACCATAACCGGGGTCTTGACCAGTTGATCCGCGATAGCGGCAGCCAGCGGGTACCGGAACGCCACCAGGCCCTCGTCAGCGTTTACGGGTGTGGCTGTCAAGCCGACCACAAGCTCCGGCTTGAGTTCCCTGATGGTTCGCGAGAACGCGGGCCCGCGGTAACAGTGGTGCTCGTCAGCGAGGACCACCAGGTCGTCGAGCCGGGCGAGGCGCTCGTAGAACGAGGCACCAAGATTCTCGGTGGGCACATGAGTGGCCCGCCCCTCACCCGTGGCCGACGTCAGCGCCTGAACGGTGAAGACGTACAGCTTCGTGACACGCACGTCGTCCATCGCAGCCCGTGCTGCCTGCAGGTCGAAGTTCTCTGCGGTGATGACGTACGGATCCGAGCGCATCAGAGGCCGCAATGACTTCAGGTTGCCCGGCGTGAAGTTCAGAGCTGACTTGTCACGGATGGTGCGACCGGGCGCCAGGAGCAGGAAGTTTCGGGCCGGATTCTCCGCATCAGCCAGGTACTCCAAGAGTCCGGCCATCACGTAGGTCTTCCCGACACCGGTCGCTGAGTCAACGATGCACTCGAAGGGCTGTGTCCGCTCCTGAACGTCGTAATGGTCGGAGGCACGAAGGATCACCGACTCTACGGCCTTGCGATTGGGCTCACGCAGATCGAGACGGTGCGCCACCTCGTTGAGGAGATCGGCCTGAAACTGGAGCTCCCCCATCAGACACTCTCCCTTTCGGTCCCCACGGCGCTCCCAGGGGCACTCGCTTCCCCAACAGTGCGAGGTGACGGCATGGCACGGCCGGCGCCGAACGGCCGCTTCCGGGCGGACTCGCGGCGATACCTGTCGAGGACCTGCCCGGGAATCAATTGAAGCTGCGATCCTGGCCGTTGGACCTTCAACGCCTCGCCCGCACCGTCCCAAACCTGGGTTGCCCAGATCTCCACCACCTCGCCCACAGGTAACTGGTCGAGGACGAATGCAATGGTTTCCTGCCCGACCATTCCGTCGATCACAAGATAGCGAGTGCGGCCGTGCCGTCCGGCGAAGATGCCGTCCGGCTGGTAGCGGACGGACAGTTGAGCACACATGGCCTCCGCGAGCGCCCCCTGGGTCGCCCAGTCCGCAAGTAGCACAAGCCCGTCCGCCTCCACGAACATGGACTCGCCGACACGAAGGTGCGTGAAGCCGCCACCGCCATGCCAATTCACGGTCGTGACGTTCCTCGTCCGCGTAGCGGCCTTCAACGCCTTGATCGTGACCTCATCGAGCCCGAGCCCACCCGTTTTGGTCACCTTGTTGAGAAGCCGGTTGAACTCCTGTGCGGCTTCAGGAGACATCCCCTCAGGCAGCGTCTCCTCATCGCCGTCGCCCGCGACCGCCGCTATGCGATCGGTACTGCAGGTGACGCCGCCGGGGTCCTCGCCGTTAATCACCTTCGTCAAGCGAGGGAGGAGGAATCGATTCACGGTGGAGGAGAGCAGTTCGCTGGTCACCCACCGGCGTCCCATCTTGTGGGCGACTGCCGCCGTGGTACCGGATCCACCGAAGCAGTCCAGCACGATGTCTCCCGGCAGGGACCCGATGTGAACAATGCGGGCGATCAGGTGCTCCGGCTTTGGAGTGGCGAAGGGGTGCTCGTCAGGGAAGAGCGCCCTGATCTCGACCTTGCCGCGCAGATTTCCACCGACTTCACTGCCCAGCCACAAGGTCTCCGGGACGCGACCGTCATCCTCCAGGTGCTTCTTGCGCCGGAGCCACTCACGAAGGCCGAGCATGACGAGGTCCGGCCAGTGACCAACTTCGTACCGCGCCTTGGCTTTCGCGGCGGCCTCATCGAGCGGCACCGACAGCATGATCGCGGGAACTTCAGATCTCACCCGGCCTGTTGTAACCCCGCAGATGCGGGCCCGCTCCGTATCGTCATGGATATCTCGCAGCTCATACGGCGCATACTCTGACATCTGTTCTAGCATCCATGACTGCGCCTTCCCCCAGCATCGCCCCGATGGCGGGTACATCAGCTTCCCTGTGACCGGATGCTCGATCGCGTAGACCATCGACTGGTGCGTCGCGGCACCGCCCGCCGTTGCATCACTATCGCCCCAGGGGATCGGATCCTTATCCCGCGACTTGAAGCGGGAAGTGTTCGAAGCTGCGAGCCTCGGCATCCGGTTGGGCAACCACGACTCGCTCTTGCGGTACACGAGGATCGTGTCCTGCGACGTAGAGAGCAGCTTGGTGTCATTCCGCGGAGAGTCCGCCTTCTGCCAGGCGACTTCCGCAACGAAGTTCCCCTCCCCCAGTTCCTCGTCGAGAACCACCCGACACCGGTGCGACTCCGTGTGATCGAGGTGGACCCACACGGATCCGTCCTCGGCCAGCAAGGGCCGGATCTGGCGGATGCGGTCCCGAAGGAGGGCGAGCCAGATCGAGTGCGTGATGTTGTCCTCGAACTGCGAGAACGCTTGGCCGGTATTGAACGGCGGATCGATGTAGACCAACTTCACCTTGCCGAGATACCGGTCGGCGTAGGCCGGGATCTTCGCCAGGGCGTCAAGGACGTGCATGGCGTCGCCGGTGACGAGGAGATTGTCCTCGGTCGGCTTCGGCAGCTCCATCGGCCGCTCCTCCGGCGCGAGGGCCGAGACCCGGTGGACCTCGTGGAGCAGCCGGACCTCGGAGACGCGGCGGTCCCACGGGGCGACGAAACTGTAGTCGTACTTACCGTCCCCCGTGGACAGCAAGGCCTTGTCCTTGTCGGCCCACGTCAGTTCCAGGCGACCTTGATGACGTGGCGTCAGTTCAGTTGCCATGAGCCGCCCTTCGGGGATCGATGACGTGACCCGATTTTGAGGCAGAAATCGCGCCATGGATACAGCAACCGTCACGAATCCTCGGCACCCTTCGCCACACTGACCGGATCGCCCTCTCCAGCTGGCTGGATGTCAACTCCCCTGTCCGATAAGACTGTTGACCCGACGAGACCGACTCGACAAACGGAGTCGGCCCGTCAGCTCCCGCGCCTTCAAGACGAGCTCAAGAGCAGGTCTGACAGACAGCCGGGACAGCAGTTACGGAGGGGCGAAGACCTGCCGAAAATGTCGTCCACGCAGCTCGGGAGCCTGGTCGGGCGTGGTGCGGCAGGAAGAACACTCCCCAGGCCGACGCCATCCTGGCCTGCGACTTCATCGAGCCAGGCGACCTGACACGACTGGGCGGTTATGGCCCTAACTCACCCTGGCCGCTGGTCGTGACCAACACCGATCCAGGCACCCTGCCGGAGAAGGCCACCTGGCATTTGGCTACCAACCCGCCCCACCCCAACGCAGCTTGCGCCGCCACTAGCCCGCACCCGCCGGCCGACCTCGCCCGCCTCTACGGCCTCCGACCATGGACCGAGCAGAGCTACGAGCAAGTCAGGGGTGATCGGCTGCCGCCGCGCCAAGCCCGCGTCCCGGTGAGGGGTCAGAGAGGAGGCCAGCTCCGTCTCACCAGCATAAACAGCCCTGCTGTGTACCAGGCCCTACGGGCGACCCCCGGACTCATCCCCAACCGATGGTGGCGGGCCTGGACTGACAAGGGACCGCCCTCTGAGCTCGAGATCCTGATCGAGCGGTCGCCAATGGACACGGCATTGGCCTCCGCCGCCGGATTTGACGAAATACCTGTAGTCACCGAGCGCTCCGACGCACGACCCCAGCCATGCCGGGCGACACCACACGCACTCGGAGCATCTCCGTATGGCGCCCTACAGACGCGCCAGCGGCCACTTGCACGCGACAAGGGGACCCATGAGAGCAATCACCCCCAGCCCGACACCCCCTCCGAGCTGCACCGCATCTCGCTACCGCGTTCAACCTCTGGATGACGTGTGCACCGAGACAGGGAGCCCCCGCAGACATGGGGTCGGTGAAAGCCGTCAAGGGGTCGAGTGGGAGCGCGACCCCCTGACGAGTATTCGGACAAGGGGGCGAACAGCGCGACCCCTTGTCTCGAACGTCAGACCGGGCAGCGGAGACGCTCCCTGGGAGCGACCGGATCGGGTGACCAGCCGTCGACCCCCGGTTGACGTCACTCCCAGACTCCCGCTCCCAGGGAGCACTGGGAGCCGCTCCCCGCTCCCAGAATTGCTCCCAAACACGAAGTAGGGGCCATCCGAAGATGGCCCCTACCTGCGACGTTTCCGTCGGGACGACAGGATTTGAACCTGCGACCCCTTGACCCCCAGTCAAGTGCGCTACCAAGCTGCGCCACGTCCCGATGCCCGTGTGACCTGGGGTTTTCCCCTGGCTGAACGTGCACCGAAACAATACCGCACTCCGAGCCGTGATCGCTCACGCCTTTCGTGCCCTGTTGACCTCAAGAGAACTTGAGGTTGCACGCTCTGTGTCATGACGACGACAACGGAACGCGGCAACGCGTACGGGTACGCAGACCTGTCCCGCCTCATGGGGCTCATGACGGGCGACGAGAAGCACGGGCCCGCCGCGACATCCACTCTCGACGCGCTCTGGGTTCTCTACGACCGGGTGCTCAGGGTCACACCCGAGCGCGTGGACGATCCGGGGCGCGACCGGTTCCTGCTCTCCAAGGGGCACGGGCCCATGGCGTACTACGCCGTCCTCGCTGCCAAGGGCTTCCTTCCCGTCGACTGGCTTGAGGGGTTCGGGGCGTACGACTCCCCGCTGGGGCACCACCCGGACCGGCTGCTCGTGCCGGGGGTCGAGATCGGGAGCGGGTCCCTCGGGCATGGGCTGCCGCTCGCGGTCGGGACGGCGCTGGGGCTCGGCGCGCGAAAGATCGCCGACGCCCGGGTGTGGGTGCTCGTCGGGGACGCTGAGCTGGACGAGGGAAGCAATCACGAGGCCATCGCCTTCGCCGGGCCCTCCGGGCTCGAGCGGCTGCACACCGTCGTGATCGACAACACCTCCGCCCGGCACGCCAGGCCCGGTGGTATCGCCGCGCGCTTCGAGGCCGCGGGGTGGTCCGCCGAGACCGTCGACGGGCGTGATCACGACGCCTTGTACGCGGCGTTCACCGCCCCGCATCCGGGGCGGCCTCGGGTGGTCGTGGCTCGGGTCGAGCCGAAGGGGGCCGTGGGCGGACCCAAGTTGACCTGAGCGTCCGCCGCGGGCGCAGGCGCGGGCGGCGTCCGTGCGGGGGTCCGCGGTGATGCGGCGGGCCTTCGGCCGTCTTCTGCTCCATCTCTTTGCTCTTTAGTTCTTTCGGAGGTTTTCTGTCATGGACACCATGCGTGATCGCTTCGGCCCCGTCGTCTCGCGGCTGCTCGACGAGGATCCGCGCGTCGCCGTCGTCCTTGCCGAGATCGGCGCGGACGCGTTCACGGAGGCGCAGCGCAAGCACCCCGACCGGGTGATCAATGTCGGTATCCGCGAGCAGCTGCTCGTGGGGACCGGTGCCGGACTCGCCCTTGCCGGGCTGCGGCCCGTCGTGCACACCTTCGCGAGCTTTCTCGTGGAGCGGCCGTTCGAGCAGGTGAAGCTGGATTTCGGGCATCAGGGCGTGGGCGGGGTGCTGGTCAGCGCCGCCGCTTCCTTCGACTGGCCCGCCGGTGGCTTCACGCACATGTCGCCGGGCGACGTCGCGCTCCTCGACACCCTGGAGGGCTGGACCGTGCATGTGCCAGGGCACCCGGACGAGGCCGAGACCCTGCTGCGGCACGCGGTCGCCGCGGGCGACGACAAGGTCTACGTCCGGCTCTCCGTGCAGTCGAACACCCGGGGACTGCCGGTCGACGGGGCCCGCTTTCGCACCGTGCGCGAAGGCCGCGGCGGCGTCGTGATCGCCGTCGGGCCGATGCTGGACAACGTGCTCGCCGCGAGTGAAGGCCTCGATCTGACCGTCCTGTACGCGACTACAGTGCGGCCCTTCGACCGGGAGGCACTGCGCCGCGCGACCGGGGCGGGGACGGTGGCCGATGTCGTGGTGGTCGAGCCCTATCTGGCCGGTACCTCGACCGCCGCCGCCAACGACGCGCTCGCCGATGTCCCGCACCGGGTGCTCGGCCTTGGGGTCGGCCGTGCTGAGCTGCGCCGCTATGGGCAGATCGACGAGCACATGGCCGCGCACGGGCTCGACGTCGGCTCGCTGCGGGAGCGGATCACCGGTTTTCTGGGCGCGCGGCACGGGCTCTCGCATCTCCCCGTATAGCCCCGTCGGGTCGCCCCGTCGCGGGGTGGCCCGCCGGTCGGTGTCCGGTCAACGATTCGCCCGCTGACCCTGGCCCTGATCCTGGCCCTGGTCCTGGCCCTGGTCCTCCGCCCGAGACGGGCACCCTCCCGTCCACGCGCACCAATCCACGTATCGCGGGCACGGAGAGCAGGGCCAGGCAGACGACGACCGTCGTCACGGCGCCCGTGATGAGGACCTGCTCCGCGCCGAAGGCGCTCGCGGCGGGGCCCGCGAGCGCCTGGCCGACCGGCAGCAGGGCGATCGATCCCGCGACGTCGTACGCGTGGATGCGGTTGAGGACGTCGGGCGGCACCTGGGTCTGGACGCTCGTCGCCCACATGACGCCCCAGAAGGAGAGCCCGGCGCCCGCGACCGCGGCACCGGTCGCCATGAGTGGGACGCCGGCCTGCGCGCCGACGGCCGCCGGGAACGCGCAGTAGCCGATCAGGGCCATGGAACCGGCGCGGAGCATACGGCGGGGGCGCAGGCGCAGGGCGACCAGTCCGCCGAGCACGGTGCCGGCGCCCAGGGCGGAGTTCACCAGGCCGTACGCGCCCGAGCCGTGCTCCTGGACGACCAGCGTGGCGACGAGCGGAGTCAGGGGGCCCGTGGTCGTGATCATCAGGACACTGAAGATGGCTATGACGCCCCAGAGCCAGGTGCGCGACCTGAACTCCCGCCATCCCTGCACCAGATCGGCCCGGAAGCCGTCGCTGTGCGGGAGCGAGCCGGGGCGTGCGGGCGGCAGCCGGAGCAGCACCAGACACAGAGCGCTCAGTCCGTACGTTCCCGCGTGCGCGGCGAAGACGGCGCCGGGTGAGGCGAAGGCCACCAGGACGCCCGCGACGGCCGGTCCTGCCAGAGCCGCGGTCGACTCGGCGACCCGTATCGCGCCGTTGGCCTTCTGGACGTCGGTGGCCAGACGCGGGACCGTGCTGGCGACGCCGGGCTGGAAAAGGGCGCCCGCCGCGCCGTTGACCGCGCCGATCACGCAGATCTGCCAGAGGACGACGTGGCCGGAGAAGAAGAGGACCGCCGCGACCGACTGCGTGCCGAGCCGGACCACGTCCGCGCCGATCATCAGCAGGCGGGTGCTGAAGCGGTCGGCGAAAACCCCTCCGAAGATCACCAAGCCCGCGAAGCAGACCGTCGTGGCGGCCATCGCCAGCCCGACGGCTCCCGCACCGTGCCCGTGCTGGAGCAGCCCCGCGGCAAGCGCGACGGGCAGCATGGTGTCGCCGAGCTTGGCCACGGTGCGCGCGCCGAAGAAGAACCCGAAGTCCCGCGACCAGATGCTCTCGTGCTCAGCGATCACCGGCGTGGTGGCCCTGCGACCTGGGGTGCGCTCCCGGGTGCGCTCCCGGGTGCGACGCGGAGTGTGACCAGGTGGGCGATCGGGCGCGCGAACGGGTGGCTCGCCCTTACTCGCTGCGTTGCCCTTACTCGCGTCGTTGTCTTTACCCGCGTCATTGCCCTCGCCTGCGTCCCTGCGCTTGCTCATATCCGCGTGCTCGTCCCCGCCCCGCCGCTCCACCGGGATCCGCGCACGCCCGCCCTCGTCCACCCCGCCCCCTGACGGCACCCCTGTCTCCTCCCCCTGGCGGCAGCGGCGGGCCCGCCGTCCCGCGGCCCCTCGCCCTCCACCCCTGCCCGGATCATGTGCCTGGATCATGCCATGGCGCACTGACAGCGGCCGATCGCCTCAGCTCGCCGGGGGCAGACCCAACTCGGGGTAGGCGTCAAGGAGTCGGGTGGGGGCGGCCTGGCGCCAGGAGTCGGCGAGGACGTCCTTCAGCTCGGCCGCGTCCAGGGCCGAGAGCCGTGCGCGCACCCAGGCGAACATCGCCTCGTGGTCGGCGATCCAGAACTTGTCCGGCTCCGCGAGGACCAACTCGTCGCGCTCCTCCTTCGGGCACCGCACGGCGATGGACGTCTCGTCCTCGGGAAGCGTGGCGAACATCTTTCCGGCCACCCGGAAGGTGGGCATGCTCCAGGCGATCTTCTCCGTCGTGTCCGGCAGAGACAGTGCGATACGGCGTACATCGTCACCCGTGACCTGGGCCTTGGCATGAGCTCGAGACATGCCGTGAACCGTAGCCAACGCCACTGACAGTGGCGCCCCGGATGACGACGGCACCCTGGATGCAGCGGCGTCCCGGATGACGATGGCACCCCGGATGCAGCGGCGCCCCGGAGACAGCGGCCCCCCTCCCCCGGCCCCCCCCCTTCACAGCACCCGCTTGTCCAGCCAGTCCCTCAGGTCCTCCTGGACCTCGTCCCTGTTGGTCTCGTTGAGGATCTCGTGACGTGCCCCCTCGTACCCCCGCCAGGTGAGGTCGTCCAGGCCCACGTACCGGAAGTCCTCCAGGAGTTCATGGACCAGCGTCATGCCCTGGTTGCAGGGGTCCTCGGTACCGACGGCGATGTGGACGGGCAGGTCCACCGGGACCCGGGCCAGGTTCCGCGGGTCGTTCATCTTGCGTACGGCACGCACCCAGTCCAGGCAGAGCCCGGCGGAGAACGGGAATCCGCAGCGCTCGTCGGCGACGTACGCGTCGACCTCGGCCTCGTCGCGGGAGAGCCACTCGAAACCGGTGCGGTGCGGGTACCGGTCGTTGAAGGCGGCGAAGAGTTCGGGGAGGTAGGAGGAGAGCGACTCGCGGTCGTCCTCGGCGATCTCACGCTCCAGGCGGACGATCGACTCCTCGATGCCGACCCCGGGCAGGGAGCGGAACGTCCCGGAGAGGATCAGGCCCGCGAGGCCGTCCGGGAACTCCTGGGCATAGTCCCTGGCCAGGTGCGAGCCCATGCTGTGGCCGAGCAGGAAGAGCGGCGTTCCGGGATTCAGGGTGCGCACCTGGTCGCCGATCGCCTTGAGGTCGTCGACGATGGCGCGCCAGCTGTCGAAGGAGGGCCCCGCGGCAGACGCGTCGGCCGACGAACCCGTCACCCCGTACCCACCCGTCGCCTGTGCCGTCGCGCCGTGGCCCCGGTGGTCGGAGGCGATCACCCCATAGCCGTGCGCCATCAGGTGGCGCGCGAACCGGTCGTAGCGCAGTCCGTGTTCACCGGCGCCGTGCGCGATCTGCACGAAGGCGCGCGGTCGACCGCCTTCGGGCAGCCAGGTGTACGTGGCGACGGGGACGCCGTCCGCCGCGTTCACCAGTCCGGCGGTGTACGCGGCGGGGGCGGGTGTCGAGGCGTGGTCAGACATGGCGGGAGACTCCCCTGTGCGGCTCGGTACGGCTTCCGTACCGCCGTGCAGCACTGCTGTGCAGCTCTGCGGCTTCGGTACGGCACTTCCGTGCGGCTGGGCGGTTTCGTTTCGGTACGGCTTCCGCACGGCGCCTGTCCGGCTTCCGTACGGCTCTGATTCCTGGTCCTGGAACCCTCCCCCGCACACGCGACCTCATACCAGCACCACTACCGGTACCTCTCGGTGACTCCCTTCTCACGCCAGGCCCTTCCGACCCATTGACCCTCCGTCAGAGCGGAACCTACGCTGAGCAACGCGCAGGGAGAAAGCGCTTTCTAGTCTCCGCACACCGAGACCCAGAGGTCAAGCACCCGCGCAGCTCGCACCGCGCAGCTCTCACCGCGCAACCCGCACAGCGCAACTCGCACTCACCGCACACCCGGCTACCGGCAGCCGTCCACCCGCCCAGCCCAGGGAGCGCCATGAGTACCACGAGTCCCACCGCGCCCAGACGCGGACCCGTCCGGCCGAGACCCGGCCCCACCACGCCGAGCCCCTGGCTCGCGTTCATCGCCCTGCTGGCTCTCGTGATCGGCCTCGGCCTCACCGCTCCGCCCCGCGCCGCGGCACAAGCGGATCCGCAGCCGAAAGCCGCAGCAGCGGCCGCCCCGTTCCGCGTTCTGATCTTCTCCAAGACCACGAACTCCCACCACGAATCGATCCCGGCGGGCATCGAGGCCATCAAGAAGCTCGGCAGCGAGAACGGCTTCGAGGTGGAGGACACGGACGACGCGGCCGCCTTCACCGACGCCAATCTCGCCCGCTTCCAGGCCATCGTCTTCAACAACACCAACTCCACCCCGCAGACGGGCGATCTGCTCGACGCCGAGCAGCGCGCGGCCTTCCAGAAGTACGTCCGAGCGGGCGGCGGCTGGGTCGGCCTGCACTCGGCATCGGCCAGCGAGCGGGACTGGACCTGGTACGAGGGTCTGGTCGGCGCGATCTTCGACAAGCACCCCGAGGTGCAGACCGGGCGGATCAAGGTACTCGACCACGCGCACCCCTCCACCAAGGGGCTTCCGGAGCTCTGGGAGCGCACGGAGGAGTGGTACAACTGGCGCACCAATCCGACGGGGAAGGTGCACACGCTCGCGCAGGTCAAGGTGCGTGACGGCGTCACCGGTCTCGACGAGGGCGTCGACCAGCCGTGGTCCTGGTGCCAGAACTATGACGGCGGCCGCTCCTGGTACACGGCGGGCGGGCACGACAAGTCGGCCTTCCAGGAAGCGGGCTTCCTCAAGCACATTCTCGGCGGCATCGAGTGGGCCGCAGGCAACAAGCCCGGCGACTGCACCGCCACCAGGACCGGCGCCTTCCAGCGCACGCCGCTCGCCACCAACGACCTGGCCGACCCCTTCGAGCTGGCCGTCGCCCCCGACCGCCGGGTGTTCTTCATCCAGCGCACCGGCAAGCTGAAGATCATCGACCAGGAGACGCTGAAGGTCTCCACGGCGCTCGACTTCGACTACACGCCCGAGATGACGAGTCAGTCGGACGGGCTGCTCGGCCTCGCGCTCGACCCCAAGTTCCAGGACAACCACTGGATCTATCTCCTGAACTCCGACAAGACCGAGAAACACATCAATCTCTCCCGCTTCACCGAAGCGAACGGAAAGGTCGATCCGGCGACGGAGAAGCGGCTCCTTGCCATTCCCACGTTGCGTGGTGAGGGCCGGGCGAACTCGCACATGGCGGGCTCGATCGCCTTCGACAAGAAGGGCGATCTGTATATCGCGACGGGTGACAACACCGATCCGTTCGCGTCGGACGGATTCAGCCCGATCGACGAGCGCGAAGGCCGCCGCGCCTGGGACGCGCAAGGCACCTCGGGCAATACGAACGACCTGCGCGGCAAGGTCCTGCGCGTCACGCCGAAGGACAACGGTACGTATTCCGTGCCGGAGGGGAACCTCTTCGCGCCGGGGACCGACAAGACCCGGTCCGAGATCTACGCGATGGGCATGCGCAACCCCTTCCGCATCACCACGGACCCGTTGAGCGGCGCCCTGTTGATGGCCGACTACGGGCCCGACGCGAGGGCGGCCGTCGCCGACCGCGGCCCCGAGGGGACCGTCGAGTTCAACCGCATCACCAAGGCGGGCAATTACGGCTGGCCCTACTGCGTCGGCAACAACACCCCCTTCAACGACTACGACTTCGCGACGAAGAAGTCGGGCGCGAAGTTCGACTGCGCGAAGATCGTGAACGATTCCCCGAACAACACGGGTCTGCGCGAGCTGCCGCCGGCGCAGCCGGCGGATGTCTGGTACGCCTACTCCGCCTCCGCGGAGTTCCCCGAACTCGGCACGGGCGGCGGCGCCCCGATGAGCGGCCCCGTCTACGACTACGACGCGGACAACACGTACAAGACGAAGTTCCCCGAGTACTTCGAGGGGAAGTGGTTCAACTACGAGCTGACGCGGCAGTGGTTCAAGGTCTTCTCGATGCAGGAGAAGGACCAGACGTTCAACGATCCGCGCTTCGACCCCGCGAAGGCGGGCGACCTGAATTCGATCAACTCCATTTTCCCGGACATGAAGTGGAACCAGCCTTTCGACGCCGACTTCGGGCCCGACGGCGCGATGTACGTCATCGACTTCGGGCTCGGCAGCGGCACGGGCCGCGGCGGCAGCAACGAGGGCGCGGGCATCTACCGCATCGACTACGTGGCGGACGGGCGGCTGCCGGACGCCCGCGTCACGGCCACTCCGGACAACGGCGGCACCCCGCTCAAGGTCACGTTCTCCAGTGAGGGTTCGGGGCTGCCGGGCGACAAGCCCGTCACGTACGCGTGGGACTTCGACGGCAACGGCACGACCGACTCGACCGAGGCCAATCCGACCTACACCTACACCAAGAAGGGGCAGTTCAGCGCGCGGCTGAAGGTCACAGGGCCGGACGGTCTGAGCGGTCTGGCCGTGCAGGAGGTGACCGTCGGGAACACCCGTCCCGTGGTGACGATCCAACAGCCGCCCAACGGCGGGACGTTCAGTTTCGGGGACACGATCCCGTTCAGGATCAAGGTGACGGACAAGGAGGACGGGAAGATCGACTGCAAGCGGGTCGTCGTCCAGTCCCAGCTCGGGCACGACGCCCATCTGCACCCGCTGGACAACTACACCGGCTGCGCGGGCGAGATCGTGACGGACGCCGGGGACAGCCACGGACCTGGCCAGAATCTCTACTACGGGATCACCGCCCAGTACGAGGACAAGGGCGCGTCCGGGGTGCCCGCCCTGACGGGTTCCGCATCCCTGACGCTGCGGACCTCCTTCCGCGAGGCCGAGCACCGCACCGCCACCGGAGGGGCGCACGGAGGTGTGGACACCGGTGACCGCGCGGACGCGTCCGGCGGCAAGCGGCTCATCGAGATCGAGGACGGCGACTGGGTCTCCTTCGACCCCGTGAACCTCAAGGGCGTCGACTCCGTGACCGTGGGCACGGCTTCGGGCGGTCTCGGCGGTGACATCGAGTTCCGCGCGGGGTCTCCCACGGGCAAGCTGCTCGGCAAGGTGACCGTGCCGAACACGGGCGGCTGGGGCAACTTCATCTCGCCGACCGCCGAACTGGCCGACCACGACGGGACGACGAAGCTGTACGCCGTCTTCACCAACCCCGAGTGGTCGTCCGACAAGGCCGATCTCCTCACCCTCGACTGGCTGCACTTCAACGGCCCCGGCGTCGAGAAGAAGGCCGGCGCGAAGGTGACGGTCAAGGCGGCCCCGGGCAGTGGCACAGCGCCGCTCGCCGTCAAGCTCACGAGCACGGTGAAGCTCCCCACGGGCCGCACCGCGGCCTCGTACCACTGGGACTTCGGCGACAACGCCAAGCCCTCCGGCACGGAGAGCGGCAGCGCCGAGCACACGTACGCGCGCGCGGGCTCGTACACGGCGCATCTGACCGTCACGGACGACAAGGGCGACACGACGACCGGCGCGGTCCGGATCACGGCGAAGTGAGGGGGTGGCCATGAAGAGCAACGGTCCGAGCGGAAAGACAACCGGCCTGAACGGGACCAGACGAGCCTTTCTAGGTGCGTCGATGGGGCTCGCGGCAGCGGTCGGGACCGCACTGCCCGCGCACGCGGGTGAGGCATCACGGTGCCGGCGCATCCCGCGCGGCGGCATCGGCATGCACCTCTACACGATGCGCGACGTCCTCGCCCGGGACTTCGCGGGCACACTGGAGCGGCTCTCCGACATCGGTTACGCCACCGTGGGCGTGAGCGGCCGGCACGGGTACGGCGCGGCCGACATCCGCGGGATGCTCGACGCGGTGGACCTGAAGGCGGTCCTTGAGCACGTCGCGTACGACACGCTCAAGGGCAGCGGTCTGCCCCAGGCCCTGGAGGATCTGCACACCCTCGGCGCGAAGTGGCCGGTGGTGCCGAGCCTGCCAGGGGCGCTGCACACGCCGGAAGGATTCCGCGAAGCCGCACGGCAGTTCAACCGCATCGGTCAGGCCTCGCGCGACGCGGGCCTCGGCCCGGTCCTGTTCCACAACCACGGTACGGACCATGTGGTGGTGGACGGCGGGAGCCTGTACGACATCCTCCTGACCGAGACCGACCCGCATCTGGTCGGCTTCGAACTGGATGTGTACTGGGCGGCGAAGGGCGGCGGGGATCCGGCGTCGTACTTCGTACGGCATCGTCGGCGGTTCCCCGCGCTCCATGTGAAGGACATGGCGCCGGACGGCGGCTTCGCCGATGTCGGCTCGGGGACGCTGGACTTCGCCGCGATGTTCGACCACGCGCGCGTGGGTGGCGTCAAGCAGTGGCTGGTGGAGCACGACACCCCCACCGATCCGTTCGCCACGGCCCGTAACAGCTACCGGTATCTGGCGGCGCTGCGGTACTGATGTGCCGGGTCCGGCCGGGGCGCGCTCGCTCTGACCGCTCGTCTTCCTGGAGACCCGTCTTCTCAAAGACCTGTCTTCTTAAAGAAGAGTGTCGTCGGGTGGAGCACCCCGGCCGGATCGGCCGCGTAGTCGGGGATGACCCCGGCCGCCGTCCAACCCCCGTTCCGGTAGAGGGTCTCGGCGGGGCTTCCTGTCTCCGTGTCCAGGATCAAGAGGGTCACGCCCGCGTCGGCCGCCGCCTGCTCCGCCGTGGCCAGGAGGGTGCGGGCGAGGCCCTGACCGCGCGCGGACGTGTGGACCATCAGCTTGAGGATCTCGGCGCGGTGCCTGCCGTTGGGCTTGTCCACGAAGCCGACGCTGACCGTCCCGGTGACCCGCCCCGCGTCGCTCGCGGCCCAGACGGCGAGCCGCCCGTCCGCCACCGCCGGTGCCAGGCCCCGCCACCAGTCGGCGGCGGCGGCCCGGTCGAGGGGCGCGAGGAAGCCGAGGGAGGAGCCGCCGTCCACGACGTCGGCGAGCAGAGCCCCCAATCCGTCCGCGTACTGGTCCAGTTCATCCGAGGTGAGGCGCGTGAGCGTCGCAGTCGCCTGTTCCGCCCTCATCGCGCGACCACCACAAGGACGTACCGCGCGGCCCGCTCCCCCGGGCACCGGAACCGTGTCGCCCCCCAGAGCCGGAAGCGCAGGCAGTCTCCGACGTCCAGGGTGTGCGTCTCACCCCGCACGGTGATCTCCAGCGTTCCGTCGAGCACCCAGATGTGCTGTTCGAGGCCGGGTACGGGAGGCCGGTCGTACGCGACGTCCGCGCCCGGTTCCAGGCGGCCCTCGACGAGTTCGCCGCGCAGCCCCGCGTGCGGCGGCGACACCGACCTCCGTACGAAGCCGGATGCGCCGTCCGTCCACACGCTCTGCCCGGCCGCGCGCACCAGTTGCGCGGGTTCGGCCTCCACCTCGCTCAGGAGCTGCGACATCGTGCGCCCGTAGACGGCGCAGAGCCGGTTCAGGAGCGACGCGGTGGGGCTGATCTCCGCGCGTTCGGCGCGCGACAGGGTGGAGCGGCTCACGCCGCTGCGGTCCGCCAGGTCGCCCAGCGACAAGCCGCGTTCAGCCCGCAGCTCGGCGAGGCGGGCGGCGAGCCGCTCATCGACATCATCACGTTTCATATTCGGCACGCCATCCCGAATATGAAACGCGCGGCAAACATCAGCAGCTTCCGGCGATCTTTCGGAAGCTACGGCTCTCAGGCCTCACTCGTGCGCCGACACCGCCCCCAGAAGCTCGCGGATACGTCCGGTGGCCTCGCCGAACTCGGCTGTCGCCAGCGTCGTCGCGTACGAACGCTCGGCGGGGAGCCCGACGTCGATGATCTCCTCCACCGTGCCGGGGCGCGGGCTCATCACGACGACGCGGTCCGCGAGATAGACGGCCTCAGGGATCGAGTGGGTCACCAGGAGGACCGTGGTTCCGGTCTCGCGCCAGATGCGGTTCAGCTCGACGTTCATCTGCTCGCGCGTGAGGGCGTCCAGCGCCCCGAAGGGTTCGTCCATGAGCAGCACCGGTGGCTCGTGGAGGAGCGCGCGGCAGAGCGCGACGCGCTGCTGCATGCCGCCGGACAGTTCGTGCGGATAGGCGTCCTCGAAGCCTTCGAGTCCGGTCATGCGGATCAACTCGTCGCTGCGCGCGCGTGCTTCGGCGCCGGGTATCCTGCGCATCTCCGCCTGGAGCAGGATGTTGCGGCGTGCCGTGCGCCAGTCCAGGAGCGCGGCACGCTGGAATACGTAGCCGATGTCGCGGCGCGGCCCGCGCACCGGCTCGCCGCCGAGGAGCACGTCGCCCGACGAGGGCGCGAGCAGCCCGGCGACCAGCTTCAGGAGGGTGGACTTGCCGCACCCCGAAGGCCCGACGATCGCCACGAACTCGCCCGCGCCGACGTCAAGCGAAACGTCCCGCAACGCCGTGACGTCCTTCTTCTTCGTACGGAAGCGGACGGCGACGTCGTCCAGGCGCACCGCGGACGGCCTCGCCTTCCCCGCCCTCGTACGCGGATCGCCTGTCGTCCGTGGGCCGTCACTCATCTTGAGAGTCGCGTCCTTCGTCATTCCCCTGCCGCCCCTCAGCCCTTGATCCCCTTGGCCGCGTCCCAGTACTCCGCGACGGGCTTGGCCTCCTTGACCATGCCCGCCTTCGAGAAGACGTCGATGGTCTGCTGCCAGTCCGCCTCCGTGTTGACGCCCGGCGCCCTCCCCTTCGTGGCGTCGGTGTGCAGGAGCGTCAGCGTCGTCCTGAACTGCTCGGACAGCACGTCCTTGGGCGGCAGTTGCTCGGACGCGCCCTCCATCGCGGCGACCGCGGGCTGCGGGCTCTTCTCGGCGGCTGCCCAGGACTCGCTCACGGCGGCGGTCATGCGCTTGGCCAGATCGCCGTCGCCCTGAAGGGTCTTGGGTCCGGCGATGAGGCCGTTGGAGTAGAAGTTGAGACCGTTCTCGGAGAAGCGCAGATACGAGACGTCCTTCTTGGCCTTGTTCTGCATGGTGGGTCCCTGGTCGCTCGCGTACCCGAGCAGCGCGTCCGTCTTGCCGGAGATCACCGCGGCGATCTTGCCCGCCGGGTCGGTGTTCTGGACCTTGACGTCGGAGATCTCCATGCCGTTCTTCTCCAGGAAGATCGGGAAGGTCTTGGTGAGCGCGTCGCCCGCCGTACCCGCGATCATCTTGCCCTTGAGGTCGGCGGGCGCCTCGATGCCCTGCGCGTCGAAGAACTGCACGGAGGCGGGCGTCGTCTGCAGGAAGACCCCGAGGCTCTTCACCTTGACGCCCTGGTCGACGCCCGCGAGCACCGCCGGGGTGTCCGCCCAGCCGAAGTCGGTCTGCCCTGCGGCGGTGGCCTGCACTGTCTTCTGCGAGCCCTGGCCCGCCCTGATGTCCAGGTCGATGCCGTGCTTCTCGAAGATCTTCTGCTTCTTGCCGTAGTAGAACGGCGCGTGTTCGCCGTACGGATACCAGTTGAGCGTCAGCGTCACCTTGTCGAGCTTCTTGCCGGAGTCGCTGGTGCTCGTCCTGTCGTCATCGCCGCCGCAGGCCGTCGCGGTCACCGCGACGAGGGCCAGGGGGACGAGGCCGGTGAGCAGTCTGCGCGGGTGCATGGAACAGCCCTTCTCGCGTACGTCGAGCATCGGACATGGCGGGGTGGGTGCGCCGGCACCGCGTGGTGGGTGTCAGTAGGGCGTGCTTTGCCGAGTGTTGTCAGTAGGGCGTGCTTTGCCGAGTGTTGTCAGTACGCCGTCGTGGCGGCCACGTCCCTGCGGCTCGCGTGCCACGGCAGAAGCAGCTTCTCGGCGATCTCGACGAGCACGAAGAGGACGACGCCGATCAGCGACATGACGAGCAGCCCCGCGAAGAGCATCGGGGTGTCGAGGTTTCCGTTGGCCTGGAGGATCACATAGCCGAGACCTTCGTTCGCGCCGACGAACTCGCCCACGACGGCGCCGGTGACGGCGAGGGTGACGGCCACCTTCAGGCCGGAGAACAGGTGTGGGAGGGACGCCGGGAAGCGGATCTTGAGGAAGGTCTGCCAGGGGCGCGCGCCCATGGTGGCGGAGAGCTGGAGCATCTCCGGGTCGACGGCCTTGAGCCCGGTCACCATCGAGATGACGACGGGGAAGAAGGCGATCAGAACGGCGATGAGGATCTTCGGAGCGATGCCGAAGCCGAGCCAGACGACGAACAGCGGGGCGATCGCGATCTTGGGCACGACCTGGGCGAAGAGGAGGATCGGGTAGAGCGTCTTCTCGACGGTCGTCGAGTAGACCATGAGGACCGCACAGAGAATGCCGACGCCCACGGCGATGATGAAGCCGAGCAGGGTCTCGTACGTGGTGACCCAGGTGTGCTGCCAAAGGTAGTCGGGCTTGTCGAGGATCACGTCGAGGGTCGCGCCGGGCGAGGGTACGAGGTACGCCTCGACCATCTCGGTGGCGGCGATCAGCCACCAGGCCCCGAAGCAGACGAGCAGCAGGACGAGCGGACGCCAGCTCTTCTCGGCGGCGTCGGCGGTACGTTGCCGCAGAGTCGGGCTGCTGCGGTCGGCAACGCCCGCCGCCTTCACGGGAGTTGCCTGTAGTGCACTCTGGCTCACGGTGAACTCCCCTGGCATGCAGCGAACTTCGGAGGTAGTCGCGGAGCTTCGGTGGTGCGGAAACCGCTTTCAGAAAGCGCTTTCTGATAAGGTGTCCGCCACGCTAATGACTGGCTGACCGCAGGGTCAATAGGTCGGCTCGAAGTTTCGCGGCGCGAGACGAAGGGGGCGCGGTGCGGGCACTGGGGCGCGAGCAGGAACCCGGAGCGGGGCGGTCCCGCGCGAAGAAAGCCGGAGCCGGGCGCGGGTACGGGGAGCAGGCCGCCGGAGCGGGGAGAGCCGGCTCGGGGCAGCCCCGTGAGCAGTTGCCCGCACCAGGGCGCGGCCGTGAGCACGGGCCGCATGTCACTCTGCACGCGGTGGCCCGAACCGCCGGGGTCTCCCCGGCCACCGCGTCACGGGCCCTGAACGGCACGACCCGCGTCCGCGAGGACCTGCGGCGCCGGGTGCTCGAAGCGGCGGAGCAGCTGGGGTACATCCCCAACGCCCATGCGCAGGCGCTCGCCAGCTCCTCGAACAACACCGTCGGCGTCATCTGCCACGACGTCGGCGACCCCTACTTCGCGGCGATCGCGAGCGGGGTGATGGCGGCGGCGGCCGAGCAGGATGTACTGGTCATGCTGGGCAGCACCTTCCGCGCCCCGGCACGGGAGATCGCGTACGTCTCGATGCTGCGGGCACAGCGGGCCCGCGCGATCCTGCTCATCGGGTCGGGCTTCCAGGACCCCGCGTGGGAACGGGCGTTGGAGTCGGAGCTCGCTCCCTACATTCGGGACGGGGGCCGCGTCGCTGTGATCAGCAGGCACCGCGGTCTGCGCGTGGACACGGTGCAGCCCGAGAACCGGGCGGGGGCGGGGGCCCTGGCGCGGGCGCTGCTCGCCCTGGGCCACCGGGAGTTCGCCGTCCTCACGGGCCCCGAACGGCTCACCACGGTCGCGGACCGCCTGGCCGGGTTCCGCGCGGCGCTGGCCGACGCGGGGGTGCCCCTGCCGCCGGAGCGGATCGTGGAGGGCGCCTTCACCCGCGACGGGGGTCATGCGGCGGCGGCCGAACTGCTGCGCCGGGGCCAGCGGCCGACGTGCGTCTTCGCGGTGACGGACGTGATGGCCGTGGGGGCCCTCGGCGCGCTGCGGGAGCGGGGGCTGCGCGTGCCGGACGACGTGTCGCTCGCGGGCTTCGACGACATCCCCCTGGTCGGAGAACTGACTCCGCCGCTGACCACGGTGGCGCTGCCGCTGACGCGGATGGGGCGGGACGTACTCGCCCTGGCGCTCCGCGAGCGGGGTGCGAGGTCACGGGTGGAGCGGGTACGGGGCGAGGTGGTGCTGCGGGCCAGCACGGGGCGCCCGTCGTCCTGAGCCCCCTCGGCAACCAGCAGTCGCCGCCACGGCCCCGCCACCCGGCACCCGCCCGTTCACCCCCACCCGGCCACCCGATGCCCCGGCAGCATGGGCTCCGAGGTGGACGCCTTGCGCAGATGGTCGGCCAGCGCCTCTGCCGCCGGGGACGCGGGGCCGTTCTTGGCGCCCCAGGCAAGCAGATGGTGGCGCCGGGCCCAGGGAGCCTGGAGATCGCATACGTCCAGGGGCCGGCTGGGGTCGATCACGCGGCGCGGGACGATCGCGAGGCCGACGCCCGCCGCCGCCAGGGCGACCAGGACATTGAGATCGGCGACCGTGGTGCGGTAGCGGACCACGGGTGCGTGCGGGCCCACGTGTCGCTCGATCCAGCGACGCAGCGAGGCATCGGCGTCGAGCCCGACGAGCGGGTGTTCGGCGGCCTCGCTGTAGGTCAGCGACGTACGGCCCGCGAGGATCCCTCCGGCCTGGCCGACCACCACGAGGGAGTCGTCGCCGAGGGGCTCCATGGCGAGACCGCAGTCGCGCGCCTCGTCGTCGAGGACGATGCCCAGGTCCGCCTCGCCGTCGACGAGCAACCGCACGATCTGCGGGGTGCGCCTCTCGGAGACCCGGACGTCGACGTCCGGGTGCGCCCGGAGGAACGAGACGAGCGCCTGCGGTACGAGCCTGTGCACCGCGGAACCGCCGCCCAGGAGCGTCAGGGGCGCGGTCGGGGATCTCGTATAGCTCGCGACGGCGCTTTCGAGCCGGACGGTCTGGGCGAGTACCTCGCGCGCGTGCCGGGCCAGTGTGGTCCCCGCCGGGGTGGGGCGTACCCCCCTCCTGCCGCGGATCAGGAGTGCCACACCGGCCTGCTGCTCAAGGGAGCGGACCCTGGCGCTGGCCGAAGGCAGGCTCAGATGCCTCCGGCGGGCGCCTGCGGTGATCGACCCCTCCGTCACGGTGTCGAGGAAGAGCCGCAGATCGTCGAGGTCGTAGCGCACCTCATGAGCCTATGGCACAGCCTAAGGCTTGGTACATCGATTACGCATTGTGGTCCCACCCGTCACGGGGCGATGCTCGGCGGGTGTCCGAGATTCTGCTGGTCCTGATCGCAGGCCTGGCCGCCGGAGCGCTGAACTCCGTCGGCGGCGGAGGCACGTTCGTGGCGCTGCCCGCCCTGGTCGCCGTCGGCCTGTCCCCGGTGACGGCGAACGCGTCCTCGACCATCGCCCTGGTGCCGGGGGCCGTGGCCAGCGGATGGGTCTACCGACGCGAACTCGCCCCGCTCGGAGCGACGTCGACGACAGCCCTGACAACGGTCAGCGTGATCGGGGGCGGGCTCGGCGCCACTCTGCTCCTCACCCTCCCCGCGGCCTCGTTCGACGCCGCTGTGCCATGGCTGCTCGCGTTCGCCACGGTGGTTCTCGCCTTCGGCCGCCTCCTCTCCCGCACGATAAGCGGCGCGCTCGGCCGCCAGATCGGCATGAGTCCGCGGGCCGTTCTGGTCAGCCAGTTCCTGCTCGCGCTGTACGGCGGATACTTCGGCGGTGCCGTAGGCATCATGATGTTCGCCCTGTGGGGCATCGGCCTCGGCCTCGACGCCGCCGTCAGCAATCCGATGCGGATCACCCAGATCGCGGCCATCAATCTCAGCGCGACCGCGCTGCTCCTCGTCGCATCGGACGCACTGAGCGCTCCGCGCGTCCTCGCCCCGATGTTCGTCGGCGCGCTGGCGGGCGGCTTCGTCGGCGCCCACTTCGCACGCCGTCTCTCCGCCCGGCTGCTGCGGAGCGTCATCCTCACCACGGCCGTGACGATGACCGTCCTCTACTTCGTACGCGGCTGAGGCCGGCGGCATGGCGGACGAGGACTCCGATGGCGCCGAGTCGCCCTGCGCGGACGCCGCGCGAGCCCGGTTGGCGATGGCCCAGGAGGCGTGCGAACTGGCCGGCCTCGCGCGCGCCGCCGTACCGATCGGCGAACACGAACTGCGCCCCGACGGCACCGCCCGCTCCCCCGGCTCGGTGCTGGCCGACGCGGCCGGTGTGCTCAGGGCGGCACACCGGTTCTTCGAGGCCGCCGCCGTGTGCGAGCGGCTGGGCGGCGCGGGTTGGCAGCTCATCGGCGACGTTCTGGGCGTGGAGCCAGAGAGCGCACGAGCGCGCTTCGCCGCCGCGGAGTCCTGTTTCCGGGAGGAACTCGAAGGGGGCGGCACCGCCGTCGCGGATCCCGGTGATGCGGGCTGGTGGCGGGCCTATACGGCGGGCAACCCGCTGGAAGCGGCACACGACCTCGACGACTGGGTCCTGCGGCACAAGGACGGGGACGGCGATCTCGGCACCGCGCCGGTCTCCGGCGGGCTGATGCGGAGAGACCCCGATGGCAAGAAGCAGGAATCCCAGTAGCAAATAGAGCGCCGGGCGGCAGCTGAGTCGGCGTCACAGGTGAGAACCGGCCCCCGCGCTCCCGGCGTGTCCCGCCCCGCCGCGCGTCCCTCAACGGATGTGCCGGCGGGGAGAGTTGTCGCCACCTGGGTCGACGTCCGGGTGAACGACCGCCGCACGTACCGGTAATTGAGGGGTGAATAGCAGCCGAAATCAGCCCGTATCGGTAATCGGCCTCACCTCCTACTCTGTGAGGCGCACGCGCGGGGGATCACTGTCCGTCTTTCACGGAGGTCGACAAATGTCTGCGTTGTCCGAGGGGATCTACCTGCTCAAGAACGAGGAGAGCGGGCTGTACGCGGGAGTGCGGGGAGCCAAGACCGCACAGAGCGTGCCGGTCGTACAGCAGGAGTTGCACCCGCAAGGACCCGCCCGTTACAGCCAGTTGTGGCATCTGCGGCCCAATGCGGCACGGGAGGGCGCCTGGACGCTGGCGAGCGTGCACAGCACCTTGCGCATGGACATCATGACCGGCCGCGGGCGCGCGGGCTCGCCGGTGCAGCAGTGTCCGGCGGAGACCCGGCAGGATCTCCTCGTGTCCCAGCTGTGGCGGCCCGTGGAGATCGGCGGCGACCGGTACACGCTGGTCAACGTGGACAGCGGTCATTTACTCTCCGTCCGCGACGACAGCAGTGCGCCGGACGCGGCCCTGGAGCAGGCGGCCAAGCCCGCCTTGGGCCCCCGCACCGCCCAGCAGTGGATCCTCGAACGGGTGCCCGGTCGGGGCGAGGCCAAGGGGTTCGACGCGCTGACGGCCACCGTCGTCTCCTCAAGCGGCGGTGTCCTGGGCGCCGTACTCGGCTCCCTGAGCGGCGCTACCAAGCAGGCGCTCGACGCGGGCGGCGGCGTCTTCGAGTCGGCGGCCAAGGCCATCCCGGACAGCGACACGCCCTACGTGCGCTTCGACGGCTTCCGCGGGGACGAGTTCATCCGCTTCTCCAAGCGGCGCGGCATCGAAGCAGGTCCGAGGAGGATCGCCGATCAGTTCCCGCACCTGCCCAAGCCGTTCAGCGAGGGCTTCGAAGCCGTCGGCCCGGCCTCCAGGCACAGCGGCCACACCTACCTGGGCTTCATGCGGGACCAGGCCGTCGAGTTCTCCGACAAGAGCCATGGCCCCGTCCACGACGCGGAGAACATCCTGCACCCCGAACTCCTGCAGGCGGTCGGCGAACTGTGCGATGTCACCGGCTTCGGCAACGACGGCGGGCGGCTTCTGGTCTTCGGCCAGAAGGACAGCTGCACCGTGGACCCCGCGGAGGTGCACCTGAGGCGTGGCTCCCGCCACCAGCAGTTCCTGCTGACGGCCGCTCCCGAGGCCTTCGGGTGCGGCCCGGACGCGGCGAGCACGGCCGTCGCCGGCTCCACCGCCCACTACTTCCTCACCAAGGGCGACGAGTTCGTCGTCGTCTCCGAGGACAGGCTCATCCAGGGCCCGGCCAGGCTCATCGACGTCTACCCGTTCTTGGACGGCCTCTGGATGTAGCCACCGTCCCGCCGGCATCGCGCACCCGGCCCTGTCCCGTCGGGGCGCACCGCCGACGGGGGCCGGGCCGTTGGCCGGTCGCCACCGCTACCCCGCCGCTTCCCCCAGGGCGTCGAGCACCGGGCGGATCAGCGGATGCTCCTCCGCTCCGCACCGCACCGCCGCGAACACCCGGCGGGTGGGAGCGACGCCCTCCACCGGGCGGATCACCACCCCCGAGACGTCCATGCCGCGCAGCGCCGACCGCGGCACCAGGGCCACGCCCATGCCCGCCGAGGCAAGCGCGACCACTGCCCGGAAATCGTCCGACCAGTGTTCGAGCAGGGGCTGGAAGCCAGCGGCCTCGCAGGCGAGTATCACCACGTCATGACAGGGGTTGCCCGCGAAGGGCCCGATCCACGCGTCCTTGGCCAGCTCCGCGAGCGGCACGCGCTCCGACCCGGCGAGGCGATGCGTCTCGGGGAGCACCGCGTCGAACGGCTCGACGTACAGCGGGACCCGCGTCAGGCGCGGATCGTCCGCACCCGGCGCGCCCCGGTACTCCACCGCCACGGCGACGTCCACCTGCCGGTCGAGCACCATCGGCAGGCTCGCGTCGCCCTCCGCGTCCCGCACCCGCACGCGTATCCCGGGCGCACCGGACGAAAGACGGGCGAGAGCGGGGCCGACCACCAGGGCGATCCCCGTGGCGAAGGAGGCCACCGTCACCGTCCCCGCCTCACCCGAGCTGTACGCGGCGAGCTCCGCCTCGGCCCGTTCCAGCTGGGCGAGGACCGTGTTCGTGTGGGAGAGCAGGATCTCGCCCGCCGGGGTGAGACGGACCCCGCGTGCACCCCGCTCGACCAAGCGGTGGCCGGTCTCCTGCTCCAGGGCGGTCAGCTGCTGGGAGACCGCGGACGGCGTGAGGTAGAGCGCGGCGGCGGCGGCCGTCACCGTGCGGTGGTCGGCCACCGCACGGAGGATGTGCAGCCGCCGCGCTTCGATCATGGGGTCGATTGTCCCAAACCGTGGACCTCACCGACACCGGCGGTCCGGCCAAGCCTCCTCGGGCGCCCGTGGGCACTCAGGCCCGTGAGTGCCCAGGCACCCGTGGAGGCGCTCCGGCATCCGTGGAGACGCTCAGGCGCCCGAAGCGTCCAGCTCCGCCCGCGCCGCCACGAAGGCGTCCACCGCACGGTTCACGTCGTCCGTGGAGTGCGCGGCCGACAGCTGGACGCGGATACGGGCCGCGCCCTGCGGCACCACGGGGTACGAGAAGCCGATCACGTACACGCCACGCTCCAGGAGCAGCTCGGCCATCCGTCCCGCTACCGAGGCGTCGCCGATCATCACCGGGGCGATCGCGTGGTAGCCGGGCAGGATGTCGAAACCCTCCTGCGTCATCCGCGAGCGGAAGAGCGCCGTGTTCGCGGCGAGCCGTTCCCGCAGATCGCCCGCCGATTCCAGGAGGTCGATGACCTTCAGCGAGGCCGCCGCGATCACCGGGGCGAGGGTGTTCGAGAAGAGGTAAGGGCGCGAGCGCTGGCGAAGGAGCGCGACGATCTCCGCGCGCGCCGCCACGTAGCCGCCGGAGGCGCCGCCGAGCGCCTTGCCGAGGGTGCCGGTGATGATGTCGACGCGGTCCATGACGCCGTGCAGCTCGGGCGTACCGCGTCCGCCGGGGCCGACGAAGCCGACGGCGTGCGAGTCGTCGACCATCACCATGGCGTCGTAGCGCTCGGCGAGGTCGCAGATCTCCCGCAGCGGGGCGACGTACCCGTCCATGGAGAAGACGCCGTCGGTGACGATCAGCTTGCGGCGCGCCCCGCCCTCGGAAGCCTCCTTCAACTGCTGCTCCAGGTCCGCCATGTCGCGGTTGGCGTAGCGGAAGCGGCGGGCCTTGGAGAGCCGGATGCCGTCGATGATCGACGCGTGGTTGAGCGCGTCGGAGACGACCGCGTCCTCGGCGCCGAGCAGCGTCTCGAAGACTCCGCCGTTGGCGTCGAAGCAGGACGAGTAGAGGATGGTGTCCTCCTGGCCGAGGAACCCGGACAGGCGCCCTTCGAGCTCCTTGTGCACCTCCTGCGTACCGCAGATGAAGCGCACGGACGCCATGCCGTAGCCCCAGCGGTCCAGGGCCTCGTGCGCGGCGGCGATCACCTCGGGGTGGTCGGCGAGGCCGAGGTAGTTGTTCGCGCAGAAGTTCAGTACGTCGCCGGGGCGGCCCCCCGCGGTGACGCCGACCGTGGCGGACTGCGGGGTGCCGATGACGCGCTCGGGCTTGTGCAGGCCCGCGGCGCGGATCTCGTCGAGGGTGGTGCGCAGGTCGTCGCGTACGGAGTCGAACATGCTTGATTCCTTTGGGAGTTAAGCCGTGGAGAGCGTGCAGCCGCGGTTTGGGAGGTCAGGAGGTCCAGTCGAGGATGACCTTGCCGCCACGGCCGCTCGCCGCGTCGTCGAAGGCCGCCTCGAAGTCACGGTGGCCGTAGCGTCCTGTGATCACGGGGGCGAGGTCGAGGCCGCCTTCGAGCAGCACGGACATGGAGTACCAGGTCTCGAACATCTCGCGGCCGTAGATGCCCTTGATCGTGATCATGGAGGTGACGATCCGTGACCAGTCGACGGCGAACTCCTCGGCCGGCAGACCGAGCATGGCGATCTTGCCGCCGTGCGTCATGTTGGCGAGCATGTCGCGCATCGCGACGGGGTTGCCCGACATCTCCAGACCGACGTCGAAGCCCTCGCGCAGGCCCAGTTCGCGCTGCCCCTCGCAGATCGAGGTCTCGGCGACGTTCAGCGCCAGGCTCGCGCCGACCTTGCGGGCCAGCTCCAGGCGCTCCTCGCTGACGTCCGTGACGACGACGTTGCGGGCACCCGCGTGCCGGGCCACGGCCGCCGCCATCAGGCCGATCGGCCCCGCCCCGGTGATCAGCACGTCCTCGCCGACCATCGGGAAGGAAAGGGCAGTGTGCACCGCGTTGCCGAACGGGTCGAAGATCGCGGCCACGTCGAGGTCCACGGCGACGCGGTGCACCCACACATTGGCGGCGGGCAGCGCGACGAACTCCGCGAACGCCCCGTCCCTGCCGACGCCGAGCCCCACCGTCGCGCGGCACAGGTGACGGCGGCCCGCCTGGCAGTTGCGGCACTTGCCGCAGACCAGGTGGCCCTCGCCGCTGACCCGGTCGCCGATCTTGATGTCCGCGACGTCCCGCCCGGTCGAGACGACCTCGCCGACGAACTCGTGCCCGACGACCAGCGGCGCCTCTATCGCCTGCTGCGCCCAGCCGTCCCAGGCCCGGATGTGCAGATCGGTGCCGCAGATCCCGGTGCGGAGCACCTTGATCAGGACGTCTCCGTTGCCGATCACCGGCTCCGGCACGTCCATCAGCCGGAGACCCGGCTCTGCTTTCTCCTTGACCAGCGCCTTCAACGCAGCGGCTCCTGTCGTACGTCGCTTGTTCCACCGACGACACAGGAATCTTCCCTACGGCGGCGCCCTGGTCCATCGAGGATTTCTTAAGCGCCGCCGCAGCTTTCCTTCAGGCCCGGCCCAGACCCGGGATCCAGGCCCCGCCCACTAGCGGGTCTGACCTCGCTCGAAGTACGCGATGAGCTCCGGGTCGAGGACCGGCACCTCACGCGGCGTGCCCCCGTCCCGCAACGACTGCGTCGCGCGCACGCCCGCCGCCACCGCCATCCGGGCCGCCACCGGCGAGGTGTCGGTGCGCCCTCCCTCGCGGGCGAAACGGACGAACTCCTCGATGAGCAGCGGGTCGGACCCGCCGTGCCCGCCCTCGTCCTCGGCGTCCGGCACCGGGTACTGGGCGTCGGCGTCGGGGCGGTAGGTCGAGCGCCGCGTGTTCCAGACCTTCACCACTCCCCCGGGGCCGTCGCCGAAGTTCTCCAGGCGGCCCGCGTCCCCGATGACGGTGTAGTTGCGCCAGTAGTCGGGCGTGAAGTGGCACTGCTGGTAGGAGGCGAGGACCCCGTTGTCGAGGCGCATGTTGACCAGGGAGACGTCCTCCACGTCGATGACCGGGTTGAGGTCGCGCTGGGTGTGCGGCGGCCAGTGGCCGTCCTCGGTGTACCAGTCGTCCGTCTTCGGTTCGCCCGGCTCGCGGCGGTGCGGACTGTCCCCGTAGACCATGAGGTCGCCCAGCGCCTGCACCTGGCGGGTGTAGCCGCCCGCGAGCCAGTGCAGGACATCGATGTCGTGGGCCGCCTTCTGGAGCAACAGGCCGGTGGTGTTCTGCCGTTCGGCGTGCCAGTCCTTGAAGTACCAGTCGCCTCCGTAGGCGACGAAGTGACGTACCCAGACCGTCTTGACCTCGCCGATGTCACCGCGCCTGATGATGTCGCGCATCAGCCTGACCACGGGCATGTGGCGCATGTTGTGGCCTACGTAGAGGCGGGTTCCCGTCTCGAACGCGGTCCGCAGGATCTCGTCGCAGGCCTCGATGCCGATGTCGAGGGGCTTCTCCACGAAGACGGGCTTCTTCGCGCGCAGCGCCTCGCAGGCGAGCTGCGCGTGGGTGTGGTCGGGGGTGAGGATCACGACGGCGTCGATGTCCGGATCCTCGATGACCTTGCGGTGGTCGGTCGATATCAGGGCACCGGGGAAGGCCACGGCCGCCTCCGTCCGCGCGGTGACGTCGTGGTCGGCGAGCGCGGTGACGCGGTGGCCCTCGCCGGGCCGGTGTGCGGTGCGGGCCAGCGAACCGCGCAGGCCGTAGCCGAGGACGCCGAGACGGAGGTCGGTCATGGTGTGCCTTTCCGTACAAATATCTGTGGAGTTCGGGTGTTGCCTACGTACGTGACGGATGGACGAGCACCTGGGCGAGCGCCACGCGTCCCGTCCCGGTGAGCTTGATCCTTATGTATCTGGCTTCCGCGTCCGTGTCGAGGAGTGTGGGCCGAAGTGATCGTCCGGTGACGTGCACGGTCGTGGCGTCGGCGAAGTCCGAGGTCCTCGCGGTCTGGACGTCGAAGCCGGCCGTCGTCATGGAGGCGTTGTTCCAGACCTCGATCTGTCCCACGCGCCGGACACCGCCGAGATCGGCCTGCCACCAGGCGCCCGGCTCGGACAGCGTGCGGGTGTCGGTGGAGGTGTCACCATCGATCGCGTACGCCGCCGGGGCCGCGCCGTCCGTCGAGGACTGGGAGGCGACGCCGGTACGGGCGAGGTCGGGGCGCAGTTGCTCGGCAGCCGCTCGGTGCGCGCCCGAGCGGGCCGCCACGGCGAGCGCCTCGGCGGGGAGCCGGTCGAGCTTGGTGTGGTTGTCCTTCATCGTCGAACCGGTGCCGGTGAGGGCCGGCGTTTCGGTGTCGGTCCAGTTGCCGGTGGCGTGGTTCTGGATGCCGTAATCGGCCCAGTTGGACACCCACTTGTAGCCGACGCGGGTGATGACGTTGCCTTCGACACGGATGTACGAGGACTGCTCGTCGAGGTAGATGCCGTTGCCGTCACGCTCGGTGTTCCCGTAGGCGGAGCGGTTGATGTAGTTGCCGGAGACGACCGTGCCCGGCTGCGCGCCCTGGGTGTAGATGGCGCCGCCGTCGTGCTGGGCGTGCTCCACGCGCATCACATGCGTGATCCGGTTGTTGGTGACTCGGTTGTCCCGGAGAACGGATTTCCGGGCCTCGGGCTGGTTCCAGCCCCAGCCGACGGAGATCCCCGAGTAGGGCAGGTCGACGAGGGTGTTGTGGTCGACGGTGAGCCCGGCCTCGTATCCGGCCCAGACACCCACCGAGTCGGTGTACTCGACGCCGGTGCGGCGGATCGTGTTGTACGCGACGGTGTTGCGCTCACCCGCGAGCTCGGCCTCCGGCTTCGGCTCGGTGTCACCGACGTACACGGCGCCGGACGACAGGTCCGTGAAGCGGGAGCGGGTGACGGAGGTGTCCTTGGTACCGGCTTCGAGGACGACCCCGGCGCCGCCCAGATGCGTGAACTCCGCTCCGGTGACGTCCACATGGCGACCGCCGCGCACGGTGAGCGCCGCGCTCGGCTTGGTGTAGTGCCGCCCGGCGTGATCGACGGGGCCGGTGGCTCCGGTGAGGGTGAGACCGGCCTGGGTGCCCGCGTAGCCCTCATCCGTGGAGGGCAGGCCGTACGCGGCGTACGCGAAGCCGATGCCCCGCACGCGCAGGTCGTGGGCGCCGTCGATGACCATGAGCCGCTCGGCCGCCGGGGTGAGCACGCGCGCGTGGCGCATGTCCTCGCCCTCGCGCGGGAGGTAGGCGACGGTGCGGTCCGCCGCGTCCCAGACGAACTCACCAGGCTCGTCGAGGAGTTCACGGGCGTTCTCGAAGAAGGCGACTCCGGAGTAGCGCGAGGAGTCGACTGTGGTGGAGTCCCAGGCGGGGCCCGTACGGTTCGTGCCGCTCGCGGAGTTGGTCCAACACGGCTGCGCGAAGGTGAGGTTGTCGCCTTCTACGCCTGTGATCCGGCAGTGGTAGTCGCGCCAGCGGACCTTGATGACGGCTTCCGCGCCGGTGGGCCGCTGCCAGTTGGCGATGCCGGTGGCCGTGGCACCCGTCATGCCCGTCCTCGTCGCGTCACAGGTGCTCGCCGCGCAGGCCGCGCCCCGGGCGCGCACGGCCCGTTCACCGTCCACGAACAGCTGGCGCGGAGTGACCCCCTCGGGGACCTCCGCCGTCCAGGTTCCGTCGGCGCCCTTGTGCCAGCCGGTCAGCGCACGTCCGCCGGACAGGACGGGGCGGGCGCCTCGCGCGGCGGTCCAGGTGACGGTGTGCCCGTCGCGCCCGGAGTCGGCCGCGCCGAGCTTCAGCGGCTCATTCATCTCGTAGGTGCCGTCGGCGAGTTCGACGCGTACGTCCCTTCCGCTGACGGCGCGGGCTGCGTCACGGGCTGCTCGTGGGGAGCAGGGGCGGGTGGCGGTGCAGGACGGTCCGGAGTCGTTCGGGGCGACGCCGTTCGGGCCGACGCCGTTCGGGGCGACGTGGAGGATCCTGGGGCCGGGGGCGGCCTGGGCTGCGCCCTGCGGCGCGATGACGGCTCCGACGGCAGCGACGACGGCCATTACCGCGGTGATGACGCGTGGCCGCCTCACTTGGCCACACCCCAGTCCGGGTGGCCCGGCATGGGCGGGTTGTCGAGGTCGTACAGCCAGTGGTGCAGGAACGTACCGACCGAGTCGTCGCCGGTGACCTCGACGGCGTTGTCGATGAAGTCCTGGGTGGAGGCGTTGCCGTGCCGGTGCCCGGTCAGCCACGCCTTCATGACGGCCTCGAACTTCTCCTGCCCGATCTGCTGGTCGAGGGCGTAGAGGGAGACCGCGGCGCCGTCGTAGATGTTGAAGCCGCCGAGCCCGGTGGGCTTTCCGGGCGGGCCGTCGGTCTTGCGGACCGCGTCCAGCTCGGCATACGCGGTCTTCATCTTCTCCTCGATGGGCTGAAAGCCCTTCTGGTCCGCCCACACGGCCGCGTAGTAGACGGCGGGACCTTCGTTCAGCCAGGCGTCCTGCCAGGTGGCGGGCGTGACGGAGTCGCCGAACCACTGGTGGGTCAGCTCATGGACCATGGTGGTCGAGTAGGTGGGCCGGTCGAACCAGGAGGGGCCGAAGAGCGAGAGGGTCTGGTTCTCCAGCGCGTCGCTGTAGCCGTCCCGCACGATCTGCACCCCGTAGGTGTCGAACGGGTAGCGCACCCCGAGGGTCTTCTCCAGCCACGCCAGCTGCCCGCCGGTCTCCTCGGCTATGGGCTCGTACTTGGCCTGCTGGTCCTCGGGGACGAGGTGGCGCAGCTTCACTCCGTGCGGGCCGCGGCCATGGAGGTAGGTCTGCTTGTCGACGGAGATCCCCAACAGCTCGGGCGCCATGGGTGACTTGAGGGCGAAGTCCCAGGTCTTCCTGGGTTCGGTGGATCCGCCGGTTCCCGCGGATCCCGCGGATCCCGCGGATCCGGCGGCCTCGCGTGTGCCGGTGAGGTTGCCGTTGGCGGCGGGCGTCCAGCCGTCGGGGGCGGTGAGGTGGAAGGACCAGGTCGCCTTGTCGGAGGGGTGGTCGTTGACCGGCGCGAAGGTGTCCGCGCGGGAGGCCTGGGCGGCGGAGGCGAAGCCGCCGTCGGACATGTAGCGCCAGCCCGGCTGTCCGGTCGGCTTGGTCCTGCCGTTGCCGTGGTAGGTCAGTTCGACGTCGAAGGCACGTCGGTCGCGCAGGCCGCCCGCCGGGGTGACGGTGAGCTCCTGACCACTCTGACCCGGCCCGATCGACCACGTGGCCTTCTTGCCGTTGACCTTGATGGCGTCGATGGCCAGCGAGTCGACGTCGAGGTTGAAGGACGACAGGTCCTGGGTGGCTCTCGCCCTGATCTTCATGGTGCCGGTGAAGTCGTACGTCACCGGCGTGAAGTCGAAGGAGAGGTCGTAGTGGCGGACGTCGTAGCCGCCGTTGCCGAGCGTCGGGAACAGCGGGTCGCCGACGCCGTCCGCACCCGGGGTCGGGGTGAAGGGCGCCGCGTGGGCGGGGAGGGCGAGCGCGAGGGTGGCGGCCGCGACCGCTGTCGCTGTCGCGGCGCGGACGGTCCGGGTGCTTCGAGCACGTACGGTTCGGATCCTGTTCTCAGCCATGGGGCCGCAACGTAGTAATCGCTTACTGTCAGCGTCAACACCCCAGCCGCGACCGGTTGGCCCTCTGACGCCCACCGCAGAGGCCAAGGACGCGCAGAAAGAACGTAGAAAGATTCCCGGCCCTCTTGCGCGCCATAGCAACCGCTTACATGCTGTCGCGGGATCACTCACGCATCACAGTTCACGCACCCGCTCCCCCACCCGATGCCCTGACACCCCGATGCCCTGGCACCTCGACACCCCGACGCCCCGATGCCTCACGGGAGTTCCCCATGCGCACGCCCCACTCCGGCTCCACCGGACCAGGACCACGACGCCGCACGATCCTCGCCGCGAGCGCCGCGTCCGCCTTCGTGCCGCTGGCGGCGGGCGGCGGCAGGGCCTGGGGCGCCGCGGACACGGACCCGTACGACACACTGCTGGCCCGCGCGGCGGCCCAGCTCACCGGTGGCGCGTTCGACGCCGGCGACCCGGACTTCGCGGCGGCGCTGAAGGTCCTGGACACCCAGGCGTCCGCCTGGTGGCGCGACTTGGACCGGTCCGCGGGCCGGAGCGCCCTGTGGGCCGACCTCTCCCCCGCCAAGGACCCGGGCAACTTCGGCCAGAGCTACACCCGCCTGCGCACGATAGCGACGGCCTGGGCCACGCCCGGCACCTCCCTCAGCGAGAGCGCCGAAGCGGCGGACGCCCTGCTCGACGCCCTGCGCTTCCTGCACGCCGATGCCTACAACACCGACCGCCCCGAATCCGGCAACTGGTGGTTCTGGGAGATCGGCGCGCCCCGCGCCCTGATGGACACCTGCGTGCTGCTGCGGGAGAAGGTCCCCGCGGCCGACCTCGCGACGTACGTCTCCACGGTGGCGAAGTTCTGCCCGGACCCGGACCGCCGCACCAACGCCCCGACCCTGGCCGAGACGGGCGCCAACCGCGCCGACAAGGCCGTCATCGTGGCGCTGCGCGGCCTGGTGGCGAAGGACGGGGCCACGCTGGCCCTGGCACGCGACGGCCTGTCCGATGTCCGGGACAAGGGCAAGAACAGCCTGTTCACGTACGTCACTTCGGGCGACGGGTTCTACGAGGACGGGTCGTTCGTGCAGCACGGCTCCGTCGCGTACACGGGGACGTACGGCAGTGTCCTGCTCGGCAGCGCGGGAGCGCTGATCGCGCTGCTCGCGGACTCCGAGTGGGCCGTCACCGACCCGAAGACGTCCGTCCTTTACGAGGCGGTGGACCGGACGTTCTCGCCGGTGGTCTTCGACGGCCTGATGATGGACGCGCTGCGGGGGCGCGCGACGTCCCGCGAGAAGGCACCGGACCACAAGGACGGCGCGGCGGCCGTCACCAACATCCTCCAGTTGGCGGACGGAGCCCCGGCCGCGTACGCCGAACGCTGGCGCGCACTGGCCAAGGGGTGGATCCGCCGCAACAAGTCCCATCCCTACCTGGGTCTGGTCGGCGTTCCCGCCATCGCCCGCGCCAAGGCCGTGCTCGACGACACCGCGGTCCCGGCCACCGACCGGCTCACCGGGCACTTCGCCTTCGCGGACATGGACCGGGTGGTGCACCGGCGCCCCGGCTGGGCGCTCACGCTCTCGCTCTCCTCGAAGCGCATCGCCGCGTACGAGGCGGGCAACGGCGAGAACCTGCACGGCTGGTACACAGGCGACGGCATGTCCTATCTCTACGACGGCGACGACCTGGGGCAGTTCGGGGACGGCTTCTGGGCGACGGTCGATCCGTACCGCCTGCCGGGCACCACCGTGGACACCCGTACACGCGCCGACATCGGCTCGGGCGGTGGCACGGGGACCCACCTTCCGAGGAACGCCGTCGCGGGGGGCGCGGTGCTCGAGCGCGCGTACGGCGCCGCGGCGATGGAACTCCTCGCCGACGGCAGCACGCTGCGGGCGAGGAAGGCGTGGTTCTTCCTCGACAACGCGGTCATCGCCCTGGGAGCGGACATCACCGCGAGCGACGGCCGGACCATCGAGACGGTCGTCGAGAACCGGAACCTGCACGCGGACGGGGCGCCGCGGCTCACGGTCGACGGCCGGCGTCAGCCCTCGCACACGGGCTGGTCGGCGCCCCTGCCCGGCGCCCGCTGGGCCCATCTGGACGGCACCGGCGGCTATGTCTTCCCCGACCACCCCGCACAGGCGCTGCGTGCCCTGCGCGAGGAGCGCACAGGCACCTGGCGGGCGGTCAACACCGGCGCCGACACCGGCGGCAGCACGACTCCGGTCACCCGCCGCTATCTGACCCTGTGGCTCGACCACGGTGTCTCCCCCGTCGCGTCCTCGTACGCCTACGTCCTCCTCCCCGGCGCGAGCACCGCCGCGACCGCCGCCTGGTCGCTCTCACGACCGGTCCGCGTCGTCGCCAACAACGCCACCGCACAGGCCGTCGAGGCGCGCCGCCACGGCCTCGTCGCCGCGCACTTCTGGCAGCCGGGCAGCGCGGCCGGGATCACGGCATCGGGCCCGTGCACCGTGATCGCGCGACGCGGCGGCGACGGCATCTCCCTTGCCGTGGCCGACCCGGGCCGCACGGGCACGACGGTCACCCTGGAACTGCCCTTCCCCGTACGCAAGGTGGTGCGTGCCGATGACACGGTCACCGTCACCCTGGGCCGCCGCGCGGTCGTCACCGTCCGTGTGGCGGGCTCGCGCGGTCATACGCACACCGCGCGCCTGAGGTGACGGCGCCGCCCGTCACGGGGCCCATCGACAGCGACAAGGAGCACAGACCCGCCATGCCCGCACCCCCGCCCAGGCCCGCACCGCACCTGGCCCTGCCGCCCACCGACCGTGTCCTGTCCCCGCTCACGGGCTGGACCCGGTCCCACTGGGAGGCGCTCGCCGACCGGCAGCTTGAGGCGCTCGTCCCGTACGCGACGCCGAACTTCGCGCAGTACAGACTGCCGGGGCGGGGCAGTTGGTCCGGGGTCGTGTCGGACGGTCTGGAGGGGTACGCACGGTCATTTCTCCTCGCCTCCTTCCGGATCGCGGGAGCGGGCGGCGAGGTGGACCCTCACCTCATCGAACGCTACGCGCAGGGTCTGACAACGGGCACGGACCGCGACGGCGCGGGCGGCGAGGCCTGGCCCTCACTCAGCGACTGCTCACAGCAGATGGTGGAGGCAGCGTCGATCGCGGTCGCTCTGCACGAGACCCGCCCCTGGATCTGGGACAAGCTCGATCCCCGGGTCCAGGAGCGGGTCGTCGACTGGTTCTCCGGCTTCGTCGGCGCCACGACGTGGGACAACAACTGGCGTCTGTTCCAGGTGGTGTCCGAGCAGTTCCTTGCCTCCGTCGGCGCGCCGTACAGCAAGGCGGACATCGACGGCGGCCTGGACCGCATCGAGGACTGGTACCGGGGCGACGGCTGGTACAGCGACGGCGATGGGCGCAACTTCGACTACTACATCGGCTGGGCGATGCATCTGTACCCGCTGCTGTGGGCGCGCATGGCGGGCCCGGACGGCGAGGGGCGCGCCGAGGTCTACCGCGAACGCCTTGCCCGCTTCCTCACCGCCTACCCGCACTTCTTCGGCGCCGACGGCGCCCCCGTCCACCAGGGCCGCTCCCTGACGTACCGCTTCGCGGCGACCGCCCCGGTCTGGATGGGCGCCCTGGCCGACTGCACGCCCCTGGCACCCGGCCTCACCCGGCGCCTCGCGTCCGGCACCGCACGGCACTTCGTGGAGCGCGGCGTCCCCGACGAACGGGGACTGCTGCCGCTCGGCTGGTACGGAACGTTCCTGCCGTCCACGCAGTCCTACTCGGGTCCGGCGTCCCCGTACTGGGCGAGCAAGGGCTTCCTCGGCCTGCTCCTGCCCGCCGACCACCCAGTGTGGACGGAGGCCGAACTCCCGCTCCCCGTCGAGGAGTCCGACCAGTACACGGCGCTCCCCGAGCCCGGCTGGCTCCTGCACGGCACACGCCATGACGGCATCGTCCGCCTGATCAACCACGGCAGCGACCACAACCCCCTTCAGGGCCCCGCGGCGGACGACCCGCACTACGCCAAGTTCGGCTACTCCACGGCGACCGCGCCCGAGACCGCCCCCAGCGCGTGGGCGCGCACCGTGGACAACCACCTCGCCCTGCTCGCGCCGGACGGCACGCCCTCCCGCCGCCGTCGGATCCATCCGGTGAGGTGCGAGGGACGTGTGGCCGCATCGCGCCACGACGCGCTCCTGCCGGGCACGCAGGACGCGTTCCCCGTCGAGACGACCAGCGTGCTGCACGGCCCGTGGGAGGTGCGCGTCCACCGCGTCCAGGCCCCGCCCGGTGTGACGGTCCGCGAGGGCGGCTATGCGGTGGCCGATGAGACACCGCCTTCGGCCGAGCGGGGCCCCGGCTGGGCCCTCACCCGTACGGAGGCCGGGCTGACCAGCGCCGTCGTCGCGCTCCACGGGTGGGACGAGGAGGCGGACATCGCCCGCGAGGTGGCGGCCAACGCCTACGGTCCGCACTCGGCGACGCCGTATCTCACGCTCGCCGCTCACGACGGCGGGGCAAGCGTCCACGTCACGCTCGTCGTCCTGTCCCAGGACACCGTCCGGCCGTCGGCGCTGCGGGATTCCATCACGTGCGCGGTGGAGGAAGGCACCGTCGTCCTCCGCTTCCCCGACGGCACCGAACATGAGGTGTGAGTCAGATCCCGCCGTCCTCCCGGCGGTGAATCTGCTCGATCAGCTCCGCCGCCATCGCCTTGATCGTCTCCAGACCCGCCCTGCCCCAGGGCCGGGGCTCGACGTCCACGACGCAGACCGTGCCGAGCGCGATGCCCGTGCGGTCGATGAGCGGGGCGCCCAGATAGGAGCGGATCCCGATCTCGTCCACCACCGGGTTCCCCGCGAACCGCGGATAGTCACGGACGTCCTCCAGGACGAGGGCCTTGCGCCGCACGACCACATGTGGGCAGTAGCCGTGGTCGCGCTCCATGTAGCGGCACGCCGTGCCGTCCGGGGTGTGCAGGCCCGCGAAGAACTGCCGGTTCTCGTCAATGAAGTTGACCATGGAGTACGGCGCGCCCGTGACCTCGGCGAGCCTGTCGGCGAAGGCGTCGAAGGCGAGGTCCGGACGGAGTCCTATGCCGAGCCTGTGCAACCGCCGCACCCGATTCGGCGCCTCCTTGTCGACGGGAGTGAGCAGCAGGTGCGCGGTGGAGTCGTACATCAGGTGTGGGCTCCGTAGCTCGGGGCGGCCGGGGCGTGGGCGAGGAGGTGCTTGACGAGGGTGAGGAGGGTCGCGATGCCCGAACTGGAGATCCGCGCGTCACACCGCACGACGGGCACCTGCGGATCCAGATCGATGGCGGAACGCACCTCTTCGGGTTCATAGCGGTGCCCCCCGTCGAATTCGTTGATGGCGACGATGAATCCCATGCCGCGCTGCTCGAAGAAGTCCACGGCCGCGAAGCAGTCCTCCAGGCGGCGGGTGTCGGCGAGGACCACCGCGCCGAGCGCGCCTTCGGAGAGTTCGTCCCACATGAACCAGAAGCGTTCCTGGCCGGGCGTACCGAAGAGATAGAGCACGTGCTCCGGATCGAGGGTGATGCGCCCGAAGTCCATGGCCACGGTCGTGGTGGTCTTGTTCTCGACGCCCGACAGATCGTCGGTGCCCTCGCTGACCGTGGTGAGGAGTTCCTCCGTGCTCAGCGGCGAGATCTCGCTCACCGCGCCCACGAAGGTCGTCTTGCCGACCCCGAACCCTCCCGCGACCAGGATCTTCAGCGCGGTGGGGAAGGGGTCAGAGCTGTCGTCGTAGTCCATCGAGCACTGCCTCCAACAGGGACCGGTCAGTGGGGTTGTGGTAGAAGTCCGGGGCTCTCAGGGTGAGCGCCCCGCAGTCGACGAGATCGGAGAGCAGCACCTTGGTCACGACCGCGGGCAGCTTCAGCTGCGCCGCGATCTCCGCGACCGATGTGGGTGCCGCGCAGAGCCCGAGCGCCGCCGAGTGCTCAGGGCCCGGGTAGCCGACGACCGGACCTCCGGTGGCCATCACCTGGGTCAGGAGGTCCAGTTGGGCGGTCGGCCGGGTCCGTCCGTCGCTGACCGTGTATGGACGGACGAGCCGTCCGGCGGATTCGTCGAGCCATGGCCCGTCGTGCGGGGCCGCCACGGTCAATGCCTCATCGGGGCGGGTTCGCCGGCGAGCTGCCGGGGTGCCGTCATCAGGTAGGGGCGCACGCTCTTGACCAGCATCGCCATCTCGTAGCCGAGCACCGCCGCGTCCGCGTCGCGCCCGGCGAGCACCGCCAGACAGGTGCCCGAGCCCGCCGTGGAGACGAACAGGAGGGTGGAGTCGAGTTCCACGACGACCTGGCGCACGTCCCCGCCGTCGCCGAACCGGATGCCGGCGCTGCGCCCCAGTGAGTAGAGCCCGGACGCGAGGGCCGCCATGTGGTCGGCGCTGTCCGGGTCGAGGCCATGGACCGACTTCACGAGTCCGTCGGAGGAGAGCAGGACCGCGCTGTGGGTGTGCGGCACGCGCTGCACGAGTCCGCTCATCAGCCAGTCGAGGTCGGATACCTGCCCGGTCGGCGCATCGCTGGCCATGGTGGATCGACTCCTAGGGGTACGAGGGTCTGCCTCGGCAGACGCGGGGCTTGCGGGGTGGTGCGGTTCAGCCACCCTGGTCGCCTCCGTCACGGGAGGCGCCCAGGTCGGGTCCGGGCGCCGGGTCACGCGGCTCCTGTGCGGCGGCGAGTCCGATGCCGCGCTGGAAGGCGGCCATCAGGCCCGGGTCGTGACCGATGTGGTGTTCGCTCTCCGGGCGGGGCGAAGGACCGTCCCGCAGTTGGGGCGCGAGGTGTTCCTGGGCGCGTCGCTTGGGCAGCAGGGGTTTTGCCACCCGGCCGTGCGCGGCGCCGTTGAGGGGGGTCGGCACGTTCCCTGCGTGCTCGGCCGCGGCCTGCCTGTCCTGAGGCCGGATCCCCGGCACGGCCTCGGCCGGGGTCGGCCTGCCCTCCCTGCTCCGCACGGGCAGCGGGACGGGAGCGGAGCCGTTCACCGCGGGAGCGGAACCGTCCACCGAGGGAGCGGAGCCGTTCACCGCGGGAGCGTGCGGCGCGCCCTGCGGCGCGTCCCGCTGCGGCTGCCGCGCCACGGGGACCGGTGCCGCCTGGGGAGCCGCCGCGGGCTGCTGTGCCGCTTCCCGTACGCCGACGGGGGCCATCGGCGGTGCGGCCCGCGGCGCCTGCTGCGGGCGCCCCGCGGCGGCGGGCTCGTCCTGCGGTTCGGTGCCCAACAGGTCCTGCGGCAGGATCAGTACGGCCTGCACGCCTCCGTAGATGTTGGTCTGGAGGCGGACCGCGATGCCGTGCCTGCGGGCGAGCGCGGAGACCACGTAGAGGCCGATCCTCCCGTCCTGGAGGAGGCTCGCGACGTTGACCTGGTCGGGGTCGGTGAGCAGGTGGTTCATCTTGTTCTGCTCGGTCAGGGGCATGCCGAGCCCCCGGTCCTCGACCTCGACGGCGAGCCCGGCCGTCACCAGGTTGGCGCGCAGCAGGACCTGGGTGTGCGGGGCGGAGAAGACCGTGGCGTTCTCGACGAGTTCGGCGAGGAGGTGGATGACGTCGGCGACGGCGTGACCGCGCAGCGTGCCGGCGATCGGCGGCACCAGCTTGACCCGTGAGTACTGCTCGACCTCGGCGATGGCCGAGCGGAGCACCTCGGTCATGGGGACGGGATTGCTCCACTGGCGGCGCGAGATGGCGCCGCCGAGCACGGCGAGGTTCTCGGCGTGCCTGCGGATGCGGGTGGCCAGATGGTCGACGTGGAAGAGGCCCTTGAGGAGCTCCGGGTCCTCGACCTCGTTCTCCAGGTCGTCGAGGATGGAGATCTCTCGGTGCACGAGGGACTGCAGCCGCCGGGCCAGATTGACGAAGACCTCGACCTTCTGTTCGCTGCCCGCGTGGCTGGAGAGCTGCGAGGCCTGCACGACGGCGGTGACGGCGACGTCCTGGGCCCGGTTCAGCTCATCGGCGAGCAGCCCGAACTCGTCGCCGTCCGGCGCGGATCTGGCCGGCGCCCTGGGCGCGGGCGGACCGTCGCCGCGGCGCAGCTTCTCGACGACTTCGCGCAGCTCGGCCTGTCCGCGCGCGGTGGTGCGTCGCAGGGTGCCGACGCGGTCGCGTACGGAGGTGGCGGTGCGGTCGGCGGCGACGGCGGCGATCACGACGCTGGCCAGGCTGATGGCCCCGGCGGCGGCGAGGATGACAAGGAGCGCGGGGTCGAGCGGGCCGGGGGCCGAGCGGACGATGAAAAGGACGGCGGCACCGGCGCAGAGCACCACCGCGACGGCGGGCAGCACGGCGATGCGCAGGAGCTGGGGCCGTATCCGGGCCTCGGGCAACGGCGCGGCCCGGCTCCCGGGCCTGCCGTGCCGCCCGCCCTCACGGCGGTCTGCGCGGGCGGCCGGTGCACGAAGGTGAGACATCAGCGTCCTCGGTCAGGGTGCGGGCTCCGACGGGCGCGCGACGCGTGGCTTCGCGGCATCGCCGTACCGGTCGGGAGGGCACAGATGTGATCGCCACCTTGATCCCTGCGTCGACCGGCAGACACTCACGGTAGTCACCAACGCTTGAAGTGCGGGGGGCAGTTGCCAAAGTCCGGCACCCATCGTCCCGCTCTGGTATGACACGTCGCACGGTCGTCCGAATACGCCTTCGGACACCAGTTCAGGTCATCGTCGAATTCCGTTGAGAGTCCGGTGTCCGTTGGGCGAGAGTCTGTGGCATGGAATTCTTCTGTTACCACCGCGACCGGCCCGGCTCCCTCACGTTGCGCGAAGAACTCGTCGAGGACCACTGGTCCTACATGGACCGGTACGCGCGGGAACTGATCGCGCGCGGCCCGACGTTCGCCGCCGACGGCGAGACGCCCACCGGCAGCGTGCACATCGTCGATCTGCCGGACCCCGCCGCCGCCCGCGCGTTCGCCTTCGACGAGCCCAACTATCAGGCGGGCGCGTACCGGGACGTACTGCTGCGCCGGTGGCGCAACCGGCTCGGACGCACCATGTGGGACTTCCCCGGCGGCGACACGGGTGGCGACCGGTATCTGGTCATCGGCCTCGGCTCGGGACAGCCGGCCGACCTCGACGTGCCGCACGGCCGGGGCGAACTGATCGCTTACGGGCCGCTCCTGTCCGACGACGGCACCCTCTGGCTGGGCACGGCAGCACTGGTCCGGGCCCCGGACCCGGAGGCGGCACGCGCCGTCCTGACCCCGGCCCGGTACGCCGGCATCGAGGTCCACGACTGGGAGTTCGGCGGACGCCGGTGAGCCGACAGGACGCCCGGCGCTTCCGGCGTGACCGAAATTCTCAATATGACACCAGGCCCACCGGGAAATTGCGCAGAGAGGACAACTGCGAATCCGTATCAGTGAAATACCGGAAGAAGCCTGAAGGCGATCTCTGATGTGCTGCAATATCCGTCATCACAACAGGTGATGGATGACGTGGACGTGCGGCGATGTCGGAGGACGTGGTTCTCCGCCCGGGTGCGGACGCGTCAGGTGAAGCGAGGCATCAGCGATGTCAGTGGAAAAGCTGCGGGGCGCCGGAAGCCAGCCGGGATTCTTCCGGGAGCTGGTCGAATCCTCACAGGACGCGATCCTCATGAAGACCCTCGACGGGGAGATCACCTTCTGGAACGCGGCAGCGCGACGGCTGTACGGATACGCACCCGAAGAGGCCGTCGGCAGCCACGTCGCCATGCTCGTACCCCAGGAGCTCAAGGACGAGGAAGCCTGCCTGCTCGAACAGATCGCCCGCGGCGAACGGGTCGACCACTACGAGACCCGCCGGACGGCCAGCTGCGGCCGCGTCCTGGACGTCGACGTGACCCTGTGGCCGATCCGCGCGCGCGACGGGTCCATCACCGCCGTCTGCTCGCTCATGCGCGACATCACGGACCGCAAGGCGGCCGAGGCGGAGCTCACCGAGCTGCACGCGCAGCAGCGGCAGATCGCCCTCGCCCTCAATCTGATGGGCAACGCCCGGCAGATTCCCGGTGCGCAGGCGGCCAGCCGCTATCTGCCGTCGACCCAGGGGCAGGGGGTCGGCGGGGACTGGTTCGACCTGATCGACCTGGGGGCCGGGCGGGTCGGGGTCTTCGTCGGGGACGTGATGGGGCGCGGTCTCGACGCGGCCGTGGTCATGGGGCAGTTGCGCTCGGCGGCCCGCGCCCTGGCCCTGGCCGGGCTCCCGCCGTGCGAGGTGATGCAGACGCTCGACGCCTTCACCCGTGACCTGCCCGAGCCGTTCGTCACCTGCGTCTATCTGGAGGCCGACCCGGCCCAGGGCGAGATGACCGTGTGTTCGGCCGGTCACCTGCCGGTTCTCCTGATCGAACCGGACGCGAACGTCCGCGAGCTGCCGGTACCGACCGGCATTCCCCTCGGGGTGGGCGGTGTGCCGCACCAGCAGGTCCGCCTTCCGCTGCGGGCCGGGACGGTCCTGACCCTCTACACCGACGGTCTGGTGGAGACGTCGAGCAGCGACATCGACCTCCGCCTGAAGCTGGTGACCAGCATGCTGGAGGACGCCGTCGCCAGCGCCGGCGGCCTGGAGAGCGCCGCCGACCGCGTCCTGCACACGCTGCTTCCGGACACGAACACGTACGCCGACGACGTGACCCTGCTGCTCGTCAGTTTCCCCACGGCTCCGCTGGCCACCGCGGACACGGGGCTGGAGTGCGAGGCGGTCTCGATCCCGGCCGGACGACGGTTCCTGGGGGCGAAGCTCCAGGAATGGGGACTCACGGCACAGGCCGACACGGCACTCCTGCTGGCCTCGGAACTCCTGACCAACGCGTTCCGCCACGCGCGGGGGCCACTCAATCTGCGGGTGTGGCACAGCGTCCGCGAACTGGGCGTGGAGATCACCGACCACAGCACGCCGCGGCCCCGGGCCCGGCTCGCCGAGAGCACCGAGGAGGACGGCCGCGGCCTGTACCTGGTCGAAGCCCTCGCCGACGCCTGGGGCACCCGCCCCACCACCAGCGGCAAGACCGTCTGGTTCACCATGCTCGTCGCACCGGCCGACAAGGGGGCCGACCGACCGGCCCTGGCGCCCGCGCCCGGCTGACCGGGCTCCCGGGGCCGGGGCCGGGGCCGGGGCCGGGGCCGGGCCGGGGCCGGGCCGGGAGGTACGGTCAGCCGACGCGCGCCGCCTCGGGCTCTCCGGTGCCCTCCGTACGCTCGGTGCGGTCGACGGGCTCGGCTCGCTCCGTGCCCGCGGCGATGTCCTCCGCGGGGGTCCACCCGCCCTCCGGCTCGATCGCGACACCGCGCCACCACGGCTGTGCCGGAACGGAGTCCGACGCGGGCTCGAACGGCTCCCCCGGGACGGGCAGCGCGACCCGCGCCCCCACCCGGCCCGCCGCGGCGAGTGTGCCCTCGCCCGGTGCGGACCACGGGTGCGGCGCGAGGTTGAACGTGCCCCAGTGGATCGGCAGCATGACACCGTCGGGCCGCCCGCCCTGGAGATCCAGGTGCGCGCGCACCCCCTCATCGGGCGTCATGTGGATGTCGGGCCAGAACTCGCTGTAAGCCCCGATCTGGATCATGGTGACGTCGAAAGGTCCGTGCTCCGCGCCGATGTCCTTGAAGCCGCTGAAGTAGCCGGTGTCCCCGCTGTGGTAGATGCGGTGCTCGGATCCCGTGACGACCCAGGACGCCCAGAGCGTGTGCTGCTGGTTGCGCAGGCCGCGTCCGCAGAAGTGGCGCGCCGGCGTCGCCGTCAGGGTCAGGCCCCCCACCTTCGTGGCCTCGTTCCAGTCGAGCTCGCGCAGCCGGTCGGCGGGGACTCCCCAGCGCTCCAGATGGGCTCCGACACCCAGCGGGACCGCGAACACCGTGTCGGTGCCTGCCAGGGCCCGGATGGTGGGCATGTCCAGGTGGTCGTAGTGATCGTGCGAGATCACCACGACGTCCACCGGGCCGAGTGCCGCGAGCGGCACCGGCACGGGGTGCAGCCGCTTGGGTCCGACCCAGGAGAACGGAGAGCACCGCTCACCCCAGACCGGGTCGAAGAGCACCCGCTTCCCGTCGATCTCGGCGAGCACGCTGGAGTGCCCCATCCAGGTGATCCGCAAGCCGCCGGCCGGCGGCTTGGCGAGGTCGGCGAGGGTCGTGGCATGCACGGGGACGGTGCCCGATGGGCCGCGCCGGATCCGCTCCTCCTTACGGAAGTAGATCTTCGCGAATTCGAGCGAGGAACCGGTGGGCCGGGTCCGCGCCCCCTCGGGGTTCTGGAAGGTCCCGTCGGCGAAATTCGGCGATCTGTGGATCCTCGCGAGCCTCTCACCGGCCGGATCCGCGCCGAAGGGGGCGGTCCTGAGCGAGCGGAGCCCGGAGCTCAGCGAACGGGACACAGCGCCTCCTGAAATGGGTAGGTCAGATCTCCATTATGTGCACCGCCCCGGACAACGGCCGTCCGGAGGGGCCCGCACCGGCCACGTACGCGGGGCCCCGCTTCCGGTGCGTGGTGTACTCCTACTGATTCCCGATTCAGTAGGAGTACGCTCCATGCCCCCACTTCCCACGCCTCTCCTGTCTCTCACCTGGACCGACCACATCACTGGCCACAAGGGTTTCCTGGTCATCGACCGCCTCGTACGGGGTGTCTGCAGCGGCGGTCTGCGGATGCGCCCCGGCTGCACCCTGGACGAGGTCGCGGGGCTCGCCCGTGGGATGACCATGAAGGAGGCCCTCCACTACGACCCGAGCGCCCGCTACATACCGCTCGGCGGCGCCAAGGGCGGCATCGACTGCGATCCGCGCGCGCCACAGGCGTACGACGTCCTGGTGCGTTACCTGAGGGCGGTGCGGCCGTACATCGAGAGCTCCTGGACCACGGGCGAGGACCTGGGCCTGACCCAGGACCTGGTCGACCAGGCGGCGGCGGAAGCAGGCTTGATCTCTTCCATTCAGGCCGTCTATCCGCTCCTGGACGACGAGGGGGCGGCCCGCGCGCGCCTGGCGGACGCCTTCTCCGTGGAGGTCGAGGGGATCGGCCTCGGCGAGCTGGTCGGCGGGCATGGGGTCGCCGAGGCGGTTCTCGCGGCGCTCGACCGGGACGGCCACGCGCACGCGGGCGCGCGCGTGGCCGTGCAGGGCTTTGGCACCATGGGCGGCGCGACCGCCCGTTTCCTCACGCGCGCGGGGCTGACCACGGTGGCCGTCGCCGACGTCAAGGGCACGATCGCCAACCCGGCCGGGCTCGACGTGGAGGCGCTGCTCGCCGCCCGTGACACCCACGGCACGGTGGACCGCTCGGCGCTGCGGCCCGGCGACCGTGAGCTGCCGGGCGAGGCCTGGCTCTCCACGGAGGCCGAGGTCCTGGTCCCCGCAGCGGTGTCGTACACGATCGACGAGTTCAACCAGGCGCGGATAACGGCCCGTTGGGTGGCCGAGGCGGCCAACATGCCGGTCCTGCCGGAGGCGGAGCGGCTCCTCACGGAGCGCGGTGTCACCGTCCTGCCGGACGTCGTGGTCAACTCCGGTACCAACGCCTGGTGGTGGTGGACGCTGTTCGGTGACATCGGGGCCGACGCGGACGAGGCCTTCGCGCACACGCGCCGCTCGATGCGGGCCTTGGTCGATGTGGTCCTGTGCCGCGCGGAGGCGGACGGCACGACGCCGCGCGCGGCCGCCCACGCGCTGGTCGCCGACCGGCTGCCGGTGATCGGGGAGCGATTCGGCTGGTGGGCGAACCCATGAGGGGGCACAGCCGGACATGGACACGTGTGGGCCAGCGGCGGATAGGCTGCCCGGCGTGGCGAGAGTGCGGTTGAGCGTGACGGAACGGCGTGCGGAGCTGCTTGCCGCCACCGTCGAACAGATCCAGGTGCGCGGCGTGGCGGCCGTGCGCATCGCGGACGTGGCCGCGGCGCTCGGGGTGAGCAACGCGCTGGTCCTGTACCACTTCGCCACGAAGGAGAAGCTGGTGGCGGCGGCTTTCGCGCACGCCGCCGAGGCCGACCTCGTCCACCTGCGCGCCCTCCTCAGCCGCCGCACCACGGCCCTGCGCCGGCTGCGCGCCGCCGTCCGGTGGTACGCCCCCACCGGTCAGGCCAAGGGCTGGCGCCTCTGGATCGAAGGCTGGTCCGCGGCACTGCGCGAGCCCGCGCTGCGTACGGTGACGCGGGAACTGGACCAGCAGTGGAAAGCGGCCCTCGCGGAGGTCATCGGGGAGGGTGTCGCGGCAGGCGAGTTCACCTGCCCCGACCCCCGGAGTGCGGCCCTTCGCCTCACGGCCCTGCTCGACGGCCTCGCGGTCCAGGCGACGGCGTACGAGGGCACGCTCCCCCGCGCCCGCATGCTGGCGTGGGTGGACGAGGCCCTCACACGAGAGCTCGGCCTGCTCCCCGCCGCCACTCCGGCGAGCTGACGGCCCCCGCCCGGGGCCCCGCCCGAGGCCCCTCAGGGTGCCGACTCGATGTGCATCCTGACGGTGTACGGGTCCACGCTGCCCTTGGCCTCCACGTGGTCGCCCGACGACTCTCCCCGCAGCCGGCGCCCGAACCACGGCACCAGGTACTCGCGCGCCCAGTTGATGTCGTCGCGCCGCACTTCCAGCGTCCCGCGCGGCGGCTCCGGGGGCCACGGCTGGTCCGGGTCTGCGGGGACCTGGAGACCAAGGACCTGGGCCGCGCGGAGCGCCACCCGGGTGTGGCCCTCGGCCGAGAGGTGCAGGCGGTCGCCGTCCCAGGCGCGACGGTCCTGGATGGTCTTGAGGGACCACAGGTCGAGGACGGGGCAGTCGTAGCGGTCGGCGATCGCGCGGACATGGCCGTTGTACGTGGCGATCTTGCCGCGCAGGTGCTTGAGGACCGGCACCCCGCGGGTGTCGAATCCCGTGGTCACCATGACCGTGCCGACCGCCGACGTGAGGTCGGCGACCGCCCGCTCGAACCGCTCGGCGACCTCGTCCGGGTCGGTGCCGGGACGGATGATGTCGTTGCCTCCCGCGGTGAACGTCAGGAAGTCGGGGCCCATCTTCTTGGCCAGGGGTATCTGGTCCGCGACGACCTGGTCCAGCAGCTTGCCGCGCACGGCGAGGTTGGCGTACCGGAAGGTGTGCTCCGGCATCCGGTCGTCGAGCAGGACGGCCAGGCGGTCGGCCCAGCCGACGAACGTTCCGTCAGGGCCGGGGTCCCCCACGCCTTCGGTGAAGCTGTCGCCGACCGCTGCGTAGGAGGTGAATGTGTCTGGGATGAAGGATGTCGACTCTGCTCTCACGTCGTCATATCTTTCACCTTGCTAAGTGACCTACGCCACCGTAGGGAGGGGTTGACGGGGGGTGAGATAAGCCACCGGTCAAGTTTCGTTCAAGCCCGGAATACACAGCGGGCCCTGCGACAGCGGTCGAAGCCGAGCGGCATCACCGGTGCGCCAACGCCGCGGCACCAGCGGTGGACCAGCAGTGGACCAGCAGTGGACCAACAGTGATTGCCTCAGGAACCCATGTCGTATGGTCGAAATCCGCAACCCCCACCGGCGAGCCGCGCCGGCGGCCGGATGGGAGGAGCCCCCCGTGACGCAGCAAGTCCCGCCGTCAGAGCTGTCGGAGCCCGAGCTGACCGGAGTCCGCAACTTCCGTGATGTGGGCGGACTTCCGACCACGGACGGCCGCCGGGTCCGCCACGGCAGGCTCTTCCGCAGCGGTCACCTCGCGCACGCCACGGCGGCCGACGCCGCGTTCCTCGCCACCCTGAACCTGCACACGGTCTACGACTTCCGCAACGCGGCCGACCAGCGGCTCGAAGGCCCGGACGTCGAGCTGCCCGGCGTACGCAACGTGAACCTGCCGCTGACCGACCCGGCCCACGGCGCCGAATTCTGGACGATGGTCCGCGACGGGGACATAGACCAGCTGCGCGCGGCCCTCTCCGACGGACAGGCCGCGGGGCGCATGTCCGAGACGTACCGCGAGATCATCAAGGACCGCACCGCCGAGCACAGCCGCATCCTGAACGAGATGGCCGCCGACAGCGTCCCCGCCCTGATGCACTGCGCCGCGGGCAAGGACCGGGCGGGCCTCTCCATCGCCGTCACCCTCCTCGCCGTCGGCGTCGAGCGGGACGCCATCGAGGCGGACTACCTGGAGTCGAACGCCACCCACCGCCGCTACAAGGTGCGCCGCGGCGACAACTCCCCGAGTGCCATGTCCCCCGAGGTCATGCGGCTCCTCAGCCCGCTCTTCGAAGCCCGCGCCGAGTACCTGGCCGCCGCCTTCGAGACGATCGAGCAGACCTGGGGCGACACTCAGACCTATCTCGCCGACGGCCTCGGGCTGACGCCTCAGACGCGCGAGCGGCTCCGCGAGCACCTTCTGGACTGATCCTCTCCACCACCGCCCGCCCCTACTGGTTCTGCGCGCCCAGCGTGAACAGCAGGTAGACGAAGGCAGCGAAGAGGTGGCCGACGGCCACGTAGACGATCAGCCGGACCCAGAGCCCGCGGGGGAACTTCTCCTCCATGGACATCTTCTTCTTGGCGGGCACGGCCGCGCGGTCCGTCCGGTCGGGCTGCTGCGCTTCAGGTTCCGTCATCGCGGGTCTCCCGTGGTGGGGCTGTGCGAGGTCCCGCCGAGGCACAGCGCGGTGGCGGGACTCTGCAGCAGGGTGTGGACGAAGAGAAGGTCGGCGCCGAGGTGGTCGGCGGCGGCGATCCGGTGCGGGGTCAGCGAGTCGAAGTGCGCGCTGTCGCCGGGTTCGAGCGTGTACGTGGTGTCGCCGAGCCGCAGTCGCAGGCGCCCCGTCAGGACGTACAGCCACTCCTCTCCGGGGTGGACGCGCACGATGTCGCCCTGCGCCCCGTGCGGCACGTGCACCCGCAGCGCCTGCATGCCCCGGCCTTGCGCGCCCGCCTGCCAGTAGGTCCAGCCACCCGCCCGTGTCGGCTCCATGTCCACGGCGCGGACGATCGCGTCCCGGTCGGCGGGCAGCTCGCCGAGCAGCTCCGACACCGTCGTACCGTAGGTGCGGGCGAGTGCGAGCAGCAGGGGCAGGGACGGCTGGCGCCGCCCGGTCTCCAGTCGGGAGAGGTGGGCGGGCGAGAGTCCGGCGGCGCGGGCCGCGGCCTCCAGCGTCAGCGCGGCACGGCGCCGCAGCTCACGCAGTTGCGGGGCGACGGCCGGCAGGGCCTCCGCGTCCTGTGGGTCGACCGGTTGGGGCTCGGCGGTGCTCATACCCTGATTGAGCCAGCATCTTGCCCCCGAGGCAAATTTCTTGCCTCAGAGGCAAAGGCCGTACGTCCCTCGCGTCTCAGCGGTTGGCGACCGCCTGCTTCACCAGCGTCTTCCCGAAGTCCCACATAAGGCCGCCCCCGCTGTGCGCCTCGTCCATCACCGCGGTGAAGGCCTCCACGAACCGGTCGACCTCCTTCTCCCCGACGGTCAGCGGCGGGATCAGCTTGATGACCTCCAGATGGTCGCCGGATACCTGGGTGAGGATGCGGTGCTTCTGCAGCAGCGGCACGACCACCATCTGCGCGAAGAGTCCCTTGCGCGCCGCCTGAAGCATCGTCCAACGGCTGCGCAGCTTCAGCGACTTGGGGCGCCCGAACTCGATGCCGACCATCAGGCCCCGGCCGCGCACCTCGCTCAGCAGCTCATAGCGGTCGACGAGCGCGCCGAGCCGGGACTTCAGGAGCTCCCCGGTCACGCGCGCGTTCTCGACTGTCTTCTCGTCGTCCATCACGGACAGGACCGCGAGCCCGGCGGCCATGGCCTGCGCGTTGGACCCGAAACTCGCCGAGTGCACGAGGACCCGGTCCATGGACGAGAAGACCTTCTTGAAGATCCAGTCCTTGCCGAGGGTCGCGCCCACCGGTACATAGCCGCCCGACAGCGCCTTCGCGACGCACACCAGGTCCGGCTCGACGCCCTCCTCGTGCTGATAGGCGTAGAACTCGCCGGTCCTGCCGAGCCCGGTCTGCACCTCGTCGGCGATGAGCAGCGCCTTGTGCTGATGGAGCAGCTCCTGGGCGGCGCGCAGATAGCCGGGCGGCGTCTCGTGCACACCCTTGCCCTGGATGGGCTCCAGGATGAGCCCGGCCACGTCGCCCTTCTTCAACTCCCCCCGCAGGGCGTCCAGATCGCCGAGCGGGAGGGCCGTGTCGGGGAGCAGCGGCGCGAACCCGTCCCGGAATCCCGACTCGCCGTTGACCGAGAGCGAACCGGTCGTCAGACCGTGGAAGGCGTGCGTGCAGTACAGCACCCTCGGTCTGCCCGTCGCGTACCGGGCGAACTTCAGCGCGGTCTCGACGGCCTCCGTGCCGCTGTTGCCGAAGAACACCCGGTCCAGGTGCGGGCTTTTGGTCAGCAGCTTCTCGGCGAGCAGACCGGGCAGGGGCTGGCAGTCGAAGCGCGTCAGGTCGGCGAGCGAGGCGTCAAGGACGTCGTGCAGCGCCTTGCGTACGACGGGGTGGTGGCGGCCGAGGCCCATCACCCCGAAGCCCGCGAGCATGTCGAGGTAGTCGTTGCCGTCCGCGTCCCAGAAGTACGCGCCCTCGGCCCGCTCGTAGACCTTGTCGAAGCCGATGGTCTGCAGCATGCGCGGCAGCTGGTGGTTCAGATGCCGCGCGTGCAGTTCGTAGCGCTCGGCGCCACGCTCGGCGAGGAGTCTGCCGAGGTCGAACTCCTTGGTCATGCTCCGTGCTCCTTGGCTGCCAGAGTGGCGCTGATCCGCCCCGCGATCTCGACCGGGGTGAGCCCGAGGTCCGCGAGCACCTCGCCCCGCTTGGCGTGCGCGAGGAACTGCTCGGGGATGCCGAACCGCCTTATGGGTACGTCGACTTCGGCATCGCCGAGCGCGAGGGCGACCGCCGCGCCGACCCCGGCCGCCCTGCTGTTGTCCTCGACGACCCCCACGACACGGTGCCCTGCGGCGAGGGCGGGCAGTTCGGCGTCGACCGGCTTGACCCAGCGCGGGTCCACCACGGTGACGCCGAGCCCCCGCTCCCGCAGCAGATCGGCGGCCTGCAGGCAGACGGGCGCCATCACACCGACCGCCACAAGCAGCACGTCCGCGTCGGGGTCCTGGCTCAGTACGTCCATACCGCCGATCCGGTCCACCGCGGGTATCGCGGGTCCCACCGACTCCTTGGGGAAGCGAAGGAGCGTCGGCGCGTCGTCCACGGCGACGGCCTCCCGCAGCTGCGTGCGCAGTTGGTCGGCGTCGCGCGGCGCGGCGATCCGCAGCCCCGGTACGACCTGGAGGATGGACATGTCCCACATGCCGTTGTGCGAGGCTCCGTCGACGCCGGTGATCCCGGCCCGGTCGAGGACGAAGGTGACTCCGCACTCGTGCAGCGCGACGTCCATCAGGAGCTGGTCGAAGGCCCGGTTGAGGAAAGTGGCGTAGACGGCGAAGACGGGGTGCAGTCCGCCTGTCGCGAGCCCGGCCGCCGAGACCGTGGCGTGCTGTTCCGCGATCCCGACGTCCCACACGCGGTCGGGGTAGGCCTCGGCGAACTTGGTCAGGCCGACCGGACCCGGCATGGCCGCGGTGATCGCGACCACGTCCTGCCGCTCGGCCCCGATACGTACGATCTCGTCGCCGAACACCGAGGTCCAGGAAGGCCCGTTGGACGGTGCGAGGGGCTCGCAGGTCAGCGGGTCCATCACGCCGACCGTGTGGAAACGGTCGGCCTCGTCGGCGAGCGCGGGCTCGTAGCCGCGTCCCTTCTCGGTGAGGCAGTGGACGATGACGGGGCCGTGGAAGCGTTTCGCGCGTCGCAGTGCCGACTCGACGGCTCCGGTGTCGTGCCCGTCGATCGGCCCGACGTATTTGAGCCCGAGGTCCTCGAACATGCCCTGCGGCGCGAAGGCGTCCTTGAACCCCTTCTTGGCGCCGTGCAGGGACTCGTACAGCGTGTGCCCGACGACGGGTGTGCGCTGGAGTATGTCCTTGCCCCAGGCAAGCACCTGCTCGTAGCTGTCGGTGGTGCGCAGCGTGGCGAGGTGGTTGGCGAGGCCGCCGATGGTGGGCGCGTACGAACGTTCGTTGTCGTTGACGACGATGATCAGTGGGCGGTTCCTCGCGGCGGCGATGTTGTTGAGCGCCTCCCACGCCATGCCGCCGGTCAGTGCGCCGTCACCGATGACGGCGACGACGTGCCCACGCTCCCCCAGGACCTCGCGCGCCTTGGCCAGGCCGTCGGCCCAGCCGAGCGCGGTCGACGCGTGACTGTTCTCGACGATGTCGTGCTCGGACTCCGCGCGCGAGGGATAGCCGGAGAGGCCGCCCTTGCCGCGCAGCTTGGAGAAGTCCTGACGGCCGGTCAGGAGTTTGTGTACATAGCTCTGATGGCCGGTGTCCCACACGATGCGGTCGACCGGAGACTCGAAGACCCGGTGGAGGGCGATGGAGAGTTCCACCACCCCCAGATTGGGGCCGAGGTGGCCCCCGGTTCTGGCCACCGCGTGCACCAGGAACTCCCGCACCTCCTCCGCCAGTTCGTCGAGCTCGGCCTCCGTCAGCGCCTTCAGATCCCGCGGTCCCTTGATGGTTTCCAGAACGGTCATGCTCGGGCCCCCTCTCTGGTTGAACTCAGCTCACGGTGACGTCGGGCACTCCTGAGGTGACGCCGTCGTCCTCCATCTGTGCGGCGATCTTCATCGCCTCTTCGATGAGGGTCTGAACGATCTTCGACTCGGGGACGGTCTTGATGACCTCGCCCTTGACGAAGATCTGCCCCTTGCCGTTGCCGGACGCGACACCCAGGTCGGCCTCACGGGCCTCACCGGGCCCGTTCACGACACACCCCATGACCGCGACACGCAGCGGCACCTCCATGCCGTCCAGGCCCGCGGTCACCTCTTCGGCCAGCTTGTAGACGTCCACCTGGGCCCGCCCGCAGGACGGGCACGAGACGATCTCCAAACGGCGCGGCTTGAGGTTGAGGGACTCCAGGATCTGGAGGCCGACCTTGATCTCCTCGACCGGCGGAGCCGAGAGCGAGACCCGGATCGTGTCGCCGATGCCCTCGGAGAGCAGCGCACCGAAGGCCACCGCCGACTTGATCGTGCCCTGGAAGGCCGGACCCGCCTCCGTCACACCGAGGTGCAGCGGATAGTCACTGGCCGCGGCGAGCTGGCGGTAGGCGTTGACCATGACCACCGGGTCGTTGTGCTTGACCGAGATCTTGATGTCACGGAAACCGTGCTCCTCGAAGAGCGACGCCTCCCAGAGCGCCGACTCGACCAGCGCCTCCGGGGTGGCCTTGCCGTACTTCTGAAGAAGACGCGCGTCCAGGGAACCCGCGTTGACCCCGATCCGGATCGGGGTGCCCGCGTCGTTCGCGGCCCGCGCGATCTCCTTGACCTTGTCGTCGAACTGCTTGATGTTGCCCGGGTTCACCCGCACCGCGGCACAACCGGCGTCGATCGCCGCGAAGACGTACTTCGGCTGGAAGTGAATGTCCGCGATCACCGGGATCTGCGACTTCCGCGCGATCGTGGCAAGCGCGTCCGCGTCATCCTGCGTAGGACAGGCGACCCGCACGATCTGGCAGCCGGACGCGGTCAACTCCGCGATCTGCTGCAGCGTCGCCCCGATATCGGACGTACGCGTCGTGGTCATCGACTGCACCGACACCGGTGCGCCGCCCCCCACGGCCACCGGCCCGACCTCGATGCGCCGCGTGAGGCGACGCTCGGCGATCGGCCGGGCCGGCAGCTCAGGAAGGCCCAGTGCGACGGGCGTTCCAGGGGTCATGACGTCACCCGCGGTTTCCGGAGACCGTCTCACGGGCGGCGCGGATGGACTCCTTGAGGGAGCCCATGGTGGCGAGGACGGCGGTCGGCTCGTAGCCGCAGTGCGCCATGCAGTTGGCGCACCGCGGGTCCTTGCCGCGGCCGTACTTGCTCCAGTCGGTCTCCTCGATGAGTTCCTTGTACGTGGGGACGTACCCGTCGCTCATCAGATAGCAGGGACGCTGCCAGCCGAAGAGCGAGTAGTTCGGGATCGCCCACGCGGTGCACGGGAAGTCCGCCTTGCCCTCCAGGAAGTCGAGGAACAGCGGCGAGTGATTCAGGCGCCAGCGCCGCCTGTTGCCGCCCGCGAAGGCCTTCTTGAAGAGCTCGCGGGTCTGGTCGACGCCCAGGAAGTGCTCCTGGTCCGGCGCCTTCTCGTAGGCATAGGCGGGCGACAGCATCATCTCGTCGACTTCCAGCTCGTCGTTGAGGAAGTTGAGGACCTCGATGATGTTCTGCGGTGTGTCGTTGCTGAAGAAGGTGGAGTTGGTGGTCACCCGGAAACCGGCCTTCTTGGCTGCCTTGATGGCCTCCACCGCCTCGTCGAACACGCCCTCCTTCGCGACGGATTCGTCGTGCCGCTCCCGCATGCCGTCGATGTGCACGGCGAACGCGAAGTACGGGGAAGGGGTGAACTTCTCCAGCTTCTTGCGCAGCAGCATGGCATTGGTGCAGAGGAAGACGTACTTCCTCTTCGCCACCAACTGCCGGACGATCTCGTCCATGTGAGGGTGCATCAGTGGTTCGCCACCGGCGATGGACACCATCGGCGCACCGGATTCGAGCACGGCGCCCACGGCCTGGGCCACCGGCATACGCTGTTTGAGCACTCCGGCCGGGTGCTGGATCTTTCCGCATCCCTCGCACGCGAGGTTGCACGCGAAGAGCGGTTCCAACTCGACGATCAGCGGAAACTTCTCACGCTTGCGGAGCTTCTGTTCAAAGAGATACGTCGCGACCTTGACGGTCTGGCGCAGCGGCATGGCCATCTGGCTCACCTCCGGGGGAGCAAAGAAGAACGGTGCCATTCGAAAAATGCGGGAAGCACGGCACGAAGGACGCGGAAAGCCGATATTCCACCGCGTACCGTGCCGATGCGGACGAGTTCGTGCTGTGGGGCGTCCACGACCACCCGGACGGCGGCAACCGGCCGGGCTCCCGCCCGCAGCGCGCTGTGCAGCGTCGCGGCGGACTCCATGTCCACCGCGATCGCGCCCGTGGCGAGCAGGGCGGCGCGTTCGTGTCCGCGGACGACGTGGTCGGAGCCGGTCAGCGGGCCGGTGTGCACGGTGCGCCCGGGCACGGCCCGCACCAGCTCCTTGACCAGCAGTTCCGTACCGACGCAGGGCGTGTGGCCGTGTGCGTCGCGAGTCTGGTCGGCGACGACCAGATCGCCGGGGTGCATGCCGGGGGCGAGTCCGGCGCAGAAACCGGTGGCCACGACGGCGGCGTGGCGCAGCTGTTCCCTGCCGAGGGCCCCGGTGACGGCGCGCTCGGCGTTCTTGGGGCCCATGCCCGTACGGAGCACGGTGACCCGCCCGCGCCGCGCGCCCCCGCGGTCGCCCGTGCGCAGGGCGAGGTGCTCGATGCCGAGGGCGCAGGCGATCAGGAGCGGTGCGGGGCTCTGAGCGGCCGGGGTCCGGTCCATCAACCCCCCTTGACGGTGAGGCCCGCGAACGGCTCCCCGTTCACGTACCGGCCGAGCGCGGTGAGCGGGAACACCTGCCGGTAGAGGTGGTAGTTGATGGAGAAGTCCCAGGGGAAGCCGGTGCCGGTGAAGTACGGCTCGTCCCAGGAGCCGTCGTCCCGCTGTGCCTCGGCGAGCCAGGTGATGCCCCGCTCCACGGCCTTGGACTCCTCCTCGCCCGCCGCGAGCAGCGCGAGCAGCGCCCAGGCGGTCTGCGACGCGGTGGAGACCCCGTGGCCCCGCCACTCCTCGTACCGGTAGGAGCGCAGGTCCTCGCCCCAGCCCCCGTCGTCGTTCTGTACCGACTCCAGCCAGTCGACGGCGCGGCGCAGCGCGGGGTGCGAGCCCGGCAGGCCCGCCGCGGTGAGCGCGGGCACCACGGACCCTGTCCCGTATACGTAGTTGACGCCCCAGCGGCCGAACCACGAACCGTCCGCCTCCTGTTCGGCGAGCAGCCACTCGATGCCGCGCCGGGTGCGCGGGTCGTGCGCCTTGCCCTCGATGGCGAGCATCTCGACGACGTGCCCGGTGACGTCGGCCGACGGCGGGTCGATGACCTCTCCGAAGTCGCAGAACGGCAGCCGGTTGGGGAACGGGCTCGTGTTGTCGGCGTCGAAGGCGGCCCAGGCGCCGTTCTTGGACTGCATGCCCAGGTTCCAGCGCACCCCGCGGGAGATCGCGTTCTCCATGCGCGGGCGGTCCGGGTGGTCGACGCGGCGCAGGGCCAGGATGACCTCGGCGGTGTCGTCGATGTCGGGGTAGTTGTCGTTGTGGAACTCGAACGCCCAGCCGCCCGGGGCGAGCCCCGGTCTGCGTACGGACCAGTCGCCGGGCCGCGCGATCTCCTCGCCGAGCATCCAGTCGGCCGCCTTGACGAGCTGCGGATGGTCGGCGGGCACGCCCGCGTCGGCGAGCGCGATGGTCGCCAGGCAGGTGTCCCAGACCGGCGACTGGCACGCCTCGATCATCCGGGACCCGTCCTCGCGCCAGATCGCGAACCGGTCGAGCGAGGCGAGGCCCGCCTTGAGGACCGGGTGTTCCAGGTCGTAGCCGAGCAGGTGAAGAGCGATCACGGAGTAGACGGCGGGCGGCTGGATGCCACCCCAGCAGCCGTCGTTCTCCTGCCGTTCGATGATCCAGCGAGCGGCGCTGTTCATCGCGGCCCTGCGCACTTTGCGCGGGGCGACCTTGTGGTAGACGTGCAACGCCTTGTCGAGCCGCTGGAAGACGCCGTCCCAACTCCCCACGCGGGCAAGGGGCTTGCTGGGATTCGGTACGCGCGCATCGCTGTGCAGCTCTTCCAGCGGGAAGGGCGCGGGCCGGACCGGACGCAGGGCGGAGACGACCGTGAGCGGCACGATCGTCTGCCGGGCCCAGCATCCGAAGTCGTAGATGTTGAGGGGCAGCCACTTGGGGAAGTAGATGAGCTCCGGCGGGAGTTCGGGCAGATCGTCCCACTTCCACCAGCCGAACAGGGCGAGCCAGATACGGGTGAAGACGCGGCTCTCGGCGATGCCGCCCTGGGCGCGGATCCAGGCGGAGGCCCTCGCCATGTGCGGATCGCCCGGGGCGTCGCCGGCCAGCCGCAGCGCGACGTACGCCTCGATGGTGGTGGAGAGTTCGCCGGGACCGCCGTAGAAGGTGGCCCAGGTCCCGTCCTCGCGCTGCTCGCCGCGGATGAAGAGCGCGGCGGCGCGGGTGGTCTCCTCATCCCGGATCCCCAGGAACTGACGGAGCAGCAGGTCTTCGGCGTCCATCGTCACGTTCGTGTCGAGGTCGCCCTTCCACCAGCCTTCGGCGTCCTGCTGCGCGAGCAGGAAATCGGTGGAGCGCCGTATGGCGCGCGCGGCGGCGTCAAGTGGCCCTGGCGGCGCGGCGGTCGTGTCGAGTGGCTGGCTGGCCGAAGGTGCGCGGGGCGTCACCGCTCCGGTGCTTCCGTCGGTCGTCGCTGTCATGGCTTCCCCTTCGTGCAGTCGTCTTCTCTGCTGTGGGTCCGCCGTCGGCCGACGCGCTGGGCGCCGGCCGGCGACTGCGAGTCATATGCGCTCGATAGTGATCATCTCTTCCGTACGACGACGAAGTCGGCGAGCGCCACGAGCTGTGCCCGTACCCGCTCCGGCATCTCGATGGTGTCCAGGGCCTCGATGGCGATGGTGTGCTGGCGCCGGGCCTCTTCGGCGGTCCACTCGCGGCCGCCCGCCTGCTCGATCAGGGCCGCGCGCGCGGCGAACTCCTCCTCGGAGAAGCTGTCGAAGTCGTTGCTCTTCGCGTCGGCCGCGAGCAGCTCGCCGAGCTGCTCGGAAGCGGGCCCGCCCGCGGCGAGCGCGGCGACGACCGGCAGTGACTTCTTGCGCTGGCGAAGGTCGCTCCAGGTCTGCTTCCCTGTGGACTCCGGGTCGCCCCAGATGCCGAGCAGATCGTCCACGGCCTGGAAGGCGAGGCCGAGGTGGTAGCCGTACTTCTCCAGGGTGTCGGCGGTGCGGTCGTCGGCGCCGCCGAGTACGGCGCCGATGGATACGGCGCAGGCGAGGAGGGCGCCGGTCTTGTTGCCCTCCATCTCCAGGCACTCCTCGACGGTGACCCGCTCGCGGTGCTCGTAGGAGATGTCCTGTGCCTGACCGTCGATCAGGGCGCGGGTCGCGGAGGTCAGGCGGCGCGTGGCGCGGCCCGCCTCGACGGTGCCGATCTCCAGGAGGATCTCGTTGGCGAGCGCGAAGAGGGCGTCGCCGACGAGGATGGCCTGGGCCGGGCCGTGCACCTTCCACACCGTGTCGCGGTGGCGGCGCTGCTCGTCGCCGTCCATCAGATCGTCGTGCAGCAACGAGAAGTTGTGCACCAGCTCGACGGCGACAGCTCCGGGTACGCCGACTTCCGGCGCGGCGCCCGCGGCCTCCGCGGAGAGCAGGGCGAGCGCCGGGCGCACGGCCTTGCCGCCGTCGCCGTCCGAAGGGTTGCCCTCGGCGTCGATCCAGCCGAAGTGGTAGGCGGCGACGGTGTCCATGGGCGGCGCGAGGCGGTCCACGGCGGACCGCAGCACCGGGGTGGCCAGCGTCCTTCCGCGCTCGAGCAGTGAGGTCACGTCCACCGTGTCGGCAGCCGTTTCGGCCGAGGGCACAGTCGGCACAGTCTCTCCTCTTGTTCCGGTGCTGGATTTCTGGGGACCTGACCCCAGAAGGGCTGGCTTCACGCGGCCTCCTCGACGTCGAAGAGGTGATCGCGGGGGCGGTCGAGTGCGAGGAGAGCTGCCCCGGCGGCACTGATGCCACTGCGCACGGCGCTCTCCATGGTCGCGGGCCACCCGGTGGCGGTCCACGCCCCGGCGAGGTACAGGCCGGGAGCCTTGGTGCGAGCACCGGGCCGCAGCCGGCCCACGCCGGGAGTCGGGGCGAACGTCGCCGTGCGCTCCCGGGTCACGAAGAAGTCCCGTACTCCGGCGCCGTGCGCGGCGGGCAGCATTCGCTCCAGCTCCGGCAGATAGCGCTCGCGCAGCGCGGCGACGGGAGCGTCGATCTCGTCCTGGGCGGCGGACTGGGACAGCGCGAGGTACTGGCCCTCGGTGAGCCCGGAGGCCTCGGTCCGGTCGAAGACCCACTGCACCGGTGATCCGATGGCCGCGAAGAAGGGGCGCCTGAGCACCTTGCGGTCGTAGACGACGTGGATGTTGAGGATCGGGGCGGTGTCGATGTCGAGCAGCCGGTCGGGCTCGTCGAGGACACCGTCCGGGAGCAGATCGTGCGTCTCGTGCTGCGGCACGGCGAGGACGACCGTCTCCGCCTCGATCTCATCGCCGGGAACTTCGACCTTCCAACCCCCGTTCTCCGTACGGGAGATGGAGGTGACTCGTGTCTTCAGTTCGGTTCGCACGCCCGCGGAGTCGAGCGCCTTGCGGGCGAGCGTGTCATGGATGTCACCGAGGGGCACGTGTGCCCAGCCGATGTCGGCGGCGCCCGGATGCGAGAGCAGCCCGGTCTTGAACACCATCGCGGCGAGACCGAGCGAGGAGTCCCCCGCGACGGCGTTCAGCGTGGCCACACCGACCAGGTCCCACAGGGCCTCGACGGCGCGCGCGGACTGACCGTGCGCGGCGAGCCAGCTGCCGAAGTCCTGGCCGTCGAGCTTGGGATCGGCCGGGTCGAGTCCCTTCAGGGCGAGCGCGGCGCGCCCCACGTTGGCGCGCTCGGCGAGCGACAGATGCGGATACGTGGCGAGGCTCGCCGCCAGATGCAGCGGCACGGGCAGTTCGGTGCGCCGAAGGCGTCCGAGGCGATTGCGGTCGGCGTCGAGCACCGGCACGTCGAGACGTTCCTGCAGGGGCGCGAGAGCCGCGCCGTCGACGCGGTCGAGGAACCAGCGGTAGGCGGTGCAGCAGCGCAGATAGACGTGCTGGCCGTTGTCGACGGTCAGCTCGCCGCGCTTGAAGGAGAAGGCGAGCCCGCCAAGGCGCGGCCGCCCTTCGAGCAGCGTCACACGCAGCCCCGCGTCGGCAAGGGAGAGCGCCGCGGTGATACCGGCGAGACCCCCGCCGACCACCACGGCGGCCCCCCGCCCGGCACTGCCGTCGGCCCGCGCAGCCGGACGCGTGTCGTCGTCCCTCATGCACTCTCCCCCTCGGCTGTTGCAGTCTGGGACGCCAGGGCCGAGCGGAGGGTTGCCAGACGGCTGCAGGGTCTTGCCCTACGTTCACCGCATTCGCCGTAGATGCCCATCACGTACGCCTCCGGACGGTCTGTCGGGAGATGGTGCGCGCGTCGAGCCCGGAGAGACCGCGCACGGCGACATACGCCTTTTCGTGCCCCGGCAGCGAGACACGGCCACGCAGGACCGCCTCCGGCTCCCGCTCGATACGGTCGAGGAGCCGTCGGTAGATGCCCGCCATGGCAGCGACACAGGCCCCGCTGCGCCGGTCGAGCATGGGAAGCAGTCGGTATCCCTCGGCGAAGAGGGCACGCGCCCTGCGCACCTCGAAGTGCACAAGACCGGCGAAGTCGGAACCGGCGGGCGGCTGTGAGCCCGAGAACCCGGCGGAACAGCCGAATTTGGCGAGGTCGTCGGCGGGGAGATAGGTGCGGCCGTTCTCCGCGTCCTCGCGAACGTCGCGAAGGATGTTGGTGAGTTGGAGCGCGAGACCGAGCGTGTCGGCATACTCCGGCGCGCGCTCGACATTGAGCGCCCCCCGCTCCGTGCCGAACACGCCCAGGGAGAGCCGCCCGATGGCCCCGGCCACGCACCGGCAGTAGACCTTGAGGTCCTCCCACGTCTCGTACGTCTCACCGCGGACGTCCATCAGGACGCCGTCGATCAGCTCGTCGAGACCGCCGAGCGGGATGGGAAAGCGCGCCGCGGCATGCGCGAGCGCGACCGCCACGGGGTCCGTGTCGTCCTCGTCCACCTCGCCCTCGCGGATCCGGACCAGCAGCCCCCGGGTCTCCTCCAGACGGTCGGCCTTGACCTCCGGGTCGAGCGCGCCGTCACCGATGTCGTCCACACGCCGCGAGAGGGCGTAGAGCGCCGACATCGCGCGGCGCTCGGGCATCGGGAGCAGCCTGATGCCATACGCGAAATTGCGTGCTTGCTGTCCGGTCACGGCCTCGCAGTAGCTGTATGCGGCGAGCACCGGCGCGGACACGTTCGGGCCTGACTCCACGGTCCGGCTCACCCCTCTCCTCGCAGAACCGCTCCCACCTCACGCAGCAAACGCGGCTTGGTGGGCTTCGGCGGTCCAGGAAGTACGTCGTATCCGGCGGCGGCGATCGAATGGACCGCCGCCCTCCCCCCAGCCACGAAGCCCGCAAGCAGCACCTTCAGCCTGCCGTGGACGCTACCCACCAAGGGGGTTCCTTCATTCAGGAGGCAGCGGGCGCGTTCTGATTCATATGCAACCAGTGCGCGCACCGATGCGCCTGCTGTCGGTGCGGCCAGATCCCGCTCCCGCACATGAAATCGCTTCATGTCATCGGCGGGCAGGTAAATACGGTCGCGCCCCAGATCCTCGGCGACGTCCTGCAGGTGCTCGACGATCTGGAGGGCGGTGCACACCGCGTCCGAGCGGCGGATCCGCTCCGGGGTCGCGGTGCCGGTGATGCCGAGGACGAGACGGCCCACGGGGTTCGCGGACAGCTCGCAGTAGGCAAGGAGGTCGTCGTACGTCTCGTAGCGCGCGACGAGCTGGTCCTGGCGGTTGGCCGCGATCAGGCCGAGGAAGGGTTCGGGGGTGAGGCCGCAGCGGCGCACGGTCGGCTTGAGCGCGCGCATCAGGGGGTGGCGGGGCTCGCCGGGCCCGAAGACCCGGTGCAGGTCGGCCTCGAAGGCGTCCAGGAGGGCGAGCCGGTCGTCGGCGGCATCGGGGTCCACACCGAGGTGGCGCGCGTCGGCGCCGCCGGGGGCCAGGTCGCCGTCGCCGATGTCGTCGACGAGACGGGCGTAGCCGTACACCGCCATGAGGTCGTCGCGCCAGGCGCGGGGCAGGAAGAAGGGCGCCACCGGGAAGTTCTCGTCCGCGGCCTTCGCGAGGACGGCGGATGCGTCGCGCAGCTGGAGATCATCCATAGCCATTGCCGTCACATCTCCCGTTCTACACTGCCGACCCAATACATCCCATTTCGGACACGCCGCCCGAACCGCCATGAGGCGGTCCGTGCCATGAGCCGGTGCGCCGCGCGATATCGCCCCACTTGCCGCGAATCAGCACCGCTACAGCTTACGTTGTACAACGCGGCCTGCGTCGTCGGGGTGTTCCGCGCATCACAACAACACACCGATTGGCATCAATCTTCCCTGGACCCACGGGACTTGAGGGAACGCCCGGGGCGGTCGAAGACTCAGGACGCGTGAGGGCCCCACCGGGTTGACTCCGGTGGGGCCCTCACGCGTTCGGGCGTACGGGGCTACTTGCCCGTGAACTTCTCGTACTCCTTGATGACCTCGTCGGTCGGCCCGTCCATGCGCAGCTCACCGCGTTCGAGCCAGAGCACGCGGTCACAGGTGTCACGGATGGACTTGTTGTTGTGACTGACGAGGAAGACCGTGCCGGCCTCCTTGCGGAGCTCGCGGATACGGGCCTCGGAGCGCTTCTGGAACTTCCGGTCGCCGGTGGCGAGCGCCTCGTCGATCATCAGTACGTCGTGGTCCTTGGCGGCCGCGATGGAGAAGCGCAGGCGGGCCGCCATGCCGGACGAGTAGGTGCGCATCGGCAGGGTGATGAAGTCGCCCTTCTCGTTGATGCCCGAGAAGTCGACGATGTCCTGGTAACGCTCCCTGATCTGCTCACGTGTCATGCCCATGGCGAGCCCGCCGAGTATGACGTTGCGCTCGCCGGTCAGGTCGTTCATCAGGGCCGCGTTGACGCCGAGCAGCGAGGGCTGGCCGTCGGTGTAGACCTTGCCCTGCTCGGCGGGGAGCAGGCCCGCGATGGCGCGGAGCAGGGTCGACTTGCCGGAGCCGTTCGAGCCGATCAGGCCGATGGCCTCGCCGCGGTAGGAGGTGAAGCTGACGCCGCGCACGGCGTGCACCTTGCGTACACCGCGCTCCTCGCCGCGCTTGAACATGCGGCTCAGCGCGGAGGTGGCGCTGCCCTTGCCCGTCTTCGCGCCGTTCACGCGGTAGACGATGTGCAGCTCGTCGGCGATGACGGTGGGGATGTGCGTCCTGTCGACCTTGTCGACGGTGTTCTCATCAGCCACGGCCGTACCGCTCCTCAGCCTTCCAGAAGTACACGAAGCCGACCGCGCCGAACACGATGGCCCAGCCGACGGCGATGAACCACACGTGGTCGGGCAGGTACGAGCTGCCGTAGTCGTCGATCATGGCGAAGCGGATCAGGTCCATGTAGACGGCTGCGGGGTTCCACTGGAGAACCTCCCCGACCCAGCTCGGCACGCTTTCCTTGTCGGCGAGCATCGCGGGGATGCTGAACATGACGCCCGACGCGTACATCCACGTACGCATCACGAACGGCATGAGCTGGGCGAGGTCGGGCGTCTTGCTGCCCATTCTCGCGAAGATCAGGGCGAGCCCGGTGTTGAAGACGAACTGCAGGGCGAGCGCCGGGAACACCAGGAGCCAGGACCAGGTCGGGAAGATCCCGAAGCCCAGCATGATCAGCACCAGCACGATCATCGAGAACAGCAGCTGCTGGAGCTGCTGCAGCGAGAAGGAGATCGGCAACGAGGCGCGCGGGAAGTGCAGCGCCCTGACCAGGCCGAGGTTTCCGGAGATCGCCCGCACGCCCGCCATCACGGAGCTCTGCGTGAAGGTGAAGACGAAGACACCCGTGACCAGGAACGGCACGTAGATGTCGTGGTCGATGCCCTTCCTCGCGCCGAGCAGCAGTCCGAAGATGAAGAAGTAGACCGCGGCGTTCAGGAGCGGCGTCGCCACCTGCCACAGCTGGCCGAGCTTGGCCTGGCTGTACTGGGCGGTCAGCTTCGCCTGGGAGAAGGCGAGGATGAAGTGGCGCCGTCCCCAGAGCTGGTGGACGTACTCGAAAAGTCCGGGCCGTGCGCCGCTGACGGTCAGACCGTACTTGGCGGCGAGATCGGCCCGGGAGAGCCCGTCATCGGGCGGCGGTGTCGACGGGGATGCTGTCACCGCGACTCCGCCGTCATGCGTTGTCTCACTCACGAGTGGAAACTTTCGTCTTCAGATGCGCAGCCGGTCGGGCGTAGGCATGGGCCAGGGACCGGAGTATGGCCCAGATGTTCTCAGACCCGAGCTTCTCAGATGACAGGAGGTCGGCCCAGTCGGGTCAGGCGCCACACCGTACGCCACCTCATCGGCCTGCGAGGTCCACAGGGCGTGGTCCAGCCCTCCTTGAACCCGCCGAACCACGCCTTGAGCGCGGGGCCCGAAGGCCGCCTGGCCAGGGTCAGGAGCATCCACACACCGAGGTAGACCGGGACGAGGAGCGCGGGCAGATTGCGGCGGGCGAGCCAGACGCGGTTGCGGGCGACCATCCGGTGGTAGACCGCGTGCCGGGACGGGGCGGTCGTCGGGTGGAAGAGCACCATGTCGGCGCGGTAGTCGATCATCCAGCCCGCGTTCAGCGCACGCCAGGCGAGGTCGGTCTCCTCATGGGCGTAGAAGAACTCGTCGGGCAGACCGCCGACCTCGGCCATGACCTGCGTACGGACGGCGTTGGCACCGCCGAGGAAGGTCGTGACGCGCGATGAGCGCATCGGGTCGGCCGCGCGCAGCCGCGGGACGTGACGGCGCTGGGTCTCCCCGGTCTCCGGGTCGGCGATGCGGAAGCTGATGATGCCGAGCTTCGGGTCGGCGGTGAAGGCCTCGCGGCACAGCTGGGCCGTGTCCGTGTTCGCCAGGAGGCCGTCGTCGTCGAGGAAGAGGAGGATGTCGACGTCGGTGCCGCCCGGGCCGAACGCCTCGATACCGACGTTGCGGCCGCCGGGGATGCCGAGGTTCTCGGGCAGCTCGACGGTGCGTACGCCTTCGGGGACGTCGGGCACGGGGGCGCCGTTGCCGACGACCACCACCTCGACCGGGTCGCCGTCCTGCTTGGCGACCGAGTCGAGCAGGGCGCGCAGCTCCTGCGGCCTGTTGCCCATGGTGATGATGACCGCGCCGACCTTCAGGGGCCGGTCCCCCGCCGCACTCACTTGAGCCTGCTGGAGGCGAGGATGGACACGAGGTGCAGGAGCGTCTGCAGCAGCGCGATGCCCGCGAGGACGGCGACACCGATCCGCGAGAAGAGCAGATCGCCGCGGACCGAGTCCACGATCGCGAGGACCAGGATGAGCAGGGACGCCTCGATGCCGAGCACGAGCCGGTGGAACTTCAGGGCACCCGCCGCCTTGCGGGCCAGGGCCATGCCGGACGAGCGCGGCTCGGAGGCCGACTCCTTGACCGGCGCGAGGCCCTGCTGGTGCCGGGCGACACCGACGAGGTCGGTCTCCGCCTTGATCAGGATGGCGCCGAGCGCGGCGAGCGTGCCGAGGAAGGCCCACAGCCAGTCGATCCGGCCCGAGCCCCAGAGGTCGGCGGCGCGAAGCCCGAAGCCGACCAGGACCGCGGCGTCGCACAGGTAGGCGGCGACCCGGTCGAGGTAGACCCCGGCCATCGAGTACTGCTTGCGCCAGCGGGCGATCTCGCCGTCGACGCAGTCGAGCAGGAGATACAGCTGGACCATGAGCACGCCGAGCACGGCGCCCGTGATCCCCGGTACCAGGAGGGCCGGGGCGGCGAGGGCGCCGGCCACGGTCATCAGATACGTGAGCTGGTTGGGCGTGATCCTGGTGTTCACCAGGTAGCGGTCGCAGCGCAGCGAGATCTCTCGCATGTACAGGCGTCCCGCCCAGTGCTCACCGCTGCGCCGGTCCTTCACCCCTGCGGGGTGAACGACGGGGCGGAGTTCAGCTACCGATGGCCTTGGCATAGTCGGCGTATGCGTCCTTGATCTGGTCGGAATTCAGATTGAGGTGCTCGAGGATCGTGTAGCGCCCGGGGCGCGTCTGCGGGGCGTACTCCACGACCTGGACGAACTCGTCCACGGTGAAGCCGATCTCCTGAGGCGTCACGGGGAGGCCGTGCCTGCGCAGCACCTCCACCATGTACGCGGACTCCTCCTTCGCCCCGCGCAGGAACATCGCGAAGGCCGCACCCAGGCCGCACTGCTCGCCGTGGCTCGCCGCGCGCTTGGGGAAGAGGAGGTCGAAGGCGTGGTTGATCTCGTGGCAGGCGCCGGACGCCGGGCGGGAGTCGCCCGACACGGACATCGCGATGCCGGTGAGGACCAGCCCCTCGGCGAGGACCTGCAGGAAGGCGTCGTCGCCGACGCCACCGGGGTGACGCAGGACGGCCTCGCCCGCCTGGCGCGCCATCGCGGCCGCGAGGCCGTCGATGTCCTCGCCGCGCTCACGTGCGGCGAGCTCCCAGTCCGCGATCGCGGAGATGTTGGACAGGGCGTCGCCGATGCCGGAGCGCACGAAACGTACGGGAGCCTCGCGGATCACATCGAGGTCGATGACGACCGCGATGGGGTTCGGGACTCCGTACGAGCCGCGGCCCGCGTCGTTGTCGAGCGTGGCGACCGGCGAGCAGAGGCCGTCGTGCGACAGGTTCGTCGCGACGGCGACCAGCGGCGCGCCGACCCGCGCGGCGGCGAACTTGGCGCAGTCGATGATCTTGCCGCCGCCGAGGCCGACGACGGCGTCGTAGCGGCCCTTCTTGATGGCGTCGGCGAGCTTGATGGCGTCGTCGAGCGTGCCGCCACCCACCTCGAACCACTCGGCGGTGGGCAGCGACGCTTCGAGCCGCCGACGCAGGACCGCGCCGGAGCCGCCGCTGATGGCGATGGCGAGCTTGCCGGTTGACGAGCAGATCCGCTGGTCCGCGAGGACACCGGCCAGGTCGTTGAGCGCCCCTGCCCGGATGTCGACGACGACCGGCGAGGGGATGAGCCTCGTCAGTACTGGCACGCGATCTCCCGGCCCTTGGCGAGGTCGTCGTGGTTGTCGATCTCGACCCACTTGACGTCGCCGATCGGCTCCACGTCGATCTTGAAGCCGCGGTTGACGAGCTCCTGGTAGCCGTCCTCGTAGTAGAGGTCGGGGTCGCGCTCGAAGGTGGTCTTCAGGGCGTCGGCCAGCTGCTCGGCGGCGTCGCCCTCGATGAGCGTGACACCGATGTACTCACCGGTGGCGGACGCGGGGTCCATCAGCTTGGTGATCTTCTGGACGCCCTTCTCGGGGTCCACGATGACCTTCATCTCCTCGTCGGCGAGGTTCTTCACCGTGTCGAGGGCGAGGATGATCTTCTTGCCCTCGCCGCGGGCGGCGAGCAGCGTCTTCTCGACGGAGACCGGGTGCACGGTGTCGCCGTTGGCGAGGATCACGGTGTGCTTGATCGCGTCACGACCGCACCAGAGGGAGTACGCGTTGTTCCACTCCTCGGCCTTGTCGTTGTCGATCAGCGTGAGCTTGAGGCCGTACTTCGCCTCGAGCGCCGCCTTGCGGTCGTAGACGGCTTCCTTGCGGTAGCCGACGATGATCGCTACCTCGGTGAGACCGATCTCCGCGAAGTTGCCGAGGGTCAGATCGAGGATGGTGGTGTCACCGTCGACCGGCACCAGGGCCTTGGGAAGCGTGTCGGTGTAGGGGCGAAGACGCCGTCCGGCGCCGGCCGCCAGCACAAGGCCGATCATGCGGGTTCTCCTTCATCGTGTACGGCGGGTGCTCCACGTTTGTGAGCGGTCACCCAGTAGCGGATGCTCTCGACGAGCACCACGAGTGCCACGGCCACGGCGAGTGCCGTGAGCGCGACGGTGAAATCTGTGCCGGTGAGCAGAGCGGCGGCGACAGCGACCACGAGGGTCCTGCCTTCGTGTCCGACGATCGCCCGCACCAGCCAGTGCGGAGGCGCGCCGGCGTCGCCGCGGATGCGGTACACCGTGTCGTAGTGATGGTAGGCGACGGCGGACACCAGTCCGAAAGCCGCGGGCAAGGCACCGTTCACATCCGCCTTGGCGGCGAGCAGCAGGATCGTGCCGTACTCGGCCGCGCGGAAGAACGGCGGGACCAGCCAGTCGAGGGTGCCCTTGAGGGGGCGGGCGACAGCCAGACCCGAAGTGACGACGTGGACGACCGCGGCGACGACCACCCAGGGGCTGCCGTACGAGGTGAGACCCGCCACGCAGACGACCACGGCGCCGCCGACGAAGGCGATGACCGGGGCGGGCAGGGGTAGACGGCCGCGCCCGAGCGCCGCGAAGGCGGACGCGAGCGGCCCGCTGTCGGAGAGGTCCGCGAGTGCCTGTGCGGCGCGGTCGGTGCGGGTCGCCCTGCGGGTCAGCGAGCGCAGGACGCGCCCCGCCGTGGTGTAGCAGGCGGCGAGACCGCAGCCGATGAGCAGCACGATCAGGGTGATGCGGGGCGTGGTGACCGCGGTGAGCACGGCGATCAGCGCCCAGCGCTCACCGATCGGGAGGACGATCATCCGGCGCAGCCAGACGGTCCAGCCGACGCTGTCGAGCTTGTCGGAGAGGGCCGCGGTGGGGCTGGTGTTGGCGGTGGCGTCGTGGTTCGCCTCGTTGAAGGAGAAGTCCACGACGTGCCGGCAGGTCTGCAGGACCATCGCGCCGAGCGCCAGGGCCCATACGTCGTCGCCCGTGGCGTTGGCCGCGCCGAGGGCGAGGCCCGCGTAGTAGGCGTACTCCTTGGCGCGGTCGAAGGTCGCGTCGAGCCAGGCGCCGAGGGTCGAGTACTGCAGGGAGTAGCGGGCGAGCTGCCCGTCCGTGCAGTCCAGGACGAAGGAGAAGAGCAGAAGGAGGCCCGCCGCGACGAAACCGGCGCGGGTGCCGGTGGCCGCGGAGCCCGCCGCGATCAGGGCGACGAGCAGCGAGGCGGTGGTGACCTGGTTCGGGGTGAGGCCGCGGCGCGCGCACCAGCGGGCGATGTAGCGGGAGTAAGGGGAGATGCAGTACGTCGTGAAGAAGCCGTCCCGCGACTTGACGGCGGTGCGCAGGCGTACGGCTTCGTCGTCCACGGCGGCGACTGCCTGGCGTGCCTCATTGCGGGCCTGCGGGTCGCTGGGCACGGTGGCGACGAGGGTGCCGAGGTCGGGGCGGTTAAGTGCGCGGCCTGAGGCCTCGATCGCCTCGGCGACGTGGTCGGCGATCGCCTCGACCGTGCGGGCGGAGCCGCCGCCGTTGCCGGAGCCGGTGGTGGCGCGCAGCGCGTGGTGGAGGTCGGCCCGCGCCTCGGGCCGCGCACAGACGGCGCCGGGGACGGCGGACGCGGCGAAGCGCGGGTCGGTCAGGCCCAGGCGGAGCGCGTGGACGTGGCCGACGAAGCGCGCGTCCACGACCGCGACCCGCTCCGCGGCCGGGACGGCGCCGAGCAGCGTCTCGGTGTCCGCCGCGTCGGATGCGACCCGGACGTCAAACCCCAGGGACCGCAGATCGCCTTCGAGCGGCGACCCGGGGACCGGCTGACCGGTCAGGATGGCGGTCGACAGACGAACTCACTCCTTGATTCCCGGCGCGGCTCGCGCCGGGCACGTGCGTGATGGGGGGCGCCCCTGGCCTGCAGCGGCCGGGCGGCACGTCGGCAGAGGCTATCGGATGATGGGAAGCGGGCGTTCACCGCCCGTTCACGGCCCGATAAGCGCGGCCTGCGAGGGCCGCCACCAACTCGATCATCATGGTCGATCGGAGGCGGCACCCACAAACCGCGCTTCATGCGACCGGCACAAACGACATAAAGTCGACGCCCATGACATGGATGATCACAGGTGGAGCGGGATATATCGGGGCGCATGTGGCGCGGGCGATGGCGGGAGCCGGGGAGCGGGTCATCGTTCTCGACGACGTCTCGGCGGGGGTGCCCGAGCGGCTGCCCGCGGACATCCCTCTCATTAGGGGCTCTTCGCTCGACGGTGAGCTGCTGCGGCGGGTCTTCGCCGAGCACGGTGTGACGGGTGTGGTGCATCTCGCGGCCCGCAAGCAGGTCGGCGAGTCCGTGGAGCAGCCGCTGCGCTACTACCGGGAGAACCTGGGCGGCCTGGTGACGCTCCTCGAAGCGGTGGCCGAGGCCGGGATCAAGCGGTTCGTCTTCTCCTCGTCGGCCGCGGTGTACGGCAACCCGCCCGACGTGGACCTGGTGTCGGAGTCCACCCCCTGCGTCCCGATCAACCCCTACGGCGAGACGAAGCTCGCCGGGGAGTGGCTGGTACGGGCCGCCGGGCGGGCGCACGGCATGGCGACCGTGTGCTTGCGCTACTTCAACGTGGCGGGCGCCGCGATCCCCGAGCTCGCGGACACCGGGGTCTACAACGTGATCCCGATGGTCTTCGACCGGCTCACCCGGGACGAGGCGCCGCGGATCTTCGGCGACGGCCATCCGACGCCGGACGGCACGTGCGTGCGCGACTACATCCACGTCGCGGACCTCGCCGACGCCCACCTCGCGGCGGCCCGCCGCGTCGAGGCGCACCCCGAGGGAGACCTGACGGTGAACATCGGCAGAGGCGAGGGTGTTTCCGTACGCGAACTCGTCACTCTCATCGGTGAGATCTCCGGCGACAGGCGCCCGGCGCTCGTCGAGCCGGGCCGCGAGGGCGACGCGCCGCGCGCCGTCGCCGACGCGAGCCTGGCCGCCGAGGAACTGGGCTTCACGGCGCGGCGCGGTGTACGCGAGATGGTCGAATCCGCGTGGGCGGGCTGGTGCCTCCACCACCCGCAGGCGCGCCGGGGCTAGCCGTGTCAGCGCTCTGACCTGCGGTCATTTCCGCAGGTCAGAGCATATGACAACGGTGTTCAGTGCCGTGTTGCCGGGTACCCCCCACCCGTAGTTCACTGTGATCGCGACAGACGCGCGACCGGGGAACAGCAGACCGACACCGAGCACACGGAGGCGGCCGCCATGGGGGCTGGGCACGACCACGGACACACGCACGGGGGGACCGCTACAGCGGCGTACCGAGGGCGGCTTCGCATCGCGCTCTCGATCACGATCACCGTCATGGTGGTCGAGATCGTCGGCGGCGTCATGGCGGATTCGCTCGCGCTCATCGCGGACGCGACGCACATGGCGACGGACGCGCTCGGCCTCGGCATGGCGCTGCTCGCGATCCAGTTCGCGAACCGCCCGGCGACTGAGAACCGCACCTTCGGCTACGCCCGCGCCGAGATCCTCGCCGCGCTCGCCAACTGTCTGCTGCTGCTCGGCGTCGGCGGCTACGTCCTGTACGAGGCGGTCCAGCGGTTCATCACGCCCGCCGAGACCGAGGGCGGACTGACCATCGTCTTCGGCGTCGTCGGCCTGGTGGCGAACATGATCTCGCTCTCGCTCCTGATGCGCGGCCAGAAGGACAGCCTGAACGTGCGCGGCGCCTTCCTGGAGGTCATGGCCGACGCGCTCGGTTCCTTGGCGGTGATCGTCGCCGCGGTCCTGATCCTGACGACCGGCTGGCAGGCGGCGGACCCGATCGCCTCGCTCGTCATCGGCCTCATGATCGTCCCGCGTACGGTGAAGCTGCTGCGGGAGACCCTGAACGTGCTCCTTGAGGCCGCGCCCAAGGGCGTCGACATGGCCGAGGTCCGCTCGCACATACTGGATCTGCCGGGCGTCGAGGACGTCCACGACCTGCACGCCTGGACCATCACTTCGGGGATGCCGGTCCTTTCCGCACACGTGGTCGTCAGCTCCGAGACGTTGAACGCGATCGGCAACGAGAAGATGCTGCACGAGTTGCAGGGGTGCCTGGGCGACCACTTCGACGTCGAGCACTGCACCTTCCAGCTGGAACCGGTCGGCCACGCGGAGCACGAGGCGAAGCTCTGCCACTGACCCCTTGAGGGTGGTCTCCGGTGGTTCCTTGCCGGGAGGGCCGGTCGCGTACGGCAGACTTGAGGTTCGAAGACCGAAGCGAAGGATGCGTATGCCGACCACACCTGCCACCGCGGCGAACAACTCGTCGAACGGCACCGGAGAAGCGATCTTGCTGGAACTCGTGGACGAGGACGGCAGGACGATCGGCACAGCGGAGAAACTCTCCGCGCATCAGGCGCCCGGGCAATTGCACCGGGCGTTCTCTGTTTTCCTCTTCGACGAACAGGGGCGGCTCTTGCTGCAGCAGCGCGCCCTGGGCAAGTACCACTCCCCCGGCGTCTGGTCGAACACCTGCTGCGGCCACCCGTACCCCGGCGAGGCGCCGTTCGCGGCCGCCGCCCGCCGGACGTACGAGGAGTTGGGTGTCTCGCCCTCGCTGCTCGCGGAGGCGGGCACCGTGCGCTACAACCACCCGGACCCCGACTCCGGTCTGGTGGAGCAGGAGTTCAACCATCTCTTCGTGGGCATGGTCCAGTCGCCGCTGCGGCCCGACCCGTCCGAGGTCGGCGAGACCGCGTTCGTGACGGCCGACGAGTTGGCGCTGCGGCATGCGCAGGGGCCGTTCTCCGCGTGGTTCATGACCGTCCTCGACGCGGCGCGGCCCGCGATCCGGGAGCTGACGGGGCCTTCCGTCGGGTGGTGAGTCAACTCGCGTTCGGCGCGGAGCCGTTGGGTTTCAGGGGCAGGGCGGCCCAGATGACCTTGCCCCCGCTCGCGGTGTGATCGACGTCGCAGGTTCCGCCCGCCTCCTGCGTGATCTCGCGGACGAGGAGGAGACCGCGGCCACCGGTCTGGCCGTGGTCGGCCACCAGGGCGGTCGGGCGGTAGGGGTGGTCGTCCTCCACGGAGACCCGCACCCACTCGGCGCCCACCGCCACCTCCACCGCGAGCATCGGCGAGAGCACGGCCGCGTGCCGCACCGCGTTGGTGACCAGTTCGGAGACGATCAGGAGCAGTCCCTGCACGAGGTCGTCCGACGCGGGCACACCCTGCCGGGCGAGCAGGTCACGTACCGCGTGCCGCGCCTGGGGCACGGAGGCGTCGACGGCGGCGGCCGTGAACCGCCACACGCCTTCGTACGGCACCTTTCCGGTCTCCGGAGGGAGTGGGCCGGGCCCCCTCCCGTCGTCGTCCATCGTCCGGTCGCCGCCCTTGCGCTCGATTGTCACCACGCATCGAGTGTTGGGAATGCACAGGCCGGGGCCGGATAACTGACCAGAAGTCAGCGACTATCGACGGTATTTGATCACTGACGGCCAACTGAGTCAGTTGTGTGGCTGTTCCTGTTCTCCCGGTTTCGCTTTCAAGCTTTCTTCGGGTTGTACGGGTTGTACGTGTTCCGGGTTCCGTCCGGAATCCGGTGCCTCGGCGACCATGCTCACGATCCGGCGCCCGCCGAGCCCCGTGGCGAGCAGGCCGAGGCCGTCGAAGAGCAGCGCGAGCGAGAAGAAGCAGCCGATCACGTACTGGCTGCTGCTCGGCCAGTTGGCGAGCACCAGGATGCCGAGCAGAAGACCGAAGGCGCCCTGCACGAGCGTCCAGCCGAACTGCGGACCGCGCACCACCAGACTGCCGACAAGGCGGAAGACACCGCCGGTCAGGAACAGCAGCGCCGCGAACATCGTCAGCGCCTCCGCCGCCACATCCGGCCTGCGGATGATCACTACACCGGCCGCGAGGTTCAGCGCGGCGACGACCACGCCGAGCCAGAAGAAGTTCGTGCCGCGCGACTGCACCGCGTGCAGCAGTCCGACGAGGCCGCCGATCAGGAGCAGCCAGCCGAAGAGGAGCATCGAGGTGAGGGTGGCGAAACCCGTGTAGACCAGACCCACGAGCCCCGCGACGGCCAGGACCGCGCCGAGGAGGGCCAGCAGGCCGAGGCTGCGGTTGAGCTGCTTGGCGCCCTGGGCCTCCGGTGTGGTGGTCTTGGCGCTCTTGGTCCGGGCCATCAGTGTCTCCGTCCTGCCGCCCCCGCTGCGCACAGTTCTCGACCGTTCTCAGGGCCACCCCTTCTTGATCGTACGTTCGAGGAGTGCGGATAGCATCCGGCGCATGGAGCCGCAGCTGAGGCAGACCGTCACCCACGGCGTCGCCACCGTCGTCATCGACCATCCGGCCAAGCGCAACGCCATGACGGCGGACATGTGGCGTCGGATGCCGCCACTGCTCGCCGGGCTCGCCGCCGACCCGGCCGTCCGGGCGCTCGTGCTGACCGGCGGGGGCGGGACCTTCTGCGCGGGCGCCGACATCTCCTCGCTGAGGGAGTCGCCCGGCGAGGCGCAGGAGCTGGCGGTACGGGCCGAGGAGGCGCTCGCGGCCTTCCCGAAGCCGGCGCTCGCCGCGGTGCGCGGCTACTGCGTGGGCGGCGGGAGCCAGCTGGCCGCGGCCTGCGATCTGCGGTTCGCGGACGAGGGCGCTCTGTTCGGTATCACCCCGGCGAAGCTGGGGGTCGTCTACCCGTCGTCGTCCACGCGGCGCCTGGTGTCGCTCGTGGGACCCGCCACCGCCAAGTACCTGCTGTTCTCAGGCGAGTTGATCGACGCGGGGCGTGCGCTGCGCACCGGTCTTGTGGACGAGGTGCTGCCCTCGGGCGAGCTCGACAAGCGGGTCGCGGAGTTCACCAAGGTCCTCGCCGCGCGCTCGCAGCTGACGCAGGCGGCCGCCAAGGAGTTCGCCGGGGGCCGCCCTGACCAGGCAGCCCGGGATGCCTACTGGGGCGAACAGGCGCGCGCGGGCGGGGAGGCGGGTGGGGACACCGCCGAGGGGGTCAGCGCCTTCCTGGAGCGCCGTGAGCCGCGTTTCACCTGGACTCCCGGCGACGACACCGCTGTTGGCTGAGGCGGCTCACGGTCCCCCGGGCGCGATGGAGGCGATCTCGGCGATCGGCCCCTCGCCCTCGCCCTCGCCCTCGCCCTCGCCAGGATCAGGGGGTCATGGCCTCGACCGCATCATGGCCCCGACCGCGCCCATGGTCTCCTCGTTGCTGCCGCAGCCGGGCTCCGTTCTCCGGCAGGAGCGCCGGCAAGAGCCCCGACAGGGGTTGTGGCCAGGACTCCGGCAGGGGCGTGGAAGCGTCGCCGGTACTCGGCGGGGGCCGCTCCGAGGATCTTGATGAAGGCCCTGCGCATCGTCTCCGGTGTGCCGAAGCCACAGGCGCGCGAGACCTCCTCGACCCCGTCGGAGGTCTCCTCCAGGAGGCGGCGCGCGTGCTCGACACGTACGCGCTCGACGTACTTGCCCGGCGTCATCCCCGTCTCCGTCTGGAACGCGCGGGCGAAGTGCCGGGGAGAGAGCCGGGCGCGGGCGGCGAGCGACTCGACGCAGAGGTCCTCGTCCGGGTGTTCGGTGATCCACTGCTGGACCTCGCGCAGGGGTTCGCGCCGGGCGGTCTGCGCGGAGAGCTGGGCACTGAACTGCGCCTGGTTCCCCGGGCGCCGCAGGAAGACGACGAGATGCCGTGCGACCGTCAGCGCCTCGTCCCGGCCCAGGTCCTCCTCGACGAGAGCCAGGGCCAGGTCGATGCCGGCGGTCACGCCCGCGGACGTCGCCACGTGGCCGTCGCGGACGAAGATCGGGTCGGGGTCGACCTCGACGGCGGGGTGGTCACGGGCGAGTTTGGCGCAGAACGCCCAGTGGGTCGTCACCCGGCGGCCGTCCAGGAGGCCCGCTTCGGCGAGCAGGACGGCGCCGGTGCAGACCGAGACCAGGCGCCGGGCGCGCGGGGCGTTCGTACGCAGCCAGTCGATCAGGCGGGGATCGGCCTGGCCGCCGCCGAGGCCGCCCGGGGCGAGCAGGGTGTGCGGTGCGGGGGCGTCGGCGAGGGAGGAGTCCGGTACGAGCGTGAGCCCGCTGGAGGTACGTACGGGAGCGCCGTCCAGGGACGCGGTGCGGATGCGGTACGCCGGCACGTCGCCCCCGCGGCAGACGGCCGCGCCCGCGAAGACCTCCACCGGTCCCGTGACATCGAGGCTCTGCACCCCGTCGAAGAGGACGACCAGGACGGTTCTCTGCTCCATGCCCCTGATTCTTGGCCTCGCGTGCGATGGCCGCAATGACAAATAGCCCACTCTTCCAGCCATGCGGCTTCACTGCCGCGCCGTCCGCGCAGGCGGCGCCGCAGGGGACTCCGCAGGGGACTCCGCAGGGGACTCCGCAGGGCCCGGCCGCGCGTACGCCCCGGGCTTCACCTCATACCAACCAGTCGGTAACGTGCATCCATGACTTCACTCACGCCCTCCTCCCCGGCTCCCACACTGCACCCCCGCGCGGGACGTCGATGTCACAACGTGCTCAATTCGCTGCACTCGACGCACTACTTCTCGCCCGATGCGGCACGCGAGCTCGCAGGCATCGGGATCACCCACCCCAAGGCCGTCAATTTCGCCGTGCGCACGGCGGCGATGGGACCGGTCGGCGCCGGAGTGGTCACCGCGGCGTTCTACAACTACAAGCACGAACTCGTCGCCCGGCACGTGCCGGACATCTGGCGCACCGCGTCCCCCGAGGACGTCCTCGCGGCACGCGCGCGCACTGTCGACGCGACCCTGCGCCGCCTCCTCGGCGAGGAAGCCCTCACGTCCCCGGAGATGGCGGAGGCAGCCGAGCTGGCGCTGCGCGCCACCGAGGCCTGCTCCCGTTCCGCACGGCCGCTGTACTCCGCCCACGCGGACCTGCCCGTCCCCGAGCAGCCGCACCTCGCGCTCTGGCACGCCGCGACGCTGCTGCGCGAGCACCGGGGCGACGGGCACCTCGCGGTCCTCCAGAACGCCGAACTCGACGGTCTGGAGGCGCTGGTGAGCCACACGGCGACCGGCAAGGGCATGACGCCGAAGTGGACCTTCGCCACCCGCGGCTGGAACCAGGAGGAATGGGACGCGGCCGTGCGGCGGCTCCACGCCCGCGGACTGCACGACGGGGAGTCCGAGCTGACGGAGGCCGGAGTCGAGCTGCGCCAGGAGATCGAAGAGGCCACGGACCGCCTCGACCGGGCGCCGTACGAACACCTGGGCGAGGCGGGCGTCGAGCGCCTCACCGAGCTCGGCACGGTGTTCGCGGGCGCGGCGCTGCAGGCGGGGGCGTTCCCCGCGGACCTGCTCGGCAAGGCGTAGACGGAGCGCCCGTCGGGGCGCCCGTCGGGGCGGGCACGCCGGGTGTGATCCCCCCGCTGTCGGTGCCACCTGCCACAATTGCCCGGCAACCCCAGTGAGAAGGCGGGAAACGTGGCACCTCTGCAGACGTCCACTCCAGCATCGATCGAAGGCAGGATCGCCGAAGAACTCGGCGTACGGGAGCGGCAGGTGAAGGCCGCCGTCGACCTGCTCGACGGCGGCTCGACGGTGCCCTTCATCGCTCGCTACCGCAAGGAAGCGACCGAGATGCTCGACGACGCGCAACTGCGCACGCTCGAGGAGCGCCTGCGTTATCTGCGGGAGCTCGAGGAGCGGCGCGCGGCGATCCTCGAATCGGTGCGGGAGCAGGGCAAGCTCACCGACGATCTTGAGGCGCAGATCCGCGCCGCCGACACCAAGGCGCGGCTCGAGGACATTTACCTGCCCTTCAAGCCGAAGCGCCGCACGAAGGCGCAGATCGCCCGCGAGGCAGGCCTCGAACCGCTGGCCGACGGCCTGCTCGGCGACCCGTCGGTGGAGCCGCTCGCCGCGGCGGCGGCCTTCGTGGACGCCGACAAGGGCGTCGCCGAGCCGCAGGCCGCTCTGGACGGTGCCCGCGCGATCCTCGCCGAGCGGTTCTCCGAGGACGCCGACCTGATCGGCGAGCTGCGCGAGCGCATGTGGGTGCGCGGCCGCCTCGCCGCGAAGGTCCGCGACGGCAAGGAGGAGGCGGGCGCCAAGTTCGCCGACTACTTCGACTTCGCCGAGCCCTTCAAGGAGCTGCCGTCGCACCGCGTCCTCGCGATGCTGCGCGGCGAGAAGGAGGACGTCCTCGACCTCGTCCTGGAGCCGGAGGAGGCCACGGAGGGACCGTCCTCGTACGAGGGGATGGTCGCCCACCGCTTCGGGGTGGTCGACCGAGGCCGCCCCGGGGACAAGTGGCTTCAGGACACCGTGCGTTGGTCCTGGCGCACCCGCATCCTGGTGCACCTGGGGATCGACCTTCGCCTTCGGCTGCGCACGACCGCGGAGGACGAGGCCGTGCGCGTCTTCGCGTCGAACCTGCGCGACCTGCTGCTCGCCGCACCGGCGGGCACGCGCGCGACGCTGGGGCTCGACCCCGGTTTCCGTTCGGGTGTGAAGGTCGCCGTGGTCGACGCGACCGGCAAGGTCGTGGCGACGGACGTCATCAACCCGCATGTCCCCGCGAACAAGTGGGACCAGTCCCTGGCCACCCTCGCGAAGCTCGCCAAGGAGCACGCGGTCGACCTGATCGCGATCGGGAACGGCACGGCGTCCCGCGAGACGGACAAGCTCGCCGGTGAACTCATCACGAAGCACCCGGAGTTGAACCTCACCAAGGTGATGGTCTCCGAAGCGGGCGCCTCGGTGTACTCCGCGTCGGCCTTCGCCTCGCAGGAGCTGCCCGACATGGACGTGTCGCTGCGCGGCGCCGTGTCCATCGCACGCCGCCTCCAGGACCCGCTCGCCGAGCTGGTGAAGATCGACCCGAAGTCCATCGGCGTCGGCCAGTACCAGCACGACCTCTCCGAGATGAAGCTGTCGCGCTCGCTCGACGCGGTCGTCGAGGACTGTGTGAACGGCGTCGGCGTCGACGTGAACACCGCGTCCGCCCCGCTGCTCTCCCGGGTCTCCGGCATCGGCGCGGGCCTCGCCGAGAACATCGTGTCGCACCGCGACACGAACGGCCCCTTCTCCTCCCGCAAGGGCCTCAAGGACGTGGCACGCCTCGGCCCCAAGGCGTACGAACAGTGCGCGGGCTTCCTGCGCATCCGGGGCGGCGACGATCCGCTCGACGCGTCCAGCGTGCACCCCGAGGCGTATCCCGTGGTCCGCAAGATGGCGAAGAAGACGGGCGGCCAGGTCGCCTCGCTCATCGGCGACACGGCGACGCTGCGCTCGCTGCGGGCCGACGAGTTCGTGGACGAGTCCTTCGGTCTGCCCACCGTGAGCGACATCCTCAAGGAGCTGGAGAAGCCCGGACGCGACCCGCGACCCGCGTTCAAGACGGCGACCTTCAAGGACGGCGTCGAGAAGCTCTCCGACCTGGCGTCCGGGATGGTCCTGGAAGGCGTCGTCACGAACGTGGCGGCGTTCGGCGCCTTCGTGGACATCGGCGTCCACCAGGACGGGCTCGTGCATGTCTCCGCGATGTCCAAGACGTTCGTCAAGGACCCGCGGGACGTGGTGAAGCCGGGCGACATCGTCAAGGTGAAGGTGATGGACGTCGACATTCCGCGCAAGCGGATCTCGCTGACGCTGCGCCTGGACGACGAGGCGAGCCCGGCAGACGGCGAGCAGCCCAAGCGGGGCGGGCGTCCTCCGCAGCAGCGGCAGCAGGGCGGTCAGCGCCCCCAGCGCCCTCAGCGACAAGGCCAGGGGCAGGGGCAGGGCGGCGGCCAGGGCCAGCGGAAGGAGCGGCAGGGGCCGCCGCCGGCCAATGACGCGATGGCGGACGCGCTGCGCCGGGCCGGGTTGCTGAAGCCCTAGCAGCGCTGATCCGGGGAGAGTCGGCGGAGGTCAGGGTGACAGCTCGGTCACCTTGCCCTCCGTCACCTCCAGACGGCGCGTGACGCGTACGGCGTCCAGCATTCTGCGGTCGTGCGTCACCAGGAGCAGTGTGCCCTCGTACGCGTCGAGGGCCGACTCCAGCTGTTCGATCGCGGGCAGATCGAGGTGGTTCGTGGGCTCGTCGAGTACCAGGAGATTGACGCCCCGGCCCTGGAGCAGCGCGAGGCCCGCGCGGGTGCGTTCCCCCGGGGAGAGCGTGGCGGCCGGTCGCAGGACGTGCGCGGCCTTCAGGCCGAACTTGGCGAGCAGCGTGCGCACTTCGGCGGGTTCGGTGTCGGGTACGGCCGCGCAGAACGCGTCAAGGAGCGACTCCGGGCCGTGGAACAGCGCGCGGGCCTGGTCCACCTCGCCGACGAGCACCCCTGAGCCGAGGGCGGCGTGGCCCGCGTCGGTGGGGACGCGGGTCAGCAGGGTTGCGAGCAGGGTCGACTTGCCCGAGCCGTTCGCGCCGGTGATCGCCACCCGGTCCGCCCAGTCGATCTGCAGCGACACGGGCCCGAGCGTGAAGTCGCCTCGGTGCACCTCGGCGTCGCGGAGTGTGGCCACGACGCTGCCGGAGCGCGGCGCCGACGCGATCTCCATGTGCAGCTCCCACTCCTTGCGGGGCTCATCGACGACGTCGAGCCGCTCGATCATGCGCTGCGTCTGACGTGCCTTTGCCGCCTGCTTCTCGCTGGACTCGCTGCGGAAGTTCCGGCCGATCTTGTCGTTGTCGCCCGCCTTGCGCCGGGCGTTCTTGACGCCCTTGTCCATCCAGCCCCGCTGCATCTGGGCGCGGCCCTCCAGGGCGGACTTCTTGTCGGCGTACTCCTCGAACTCGTCGCGTGCGTGGCGGCGCGCGACGTCCCGCTCCTCCAGATACGCCTCGTAGCCGCCGCCGAAGAGGTTGATCTGCTGCTGGGCGAGGTCGAGTTCGAGGACCTTGGTGACGGTGCGGGTGAGGAACTCGCGGTCGTGGCTGACGACGACCGTGCCCGCGCGCAGTCCGCGCACGAAGCTCTCCAGGCGTTCGAGGCCCGCCAGGTCGAGGTCGTTGGTCGGCTCGTCCAGGAGGAACACGTCGTAGCGGGAGAGGAGGAGGGATGCCAGGCCCGCGCGGGCGGCCTGGCCGCCGGAGAGGGAGGTCATGGGCTGGTCGAGGCCGATGTCCAGGCCAAGGGACGCCGCGACCTCCTCGGACCGCTCGTCCAGGTCGGCGCCGCCGAGCGCCAGCCAGCGCTCCAGGCTCAGCGCGTACGCGTCGTCCGCGCCCGGGGTGCCGTCGACCAGGCCCTGGGTGGCCTCGTCCATGGTCCGCTGGGCCTCGTCGACGCCGGTGCGGCGGGCCAGGAAGCCGCGGACGGACTCGCCGGGGCGGCGCTCGGGCTCCTGGGGGAGGTGGCCCACGGACGCGCCGGGCGGGGAGAGGCGCAGCTCGCCGGTCTCCGGGGTGTCCAGGCCCGCGAGGAGGCGGAGCAGGGTCGACTTGCCGGCGCCGTTGGCGCCGACCAGGCCGATGACGTCGCCGGGGGCGACGACAAGCTCCAGGGCGGAGAAGAGGGAGCGGTCGCCGTGGCCGGCGGCGAGGTTCTTGGCGACGAGGGTTGCGGTCATCAGGGGGTCGAGTTTAGGCGAGGTCCGGGGCTGCTCGTCCGGCAGCATGGCCCGGGTCCGACGACCACGGGCCAGCACGGGCTTGCACACTGGTGTCGGCCTCGGGCGGCACAGGCTGACGCACGGGCGGCGCCCCGCGCGGCACAGGCTTACGCACTGGCGGCGGCCCCGGGCCGCACGGCCTTACGCACGGGTGACGGCCCCGGGAAGCACAGGCTTACGCACGGGCGGCGCCCCACGCGGCACAGGCTTACGCACTGGCGGCGCCCCACGCGGCACAGGCTTACGCACTGGCGGCGGCCCCGGGCCGCACAGCCTTACGCACGGGTGGCGACCCCCGGAAGCACAGGCTTACGCACGGGCGGCGCCCCGCGCGGCACAGGCTTACGCACGGGCGGCGACCCCGGGCCGCACAGCCTTACGCACTGGTGCGGCCTCGGGCCGCACAGGCACCTCACCGGCGGCAGCCCCGGCGCCGCACGGGCTACCGCACTATCGGCGCCACCAGGACACTGCCCGTCGTCCGTGCGACCACGAACGACTCCCCCTTCGTCGCCTTCGCGTCCAGCGTGATGCGATGCTCCCCCGGCTCCAGGACACCGTCGAACACCTCGTGGATCTGGGTGCGCCAGAGCCGGTCGAGGCGGTAGGCGATGATCTTCACCCGGCAGGTCGATGTGGTCTCGACGTCCGCCGTGCCGTCCACCGCCCCGAGCCGCGTCAGGCGACGCTGCTCCGACGGACTCCGGTCCAGGGCGTGTTCTATCTGCGCGACCAGGAGCGGAACGATCGGGGCCAGACCGTCGACGTACGCGACCTGGATACCCGCCGTGTCGAACGCCGCGCGCACCCCCTCGCGCGTGGCCGCCGGGACGGCCTGCCCGAAAGCGACGGCCCCGTACGTCCGCAGCTCGTCCGGCGGTACGCCCGCCGCGTCCGCCGCGATATCGGCGCCGACACCGATCGTGCGCAGCGCCGCCGCGAGCTTGGCCAGGACGGCGACGCGGGCGCCGATCAGGAGCACCCTGCGGCGCGCCGCGATTTCGCCTCGTGTCAGGAGTTGGAGCAGCGCCTCGCGGTATCCGGCGCCTTCGAAGCGGAAGGGCCCTATGCCGTGGTAGCCGTTGAGTTCCAGGTCGGCCCGCTCGGCCGTCTGCCAGGCGAAGTCCCGCCATACGTAGGTGTCGGTGCCGTCCGGTGCCCGCTCGATGACCGCCGTGACCGCCCCGCACTCCAGGCCTTCGCACTCGGGACAGCCGTAGATGACGTGCCGGTCGTCGATCAGGGGTGCTTCCGTCTCCAGGAGGAGTCCGCGTACATGGTGGGTGAAGATCGCTGGTGGTACGTCGGAGGCGAGTGGGGAGACGGCGTCGAGGTCGGAGAGCTGGAACAGCAGCGGGCGCCCGTTCACGATGAAGTCGACGAAATCCCGGTGGACTTGGTAGTCACCGTTGGCGTGAACTCCACCGGCGCGCATGGCCGGCGCCAGACCGAAAGTCGCGTATTCGGCAGACATGGTGTGAGTATCCCCATCTGCGAGGTGATGTGAGCACGGCATGCCTCATTCCGCTGTGTTCACGTCGAACCGGGGGCGCCGGCCGGTGAGTGGTCGCTCCAATCACCTGTCCTGGCAGCGGAGTTGATGGCACCGGCGGCGGAGAAGGGCGTACGCGTGGTCGATGGCGTACAGCACGAGACGCGGCTGGACGCCGGGGGCACACGCAGGAGGCGGCCGCTTCGCGAACGAAGCGGCCGCCTCCTGAAAGTGGAGCGAAGTGGAGCAGAGCGGAGCGAGGTCAGACCTTCGTGGCCCCGCTGTCCTCCTCGTCCCCGTTCTCGGCCGGGCCGATGCGGATCTCGAAGTCACCGTCGTACTGCTCGTGGCCCGCGATCACGGCCTTCTCGACGGCCTCCGTGCCGTGCTCGCCCCGGACGATCAGCGGGTCGTGGCGCAGGTCCCGCATCAGCGCCACACACATCCCGATCATCACGATCACGAACGGCGCGGCGACGAGAATCGTCAGATTCTGCAGGCCCGTCAGGGCGTTGCCCGATCCGTCACCGATGAGCAGCATGATCGCTGCCACGGCTCCGGTCACGACGCCCCAGAACACGACCACGAGTTTGCCGGGTTCGAGCGCTCCCTTCTGGGAGAGCGTGCCCATCACGATCGACGCGGCGTCGGCACCCGAGACGAAGAAGATACCCACGAGGATCATCACGAGCAGGCTCGTCCCCGTGGCGATCGGATACTCGTGCAGCAGACCGAAGAGCTGGCCCTCGGGGGTCGAGGCGTCAGCGAGACCACCGCCCTCCTTCGCCTTCATCGCCGTTCCGCCGAAGACGGCGAACCAGATGAGGCTGACGGTGCTGGGCACCAGGATGACGCCGCCCACGAACTGACGGATCGTACGGCCCCGGCTGATCCTGGCGATGAACATGCCCACGAAGGGCGTCCAGGAGATCCACCAGGCCCAGTAGAAGACCGTCCAGCTGCCCAGCCAGTCCGACACGCCCTTGCCGCTCGACGCCTCGGTGCGCCCGATCAACTGGGGCAGATCGCCGAGGTAGGCGCCGATCGAGGTCGGCACCAGGTCGAGGACGATGACGGTCGGGCCGGCGATGAAGACGAACACGACGAGCAGCAGCGCGAGCACCATGTTGATGTTCGAAAGCCACTGCACGCCCTTCTCCACACCGGAGATGGCGGAGGCCACGAAGGCGACCGTCAGGACGGCGATGATGGAGACGAGAAGACCTGTGCTCGCGTTGTCCATCCAGTCGAGGACCTCGAAACCGCTGCCGATCTGCAGGGCGCCCAGGCCGAGCGACGCGGCGGAGCCGAACAGCGTCGCGAAGATGGCGATGATGTCGATGACCCTGCCCCAGGCGCCGTTCGCGCGCTTCTCGCCGATGAGCGGCGTGAAGACGGCGCTGATGGTCTGCCTGCGCTTGCGCCGGAAGGTGCTGTACGCGATGGCGAGGCCCACGACCGCGTAGATCGCCCATGGGTGGAGCGTCCAGTGGAAGAGGGTGGTGGACATCGCCGTTTCCATCTTCGCCGCGGAGTCGGCGGGATCGGTGCCCGGCGGGGGCGTGGTGAAGTGGGCGAGCGGTTCACTCACGCCGTAGAACATCAGGCCGATGCCCATACCGGCGCTGAACATCATGGCGACCCAGGAGACGGTGCGGAACTCCGGCTCCTCGCCCTCTTCACCGAGGGTGATCTTCCCGTACCGGCTGACGGCGAGCCAGAGCGCGAAGACCACGAACCCGCTGGCCGCCAGCATGAAGGCCCAGCCGCCGTTGTGGATCAGGCCGTTGAGCATCTTCGTTGAGGCGCTCTCGAGCGAGTCCGTGGCGACGGCGCCCCAGACCACGAAGGCCAGGGTGAGCACGGCGGTCACACCGAAGACGATGCGGTCGGTCTGGGGATGGCTGCCGCCGTGAGCGGCGTGCATGAGGTGCCCGTCCCCTCCCCCGCCGTCGTCCGCTTTATGTTGGTCTTGCGTCACAAGTGCACCTCTCACGGTCTCTCATTCGTACTGTCTCTGTGCTCCGCTACCCAGTACCACATGTGACGCACCTATCAACTACTCAACACCGGGTGTCGGGTGAACCCGCGACGAGGTGGTACGTCGCCCGCTCGTCGAGGAGCAGCGGCACGAGAGCGCGTGCGGACTGCCGCATCGGTATGTAGGCGCCCGCGCCGTCCCGCCTGACCTTGACTCCGTGCAGAGCGAGTTCGTCCTTGATGTCGCCGTACTGGGCGGCGTCGAGCCGGTAGCCGCAGGGCGGGTCCTGGATCACTTCGGCCGGTTCGGCGGGGTCGTTGTCCGCGCCACCGACATAGACGGGCCCTCGGTCGCGGAAGCCTTCGAGGCGGGACGCCGTGGTGGCTGCCTCCAGCTGACCGCGCCGCTCATCGGTGTACGTGAACAGGCCGCCCAGCGCCGAGAGTTGGGATTTCACACGGCGCCGGTTGTTCAGCGCGTCGTCCTTCTTCTCCGCGTCGGTGAGCGGGTCGACGCGGCTCTCGATGAGCAGGCCCGCCGCGTGTTTGATGCCGGAGACATTGCGCAGGATGCGCTCCTGGCCGTCGCCCGCGGTCTGCTTGATCGGGTCACCGGTGACGGGGTCCGTCCAGATTCCGTACGTTCCCGTCGTGTGGCCCGCGCCGTTGGCGGCGGGCCTGACGTAGGCCTGGGAGAGGGTCCGCGCCTCGTCGTGCACCGCCTCGTCGGTGTTGAGGTTGCGCGGCCACAGGTCGAACAGGTCTTTGTCGTAGTACTTCGGGGTCGCTCCGTACTCGTGCAGGTCGTAGATGGAGTCCGGCTGCCGGTCACGGATGACGGCGGCCATGGCGCGGGCCTCCGCGGTCTTCAGGGAGATGTGGTCGCGGTTGATGTCGACGCCGTCGGAGTTGCCGCGGGTGTCGGCGGCGCGGCCGTCCGGGTTGGCGGTGGGAACGACGAGGAGCGTGGTGCGGGAGAGGAACTTCCGGGTCTTCTTGTCCTTCGCGTACGCCAGGTCGCGGATGGTCGACAGACACGCGTCACGGCCCGACGGCTCGTCGCCGTGCTGGCTGCAGATCAGCAACACCGTGTTCTTCGTGGGGCGTTCGCCGATGCGGACCAGTTGGACCGGCCGGTTCTGCTTGGTGGTGCCGATGCGGGAGACGGAGACCCGGTCGGTCGCCTTGTCGATGGCCGCGAGGAACTTCTGCTCCTCGGGCTGGCTGGTCCAGCGTGCGCCGTCGGTCTCCTCGAATCCGGTGCGCGGCGGGGTCGACGTGGCCTGCGCGGGCACGGTCAGGAGCGGGGCGGCGAGCGCGGCCGTGGCGCAGGCGAGCGCCAGGGTGCGGACGCGGGGTGTGAGGCCGGTGCGGGGTCTCATGAAGTACTGCCTCCGGGGACGGGGCGGATCGGACGCGGCGGGGCCACGCCGTCGAGACGGGACGTGCGGGGGGTGACGGCCTTGGTGGTGCGCAACGCGTCGGCGCCGCCGACCAGCGGGACCTTCGCCGACGTACGGGACAGGTCGATGGCGAGCGTCGGGGTGTCGGCAGGGGGATCGATGAGGTTCTTGTCCGTGCCCGCGACGATCAGCGCGAGCCGGTGGCCCTTCGGTACGACGTGGTCGCTCGCGGCCAGGTCGAGGGTGATGGTGTGCTTCTTGCCCGGCGTCAGGGGGTGGCCCTTGTGGTCGTCGGCCCAGTTGCCGAGGTCGGCCCAGCCGCGGCTGAAGACCGTGTAGTCGACGTCGGCGGTCTTCGGCTGCGTCTCCTTGAAGCAGGAGCTGTCACCGGCGGTGCTCGGGCCCCAGCAGGTGCGTTCGGGGAGCGTGGTGATGCCCTCACCGGCGCTCGCGTAGTCGCGGATGGTGGCGGGGCCGATGTCGACGAGGACGGCGGAGAGGTGGGCGGTGCGGGTCGTCGGGGTCGCGGTGACGGTCACCTCGGAGGAGCCGGAAAGGCGCAGGTCGCGTCCCAGGGGCTTGCTGACGAACCCGGCCTTCGACGGGGTCGAGGTGTCGATCCGCGCGGCCCAGTCGGTCTCGCTCAGCTTCGGGTCGTCGGTGAAGGTCTCGCTGCCGGTGCCGGGGCGCGTGGTGAGGGTGCCGACGCCGGGTGAAGTTCCCTTGCCGGGGCGGAGCTTGACCGTGTCCGTGGCGCGCGGGGGCCAGACGCGGTCGGTGGTCCACTGCCCGGGGGCGCGCTCGATGTCGGCCATCGGCTCGCGGTCGATGCCGTTGTCGTAGCCGAGGAGCTCGTGGTCGAACCAGCGGTGCAGGGTGCGCACCCATTCAGTGCGGCGGGAGTCGAAGGGGTCGACGTGGCCGGTCTGGCTGAGCCACACCTTGCGGTCGACGCCCGCGTCGGCGAGGGCGTCCCACCACTGACCGAAGTGCTTCATGCGGACGTTCAGGTCCTGCATGCCGTGCACGGCGAAGACGCTGGCCTTCACCTTGCCCGCGTCCGGGGTGTAGTCGCGCTCGCTCCACAGCCGGGTCCAGTCGCCGGTGCGGGGCGCTTCGTCGACAAGTCGTTTCTGTACGGCGCCGCAGCGGGCCTGCGCCTCGGGGCTCTCCACTCCGCCCGAAAGCCGTTCGGGGCCGCTGTCGTAGAGCGGGGCCCCCTTGGCGAAGTAGTAGTCGTACCAGGAGGAGATCGCACCGATCGGCACGATGGTCTTGAGACCTCGCACTCCAGTGGCGGCCACGCCCTGCGCGATCGTGCCGTCGTAGCTCTTGCCGATCATGCCGGTGGCGCCGGTCGTCCAGGACGCCTTGGCGCTCTTGCCGCCGGTGCGGGTGGTGTAGCCGTGGGCCCGGCCGTTCAGCCAGTCGACGACGGCCTTGGCGGACTGGATGTCGGAGCGGCCCCCGACGTCCACGCAGCCGTCGGAGCGGTTCGTCCCGGCGAGGTCGACGGCGACGAATCCATAGCCGCGGGGCACGAAGTAGTTGTCGTAGTAGAGCGGGAACTGGACGGGGTTGCCGTCCGCGTCGTACGTCTTCTTCTGACTCTCGTTGCCGCGCCCGCAGCAGGAGTAGTACGGGCTGGCGTCCATGATCACGGGGATCTTCCGCCCCCGCTGTGCGGGTTCGCGGGGCCTGACGATGTCGACGGCGACGCGGTCGGACTTCCCGTCGCCGTCGCCGTCGATCTTCGCGTCGACCCAGACGGATTCGCGGATCGCGCTCTCGTACGAGTAGACGGGCTCGCTCTCGCGTGGGGCGCTCGGTGCCCCTTGGGCGGCTCCCGGGGCCACGAGCGTGGCCAACAGGGCGGCAAGGGCCGCCGTGAGCAGTGATCTCCAGATGAAGCGCGTGCGGCGCGCACGTATCGGCATGGCGCGGAAGGTACACGGGTCAACTCCCGCGCGACAGAGGGCGATACGAGGCGACGACAGGCTCATGGGGCGTTTTGGCACATGTCGGCCGAATGGCGATCGTGTGACAGGAGCGACCATGGACATGACGCGTGGCCACCGGGCTCAATAGGGTCGGATTCATCTTCGGACTCATCTACCGATGTGCCCCTACGACTTGGAGCTCTTGTGCACCGCAGACTCATCGCCCCGGGCGCGCTCGCGGCCTCTCTGCTGCTGGCGATCCCGGCATCGGCCGCCGACTTCTCCCCCGGGGCGCCGGGTATCGGCGATCCCTATTACCCGGCGAGCGGCAACGGCGGCTACGACGTGTCGCACTACGACCTGCGCCTGAAGTACCAGCCGAAGACCGACCTGCTCGAGGGCACGGCGACCCTCAACGCCACCACGACGCAGGATCTCTCCCGCTTCAACCTCGATCTCGGCCTCAAGGTCAGCGAGGTGCGCGTCAACGGCAAGAAGGCCGCCTTCAAGAAGTCCGGCGAGCAGGAGCTGGAGATCACCCCGGCGGCCGGTCTGCCCAAGGGCACGCCGATCACCGTCGTCGTGCGGTACGCGGGCAAGCCCTCCGAGGTGAAGATCAACGGCTTCACGGCGTGGGCGCGGACGCCGGACGGCGGCGTGGCGGCCCAGGAACCCGACTCGGCCGCCTGGTGGTTCCCGTCCAACGACCACCCGCTCGACAAGGCGACGTACGACGTCTCGGTCTCCGTGCCGGACGGCTCGCAGGCCATCTCCAACGGCGTACTGCAGTCGCAGAGTTCCAAGCTCGGCTGGACGCGCTTCAACTGGCGCTCGAACAAGCCGCAGGCCAGCTATCTGACGACGCTCGCCGTCGGCAAGTTCGACATCACGACGGACAAGACCGCGGACGGTCTGCCCGTCCTGAACGCCTACAGCAAGGACCTCGGTGACAACGCGGGGGCCGCGCGGGCGAGCATCGAGCGGTCGGTCGAGGTCACGGAGTGGCTGGAGACGGTCTTCGGCAAGTACCCGTTCAACGCCCTGGGCGGTTACGTCCCGAACGTGACGAGCGGCTTCGCCCTGGAGACGCAGACGCGGCCGTTCTACAGCCCGAAGCAGTTCGCCAACGGGGCGAACGTGTCCGTCGTGGTCCATGAGCTGGCCCACCAGTGGTACGGCGACAGCGTGTCGGTCGACGGCTGGAAGGACATCTGGGTCAACGAGGGCTTCGCGCGCTACAGCCAGTGGCTGTGGTCGGAGAAGGAGGGCGAGGGTACGGCGCAGGAGCTGGCGGACTACGTGTACGCCCAGCACCCCGCCGACGACCCGTTCTGGAAGGTCAAGCCGGGCGACCCGGGCCCGGAGAACCAGTTCGACATCGCCGTGTACGACCGTGGGGCGCTGGCCCTGCAGGCGCTGCGCAACGAGGTCGGCGAGAAGTCCTTCTCCGCGATCCTCAAGGGGTGGCCCAAGGAGCACGCGTACGGGAACGCGAAGGTCAGTGACTTCGTGAAGTACGCGGAGAAGGTCTCCAAGAAGCCTCTCGCTTCGCTCTTCGACGCCTGGCTCTTCCAGCCGTCGCGGCCGGACGCGCCTGCCGCGAAGGCGGCGGGGATCGCCCGGTCCGCCGCTGCGGGGTCGACTGCCGAGCCGAAGTCGTGGAAGTCGATCGCCGCGACGAACGGTGTGCACGATCACTGACAACTGACACCGGGCCGCCGCTTCGCGCCGGATGTCTCCCGCCCGCCCGCCGTTCGGGGCGGGCGGGAGCTACCTCGCGGCCCCGTATGCCTCAAGGAGGATGTCCGCGACCGCATCCGGCTCCCGCAGGGTCGGGAAGTGGTCGCTGTCCCGCAGCCGCACGAGCCGGCAGCCCGGGATGCGTGCCGCCATCTCCTCGTTGCAGCGGACCACCTCGGGGTCGTCGTGCTCGCCCAGCGCGAGCACACACGGCACGGTGAGCTCGCCGAGCCGGTCGAAGGCGGGCGGGTCGGGCACGTGGTGGGGCTGAACGGCGAACCAGGCCGGGATCACCGCCCTGATGAGCGCCTCCGCCTCGCAGTCGTCCCCGGTCCCCGCGGCGGCCGACGTGCGCTTCACCAGGGCCACGATGCCGTCCATGTCGCCCGCCTGCGCGAGCCTGACCACCTCGGCCGTGAACTCCGCCATGAGGAAGTCCGGGTTGCCGGTGATGCCGGGGACCAGCAGGGTGAGCCCCGCCACCCGGGCCGGGTCGCTGAGCGCGAGGCCGATGGCCGTGGTGCCGCCCATGCTGGATCCCGCGATGAACGCCCGGGGGACGTCGAAGTGGTCGAGGACCGCGATCAGGTCCTCGACGAGTGAGAACGACGCGGTGGGGGCGGGCGACTCGCCGTACCCCCGCGCGTCGTAGCGGATGACCCGGCGCTCCTGCGTGAGACGCGGCAGGATCCTGTCCCAGACGCGGGAGTCCGCGACGCCGGGGTGCAGCAGGACCAGCGGCAGGGCGTCAGCGCCGGAACCTACCGGCCCTGCCGGACCTCCCGGCCCTCCCGGTTCTCCCGAGTCCTGCGCCCAGACCTCGCCGTCTTTGACCGGCACCATGAGTTCCATGGTGCGAGCGTGACGTGACCCCGGCCCGAGCGCCAGACCACCGGGCCGCACGGCCGCCCGCGGGACGCGAAAGCGCCCCCTGCGGCGTGCCGTCGTCCTCCCGCAAGCCCCGCGGTGCCGTGCGCGCGCTCTCGCCACACCGGGCACAGACCGCGAGGCCCCTCCTCCGGGCGGGCGGCGGGAGTTCGACGGCAGGTCCCTAGCGGCCGGAACCCGACGCGGCCCCCAGGGGCTCCCCCACGATCCTGCTCGCCAGTGCCGAGGCCAACTCCGATACCTGGAGCCGCAGTTCGATCTCCGCCGACGCGCGCTCTGCCTCGATCCTGTCCTTGCCGCCCGCGAGGACCTCGTCGCGTTCGTGCCCGCCGTCCTCACGGGCGGCGGCGATCAGGGCGGCGCCTTCCTCCCGGGCCTGCTGGCGCACCTGCGCGGCCTCGCGGCGGGCCTCGGCCAGCGTCGCCTCGTGCTCGGCGCGTATCCGCTCGGCCTCGCGCCGCAGTTGTGCCCCCGGTCCGCCGGTCACCCCTTCGAGGAGCGTGGCACGCTCTTCGAGTACGCGGTTGAGGCGCAGGATCATGCGCCTGACGAGGAAGTAGAGGGGGCCGAACAGCACGGCTCCGACTACGAGATGCTCGACATCCGGGTTGATCGGCCCTAGCTGCATGGGAATGAGCTGCATGCAGCCGATCTACCCGCTCATCCGTGCATAACAACGCACGCCTGTACGGCAGTTGCGTGATTCCTGCCACATTGGGCCAGAGAGGCGGGCGGCCGTACGAGCGGGCGGCTCAGTCTCCGAAGTCGTACACCGTCACCGCGATCCCACGCTCCACCAGGCGCCGGGCTATCAGCGGCTCGACGCGGGACCACGTGCCGCCCGCGAGCCCGCAGCCGATGCGCGGCATGTGCACGGAGGCGTCGAGTTCGGCCGCCTTGTCGGCGAGCGCGGCCAGGGCGGTGTCGATCGCCTCGTACCGCACGGGGGCGCCCTTGCTGCCCGTGCGCATGCCGTGCTGGCCGATCATGTTGGCCACCCATGTGCAGCGAGAGACCTCGACGAACTGGACGGCGCCGAGGCCGAAGTCGTTCTCGGCGCGCTCGCGGTGCCACCGGCGGTACGCCGCCTCCGGCTCGGGCCAGCGGCGCGACACCGCGACGACGAAGCCCTTGCCCCAGCCCCCGAGGTCGTTGCAGACATGGGCGATCAGCTTGACGCCCTTGCCACATGGCGCGGTGGCGTCACCTCGGACATAAGTGATCTCCGACATGACGCCACCGTAGGCGCTGCCACTGACAGTGGCCATTGACCTGCTGCTTCAGGCCGCGGCTTGGGCCCCTACTTCGTGAGGGCCGTCGTCTCGCGGTCCACCCTGCGGCGGATGCCGTACCAGCCCGCGACGAGCGCCGCCCCGATGAGCGGGATGAGGTAGAGCGTCTTGCGCCCGATCTCGGGGTCCTTCCACATCAGGACGAGCACGGAGAGCAGGAAGAGGATCGTGACGATCTCCGTGACCGGGCTGCCGGGGAGCCGGAAGCCGGGCCGGGTGATCACACCCTCCTTGGCGCGGCGTACGAACGCCAGGTGACAGACCATGATGATCACCCAGGTACTGATGATGCCCAGGGACGCCACGTTCAGGACGATCTCGAAGGCCTGGCTCGGCATGAGGAAGTTCAGGCCGACGCCGAGCACGCACACCGCGGAGGTGAGCAGGATGCCGCCGTAGGGAACCTGGCTCTTGTTCATCTTCGCGGTGAACTTCGGCGCCGAACCCGCCATCGCCATCGAGCGCAGGATGCGGCCCGTGGAGTACAGGCCCGAGTTCAGCGACGACATCGCCGCCGTGAGGACGACGAGGTTCATCACGTCGCCGGCCGCGGGAACGCCGATCTTGGAGAGGACCGTCACGAACGGGCTCTGGTCGGCGGAGTACACCGATCCGGGCAGGAGCAGCGCGAGCAGGACGACGGAGCCGACGTAGAAGAGGCCCACGCGCCACATGATCGAGTTCACGGCGCGCGGGACGACCTTCTGCGGCTCGGCGGTCTCGCCCGCCGCGACGCCGACCAGTTCGAGCGAGGCGTACGCGAAGACGACACCCTGCATGACGATCACGACCGGCATCAGACCGTGCGGCAGGAAGCCGCCGTTGTCGGTGATCACGCTGATGCCGGGCGTCTCGCCGCCGACCTTGTGCTGGGTGACGAGGAGGAATATGCCGATCAGCATGAAGGCGATCAGGGCCGCGACCTTGACGATCGCGAACCAGAACTCCATCTCGCCGAAGTACTTCACCGAGATCAGGTTGATCGCGAGGACGACGGCGAGGGCGATCAGTGCGAGCGCCCACTGGGGGATGTCGGTGAAGAAGCTCCAGTAGTGCGTGTAGAGCGCGATCGCGGTGATGTCGGCGATGCCGGTGGTCGACCAGTTGAGGAAGTACATCCAACCGGCGACGTAGGCGCCCTTCTCGCCGAGGAACTCACGCGCGTACGAGACGAACGAACCCGACGACGGCCGGTAGATGACCATCTCGCCGAGGGCGCGTACGACGAAGAAGGCGAAGATGCCGCACACGAGGTACGCGACGGCGAGCGCGGGGCCCGCGGAGTGCAGGCGTCCGCCCGCACCGAGAAAGAGTCCAGTTCCGATCGCGCCACCAATCGCGATCATGTTGACGTGACGGGCCTTGAGGTCCTTGCTGTAACCGGCGTCGCCCGCGTCCGCGGGGGCCTGGGACGCATCTGTGCGGGATGCGTCCGCAGCGGCCGTGTCTACGGCTTCCTTGCTCACGTGGGGGGTCTACTCTCTGGTGCCCGGAAAACTCCGGTGTCCGGATGTACTCCGGTCCACGACACCCCTGACGTGCGTGGACCGACGCGACACCTTCCCCCAGAGATCGCCGGACATGCGGTGGCGCACGTCACATAGCGGCACTTCTCACATGGTGGGCGGGGGGTGTACACACGATGATCACAAGGTGTAGAGCCGATGGATCACGGGGTGCGTCACCGAGGATCACGGGTGCGTCACCGAGTGCGTCACGGGGTGTACAGCCCGTTGATGGCGTCCGCGTACTTCTCCCGGATGACCCTGCGGCGCAGCTTCAGGGACGGTGTCAGCTCCCCGGTCTCGGGGCCCCACTCCTCCCCCAGGAGCCGGTAGCGCTTGATCTGCTCGGTGCGGTTGAGGCGTGCGTTGGCCGCGTCGACGGCCCGCGCGACCTCCTCCCGTACGGCATCGCTCGCCACCAGGTCACCGGTGATCCCCCGGGCGGCGGCCCACACAGGGGCCATCTCCGCGTCCAGGACGAGCAGCGCCACCAGGTAGGAGCGGCCGTCGCCGTGGACGAGGGCCTGTCCTATGAGGGGGTGCTCCTTGAGGGTGTTCTCGACGAGTACGGGCGAGACGTTCTTGCCCGTCGACGTCACGATCAGTTCCTTCTTGCGGTCGGTGAGCCAGAGGTAGCCGTCCTCGTCGATCCGCCCGACGTCGCCGGTGGCGAACCAGCCGTCCGCGTCGCGGGCCGACTCGACGGAGCCGTCGGGCAGGAGATAGCCGTCGAAGACCATCGCGCCGCGCACGAGGATCTCGCCGTCGTCGGCGGTGCGGACCTCCAGGCCGTCCAGGGGCCTGCCCACCGAGCCGAGCCGGAAGGCGCCCGGGGTGTTGATGGTGACGACCCCGGTCGTCTCCGTCAGACCCCACGCGTCCATGATCACGATGCCGAACCCCGACCAGAAGCGCACGACGTCCAGCGGCATCGACGCCGCCGCGCTCGCGGTCCACACCAGTCGGTCGAATCCGGCCAGGGAGAGCAGCGGGTCGAGGGTCTTCTCCTTGGCCTCGCGATACGCCCTCTCCAGTTCGGCCGGCGGGTCCTCGCCGCGCTCGACGTACTCCACGCGCGCGCGTGTCGTCCCGTTCGCGGCTTCGATCGCCTCCCGCTGCTGCTCCGGCAGTCCGGCGAGCACGGCCCGTACGGACGCGGCGAGCTTCTCCCACACGCGCGGGACCCCGAAGAACTGCGCGGGCCGCAGCTCGCGCGCGGTCGCGGCGACGGCGGTCGGATCCGCGCACAGGTACACGTGCGAGGCGCGGAACACCGGCAGGTAGATGCCGAGCATGCGCTCCGCGACGTGGGCGAAGGGGAGGTAGCTGATGTGGTCCACGAAGTCGGGGAGCTCGACGACGGCGTCCAGGGCCACGCCGTTGAGGACGACGTTGCGGTGGGTGATGCGCACGCCCTTGGGGTCGCCGGTGGTGCCCGACGTGTAGACGACGGTGAGCGGATCGTCGGCCCGGGACTCGCACCAGGCCTTCTCGAAGGCGTCCGGGGCGAAGAGGCGGCTGCCTGTGGCGTGCAGGGAGCCGTACGTGCGGTGCGGGCCCGCAGCGGCCGCTTCGACGACCACCAGGCGCTCCAACGGGACCTCCTCGTTGGTGAGGAGGGGTTCCCAGCGGGCGAGTTCGCGGGCGCCCTCGACGATCGCGAAGCGGGCGCGGCTGTGCCGGGCGATGTGCGCGATCTGCTCGGGGGCCGATGTGCCGTACACGGTGACGGGGACGGCACCCAGATGCACGAGGGCGAGATCGCTCAGCCAGTGTTCGGGGCGGTTGCCCATCATCATGAGGACGTGTTCGCCGCGCCGCACACCGAGCGCCGTGAACCCGGCGGCCAGAACGGAAACCTTGCGCCGTGCTTCGCGCCAGGTCAGGGTCGTCCACTCCCCTTCGGGGGTGGTGCGCCAGGAGAGTGCGGGGCGGTCGCCGTGGTCCTCGGCGTTGCGCAGCAGCAGGGCGGGGAGCGTGATGTCGGCGGGGTCCCCGGGGAGTCGCAGGATCGTGGTCACGACCGCCTCCTGGCGTCATCGACGAAGCAAGTGACTGGCCGGGACGCTTTCACAACAGTGGTGAGACAGCAATACTGTTGCACCTGATCGGTGCACAACCACCGGTGTACGACCATCGGTGCACAACCATCGGTGCACAACTGGGGAGGCGATGCGCTGCCATGACGATGACGAGGACGTCGGACACCGACGAGCCGACGCTCACGGTCGACGAACTGGCCGCGCGCGCGGGCGTCACCGTCCGCACCATCCGCTTCTACAGCACCAAGGGCCTGCTTCCGCCGCCCGTGATCGGCCCGCGCCGGGTCGGCCACTACGGCGAGGAGCATCTGTCCCGGCTCGGTCTCATCGAGGAGTTGCAGCACCAGGGCATGACGCTGGCCGCGATCGAGCGGTATCTGGAACAGCTGCCGGACGACCTGAGCACCCACGATCTCGCCATCCACCGCGCGGTGGTGGCCTCCTGGGCCCCCGACTCGGCCGAGGACACCGACCGCGCGGAGCTGGAGCGCAGGGCGGGCCGCCCGCTCTCCGACGCGGACCTGGAGCGGCTCTCGGCGATGGGCGTCGTCACACCGACGGAGTTCCCGGGGGCGTATCGCGTCGATCCGGGGCTGTTGCGCCTGGGCGTGGAGCTGCTCGACGTACCCATCGCGCACGAGACGATCCTGGCGGCGCGCACGGTCCTGATGGAGCACACCCGCTCGGCGGCCGTCGAGCTGTCCCGGCTCTTCCGTGACGAGGTGTGGGGCCCTTACCGCGAGCGGGAGTCGGACCCCGAGCACGTGGCGGCGATGCGGTCCCTGTCGGCCCATATGCAGCCGATGGTGGTGCAGGCCCTGGTGACGGCGTTCCAGCGCTCCCTCAAGGAGGAGCTGCGGGAGTGGCTCAAGGACAGCTGAGCCACTCCCGTGCCGGTCGTGCCTGTCGTACCTGTCGTGCCTGTCAGTTGTCGCTGAACTTCTCGCCGTTCTGCGCCTTCTCGACAAGCAGCGCGGGCGGCGTGAACCGCTCGCCGTAGCGGTCGGCCAGCTCGACGGCGCGTGCCACGAACCCGGGAAGACCGCCTTCGTAGCCGTTGATGTACTGGAGCACGCCACCGGTCCAGCCGGGGAAGCCGATGCCGAAGATGGAGCCGATGTTGGCGTCCGCGACGGACGTCAGGACGCCCTCCTCCACCAGCCGCACGGTGTCGAGCGCCTCGGAGAACAGCATGCGCTCCTGCATGTCCTCGAACGGGATCTGGGTGCCCGGCTTGGTGAAGTGCTCGCGCAGGCCCGGCCAGAGACCGGCGCGCTTGCCGTCCACGTACTCGTAGAAGCCCGCTCCCCCGCTCCTGCCGGGACGCTCGAACTCGTCGACCATGCGGTCGATGACGGAGTCCGACGGATGCCCGGCCCAGGTGCCGCCGGCCTCCTCGACGGCGCGCTTCGTCTCGTTGCGGATCTTGCGCGGCAGGGTGAGGGTCAGCTCGTCCATCAGGGAGAGGACCTTCGCCGGGTAACCCGCCTGGGCCGCCGCCTGCTCGATGGACGCGGGCTCGATGCCCTCGCCGACCATCGCGACGCCTTCGTTGATGAAGTGCCCGATCACGCGCGAGGTGAAGAAGCCACGCGAGTCGTTGACGACGATCGGCGTCTTGCTGATCTGGCGTACGAGGTCGAACGCTCGGGCGAGAGCCGCGTCCCCGGTCCGCTCGCCCTTGATGATCTCGACGAGCGGCATCTTGTCGACGGGTGAGAAGAAGTGCAGGCCGATGAAGTCGACGGGCCGCGTGACGCCCTCGGCGAGCTGGGTGATCGGCAGCGTCGAGGTGTTGGAGCACAGCAGCGCGTCCGGCTCGATGACGTCCTGGATCTCCTGGAACACCTTGTGCTTGAGAGTGGTGTCCTCGAAGACGGCCTCGATCACCGCGTCGCAGCCCGCGAGGTCCTGCGGGTCGGCGGTCGGCGTGATGCGGGCGAGCAGCGCGTCGGCCTTCTCCTGGGTCGTACGTCCTCGCTGCACCGCCTTGGCGCACAGCTTCTCGGAGTAGGCCTTGCCCTTGGCGGCGGCTTCGGCGGAGACGTCCTTGAGGACGACCTCGATGCCCGCGCGGGCGCACGAGTAGGCGATGCCCGCGCCCATCATTCCGGCCCCCAGGACGGCGGCCTTGCGGACCTGGCGTGCCTCGATGCCCTTGGGCCGGTTGGCACCGGAGTTGACGGCCTGGAGGTCGAAGAAGAACGCCTGGATCATGTTCTTCGCGGTCTGTCCCGTGACCAGCTCGGTGAAGTACCGGGCCTCGATGGTCAGCGCGGTCTCGAAGTCGACCTGGGAGCCCTCGACGGCGGCCGCGAGGATGTTGCGCGGGGCCGGGTAGGGGGCGCCGTTCGTCTGCTTCTTGAGGTTGGCGGGGAAGGCGGGCAGGTTCGCCGCGAACTTCGGGTTGGCGGGGGTGCCGCCGGGGATGCGGTAGCCCGGCTTGTCCCAGGGCTGCTGCGACTCGGGGTTGGCGTCGATGAAGGCGCGGGCCTTCTCGATCATCTCTTCCCCGGTGGCCGCCACTTCGTGGACGAGGCCGTTCTCCAGGGCGCGCTTCGGGGAGTACTGGGTGCCCTGGAGCAGCACCTTCAGAAGTGCGTCCGCGATGCCCATGAGGCGTACGGTGCGGGTCACGCCGCCGCCCGCCGGGAGCAGGCCCAGGGTGACCTCGGGCAGGCCGATCTTGGACCCCGGCGCGTCGAGCGCGACGCGGTGGTGGCTGGCGAGGGCGATCTCGTAGCCGCCGCCGAGAGCCGCGCCGTTGATGGCGGCGACGACCGGCTTGCCCAGGGTCTCGATGCGGCGCAGGGAGGACTTGATGGCGACGCCCGCCTCGAACGCGCCCTGCGCGTTCTCGGGCCCTGCCCGCATCATGTCCTTGAGGTCACCGCCCGCGAAGAAGGTCTTCTTAGCGGAGGTGTAGATGATGCCGCGGATGGAGTCCTGCTCGGCCTCCGCGCGTTCGGCGATCGCCGCGATGGAGTCCTTGAACGCCTGGTTCATGGTGTTCGCGGACTGGTTGGGGTCGTCGAGGACGAGGGTGAGGATGCCGGTGGCGTCCATTTCCCAGCGGATAGTGGTGCTTTCGGTCATGGTCTTGTCTCCGTGAAGTGTGAGTGGGCCCGGGCGGGATCCGGGGAGGGTGGCTGAGGGGACGTGACCGGCTGACCGCTGGTGGGGGCTGGTCGCGCAGTTCCCCGCGCCCCTGAGATGCGCACTGCGTGCGCCGTCTCAGGGGCGCGCACCGGGGAAGGCAGCGGCGAAGCCGCATGCCTTCAGGGGCGCGGGGAACTGCGCGACCAGCCGCGAAGCACTCGCAGTCGGCAACGGACAACAGCCCCGCGGCGCTCAGCCGGAAACCCGTTCCACGATCGTGGCGATCCCCATGCCTCCGCCGACGCACAGCGTGGCAAGGCCGTACCGCTTGTCCTGACGCTCCAGCTCGTCGACGAGCGTGCCCAGGATCATCGCCCCGGTGGCGCCGAGCGGGTGGCCCAGAGCGATCGCGCCGCCATTGACGTTGACCTTGTCGAGGGACAGGCCCATGTCCTTGACGAAGCGCAGGACGACGGCCGCGAAGGCCTCGTTGATCTCGACGAGGTCGATGTCGTCGATCGTCAGACCCGCCTTGGCGAGCGCCTTGCGGGCGGCCGGGGCGGGCCCGGTGAGCATGATGGTCGGCTCGGAGCCCGAGACGGCCGCGGAGACGATGCGGGCGCGCGGGGTGAGGCCGTAGCGCTCGCCGACCTCCTTGGTGCCGACGGCCACCAGGGCGGCACCGTCCACGATGCCGGAGGAGTTGCCCGCGTGGTGGACGTGGTCGATCTTCTCGATCCAGTGGTACTTCTGCAGCGCGACGGCGTCGAACCCGCCAAGGTCGCCGATGTCCTTGAAGGAGGGCTTCAGCTTGCCGAGCGAGTCGGCGGTGGTGCCGGGGCGCATGTACTCGTCGTGGTCCAGGACGACCAGGCCGCTGCGGTCCTTCACCGGCACGACGGACCTCTCGAAGCGGCTGTCCTTCCAGGCCGCCGCCGCGCGCTCCTGGGACAGGGCCGCGTACTCGTCGACGTCACGCCGGGAGTAGCCCTCCACCGTGGCGATCAGGTCGGCGCCGATGCCCTGCGGCACGAAGCCCGTCTCGTAGTTGGTCATCGGGTCGGCGAACCAGGCGCCGCCGTCCGAGGCCATCGGGACGCGTGACATCGACTCGACGCCGCCCGCCAGGACGAGGTCCTCCCAGCCCGAACGCACCTTCATCGCGGCCATGTTGACGGCTTCGAGACCGGAGGCGCAGAAGCGGTTCTCCTGGACGCCGGCGACCGTGTCCGGCAGTCCGGCGGCGATGGCCGCGATCCGCGCGATGTCCGAGCCCTGGTCGCCGACGGGGCCGACGACGCCGAGGACGATGTCGTCGACGGCCGCCGGGTCCAGGTCGGGGAACCGCGCCCGGATCTCGTGGATCAGGCCGACGACGAGGTCGATCGGCTTGGTGCCGTGCAGGGCGCCATTGGCCTTGCCGCGTCCGCGCGGGGTGCGGATCGCGTCGTATACGTACGCTTCGGTGGTCAAGACAGCAGCCTTTCGCAAAGAACTTTGCAGGTGAGGGTCTGGCAGGCTCAGGCGAGCAGGGAGCGGCCGATGATCTCCTTCATGATCTCGGTCGTGCCTCCGTAGATCGTCTGGATGCGGCCGTCGGTGAAGGCCTTGGCGACGCGGTACTCGGTCATGTAGCCGTATCCGCCGTGCAGTTGCAGGCAGCGGTCGGCGACGCGCTTCTGCAGTTCGGTGGCCCACCACTTGGCCATCGAGGCGTGCACGGCGTCGAGTTCGCCGTTCGAGTGATCGACGATGCAGCGGTCGAGGAAGGTCCGGGTGACCGCGCACTCGGTCGCCATCTCGGCGATCTCGAAGCGGATGTGCTGGAGCTTGGAGAGCGGTCGCCCGAAGGCCTCGCGCTCCTTGACGTACGTCGTGGTGATCTCCAGGAGGTGCTCGGCGGCGGCGATCCCGGCGACGGCGATGCCCATGCGCTCCTGCGCGAGGTTCGTCATCAGGTGGATGAAGGCGCCGTCGAGCTCGCCCAGGAGGTTCTCCTTGGGCACGCGTACGTCGTTGAAGAACAGCTCGGCGGTGTCCTGGGACTTCTGGCCGATCTTGTCGAGGTTGCGGCCCCGCTCGAAGCCGTCCGTGCCGCGCTCGACGACCAGGAGGGACAGCCCCTTCGCGCCGCCCTCCTGCGAGGTCTTGGCGACGACGATGACGAGGTCGGCGAGGATGCCGTTCGAGATGAACGTCTTGGAGCCGTTGAGCAGCCAGTGATCGCCCTGGTCGACGGCGGTGGTGCGGATGCCCTGGAGGTCGGAGCCCGCGCCCGGCTCGGTCATCGCGATGGCCGTGATGATCTCGCCGGAGCAGAAGCCGGGCAGCCAGCGCCGCTTCTGGTCCTCGGTGGCAAGGGATGTCAGATACGGGCCGATGATGTCGTTGTGCAGGCCGAGCGCGAGCCCGGCCGCGCCCGCGCGGGTGAACTCCTCGGCGAGTACGGCGCTGTAGCGGAAGTCGGCGTTCCCGCCGCCTCCGTACTCCTCGGGCACGGCGAGCCCGAGCAGTCCCTGCTTGCCCGCCGCGAGCCAGGCGTCCCGGCTGACGATCCCGTCCTTCTCCCACTCCTCGTAGTGGGGCAGTACCTCCTTCGTCAGGAAGGTACGGACGGTCTCGCGGAACGCCTCGTGTTCGGCGGAGAAGATCTGTCGCTTCACGTACGGCCTCCTGGAGCCTAGAGCCAGCCCTTGACGGTCTCGATCGACTTGGCCGGCTCGGGGCCGACGGGAATGACGTTGAGCATGGTGACGCCCGCCTCACGGAAGGCCTCGACGCGCTCACGGACATAGCTCTCGGGCCCGCACAGCGACATGAGCTCGCAGAACTCGTCCGGGACGGCGGCCTCCGCTTCCTTCTTCCTGCCCGAGAGATACAGCTCCTGGATGCGCCCGGCTTCCTCCTCGTATCCGTACGCGACCGCGAGGTCGTTGTAGAAGTTCTTCCCCGGAGCACCCATGCCGCCTACGTAGAGGGCGATTTGAGGCCGGGCCAGATCCCGTGCGGCGGCCGCGTCGTCACCGATGGCGAGCAGGCCTCCCGCGACCGTCTGCAACGGTCCGAGCGCCGGATCGCGCTTCGCCTCGCCCTCGGCGAGCGAAGCGCCCCACACCTGGTGCGCCTTCTCCGGGATGAACAGGGTGGGAAGCCAGCCGTCGGCGATCTCGGCGGTCATGCGGACGTTGGCGGGGCCGAGCGATGCTATGTAGAGGGGCACTTCGGAACGGACCGGCTTGGTGAGGATCTTCAGCGGCTTGCCCAGCTTGCCGCCCTTCTCCTCGGGCAGCGGCATGTCCGTGACGCCGTGGTGGTCGATGACCTCGCGGCGCAGGATGCGGCGGGTCAGTTCGACGGCCTCACGGGTGCGGGCGAGGGGCTTGTCGTACGGCTTCCCGTGCCAGCCCTCGACGACCTGCGGCCCCGACGCGCCGAGCCCGATGATCGCCCGCCCGCCGGAGATCGCGTCGAGTCCGGCGGCCGTCTGGGCGATGAGGGCGGGGGTGCGCGAGTAGACGTTGAGGATCCCGGCGCCGATCTTCATACGCTCGGTGCGCGCGGCCAGGTAGCCCATGATGGTGGGCGAGTCGAAGCCGTAGGCCTCCGCGACCCAGACGGCGTCCAGACCGGCGGCCTCCAGGGCGGCCACGTCGTCGGCGGCCTGCCGCGGATCGCCCGCGTAGGCGAGAGGTGCGGAGATCTCCATCAGCTGTCTTCCTTCGTGGTGGTGCCCCTGAGGGCCGGTACGTCCCAGTCGCGGGCCACGTCCTCGGTGTCCGCGCCCGGCTGGGCGGGGCCGCTGCGGACGTCCGTCGGGGTCGCGGAGAAGCGCGGCGCGGGGGCGGGCTGGGTGATGCCGCCGTGGTCGACGAAGGTGCCGCGGGCGGCGAGATGGGGGTGGCCGGGGGCCTCGGACAGCGAGAGCACGGGTGCGACGCACGCGTCGGAGCCCTCGAAGACGGCCGTCCACTCCTCGCGCGTCCGCTCCTTGAAGCGGGTGGCGACCGCCTCGCGCAGCTCGTCCCAGCGCGCGAGGTCCTTGCGCGCCGGCGCCTGGCCCGCCAGACCGAGGAGCTCGATGAACTCGTCGTAGAACTGCTGCTCAAGGGCGCCGACGGCCATGTGACCGCCGTCGGCGGTCTCGTAGGTGCCGTAGAACGGGCAGCCGCCGTCGAGGAGGTTGGCGCCGCGCCTGTCCTGCCAGCCGCCGGCCGCGAGCATGCCGTGGATCATCGACGTGAGGTGTGCGGTGCCGTCGACGATCGCGGCGTCCACGACCTGCCCTGTGCCGTGCTCGCGCGCGTGGTGCAGGGCCGCGAGGATGCCGACGACGAGGTAGAGCGAGCCGCCCGCGTAGTCGCCGACGAGGTTCGCGGGGACGGTGGGCGGCTCGCCGGGGTTGCCGATCATGCCGAGGGTGCCGGTGATCGCGATGTACGCGATGTCGTGCCCGGCGCGCGCGGCGAGCGGCCCCTCCTGTCCCCAGCCGGTCATCCGTCCGTAGACGAGCTTCGGGTTGCGGGCGTGACAGGTGAGAGGCCCGATGCCCAGGCGCTCGGCGACGCCGGGGCGGTAGCCCTCGATGAGGACGTCGGCGCGGTCGACGAGGTCGAGGACGCGGTCCGCGCCGTCGGCCGCCTTGAGGTCGACGATCACGGAGCGCTTGTTGCGGTTGGTGACGTCGTACTCGGGATTGACGGCGAGAGTGCCGCCGCCCGGCCGGTCGACCCGTACGACATCGGCCCCGAGGTCGGCCAGGAGCATGGCCGCGAACGGGCCGGGGCCGATGCCCGCCAGCTCGACGACGCGCACCCCTGCGAGCGGTCCGTGAACGTTCTTGCCCGGCACTGCCATTGAGCCCCCAGCGCTATGACACAACTGATGTAACACCAGTGATGCTAAGAACGTGTTCCACTCCGCACAAGACCCTAGCAAGCAAGCGCTTAGACAAAACGGGGGACGGGCCGTGCGGCGACACCGGCTTCGCACGCTAGCCTCGGCCCCCGACATCGGCGCGCGGCGCACGGCAGAGAGGTGCCATGACCAGTCAGAACGGCAACCGCAACGACAACGGCGGCAGCGGCAGCGGCAGCGGCAAGGACCACGCGGCGGACCGCACGTACGACATCGTCCTCTTCGGAGCGACCGGTTTCGTCGGCGTGCTCACCGCGGAGTACCTCGCCGCGCACGCGCCCGAGGGGCTGCGCTGGGCGATCGCGGGACGTGACACCGGGAAGCTGGAGCGGCTGCGGGAGCGGCTCGCCGACGCCCATCCGGCGTGCGCGAAGCTCGACCTCGTCCGCGCCGACGTGGCGGACCCGGCGTCCCTGCGGGACATGGCAGGCCACGCGCGCGTGGTGGCCACGACCGTCGGCCCCTATCTCACGTACGGCCAGGAGCTCGTCGCCGCGTGCGCGGAGGCGGGCACGGACTACGTGGACCTCACCGGTGAGCCGGAGTTCGTCGACCTCATGTACGTGCGGCACGACGCCCGTGCCCGGGAGACGGGCGCACGGCTCGTGCACTCCTGCGGCTTCGACTCGGTCCCGCACGACCTGGGCGCGTACTTCACGGTGCGGCAGCTTCCGGAGGGTGTGCCACTGCGCGTCGACGGATTCGTGCGCAGCAACGCGACGTTCTCCGGGGGCACCTTCGCCTCCACGCTCACCCAGCTCTCCCGGGGGCCGCAGATGCTGGCCGCCGCGCGGGACCGGCGACGGCACGAACCGCGCCTGGCGGGCCGCAAGGCGTACGCGCCGCCGAGCGCACCCCGGTACGCGGGCGAGGTCGGCGCCTGGGCCCTCCCCCTGCCCACGATCGACCCGCAGGTGGTGCAGCGCTCGGCGCGGGCGCTCGAACGCTACGGGCCCGATTTCCGCTACCGCCACTACGCGGCCGTGAAGTCCCTGCCGTTCGCCGTGGGGGGCGCGGCGGCCGTCGGCGGTCTGGTGGCGGCGGCGCAACTGCCGCCCGCGCGGCGGTGGTTGTCGTCGCGGATGAAGCCGGGCGACGGACCGGGCGAGCAGCGGCGGGCCAAGAGCTGGTTCTCCGTGCGCTTCGTCGGCGAGGGTGGCGGCAAGCGCGTGTTCACCGAGGTCTCGGGCGGGGATCCGGGGTACGACGAGACGGCGAAGATGCTGGGCGAGGCGGCGCTGTGTCTGGCGCTCGACGACCTGCCGCCGGTGGCCGGGCAGGTGACCACCGCCGTGGCGATGGGCGACGCGCTGACGGAGCGGCTGACGTCGGCGGGACTCAGGTTCCGGGTGGCGGCGTCGCGGTAGGGCCCTGCTGACGGAGATCCGTCACAAGGCGTCACAAGGCCCTGTCGGTCGCCTCGCGCAGGGCCGCGCGGCACAGGGCGTCCGCGCGGCGCGTCGACTCCGGGAGGCGGTAGCGCGGCGTCAGGCGGAGCGTGTGGGCACAGGCGTTGTCCAGGCTCACGCGGTGGCCGACGGAGACGAAGACCGGTTTGACGTCCTCGCGGGTGCGCAGGGCGCGGCCGATCTCCTCCGCTCCGTCGAGGAGCGGGGCCGTGCTCGCCCGCGGGGCGCCCGGGGCCTCGTAGGTGAACGTGAAGGGGTTCTTGGCCACGCCGATCGTGGGCAGTCCCGTGAGGACGCCGAAGTGGCTCGCGAGGCCGAACCTGCGGGGATGCGCGATGCCGTAGCCGTCGCAGACGACGAGGCCCGGATCGGCTTCGAGCTTCTCCAGGGCGGCCAGGACGGTGGGGATCTCACGGAAGGCGAGCAGGCCCGGCACGTACGGGAAGGCGACGCGGCCCACCGCGGTCGCCTCCTCGACGACGTCGAGTGTCGCGGCGTCCAGGACGACGAGCGCCGCGGCGACGATGTCGCGCTCGTCGTCGTAGGCGACGTCCACCCCCGTGACATGTCCGGTGCCCGGCCGCGGGCCCTCTTCGTCGAGCACGACCCGCGCGCGCAGTCCGTCCTGGACGGCGCGGGCGGCCGGCTCGTCGGCGGGCCAGTCGGCGGGCGCGTGGGAGGTGGTCACCTGGTCGCCCGATCGGTCGCCGCGAACTTCCAGATGAACGGCTCGCCGTTCTCCTGGGACCAGTGGACCTCCAGGTTCTTCGTGTCCTTGGGGACCAGGTAGGTCTCGCACAGGACGTGGGTCTCGCCCTGCTTCCAGTCCTTGATGGACGAGGGGGCCTCGCAGCCCGGCGTGTGATCGGCCGCTCCGACGATCAGGGTTCCGCGTCTGCCGTCCGCCCAGATCCTGGCGGGCTGGCTGGCGCGCGGGTTCTGGGTGAGGGTCGGTCCTGATTCGTGGGTGTACTTCACGTGGGCGACGGCCGGGATCAGGCCCTTGGCCAGCTTGGGCTCCGACACCATCTTCGCGGTCTCGGCCTCCGTGCCCAGTTCGACCTTCTGCGCGGTGACGTCGTAGACGACGGAGACGAGACCCTCGTTCGCCTCGCCGGTGGCGCTCTCGCCGGTGGCGCGCACCCCGCCCTTCGACGTGCCCGCGGAGTCCTTGTCGCCGCCGCCCCCGCAGGCGGTCAGCGCGAGGGCGAGCACGGCCACGGGCGCGGCGACGCGCAGAGCGGTCTTCCTGTACAGCAAAGCGAACTCCCGGCAGAAATGGGGCGGCCACGCACCAAGAAGTCGCCCCACGGAGCGACCGGTTGAACGATCAGGATAAAGCGCGCACCCCGGACCGCGGCCACGCCCTGCGTGCCGCGGCGGTAGCCTCGCGATCATGTTCGTTCTCGAATTGACCTACACCGCTCCCCTGTCCGCCGTCGACAAGGAGCTTGAGGCCCACGTCGCCTGGCTGGACCAGCTCTACGCGCAGGGCGTCTTCATCGCGTCGGGGCGCAAGAATCCGCGTGACGGCGGCGTGATCCTGGCCGTGGCGCAGGACCGTGCGGCGATCGAGGAGATCGCGGCGAGCGACCCCTTCGTACTCGCGGAGGTCTGCGAGTACCGCATCACCGAGTTCATCGCCACGAAGACGGCCCCGGGACTCGCCCCCTACCGCCAGGAACTGCCCTAGGCCCTCCGATGGGCCCCGGACGGGCGCTGGTCCCGCTCCCAGCGCGCGACGCGGCCCTTCTCGCCGGATGCCCAGCAGGTCCGGCCCCGCGTGCAGTCCACGGTGTCGTACGACCCCGCGTCGACCGTCCGCCAGCTGCGCCCGCCGTCCGACGTGACGTCCGTGCCGGTCGGCCCGACCGCGAGCGCGCCACGGCGGCTGCCCGGCAGCCAGGCCACCCCCGACCGGTAGGCGGGCGGGGGCTCGGTGGCCGTGGTCCAGGTGCGGCCGCCGTCGCCGGTGGTGGCCGCGGCCTTCGAAGAGGGCTGATCGGCGCGGTAGTCGCCGCCGACCGCGATGCCGTGCGTACGGTCGCGGAAGGCGAGGCCGAAGACGCCGCGCGCCGGATCGCCCGCCGGGATCGGCGCGTCGGTGGCCGTCCAGGTGCGGCCGCGGTCGGCGGAGTGCAGGATCCGCGCCCGCGCCGCTCCGCCGGTGGCCAGCCACACGTCGCGTGAGCCTGAGCTCACCAGGCACTGGCCGCTCGCGGCGAAGCCCGACTCGCCCTCCTGGGCCGCGGGCATGCCTTCGCCGGGCAGAACCGTCCAGGAGCGGCCGCCGTCGGCGGTGGACAGGATGCGGTACTTGCCGTCCACCGGGTCGCTCATGGCCAGGCCGTGGCGCCGGTCGAAGAACGTCATGCAGTCGTAGAAGGCCTTGGGGTCGGTGTTGCGGAAGGACTCCGTCCAGGTCGCTCCGCCGTCCGTCGTGCGAAAGACCCGTGAAGCCTCGCCCTCACCGATGGCTAGGACCACCGCGCGGCGGCCGTCGAACGCCTCGATGTCGCGGAACTCAAGTTCCGCCGCTCCGGGCGGGGAGACGTTCCGCCAGCTTCCGCCGCCGTCCGAGGTGCGCAGCACGGTGCCTTTCGTGCCGGCGACCCACGCGGTGTCGTGACCGACCGCGGCGAGACCGCGGAAGCGCGCTTCGGTGCCGCTGTCCTTGAGCTCCCAGCCGCCGCCCCTCTGCGAACCGCTCTCCGGGGCCTTGGGGGCCGCCTGTGCGAGCCCTGGCGCGACCAGCGCCGTCACGGCGAGAGCCGCCCCGCACAGCCCCACCGACACCGTGCGACCCACCGACCGCGACCATCTCGTCTTCCCCAGAGACCTCATGGCGGGCGAAGTTACCACCGGAACGCATGATTCCTTCGGGGATTTCTGTGAAGACGGTGAAGAGCACGCGGTGACCGAGGTCACTCCGTGTTCGCGTGCACGGATTCCGTCATTCCGACGTCTATGCAAGTACCGACGCGAGTCATCCAGATCCGAGTCATCCAGCTGTCAGTGAGGGAGCAGGCGTTGTCCACCAACATCGAGCAAGCCGTAGAGGCCCGCCTCGTCGCCGCCGCACCGCGGATGTCGACCATTCCCGCGACGCTGCACTACGACCGGGGCGATCCGTTCGCCGTCCGGATGAGCTTCCCCGCCCCGGCGACCCTGGAGGGCGTCGAGGTCTACTGGACCTTCGCCCGCGAACTGCTCGCCCAGGGCATGGAGCGGGCGGTGGGCGACGGCGACGTACGCGTGCGGCCGTACGGCTTCGACCGCACGGTCGTGGAGTTCCACGCCCCCGAGGGCACCGCGATCGTCCACATCCGCACCGGCGAGATGCGCCGCTTCCTGCAGCGCACCACGGACCTGGTGCCCACCGGCGACGAGCATCTGCACGTCGACCTCGACCAGGACCTCGCCGATCTGATGCGGGACGCCTGCTGAGCCGCAGCCCGCGCGGTATCACTGCGCGAACAGCGAGCTCAGCTCCCCATGGTCGAGCCCTCGCGCCAGGGACCTGTACGTCCCCTCGGCGAGCAGTTCACGCGCGGCCTCGCGCACGACGGCGTGCGCTGTCCGCGGCGGGCCCGCGCCCACGCTGATCCGCGCCCGGAGCGGCGAACTCCGCGACGCGCGGAACCTCAGAGCGTCGCAACCTCAGAGCATGATCGCGAAGGCTCGTCGTCGTCATACGGACACCCGACCAGCGCCGCGTGAGCAGGGGCTGGCGAAGATCCACCACGTACGTCCGTACGCGTTCCTACCGCGGGCCCCTCAGCCGCCCCCGCCACCGGCCCTCGCGTCCTCCGCCGCCGACACCGCCGACGCCAGCGCCTTGCGCAACCCCCGCATCAGCTCGGGCAGTTGTGGAGCCGGGGACCCGCTGCGGTCGGTGAGCGCGTCGAGCCGGTCCCTGTACCGCCTGCGGTCCTTGCCCGAGATGACGCCGCGCAGCTTCCCCGTCGCCGCGCACACGACCAGGGCCGCGTCGCCCGCGGGAACCTCGGACACCGGCACCGGACCGCGCAGGACCGCGAGCACCTCGGCTTGCAGGACCTCGACGTATCCGGCGCGTTCGAGCTCGTACCGCCGGGAGGGGAAGATCCCGAAGACCCGGGTGCGCTCCGTCCGCAGATAGCCCTTGGACGCCAGTTGGTCGCGCACCCCGTCCCGTGTGTCGCGGGCCTTGTACGTGATCCAGCCGCGCCATGTGCGGGGCCGTGACTCCTCGATGAGTTCCAGGAGACCGTCGAGCACCGCGTCGCCGGTGCGCGCGCCGAAGACCGGAGTGACGATGCCGTCGACATCCGAGACGAGCCCGCGCTGGGCCAGCTCGGCGAGCGCGCAGGCACGCACCGCGAGGGGCAGGTCGGGGGCGCCGGTGATCTTGTTGCGGCCGGTGTCCCAGGCCAGCAGGAAGATCCTGGTCGGCAGTGAGAGCGAGCCATAAGGCATGGGGCCTCCTTGTTCGCGGTCACGATAAGTCGTTGACGGCGGCGGGGTCGCACCGTACGGTGTATATCGATTCTGTTGTCGCCGATAGGAGTAGGACGTTGCTCGTCTGAGGTCTGGATTCACCGCGTCACACGGCTCGGCCGTGTGCGTAGCGTGCGACCTCGGCGTTCGAGCCGTCCCTCGGCACAGGGCCCTTCTTCCCGCCCTCGCCTCCTGACGACGCTGCTTCCGTCCTGCTGTCGCACCTCGCGGTGTTCCCAAACGCGTTGCCCCTGACCGCGCTTCATCTCACGCAACCGCGAGGACCACATGTCTACTGTCCCCACTTCCATCACGTGTACGTCGCTCGACTTCACCTGGCCGGACGGCACCGGCGTCTTCGACGGACTCCAGGCGGCCTTCGGCCCTGGCAGGACCGGCCTCATCGGCGTCAACGGCTCCGGAAAATCAACCCTGTTGAAGCTGATCGCCGGTGAGCTCAGCCCGAGTGAGGGCGCCGTCCGCGTCGCGGGTGACATCGGGTACCTGCCGCAGAACGTCGCCCTCGACACCGGTCTGCGCGTCGACGAGGTGCTCGGTATCGCCGCGGCTCGTGCCGCGCTGCACGCCATCGAGGCGGGCGATGTGACCGATGAGCACTTCACGGCGGTCGGCGACGACTGGGACGTGGAGGAGCGCGCCGCCGCGACCCTCGATCAGCTCGGCCTGGGCCACATCGGCCTCGGCCGCACCATCGGGGAGGTGTCGGGCGGCGAGTCCGTGCTGCTGCGCCTGGCCGCGCTGCTGCTGCGCCGGCCCGACGTACTCCTCCTTGACGAACCCACCAACAACCTTGACCTGTACGCCCGTCGGCGCCTCTACGCGGCCGTCGACGCCTGGTCCGGCGTTCTGGTCGTGGTCAGCCACGACCGTGAACTCCTCGACCTGGTCGACCAGATCGCCGACCTGCGGGACGGAGAGGTCAAATGGTACGGAGGCAACTTCACCGCGTACGAGGAGGCACTGGCCGCCGAACAGGAGGCCGCGGAGCGCATGGTGCGCGTCGCCGAGTCCGACCTGAAGAAGCAGAAGCGAGAACTCGCCGACGCACAGGTCAAGTTGGCCCGGCGTAAGAGGTACGGCCAGAAGATGTGGGACACCAAGCGCGAGCCCAAGGTCATCATGGGCGAGCGCAAGCGCCAGGCCCAGGTCTCCGCGGGCAAGCACCGCATCATGCACGAGGAGAAACTCAGCGAGGCGAAGGAGCGCCTCGACGACGCCGTCGAGGCGGTGCGGGACGACGACGAGATCCGCGTCGACCTGCCGTTCACCGCGGTCCCGCCCGGCCGCACCGTGCTCACCCTGTCCAAGCTGTCCCTGCGCTACGGGGCGCGCGTGCGGGGCGAGTTCGAGCTGCGCGGTCCCGAACGGATCGCACTGGTCGGCCGCAACGGCGCGGGCAAGACCACGCTCCTGCGCACCATCGCCGGAGAGCTGGACACCGTGGAAGGAGAGGCCCTCGCACATGTCCCGCTGCGTTTTCTGCCGCAGCGCCTCGACGTGCTCGACGAGGATCTCTCCGTCGCCGAGAACGTGGCGCGCTTCGCGCCCGACGCCACCAACAACCGGATCCGGGCCCGTCTCGCCCGCTTCCTGTTCAAGGGGGCGCGGGCCGATCAGCTCGCGGCGACCCTGTCGGGCGGCGAACGGTTCAGGGCGACGCTCGCCGCGCTGCTGCTCGCGGAGCCCGCTCCGCAGCTCCTGATGCTCGACGAGCCGACGAACAACCTCGACATGGCGAGCGTGAAGCAGCTGGCCACGGCCCTGGAGTCGTACGAGGGAGCCTTGATCGTGGCCAGTCACGATGTGCCGTTCCTGGAGTCGATCGGCATCACGCGCTGGCTGCTCCTCGACGGCGAAATGAAGGAAATCACGCCAGAAGGTGTCGGGTATTTGGCCTAGCTTCGTGTGTATGCACCAATACATCACGATCACCGGAGCCCGTGAGAACAACCTCAAGGAGGTGGACCTGCGCATTCCGAAGGACCGGCTCACGGTCTTCACCGGCGTCTCGGGGTCGGGGAAGTCGTCGGTCGTGTTCGACACGATCGCGGTCGAGTCGCAGCGCCAGCTGAACGAGACCTTCACGTGGTTCGTCCGCAACCGGCTGCCGAAGTACGAGCGGCCGCACGCGGACGCCATCGAGGAGCTCTCGCCCGCGATCGTCGTCGACCAGCGGCCGATCGGCGGCCACTCCCGGTCCACGGTGGGCACGATGACGGACATCTACTCGGTGATGCGCGTGCTGTTCTCGCGGCACGGCACACCGAGTGCCGGTGCCGCGAGCGCGTACTCGTTCAACGACCCGTCGGGCATGTGCCCCCAGTGCCACGGCCTCGGCAGGACCGTACGGCCCGACTACGACCGCATCCTGGACCCCGCCAAGTCGCTCGCGGACGGCGCGGTCCTCTTCCCGCCGTTCGCCGCGGGGACCTGGCAGGGCCAGACGTACACCAACACCCCCGACCTGGACACGCACAAGCCGGTGGGCCGATTCAGCGCGGCGGAGCGGCGGTTCCTGATGCGCGGCGCCCGGGACAGCGGCAAGGTCAATGTCGACAACACCGGCGGCGCGCGGGACATCGACTACGAAGGGCTCGCCGACCGCTTCGAGCGGCTCTACCTCAACCGCGATCTGTCGACGCTCGCCCAGAAGACCCACGACCTGGTGCAGCGCTTCCTCGTCGAGGGCAGGTGCGACGGCTGCGACGGGGCACGGCTCAACGCGGCGGCCCTCGCCACCCGCATCGACGGAAGGAACATCGCCGACTGCTCGCGCATGGAGGTCACCGACCTCATCGGCGCCCTGGAGCGGATCGACGACCCGGTGGCCGGACCGATCGCGGCGGCGGCCGTGGCGGCGCTCGAACGGATCGAGGCGATCGGCCTCGGCTACCTCAGCCTCGGCCGCGAGACGTCCACGCTCTCCGGCGGCGAGGGCCAGCGCCTGAAGACGGTGCGGCACCTCGGCTCCAGCCTGACCGGCATGACGTACATCTTCGACGAGCCCAGCGTCGGGCTGCACCCGCGCGACGTGGGCCGCCTCAACGACCTGTTGCTGCGCCTGCGCGACAAGGGGAACACCGTCCTGGTCGTCGAGCACGACCCGGACGTGATCGCCGTCGCCGACCACGTCGTCGACATGGGCCCCGCTGCGGGCACGGGCGGCGGTCTGGTCGTCTTCGAGGGGACACCCGACGAGCTGCGGCGCGCGGACACCCTCACGGGCCGGCACCTGCGGCGCTCCACGGGCGTCAAGGAGAGCCCGCGGGAGGCCGTCGGCGGCCGGTGGGTCAAGGGCGCCGACCTGCACAACCTCAAGGACGTCAGTGTGCGCGTGCCGACGGGGGTGCTCACGGCGGTGACGGGTGTCGCGGGCTCGGGCAAGAGCACGCTGGTGTCGCGGGCGTTCGTCGCCGAACATCCGGACGCCGTGGTCGTCGACCAGTCGGGCATCGGCATCTCGGGCCGGTCGACCCCGGCGACGTACCTCGGGATCATGGACTCGCTGCGCAAGCTCTTCGCGCGGGAGACCGGCGAGGAGGCGGGGCTCTTCAGCTTCAACTCCCGTGGCGCGTGCGAGAGCTGCGAGGGGCGCGGGGTCATCCACAGCGACCTCGCGTTCATGGATCCGGTCACGACGACCTGCGAGGCGTGCGAGGGGCGCCGCTTCAAGGAGGAGGTGCTCCGGCTGACCGTCGACGGCAGTTCCATCGCCGATGTGCTCGGCATGACAGCCGAGCGCGCCCTGGACTTCCTGGCCGCCGTCGACGACACGGCGGTACGCCGGCGCCTGCGGGCCCTGCGCGACGTCGGGCTCACCTACCTGACGCTCGGGCAGCCGCTGAGCACCCTGTCGGGCGGCGAGCGCCAGCGCATCAAGCTCGCCACGCAGCTGCACCGCACCGGCACGACGTACGTCCTCGACGAGCCGACGACCGGTCTGCACATGGCCGACGTGGACGGCCTGCTCGCCCTCCTCGACCGGCTCGTCGACGCGGGGAACACCGTGATCGTCGTCGAGCACAACCTGGAGGTCGTCAAGCACGCGGACTGGGTGATCGACCTCGGCCCCGACGGCGGCAAGCACGGCGGCCGGGTCGTCTTCGAGGGCACGCCGGGGCAGCTGGTCGACGCGGAGGGGTCCTTCACGGCCACGCATCTGCGGCGAGGCCTGGGCCTGGACCCCTTGCACACTGCATGATGTGCGGCAGCACCCCGGCCCGGCGCGCAGCCGGGCGGGGTACCCCCCGCCGCTGAACCCCTACGGAGAACATCCCGTGCCCAGCAGGAAAGCGCTGATCCGCCGGCCAGGACCGCGCATCGCCGAGGGTCTGGTCACGCATGTCGAGCGGACCCCGGTCGACGCGGGCCTCGCGTTCGAACAGTGGGTGGCGTACGCCGAGGCGCTGCGGGCGCACGGCTGGGAGACGGTCGAGGTGGAACCCGCCGACGACTGCCCGGACGCGGTCTTCATCGAGGACGCCGTCGTCGTCTTCCGCAACGTGGCGCTGATCGCCCGTCCAGGCGCCGAGTCGCGGCGCGCGGAGACAGCGGCGGTGGAGGAGGCGGTGGCCCGGCTCGGCGCCTCCGTGAACTGGGTGTGGGAGCCGGGCACGCTGGACGGCGGCGACGTCCTCAAGGTCGGCGAGACGATCTACGTGGGGCGTGGAGGGCGCACGAACGCCGCCGGTCTCCGGCAGCTGCGGGCCGTCTTCGAGCCGCTGGGGGCGCGGGTCGTGGCCGTCCCCGTGACCAAGGTCCTGCATCTGAAGTCGGCGGTGACGGCGCTGCCCGACGGCACTGTCATCGGCCACCCGCCGCTCGTGGACGCTCCCTCGCTCTTCCCGCGCTACCTGCCGGTTCCCGAGGAGTCGGGGGCGCACGTGGTGCTGCTCGGTGGCTCAAAACTGCTACTTGCGGCGAGTGCGCCGAAGAGTGCGGAGCTGCTCGGCGACCTCGGTTTCGATCCGGTGATGGTGGACATCAGCGAATTCGAGAAGCTCGAGGGCTGTGTGACATGCCTCTCAGTGCGGCTACGCGAGCTGTACGCGTGACCACTCCTGGGACGACTGGGGCGGGAGGGGGCGCTGGGCCCCGAATTCTCAGCCACTTTACGGAGGGCTTAACCTACGGCAACGTAACCTACGACACCGTAGGTAGGTAGCACCCGCTCGTACTACCGCGTAACCCCTACGCACGTAATCCGTAAAAAAAACTCCCGTCCCCCTGGAGCCCCCGTGACGATCACCTCTCCTCATCTCGGCAGCACGGACGACTGGACCGATGCCCGGTTGCTGTTCGCCCTGGAAGAAGTGGTCGAGAAGGAGCTCAACCGCCACCTGAAGGTGGCCAAGGACTGGATGCCGCACGAGTACGTGCCGTTCTCCGACGCCCGGAACTTCCCCGGCTACTTCGAGGACGGCCAGGCCTGGGAGCCCGAGCAGTCCAAGGTCACGGACATCGGCAAGATCGCTCTCGTCGTCAACCTCCTGACCGAGGACAACCTCCCCAGCTACCACCACGAGATCGCGTCGCTCTTCGGCCGCGACGGCGCCTGGGGCACCTGGGTGCACCGCTGGACCGCCGAGGAGGGCCGCCACGGCATCGTGATGCGCGACTACCTCCTCGCCTCGCGTGCCGTGGACCCGGACAAGCTCGAACAGTTCCGCATGGCGCACATGGCCGAGGGCTTCGAGTCCGACAACCGTCACTCGATGCTGCACTCGGTGGCGTACGTGGCCTTCCAGGAGCTCGCGACCCGCGTCTCGCACCGCAACACGGGCCACCAGTCGGGCGACCCGGTCTGCGACCGGATGCTGGCGCGGATCGCCACCGACGAGAACCTGCACATGGTCTTCTACCGCAACCTCCTGGGCGCGGCCTTCGAGCTCGCCCCCGACCTCACCATGCAGTCCGTGCGCGACGTCGTCGTCAACTTCCGGATGCCCGGACACGGCATGCCCGGCTTCGAGCGGGCCGCCGCGCAGATGGCGATCGGCGAGATCTACAACATGCGCATCCACCACGACGACGTGATCCAGCCCGTCCTGCGCTACCTGAAGGTCATGGAGATCGGCGGGCTCGGCCCCGAGGGTCTCAAGGCGCAGGAGGAGCTCGGCCTCTACATGAACGGGCTCGACACCGAGGCCTCCAAGTTCGACGAGAAGCTTGCCGCGCGGAAGGTGCGGATGGCCGCGCGGGGGAAGTAGTCACCCTGCGGGTGGGTGGGGCCTGACCTGAACGCCGCTTCGCGGCGCTTCTCTCCCGCCCACCCACCAGATCGCCCCGCGGGGCGGGGTTCTCGTCGGTGATCCAGCCGGTGTCGACGGCGCACATGTGCACGCCGCGCTCGGCGAGTCCGGCCGCGCTCGTGCGGGTGAGCATGTTCAGGGCGGCCTTGGCCATGTTCGTGTGCGGGTGCCCTGGCATCTTGTCGCGCACCGCGAAGCGGCCCTCGACCGCCGTGACGTTGATGATGTGGCGCCCTCCAGCGTCCCCATCGGCCGGAATCCCGGCGCGCCCCGCGCACCGGCGGGCAGTTGCGCCGACTCCCCCGCGGCGAGGGCCGCGTACGACTCGGGTGGCCGCCGGATCGTCTGCGCCGCGTTGTTGACCAGAACGTCGAGCGGCTCGCCCTCCGCGCGCAACTCATCCCGGCCCCCGGTGAGCAGCGCGCGACGCCCGCTCAGATCGGTGCTCAGGCCGCGCCGGGAGCGGTTGTCGGCGGCGCAGTCCGGACAGAGCCGGTGGTAGAAGGAGTCGACCTGTCGATACGACACCTTGCAGACATAGCAGGGCCGCGGACGTCTGAAGACCCCGGCGGCGTCGGCGGCGGAGAGTTCGGCGCCGCGCAGCCGTCCGTCACGGGCGAAGGAGGCGGCGACCTGCTCGGTGTGCAGCCGCACCGGGTCGTCGACCGGCAGTTCGCGGAGCCTGCCGATCACGTCGTCGAAGACCGCGAGGTCCGCCTCGCTGATCCCGCTGATCCCGCCGCTCCCACTCATCCCTCACGCCCCGCCCGCGCTCCGGGATCGTAACCGCGGCAGGGCCGCCGTGCCGAACCGATTTACGACCGCCCACCCCGGTGCAACGGTGGGCAGCGGGGGTGGAACCCATGGCACAGACCCATGAGTGGATGTTCTACGAGGTCATGTGGCGCGGTTGGGCCCGGCGGGCGCAGGTGCCCTACCCCGTCCCGTGGTGGGCGCAAGCGGCCTTCCGGCACTGGAGCGACGACTTCGACTCGGGAACGTACGACTCCAAGGAGGCCGCCTTCGCCTCCAACGCCCTGTACCGCTACTGGCACATGGTGGGCGTCAAGGACCACCGCCAGGAGTCCCTCATCGGGCAGGCGGGCGAGATCGAGCCGGTCTACGACAAGTACTGCCTCTCCTTCTCCCTCTACTCACCGTCGACCGGCGCCGTGCGTCTGCCGCAGCTGACGGACGCCGGGGTGGTGTGCCAGCGCATGGAGGCGCCCCATCTGCCGGTGGTCCTGACGACGTTCCGCACCGCCGACGGCACCGAGTTCGTGCAGCGGACCTTCGGGACGGCCATCGGCGCCCGGCAGCGGGATCTCGTCGTGACCCGTCTGACGGTGGGCAGCGCGACCGGGCAGCCGCGCGAGGGCTGGCTGTGCGCGGCCCTCATGCCCGCGGGGCCGAGCGGCTTCCAGCGGCACGACCGCAACGGCCGCCAGATCACGGACCGGCGGCTGACGTTCCTGCGCCATCTGCCCGGTGAGGGGAGGGTGGAGACCAACAGCGGCTGGGGTCCGGTGTTCGACACGCCTCCCGAGCAGTACGGGATGTACGGCAACCCGGACTTCACGTACGACCCGGACTCCTATCTGACCCGCAGCCCGTTCCACGACCTCGTCATGGGCGGCAAGCTGAACGGCGCGCTTCAGGCGCAGGACCAGATCGCGGGGCTGTGCAGCGCGGCGTTCGCCTGGCCCTACCGGGTCGTGGACGACGGACTGTTCGAGCTCGACGTACGGCTTCCCGTCGATCTCTACAGCGGGGCCGCCGACCTGGCGGAGATCAGGGCCGCTCCCGCCGTCGCCCTTGAGGAGGCCAACCGGGTCTTCTGGACGGGGAAGCTGATCGCGCAGGGCGTGCGGCCCGAACTCCCCCGCCCCGTCGCACACTTGGCGGACCAGTTCCGCCAGTGCCGCTCACAGCTCCTGATCCTCTCCGACCACGGCGAGATCCATCCGGGCCCCACCGTGTACGACTCCTTCTGGATCCGTGACTCCTCCGTCGAGGCCACAGCGTGCTCGCTGGTCGGCGACACGGCCCTGGCCGAGCGCCAGTTGGGCACGCACTATCCGCTCAAGTTCAACCGCGGTTCGGGACGGATCGGGCCGTGCGCCGAGTACGGCTTCTACGGCGGCCCGCACGAGAAGGACGACCGCGAGTGGGACAGCAACGGCCAGGCGCTGTGGGCCATCGGCCGCTTCGACCGGACGCACGGCCACTCCACAGCCTTCGGGGCGAAGCTCTACACGCCGTACGTCGTCGACGGCGCCCGGTGGCTGCGCGACAACCGCGACCAGTACGGACTGCTGCACAGCGGCTGGAGCGCCGAGCACCTCGGCGAGCGCGACAAGCCGCACTACTGGGACGACTTGTGGGGCCTGGCGGGTCTTTACGAGGCGGCGCGGCTCGCGGAGCGGATCGGCGCCCCCGACGGACCCGAGCTCTGGGGCGCCTTCGACGACTTGAAGGAGGCGACGGCGGCCTCGATCCGCTGGGTTCTGGAGGAACAGCGCAGGCGCGGCGCCTGGGAGACCTACATCCCGACCGGTCCTGGTGACGTCGGCCGGCTCGACTCGACGATGATCGGTACGGCGGCGTTCTTCCACCCGCTGCGGCTGCACATGGGCAGCAAGCTGGGCGAGGACATCGACCGGGCGGCCCGCTCGACACTCGACACGATGTACGCGCACTTCGTGACCGGCGGCTACCGGCACGAGGCGGCCTGGAACGCCTACGGCCCCTACCTCACGACGCAGTTGGCGCACGCCTACCTGCTGTCCGGCGACGCCGCCCGGATGGACGCGCTGCTCGGCTGGATCGTGGGCGCCTCGCTGCCGCGGGCCGAGGAGCGAGCGGTGGCGCTCGGCGCGTGGAACGAGCAGCACGCCTTCCCCATCGCCTCCGACCACCGCGAAGTTCCCACCCGTCACTGGTACATGGGGGACATCCCGCACGGCTGGGCGGCGGCCGAGTATCTGCTCCTGATCCGCGACATCCTCTTCTTCGAGGCCGACGAGGACCGCGACCCGCATCTGTACATCGCTCCGGGCGTACGTCCCCACTGGGTGCCCGACGGTACTTCGGTGGCCGTCGACGACGCCCCGAACCTCTTCGGCGCGCCCTTCGGCTACCGGCTCACCCATGACGCGGGCGGCCGGAAGGTCACCGTGGACATCACGCGGGCGCCGGAACGCGTGCGGTACGTCTATCCGTGCCGGTTCGGCCCGGTGCGGGCGGCGACGGCGGACGGCCGCGACCTGACGGTGACAGGGGACGACGTGCGCGTTCCGGCGGGGACGAGGAGGTTCACGGTCACGTACACCTGATCGCGGACGCCTGATCGCGGACGCCTGATCGCGGACGCCTGGTCAGCCGCGTCTGAGGCCGAGCCGCTCCTTCTCCGAGAGGCCGCCCCAGACGCCGAACCGCTCGTCGTTGGCCAGGGCGTACTCAAGGCACGCGGTACGCATCTCGCAGAGCTGGCAGATGTACTTCGCCTCGCGCACGGAGCTGCCCGGTTCGGGGAAGAAGAACTCGGATCCCGTCTGGGCGCACAGGGCCTGCTTCTGCCAGTCGAGTTCCGGCTCGGCTGTCGTGTGGATCTGCATGCCGTCGATGCTGGCAGCGGGCACGAAACAACGGATCAACGAACGATCAACGCCGCGACGTGCGCTGTTTCGGGCACCTCCTTGTTGCCCACGGGGGACGAGGCGAAACGTGCGGGGTTGTTCGTGTGCTGGACGGGGTGACTCCGTTTATCTCCTCCTGTCCCGCCTCCATGGGGGTTCGGTACCGCACGGCACGGCCGGGCGGTACCGAACCCGGACAGCCGTGGCCCTCAGTCGCCGCCGCCCTCCGGCTTCTCCTCTCAGCCCGCGCTCGGCGCCTCCGGCTGCATCAGCGCGAACCGCGCCCCGGACGGGTCCGCGAGCTTGGCGAAGCTGCCGACGCCCGCGAGGTCCATGCGTGCCACCCGCACCGTGCCTCCGGACGGCTCGACCTTTGCGAGCACCGCGTCCATGTCGGTCACCTGGAAGTACGGAGTCCAGTACGCCCCCGCCTCGGCTTCGTCCGGGGCGTCGGACAGCGGCCACAGGCCACCGAACATGTCGTTCTCGGTGCCGCCCGCGGGATGCACCATCGTGTACGAACCGCCCTCGAAGGCCTGGGTGGAGGTGCCCCAGCCGAACACGGAGCCGTAGAACTCCTGGGCCGCGTCGATGTCCGGTGTGTAGAGCTCGGTCCAGCACATGCTGTTCGGGGCGTCCACCAGGTCGAGGCCCTTGTTCGTGCCCGGCTGCCACACGGCGAAACCGACCCCTTGGGCGTCGGTGAAGACCGCCATACGGCCGAGGTCGCCGACGTCCATGGCCTCGTACACCGTGCTGCCGCCGGCCTGCTCGACCGCCTTGGCCGTCGCGTCGGCATCCGTCGTCTTGAAGTAGATCGTCCAGGCCGGAGGGGCCTGATCGGCGGTGACGGTCATGGCGCCGGCCACGGTCTTCCCGTCCGCCTGATACATGCCATATCCACCGAATTCTGCGCCGCCCGAGCGGAACTCCCACCCGAAGAGCGCGCGGTAGAAGGCGTGGGCACCTTCCAGATCCGGGGTACCGAGGTCCACCCATGTGGGGGCGCCCACGGCATAACGGGTATTGAGCATGATCGACTCCTTTGTCGTATCTCTCTTCCGTACTCCCGAGTCTGGCACCCGGCACTGACAGTGCGCGCATGCTGCCACCTTGTGAAGGAAACAAGATTGTGAGAGCGCTCTCAGCCACAACTCTTGACGCCCGGATTCACCGACGCAACAGTGGTCGCACTCACGCGGCCCACCACCCCCCACGGCCGCACGACATCCCCCACACATCCCCCCACACATCCCGGGAGACCTTCCGTGATATCGCGTCGAGTGTTCCTGTCCACTGCCGCCGGTGCCGCCGGAGCCCTCACCTACCCCGTCTGGGGAAGTGCCCTCAGCCCCCACGCCAAGGCAGCCCCCGCGACCTGTGAACTCGCCCTCCAGAACAAGTCGTTGCCGGGCAAGGTGAGCGCCTACGTCACCGGACACGAGGAGGGCACCGACCGCTGGGTCCTGCTCAAGCCGGACGGCGGCGTGTACCGGCCCGACTCGCCGTCGGCCCCGGAGACCCCGCTGCCCGTCGACTGCGCGATTCCGCTGGGCGCGGCCGGATCCGCGCCGAAGATCCTGACGCTTCCTCACATGTACGGCGCCCGCGTCTACTTCGTGCGGGACGACAAGCTGGACTTCTTCCTCAACCCGGGTCCTTCGCTCGTCGAGCCCGCCTTCGCGACCAAGGAGGACGCCAACTACGGGCGCACCTGGTCGTTCTGCGAATTCACCTTCAACAACGACCAGTTGTACTCCAACATCAGCTACGTCGACCTCGTCACGGCCCTCCCCATCGGCCTGACCCTGGAGGGGGACGACACCCACGAGGTGGCTCCCCTGCCGGACGGAGCCGTCGACAAGATCGCCTCCGACCTCGTCGCCCAGGGCGAGAAGGACGGGCAGCCCTGGGGCGACCTGGTGATCCGCGGCGAGGGCGGCGACGTACTGCGGGTCATCTCTCCGCAGAACCTCATGGCCCCGTACTTCGACCGCCCCGACGAGATGCCGTTCCGGGACGTGTGGAGCAGCTACATCGACGAGGTGTGGGAGAAGTACCGGAGCACCGACCTGAAGATCGACCTCCAGGGCGGCCGTGGCGTGTTCACCGGGCGGGTGAGTGGCGACACGCTGACGTTCAACGGTGGGCACACGTTCTCGAAGCCGACGTCGAAGGACATCTTCACCTGCAACCACGGGCCCTTCACCAACGACCCCGGGGACAACGACGACAAGAAGGGCCTGCTCTCGCGGCTCGCGGCGGGGTTCAACCGCAGCATCATGCTGACGCACGCGGAGCAGCCGAACGGGGCCGGTTCCGGGGACTACTACAAGGGCGACGTGACCAACCACTGGTCCCGGGTGGTGCACGCGAACTCGCCCATCGGATACGCGTTCCCGTACGACGACGTCCGTCCTGACGGGGAACCCGATGTGTCCGGCGCGGCGCACGACGGCAACCCGCGACGGTTCACGGTGACCGTAGGGGCGTAGGGGCGTAGGGGCGCAGCCCGGAACTCCTGCACCCCCGACACACTCACGCCGCCCCGTCGCGCGCTGGTCGCGACGGGGCGGCGGTGTGCCGTGCGGCAGGCTTACTTGCAGTTGTTGCCCGTGGCCGGGTTGAGGAGGCCGATGACGTCCAGGGAGTTGCCGCACACGTTGACGGGGACGTCTACGGGAATCTGCAGGACGTTGCCGCTCAGTACGCCGGGCGAGTTCTGCGCCGTGCCCTCGGCGTAGGCGCCGGGGCCGGGGTCGGCGGCGGCTACGGCGGAACCGGCCCCGCCGATGACGGTGACCGCGGCGAAGGCCGCTGCTGCCAGGATCGCGCGCTTGCGCATGGTGTTACCTCCGGATGAGGGAAAGTACTAATCCGAGCCTCACCCGGTCAGCGCCCGACAAAAACGCAGGTGGACCGTGCGGGGTAACGAGGGCACCCGTTCGTATGACTGCGGGCGGTTCTCAGGCCCAGGGTGCCGCGGAAGAGGGCGGACCGGGGCGGGCCCCGGACGCCCGTGGCGCCGCGAGAGTTCCCCGCTCCGTGTCCAGACAGCCACGGGACGGCGGCATGCCCCGCCCCGACCGGAGTCCCGGGCGCGAAGCCGGCGACCCCAGCAGGACGGCGCAAGGCCCCGCCCCCGAAGCCGTCCGGGCGCGAGGGGGGCGGTCCGGGTACGACGGGCCGGGCCGGGTACGGCGGGCCGGGCCTGCCTGGTACGACGGACCGGGCCGGGCGCGGTGGGCCAGTCCGGGTACGGCGGGCCGGGAGGAAGGCGCCGCCCCCCTACGCCGACCCCCTACGCACCAGCTTCGTCGGCAGGACCACGCTCTCCGTCGGCAGCTCGCCCCTTGCGAGCAGCATGCGTGCCATCAGGCGGCCCATCTCCTCGATGTCCTGGCGCACCGTCGTCAGCGGCGGTTCCACCTGTTCGGCCACCACGAGCATGTCGTCGAAGCCCACCATCGCGACGTCCTGAGGAACCCGCATCCCCCGCTCGCGGAGCACCCGGAGCGCCCCGGACGCCGTCAGGTCATTGGCGGCGAAGACCGCGTCGAGGTCAGGGACGCGGTCGAGGAGTTCGCGCATCGCGCGCTCGCCGCCCGCCGGGGTGAAGTCGCCCTGCGCGACGAACCTCTCTCCCGCGTCCGGCAGGACGTCACGGAAGCCGTCCAGCCGGTCCACCGCCGATGTCTGGTCCAGCGCGCCGGTGATGTGCGCGATGCGGGTGCGGCCGAGGGAGACCAGGTGGCGCACCGCGTCCCGCGCCCCGCCCCGGTTGTCGCAGTCGACGTACGGAGACGTCACCGTCCCGTCCTGCCATCCCGGACGGCCGCCGAACACCGTCGGCACCCCCGCGCCCTGGATGATGCCGGGCAACGGATCGTCCAGGTGCAGGGAGAAGACGAGGGCCCCGTCCACATGGCCACCCGCCAGATAGCGGCCGACCCGCTCATGATCGTCCCGCCCCTCCGTCAGGAGCAGCACCAGCTGCACGTCACGCGATGTCAGCTCCTTGCTGATTCCCCGCAGTTGCAGCGCGAAGAACGGGTCGGCGAACACCCGCGTCTCCGGCTCGGCGATCACCACGGCGACCGCGTCGTGGCGGCGGGTCACCAGACTGCGGGCGGCGCGGTTCGGCACGTAACCGAGTTCGTCGACCGCGAGCCTGACCTTCTCGGCGAGCACCTCGCGTACGCCCGCGTCGCCGTTGACGACGCGGGACACCGTGGCCCGGGAGACTCCGGCCCGTGCGGCCACGGCCTCCAGGGTGGGGCGCGGGGCGGCGCTCGGCGACTCGGTCACGTGGGGCTCCTCGGGGGGCGGCTCGCTGGTGTGCGCCGGTCAGGATACGACCGGCGGGCGGGGCGGGGAGAGAGACCCCACCCGCGTCACCTCCGCGCGTCCTGCCTGATCAGCTCGGCCGCCTTCTCCGCGAGCGCCACCGTGGGAGCGTGCGTGTGGCCGCGCGTGATCCGCGGCATGACCGAGGCGTCCACGACCCGCAGCGCCGTCACTCCCCGCACCCGCAGCGCCGGGTCGGTGACCGACTCCTCGTCGCTGCCCATCCGGCAGGTGCCGACCGGGTGGTAGAGCGTCTCGGACGCCCTGCGGATCGCCCGGGCCAGGGTCGCGTCGTCGACCGTGCCCGGATGCGGTGCCATCGGTCCCGATGTGTACGGGGCGAGGGCGCGGCCCGCGAGAAGCTCCTCCGCGCGGCGCACCCCGGCGATGAGCGTGCGGATGTCGGCCTCCGCCGTCAGATAGCCGGGGTCGATGAAGGGCGCGGAGCCGACGCCCGGACCCTTGGGGGTGATCCGGCCCTCGCTCTCCGGCTGGAGAAGCACCACGCCGATGGTGATGCCGTGTTCGGTCGGCGGGGTCAGGCCGTGGTTGATGAAGGGGACGGGGGCGTAGATCAACTCGATGTCGGGAGCCGTCAGTTCGGGCCGCGTCCTGATGAAGGCGACGGCTTCGCCGATGTTCGACGTGAGTGGGCCTCGGCCGCCGAGCAGGAAGCGGCCGACGTTGACGAGGGAGTCCGCGCCGGTCAGCGTGATGGGCTGCGGGCAGCCCATGGTGACCACGTAGGAGAGGTGGTCCTGGAGGTGGCGGCCCACGCCCGGGGACGCGACGCGCGTCTCGATGCCCACCCTCGACAGGTCGTCCGGGTCGCCGACACCGGAGGCCTGGAGGAGCTGCGGGGATCCGATGGTGCCCGCGCTGAGGATCACCTCGCGGCGTGCGATCAGCTTCCCCGGCACACCGTCGGCGATGACACCCGCCACGCGCGTCCCGTCGAACTCCAGCCTGCGGACCCGCGCTTCGGCGAGGACGTGCAGGTTGCGGCGGCGCCTGGCAGACCTCAGATAGCCGTCGGCAGCGCTCCAGCGGCGACCACGGCGCTGGTTGAGCGGGGTCAGCGCGAAGCCGCTGTGGTCGGGCTCGTTCAGTTCGGCCAGCTCGCGCAGCCCCGCCTCACGGCAGGCGTCCAGGAAAGCGGTGGTGGTCGGGTTGAGGGCGCGGGGCGGGGATATCCAGAGCGGCCCGCCGGTTCCGTAGCCGCGGTCGGCGCCCGCCCCGACCGCCCTCCCCACTGCGCCCGACTCGCCTGCCGCGCCCGCCCCGCCCGACCACCGCTCCGCCCGCCGGAAGTAGGGTTCGAACGCCTCGTAGGACCACTCCGGCCCCGCGGCCTCGCCCCACGCGTCGTAGTCCTCGCGGTGGCCGCGCACCCACATCATGGCGTTCATCGAGGACGAGCCGCCCAGGACGTGGCCGCGCGGCCAGTACAGTTCGCGGCCGTCGAGCGCGGACTGCTTGGCGGTCGAGTAGTTCCAGTCGTAGGGCGTCTTGAACAGCTTCGGGAAGGCCGCCGGGATGCGGATCTCGGGTTTCCGGTCACGTGGCCCCGACTCGACGAGCGCCACCCGCACCGCCGGATCCTCGGAGAGCCGGGCGGCGAGGACGCATCCCGCGGAACCGGCACCGACGATGACGTAGTCGTACACGCTATCCTTGCTCAACTCGACTCCCTTGATGGGTAGTTCGCGCAGGATGCTCACAGGGGGCGTACGGGCGGGCGCGTGCGTGAGGCGTACAAGGAGTACACCCAACGTGGACCTCTGGGTAAAGGGATGGAGCGCGTATCGGCGGCTCCTACACGATCTCCACATAACGACCAGAAACGCCGACCGCCGAGCGCGGTACCGCCCGCACCGAGCGCGGCACTGTCAACGCCTTCGGACGGGCCTGCTCGCTGGTGGCCAGACCCACATCGAGCCCCCGGGAAAGGGCACTTGGGCTGTCGGGATGTTCACGAAGCGAAGAGCGCGCAAGCAGGCCGAGCCGCACGAGGAGCCGGCGGCCCCGCTGCGGGGTCCGGACGCGGAGGTCCGACGGCCGCGAGGTGGCCAGGCGTGACCTGGTGCGCGAGACGCTCGACAGCCTCGCGGCACGGGCAGCACGGGCAGCACCGGCAGCACGGGCAGCGTAGACAGCTGGTCGGGAGGCACCGGCAGCACGGGCAGCGCAGGCAGCTGGTCGGGAGGCGCCCGAGGCACAAGACACCCCGAGGCCCTTCCTGCTCAGCCAGATCCTGGCCTGCTACGGCCACTACGGCCACCCGCTCGTCCCGACACCCCTGGACGATCCGCCCCTCGACCTGTTCCTGGACGGACTGCGCCATCCCGACCACCCCGTCGTAGGCGCCTCCGCAGCCGACGGCCTCGACCCGATCGCGACAGGCTCCCCGGTGGAGGGCCGTGCCGTCGAAGGCCTCATCGGGCTCCCGGAGCACGATCCGGAGATCGGCGTACGCCGACGTACCGCCACCGCGCCGACATACCGCCACCGCGCTGAGGTGGATCGAGTACGGCGAGCGACAGCACGCCGGCACCGCCACCGACGCCCTCGCCTGCCAGGCACAATCGCCCGACCCGGAGATCCGCGCGCACGGCGTCGCAGATGCCCCGCGGAGGGGCGCCCCCGACGCGTACGAGCGGCTGCCGACCGGGCCCGAACCCCCGGCGCGCACTGTCAGTTGCTGTCCGGTCTGATGAACGCGCCCAGCGGCTCGGATTCGTCCCGCCGTCGCGCTCCGTACGCACGGCGCTCATCAAGCGCCTCGAAGCTCCGCGCGCCACGGGCCGGGCCGAGCGGGGCGCGACCACGGGCTCCCCGGACGCGGAGGGCCGGTCGGAGCTGCTCACCGACCTCCTGGAGGCCTTGAACGCCCCTCAGCCGTGATGGTGATCGTGGCCGGACACCCCGGACACCCCGGACACCCCGGCCCCTCCGGCGCCTGTGGACTTCTTCGCCCCGGACGTCTCCTCCTCCGCTACAGAGGACCCCTTATCCGCCCCGGAAGACTTCTCCGCCGCCCCGGAAGCATGGTGCGGCTCATAGTCCGGAATCGTCCCGTCCGCCTTCTTCACCAGGAAGAGCCCCACCATCCCCATGTCGGAGTGGCTCTGCACATGGCAGTGGTACATCCAGGCGCCCGCACCCACCCCCTCCCCCGCGATGACCTGGAAGCCGAAGGAGTCCCCCGGCCCGGTGATCTTGTCGTCGAGGATCTGGCTCGGGTCGTCGGGGCCGGTGAGCAGGCCCGTGCGGTTGTCCGCCCAGCGGTGACCGTGGATGTGGAACGTGTGGTAGTACTCGCCATGCGTGATCGAGACGAACTCGACCCGATCACCCACCGTGGCCTCGAAGTTGGGGCTGTCGTGACCGGCCTTGTTGTTGATCGTCATGTCGTTGAAGACGACGGTGAAGGTCCTGTCCGGCAGCAGATCGCCCTTGCGGCGCACGATCAGCGCGCCGTAGAGCCCCTTGCGCACGCCGCCCGTCCCGTGGTCCGTGCCGACGACGTGGTCGTGGTAGTGCCAGTATCCCGCCGTCCCCGGCCGCCAGGTGCCGTCCTTGCGGCGGCCCGGCGAGTGCGTGCGCCAGGTGTACGTGCGCCTGCCGCCCGGCTCGACGTCGCTCTTGGTGTGTTTGGTGCCGTCGTTGGAGATGTCGTAGTCCATGCCGTGGACGTGCAGGCTGGCGTTCACATCCATCGTGTTCTCGAACTCGATGTGCAGGGTGTCGCCCTCGTTCAGCTCGATGAGCGGGCCGGGGACGGACGCCTTGCCCTTCTCCAGGCCGTAGCCCATCTGTCCGTCCGGCAGCTTCTCCGCGTACATCTTGATGCGGCGCACCTCGCCGCCCGCGGGTGCGGTCCTCGGCGCGCTCTCGGCCGTGCTCGCCTCGGGCGCCGAAGCTAGTGACAACGATGTCACCCCCGCCGTCGCGGCTACCCCGCCCACAAGCATCCGTCGGTTGAAGCTCCGTCGGTCCATGCCGAACTCCCTACTGCGGTACGGAGGCTGACGGGGCACGGATGGCCCCCGGGACGGCCACACGGTATCGGGGCGACTCCCGTTTATCCACACGCAGGACAAAGTTCGCGGAGTTCCGGTGTTACCTATTGGCGCCTGGCCAAAAGAGGTCTAGCTTCATCCGCGCCTGTTGCTGTGACCGACGAGGGGTGGGTGTACTCATGCGGCTCACACCGCATCAAGAGCCCTTGAACGTACGAGGGTTGAGCAGAGTCAGACGCAGATCGAACCGCCAGAACCAGGGCGGGAACCAGATCCAGAACCAGATTCAGGGCCGGAATCAAGGCCGGAATCAAGGCCGGAATCAGAGCCCGAGCAAGCACCGGAACCGGGTCGGCTCCCGCCGCGCCTGGGCCGCCGCCCTGCTCTCCGGAGCCATGGTCACCGGCGTGCTCTCCACACAGGCCGCCACCGCGCGGCCCTATCCCGAACCGCCGTTGACAACGATGTCCCTGCCGTCGCCGCCCGGCCAGGCGAACGTGCGCGTACTCGTCTTCCACGGATCGGCGGCGGGCGGCGACGAGTCACCGGTCGTGAACGCCGGCATCGAGGCCATCGAGAAGATCGGCCAGTCGGGACCCGCCGCCGAGCGGTTCAAGATCGTGGCGACCGATGACCCGGCGGTCTTCACGAACGAGGCCAAGCTCGGCAAGTTCAACGCCGTCGCCTTCCTGACCGGTGGCGGCGATGTCCTGGACCCCGAGCAGGAGGCGGGCCTGGAGGCCTACATGGAGGCGGGCGGCGGCTTCCTCGGTATCCATGACGCGGCCCGCGCCGAGCCGTACTCGACCTGGTTCACCGGCCTGATCGGCGCTCGCCCCGCCGACTCCAGCCCGACGAACGTACAGCGAGCCACCGTCGAGGTGGGCGACCGGGAGCACCCGGCCACCAAGGATCTGCCCCTCCAGTGGAAGCGCCCCGACCAGTGGCTGAACTGGACCAAGAACCCGACCGGCGACGTCCACACCGTGGCCCGCGTGCGCGAGTCGACATACCAGCCGGGCGCGAGCAAGAACGGCGCCGACCACCCGGTCTCCTGGTGCCGTGACTACGACGGCGGACGCTCCTTCTACACCGGCATGGGCGGCACGGCGGCCTCGTACGACGAGACGGACTTCCGCCGGCACCTGCGCGGCGCCCTGAACTGGACGACCCGCATCTCGCGCGCCGACTGCAAGTCGACCATCACCGCCAACTACAAGGCCCAGCGCCTGACCCAGGCCAACCAACCGGGCCAGAACGACCAGATCGGCGAGCCGCACGGCCTGGTCACGGCGCCCGACGGGAAGGTCATCTACATCGGCCGGGGCGGCGCCGACTCCTCGCGGCCCGTCATCACCGACTGGAACAACCCGGACGTCGGCAAGGGCAAGGGCGAGATCCACGTCTACGACCCCAAGACCAAGAAGTCGACGCTCGCCGGGGCGCTCACCGTCTTCGGCAACAAGGGCGGCGGCGATGAGCTGACCAAGGTCGAGGAGGGTCTGCTCGGCATCGAGCTCGACCCGAAGTTCGAGCAGAACGGCTGGGTGTACCTGCACTACACACCCCACTCGAAGATCAACCGCGAGACGCACATGGCCGAGCGCTACGTCTCCCGCTTCACGCTGGACCGGGCCACCGACAAGCTCGACATGGACAGCGAGAAGGTCCTGCTCAAGTGGCCGGTACAGATCCACAGTTGCTGCCACGCGGGCGGCGGGATGGCCTGGGACTCCAAGGGCAATCTCTACATCGCGACAGGTGACAACAACTCCTCGCAGTTCAGCGATGGTTACTCGGGCAACAACCCGCAGCCCAACTTCAAGGGCGTCTCCTTCGCCGACGCACGCCGCACCGCGGGCAACACGAACAACCTCAACGGCAAGATCCTGCGCATCCACCCGGAGGCCGACGGGACGTACACACTCCCCTCGGGCAACCTCTTCACCGGCAAGGAGCCTGACGAGGGCGGCGGCAAGACGCGCGGCGAGATCTACGTGATGGGCGTCAGGAACCCGGCGCGCATCTCCGTCGACAAGAAGACCGACACCCTCTACGCGGGCTGGGTCGGCCCCGACGCCGGTGCGCCTTCGACGACGTGGGGCCCGGCGAAGTACGACACGTTCGCCGCGATCACCCACGCCTCCAACCGCGGCTGGCCGTACTGCATGGGCAACAACCAGCCCTACCGCGACCGCAATCTGCCGGACCCGACGAAGCCGCTCGGCTGGTACGACTGCAAGAACCTCAAGAACGAATCGCCCAACAACGACGGCCTGGTGAACATCCCGCCGGCCGAGCCGAACAACATCTGGTACTCGCCGCAGGGCGGCGGCGTCGACTACCCGCGCGACGCGAAGGGCGTCCCAAGCTACAAGACGGAGGAGCAGAAGATTCTCCTGCCGTGGCTCAAGGGCGGCGGTCAGGCCACGATGAACGGCCCGGTCTACCGTTATGACGCGGCGAGCACGAGCGCCGACAAGTGGCCTTCGTACTGGGACGGCAAGTGGTTCGTCGGTGACTTCTACGACGCCGACCAGCCCCGGCACGCGGTGCTCACCGACCCGAAGACGGTCGGCAGCGGCGGCCTGCCCACGCACGCCGAATCCCTCAAGAAGATCATCCCGATCGGCAACGACGGCATCAAGAACCTCATGGACTGGAAGTTCGCCCCCGACGGATCGCTGTACGTCCTCGACTACGGCCGCGGGTTCTTCACCTCGGACTCCAAGTCGGCGCTGTGGCGCGTGACCTACTCGGGCGGCGAGGCCACGCCTGCCGCCAAGGACCTGGCAAGGAAGGCCGGATGATGCCCGCGCTGAGACAGCGAAGACTCTGGACGGCGCTTCTCGCGTCGCTCCTGATGGTGCTCGGCCTGACGTCGACGGCGGCGAGCCAGCCCGATAATCCCGGCGCCGCGGCCGCCCAGACCCTGACCTGGACCGCCAACAACGGGATCGACAAGTACGCGTCGGCGCCCGCCACGGCGGTCGCGGGCGCGACGACGATCGTCTTCGAGAACAGCGAGGCGACCGGCAACGACACCGGCATGCCGCACACGCTGACGTTCGACGTCTCGGATCCCGAGTACAACAACGACGTACCGCTGAACATCCTGGCCAACCCGAACGACGACCAGGGCGGCAAGCACACGGCGGAGGTCACCCTCACGCCCGGCCGTTACCGCTACCACTGCACGATCCCGGGCCACGGTTCGATGCAGGGCATCCTCGTGGTGACCGAGGGCGGCGGCGAGGACACCACCGCTCCCGAGACGGCGGCCAAGGTCGAGGGCCAGACCAACGCCGACGGCGCGTACGTCGGTTCGGCGACCGTCTCGGTGACGGCGACGGACGCGGGTTCGGGCGTCGACAGGACCGAGTACGCCCTCGGCGCCGACGGCGCCTGGCAGCCGTACACGGCTCCCGTGGTCGTCGACCAGGTCGGCACCCACAAGATCCGCTATCGCGCGAGCGACAAGGCGGGCAACGTGGCGGCGGAGAAGGCCGTCGACTTCACGGTGGTCGCGCCGCCCACCGACGACAAGACGCCCCCGGAGACCTCGGCCACGGTGACCGGCGAGAAGAACGACAAGGGCGAGTACCTCGGCATGGCGACCGTCACCGTGACGGCGTCCGACACCGGCTCCGGTGTCAACAAGATCGAGTACGCGATCGGTGACGGCGGCGCGTGGACGGCGTACACCGCGCCGGTCATGGTCCACGCGGCGGGCCCGTACAAGATCCGCTACCGCGCGTCCGACAAGGCGGGGAACCAGGCGGCGGAGAAGGCCGTCGAGTTCGCCGTGGTCACGCCGCCGGTCCAGGACAAGACGCCACCGGAGACCGCCGCGAGGGTGGACGGCACCAGGAACTCGGACGGCGCGTACGTCGGCAAGGCGAAGGTGACCCTCACCGCGACCGACGCCGACTCCGGTGTCGACAAGGTCGAGTACTCGCTCGACGGCGGTCCGTATCTCGCCTACACCGCTCCGGTCGTCGTCGACCGCGTGGGCCGCCACACGGTGGCCTACCGGGCGAGCGACAAGGCGGGCAACACGTCGGCGGCCAAGGACGTCTCGTTCACGGTCAAGGAGAGTGGCGGGGTCCCGGCCCCCAACTGCGCGGAGTTCGACGAGCGGTTGACGGTCATCGTCGGCACGGTCGACACGGGCATCCCGAACCGGGTCACCAACACCCGCTGCCGCATCAACGAGCTGATCGAGGACGAGAAGGAGTGGACCTCCCACGCGCTCTTCCTCAAGCACGTCAAGAGCGTCACGGACAAGCTCCTGAAGGCCGGTGAGATCGACCAGCGCGAGTACAACAAGATCAACAAGGCCGCCAAGCAGTCCGGCATCGGCAAGCCCGGCCAGACGGACGGCTACCGCAAGATCTTCGACGGCACCCAGGGCTCCCTGAACAAGTGGGAGCAGGTCGGCGGCGGCAAGTTCGGGCTCAACGCCGACGGTTCGATCACCAGCAGCACCACCGTCGAGGGCATGGGCATGCTGTGGTTCCCGGAGCGCAAGTACGGCGACTTCTCGCTGAAGCTCCAGTGGCGGGACGACGCGCCGGGCAACGGCAACGCCAACGGCGGCGTCTTCGTGCGCTTCCCGCAGGTCCACGACCACCCGGAGGAGTCACGTCCGGAGTGGGTCGCCATCAAGTACGGGCACGAGATCCAGGCGCTCGACAAGCCTGACGGCGACATGTACAAGACGGGGTCGGTCTACGGCTTCGACCGGGTGGGTCTCGCCGGTGCCGGCGTCACCCCGAAGGGCACGTGGAACGACTACGAGATCAAGGTGGTGGACCAGCACTACTCGATCTACCGCAACGGCGTCCTGATCAACGAGTTCGACAACACCGGCGGCCAGGACTTCACACCGCCGCGCGGCGACGACCCGGGCACGGACGGGCGGCGGTACTCCTCCGGCTATGTCGGGGTGCAGGTGCACGGGGTCACTGATGTGATCTCGTACCGGGACATCAGGATCAAGGAGCTGTAGCCCGGCGCCACTCCTCGACTGATCGATTCCGCTTCGGCGCCCGTACCCCGCAGGGGGGTGCGGGCGCCGTTGTCATTGCTCCTCGTGCCTGGCCCGGCTCGGCTGTACCCGCTTCGGCTCGCCCGGCATCTTGGGGTACTCGGGCGGATAGGGCATGTCGCCCAGGTCGCGGTCGCGGTCGTCGCGGTCGGCGAGTTCGAGGAGTGCGTCCAGCGAGAAGGCGTGCTTCTCCATGTCCGCGTGCACATCGCCGACTTGGGCGAACCGCTCCGGCATCGTGCCGATGTCGAAGTCCTCCGGCACCGCGTCGTCGATCTCGTCCCAGCGCAGCGGCGCCGACACGGGGGCGTTCGGTCCGGGGCGTACCGAGTAGGCGGAGGCGATGGTCCGGTCGCGGGCGGTCTGGTTGTAGTCGACGAAGATCCGCTCGCCGCGCTCCTCCTTCCACCACGCGGTCGTGACGGCGTCCGGCATGCGGCGCTCCAGTTCGCGGCCGCAGGCGATCACCGCCCTTCGTACGCCGGTGAAGTCCCACCTCGGTTCGATCGGCACGAAGACATGCAGGCCGCGTCCGCCGGACGTCTTGGGCCAGCCCTGGAGGCCGAACTCGTCCAGGACGGTGCGGAGTTCGTGTGCGGCGCGCACCGCGTCCGCGTAGTCCGTGCCGGGCTGCGGGTCCAGGTCGACGCGGAGTTCGTCGGGGTGGTCGGGGTCGTCGCGCCGTACCGGCCAGGGGTGGAAGGTCAGCGTGTTGAACTGGGCGGCCCAGACGACGGCGGCCACTTCGGTGGGGCAGATCTCCTCGGCGGTGCGGCCGCTGGGGAAGGCGATGGTGCCGGTGGGGATCCAGTCGGGGAGGTTCTTGGGGGCGCGCTTCTGGTAGAAGAACTCGCCGGTGACCCCGTCGGGGAAGCGCTGGAGCGTCGTGGGGCGGTCCCGCAGGGCGCGTACGATCCCGTCGCCGACCGCGAGGAAGTAGCGGGCGACGTCCAGCTTGGTGAAGCCCCGCTCCGGAAAGACGACCTTGTCCGGGCTGGAGAGCCGCACCACCCGCCCGCCCGCGTCGAGCTCGACCGCTTTACCACCCATGCCGCCACGCTAGGCGCAACGCACGAGAGTCGCATACCGGGCGAAAGCTGCCACATGGGCACAGAATCGAGATATGGATCTGCCGGTGATGCCCCCCGTCAAGCCCATGCTCGCCAAACCCGTGGCGAGGATCCCGCCGGGCATGCAGTACGAGGCCAAGTGGGACGGCTTCCGTGCGATCGTCTTCCGTGACGGCGCGGACCTGGAGATCGGCAGCCGTACGGGCAAACCCCTGACCCGGTACTTCCCGGAGCTGGCCGAGGCCCTGCTCGACCGCCTGCCCGCCCGCTGCGTCCTGGACGGCGAGATCGTGATCGCCCGCGACGGCCGTCTCGACTTCGACGCCCTCACGGAGCGCATCCACCCCGCCGCGTCGCGGGTGCGGACGCTCGCCGAGCGGACCCCGGCGTCCTTCGTGGCCTTCGACCTGCTCGCCCTGGACGACGGGGCCCTGCTCGACACTCCTCTCGCCGACCGCCGCACGCGCCTCACCGAGGCCCTGGAGGGCGTGAGCGCCCCCGTCCACCTCGCGCCCGCCACCATGGACCCCGAGCTGGCCCGGGAGTGGTTCGAGCAGTACGAGGGCGCGGGGCTCGACGGCGTCATCGCCAAGCCGCTCGACCTGCGCTACCGGCAGAACGAACGGCTCATGTTCAAGATCAAGCACGAGCGCACGGCGGACTGCGTGGTCGCGGGCTACCGCCTCCACAAGAGCGGCCCCATCGTCGGCTCGCTCCTCCTTGGCCTGTACGACGACGGGGGCGCCCTGCAGCACGTCGGGGTCTGCGCCGCGTTCTCCATGCGGCGGCGGGCGGAGCTGGTCGACGAGCTGGAGCCGCTGCGGATGGACGACGCGGCCGAGGGGCACCCCTGGGCGGCCTGGGCGGACGAGGCCGCGCACGAGACGTCCCGGATGCCGGGCGCGCCGAGCCGCTGGTCGGGCAAGAAGGACCTGTCCTGGGTGCCGCTGCGTCCCGAGCGCGTCTGCGAGGTGGCGTACGACCACATGGAGGGCGGGCAGCGCTTCCGGCACACGGCACGGTTCCGCACCTGGCGACCGGACCGTACCCCTGACAGCTGTACGTTCGCCCAGCTGGAGGAGCCGGTCCGGTACGACCTGGCGGATGTGCTGCGCCAGCCGCCGACGGCTGGGCGGCGTGCCGGCCGCTAGGCGGCAGGCCGGTTCTCGGGGCGTGCGAGCGCCGGGTCGCCGCCTGCCGGGTCGACCCCCAGCTGTCGCAGCAGCCTCCCGCGCAGCTCCGCGTACTCCGCGCTCCCCTGCCCCCGCGGCGCGGGAAGCTCCACCCGTACGTCGGCCGCGATGCGCCCCGCGTCCAGGACGACCACCCGGTCGGCGAGGGCGATCGCCTCGTCCACGTCATGGGTGACCAGGAGCACGGCGGGCCGGTGTGCCTCGCAGAGGCGTCGCAGCAGGGCGTGCATCCGGATGCGGGTGAGCGCGTCCAGTGCGCCGAAGGGCTCGTCGGCCAGCAGGAGTCGCGGTTCGCGCACCAGGGAGCGGGCGAGCGAGACCCGCTGCTGTTCGCCGCCGGAGAGGTCCGCCGGCCAGGCGTCCTCCCGGCCACCGAGGCCCACTTCGTCGAGCGCCGCGCGGCCTTGGTTCCGTGCTCCGGGGCCCGTCAGGCCCAGTACGACGTTGTCCAGGACCCGCTTCCAGGGCAGCAGGCGTGCGTCCTGGAAGACCACCGAGACGTCGTCCGGCGCCGTGAGCTCTCCGCTGCCCTCGACCTCGTGGTCGAGTTCCGCCAGGGCCCGCAGGAGCGTCGACTTGCCCGAGCCGCTGCGTCCGATGAGTGCCACGAACTCACCTGGTGTGATGGTCAGTTCGAGCCCGTCGAGAATCGTGCGGTCGCCGAAGGAGCGGACGAGCCCTTTGATGCTGACGGCCGGTCCCTCGTCCGTCAGCCCGCCAGTGTGCGTCGCCATGACAGCGCCTTCCTCTCCACGAGCCGGACCAGTGCGTCCGAGATGAGACCGAGAAGGCCGTACACGACGAGGCCGACGATGATGATGTCGGTCTGCCCGTAGGTGCGGGCGAGCTCCATCATGTAGCCGATGCCACTCGTGGCGTTGACCTGCTCGACCACGACGAGCGAGAGCCACGCCGCGGTGACCGCGAACCGCATGCCGAGGAGGAAGCCCGGCAGCGCCCCCGGCAGGACGACGTGCCGCACGAATCCGGCCCGCGAAAGCCCTACGGTCTCGGCGAGTTCGGCGTAGCGTCCGTCGATCGTCCGCAGCCCGTTGTGGGTGTGGATGTAGACCGGCACGAAGACGCCGAGCGCGATGGTGATGACCTTCATCGACTCGCCGATGCCGAACCAGAGGATGAGCAGCGGGATCAGCGCGAGTGACGGGATGGCCCGCTTGATCTGCACGGGTCCGTCGATGATTCCCTCGCCGATCCTGCTGAGTCCGGCGGCGATCGCGAGGGCGAGCCCGGCCGCGGTACCGAAGAGCAGCCCGAGGAGGGCGCGTTCGGCGGAGGTGGCGAGGTTCGACTGGAGGCGCCCCTCGGAGATCAGGTCACCGGCGGTCCTCACCACGGTCCAGGGCGCGGAGAGGTTGCGGGCGTCGATGAACCCGGCGGCCGACCCCGCCGACCAGAACGCGAGCAGGAGCAGGGGGCCGATGGCCCATCCGTACGGTATGGGGCGGCCCGGTCCAAGCCTGCGGCGCCGCGGCGGCCGACGGCGTACCTGCACGGGTTCGGTACGGGCTGCGGCCTTGGTCAGGGAGGGGGCCTCGGCGCTCATGTGCCCTCCCCCGCACGGGACTTGACGGCGTCGGCGGCCACCGACTCGTACCGCCGGTCGAAGAGGACCTCGGCGTCGAAGGGCTTCTTCCCGGTCTCCTTCGCCAGCAGATCGACGGTCTTCTGCTGCCGCGCGATGGCGGAGGTCCAGTCGGCCGGGAAGTCGGGGTGGCCGTTTCCCTTGACGAGGTACTCGCCGTCCGCGCGGGACAGGCCCTGATCCTTGACGTAGTAACCGGCGATCCACTCGTCGGGATGCTTGTCGGCCCATTCGCCGGCGCGCGCCCAGTACTTCACGAACTCCCTGATGGCCGCGGCCTTCTGAGGATCCTCCACCGACTCGGTCGGCACCCACAGATGCCCCGGGTCGTCCCGCAGGCCGTGCTGGATGGTCTTCGCGCCGTCCTTGCCGTACTTCGCGGGATAGCGCTTGATGTTGACCCCGCCGAGCGGCGCCGCGTCGACCTGGCCGCTGCCGAGCGCGGACGGGTAGACGTCGCCGGTGCTGGGCAGTTCGACCAGCTCCACGTCGTCCTTGGTGAGCCCGGCCTTGGCGAGGATGCGCAGGACGAGAGCGCCCTGTGCCTGCCCCGGACTGTAGGCGATCTTCTTGCCGCGCAGGTCCTTCAGCGTGTCGATGTCCGCGCCGGGCGCGACGCCGATTTCGTACGTGGGGTGCTTCAGCGGGTCCTTGCGGAATTTGGACGCCACCAATTTCGTGTCGAGTCCCGTCCAATGGGCGTGAATGGACGGTATTTCCGCCGCGGAGCACACGTCGAGGGAATGCGCCCTGAATGCCTCGGAGCACTGGGGACCGCCGCTGATGTTGGCCCATTTCACCTTGAAGGGGAGCTTGCCGATCTGTCCGGAGAGTTTCAGGGCGACCTGGGCGTCCGGGGCTCCGACGGTGATCGTGGTGTTCGGGTCCACCTTCTTCGGGATCTTGGCGGAGACCTGCTTGGCGTCGACGGTCTCGGTCGACGTGGCGTTGTCCGCGCATCCGGCCAGGAGCAGCGGCGCGAGGAGGGCAGCGCCGAGCGCCGCCCGTACATGTGTGGGCGTGCGCATATGTGTGGGCATGAGTTCTTTCCCGGAGTGCGGACCTTCACGGAGGGGGAAGACCGGCAGGGCGATTACCTGCGGCCCTGCGGTTTCTCACGAAAAGACGTGTGCGTCTTGAAGGTCAGCTACACATTGCGGTGGCGACGCGCATCAGATCAACAGCGCGCCGCTGCTTGAACCGCCGGGATATTCGCATGGCGATGAAACTAACCACGGCACCAAGAGGGGTCAAGCCGTCTCACCCGCCCCGGCTTTCCGGAAACGCAGCCTTCGCACTCCGGCCATACGCGCGTCACACCACCCCACGGCTCCCCGCCGGGAACACATTCGCGCCAATGTTCCGGCCCGCGCTCGCACGCCGCTTCCACGTGACCGGCGGCGACCGTAGGCTCCGGCGCCGGATACGGGAGTTACTTACGGTAAGGGGGACGGGTCATGGGGTACTCGGGAGTTACGGGCAGCACGAGACGGACGTTCGTCGCGGGGGCGGCCGCGGCGGGCGGCGTGGCGGCGCTCGGGGCGGGGGCACTGCCCGCGGCGGCCGGCGACCGTGCCTCGCGGGCGGACCCGGCCAAGCATTCCGTGGCCGTGCTCGGCGGCGGCGTCGCCGGTCTCACCGCCGCCCACGAGCTGGCCGAGCGCGGCTTCGCCGTCACGGTCTACGAGCGCAGGGCCCTGGGCGGCAAGGCCCGCAGCATGGACGTACCGAACAGTGCGAAGGGCAACCGCAGGCCGCTGCCCGGTGAGCACGGGTTCCGCTTCATCCCGGGGATCTACCACAACCTCCCCGACACGATGCGCCGCATCCCCTTCCCGGGCAACGCGAACGGAGTCTGGGACAACCTCGCCGCGCCACGCGAGATGTCGTTCGCGCGCACCGGGCGCGAGGACATCCGGATGCCGATCCCCTGGCCGGGCAGCGATCCGGAGAGACTCACTCCGGACGACATCGCACGCGCGCTCACCGCGCTCCTCGACACGGCCTTCAACCTGCCCGCGCACGAGGTCGCGTACTTCGTGAACCGCGCCCTTGTCTTCCTCACCAGCTGCGACGAACGCCGCGACGACACCTGGGAGTCGACGCCCTGGTGGGAGTTCGTGCGCGCCGCGAAGATGTCGCAGGACTACCAGCGCATCCTCGCGATCGGCGTCACCCGCAACATCGTCGCCACCAAGGCCGAGGTGGCGAGCACCCGCACCGTCGGCACGCTCGGCGAGGCCTTCGTCTTCAACCTGCTCGGCCAGGGCGCGGACGGCCCGCCCGACCGGCTGCTCAACGCGCCCACGAACGAGGCATGGATCGACCCCTGGGTGACCCATCTGAAGTCCCTCGGCGTGGAGTTCCGCGTCGGCTGGACCGTACGGCAGCTGGGCTTCTCGGGCGGCAGCGTCACCAAGGCCGTCATCGAGGATCCCGACGGCGTACGCCGTGACGTCACCGCCGATCACTACATCCAGGCCATGCCGGTGGAGCACGCGCGCAGGACGTGGAGCGCGGAACTGAAGAGCGCCGACCCGCAGTTGGCGCGCTGCGACAAGCTGGAGACCGACTGGATGACAGGCATCCAGTTCTATCTGACGGAGCGTCCACCCGTGGTGAAGGGCCACTTCAACTGTATCGACTCGCCCTGGTCGCTCACCGGCATCGCGCAGGCCGGCCACTGGCCGGAGCGCGACTTTCCCGCGGACTACGGAGACGGCGTCGCGGTCGAGTGTCTCTCCGTGGACATCTCCGAGTGGGACAAGCCGGGGATCCTCTACGGCAAGACGGCCAAGCAGTGCACGCGCGACGAGGTCGCCAAGGAGGTGTGGGCGCAGCTCAAGGCCGCGCTCAACGACACCGGCAAGGTCGTCCTGAGCGACGGCAAGCTGCACTCGTGGTTCCTGGACCCGGGCGTCGACGGCATCGGGACGCCCAACCCGACCAACGAGGACGAGCTGCTCATCCACCCGGTCGGCACCTTCCACAACCGCCCGTCGGCCGCCACGAGGATCCCCAACCTCTATCTGGCGGGCGACTACGTGTCCGTGCCGATCGACCTCGCGACGATGGAAGGGGCGAACACTTCGGCGCGCCAGGCGGTGAACGCCCTGCTGGAGAGGGTCGGTTCGGATGCCGCACCGTGCTCGGTGGCCTCCTTGTTCCGCGCCCCCGCGGTCGAAATCCTCAAGCGCCATGACCGCGTCCGCTACCGGCTCGGCCTGCGCAACGCCCTTGATCTGGGCTGACCTCGTCCGATCCTGGCCCCGTGGGGTGGGAGGGCCGGGGCGGACGGGGTAGGAAGCCCGTATGCGAACGCGGAGATGGACACGACGCACGACGGTGGCCGCGGTGGCGGCCGTCGCCGCTCTGGGCTGCCTCGCGCCGGGCTGCACCCTCAGCGACACCGGCGGCGGCGACGGGAAGGCGGCTTCCGACGGCGACGGGCACGTACTCGCCGTGAAGATCGACAACGTGGGCCCCGCACGCCCGCAGACGGGTCTGGACGCGGCGGACGTCGTGTACGCGGAGCAGGTCGAGGCGGGGCTGAGCCGTCTGATGGCGGTGTACGCGAGCAAGCCGCCGCCCGTCGTCGGTCCGGTGCGCAGCGCGCGGGAGACGGATCTTGAGCTGCTGAGGCAGTTCGACGATCCGGCTCTCGCGTTCTCCGGGGCGCAGTCGAAGCTCCTCCCGCTGGTCTCGGCCGCTCCCCTGCGCCCGCTGTCACCCGGCAAGGCGCCGGGCGACGCCTACTTCCGGGGCGGCGGAAAGGTGGCCCCGCACAACCTCTTCGTACGCCCGAGAGCACTGGACGCCGACGCGGGCACGGGGGGTCTTCAGAGCACGGGCTTCACCTTCGGCGCGCGCCCGAAGGGCGGTACTCCGGAACGTGCGGCCACGGTCCGCTTCCCCGCGGCGCGGTTCACCTTCGACTGGTCGGCCGAGCGGAAGCGCTGGCTCGTCTCCATGGACGGGGCGCAGGCCCGCACGATTGACGGCGGGACGCTGGGCGCGTCGACGGTCGTCGTGCAGTACGTGAAGGTGCGCGAGTCCCGCTTCCACGACCGCTCGGGCAGCAACACGCCGTTCACCGAGACCGTCGGCTCGGGGAAGGCGCGGGTCCTGCGGGACGGCCGGGCCTACGAGGCGCGCTGGGAGCGGACGTCTGCGCAGGACGGCACGGAGTTCACCACGGCGGACGACGGCGAGCGGCTGCCGTTCGCGAAGGGGCAGGTGTGGGTGGTGTTCGCGAAGGCGTGACGCGGGCCCTGCCGGGGAGTCAGCCGTTGGTCGCGGCGAAGGGTTCCGCGGGATTGCGCAGGCCCTCCGCCGCGTCCGAGACCCGCTGGATCAGGTCGAAGAAGAGGGTCTGCTCGTCCGCGGAGAGCGGCCCGAGGAAGACCTGGTTCATCCGGGCCGTCCGCACCGTCAGCTTGCGGTGCGTGCGCTTGCCCTGGTCCGTCAGGTGCAGCAGATACCGGCGGCCGTCCTGCGGATCGCGCACCTTGTCGAGCAGCTCACGGCGGATGAGACGGCTGATGACCTCCGCGATGGTGGACCGGTCGAGGCCGACCCGCTCGCCGACGGTGCGCTGATCGAGGCCCGGCTCGGCGACGAGCGCGTTCAGGACGGCGAACTGCGGCGAGGTGATCTCCTCGGAGACCATCGTGTTCCACAGCAGATAGTGCGCCTGCTGCAGACGCCGGGCCAGGTGCCCGGGGTGGGTGGTCAGGTCCACCGCGGCCATGAGTTCCTCCACTGCCTCGTACCGGCTGCTGCCCTGTACCGGCTGCCTTGTACCGGCTGCCTTGCACCGGGTTTTTCGTAGGTGCACTGAACAGTACTCGCCCTTGACGGCCTACGGAACGAGTGGCAGCGTGAGCCGGACCTCGTAAAGATAGTCAGTGCCCTGATTAATTCGTAGGGCATCGAAGGCCTGGAAGAGATGGGGATCGACGGATGGACAAGGTGGTGGCCTCGGCTGCCGACGCGGTGGCCGATGTGGGCGACGGTGCCTCCCTCGCGGTCGGCGGGTTCGGGCTGAGCGGTGTGCCCGGCGTGCTGATCGAGGGGCTGTACGAGGCCGGCGTTTCGGGCCTGCGGGTGGTGTCCAACAACTGCGGGGCGATGGAGTCGGGGCTCGCGGTGCTGCTCTCGGCGGGCCGGATCGCTCGGGTGACCGGGTCGTACATCGGGGCCAACAAGGAGTTCGCCCGCCAGTACCTGGGCGGTGAGCTGGAGGTGGAGATGATCCCGCAGGGCACGCTCGCCGAGCGGCTGCGGGCCGGAGGGTGCGGGATTCCCGCGTTCTACACACCGGCCGGGGTGGGCACGCAGGTCGCCGACGGCGGGCTGCCGTGGCGCTACGACGGCTCGGGCGGGATCGCGCTCGCCTCACCGGCCAAGGAGGTGCGCGAGTTCGAGGGCGAGGAGTACGTCCTGGAGCGCGGCATCCGTACCGACTTCGCGCTCGTGCGGGCGGCCAAGGGCGACCGGCACGGGAACCTCGTCTTCAACAAGTCCACCCGGAATTTCAACCCCCTGGCCGCGATGGCAGGACGGGTCACGATCGCCGAGGTGGAGGAGCTTGTGGAGCCGGGCGAGATCGACCCCGACGCGGTACACCTGCCGGGGATCTATGTCCAGCGGGTCCTGGAGCTGACCCCGGAGCAGGCGGCGGACAAGGGCATCGAACGGCGTACGGTCTCCGCGCCCGCTTCCCCTCCCGCCGCCTCCCCGGCACGAGGGACGGTGAGCGGCTGATGGCCTGGACCCGTGAACAGATGGCCGCCCGCGCCGCACGCGAGTTGCGCGACGGCCAGTACGTGAACCTGGGCATCGGACTGCCCACACTGATCCCCAACTACCTCCCCGAGGGCGTCGAGGTGGTCCTGGAGTCCGAGAACGGCATCCTCGGCGTGGGGCCGTACCCCACGGACGCCGAAGTGGACCCGGATCTGATCAACGCGGGCAAGGAGACGGTCACCGTCCGCCCCGGTGCCTCCTACTTCGACTCCGCGCTCTCCTTCGGGATGATCCGCGGCGGCCACATCGATGTGGCGGTGCTCGGCGCGATGCAGGTCTCCGCGCGCGGCGACCTGGCCAACTGGGCGATCCCGGGCAAGATGATCACGGGGATCGGCGGGGCGATGGACCTGGTGCACGGGGCGCGAACGGTGGTCGTGGCGATGACGCACACCGCCAAGGACGGCTCCCCCAAGATCCTTGAGGAGTGCGCGCTTCCGCTGACCGGCCGGGCCTGCGTGAATCGGATCATCACCGACCTCGGCGTCCTGGACGTCACCGAACACGGCCTGGCACTAGTCGAGTTGGCCCCGGGCATCACAGTGGACGAGATCGTCGCCAAGACGGCGGCCGAGGTCCACATTCCCGAAGCCATCGCTGAAGCCATCCCTGAAGCCATCGCTGAAGCCATCCCTGATGCCATCGCTGAGGCCATCCCTGGCGCTGCCTCCGATGCCGCCTGCGAAGCCGTGTCCGGAGGAATCCCGTCATGAGTCCGCGTGACGTCTACGGAGCTGATAGCCACATGCCCCTCACCGATCCCCTGCCCGACGGGCTGAGCCAGCGGGAGATGGACACGGAGGTCGCCAAGGCGCAGGCATCGGCCGCGCCCACCGACCACCCGCCGCGCGACTATCCCCCGTACCGCAGCAGCCACTTCCGATACCCCAGGCAACAGCTGATCCCTCTTCGCGACCCGGAGGCGGTGGAGCTGAGCGGACCCGCGTTCGGCGTCACCGACATCACGGCGCTCGACCGCGACCTGACACGGCAGCACCCGGGCGAGCCGCTCGGTGAGCGGATCGCCGTGTCCGGCCGTGTCCTGGATCGCGAAGGGCGCCCGGTGCGCGGCCAGTTGGTCGAGCTGTGGCAGGCCAACGCGTCCGGCCGGTACGCCCATCAGCTCGATCAGCACCCGGCGCCGCTCGACCCGAACTTCACGGGGTTCGGCCGCTGTCTGACCGACGACGAGGGAACGTACTCCTTCACGACCGTCAAGCCGGGCGCGTACCCGTGGCGCAACCACGTCAACGCGTGGCGCCCGGCGCACATCCACTTCTCGCTCTTCGGCACGGCGTTCACACAGCGCCTGGTGACGCAGATGTACTTCCCCGGCGACCCGCTGTTCGCCTACGACCCGGTCCTGCGCTCGGTCACCGACGATTCGGCGCGGGCGCGCCTGGTCTGCGCCTACGACCACGATCTCTCCGTCCCCGAGTGGTCGCTCGGCTACCGCTGGGACATCGTCCTGGACGGCCCTTCCGCGACGCTCTTCGAGGAAGGCGACAAGCACTGATGTCGTACGCTCCCACTCCTTCCCAGACCGTCGGCCCGTTCTACGGCTACGCGCTGCCCTTCCCGCGCGGCGGCGAGGTCGCACCGGCAGGCCACCCGGACACGATCACACTGCACGGGTACGTGTACGACGGCGCGGGAGACCCGGTACCCGACGCCCTCATCGAGACCTGGCAGCCCGCACCCGACGGCTCCCGCACGGGGGCGCCGGGCTCGCTGCGGCACGACCCGGTCACGGGCGAGGTCATCGGGCGTGACGGAGTCGCGTTCACCGGGTTCGGCCGTGTCCCGACCGACGCGGACGGCCACTGGGCGATCCGTACGCTCCCGCCGGGCGGCGTCTCGTACATCGCGGTGGCCGTGTTCGCGCGAGGTCTGCTCCACCACCTGTACACGCGCGCCTACCTGGTCGAGGAGCCGGGCGACGCGCTCCTGGGCTCCCTCGACCCGGCGCGACGCGCGACACTGGTCACCCGCCCCGAGGCGTACCGCACGTACCGTTTCGACATCCGCCTTCAGGGCGAGGGCGAAACGGTGTTCCTGGAGTTCCAGTGAGTCTTGAAGGTACGGACGTCGGCCTGCTCTCCCCCGGGCGAGCGGGCTCCCCTGCCGAAGCCGCGACGGGCGACACCGCCTTCCTGCGGGCGATGCTCGACGCGGAGGCGGCGCTGACGCGGGCTCAGGCGACAGTGGGTCTGGCCCCCTCGGGGGCGGCAACGGCCGTCTCCGCCGCGGCCGACGCCGGTCGCTTCGACGTACGCGATCTCGCGCTCCGCGCGCGGTCCGGCGGCAATCCGGTGATCCCGCTGGTCGCGGACCTGACGGCGGCGGTGCCCGCGGACGCGGCGCCGTACGTCCACCGGGGCGCCACGAGCCAGGACATCATGGACACGGCGATGATGCTGGTCGCGCGGCGCACGCTGGACCTGATCCTGGCGGACCTGACCCGCACGCAGACGGCACTCGCCCGCCTCGCGAGACAGCACCGGGACACGGTGATGCCGGGCCGCACCCTGACGCAGCACGCGGTCCCGACGACGTTCGGCCTGAAGGCGGCGGGCTGGCGCTCGCTGGTGCTCGACGCGCGGGACAGAGTGCGGCCGGTACGCGACGCGCTTCCCGCTCAACTGGGGGGCGCGGCAGGCACGTTGGCCGCGTTCGGGGCGTACGCGCGCGGGGCGCGCCCGCCGGGGGCGTTCGCGGCGGACGCCGCACTCGGGGCGGGCCTCGTCTCGGCCTACGCCGACCACCTGGGTCTTGTCGAACCCGCCCTTCCCTGGCACACCCTGCGCACCCCGGTCGCCGACATCGCCTCGGTGCTCGCCTTCACTGCCGGGGCCCTCGGCAAGGCGGCCACGGACATCCTCACCCTCTCCCGCACGGAGCTGGCCGAACTCTCCGAGGGAGCGGGGGGCGGTTCCTCCGCCATGCCCCACAAGGCGAACCCCGTCCGCTCCACCCTCGTCGCCGCCGCGGCCCGCCGCGCCCCCGCCCTCGCGGCGACGCTCCACGCGTCGATGGCGGCCGAGGACGAACGCCCCGCGGGCGCCTGGCACGCGGAGTGGGAGGCCCTGCGCGACCTCCTGCGCACGGTCGGCGGCGCGAGCCTGCACGCGGCGGAGCTCACCGAGAACCTCCGGGTCCACCCGGAGGCGATGCGTGAACACCTGGGTCTCACCGACGGGTTGATCGTCTCCGAACGCCTCACGGCGGAGCTGACACCCCTCCTGGGCCGGGCCCGTGCGAAGGAGGTGCTCACGTCGGCGGCCCGGCGCACCCGGGACGAGGGCAGGTCCCTCGCGCAGGTGCTTGCCGACGAGCCCGGTCTCGCCGGGATGTCGGCCGTCGACCTCACCGAACTCACCGACCCCACCCGTTACACCGGCTCAGCCGGAACCCTCACGGACCGAGCCCTGGAGCGACGATGACCGGCAAGCTGCCGCACCACACCACCGAGGGCGCCCCGACCGCGCCCCCTCTCCTCCTCGGCTCCTCGGTCGGCACCTCCACCGCCCTGTGGGACGCCGTGGCACCCGAACTCTCCACCACCCACCGGGTCGTACGCTGGGATCTGCCCGGTCACGGCAAGTCCCCCGCCGATCTGATCGGCCCGGGAGCGAGCGTCGCCGACCTGGCCGCACTCGTCCTCGCGCTCGCCGACTCTCTCGGCGTCGACCGTTTCGCGTACGCGGGCGTCTCCCTCGGTGGCGCCGTCGGCCTGCACCTGGCCGCGCACCACCCGGAGCGGGTGGCGAGCCTCGCCGTGATCTGCTCCTCCGCGCACTTCGGCGGCAGCGCACGCTGGGAGGAGCGCGCCGCGCTCGTGCGCCGCGAAGGCCTCGCGGCACTCGCGCAGAGCGCGCCGGAACGCTGGTTCACGCCCGGGTTCACCGTCCCCCGCCTGGTGGACGACCACCGGAACACCGATCCCGACGCGTACGCCGCGTGCTGCGACGCGCTGGCGGCGTACGACATCAGGCAGTCGCTCGCGACGATCACCGCACCCACGCTCGTCGTCGCGGGACGCGAGGATCCGGCGACGCCACCCGCCCACGCGCGCGAGATCGCCGACGCGGTGCCGGGCGCCTGCCTCACGGAGCTGGCGGGCGCCTCGCATCTGGCGCCGGCGGAGCGACCGGAGGCCGTGGTCGCCGCGCTGCGCACGCACTTGACGGGCGCGGACGCGACCGGGATGGCTGTGCGCCGAGCGGTCCTGGGGGACGCGCACGTGGACCGCGCTCAGGGGAACACCACGCCCTTCACGGCCCGCTTCCAGGATTTCATCTCCCGCTACGCCTGGGGCCAGATCTGGACCGACCCGACCCTCGCGCACCGCGAACGCAGCATGATCACCATGACCGCTCTGGTCGCGCACGGGCACTACGACGAGCTCGCCATGCACATCCGGGCGGCCCGCCGCAATGGGCTCACACCGGAGGAGATCGGCGCGGTGCTCCTCCAGACGGCCGTCTACTGCGGTGTCCCCGCGGCCAATTCGGCCTTCGCTGTGGCACAGCGGGTCCTCGCGGAGGAGTGACGGAGGAGCGGAGGCCCACCAGGCACCCTTTAGGCTGCTGCTGATCAGGGGGCAGGGGATCAGGGGAGCAGGGGGACGAGGGCCGATGAACGACGCGACTGAGGTGTTCCAGCCGTTGCAGGCGGACGACCCGCCCACCGTGGCCGGTTACCGCCTCGCCGCCCGGATCGGCGCGGGCGGCATGGGCCGGGTCTATCTGGCGCACACGCAGGGCGGCCGACCGGTCGCGATCAAGGTGGTACGGCCCGAGCTGGCCGACGATCCGGCCTTCCGGCGGCGGTTCAGCAGGGAGATAAAGGCGGCCCAGCGGGTCAAGGGCGCCTACACGGCCGAACTGATCGACGCCGACGCGGACGGCGTACCGCCTTGGCTGGCCACGCTGTACGTGGCCGGGCCCTCCCTGTCGGAGGCAGTCGCCCGGAGCGGGCCGCTGCCGGTACCGGCGGTGCTGTGGCTGATGGCGGGGGTCGCCGAGGCGCTGCAGGCCATCCACAGTGCGGGAATCGTGCACCGGGACCTGAAGCCGTCGAACGTGCTCCTTGCCGCCGACGGGCCGCGCGTCATCGACTTCGGCATATCGCTGAGCTCCAGCGCCACTTCTGCGCACACCGTCACGGGTTCCGTCGCGGGCACGCCCCAGTTCATGGCTCCCGAGCAGGCGTCCACGGGCGACGTCACCGCGGCCACCGACGTCTTCGCGCTCGGCCAGACAGCGGCGTTCGCGGCGCTGGGCGAGCCGCTGTACGGGGACGGGCCCTCGGTCAGCGTGCTGTACCGGATCGTGCACTCGGAGCCCGATCTCTCCCTGCTGCCCGCGCAGTTGCGTCCGCTGTTCGCCCGTTGCCTGGCCGCCGATCCGGCGGAGCGGGCGACCCTGGCGGAGATCGTCGACTGGTGCAGGCAGCGCCTCGGCGGGGAGGCCGCCGTGGATGCGGGGCCTGCTGTGTGGCGGGAGATCACCGGGCCGGAGGTGAGGGTTCCGGCCCCGGTTCCCCACCCGACCCGGGTGCACCCCGCCCCCGTGTACACGCGGCCGTTGTTCGCGCCGCCGCAGCGGACGGTGCCCTCGGAGCCGGAAAGACCGCGGGCCCGCCGAAGACGCAACGCGTTCATCACGGCCGCCGCGGTGGCAGGCGCGCTGCTGCTCACGGGGTTGACGTGGACGGTGATGGACGCGACGGACATGCTCCGCGGCAAAGGCACGTCCTCGGAGTCCGGTTCCCAGACGCCCGACCGGTCACCGGCGTCCGGAGCGGCGTCCGGGGGATCCGCGCGCGAGGGTGAGAACTCGGCGGCCGGTGAGAACTCGGGTTCCGGCGACAGGAATGACCGGGCGGCGGACGGATCGCTCCCCTCCTCCGACTCCTCCGACTCCTCCGGCTCCTCCCCGACCGGGTCCACGCGGCAGCGAGCCGTCGCGTACCCACAGGAGTGGTTCGACGAGAAGAACTCCGTGAGCCTGAGGAAGCCGATCGACCGCAAGGACCGCAAGGGGGACATCCGCTTCGTCTGCGAGGGGAACAGCTGCTCGCTGGAGAGCGACAAGAGCCTGATCATCCCGCTGTACGGCAAGCCGGGAGCCACCCTCGGTTCGTGCCGTATCGCCCTCAAGGGCGCCGACAGCCACGACCTCCCGCTGGCCGCCGTGGCGGCCGGCAGCGAGATCTGCGTGCAGAACCCCTCCGGAGACATCGCCCTGCTCGTGGTCCTGGTGAAGTCGACCGCACTACCGAAGGGCGGGTTCAGCTTCTTGAGCGCGGACATGACGGTCTGGCAGGCGCGTTAGCCGCCTGGCGAGCACGTCAGCCGCCTGGCGGGCACGTCAGCAGTCTGGCGAGCGCGTGGGGCATCTTGAAGCCTGAGGCTTCCCGAGGAAGCCTCAGGTGGCGCTCCGCTCGCTCGCCTCGCGATACCGCCTTTCCATCTCGTCGACGTGGGCCTCGTCGCCCGGCCGCCCCGCCCGCAGCAGGCGCCACCACTGCTCGATGCTCCAATTGGCCGGTTCCGTCGACCCGATGAACTCCTCGACGAGCGCGAGGAAGCGCGCGGGATCGGCGTGGAAGGGGAAGTGCCCGGCTCCCTGGAAGATTTCGAGGCGGCTGTCGGGCATCGCCTCGTGCGCGGTGAACGCGTGGTCGACCGGCACGACGCCGTCCCGGTCGCCCCAGACGAGGAGCGTGGGCATGCCCTGGGCGAGGTAGCAACGGTCCAGCATGGTGACCACCTGGCCGCGCCAGTCGACGACGGACCGCAGCGTGCGGATGAACGCGGCCCGCGCCCACACGTCCGGGAGCGCGTCGACCAGGCCCATCAGCTCGGGCGCGTCCTGCCCCAGACCGGTGTCGAGCAGCCGGAGCAGGGCGACGACCGCCCGTACCGGCAGGTCGGCGCCCGGCAGTCCGAGCAGGGAGAGGAACAGCGCGGCGCCCGGCAGCGAGACGCCCCGCAGCACGGGAGCGACCTGCGGACCGACACCGCCCGTGCTGACGAGGACGAGCCGCTCGACGCGTTCGGGGAACTGGTAGGCGAACTGCATGGCGACACCGCCGCCGAACGAGTGCCCGACCAGGGTGACCCGCTCGACGCCGAGCACGCCGAGCAGATCCCGGACTCCGTTGGCGTACGCGGCCACCGAGTAGTCGGCTCTCGGCTTCTCGGACGCGCCGTGACCGAGCAGGTCGGGCGCGATGACCGTGTGATTGCGGGCCAGTTGGGGGATGAGCGGGTTCCACGTCGCCGATGAGTCGCCGATGCCGTGGACCAGCAGGATCGCCGGCCCTTCCCCCGCGACGCGGTACGCGCGCCGGTATCCGTGCACGGTACGGAATCGCAGGGCGACCTCTCTCTCTTCGCCGGTGGGAAGCCGCCTGGGCTGGAAGGGCAGGATCCGCGCCATGGGCCGGAGTGTAGGTGGGCGGCGCGGCGGGGTGGTTTCGGGTGGGTTTCGGGTGGCTCAATACGGGCGCGCCCACGACTGCCCCGTTGTCTGCGTACGGTCGGCCCGTGCACTGACCCACCGACTCCGCGACTCCGCGACTCACCGACCCGCCAACCCGCCGACCCGCCGACCCGCACCGGGCGGGGCCACACACTCCGCCCGCGCAAACACGCCACGCACGTCCGACCGAAGGGTGGCTATCGCGCCAAGTCACTACTTGGTCACCCAAATGACATATCCGGCGGGTTAAGTTGCTTGGTGACCATGCGAGTTACGCGGCCACGTGAGGACTTTGCCACCGTGACGGGATCCGGAGCACGCAGGCGGGTGCTGCCCGCGGCGCCGCCCGCCGTGCTGGTCGCCGTACTCCTGGTGATCGTCCAGTTCTTCGCACACGGGATCAACGAACCCGCTTCCAGCGCGGAATTCCGTACGCAACCGGCCACGGCTCCGTACGCGCAGTGCGGCGACGACACCCACCCGGACCAGACCTCCGAGCGCTTCCGTGCCCGCGGCCGGCCGCACTGCCGCGGCCTCGTCTCCGATACGGCTCCGCGACTGCACGCCCGCACCGTCACGACCGCGGACGACAGCACGCCCGTGTGCTGTCCCGCCGCCGTCGCCCACCAGGGGACGAGACCCCCGGGCCGCGAACCGACAGCTCTTCTCCAGGTCTTCCGCTGCTGATCGGCCCCTCCGGTACGACCATGCCGCCAGGCCCTCCTGTCTGACGCGCCCGTCGGCCGGACCCGAACACCGGTCCACTTCACGCCGATGCGCCACCCCCACGGCGCTCAGGAGTCAACCGACATGCAGCTTTCCCCTGCCCCCGTACTCGACCGCGCCCGTTCCCTGTTCAGAGCGTCGAACGGCGCGCGGCACGACGTCGCCGCCTCCGTAGTCGTCTTCCTCGTCGCCCTGCCCCTGTGCCTGGGCGTGGCCGTCGCCTCCGGAGTGCCCGCCGAACTCGGTCTGATCACCGGCATCGTCGGCGGCCTCGTCACCGGTCTGCTGCCCGGCAGCAGCCTCCAGGTCAGTGGTCCCGCCGCGGGTCTCACCGTCCTCGTCCACGAGGCCGTCCGGGAGTACGGCCTCGCGGCGCTCGGCGCCCTCGTGCTCGCCGCCGGGATCCTCCAGCTGGCCATGGGCGCCCTCCGGCTCGGCCGCTTCTTCCGAGCCATCTCCGTGTCCGTCGTCGAGGGCATGCTCGCCGGGATCGGACTCGTCCTGATCGCCGGGCAGTTGTACTCCATGGCGGACCGCGAAGCCCCCGCGAGCGGCCTCGGCAAGATCACCGGGCTGCCGGGCCTGCTCACCGGGGTGTTCGGCTCCGAACGCGCGCTGACCGCCTGCGCGCTCGGCGCGGGCACCATCGCCGTGCTCGTGTTCTGGCGCAGGCTCCCCGCGAAGCTCCGTGTGATGCCCGCCCCGCTCGCCGCCGTGGCGCTCGCCACGGGTGCCTCGCTGCTCCTCTCGCTGCCGGTGGCCACCGTCGAGGTGCGGGGGCTCCTCGACGCGGTGCAGATGCCCGACGCCGCCGCGTTCGGGGGTCTGCTGAGTGTCGGCGCCATCGGTACCGTCCTCGCGTTCGCCCTGATCGCCTCGGCGGAGAGCCTGTTCAGCGCGGCCGCTGTGGACCGTCTGCACGACGGTCCGCGCACGTCGTACGACAAGGAACTGATGGCGCAGGGCGCGGGCAACACCGTGTGCGGGCTGCTCGGCGCCCTGCCGATGACCGCCGTCATCGTCCGCAGCTCGGCCAACGTGCAGGCGGGCGCCCGGACGAAGGCGTCCCGCGTCCTGCACGGCTTCTGGCTGCTCCTCTTCTCGGCACTGCTGCCCGCCACGCTCGCCCTCATCCCGGTCGCGGCCCTCGCGGGCGTCCTCGTGCACGCGGGCTGCAAACTCATCCCCGTACGGCAGTTGGCGGAGTTCTGGCGCGAGAACCGCGGCGAGGCCGTCGTCCTGGTCGTGACGGCCGTGGCGATCGTTTCGGTGAACATGTTCGAGGGGGTTCTGATCGGCCTTGCCCTCGCCGTCATAAAGATCGCCTGGGAGACGCCGCACGTGGACGTGGAGGTCGTCGACAAGCGCGCGGGCCCCGTCCGCGTCCACCTGTCGGGGCACGCCACGTTCCTGTGTCTCCCCAAGCTCCTCGACGCACTCGAGGCACTGCCCCAGGACCGCCCGATCGAGCTCGATCTCACGGAGCTGCGGCACCTGGACCACGCGTGCCATACGTCCCTCGAGAGCTGGGCGGAGCGGCACAGCGCACAGGGCACGGCTCCGGTGCGGGTGGCGTCCGGGGCCTGACCTTCGTCCGCGGTCCACCGTCCGTACCGCCGGACCGGCTCAGGTGAAGCCCGTCCGGCGGTGCTCCGCCGCCTACCTCGCCCCGTACACCGACTGTGGCACCTCCGCTTCAGCGAGCAGTTTCAGCGCCGCGTCGCCTGCCTCCGCCGGGGTCCAGCGGGCGCCCTTGTCGGCCGTCGGCCCCGGCCGCCAGCCCTCCATGACGGTGACGCGCCCCGCTTCGGCCTCGAAGACACGGCCCGTGACACCGGCGGACGCCTCGGAGCCGAGCCACACCACGACCGGTGACACGTTCTCCGGAGCCATCGCGTCGAAGCCGCCGTCCTCGGGCGCGGCCATGGTCCGCTCGAAGGTCTGCTCCGTCATCCGCGTCCGCGCGGCGGGCGCGATCGCGTTGACGCGCACTCCGTAGGAGGCGAATTCGGCGGATGCGACCATGGTGAGCCCGAGGATCCCGGCCTTGGCGGCGCTGTAGTTCCCCTGCCCGACGCTTCCCAGAAGGCCCGCACCGGAGCTGGTGTTGACCACGCACGCGTGCCGCGCGCGCCCTGCTTTCGCCTCGCCGCGCCAGTACGCCGCCGCGTGCTTCAGCGGCAGGAAGTGCCCCTTCAGATGTACGCGCATCACCGCGTCCCAGTCGTCCTCGTCGAGGTTGACCAGCATCCGGTCCCGCAGGAACCCCGCGTTGTTGACCAGGGTGTCGAGACCTCCGTAGGTGTCGAGCGCGGTCCGCACCAGGGACGCGGCGCCCTCGGACGTGGCGATGTCGCCGCTGTGCGCGACGGCCTCGCCGCCCGCCGCGCGGATCTCATCGACGACGTCGTGCGCGGGCCCACCGGAGGATCCGGAACCGTCGGGCCCCACACCGAGGTCGTTGACGACGACCTTGGCGCCCTCGGCGGCGTACGCGCGCGCGTGCGCACGGCCGAGGCCGCGGCCCGCGCCCGTGACGATCACGACGCGGCCCGCGCAGATGCCCGTGCTGCCCGTGCTGCCCGTGCCCGGCTTTTCGGCTGAGGTCGTGCGGGACTCCTCGGTCATACGGAACTCCTCCGATACGTTCAGTGATTGACGGACGCGGCGTCGAGGAACGCGGGGCGTTCGCCGCCCCCGTGCAGGTGCAGCGCGGCACCGCTGATGTAGCGGGCGCTGTCGGAGGCGAGGAAGACGCACGCGTCCCCGACGTCCGAAGGATCGGCGAGGCGGCCCAGCGGGACGGTGCGGGCGACCTCCGCGATGCCGCCCTCGTCGCCGTAGTGAAGATGGGCGCTCTCGGTGCGGGCGAGGCCGAGCACGACGGTGTTCACGCGCACCTTCGGGGCCCATTCGACGGCCATCGTGCGAGCGAGGTTCTCCAGGCCCGCCTTGGCCGCGCCGTACGCACCGGTGCCGGGCGAGGGCCGGGAGCCGCTGACGCTCCCGATCATGGTGATACTGGCCGCACCGTCACCGGGTTCACGGCCTCGCATCACCTCGTACGCCGCCAGGGACGCGTACAGCGGGGCCAGCAGGTTGAGTTCGACGATCTTGGCCTGGCGGGCGGGGGCGGACTCGGCGAGCAGTCCGAAGGGCGTGCCGCCCGCGTTGTTCACCAGCGCGTCCACCCGCCCGTGATCGGCGGCGACTTCGGCGAAGAACCTGTGCGCGGCCTCCGCGTCGCGCAGGTCGAGAGGCCGGAACTCGGCGGCGGCGCCCGCCGCTTCGACCGGGTGCTCCGGCGGTCTGCGGGCGCAGACGACGACCCGCGCACCGGCGGCGAGGAAACCGCGGGCGATACCGGCGCCGACGCCTCGGGTGCCGCCGGTGACGACGACCACCTGTCGGGTGTCAGTCATCGCTGCTACCTTTCTAACTAACAAATGTTTGGTTGAAGGGCCTGGTTGAAAGGTAGCGGATCCTCTGATGTCTGTCTCCACCTCCACACCGGACAAAGGCGTGGCTGTCGTCACCGTCGACTTCCCGCCCGTCAACGCCCTGCCCGTGCAGGGGTGGTTCGACCTGGCGGCCGCGGTGCGCGCGGCGGGCCACGACCCCGGGACGCGCTGCGTCGTCCTGGCCGCCGAGGGCCGCGGGTTCAACGCGGGCGTGGACATCAAGGAGATGCGGCGCGACAGCGGCCACAGCGCGCTGATAGGCGCGAACCGCGGGTGCTACGAAGCGTTTTCGGCGGTGTATGAATGCGAGGTGCCGGTGGTGGCCGCGGTGCACGGCTTCTGTCTGGGCGGCGGCATCGGCCTCGTGGGGAACGCGGACGCGATCGTGGCCAGCGAGGACGCGACGTTCGGCCTTCCCGAGCTGGACCGCGGCGCCCTCGGCGCGGCGACACATCTAGCCCGCCTGGTGCCGCAGCACCTGATGCGCGCTCTGTACTACACCTCGCGCACGGCCACCGCGGCCGAACTGCACGCGCACGGCTCCGTGTGGCGGGTCGTACCACGAGCGGAACTGCGCGCTGCGGCATTGGAGTTGGCGCGCGAGATAGCCCAGAAGGACGGCACGCTCCTTCGGTTCGCCAAGTCGGCGATCAACGGCATCGACCCCGTCGACGTGCACCGCAGCTACCGCTTCGAGCAGGGCTTCACCTTCGAGGCGAATCTGAGCGGTCTGGCCGACCGCGTCCGCGAGGACTTCGGGCAGGAATCCGGCAAGGAAGAGAAGGGCAGGGCATGACGGACAAGACCATGACGCCCGACGAGATCGTGGGGCGGCTGCGGAGCGGGATGACGCTCGGCATCGGCGGCTGGGGCTCGCGCCGCAAGCCCATGGCCCTGGTGCGGGCCCTGCTGCGGTCCGGCATCACGGACCTCACCGTCCTCTCATACGGCGGCCCGGACATCGGTCTGCTCGCCGCGGCCGGGAAGATCCGCAAGCTGGTCACCGCGTTCACGACACTCGACTCGATCCCCCTGGAGCCGCACTTCCGCGCGGCGCGCGAGCGCGGCGCCTTCGAACTCGTCGAGCTGGACGAGGCGATGTTCATGCAAGGCCTGACGGCCGGCGCCCAGCGGCTGCCGTTCCTGCCGATCCGCGCGGGCCTCGGTTCGGACGTCCTACGGGTCAACCCCCAGCTGCGTAAGGTCACTTCGCCGTACGAGGACAGGGAGGAGCTCGTGGCCGTCCCCGCCCTGCGGATGGACGCGGCACTGGTCCATCTGAACCGCGCCGACCGCCTGGGCAACGGCCAGTATCTGGGCCCGGATCCGTACTTCGACGACTTGTTCTGCGAGGCGGCCGACACGGCGTACGTGTCGTGCGAGCGGATCATCGATTCGAGCGAACTCACCGAGCGGACCGCGCCGCAGACGATGCTGATCTCCCGGCACGCGGTGACGGGCGTGACCGAGACGCCCAAGGGCGCGCACTTCACCTCGTGCGTGCCGGACTACGACCGCGACGAGCCCTTCCAGAAGGCATACGTCACCGCCGCGAGCGACCCGGACGCCTGGAAGAAGTTCGAGGACCGCTTCCTGACCGGCACCGAGCAGGACTACCAATCGGCCGTCCGGACCTGGCACGAGGAGCAACGATGAAGCAGACCGACCCGACGGCGACGACCGCCGCGCCCGGGGCGAGCGCCGCGTCTGAGGAGGCGACCGCCCCGAGCGCCGCCACCCGCAGCGAGTACTGCGTGATCGCCTGTGCCGAGGCCTGGCGGGACGCCGGTGAGATCCTCGCGTCCCCGATGGGCACGGTCCCGGTGATCGCCGCCCGCCTTGCCAAGCTGACGTTCTCGCCCGACCTGCTGCTCACGGACGGGGAGGCGCTGTTGATCGGCGATGTGCCCGCCGTGGGGGCGCCGTCAGCGGTGACGGAGGGCTGGCTGCCGTACCGCCGGCACCTGACGATGGCCATGGGCGGCAGGCGTCACGTGATGATGGGCGCGAGCCAGATCGACCGCTTCGGCAACCAGAACATCTCCTGCATCGGCGACTGGGAGCGGCCGAAGCGCCAGCTGCTCGGCGTGCGCGGGGCACCGGTCAACACCCTGAACAATCCCGTGAGTTACTGGATCCCCCGGCACTCGACGCGCGTCTTCGTCGAGAAGGTCGACATGATCAGCGGCGTCGGCTACGACAGCGCGGCTGCGGCCGGCCCTTCCGCCACCCGCTTCCACGACCTGCGGCGGGTCGTGTCGGACCTCGGTGTCTTCGACTTCGGGGCGGCGGACCACGCGATGCGTCTGGTGTCCCTGCATCCGGGTGTCACCGTCGATCAGGTGCGCGAGGCGACGGGCTTCACGCTGGCCACGGCGGGCGAAGTGCCGTGCACCCGCGAGCCGACCGCCGAGGAACTGCGGCTGATCCGGGAGGTGGTGGACCCGCGCGGTCTGCGCGAACGCGAGGTGCGCTCGTGACAGCGGCCCCGGCGGGCTCGGCCCCCACGGGATCGGCCCCCACGGGCATGGAGACGGCGCTGACCAGGCTGGTCGGTGTCCGGTATCCCATCGTGCAGACCGGCATGGGCTGGGTGGCGGGCCCCCGACTGGTCTCCGCGACGGCGAACGCGGGTGCCCTGGGCATCCTGGCCTCCGCGACGATGACCGTCGACCAGCTGCGTTCCGCCGTGCGCGAGGTCACGTCCCGTACGGACGCGCCCTTCGGGGTCAACCTCCGCGCCGACGCGGGCGACGCGCGGGACCGGGTCCGGGTCATCGTCGACGAAGGGGTGCGCGTCGCCTCCTTCGCGCTCGCCCCCTCTAAGGAGCTGATCGCGGAGCTGAAGGACGCCGGGGTGGTCGTCATCCCGTCCATCGGCGCGCGCAGGCACGCCGAGAAGGTCGCGGCATGGGGCGCGGACGCTGTCGTCGTCCAGGGCGGTGAGGGGGGCGGGCACACGGGTGAGGTGGCGACGACCGTGCTGTTGCCGCAGGTCGTGGACGCGGTGGACATTCCGGTGATCGCGGCGGGCGGCTTCTTCGACGGGCGGGGTCTCGTCGCCGCGCTCGCCTATGGCGCCGCCGGGGTCGCGATGGGCACGCGCTTCCTGCTGACGTCGGACTCGACGGTGCCGGACGCGGTCAAGGCGCGCTATCTGGCCGCGTCGGTCAAGGACGTCACGGTGACCACGCGGGTGGACGGTCTCCCGCATCGGATGCTGCGCACGGATCTTGTCGCTTCGCTGGAGAAGTCGGGGCGGGCGGCGTCCCTCGCGCGGGCCGTCCGGCACGCCGCCGCGTTCCGGAAGATGTCCGGGATGGGCTGGGGCGAGATGGTCAGGGACGGGCTCGCGATGCGCCACGGGAAGGGGATGACGTGGAGTCAGGTCCTCCTTGCCGCGAACACGCCGATGATGCTGAAGTCGGCGATGGTGGACGGGATGCCGGAGGCGGGGGTGATGGCTTCCGGGCAGGTCGCGGGGGTCATCGAGGATCTGCCGTCGTGCGAGGAGCTGATCTCAGGAGTGATGGCGCAGGCGGCTGAGGTGGTGGAGCGGCTCTCCTCCCCTGCCCCTGCCCGACAAACGAAGACCTGCCATCGCCCCAGCAACTGACCTCAGCAACGCTGGCGGAGACAGCTGACGCAACGGAGCAGCTCTCCTCCCCTACCCTCCCCGACAAACGAAGATCCGCCATCGCGCGAGGAGCCGATCTCAGGAGTGATGGCGGAAGCGGCTGAGGTGGTGGAGCGGCTCTCCTCCGCTGCCCCTGCCCCTGCCCCGAACCGGGGCTCCGCCCCTGGCCCGCGCCTTGATCGCCGGGCGGGCTGAGCCGCTCCACCCCCGTCTCACACCCTGGCCACCGCCAAGGACTGCCGTGCCCGGGCGGCGAGTCCGTCCGCTCCGCAGGACTCGGCCAGGGCGAGGCCCCGCGCCAGCTCGTTCGCGGCCCCCGCCGCGATGCCGTACTCGACCCGGGCGACGGCGTGTTCATAGGCGCACGGCGACGCCTCTAGGCAGGCGACGGCCCGTGCGTACAGCGCGACCGCACGCTGGCCGGTCTCCAGGGACGCCGCGCACCGCAGCGCCTCGCCGATCGCCGTCTCCGTGCCGAAGAGCTCCGCCTGGATCCGTACGTCCTTGACCAGTCCGGCGGCCCGTCGCGGGTCCTTCTCGGCGAGTGCGCGGGCGAGGTCGTTCGCCCAGGGGGCGACGATCGTGTTGTAGCGACCGCGTTCGTGCGACGTCTTGGCCGCCACCTCCAGCTCTCCCAAGCCCTCCGACCGTCGCCCCGTGGCGATGAGGAGACGGCCTAGCACGGAGTGGATGTCGGGCAGGAAGATCGTGGAGGGGAAGGGCGGCGCGATGCCGTAGCGGTCGGCGATCTCCTGGGCCTCGGCGACCTTGCCGCGGGCGAGCAGCGTTTCGATGAGCTTGCACGCGGCGTCCCAGTGCATCGGAAGCCCGGTGCCCACCCGGTCGGACAGGCGCAGGCTCTCCCGCAGTTCGGCCTCCGCCTCGCCCAGACGTCCGCGCCTGCGGTACACAAGACCCAGCCAGGCCTTGGCGACGGCGAGATGGCCGCCGCTCCAGCCCGCGGCCTCATAGGCGCGGACCCCTTCGGCGAAAACGCTCTCGGCACGGTCGAGGCGGTCGGTGAAGATGTACGAGCCGCCCAGCATCGTCAGGAGCTCGAAGCCCCACTCCGTGTCGGTCCAGCCGAGCCCGGGCGCGAGGCGGCCGTTGACGAGGACGCGGTCGCAGAGCTCGACGATCTCCTCCGCGTTCTCCCCACGGGTCATGGCGTCGAAGGCACGCAGGATCAACAGCGCACGCTCGGAGTTGTCGCGTCCCTGCAGCGGCCCGGCGAGTACGGCAAGGCGTCGCGAACGGCCCGTGGCGTCCTCCTCGCGCGAGTGGATGCCCTCCCACATGTAGTGGACACCTTGCAGACGCATCCGGTCGGGTCCGGGCTCGAGCCGGGCGGCCTCGGCGTCCACGACACGCAGGGCTTCCTCCAGTTGGTCGTTGTGCACGAGGGCCTGGGAGAGGCGGCAGACGGCGTCCACTCTCAGATCGCGGTCGAGCCCCGCCGCGTGGATGGCCTCGCGCAGATGGCCGATGGTCGTGACGGGCGAGGTCAGGAGCGTGGCGCAGCCCAGTTCATAGAGCACGCGCCCGAGGGCCTCGGGCCGCGGTGGTTCCCGCAGGGCGCGTTCGAGGCAGCGGCGGGCCGCGTCCGGCGCGCCGACGGCGAGGTGCTCGGCCGCCGCTTCCCGAAGTTGCTCGACCAGCTCGGGGTCGTCGTCCGGGTGGACCTCAAGGAGGTGCCGGGAGGCGGCTGCCGGGCCTCGCCCGGACAGCGTGACGGCCCAGGCGGCCTGGCCGTGCATCGCGGTGCGGGTGGCGGGCGGGATCGAGCGGTAGACGGTGCTGGCGATCAGCGGATGGACGAACTCCAGGCCCTCTTCGCCGCCGAGCAGGATGCGCGCGGCGCGCAGCCGCTCCGCGCACCGCTCGGCCTGCGCGCGCTGCATCCCGGCGAGCGAGGCGGCGAGGTCGAGCGAGATGGCTGTGCCGAGGATCCCCGCGGCCCACGCGAACCGTGTGACGTCCGTGCCGAGCCCTTCGAGGCGGGCGACCAGGCCACGGCCGCGCGCCGAGCGGTTCAGGGCGCGCAGTTCGGCGGCGGAGCTCTCCACCGGCTCGAGCTCGCTGTCCTGGACCTTGGCGAGCAGCTCCACGGACTCGTACGGATTGCCGCCGGTGACCGCCCACACCTCGCGGCAGAACGGGGCGTCCGCGTGTTCGCCGAGGGTGGCGCGGGTGAGCCCGGCCGCCGCATCCGGGGTGAGCGCGCGCAGCGGGGGCGAGGGGCGGGCCGCGGCGCCGACCGCCGCGAGGTGGCGCGCGCTGTCGCCCGCGACTTCGTCGGGGCGGTGGGCGACCACGACGAGGACCGGCAGTTCGTGGAGGCGCTGGGCGAACGCGGCCAGCCAGTGCAGGGTCTCCTGGTCGGCCCAGTGCGCGTCGTCGATGAGCAGGACGAGCGGCCAGTGCACCCCGAGAGGCGCACGACCGCCTCGACCAGGCCGTCGCACACGCCCTGCGGGTCGGCCTGCCTGCCACCCGGCTCGGCTATGCCGAGCGCGGGTCCTGCGATCGGATACCAGTCGCCGAGATACTCCCGGGCCTCTTCGGGCGAGAGGTCGACGAGAGCCGACTGCAACAGCTGTCGTACGACGTTGAAGGGAACGGAGGTGACGGTCTCGCCGCCCCGCGCGGACCACACCGTGGCCCGCCCCTCCGCGATGCGCCGCACCTCGGAGAGGAGCGCTGTCTTGCCGATGCCGGCCTCGCCCTGGAAGACGAGCAGACCGCCCGCCGTGGTCACGTCGGAGCACAGCTCGTCGACGGCCCCCGCGACCGCGGTCAGTTCCGCATCGCGCTCCCACAGCGGGGCCCAGGTGCCACCTCCGGGCCGTCCCTGTGTCATCGCGCTACCTCCCGAGGTCGCTCAATCGACGTACAACCATCGAGACTAGCTGGGGAGAGGGCCTCACGGTGCGGTGTCCGGGCAGCAACTCCCGCAAGGGTGGGGGCGAGCCCGGATCCGGACGCGGCCGGGGACGCTCTCAGAGGCGCTCGATGATGGTCACGTTCGCCTGGCCACCGCCTTCGCACATGGTCTGGAGTCCGAACCGGCCTCCTGTGCGCTCCAGTTCGTGAAGGAGCGTCGTCATCAGTTTGACGCCGGTCGCCCCGAGGGGATGACCGAGGGCTATCGCGCCGCCGTTGACGTTGACCTTCTCCGGATCGGCCCCGGTCTCCTTCAGCCAGGCGAGAACGACCGGTGCGAAGGCTTCGTTGATCTCGACGAGGTCGATGTCTCCGATGCTCATGCCGGTCTTCTTGAGGGCGTACGCGGTGGCGGGGATCGGCGCGGACAGCATCCTGATCGGGTCCTCGCCGCGCACCGAGAGGTGGTGGATGCGGGCGCGGGGCGTCAACCCGTGTTCCCGCACGGCCCGTTCGCTCGCGACGAGCATCGCGGCGGCGCCGTCCGAGACCTGCGAGGAGCAGGCGGCGGTGATGGTGCCCTCGTCCAGGACGGGCTTGAGGCCCGCCATCTTCTCCAGGGTCGTGTCACGGCGCGGGCCCTCGTCGGCGCTCACGTCTCCATAGGCGGTGAGTTCGCGGTCGAAGCGGCCTTCGTCGATCGCGCGGACGGCCCGCTGATGCGAGCGGAGCGCGAACTCCTCCATGTCACGGCGGGTTATGCCCCACTTCTCGGCGATGAGCTGGGCGCCGTGGAACTGGTTGACGGGTCGGTCCCCGTAGCGGGCGCGCCAGCCCTCGCTGCCCGCGTACGGGCCTTCGGTGAGGCCCAGCGGTTCGGCTGCTTGCCGGGAGGCGAAGGCGATGGGGATCATCGACATGTTCTGTGTGCCGCCCGCGACGACGAGGTCCTGTGTGCCGGACAGGACGCCCTGCGCCGCGAAGTGCACGGCCTGCTGCGAGGATCCGCACTGCCGGTCGATCGTCACGCCGGGCACCTCTTCGGGCAGCCCTGCCGCCAGCCAGGAGGTGCGGGCGATGTCACCGGCCTGCGGGCCGACCGTGTCCAGACAGCCGAAGACGACGTCCTCGACGGCCGCGGGGTCGATTCCGGTGCGCTCTACGAGTGCGGTGAGGACGTGGGCTCCCAGGTCGGCGGGGTGGACGGCCGAGAGGCCGCCCTTGCGCCTGCCGACGGGGGTGCGGACCGCTTCGACGATGTAGGCCTCGGCCATGGCTGCGTACTCCTCGTGCTCCTCGGTCGGTGCGGTCGCCGGGACGACGACGCGCTCCCTCTATGTGCGTACGGCGATGCCGTCCAGGACCATCGACAGGTACTGGCGGGCGATCTCCTCGGGGCTGTGGCCGCCCCCGGGGCGGTACCAGGACGCGGCGACCCAGACGGTGTCGCGCACGAAGCGGTAGGCGAGCCGGGTGTCCAGGTCGTCGCGGAAGACGTGCTCCGCGACGCCGCGCTCCAGCGTCGTCAGCCATGTCTTCTCGAAGCGCTGCTGCGAGTCGGTCAGGTACTGGAAGCGCGCCTGCGCGACCAGGTGCCTGGACTCCTTCTGGTAGATGGCGACGGCGGAGCGGTGCCGGTCGATCTCCCGGAAGGACTCGGTGACGAGCGCCTCAAGGGTCTCGCGGGGGCCGAGGTGCGACTGGAGCACGGTGTCGTACCCGTCCCACAGCTCGGTGAGGAAGGTGGAGAGGATCTCTTCGAGCATCGACTCCTTGGAGTCGAAGTGGTAGTAGAGGCTGCCGGCGAGCATGCCGGCGGCGTCCGCGATCTTGCGGACCGTGGTCGCGTTGTACCCCTGCTCGGCGAAGACGTCGGCGGCGATGGCGAGAAGTTCGCCGCGGCGCTCGGGTGAGGGACTCACCGCGGCCTTCTTGGCCGGAGCGTTCTTGGCCGGAGCGTTCTTGCCCGGAGCGTTCTTGGCGGGCGCCTTCTTGACGGGTGCCTTCTTCGTGCTGGTGGTGGGGCTGGTGCTCGTACTGCTCTGCTTCGGTTTCGACACACGGTCATTCTCCGCCTAGGCGTGCTGGTTGCTGACCGAGACCGTCTCCCCCGTCATGTACGAGGAGTACTCACTGGCCAGGAAGACGATGACGTTGGCTACCTCCCAGGGTTCGGCATACCGTCCGAACGCCTCGCGCGCGGTGAGCTCTTCGAGCAGCTCCGGCGATGTGACCTTCGCGAGGTGCGGGTGCATGGCGAGGCTGGGCGACACCGCGTTGATCCGTATCCCGTGGGGTGCGGCCTCGACGGCGGCGCAGCGGGTGAGGGCCATGACGCCGGCCTTCGCCGCGGCGTAGTGTGCCTGGCCCGCCTGGGCGCGCCAGCCGAGCACCGAGGCGTTGTTCACGATCACGCCGCCCCGGCCGACGGCCCGCATGCGGCGCAGGGCCGCTCTGGTGGAGCGGAACGTGCCGTTCAGCGTGACGTCGATGACTCTGTCCCACTGTTCATCGGTCATCTCGGTGAGCTCGACGGTGCCACCGAGGCCCGCGTTGTTCACGACGACGTCAAGGCCGCCGTGGCGCTGCTCGGCCAGGTCGTACAGAGCCTGCACCTGGGCTTCGTCCGTGACGTCGCACGGCGTCCCGTCGACCCGGTCGGCGCCGAACTCCCCGGCGAGCGCCTCGACCGTCTCCTTCGTGCGGCGCGGGTGGGCGTCGCCGATGACTATGCGCGCGCCTTCCTCCAGGAAGCGTCGGGCGGTGGCGCCGCCGATGCCCGCTCCGGCCGCGGCGGTGATGACGGCGGTGCGGCCCGTGAGCAGACCGTGCCCCGGCACGTACGCGGGTGCGTCCATGCTCGGCCCCCTTAGCTCTCGACTCGCTCTCGACGACTGGCTCAATGCCAGGGTAATCTACCAAACACTTGTTAGGGAAGAGCGCCGGGGAAGAACCAGCCGAAGCGAGCACCGACCGAAGAGGTGGGCAACTGATGGACCTCGACTTCACCGCCGGGGAAGGGGAATTCAGGCAGCGGGCGCGCGACTGGCTCCGCGGCCATGTGCCTGCGGAGCCGTTGCCCTCGCTGGAGACCCGGGAGGGATTCGCGGCCCACCGCGCGTGGGAGGGCGAGCTCGCGGCCGACCGCTGGTCGGTGGTCTCCTGGCCCGAGGAGTACGGCGGGCAGGGCGCCGACATCGTCACGTGGCTGGTCTTCGAGGAGGAGTACTTCGCGGCGGGCGGCCCCGGCCGCGTCTCGCAGAACGGCATCAACCTCCTCGCGCCGACCCTCTTCGACTTCGGTACCGACGAGCAGCGCGCGCGGGTCCTTCCGCCGATGGCGAGCGGCGAGACGATCTGGGCTCAGGCCTGGTCCGAGCCGGAGTCGGGCTCGGACCTGGCGTCGCTGCGGTCCACCGCGCGCCGTGTGGACGGCGGTTGGCTGATCGGCGGACAGAAGACCTGGTCGTCGCGGGCGGCGTTCGCGGATCGCGCGTTCGGCCTGTTCCGCAGCGACCCCGCCGTCGACCCCGCCAAACCGCACCGGGGCCTTACGTACCTCATGTTCCCGCTCGACGCGGACGGCGTGACCGTCCGCCCCATCGGGCGCCTGGACGGCAAGCCCGCGTTCGCCGAGCTCTTCCTCGACGACGTCTTCGTACCGGACCAGGACGTGATCGGTGAGCCGGGCCAGGGCTGGCGGATCGCGATGTCGACGACGGGCAACGAACGGGGTCTGACGCTGCGCTCCCCCGGCCGCTTCGTCGCCGCGGCCGACCGTCTGGTGCGCCAGTGGCGCGCGGACGGCGACCCCTCGGACACGGCGCTGCGCGACCGGGTGGCCGACGCGGTGATCGGGGCCCGCGCCTATCAGCTGTTCACGTGGGCCAACGCGTCACGCTTCGCGGCGGGCGAGGCGATCGGCGCGGAGTCGAGCCTGAACAAGGTCTTCTGGTCCGAGTACGACATCGCGCTGCACGAGACCGCGCTGGACCTTCTGGGTGCGAAGGGCGAGCTGGCGGACGGCGGCGAGTGGGCGGAGGGGTACGTCTTCTCGCTCGCCGGTCCGATCTACGCGGGCACGAACGAGATCCAGCGCGACATCATCGCCGAGCGGCTGCTCGGACTGCCGAAGGGACGCCGCTGATGAGGTTCCTCCTCGACGACGAGCAGCGCGAGTTCGCGCGCTCGCTCGACGCGATGCTGACGGCTGCCGACACTCCGGCGGCCGCGAGGGCGTGGGCCGCCGGGGACCACGCGCCGGGGCGTGCCGTGTGGGGACGGCTCGCGGACGCGGGCGTGTTCGCCTTGGCCGTTCCCGAGGAGTACGAGGGAGTGGGACCGCACCCTGTCGAAGTCTGCCTCGCCTTCATCGAGCTGGGGAGGCACGCGGCACCAGGCCCCCTGGTCGAGACGGTCGCGGCGGGCGCGCTGCTCGCCCGCCTCGCCGAGCTGGGCGAAGCGGCCCCGGCCAAGAGGTTCCTTCCCTCCTTGGCCACCGGGGAGGCCGTCACGACACTCGCTCTGCCCGAAGGGGGGCCGTTCGCACTGGACGCGGACGCGGCGACACTGCGGCTGACCGCGACGGACGGCGAACTACGCCTGGCTTCCGGGCACGCGCGCGTGGAGCGGTCGTTGGACCCGGCGCGCCGCCTCGCCCGGCTCGGCCCTGGCGAACTCCTCGCCTCGGGCCCGTCGGTGACGCGGGCTTCCCGGTGCGCGGCGCACTGGGCTTCGCTCGCGACGGCCGCACAGGCGTTGGGGGTCGGTCTCGCGCTCCTCGACAAGACGGTCGCGTACGTGAAACAGCGCACCCAGTTCGGCACACCGATCGGCGGCTTCCAGGCGGTCAAGCACCGCCTCGCGGACGTCCTGATAGGCCTGGAGTTCGCCCGACCCCTGCTGTACGGGGCTGCGTTGACCCTGCGGACGGCAGATGTGGCGGCGGCGAAGGCAGCGACGGGCGAGGCGGCTTACGGCGCCGCGCGAGCGGCCCTGCAACTCCACGGGGCGATCGGCTACACGGCGGAGTACGACCTGTCGCTGTGGCTGACGAAGGCGCGAGCGCTGCGCACCGCTTGGGGCGGCCCCGGGGAGTGCCGACGACTGGCGCTGTCCGCGGGCCTCGGGGACGGCTGACGGGTGGTCCGGGTGCGGGGCGTCGACCCCGGAGTCTCCGAGGAGGCCGTTCCAGGCGCCGTCGGTTCGGGTGAGGTTCGTGCGGCGCGTTCCTGTGGCCGGGCCGGATGATCCCGTGGCGGACATGGACAAGTCGCACTCTCCTCCCTGTCTCTGATCACTCCGCCGCCTGAACTGGATCGTACGTGCGAGTGCGCTTGCCCCGTCATCGCTGCGATGATCAAACACATCGGTGAGGAGAGCGAGAGGAGCAGTTCTTGCGCGTGATCGGGCTGATGTCGGGGACTTCGTACGACGCCATCGACGTCGCGGCGGCCGACCTGACGATCGACGGCGACCGTCTGCTGCTCTCTCCACTGGGTCTCATCACCCGCGGGTACGACGAGGCGCTGCGCACGGCGCTCGGCGCCGCCCTGCCGCCCGCCACCACCACGCTTGCGGACATCTGCCGCCTCGACACCCGCATCGGCCAGGCCTTCGCCGCGGCGGCGGCCGAGGCCGACCGTGAACTGTGCGACGGACGCGCGGAGTTGGTGGCGTCACACGGGCAGACGGTCTACCACTGGGTGCAGGACGGCCAGGTCCACGGCACACTGCAGATCGGGCAGCCCGCGTGGATCGCCGAGAGGACGGGGCTCCCGGTGGTCGCCGACTTCCGCCCCCGCGACATCGCAGCGGGCGGCCAGGGCGCTCCCCTGGTCAGCATCGTCGACCGGATGTGGCTGCGCGGCAGGCCCGGCGCCCCCGCCGCGCTGAACCTCGGCGGCATCGCCAACATCACCGCCCCTGACGGCACCGCCTTCGACACGGGCCCGGCCAACGCCCTCATCGACGCCGCCGTACGCGACCTGACGCGGGAGCGGCTCACGTACGACCTCGACGGCGAGATGGCCGCGCGCGGCACGGTCGACGAGGGGCTGCTCGCTGTCCTGCTGGACGAGCCGTACTACGCGCGGCCCGCCCCGAAGACCACCGGCAAGGAGCTCTTCCATCTGCCCTACCTGCGCGCGGCGCTCAGCGGGTACGAGGCCCTCGCCCCGCAGGACGTCGTCGCCACGCTCACCCGGCTGACCGCCCGTACGGTCGCCGACGCCGTCAGGGCGGTCGACGCATCCGAGGTCGTCGCCTCCGGAGGCGGCACCCGCAATCCGACGCTGATGGCCTTCCTGCGGGCCGAGTTGGGGAGGCCGGGGGGCGGGATCCCGGTGCGCACCTCCGACGAGCTCGGCCTTCCGTCCGCCGCGAAGGAGGCGTACGCCTTCGCGGTACTGGGGTTCCTGACGGCGCACGGGCTGCCGGGGACGGTGCCGCAGAGCACGGGAGCCCGGCATGCGAGCGTGCTGGGGTCGATCACTCCGGGGCGGACCGGGGTGCGGGTGCCCGCACCCGTGGGCGGCGGTCCCGTGCGCCTTGTCGTGGACGGGCACGGGCGGTGAACTCACCTCCCCCTGGGGTGACTCGCCTCCTCTTCAGGCAACTCGCCTCCCTCCCGGCCGAGTGGAGCGGCCCGATGGCGACCCCCGTACAAGCCCTCCCGTCCCCCTCTCATGCCGCTTTCACCGAATGCTCATACCCTGGCGCCCATGACCCAGGTAACCCCTCCCGGCTGGTACCCCGACCCCGGCCAGACAACTGACGGCCCCCGTACCGAGCGCTGGTGGGACGGGAACGTATGGACGGATCAGGTGCGCGCGGTGGGTTCCGCCGCCGAGCGGGGCGGTTCCGCTCCGGCGGCGCCCCCGGCCTATCCGCCCACCGCCCCGACCGGCACCCCGACCGGAGCCCCGGGCGCATACCCTGCCTACCCCTCCTATCCGGGACAGCCCACCGCCCCCAAGCGCGGCCTCCGCATAGGCATAGCCGTGGGTGTGGCCCTCGTGGTCCTGGCCGGGATAGGCGGCGGCGTCTACTTCCTGACCTCCGACGACGGCGGGGACGGCGACAACGCCGCCAAGGCCCCCTCGTCCTCCGCCCCGTCGAAGCCGGGCGCGCCCCAGGACCCGCAGAACCCGCAGGACCCCGAGCAGTCCCAGCCTCCCGGCGGCGGCTCCGCGCCACCGTCGGAGGAGGGGTACGCCACCGACCTCCTCAGCGGCATCAGCCTCCCGGTGCCGGACGGCTGGACCGGCGCGAGCGGCCAGGAGGGCGGCGCCTCGGTGACCACGGACCCCTATCCGTGTCCCAGGGAGACCGACAAGACCTGCACGCGCGGCGGCGCGTACTCCGGACCCGCCAAGGGCTTCAAGGTCGACGCCAAGACAGCCGAGAAAGCGGCCAAGGCCGACATCTCCGTCAACGCCAAGGAGTCCTACGGCGGCAAGACCTACGGCAAGGTCACCTCGCACAAGGAGCTGGAGTCCAAGGCAGTCACCGTCGCGGGGCAGAAGGGCTACCTCGTGCGCTGGAAGGCCGTCACCGAGAAGAGCGACGACGGGTACGTCCAGTCGCTCGCCTTCCCCTCGCCCACCGTGAAGTCCGAGCTCGTCATCGTCCGTTTCGGCATCGACGTCAACGACAAGTCCCCGAAGGTGTCCGTCATGGACGAGATCACCAAGGGGATCAAGGCCGCGTCGGGCGGCGGAGGCGGCAACGGCAAGGAGGTCTGACGGGGCCGTGAAAGTCCGACGGGGTCCATGAACGCCTGCCCGGGTCCATGAACGTCTGAGCCGGGCGGGCCGGAACCACGAGGGTTCCGGCCCGCCCGGCCAAAGGCGGCCACGCCACCCCCGTCCCCACGGTGCGGCGCGGCGCAGGCAGATCGGGGCCCGTCATCCATGGGACCCCGGTCCACGATCAGGTGGGTCCGGTCAGACCCAGTGCGGGCAGCACACATGCCTCCACGAAGGCGGAGAGGTACTCCTCGTCCGCGTGCTTGCCCTCGAGGACCGGGCGGGCCCGGACCACGCCCATGAGCTGGGCCGTGATGAACCGCGTGGCCGGATGGTCGGCGGCGATCTCGCCCCGGGCCACCCCGCGCTCGACCAGGTCGTCCAGCGCCCGGGTCTCCGGCTCCACCAGCGCCTCACGCAGCGCGCTGCGCAGATCCTCGTCCTGAAGGATCGCGTGGCTGAGCGCCTGCACCAGCAGACTGTCCTGGGTCGACCACTCCCCCGCGGCCCGCGCCGCCTCGCGCAGATCACCGGCGAGCGTGCCGGTGTCGATGCCCGCGAAACGTACGCAGCGGTTGGCGCGCAGCGCGGCGGCCACGAACTGGGGCTTCGTCTTCCACTGGCGGTAGAGCGTGGACTTGCTGCACCGGGTGGTCGCGGCCACGCCCTCCATGGTCACGGCGTCGTACCCGCACTCGCGGAGCTGGCCGAGGACGGCGTCGTAGAACTCCTGCTCACGCTCGGGCGTGATCTTGGAGCGGCGCGAGGAACCCACGGGGTCCGCTGTCGCTGCGTCTGCTGCCCGGTCCGGCGACGTCATGACTCTTCTCCTCGGTGCGGCGGCTTCGACCGACGCTATCGATACACCAGTGTACCGGTACGCTTCCGTATCGGTACACTGGCGTATCGGTACACTGTCGTATCGATGCGCAGGACGCTGCCCCGACGGAACGGGGGGCCTCCTCACCCACTACCCGCACCACCCAGTCATCACGTAAAGGGGCCGGGGGATGAAATCCCGAACCGAGCCTGCCGAAAGGGAACCGGACATAGCCGTCCGGGAGCCGGACACATCTGCCCGACCGCCCCTCGTCCGCGAGCTCCTCCTCGTCGTAGGACTCTTTCTCGTCTACAAATTCGGCAGGCTGCTGGCCAACGGCCACACCGGTGAGGCCTTCCGCAACGCACACCGCGTATGGGACGCCGAACGCACCCTGCGTCTGCCGGGCGAGGGCGCCGTCCAGGACGTGCTGCTCAGCAGCGACACCCTGGTGCACGTCGCGAACACCTACTACGCGACCGTGCACTTCCCGGCCACGATCCTGTTCCTGATCTGGCTCTACCTGCGCCGGCCCCGGCACTACCTGTGGAGCAGGCGGGTGCTCGCCGCGCTGACCGCGGCGGCCCTCGTACTGCACCTGACCTTCCCGCTCGCGCCGCCGCGGATGCTGGAGGCGACCGGGCTCGTGGACACCGGGCAGGTGTACGGGCCGACCGTCTACGGTGCCGCCCCGCAGGCCGATTCGATGGCCAACCAGTTCGCCGCGATGCCGTCCCTGCACTTCGGGTGGGCGCTGATGCTCGCCGTCGGACTCATCGCCGCGACCTCCTCACGGTGGCGGTGGCTGTGGCTGCTGCACCCGCTGATCACCCTGCTCGTGGTCGTCGGCACCGCCAACCACTACTGGCTCGACGCCATCGCGGTCTCCGCTCTGCTCGGCATCGCGCTCGCCGTGATCAAGCTCCCCGACCCCGCGCGCTCGCTCGTCGTGCGGCGCCGCGCGCCCGCGCGTGAACTGGCCGCCCCGGGAGTCCGACGGTGAACGCCACACTTCTCGCCGTCGCGCTCTCGCTCGTGTCGGCCGCCGCGTACGCCTCCGCGGCCGTCGCCCAGGAGCGCCTCGCCGCCGGCATCCCGGGCACCGGCAACGGCTTCCTGCGGCTGCTCGGCAGCGGGGCCTGGTGGTCCTCCGTCGGGCTCAACGCGGCCGCGGCGCTGCTGCACGTGGTCGCCCTGAAGTACGGCCCGCTCACCCTGGTCCAGCCGCTCGGCGCGCTCACCCTGGTCGCCGCCGTGCCGCTCGGCGCGCGTCTCGCGGGGCGGCGGGTCACGGCGCTGGAGTGGCGCGGCACCGGGCTCACGCTCATCGGCCTCGGCGCCCTGCTGCTCACCGCCACCGGGCCCGCACCCGACGACACACTGACCCTGCCCGAGGCGCTGGCCGTCGCGGGCCTCACGGTGACCGTCATCGGCGTCCTCTCCCGTCCGGGTACGCGGCCGGGGCTCCGTCACGCGACGGCTTCCGGTTTCGCTTCGGGCGTCGCGTCGGCCCTCACCCAGACCGTGACGGTCGCGGCGACGGACCGCTCGGGTCCGCCGCTCAGCCCGCAGGTGATCGTCGTGGCGCTGCTCGTCGCCGCGTTCGCCGTGGGAGGCCTCTTCCTGTCCCAGACCGCGTACCGCGGGGGCCTCGGGGCACCGCTGGCCGTCGTCACCCTGGCCAATCCGGTGGCCGCGGCCGCCATCGGTCTCGCGCTGCTCGGGGAGCGGCTGCAGGGCGGCGTGGCCGGTCTCTTCCTGGCGGCAGGGGGTGCGGCGGTGGCGGCGTACGGCGTGGTCGTACTGACACGGTCACCGCGGGACGCCGCGCCCGTGCGGGTCTCCGCGTCCGCCGCCACACCCGACTCCGCGCCCGGCTATCCGCCGTCCGTCCCCGCACAGACCGAGCCCGCCGCCTCGCTCCACTTGTCGCGCCACTAGGACTGCCGGGCACGACACACGAAACGGCATCGGCCGCGCTCCTGGGTTCAGGAGCGCGGCCGATGCCGTACGAGATGCGGGCCCGTCGCCCGAAGGACCGTCACCCCAAGCCGCGGGAGTCCTGCTTCAGCGCCGTGTCGACCGTCAGGGCCGTCGCCACGACGAGGCTCAGGAGCGGCTCGGGCAGCTGGTAGTGGATCTGCAGGACGTAGTTGTCCGCGGTCGTGAACATCGTCTTCGCGAGGCCTTCCCAGGTCTTCGTGATCCGGGCGACCTCGTTGTCCGCGTGGTCGACGATCGAGAAGTTCCAGGCGCGCCAGTTCTCGGCCTTGATCGCACCGGCCTGCTGGCCGTTGACCATGATCGCGAAGTTGATCTTGCCGATCATGTTCTGCTGGACGATCTCACCGATCGGCCGGCCGTCGGCGCGCTCGACGATGACCCGCGACTTCATGAACTTGCGGGGGCGGGTCAGGTGGAGCACCGGCTGCCCGTACGCGTCGCGAATTTCGAGCTTGTGCGTCATGAACTGGTCGACGCTGGAGACGAAGCGCGCGACCTTCTTCAGCGTGCTCTGACCTACCTGGACGACCGAGCCGAGCGAGTTGCCCGACTGGTCCATGACGGTGTACTCGTTCGTCAGCTCGATGAGCTTGGCCTTCTGGTTCACCACGAGGACCGGCTCGGTGAAGAGCGTGCCACCGCCCTGCGAGGAGGGCGCGACGCCCGCCTGCTGCTGGACCTGGCGCTGCACCTTGGCGGGGTCGGCCTGCGGGGCCGCCTGCTGGGGGTGACCGTAGGCCTGCTGCTGACCGAACTGCCCCTGCGGCTGGGCATATTGGGCCTGCTGCGGCTGCGCGGGATGGGCCTGCTGCGGAACCTGCTGGCCCTGCTGCGGAACCTGCTGGGCCTGCTGAGCGGCCTGCGCGGGCTGACCGCCGGCCTGCTGCTGGTCCGGGTTTGTGTGCTGGGTCCACTGAGCGCCGTCCCACCAGCGCAGCAGCCGGAGCGCGCCCTGGGGGTCCGGATACCAGCCTGCAGGAGTGTTCGAATGCGTTGTCACCCGGGCACACTACCCCGATGGGTCGGGCGCTTCGCCAGGGTCTGGCGGGACCTGTGACGACGGACTCACCGGGGTCTTGTTCCAGCCATCACCGACTTCACCGAGTTCGTCCGCAAAACGCCGGGCGGGCCGAGCCCGGAAGCGAACCTCGAAGCGATCACAGGTGCACACCCCCGGCTCGCGGGCGGGATTTGACGCTCTCCTGTTCTCGGCGGCAGGCTCGGTCGACTCACGGGGAGGACACCACAATGGAATCAGCACGTGCCGCGAGAGACCGGCAGGTCGTGGTCGCTCAGGTCGCGGGGCCGTTCATCGAGTCGAACCGCCCGCGAACCGTCTTCGCACCCTGGTGGATGCCGCCGCTGACAGGCGTCGTCGCGGGCCTGCTCGCGTACGTGAGCGCCGACGACACCCTCGTCCGTACGCTGGTTCCGCTCGGCGCGGCCCTGCTCGGCTGGCTGCTCGGCGCCGCCTGGCCCCGCCTGAGGGCGCGTACGGTCTGGCGGTTGAGCGGCGCGGGCCTCCAGCGGCTGGGCGGGGGCCGGGCCACGACGACGTACCCCTTCTCGCGGGAACACCCCCTGCTGCTCAGCGCGATGGCGCTCGAAGTGCGCGCCCCCACCGACTACGGCTCGACGAAGGTCGGCAACCTCTGCGCGATGGGCCTGGAGGACATGGCCATCGCCATGTTCCCCTTCTGGGTCACCACCCGGCGACTGGGCGCCCCGCTGCGGCTCTTCGACGGTCCTGGCGAGCCGGAGGGCAACGCGGTAGCCCGTGAGGCGGGTTTCTCACGGCGCGAGGCGGCGCTGCTCGCGGCGTCGGCCGAGGGGCCGCTGCCCGCCCAGGCCGTCGGCCCCGTCGAACTCTCCCGGCCCGAACCGGAGGTCCGCTCGCGGAAGTTGGGGCGCCGGATCGGCTTCTGCGTCGTGGGGCTCGTCGGTCTCGGCGCGGTCATCGCGCCCTCGGACGACAGCATCGAGGGGCGCGTGGCCCTGATCGCCTCGCTCGCCACGGTGGTCCTGGTGTGGGCCGCCGGTTCCTTCTACCGTGTCCTGCGCACCCCGCCCGCACACTGGACGGTGAGCCCGCAGGGTGTCACCGCGCGCGACCCGTGGTTCGGCACGACGGAGCTGCCCGCGTCCGCGATCGCCGGGATCGTGCCCACGGAGCTCACCCGCGAGAGCGGCGACGGCAAGGCCAGCGTCTCGCTCATCATGCAGTTCTACGGACACGACCTGGCCCTGATCGGCACCTCGCACTCGGGCGCCGTTCCGCCGGACGAGCTGCTTGCCGTGCTCCGCTCGCGCGGCTACCGCGTGATCCAGGACCAGCGGCGCAACAACGCCTACGACGTGGACCCGAACTTCCTGCCGCACCAGGTGCTGCCCGAGGCGCGGTTCACGCTCGGCATCGACCACGTGGGCTGGGAGGGCGAGCACGGCGCGCTGCGCATCCCGCGCACGGAGATCGGCGGCCTCGAACTGCACACCCGCTCCGGGCATCCATGGCTGCGGCTGCGTGGCACGGAGGGCGAGGAACTGCTGCACGCGCCGCTCGGCGCGCTGCGGGTCTCGCGCAGTGAACTGCGGGACCAGGCTAGGGCGTTGGGCTATCCCGTGAGCGATCCGGAGCGCGACGCGTACGAGTCGGCGGCGTTCGCGGGCCTCTCGGCGGCCTCGGTCCAACCGCCTTCGGCCCATCCCGCGTACGCGCCGGCCGCCGGCCCGGCAACGGCGGCCGCGGCTGCCGCTCCCGCCGCCGAAGTGACCGTGGGCATGCCCGGCGCCACCCGCAAGTGGTACTACATCGCCGGTGTGGCCGCCGGTGTCGTCGTCATGGGCGTGCTCGCCTTCAAGCTGCGCTATCTCTTCGACAGCGGCCTGAGCTGGGCGGCCTGGGGCGTTCCCGCGGGCGCGGCGGTGGGCGCGCTCTGCGCCTTCGTGTACGACCGGCGCCGCCCCGCACTCGTCCTGGGCGGGCACGGCATCCGCATGGCCGCCGAGGGCGGCCGGGGGAAGGCCGAGTGGCAGCACGCGCGGCCGTCGATCGGCGGTGTGGGCGTCGACGACCACGACGACAGCGTCGAGACGCTTCTCGTCTGGTCGCCGACGGGCCAGGTCATCCGCAAGGAGAGCCTGAACGTGCCCGACCCCGAGGAGCTGCGGATCGCGTGCGAGCGGACCGGACTGCCGTGGGGGCGGCCGGACCTGGGGGCGTGGGGACCGCCGCCGGAGCTGTAGTCCGACGGCGGCCCTCCCTCACCAGGGATCGACGTGTCAGGCGGAGACGATCGCGGGGTCGCTGACCCCGGTCCGGCCGTTCTCCACGTGCCCGGCGAAGCGTCGCAGGAAGGTTTTGTCCGCGTCGGACTTCACCGTCACGTCGTACCAGCGCTTGCTCTTGCGCAGATCGACGGTGTGCTTGACGGTGCCGCCCGCCTTCACCTTGAACGTCTGGGCGGCGCCGCCGTAGGAGTTGGACACGCTGAGGTTGACGTCGGCGCTGCCCGCGTTCTTCAGGGTGAGCACGAGGTTGCCGGTGGCCTTGTCGTGGCGGGCGGTGACCTCGGGTCCCGCGGTCTTGCCGGGTCCCTTGAAGACGCGCAGGAAGCCGTTCGGGCCGAACACCGACAGGTCGTACGCGTCCTTCGAGTACGCCGTGTTCCAGGTGTCGGAGATCTTCTTTCCGGCCTCCGTGGTGTACGTCCAGGGGCCGTCCGTGCGGTTGTTCGAGCGGACGTGGAAGCAGGCGCCGGCCGCTTCACCGCCGCTGAACGTGAGCGTGAACTTGCCGTCGGCGGGCACTGCCGTCCCGTCCACCAGCGGGACGTACGGCAGCGGGCGCGAGGGCCGCGAGCCCGACTCCTGCTTGGGCAGGGACGCCTTCGCGGGCGCCTTGGGCACGTAGTCGGGGTGGCGCTTGTTGTCCGGGGGCTCGTAGGCGTCGGTGTCCGGCATCTCGTCCGGGTTCATGTCCTTGCCGCCGAAGTCGAAGGCGGAGGTCAGGTCACCGCAGATGGCGCGGCGCCACGGCGAGATGTTGGGCTCCCGGACGCCGAATCGCTTCTCCATGAACCGGATGATCGACGTGTGGTCGAAGACCTCGGAGTTCACGAACCCGCCGGTGCTCCAGGGCGAGACGACGACCATCGGGACGCGCTGGCCGAGGCCGTAGTGTCCGGCGGCGTACTTGGCGTCGCCCGGGAAGTAGTCGAGCTTCGTGTCGACGGTGGACAGACCCTGGTCGGCGGAGGACGGCACGTACGGCGGGACGACGTGGTCGAAGTAGCCGTCGTTCTCGTCGTACGTGATGAACAGCGCGGTCTTGCTCCACACCTCGGGGTTGGAGGTGAGCGCGTCCAGGACCTGCGCGATGTACCAGGCTCCGTAGTTCACCGGCCAGTTGGGGTGCTCGCAGAACGCCTCGGGCGCGGCGATGTAGGAGACCTGCGGGAGCTTGTCGGCCTTCACGTCGGCCTTCAGGAGGTCGAAGTAGCCGTCGCCCGCCTTCACGTTGGTGCCGGTGCGCGCCTTGTCGTAGAGGGGGTCGCCGGGCTTGGCGTTGCGGTACTTGTTGAAGTAGAGCAGCGAGTTGTCGCCGTAGTTCCCGCGGTAGGCATCGTCTATCCAGCCCCAGTGTCCGGCCGCGTCCAGGCCGTCGCCGATGTCCTGGTACACCTTCCAGGAGACCCCGGCCTGCTCAAGACGCTCGGCGTACGTCGTCCAGTCGTAGCCCGCCTCCTGGTTGCCGAGGACCGGACCGCCGCCCTTGCCGTCGTTGCCGACGTGACCGGACAGCATGTAATAGCGGTTGGGGTCCGTGGCCCCCATGAACGAACAGTGGTAGTCGTCGCAGACGGTGAACGCGTCGGCGAGCGCGTAGTGGAACGGAATGTCGTCGCGCGTGAGGTACGCCATCGTCCGCTCGGACTTGGCGGGGATCCAGTTGTCGTACTTTCCGTTGCTGAAGGCGCTGTGGCCGCCGGCCCAGTCGTGGTCGAGACCCGCGATGAACTGCATGCCGAGGTCCTCGGCGTCCGGATGGAAGGGCAGCACTTCTTTACCGCCGCCGGATTGGTTCCAGACGGGTTTTCCGCTGGGCAGGGTCACCGGGCGCGGGTCGCCGAAGCCGCGTACGCCCTTCATCGTGCCGAAATAGTGGTCGAAGGACCGGTTCTCCTGCATCAGGACGACGACGTGCTCGACATCCTCGATGGAGCCGGAGCGGCGCTGGGCGGGCAGGGCGGCGGCGCGGGAGATGCTCTGCGAGAGCGACGCGAAGGCCGCGGTGCCGCCGGCGAGTTGCATGAACCGGCGCCGATTGAGTTCTGGCATGAGTGGATTCGACCTCGTCATGTGTGGTGTGGGGGACGTGAGCGCGTGAAGTGTTTCAAGGGGAGCAAGGATCAGGGAAGGGGCTGTGACCTTGATGTGAAGAGAAGTCCAACCCTTGGTGGGAAGGACACAAGCCCCGACCTTATGAGGTCATCCACCACGCATTGGGCACATATGTTCCCGACATGCCCGCCTTGCCCCCGCACCACTCGATGGCACGCTCGGCCCCGTCCCGGCGGCCGAGCGCGGGCGCACCTCTTCAGCCGCCCTCGTCAGCTGGTGAGGACGACCAGCTGCCGGGTCGCGCGGGTCATCGCGACATAGCGGTCGACCGCTCCTTCGATGCCTTCACCGAAGGCGTCGGGGTCGACGAGGACAACCAGGTCGAACTCCAGCCCCTTCGCGAGCTGCGGAGTCAGCGAACGGACGCGGGTCGTCGCCCGGAAGGCCGGGTCGCCGATGACACACGCGGTCCCGTCGGCGTTGGCGGCGAGCCAGTTGTCAAGGACCTGGTCCAACTCCGCGACGGATCCATGGATTACGGGGATGCCGTTGCCGCGGACGGAGGTCGGCACGTTGGCGTCCGGGAGCGCGGCCCGGATGACCGGCTCGGCCTCCGTCATGACCTCTTCCGGCGTCCGGTAGTTGACGCTCAGGGACTCCACCTTGACGCGGTCGAGCCCGATCCGCCCGAGGCGCTCCTGCCACGACTCCGTGAACCCGTGCCTGGCCTGCGCGCGGTCACCGACGATGGTGAAGCTCCGGGACGGGCAGCGAAGGAGCAGCATCTGCCACTCCGCGTCGGTCAGCTCCTGCGCCTCGTCCACGACGACGTGCGCGAAGGGCCCCGCGAGCCGGTCCGGGTCGGCGGGCGGCAGTTCGGACTCGTCGACCAGGCTGACCTGGGCGTCCTGACCGCGCAACATCGTCACCAGACCTTCACCGTCGTCACCGTCCGCCCCAGAAGCGGCCGCGGCGTCGATCAGGTTGTCGACGACCTGCGCCATTTGCTCGCGCTGGGCGGCGAGGACGGCCTCCCGGCGACGCTTCCGCCGGGCCGCCTCCGGGTCGCCGAGCCGCTGTCGCGCCGCGTCCAGGAGCGGCAGGTCCGACACCGTCCAGGCCTGGGGCGCGTCCTTGCGCCGCAGCTTGCGCGCCTCGTCCTGGCTGAGCCAGGGGGCACACATCCGCAGGTAGGCGGAGTTCGACCAGAGGTCACCGACGAGGTCCGCCGCTTCGAGCAGCGGCCACGCGTGGTGCAGGGTGGTGACCAGCTCCTCGTCGTGCCGCAGCGACCGCTCGAAGAGCTCGCCGGGGACATCGCCGTCGAGCTTCTCGAGGAGGATCGCGACGAGTTCCTCCCAGACCTGCTCGCGCGCTTCATTGTGCGCGGTGCCGCGTCCCGCCGCGTCGAACGCCTCGGCCCAGTCGTCGGCGCTCAGCCAGACGTCGGCCCAGTCGGTCGAGACCGTCATCCCCTTGGTGGGCGGCTCCTCATAGAACCTGACAGCCTTCTCGATCGCCTTCACCATGTCCGCGGACGACTTCAGAAGGGCGACCTCCGGGTCGGCCTCGGCCCCCGCGTCCGCTCCCTCGGTCACGAGGTCCTGCAGGACGCAGGTCCGCACGCCCTCCTCCCCGAGGCTGGGCAGGACGTCGGCGACGTACGACAGGTAGGGCCGGTGCGGGCCGACGAACAGCACGCCGCCGCGGCTGTGACCGAGGCGGGGGTCGGAGTAGAGAAGGTAGGCGGAACGGTGCAGGGCGACCACGGTCTTGCCCGTGCCGGGACCGCCGTCGACGACGAGGGCACCGCGGGACCCCGCGCGGATGATGGCGTCCTGGTCGGCCTGGATGGTGGAGAGCACGTCGCGCATCCGGGACGACCGGTTGCCGCCCAGGCTGGCGATGAAGGCGGACTGGTCGTCGAGCGCGGCGTGCCCCTCGAGACCGTCGGCGGTGAACACCTCGTCCCAGTAGTCGCTGATCCGGCCGCGGGTCCAGCGGTATCTTCGGCGGCTCGCCAGGCCCATCGGGTCGGCGTGGGTCGCGGCGAAGAAGGGCTCGGCGGCGGGGGCGCGCCAGTCGAGCAGCAGCCGCCGTCCCTCGCTGTCGGTGAGGCCGAGCCGTCCGATGTACACGGGCTCGGGGTCGTCCGCGCCGACGATGTGCCCGAGGCACAGGTCGAGACCGAAGCGGCTCAGGGCGCGCAGGCGCCCGGTGAGACGGTGGATCTCCAGATCCCGGTCCATGGCCTCCCGGCCCATGCCGCCGGGTGCCTTGCGCTGCGCGTCGAGGCGGTCGGACACCTCGGCGATCGCCTGCTCCAGGCTCAGTTCGATGGCCGCGAAGTGCTGCTCGTCGTGGGCGATCAGCGTCGGGTCGGCCTTGGGGGCGAGGTGGGCGGGAAGGTCGAACGCGGACAGCAGCGCAGGCACTGAGTGGATCTCCCGTTTCGGCAGGTGGCGGCTTCGGCCTGCGATTGTGCGGCACCACGGGGGCCTTGCCGCAAGCCCCCCGGTGCGCTATAAGTTAAGAGTGGCAAGGAGTGGGAACACCTCCTTGCCTTTCTTTTTTCTCCCTCATTCCCCCCTCCTCTCCTCCCTTCCCCTCCCCTCCCCCCTCCCCCTGTCTGCTGCTGCGCTCTAGGTGCCGTGGGCAACCATGCGCGAGGATGTGGCGGGTCGGCGCTTCCAGCGAACGAGGAGAGTCACGAGTCATGACCGCACGCATCCATGGCACCTGTGCCCCCGGCTTCGAGGGCGTACGCGAGGAGTTCGAGCGGAACTTCACCGAGCGCGGCGACCTCGGGGCGTCCGTCGCGGCCACGGTCGACGGGGAGTTCGTCGTCGACCTGTGGGGCGGTGACGCGGACAAGACGGGCACACGCCCGTGGGAGCGCGATTCGCTGGTGAACGTGTACTCCACGACCAAGGGCATGACCGCGCTGTGCGCACACCTCCTTGCCGACCGGGGCGAACTCGATCTGGACGCGCCGGTCGCCCGCTACTGGCCGGAGTTCGCCCAGGCCGGCAAGGCGGACATCCCCGTGCGCTGGCTGCTGAGCCACCGTTCCGGGGTGATCGCACCGCACGACCCCATGACGTCCCAGGACCTCTACGACTGGGAGAAGGTGTGCGGGGCGCTGGCCGCGACACCGCCGTGGTGGAGGCCGGGTTCGGCGCAGGGGTACCACGCGCTGAGCTTCGGCTATCTGGTCGGTGAGGTCGTCCGGCGGATCACGGGCGTCTCGCTCGGTACGTTCCTGCGGAGCGAGGTCACGGAGCCGCTGGGAGCCGATGTCTACGTAGGCACCCCTGAGAGCGAGCACGCCCGGTGCGCGAACATGGCGAAGCCGCTCACTGCGGACGGTCCGCGCAGCGCGCTCGGCTCCGCTCCTCCGCCCGCGCCGCCGGTGAAGTCGATCGACGACCATCCGATGGCCGCCGCCACGCTGGCCCTGCGGTATCTGCCCGTCGGCAACGTGAACACCGCGGCCTATCGGTCCGCCGAGATCCCCGCGGCCAATGGGCACGCGTCAGCGCGGGGTCTCGCGACGGTGTACGCGGCACTGGGAGGCGGGCGGCTGCTGAGCGCCTCGGCGCTCGAGCGGCTCAGGACTCGCCAGGGGCAGCCCGACGAGCCGGACCTGGTGCTCGCGGCGGGGACGGCGTGGGGTGAGAAGTGGGAATGGGGGCTCGGCTACATGCTGAACCTGTACGGGCAGGCCGGACCCAATCCGCGGGCCTTCGGGCACGGGGGCGCCGGCGGGTCCTACGCGTTCGCCGATCCGGAGAACCGGGTCTCCTTCGCGTACGTGATGAATCAGATGGGCGGCGGGACGTCGGGGGAGGATCTGCGGAGCGTGCATCTGGTGGGGGCGCTGTACCGGGGGCTGAAGCAGGAGGGTCGGCGAGGGCGGGGTCAGGAGGTTCCGGCGAGGCCCGGAGCAGGGACCCGGGGAACGTAATCTGCCCCCATGGAGCAGCCCACCCCCCGCCACCGCCCGTCAGGGCAGTACGCCGCCGCCGACCCGCGCAGAGCGGCCATCATCGACGCCGCTCTCGTGCTCTTCGCCAAGGCGGGATACCTGAACTCGTCCCTGGCGAAGATCGCCGCGGAAGCGGGCACCTCCGCCACCGTCATCACCCACCACTTCGGCTCGAAGCGGCGCCTCCTGATGGCGGTCCTCGAAGCCCGTGAGGACCGCACGGTCCGTACGTTCGGACGGCTCGCCCCCGGCTCCGGTCCGGGTTCCGGCGACGACGTGCGCGCGCTGTTCCGGGAGGTCCTCGCCCTCGCCGCGTACAACCTCACCCAGCCGGGGCTCATCGAGCTCTACACCAGGCTGTCGGCGGAGGCCGGTGATCCCGCGCACCCGGCGCACGCCTACTTCGCCGAGCGGTACGAGCGCGTCGCGGGTTTCCTCGCCTCCGCGCTGCGACGGTCGCTCGACAAGGGGCAGTTGAGGACGGGCATCGACCCCGAGAGCATCGCCCGCGAGATCCTCGCCGTCTCCGACGGACTCCAGGTCCAGTGGGCCGTCGCCGAAGGGCGCCTGGACTTCGTCGGGTTGTACCGCGCCCATCTGGACCGGCTCGCCCAGGCCCTCACCGTGGACGGCAAGGGCCTGGCTGAGCCGACCGAGGCGGAGCGGCTCCTCTAGTAGGCCGTCACGCCATCATCCGAACTGGCCGACCTTGTAGTCGCCCGCGGGCTGCTGGTTGATGACGTTGAGGCGGTTGAAGGCGTTGATGACGGCGATCTGGGTCACCAGGGCGGCGAGTTGGTCCTCGTCGTAGTGCTTGGCGGCGTTCGCCCACACCGCGTCGCTGACACCGCCCGCCGCGTCCGCGATGCGCGTGCCCTCCTCCACCAGTTCAAGGGCGGCGCGCTCGGCCTCGGTGAACACCGTGGCCTCACGCCAGACGGCGACGAGGTTGAGGCGCACCGAGGTCTCCCCGGCGTGCGCGGCGTCCTTGGTGTGCATGTCGACGCATCCGGCACAGCCGTTGATCTGGCTGGCACGGAGCATCACCAGTTCGCGCGTCGCGGCCGGCAGAGTCGACTCCCTGAGCTCCATGCCCGCGGCGATGATGTGCTTCATGGCCTTGGCCGCGACCGGCTTCGACATGAGGTTCAACCGAGCTTCCATGGTGCGCTCCTGTGTCGTCGGTGCTGGTTACACACCTAGGACGAATCAGCCCCACCGGCTGTGACACGACCGAAGGTGACGTACGCCACCTGCCGCTAGTGCCCCGCCCCGGTCAGCCGGATGTCGCGCGACGACGACCCGACGTACACCGCGCGCCGCCCCTCGGGGCGCACCCAGCGGGCCCGGTCCGTGTCCCAGTACGACAGCCGCCGCTCGGCGACCCGCACCGTGACCCGGCGCGACTGCCCCGCGCGCAGTTCGACGCGGTCGAAGCCCGCCAGCGTCTTCACGGCCATCTCGACACCGGCACCGCGCGGCGCGCCCACGTACACCTGCGGGACCTCCGCACCCGTGCGCCGCCCCCGGTTGGTCACCGTGAACGACACCTCGTAGCCCGCGCCCGCCCGGCGCACGGACAGGTCGCGGTAGCCGAACTCCGTGTAGGACAGGCCGTGTCCGAAGGGGAAGAGCGGCTCGATGCCCGCCTTGTCGAAGCCGCGGTATCCGGTGAAGATGCCCTCGCTGTACGTGACCACTCCGTCGACGCCGTAGTAGCGCTCGGGGTGGGCGGGGTCCAGGGTGGGGTGGTCCGTGTCCTTCTTCGGCCAGGTCACCGTGGCCTTGCCGCCCGGGTTCGCCCGGCCCGTGAGGAGGTCGGCGGTGGACCAGCCGCCCTCCTGGCCGACGTAACCGGTGTGCAGGATCGTGCCGACCTCGCGGCGCCACGGCATCGTCGCCGGGCAGCCGGTGGTGAGGACGACGACCGTACGCGGGTTGGCCTCGGCGACCGCGGTGATCAGCTCGTCCTGGTGGGCGGGGAGCGTGAGCGTGGTGAAGTCGCCGCCACCGCCGACCGAGCCGCCCGAGCCGTTGAAGGCGAAGACGACCGGGGTGTGGACGCGCCGGGCCAGCCTCGCCGCGGCGGCGACGGACGCGGCGCGCCGAGCGGGCGTCACCCAGGCGAACCGCACCTGGACCGGGCCGCGTTCGGCGATGGTCGCGGCCCAGCCGGTGGCCTTCACGACGACCCGGTAGGACCTGCCGCCGGTCAGCTCGACGGGCTCGGCCTGTCCGTTGTCTAGGCCGTCGGTGGTCGGGACGATCGAGGACCACTTGCGGGCGAAGCTGTCGCGGGCGCCCGCCGCGGCCGTCAGCTCCTTGCCGTCGAGGCTCAGCGAGACCGCCGCGCCCCAGCCCTGGATCTTGAGCGCGTACTCACCGCTGGTGGGCGGCACGAAGGTGCCGGTCCACTCGGCCGTCGTGCCGACGGGGAGCGCCTTGTCACCGACGAAGTCGACCGTCCTGTCGGTGCCGACCGTCGTACTCGTGCCGCCGCCCTTGCGCGTCAGGCCCTCGGGGAACGCGGACGCGGGCACTGCCGTGCCGGTGAGGTCCACGCCGACCTCGTACCCGATCTTCCGCTTGGTACTGCGGCGCAGTGCGTCGAGCGGGCTGATCAGGCGCTCCTCGAAGCCGTACGCGCGCTCGCCCGAGACCGAGGTGGCGACCTGGCCCGCGGTCGGGCCGATGAGCGCGAGGTCGCACAGCGCGGCGTGCGACAGCGGAAGGCCGCCGTCGTTGGCGAGCAACACCGCGCCCTGCGTGGCGACTTCGCGGGCGACGCGGGCGCCTGCCCTGACGTCGATCTTCTTGCGCGCGGGGACGCGGCTGCCGTCGAGCATGCCGAAGGCGTCGTACCGGCCCAGGATGCGGGAGACCGCGGTGTCGAGAGCGCTCTGGGGGATGGAGCCGTCCTCGATGGCCTTCTTCAGGGGCTCCCCGTAGAACGAGCCGTCCCACATCTGCATGTCCTGCCCCGCTTCGAGCGCGGCCGTGGAGTGGGTGGCACCCCAGTCGGAGGTGACGAAGCCCCGGAAGCCGAGTTCGCCGCGGAGGATGTCGGTGAGGGTGGTGCCCTGCTCGGAGTTCCACTCGCCGTTCAGGTGGTTGTACGCCGACATCACCGAGGCCACTCCGGCGCGGACCACGGCCTCGAAGGCGGGCAGGTACAGCTCGTGCAGGGTGCGGTCGTCGACGACGAAGTCGTAGGAGTTCTCCGGCTTCTCGCGGTCGAACTCGTGCAGGCGCTGGTTGTTGGCGAGGAAGTGCTTCGCCTGGGCGAGCATGCCCTGCGCCTGGACGCCCTCGACCTGGGCTGCTCCGATCAGGCCGTTGAGGTAGGGGTCCTCGCCCGACTGATCCTTGTTGCGGCTGAAGAAGGGCGTGCGGGAGAGCTCGATCTGCGGGGCGAGCAGTACGTCCATGTCCAGGGTGCGGCCCTCGCGGCCCATGACCTCGCCGTACTGGCGGGCGAGGTCGAGGTTGAATGAGGCGCCGAGCGTCGCGACCGGCGGGAGGCCGGTCGCGGACTTGGTGACGTTCACGCCCGCGGGGCCGTCGGTCAGGCGCAGTTCCGGTATGCCGAGGCGCTCGATGCCGGGCAGGTATCCGGCCTGGCCCAGTCTTCGCGGGTCGGTGGCGCCGTGGACGAGGCTGATCTTCTCGTCGAGGGTGAGGCGGGCGATGAGCCCCCGGACGCGGCGCGTGGCGGCGGCCACGCCCGGGGAGGCGGTGCCGGTGCCCGGGGCGGCGGCCCCGGTGGCCGAGGCGGGGGTGGCGGCAGCGATCGGGCCGGCGGTGGCCACGAAGGCGAAGGCGGCTGCGGTGCCGCTCAGTTGCTTCATGAGTTCACGACGTGTGGTGGCAGGCATGGCGAAATGGCCTCCGAACGCGGCTCTGGGCGTGCCGAACCGGGTCGGCGACGCCAAGAGCTGAATGCGTCATCCGCGCCAGTGCGGTTTACGGGGCCTGAGTCTTGATTGGTTGAACACTTAAGGTCAAGGCTCGCGTCAGCAAAACTTTTCCGGGTGTTCAGTTTTGTGGTGACGGCTGGGAGCGGCCGTGTCGACGGCTGGGAGGCTCGTGTCGGCAGCCGGGAGGGGTCGTTGTCCGCGTCTGTCATTGCGACCTCGTGAACGCCGCGTCGAGCAGGGAATAGAAGGGCGATCATGGCCGTCGTCCAAGGTGTCACCCACAAGGTGACACCCACGTCGATTCATGGTTCACGGTTCGAAGCGAGGGAGCACATGTCCAAGGCGTACGTATTCACCCGGTTCGGCGGCCCCGAAGTGGAAGCCTTCGTCGACCAGGACCCGCCGGAGCCGGGTCCTGGCCAGCTCTTGGTCGCGGTGCGGGCGGCAGGGGTCAACCCGGTCGACTGGAAGCTGCGGGCGGGCAAGCGGAGGCCGGGGGCGCCGCCCGCCGAGTTCCCCGAGGTGCTCGGCAGCGAGGTGGCCGGCGTGGTCGAAGCGGTCGGCACGGGGGTCGAAGGCTTCGCGGTCGGCGACGCGGTGTTCGGCAACCCGGACACCGGCGCCTACGCCGAGCACACCCTCCTGCCCGCTTCCCTCACCGCGCACAAGCCGGAGGGCCTGACCTTCACGGAGGCCGCCGCGCTGCCGGTCGCGGCGGCGACGGCGTACGACGGTGTACATCAGCTGGCTCTGCCCGCCGGGGCGACGCTGCTGATCACCGGGGTCGGCGGCGGTGTGGGGGTGGCCGCGGCGCGGTTGGCGCGGCACCTCGGGATTCGTGTCGTGGGCACGGCGAGCGTGGGCAAGAAGGACTTCGTCGAGTCCCTGGGTGCGGTGCATGTGCCGCCGGGGCCCGATCTGGCGGACCGGGTGCGGGCGGCCGCGCCGGGCGGTCACCTCGACGCGGTCTTCGACCTGGTGGGCGGCGAGGATCTGGTGGCGGTGGCGTCTCTCCTGCCACTTCCCGACCGCGAGGGGAAGCTGATCACGGCTGCGGCCAAGGAGACGGTTGCGGAGCTCGGCGGGGTGGCGGTCGCGCGGGCGCGGACCAGTGAGGTTCTGGACGCGGTGGCGGAGCTCGCCGCCGACGGAGTGCTGCGTCCCCAAGTGACGGCGACGTATCCGCTGGAGCGGGCCGCCGAGGCGCTGCGTGCGGTGGAGGGCGGGCACGTGCGGGGCAAGGTCGTCATTGAGGTGGGGGCGGCATGAGGACGGCCGGCGTTGAGACCCGGAGCAGTGCGGAGCCCCAGGAGGACCGGCACCCCCTGGACAACCCCGCCTACGCCGCGTTGAACGGGCCCCATGCCCGGTTCGCCGAGCGGCGGGGGCGCGTGGTGCGCTACCAGTCGGACGTGTCGCCGTGGCTGGGTCTGCCCGATGCCCCGGAGGCGGGTGACTGGGCGGATCTCGCCGCGCTCGCGGGGCCCGGTGTCGAAGTGCCGCTGCCGGGTGTGCGGGTGGCCGTGCCGGAGGGGTGGGAGGTGACGTTCGATATGAAGGGCGTGCAGTTGGTGGATGACGGCGTCGCGGCGGCGCCGGATCCGCAGGCCGTGCTGCTCGGGGCGGACGACGTGCCGGAGATGCTAGATCTGGTCGCGCGCACACAGCCCGGTCCGTTCCTGCCGCGCACCGTCGAGCTCGGCACGTACCTCGGCATACGTCGCGGGGGCGCGCTGGTCGCGATGGCCGGGGAGAGGTTGCGTCCGCCGGGGTGGACGGAGATCAGCGCGGTCTGCACTGATCCGGCCCACCGGGGGGAGGGGCTTGCGACGCGGCTGATCCTGGCGGTGGCCGACGGGATCCGCGCCCGCGGGGAGACACCGTTCCTGCATACGTCGGCGCGGAACACGGATGCCATCCGGTTGTACGAGTCGCTGGGGTTCCGGCTGCGGCGCAGGACGAGGTTTCTGGCGGCTCGGGTGCCGGTGGGAGGGGCGGTGGTGGGCTGAGGGACGGGTGGAATGAGGGACGGGTGGGTGAGGGGCGGGTGGGCTGAGGGGCGGTGGGATGAGGGGCGGTGGTGGGTGCGGTGCGGCTCTGTTTGTGGGGCGGGGCCGCGCCGGTATGTCCGTCCTCGCCATCCGCCTGTGGGCGCCTGGCTGCTTCGGCTCCGGAGTGACGCGAACCGTGCTCCGGGCGGACATACCGGCACGTCCCCTCGCGCGCGTCGCCGACTGCGGGTGCACGGTGCCCTGCCCCTCCCTGGTTCGCCCGCCCGATGACTCGGGACAATCGTGAGCGGGAAGAGCCTGTTCGGTCAGGTGAGGCCGCGGGGGAACGGGCGGGCGTGGGAGGCCTCTCGGGTTCACACAAGGCAGAACTCGTTGCCCTCCGGGTCAGCCATCTCCACATGATCCGGCTTCCCCCGCACCTCATGCTCGCGCAGCACCCTCGCCCCCGCGGCGGTCAGTCTCTCCACCGCCGCGACGACCCGTGGCCACCGGACCTCCCAGGGAGTCTCCCGGCCGCCGCCCACCTGCACATCCAGGTGGAGCCGGTTCTTGGCCACCTTCGACTCCGGGACCTTCAGGAAGGAGAGACTGGGGCCCGAACCGTCCGGGTCCGACAGATAGGCGCCGTCGTCCCACTCCCCCTGCGGAACCTCATGGTGCGCGAACCACTCTTTCCAGCTGGCGAAGCCGGCCGGTGGCGGCTTCTCCACGTAACCCAGGGCGAGCGCCCAGAACTTGGCCAGCTCGGCCGGCCTCGCGCAGTCGACGGTCACGGTCCACCTGGTCGCCATGGATGCTCTCCCTCTCCCCCGCAGGACGCTATGGACCGAGCGTGCCATGAGGGACTGACAACGGGGCTGCGATGATCAACGGATGAGTCCCGTCATCTCCATCGGATCCGCCGCCGTCCGCCCCTGCACACTGGTCGTGTGCCGAGGCTGCTGCTGCGGCGACGCGCGCAAACACCCCGGCACCGACCACGACTGGCAGCTGGCGCGGATGCGGGCCGCCGCCGCGGAGTCCGCAGGGCGGTTCGCGGTGCGTACGAGTGAGTGCCTCGGGCCCTGCGGGCAGGCGAACATCATCGTCGTACAGCCCTCGCGGGAAGGGCGCCGGCGCGGTGGCCGAGCCGTCTGGGTCGGCTTCGCCATGGACGACGAGTCCATCGACGAGATAATCGCGTGGGCCGAGGCGGGTGGGCCGGGGCTCGCGGCGCCGTCGGCGGCGCTCACGCTTCAGGTGGTCGATCCGCGGAAGGTCTGAGCCTCAGGCCGCCGTCTTCGAGCCCTCGACGACCTTGGCGAGGAAGCCGTGCAGGTTCGCCAGGGTGCGTGCGTTCTGCTCGTCCAGCGTGAGGCTCTCCTCGAAGCGGCGGGCCAGCGCCGTCGTCTTCTTTCCTCGTACGTAGAGGGAGCAGGCGAGGTCCGCGCAGATGTAGATGCCGACCGAGTTGCCCTGGCGGCCCGCCGGGCCCGCGAGGGGCGCCACGAGCAGCGTGATGCCCGAGCCGGACTGCGGAGTCACGCAGACCGAGCAGATGCTGGACTTGAGCAGGCTCTTGCGCGCGCCGGTCGACGCACGCAGCGCGATGCCCACGTACTCGCCGTCCCGCTCCGTCACGATGTAGCCGCGGTCCGGGGCCTTGGGGTCGCGCCAGCCGAGGAAGTCCAGGTCCGGCCAGGGGGTCTCCGGGAAGCCCGCAGGGAGAGTGAGCCTGCGGGCTTCGCCCTTGGAGCAGTTGACGAAGGCCGCGCGAATCTCTTTCTCGCCGATAGGTTCCATGATCCGGAATTTACCAACGCGAGCGCCCCGTCGTCCTCCCCTTTTTCCGGCGGGAGAGCGGACAGCGGTTCGCTTCGCTCCGGAACCGGAGCAGCGAGGCACCCACCGGCGGACGGCGAGGACGGGCATACCGGCGCGGCCCGCCCCCAAGACGAACCCGCACCGCACCCGGCCCGCATCACCCCAGGTACCCCAACCCCGGATGCACCCCCCGATACCCCTCCACCAACCGCCGCGCCACCGCCACGGAATCCACCAGCGGATGCAGCGCGAACGCCTTCACCGCGGTGGCGCGGGAGCCGCTCTCCGCAGCGGAGAGCACCTCCCGCTCCACCGCCTTCACCGCGCACACGAGCCCCGTCGCATGCCCGGGAAGCGGATCGACGGCCATGGGATGCGCGCCGTTGGCATCGACGGAGCACGGCACCTCGATCACCGCGTCCGCGTCGAGGGCCGAAAGGGTCGTCCGGTTGCGGACGTTGAGGATCAGCGTCGTCCGCTCGTCCCGGGCGATCGCCCGCATCAGGGCGAGGGCGACCTTCTCGTACCCGCCGGACTCGAGGTCCTCGGCCGCGCGCTCCCCGACACCCGCGGCCTCCCGGTTCTCGGCCATGTACGTGGCCTCACGCTCCGCACGCGTCGCGTCCCAGGCCTGCAGCGCCGAGGCCGGAGGCGGTGACGCCTCCCCCCGCCCCAACTCCTCGTAGAACCGCGCCTGCTGGTCGCGCAAGAACGCCCCCCGTGTCTGCTCGGCCTCCTGATAGGCGCGGACCGCCTCGCGGTTGAAGTAGTAGTAGTGCAAGTACTCGTTCGGGACGGAGCCCAGCGACTGGAGCCACTGCGCGCCGAACAGCCGCCCCTCCTCGAACGAGCCCAGCATTTCCCTGTCGCCGAGCAGCCGCGGCAACTCGTCGCGTCCCGCGATCCGCAGGCCCCGCAGCCAGCCCAGGTGGTTGAGCCCCACGTAGTCGATGAACGCCTCGTCGGGGTTGCCGCCCAGCATGCGCGCCACGCGGCGTCCCAGGCCCACCGGCGAGTCGCAGATGCCGATGACACGGTCGCCGATGTGCCGGGACATCGCTTCGGTGACCAGGCCCGCGGGGTTGGTGAAGTTGATGACCCAGGCGTCCGGGGCGTGCTGCCGCACCCGGCGCGCGATGTCGACGGCGACGGGCACGGTCCGCAGGCCGTACGCGATGCCGCCCGCGCCGACGGTCTCCTGCCCCAGGACACCCTCCGCGAGGGCGACCCGCTCGTCGGCCGCGCGCCCCTCCAGGCCCCCCACCCGGATCGCGGAGAAGACGAAGTCCGCGCCCCGCAAGGCCTCGTCGAGGTCGGTGGTGGCCGTGACGGCGGGCGCGTCCGGCACCCCGGCCGCCTGGTCGGCGAGGACGCGGGCGATCGCGCCGAGCCGGCCCGCGTCCAGGTCGTGCAGCACGACCTGGGTGACCCGGCCTTCGGCATAGTCGCCGAGCAGCGCGCCGTACACGAGCGGAACGCGGAATCCGCCGCCACCGAGAATGACCAGCTTCACGTCTCAACCACCTTCTGTCGGAACACCTGGCGTCCGGCTCACGCACACCTGTCGACCTGTCAGAACTCACCCGTCGACAGAGGTCACGTTACGTACGATGGCCCGGCAGCGATCGACCCCCCACGGAGGTAGCGCACAGATGACACCCCTCAAGACATCCGCGAAGGCATCCGCCGCCCTGCTCGGCGCCCTCGCGCTGACGATGGCGACCGGCGTCGGTGCCCAGGCCGACACCGCCCCGAGATCCCCGGGCGGCTGGCAGGAGTCCGGCGTCTCGACCGTCGACTCCCTCACCGGCAGCCAGGGACTGGCGAGCCGCGCCGACGGCAGCCTCCTCTACCGGGGTCTCGCCTCGGTCCCGCTCGACCTGCGGATCAAGGGCTGGACCCATGTCGGCGACCCGGACATAGCCGACGGCCACACCGTCGACGCCTACCAGGGCGGCGACGACGCGAAGTCGAAGATGTTCGCCGTGACGACGCCCGGCGACAAGCGCTACCTCTACGAGCACAAGCTCGACGCGGGCGAGAAGCTCAACAACTCCTTCGCGGCCGTCTCGCCGGACAAGCAGTGGCTGGTGTCGGGCGAATGGGGCGACCAGAACCGCCTCCAGGTCTTCCCCGCTCCGCTCCTCAACTCCTCGACCCCGCCCACCGGCGGCGCGCTCCCCCAGGCCGGTCAGATCTCGCTGGACAAGCCGGTGCGTGACATCCAGGGCTGCGACTTCGTCTCCGCGACCCGTCTCGTGTGTGCGTCCAACGACGCGTCGAAGGAGCTGTGGCCCCAGGACCGCCCCGTGCTCCAGGTGGACCTTGAGCACGCGCTCGACGGGAAGCAGGTCACGGGCAAGGTCACGAGCCTGTTCGCCGCCCCGCAACGGAGCATCTGCTCGGGCACGTTCGAGACGGAGGGCGTCGACTACGACTCGGCGCGGCGCACGCTGCGCGTGGAGGTCGTACCGCCGGTGCCGTGCCTGGTGACGACATCGGTCTACTCGTACCGGCCGACGACAGGCTGACCCGATCCCGGCCCACGCCCGGGCGTTGACGGGCCGCGCCGGTCCAACAGAGTTCGACGGCCACCGCTCGGGTCTCCCTCGGCGAGCGGTGGCGCGGCTCAGGCCTCACCGGGCCGGGCGGCGATCTCACGCAGCAGGGTCATCACCGCTCGGGCCCGGGCGCTCTGCGCGACACCGCCCATGGATACGATCTTGACTTCCAGTGGCGGTCCACCGTCCCGCAGCAGTAGTTCCGCGACCTCGCCGCCGCCGTAGGTCTGACTGGTCGCCGGCCGCTGGTTGAGCACGGAGTACCCGAGTCCTCGTGCCACGAGCGAGCGCACGGTCTCGTAGCTGCGGGTGCGGTACCGGACGTCGGGTGCGGTGCCGGTCGCGGCCACCAGCGCGTGGAAGTAGTCGCGGCTGTGCGGGAGGTCAAGGAGGACCAGGGGCTCGGCGGACAGCTCGGCCAGTTCCACACTGCCCTGCCCGGCCAGCGGGTGGTCGGCCGAGACGATGACGTAGGCCGGAGCGCGGGCGATCGTCTCGCTGTGCAGTTCCGGCTCGGACGACAGACCGAGGCCGTAGGTGAGGGCGAAGTCGATGCGTCCCGCCGCGAGGGCCTGGACGAGCTGGTCCGTCTCCGCCTCCACCACGTCGATCTCTATGCCGGGATGGCGCCGGGTGAACTCGGTGAACAGGGGCGGCAGATAGTACGGGGCCAGCGTCACGAAGCAGCCGACGGCAACCGGCCCGGAGAGGGTCTCTCCGTCGCCTCGGGCCTCTTGCTCGACCTCGCGGGCACGCGCCAACAGGTCCCGCGCCTGCTGCTGGAGCCGCTCCCCGGCGGGTGTCAGGGTCAGGCCCCGGCCCCGTCGCCGGATGAAGAGCTGCACCTGTAGGTCCTGCTCCAGGTTGTAGACGGCGGCGGAGACGGCCGACTGGGCGATGTGCAGCTCGGCCGACGCCTCTGTCATGGAGCCGCGCTCGGCGGCCACGAGGAAGTAGCGCAGCTGAACGAGGGTGAAACCCAGCGGTGACGTCATGCGAGACCCTTGCGCCCGGTGAACCGTGTCTGCGCCGACCCTATGCGGCGCCGCCGCCTACACCCGCTCGGCGGGCGCGTCGGAGACGTCCTCGGGGCGCAACAGCGTCGTACCGACGGTCTCCTTGAGCGTCAGGGCGGCGACCAGGCCGCCCACGGCGAACACCATCAGGTACGGGCCCGGCACCAACGTGCTGCCCGTCGCGGAGATGAGCACGGTCATCAGGTAGGGCACGGTCCCGGCGAACAGCGCCGCGGTGATGTTGTACGCGACGGAAAGACCGCTCTGGCGGGTGCGGGTGGGGAAGATCTCCGCCGACCAGACCGCGTAGGTGCCGAGGATCGCCGCCAGGATCACGCCGAGCGTCAGGCCCGCGACCCAGGTGCCCACGAGCCCGGTCCGCATCAGGAGGAAGGCCGGGGTGGACAGGATGAACAGGGCCGCCGTCGCCCCGATGAACACCGGCTTGCGTCCCACCCGGTCGGAGAGCGCGCCGAACAGCGGCACGAGCGCGAGACCCATCAGCGAGATGGCGGTGGACAGCAGGGCCGCGTTGTCGGCCGAGTGGCCCAGGTGGTCGGTCTCGTAGGTGACGAGGTAGGTCAGCACGGCGTAGAAGGGCACGTGCATGGCCGCCATCAGGCCCGCCGCCTGGAGCAGTTCCCTCTTGTGGGAGCGGAGGAGTTCCCGGGCGGGGCTGGTCGGAACGGTGTCGTTGGCTTCGAGTGCCCGGTACTCCGGGGTGTCCTCGATCTTGCTGCGGATGATGAAGCCGATGACGCCGAGGGGCGCGGCGATCAGGAAGGGGACGCGCCAGCCCCAGGCGATGAGCTGGCTCTCGTCGAGTGCGGAGGACAGGAGGAGGAAGACGAACGAGCCCGCGAGGAAGCCGAGCAGGGAGCCGACCTCCAGCCAGCTCACGCCGAATCCGCGTCGGCGCCGCGGCGCGCTCTCGGCGAGGAAGCTGGCCGCGCTGCCGAACTCGCCGCCCGCTGCGAAGCCCTGGATCAGGCGCAGCACCACCAGGAGTACCGGGGCGGCGATGCCTATCGAGTCGTAGCCGGGAAGCAGACCTATGGTCAGGGTCGCGCCCGACATCATGAAGATGACCAGTGACAGGGTGCGCTTGCGGCCGATCCGGTCGCCGAGCGGTCCGAAGACCAGGGCGCCGATGGGCCGGATCCCGAACGAGACGGCGAACACGCCGAACACGGCCAGCAGTCCGGTCGTCTTGTCGCCGGCGGGGAAGAATACGGTCGCGACGGTGCCGGCGAGATAGGCGTAGGCAGCCCAGTCGAACCAGTGCACGAACACGCCTACGGCTCCCGCGGCGACACTCCTGCGCAGTGCGACCACGTCGGTGGCCGGCTCGGCCTCGGTGGTCGTGGCACTGCTTTCACGCGTGGGCATACGCGCCTCCTAGGGGGAAAGGGGTTCCGAAGCCGGAGCTGTGCGGGTGCCGCCGATGTCGTCTCGTCAGGGTGCGGGCAGGTCGGTCGGGGGCGCGCTCCGGTCCACACCCGTCCAGGCCAGCGCGACCGCGCCGTCGAGCAGGGCCCGCTCGGCGGTGCCGCCCACGCAGTGGGCGGCGAACTCGTGCTGGTGGTTGGTGGCGGGCAGGGAGCCGACGCCGATGTACGGGTGGATCGCCGATACGACCTGCGAGACGTTGCCCATGTCGGTGGAGGCGCGGTTCATGCGCGCCGCCTGGCCGGGTGGGGCGAACTCCCGGCCCAGGGCGATGGCGTTGGCCCGGTAGTGCCCGAGGGCGGTCTCGTCCGTGCGGAACTCCGCGTAGGGCCTGCTCTCCGGCTCGATCTCCAGGTCGCAGCCGGTGGCGAGGGCGCCCGCCTCGAAGGCCCGCATGACGCGCGGTTCGAGCTCGGCCAGTTCGGCGAGTGTCTCGGCACGGACGTACCAACGTCCGCTCGCCCGTTCCGGGATGGCGTTCGGGGCGTCCCCGGCGTGCGTCACCACACCGTGCACACGCGCCGAGCCCGGCAACTGCTGGCGCAGCAGCCCGATGGCGACCTGGGCCACGGTGAAGGCGTCGGCCGCGTTGATCCCGGCCTCCGGGTAGGCGGCGGCGTGCGCGGACTTCCCGGTGTAGGAGACCTTGGAGTGGCTGACCGCGAACGGGCGGGCCTCGGCGACGTCGACCGGCGCCGGGTGCACCATCATCGCGAGATCCACGCCGGTGAAGGCGCCCCGGTCGAGCATCTCGATCTTGCCGCCGCCGCCCTCCTCGGCCGGGGTGCCGTAGACCTCCACCGTGAGTCCGGCGTCGTCGGCGACAGCGGCGAGGCCGAGGGCCGCGCCGACGGAGCTCGCCGCGATGAGGTTGTGCCCGCACGCGTGACCGAGGCCGGGCAGCGCGTCGTACTCGGCGCACAGCGCGATCCGCACGGGCCCGCTGCCGAACCGGGCGTGGAACGCGGTGTCCAGGCCCAGGTAGGAGGAGGTGACGTCGAATCCGGCGCGGTCGAGGAGTTCCGGTACGGCGGCGGCGGCCCGGTGTTCCTGCCAGGCGGTCTCCGGGTCGGCGTGCAGCCGCTCGGAGAGGCCGATCAGTTCCTCCGCGTGCCGGTCGACCGCGTGCCGTGCCGCCTCCTTCATCGTCCCCATCACAGGTCTCCCGGAACGCCGTACGAGGGAGAGGTGGCGGGGTCGAGTCCGCGCCGCACGTAGTCGTCGCGTTGCGGCAGCCAGATGTCGAGCAGGTCACCGAGTCGGTCCAGCGGGTCCTCGGCCCAGTCGACCCGCAGGTCGGTGACCCGCCAGCCGACGTCCGCGACGACCGCCATCCCGGCGGAGTACACCGGCCCTTCCTCGCCGCCGGCCGCGACGGCGGCCTTCATCGCGGTCAGCAGCCGCTCCTCAAGATCCCCCGTGGCGGCGGCGTACGCGTCGAGGAGCACGCCGGGGATGTGCTCGCCGGACAGCATGTTGCCGGCCGCGACCGCGCCGTCCGCGGTGGCGGAGGCGAACGTACCCAGGGTGTGCGGGCCGCTGAAGGCGACCCCCGGCCCTGACCGGCCAAGGACGGTCAACTGCCGGTAGTCGACGGTCTCCTTGTTCGCCGCGGCGCCGGTGACGTCGGCCAGGGCGCGCTCGGCGTCGCCGTGGTCCGCCAGGCTTTCCAGCAGGCTGGTGCCGAGCATGGGGTCGGTGATGTTCTGCGACGTCGCCGCGCCGACGCCGGGCCGCAGATGCACGACCCGGGCGGCGACGGCCGGACTCGACGAGCTGGCCGCGATGCCGAACCGCTCGCCGTCCCGGACCACCAGAGAGAACGTCATGCCCGCTCCCCCTCGGGAAGTGCGGCGATCTGCGGAAGTACGGCGATCGCGTCGATCTCGCACAGCCACTCCGGCCGGGCCAGGGCGGACACCACGATGCCGGTGGAGATCGGGTGGACGCCCTTGGTCCAGCGGCCCACCGTGCGGTAGACCGCCTCGCGGTAGCGCGGGTCGACCAGGTAGATGGTCAGTTTGACCAGGTGCTCCATCCGGCCGCCCGCCTCTTCGAGCAGCATCTTGATGTTCGCCATGGCCTGTTCGGCCTGCGCCTCGACGTCGCCGATGCCCACGGACTCACTGGTGTCGAGGTCCTGGCCGATCTGGCCCCGGACGTACACCGTGTCGCCGGCGACGACGGCCTGGCAGAGGTCGTTGTCGAGGTTCTGCTCGGGATAGGTGTCGCGGGTGTTGAACGGACGGATCCGGGTGTGCCCGCCGGCGACGACCGGGGCCTTGGCCCGGGGACCCTGGCCCTGGTTCGTGGAGGTCATGGTCTGCTCCTCAGGTGGTGGGGGCGGCCGACGCGCTGCCGGGCCGGTCGGTGGTGCCGTACGCGAGGTAGCCCCGCCGGGTCTCGATGTGGTCGGCGACGTACCGGGCGTCGTGCCAGACACCCCAGATGAAGCTGGATCCGCGGCGGGACAGCCAGGGCAGGCCCAGGAAGTAGACGCCGGGCTCGGAGGAGATTCCGCGTCGCTGCTGCGGGCGGCCCTTCTCGTCGAAGGCGTCGACGTCGAGCCAGCTGTAGTCGGTGGCGAAGCCCGTCGCCCAGACGATCGAGGTGACGCCGGCCTCGGCCAGGTCCAGGGCCTGCCGGGGGTCCGTCACGCACTCCGGATCCGGCCCCAGGACATGGGCATCGGGCTCCTCGGGGAGGTCGAGACCGTTGCGCTCGACGTACTCGTCGGCGGCCCGGAGCAGCCCGAGGTACTTCTCGTCGCCGAGCGCGATGTTCGTGGCGAGGTCGGGCGCGAAGCTCAGGACGCCGTCTTCGAAGGACGCGGTCATCCCGAGCAGCTCGATGCCGTCGGCGGCCAGGGCACGGAAGTCCACGGTGTGGCCGCCGCGTGCGCCGCTGACCGCGATGGTGACGTGCTCGGCACCCTTGGGAGGCGTCTGTGCGTCCCAGAGTCCGAGCACACCGAGCCACCAGCAGAAGTCACGCCCGCGGTACTCGCGCGGAGGGCGGTCGTGCGGGCCGACGGAGAGGAAGACCCGGCGACCGGACCGGCGCAGCTCGTCGGCTATCTGCACCCCCGAGGAACCGGCCCCGACCACCAGGACCGACCCTTCGGGCAGCTGCTCCGGATTGCGGTAATCGCTGGAGTGGATCTGCGCCCGGACAGCGCCGTCCGGGACGATGGGCGGGAACACCGGCCGCTGGAACGCCCCGGTCGCCACCACGACGAACCGCGCGTCGATCGAGCCCTGCGACGTCTCCACCCGGAATCCCGGTCGGCCGGTGTGCCGGCGCACATCGGTCACCTCGACGCCGCAGCGGACCGGGGCACCGATCTTCTCGGCGTACGCGGCGAAGTACTCCGCGACCTGCTCCTTCGAGGCGAAGCCGTCGGGGTCGACGTCGGTGAACTCCAGGCCGGGGAAACGGTCGTGCCACGCTGGCCCGTTCGCGACCAGGGAGTCCCACCGCTCCGAGCGCCACCGCTCGGCTATGCGGTGCCGCTCGAGCACGACGTGCGGCACTCCATGAGCACCGAGGTGCTCACTGGCCGCCACGCCCGCCTGGCCGGCTCCGACGACGACTACTTCGGTTTCTTCGCTCGGCACTTCATCCTCCACTCAGGCGGCAGTTCATCCCGTGTCGCGTTGACTGTGCTGCCGTGCGAGCCATCCTTGAACGCGGCATGAATTCTGTCCAACAGATGTTTCCGTTGTAGGCGATCTGTTTTTCAGATGTACCGGGCAGGACGGACGTGCCTGTAGGGGTTCGCGCTCGCCGCGATGAAGAGGTCCCGGCCCGTGCGTGAACAGGGGCGTTCCTGGGAACGGGACAGGATCATGACAGAGACCACCAGGACCGCCCCCCGCCCTGCTCAACGGGTCCGCCAGCTCCTCGCCGCCTCCATCGGCAACGCCGTGGAGTGGTACGACTGGTACGCGTACACGTTCCTCGCGACGTACATCGCCGACCAGGTCTTCCCCAAGAGCGCGGACAACTCCCTCGTACCGCTGCTCTCCACGTTCGCCGTCTTCGCCGTCGGCTTCTTCATGCGTCCGGTCGGCGGACTGCTCATGGGCACGGTCGCCGACCGGCGCGGGCGGCGTGCCGCGCTCACGGTCACCATCCTGCTGATGGGCGGCAGCAGCCTGCTGGTCGGACTGACGCCGACGTACGCGTCCGTGGGGGTGCTCGCGCCGGTCGTGCTGGTCCTGGCGCGGCTGCTCCAAGGGCTCTCCGTGGGCGGTGAGTTCGCGGCGTCGACGACTTTCCTAGTCGAGTCCGCGGGGCCGGGACGGCGCGGCCTCTTCTCCAGCTTCCAGTACGTGTCGACGAGCGCGGGCCAGCTCGCGGCATCCGGAGTCGCGGCCCTGCTCGTCGGCACGCTCTCCGACGGGCAGATGGACGGCTGGGGCTGGCGGCTGCCCTTCTTCATCGGCGCCGCGCTCAGCCTGGTCGGCTTCTGGATCAGGCAGGGCGCGTACGAGACCCATCAGGCACCCCAGGACGCGTCCGAACGCCCCGGTCTCTTCGACGCCCTGCGCAAGTATCCGCGCCAGTCCCTGCTGATCTGCGGCATCACGGCCGGCGGCACGATCGCGTACTACACGTGGACGTCGTACCTTCCGACGTACGCCGAGCTCAACACGGACATCAGCAAGAGCCAGGCCCTGCTGTCCGGCACCCTCTCGCTCGCGTTCTTCGCCCTGCTCCAGCCGGTCGGCGGACTGCTCTCCGACCGTTTCGGCCGCAGGCCGCTCCTGCTCTTCTTCGGAATCGGCTTCGCCGTTTTGAGCGTGCCGCTGCTTCGCTCACTGGACGGCTCGTTCGGCTCGCTCCTGCTGGTGCAGTGCGCGGGCATGGTGCTGCTCACGGGCTTCACGTCGATCTCGGCGGCCGTGAACGCGGAGGTGTTCCCCGCACGCGTACGGGCCGCGGGAATCGGTTTCCCGTACTCCCTCACCGTCGCGCTGTTCGGCGGCACGGCCCCGTACATGGGCACCTTGTTCAAGGAAATCGGCAACCCGGGCCTCTTCCCCTGGTACGTGGCCGTGCTCTGCCTGGCGTCCTCAGCGGTGTATCTCAGGCTCCCGGAAACCGCCCACAAGGAACTGGAGCGCTGACTCGCCGACTCGCTAACTCCCCTTCGGCACCTCGGCGATCGAGCGGCCCGCCCACTCCGGGGCTGTTTCCGCGAGGGTCGTCAGGTGTTCGCGGATCGCGTCCGGGAAGGGGGCCGAGCGGCCCGCGTTCTGGTCGACGTGGATGGCGAGGAGTTCGGTGGTCGCCACGGGGGTGGCGTCCGGCGCGATCTCCGCGTCGGGCTCCTCGACCACGTACAGCTCGTGGGTGAAGCGGGCCTTCTTGGCGTCCGCGCCCAGGATGCGGGTGCGGACGGCGAGGTGGGAGCCCTCCGCGACGTCGTCGAGGTAGCGGATGTGCGCCTCGACCGTGTAGAGCGAGCAGCCGGTGGACTCGCGGTATCCCGCGTGCAGGCCGGTCTCGATCATCATGGCGTCGGTGGCGTAGCCGAAGACGAGGACGTAGAACGCCTCGCTCATGTGGCCGTTGTAGTCGATCCACTCGGGACGGACGGTCCGGTGCAGGAGCGGCAGGGGCCCGGTGGACAGGGGCCCGGCAGGCAGGGGCTGGGCAGGCGTGGACTCGCTCACTTGGTTTCCTCCTGTGTGCGCTGCTGCGGCAGGCGACCCGTCGCCCGCAGTACGTCGATGACCCCCTGATCGCGCTCGGCCACCAGGTCGGCGATGGTCCGTCCGTCCGCCGCGTCGTCGCATCCGGCGACGACGGCGTCGTACAGCTCCTTGTCGAGCTCGGGTGCTTCCAGGCGCGTCCACGGCGACTTCAGGGACGGGCCGAAGTGGTCGAGCATGTGGGCCATGCCGCCCTCGCCGCCCGCGAGCGCGAAGGTGAGCATGGGGCCCATGAACGCCCAGCGCAGGCCGGGGCCTTCGGTGATCGAGTCGTCGATCTCCTTCACCGTGGCCTCGCCGTTGGCGACCATGTGCAGGGCCTCGCGCCAGAGGGCCTCCTGGAGTCGGTTGGCTATGAAGCCGGGAACCTCGCTCGCCATGGTGATCACGGACTTGCCCGCGACCTCATAGAAGCGCGACGCCCAAGTGACCGCGTGCGGGGCCGTCTTGTCGCCGCCGACCACCTCGACGAGCGGGATCAGGTACGGCGGGTTGAAGGGATGCCCGACGACGAGGCGGCCCGGGTCGGTGGCCTCGGTCTGCATGTCGGTCATCGGATAGCCGGAGGTGGAGGAGGCGATGACGACTCCGGCGGGAGCGGCGGCGTCGAGCTGGGCCAGCAGATCGCGCTTCAGCTCCAGCTTCTCGGGCGCGCTCTCCTGTACGAACTGAGCGTCGGCGACCGCCTCTTGGAGGGTGGGCGTGACGGTGAGGCGATCCGGCGACGCGCCTTCGGCGAGGCCGAGCTGCGTCAGCGCGGGCCAGGCGGCCTCGACCAGGCGGCGGAGCTTCTGCTCGGCGTCGGGGGCCGGGTCCCAGGCGGTGACGTCGTAGCCGCGGGCGAGGTAGTGGGCCACCCAGCCGCCGCCGATGACTCCGGCGCCGACGCAGGCGATACGGCGTACGTCCTCGGGGGCGCAGGGAGCGGGGGGTGTGTTGATGTCGCTCATGGAGGGGGGGTCCTACTCGTCGTGGGGGGAAGTTCAGACGCGGGGCTTGAGGCCGAGCTTCTGGCGGGCCTCGTCCGGCGTGGCGACGCGCGAGCCGAGGTTCTCGGTGATCTGCACGGCGCGCTCGACCAGTTGGGCGTTGGAGACCTTGTTGCCCTTGCCGAGGTAGAGGTTGTCCTCCAGGCCGACGCGGACCTGACCGCCGAGCAGGATGGACTGCGCGACCCACGGCATCTGCATGCGGCCGAGGGCGAAGCTGGCCCACTGGGCGCCTTCGGGAAGCATGTTGACCATGGACTGCAGGACGCCGGGGTCGGCGGGGGCGCCCCACGGGATGCCCATGCAGAGCTGGAAGACGGTGGGGTTGTCCAGCAGCCCTTCAGCGAGCAGCTGCTTGGCGAACCAGAGCTGGCCGGTGTCGAATATCTCCAACTCGGGCCGTACGCCGAGCTCCTGGATGCGCTTGGCGCCCTGACGGAGCATGTCGGGCGTGGAGATGTAGAGGTTGTCCCCGAAGTTGAGGGAGCCGCAGTCCAGGGTGCAGATGTCGGGGAGCAGGTCCTCGACGTGCGGAAGGCGGTCCAGGCCGCCGACGAGGTCGGTACCGGGCAGCTCGCCGAGCTCCTTCAGCGGCTCGGCCGGGTCGATGACGAGGTCGCCGCCCATGCCCGCGGTGAGGTTGATGACGACGTCGGTGCCGGTCTCCTTGATGCGCTCGACGACCTCGCGGTACAGACGGGGGTCACGCGAGGGGTCGCCGGTCTCGGGGTCGCGCACGTGGATGTGCACGACGGCGGCACCGGCCTCGGCGGCCTCCACCGCGGAGGTGGCTATCTGCTCGGGGGTGACGGGGACGTGGGGACTCTTGCGCACGGTGTCGCCCGCGCCGGTGAGGGCGGCGGTGATGATGACGTCTTGATTCACGGGCATGGTGAACTCTCCCTCAGGGGTGGGGTGTTGGGGTTCTTCTAAAAGTGCCTACGCGTCGCCGCGCGGCGCGGCGAGCGTCGCGTCGACGTACACGAGCAGTGCCTCGTGCATGTCGTCGGGGGTGGTGCCGTCCGTGCCGGGAGTGGAGGCGAGGACCTGGGTGGCGAGGCCGTCGATCAGCGCGGTGAGCCGGAGCGCGGCGGACTGCGGATCGACGAGGCGGAACACGCCCTGATCGACACCGCGCCGTACGACGTCGGCGACGGTCGCGCGCCACTGCCGGTAGTAGTCGGCGTGCAGCCGCCCGACCGCGGTGGAGCGGGCGGCCTCCGCCCACAGGTCGAGCCAGACGCTCCACTGCCAGCGCTGCTGCGGGGTGCGGGGGGTCTGGAGCTCGATCAGCTGGCGCAGTTCGTCGGCCGCGTCGTCCGCGTCGGCGATACGGGCCGCGCGGCGGGCGGTGTCCTCGTCCATGCACCAGCGGACGGCGGCCTCCAGGAGGTCGTCGCGGCCGGGGAAGTGGTAATGGATGGCGGCGGTACTGGTGGCACAGGCTTCCGCGATGTCCGCGACGCGTACGGCGTGGAAGCCGCGCTCGGCCACGAGCCGCACGGTCTCGCGGACGATCTGCAGAGGGCGACCGCCGTCCGGGGCGGCGGCCGTGCGCTCCCGGCGGGCCGGGGGTGTCACGTTCTGGGCCTGGCCCTGGAGCTGAGCCTGGCCCTGGAGCTGGGCCTGAGCGCCCAGGAGCCAGCCCGCGTCCACGCCGCCGGTGTCCGCGATGCGGGCGAGCTCCGCCGCGGTGAAGCGACGGGTGCCGCCCAGGGAGCGGGAGAGCTTGGAGGGGTCCATCACGATGCGGCGCGCGAATTCACGCTGAGTGGCACCGGCATCGGCGATGACTTGACGGACTCGGTCCGCGACCTCGGGGTCTTGCTGCATGGGCGGTCACGCTACCCGGACGTTGCGCTGATCGCAATCTCCGGAGCGACCTTTACGCTGTTGGGACCGGGTATTGCGATCCTGACTGACGTATCAGTCACTGCAACACCTGCTCACAACGGGGACGGACGGACAACGAGGACGGCCGGACAGCAGGGACAGCACGAACCCACCCACCCGCTCCCCCCCCTGTAACGCGGGGCAAACGGGTGGGTGGGCGGGCGGGCGGGAGAAGGTTCCGTCCGGAGCCGAGCGGCTAGGTCCTGTCCTGGACCCCCTTCACGAACTCGTCCAGGTACGGGTCGGCGATCTTCACCGGTCCCAGCTGATGGTGCTCCGCCGGGTCGACGGAGATCGCGCGCGCCCGTCCCGCGAGGGACTCCATCGCCGCGCGCTCCCGCGTCGCCTCCGCGTCGTCCCCCTCCTGGGCGGCGGACAGCGCCGCGAGCCCGTGCCCCAGCGCGGAACCCCACAGCTCCGTGGCGTCGAGCCACTGCTTCGCGTCGTGGAGGAACTGCGGGTCCGGCACCCCGGCACGCAGCACCGCCGGGACCTTCTCGATTTCCCGGGCGGTGGGCCGCAGTGCCCTCACCGCCCCCGAGGGATCACTCCCGTACCGCTTCCAGAAGGCGTCCAGCTCCGGCCCGAGCACGGGCGACTGCGGCTGCCAGTTCGACTCACCGAAGGTCGGCGCCGCGTGGTTGAGGTCCACGAACGTCCGCACCGCGTCGGCGACCCGCTGATCGCCCCCGGCGAGATACAGCGCCGCCTGCCGGCCAGACCGCGCCCGCTCGTAGCCCCGGTCGTTCCAGGAGAAGTCGTTCATGGTGAAGACGGCGAGCTTGCTGGCCCCTTCCTGGTTCATCGGGTTGGACACGATCCCGCTCAGGTGCCCTGACAGACCCGGCTCACGCTTGTCGTAGGGCGCGAGAAGCAGCCGACCCGCCGTACGCGCGAAGTCGTTGACGGGGTAGTTGTCCCAGACGAACACCTTCCGCCCGAAGAGCTCGGCCGCCTTCTCCGCCTGGGAGTTGGTGATCTCCGGCGGGACCACGTCCGTGCCCGTCCACATCACCTCCACGGCGCCGTCGAGTTCGGCCCGCATCGTCTGCTTGTACGCGGTGTCGGTGAGGTCCCCGTACTCCGTGGGCACCATCTGCAGCGGGTTGGCCCCCTCGTGCTTCGCGATGAAGTCCCGCTGGATGGCGTTGAGCAGGCCCACCTGCGCCTTCGCCGCGGGGCCGCGGCCGGGCTCGCCGAACTTCGCCTTGTCGCCCTCGCAGTTCCACTTGGTGTAGCTGATGTCGTCGAGCGGGACCGAGAAGGACCGCACCCCCAGGTCGTACATCGCCTGGAGCTTCGCCGTCAGCGCCTTGACGTCCGCCGGGTCCGAGTAACAGATGGAGCCGCCCGGCGAGAGCGCGAACGTGAAGCGCACATGGTTGGCGCCCGCGCGCTCGATCAGCTTGCCGAGCTCGGTGAGCTTCTCCGCCGGGTAGGGGTCACGCCACTTCTCGCGGTGGTAGGGATCGTCCTTGGGCGCGTAGACGTACGTGTTGGCCTTGGTGTCGCCCAGGAAGTCCAGCTGGTCGAGGCGTTCGGCCTCGGTCCAGGGCGGACCGTAGAACCCTTCGATGCTGCCGCGCAGCGGCATGGACGGGAAGTCGGAGACCGCCGCCCCCGCTATGCGGCCGTGCGAGACGAGCTGCCCGAGGGTCTGCGCCGCGTAGAACTGCCCGGTCGCGTCCTTGCCGCCGAGCGCGACGGTGCGGTGCTTCGCCCGTAGCGCGTACCCCTCCGCCCGCTCGGGCACCTTCGTCCCGCCGAGCGCCTTCGCGATGTCGGGCCGGGCCGCCGGGCCGAGCAGAACGGTCAGCGGGGCACGGCCCGACGCCTTCGCGCGTACGTCGATGTCGCGCACCCCGTGGGCGCGCAGCGTCTCGGTGACACGACGCCGGGCAGCCTCGTCCGTGTCGCCCCCGACGACGAGTTCGGCCCGCCGGGCGAGCGGTACGTCGTCGCCCGCACGGGCCATGTGCTGCGGGGTCGGCGATACGACGGGAAGTCGGCGAGCCGCTGCGTCCTTTCGCGCCGACGGAGGCGCGGCGGCCGCCGACGGCGCCAGGGGGATGGCGAGGACGGCCAGCGCGAGGAGCGCCGTACCGGGCCTGAGGGCGCGTGTGGTGCGGGGCATGGGGCCTCCGAACTTCGGGATGGGGGTGCGGGGGGGGGCAGGAGGGGAAGGGGCGTCAGTCCCGTGTGTGCGCGCCGTACAGGTCGAGATCGCCGTCGAGTTCCAGGGCGATGACCGTGCAGAGCGGATCGAGCTGGTCGTCGGCGAGATGGACGTACTCCCAGCCGGGTACGTCACCGAGGCCGCCGACCCGCTCGCGGCGGACGGCGGTGTCCGTGCCGAGCACGCGGGCGGACGTCACCGCGTTGCGCACGCCCCGCAGCACCACGTACTCGTTGGGCCGGTCGAAGAGGAACAGATACAGGGTGCGGCGGTCGGCGGAGAGCGTCGAGGGGCCGTAGAAGTGGCCGTGCGGAAGGCCGCGTCCCGTTCCGTAGACCGCGTCGGCGTGCCGAGACGTCCACTCCCCCAGCGCTTCGAGGCGCTCGATCTGTGCGGGGAGCAGCGTGCCGTCCTCCTTCGGGCCGACGTCGAGGAGCAGATTGCCGCCGCCTCCGATGGACTCGGCGAAGATGCGGACGAGCTGGCGCGGTGACTTGTGGTGGGTGTCCTGTGGCTGGTGACCCCAGGAGTCGTTGACGGTGAGGCACAACTCCCAGGGCTGTGCGGGGGGTTCGATCGGTACTCCCTGTTCGGGGGTGGCGTAGTCGCCGTACCCGGTGAGGCGGCCGTTGACGACGGTGTGCGGACGGAGCGCGCGGATCTCCTCGGCGAGTTCCGCCATCCGCCACTGCTCCGCGCCGCGCTCCCACTCCCCGTCGAACCACAGCAGGTCCGGCTCGAAGCGCTCGATGAGTTCCCGCACCTGTAGACGGTGGAAGGCGAGGAAGTCCGCCCATCTCTCCTCTGATTCCTCGCCGACGGCGGGCATCGAGTAGGGGTTGCCGCGCTCGGCGGGGTCCTGTCCTTCGGGGCGCACGGTGGCGTAGTCGGGGTGCGACCAGTCCAGGTGCGAGTAGTACAGGCCGACTTTGATGTCCCGGGCGCGCAGGGCGGCGACGTACGGGGTGATGAGGTCTCGGCCGGCGGGGGTGCGCTTGACGACGGACAGGTCGTTCGCCGCCGTGTCCCAGAGGGCGACCCCGTCATGGTGCTTGGCGGTCAGGACGGCGTAGCGCGCGCCCGCGCGGACGAAGAGGTCGGCCCAGGCCTCGGGGTCGTACGCCGACGCGGTGAAGCCGTCGAGCTGCGCCATGTAGCGGTCGTAGGGCACCCGGCCGTCGAAGAAGGACCAGGACTCGGCGACTCCGTCGACGCTGTAGATGCCCCAGTGGAGAAAGATCCCGAGCTTGGCGTCCGTGAACCACGGCTGAATCACAGGCAGTTCCCCTCGACACGCACGTCGGCACGCGTGTCGAGGTGCGTGTCCACGTACGCGCGTCCGTTTGACAACGTTGTCCGGGCAGAAGCGCTTGATCGCGAGCAGGCTAGATCGAGAAAGATGTCATGTACAAGAGGGCGTGGAGACGCCCGTGTGAACTGATCCCGTCGCGACCATTGACCGGTCGAGAGACCAAGTGATTTATTCACTTCATGAGTTACGGCAGTCAACCCTCCCTGTCCGAGCGCCTGGCGGACGACATAGTCGAGATCATCCGCACCGAGCACCTCACCCCTGGCGACGCGCTGGCCTCGTCCCGCGAGCTGGCCCGCCGCTTCGAGGTCACCACGCCGACCGTGCGCGAGGCGCTGCGCAGGCTGGAGGCGACCGGGGTCGTGGAGTTCCGGCACGGTTCAGGGACGTACGTGGGTCCTGGCGTGGACCGCAGACTCCTCGCCAACCCGCATCAGCCGCGCAGCGACCGCGCCTCGGTCCTCGAACTGGTCGGCGCCCGCCTCGTCCTGGAACCGGCGATCGCGGCGGCCGCCGCGCGCTCCCGGGCCAAGGACGGGGTCCAGCAGTTGGCTTCCGCCGCGGGCAACGCCCTGCTCCCGCCCGAGGAGTCCCTGCGACAGTCCGTGCACTTCCACGTGGCGCTCGCGGCGGCCAGCGGCAACACGCTGCTCCGGGAAGCCGTCGAAGCCCTGCTGTACGTGAGGGCACGCGAGCAGGTGGAGATCCGGCACCGCTACAACGACCGCGAGCGCGACCACGCCGAGCACGTGGAGATCTATGAGGCGGTGAGGTCCGGCGACGCGACGGCCGCGGAGCGCCTCACCCGCGAACATCTGACGGCGATCCGCGACGCTGTACTGGCGGCGGACTTCCCCGGGGAGGGCTCCCGATGAACGACACCCCCATCCACGCCGGTGCGCCGCGTCCGCAGGCCTCCGGCGACACGGGATCTCCAAGCCCCCAGCTCCCCCGACACCCTCATCGCCTTGGCGAGATGACCACGCTCGAAGCCGCGGAGGCGGTCCGCGCAAGCCCCCTCGTCATCATCCCCGCGGGCGCCGTCGAGCAGCACGGGCCCGGGATGCCGCTCGCCACCGACACCATCCGGGCCGATCATGTCGCCGACCTGGTCGCCTCGCAGCTGGCCGGACGTGCCGTGGTGGGGCCCACGCTCGGCATCGGGGTCTCGCCGCACCACCTGGCCTTCGCGGGCACGGTGAGCCTGTCGACGGGGACGCTGGCCGCGCTCGTCCGTGACTACGTCGACAGCCTGCACCGGCACGGCTGGCGGAACGTGCTCGTGATCACCGGGCACGGCGGCAACAACGCCACGCTCACCACCGTCGCGCAGGACCTGCTCGTCACCCATCCCGACCTGCGGTTCGCCTGGACGCCGCTGACCTCACTGGCCCCGGACGCCGTCGCGGCCATGCGGCCCAGCGAGGTCCATGGGCACAGCGGGGAGGCGGAGACCGCTCAAATGCTTTACCTCGCACCGGAGTTGGTCCACCGCGACCGCCTCACCCCGGGGTCCGTCACCCAGGACGACCTCGATCCGCTCTCCCGAGTCGCACGCCGCGGCGGCCACCCCGCCCTGACTCTGCCCTACGACCGGCTCAGCCCCAACGGCGTACTCGGCGATCCGCGCCGCGCCACACCCGAGGACGGCCGCGCGATCGTCGACGCCGCCGTCCACCGCATCGTCACGTTCGCCAAGGAGTGGCTGGACGCCACCGGCTGACACCCCGTCACCCATCTCTCCCAGCGCCTCCCCCAGTACGTCCCTCCCGCCCTCCCCCATCAGCCGGCCGCGCCCCGCGCCGTCGGCGGAAGGAGCCTGCCTTGAAACGCGCACTGCCCCGCACGGCCGCCTCTGTCATCGCCGGTCTCACCCTGTTCGCGGGGGTGGGCCTGTCCTCACCCTCGTACGCCCACGACGGCGCCCCAGGTTCCTTTGGCTGCCGCCAGGACTCCCCGCAGCCTCCGGGCACCACCGCCCCGCACACCCTGACCAGCGGAGGCCTGACCCGGACCTACCAGCTCCACCTGCCCGAGGAGTACACCGGCGACCGCGACTGGCCCGTCGTCCTGGCCTTCCACGGGCGGGGCAACACCGGTGGCGGCACGGAGGAGTTCAGCAAGCTGTCGTCGCTGCCCGCGATCGTCGCGTACCCGGAAGGTGTCGTCGGCACCGGAGACGGGCAGCGGCAGGCGTGGCAGGGCGCTCCGTACGCCGCGCCCGGCGTGGACGACGTGGCGTTCACCGGTGATCTGCTCGACTCCCTCCAGGCCCGCCTCTGCGTGGACGACCGGCGCGTGTACGCCACCGGGAAGTCCAACGGAGCCGGGTTCACCGCGCTCCTCGCCTGCCGGATGTCCGACCGCATCGCCGCGATCGCCCCCGTCGCCGGCGCCTTCTATCCCGGTACGGGCGAGAACTGCCGTCCCGCGCGCCCGGTCCCGGTCATCGATTTCCACGGCACGGGGGACGCCACCATCCCCTACGGCGGAGACCCCGACCGCGGCCTCCCCGCGCTCCACGACTGGCTCACCACCTGGGCCGACCGGAACGGCTGCCGCACCCGCACCCCGGACCGGGTCACCGCCCCCGACATCACCGAGTCCCGCTGGACCGGCTGCGCGAGCGGCGCCGACGTCCGGCATGTGGCCGTCACGGACGGCGGTCACACCTGGCCCGGCGCCGACAGCTACAGCGGCGGCGGCTACACCACGCAGAGCATCGAGGCCCACGAGGTCCTGTGGAGCTTCCTGCGCCGCCACCACCTGCGCTGACCCGCGCCGCCCGTCCCCTCTCTCTCCTCCCCGCCACCCATCAACGCCCATCCCCGCGGAGCCGCCATGTCCTCCCCGCCCCCTGCCCTGCCGGACGCGCCACCCCCACCGCCCTCCACCGATCCGCCGCTGCCCCGCATCGTCCGCGCGATGGCCGTCGTCGAGCGTGCGGGCAACGCACTGCCGCACCCCTTCTGGCTGTTCTGGATCCTCTCCGGCATCCTCGCCGTGATCAGCGCGGTCCTCGCCGGGTTCGACGTCTCCGTCATCGCGCCCGGCGACGGCAAGCACGTCGCCGTACAGAGCCTGCTCAGCGGTGACGGGCTCGCGATGGCCGTGTCGACGATGATCGAGAACTTCGCCGCGTTCCCGCCGATGGCGACCATCGTCGTGGTCATCATGGGCGTCGCGGTCGCCGAACGCAGCGGATTCCTGGCCGCGTTGATGAGGGTCGGCGTCTCCCGCGTGCCCGCGTCCTGGGTGGTCTTCGCCGTCGCCTTCGCGGGCACGGTGGCCCATGTCGCGTCGGCCGCCGCCTACGTCATCCTCGTACCGCTCGGCGGGCTCGCCTTCCGCGCCGTGGGCCGCTCCCCCGTCCTTGGCATCGTCGTCGCCTACACCTCCATCGCCTCGGGTTACGACGCGAGCCCGGTACCGACGCCGAACGACGCCATCTTCGCCGGGATCACCACGGCGGCAGCGAAGATCGCGGGCGGCGACGACGCGTACGTCTCGCCGCTCAGCAACTGGTTCTTCAACATCGCCTCCTCCCTCCTGCTCGCCGCCGTGATCACTCTCGTGACCCGCTTCGTCCTGAGCAGGCGCCCCGACCTCGACGCGGACCCGGACGCCGACCTCGACGACCTCGGCACGCTCAGCCTCAGCGACCGCGAGCGCTCCGCCCTGCGCCGGGCGGGCGTCACCTTCCTGGTGGCCGTCGCGGCCCTCACCGCCGCCGTCGTACCGGCCGCCTCTCCCCTGCGCGGCGACGGCGGAAGCATCGTCGAGTCACCGCTCCTGGACGGCATCGCGGCGGTCGTCGCCTTCCTCTTCGCGCTCGTCGGCATCGTCTACGGGGCCCGCTCCGGGTCGATCAGCAAGCCCGGTGACGTACCGAAGCTGATGGTCGAAGGCGTCAAGCAGATGGCTCCGGTGCTCGTCCTGTTCTTCGCGATCGCCCAGTTCCTCGCCTACTTCGACTGGACGCACATCGGCGACGTCCTGGCCGTCAAGGCTGCCGAGGCGCTCGAACACAGCCAGCTGCCGATCGTGTTCGTCTTCCTGCTCGTCCTGCTGCTCCTGACCGTCGTGAACGTCATGGTCACCAGCGGGTCCGCGATGTGGGCCCTGGCCGCGCCCGTACTCGTACCGATGCTGATGCTCGTGGACGTCCCCGCCGAGACCACGCAGGCGCTCTTCCGCATCGCCGACTCCGGTTCGACGGCCATCACGCCCATGAGCCCCTACTTCGTGATGGCGCTCGGCTTCCTTCAGCGGTACCGCAAGTCGGCGGGGCTCGGCACCCTGGCCTCGTACACGCTGCCGCTCGCCGTCGCGATGACCGCGGCCTGGACGCTGCTGTTCCTCGCCTGGTGGGCGCTCGGCATCCCGCTCGGCCCCGGCGCACCTGTGCGCTGACGTCACGCGATGGTGTGACGCTGACGCGATGATCGCATCGGTCTCTCCCGCGTGGGTAGTGCTCCGCTGCCCGTAAAGCCATCGCGCGAGGAGAACGCCGCATGCCGCAGCCCTTCGAACTGCCCAGCTTCTACATGGCGCATCCCGCGAGCCTCAACCCCCATGTGGAAGAGGCGAGGGAGCACTCCAGGCAGTGGGCGCGCGGCATGGGGATGCTGGAGGGGTCGGGCGTCTGGGAGCAGCGCGACCTGGACGCCCACGACTACGCGCTGCTGTGCGCGTACACCCACCCCGACTGTGACGGCCCCGCGCTGTCCCTGATCACCGACTGGTACGTGTGGGTGTTCTTCTTCGACGACCACTTCCTCGAACTGTTCAAGCGGACCCAGGACCGTGCGGGCGGCAAGGCCTATCTCGACCGGCTGCCCGCCTTCATGCCGATGGATCTGTCGGCGCCCGTGCCGGAGCCGACGAATCCGGTCGAGGCGGGTCTGGCCGACCTGTGGGCGCGGACGGTGCCGCACATGTCGAGGGACTGGCGGGCACGGTTCGCCGAGAGCACGGAGAACCTGCTCAACGAATCCCTGTGGGAGCTCTCGAACATCAACGAGGGCCGGGTCGCCAACCCCGTCGAGTACATCGAGATGCGCCGCAAGGTGGGCGGCGCGCCCTGGTCGGCGGGGCTCGTCGAGTACGCGACGGGTGCGCAGGTCCCTGCGGCCGTGGCCGGTTCCAGGCCGCTGCGCGTCCTCAAGGAGTCGTTCTCCGACGCCGTCCACCTGCGCAACGACCTCTTCTCGTACCAGCGGGAGATCGAGGAGGAGGGTGAACTCTCCAACGGCGTGCTCGTCCTGGAGAAGTTCCTCCACTGCACCACGCAGGAGGCGGCGGACGCCGTGAACGACCTCCTGACCTCGCGGATGCAGCAGTTCGAGAACACGGCCCTGACCGAACTGGCCCCGCTCTTCGCCGAGGCCGGGCTGCCCCCGAAGGAGTGCGCGGACGTCCTCGCGTACACCAAGGGCCTCCAGGACTGGCAGTCCGGCGGGCACGAGTGGCACATGGTGTCCAGCCGCTACATGAACAAGGGCGGCGCCGCCCCTTCGCCGCTCGCGGGACCCACCGGACCCGGCACGTCGGCCGCCGGGATCAAGGCGCTGATCGCCGCCACGGGCGCCGAGCGGCTGCGCGGCTACACCCACGTCCCCTTCCAGCGGGTGGGTCCTTCCCGGCTGCCCGACTTCAACCTGCCGTTCGAGACGAGTCTCTCGCCCCACCTGGCGGTGTGCCGCCCCCGCACCGTGGAGTGGGCCGACCGGATGGGCATGCTCGAACCTCAGGCCGGAGTGCCCGGTTCGGACATCTGGAACACGCGCAAGCTGTACGGCTACGACTTCCCGCTCTGCTCCGCGGGCATCCACCCTGACGCGGACCTCGAAGCCCTCGAACTGAGCTCGGCCTGGCTGACCTGGGGGACGTACGGGGACGACTACTTCCCCGTGGTCTTCGGCCGGACTCGCGACCTCGCGGGGGCGAAGCTCTGCAACGACCGGCTCTCGCTCTTCATGCCGCTGGACCTCGCCGACATGCCGGTGCCGACGAGCGCGTTGGAGCGGGGCCTCGCCGATCTGTGGGAGCGCACGGCGGGGCCGATGGACCAGGAGGCGCGTCGCACGCTGCGCACCGACATCGAGGTCATGACGGCCGCCTGGCTCTGGGAGCTGGACAACCAGGCGCAGAACCGTATCCCCGACCCCGTCGACTACATCGAGATGCGCCGACTCACCTTCGGCGCCCCGCTGACGATGAGCCTGTGCCGCCTGGGCAACGGCCCGCGGGTCCCGCAGGAGATCTACCGCACGGGCCCCATGCGGAGCCTGGAGAACGCGGCCGGCGACTACTCGGCCCTGATGAACGACGTCTTCTCGTACCAGAAGGAGATCGAGTACGAGGGCGAGGTCCACAACGGCATCCTCGTCGTCCAGAACTTCTTCGGCTGCGACTATCCGACGGCGCTCGGCATCATCGACGACCTGATGAGGTCGCGGCTGAGCCAGTTCCAGCACGTCGTGGCACACGAACTGCCGGTTCTGTTCGACGACTTCGATCTGCCGCGGGAGACGCGGGACATCCTCGACGGCTATGTGCGCGAGCTGGAGAACTGGATGGCGGGCATCTACACCTGGCACCGCGACTGCCGCCGCTACCGCGAGGAGGACCTGTCGCACGGCCCGCTGCCGGCCCCGTCGGGTCTGGGTATGGCGGCCGTACGTCCCGACTGGCTCAGGGAGTTCAATCTCGCCGCCGGTCCCGGGCGGGGCTGAGGGAGTCCGCCCGGGGCCGGCGGCGAGACCGGTGCCGGACTATCCGGCGTCCCGCGGCTCCGGCAGGATCTGGCGGAGCCGCGGGTCGGGGTGCCGGTCGCGGCGCCACTCGCGCGGGTAGCCGACCGAGACCTCCTGGAAGCGGACTCCGTCGTGCCAGGTGGTGCGGGGGATGTGCAGATGGCCGTAGACAACGGCTGCCGCGTCGTACTTCACGTGCCAGTCGGCGGTCAGCTCGGTGCCGCACCACAGGGCGAACTCCGGGTAGTGCAGGATCCGGGTGGGGTCGCGCACCAGCGGCCAGTGGTTGATCAGGACCGTGGGGATGCCGGGCGTCCGCCGGGCGAGCATCTCCTCGGTCAAGGCGACGCGGGCGCGGCACCAGTCGTCGCGGCCGAGGTAGGGGTCGGGGTGCAGGAGTATCTCGTCGGTGCAGACGACACCCGCCTCGTGAGCCGCCTCCAGCGCGTCCCGCTTGGCGTACGTGCCCGCGGGGCGGAACGTGTAGTCGTACAGCAGGAACAGCGGCGCCACGGTGACCGGGCCGCCCTCGCCGCGCCACACCGGGTAGGGGTCCTCGGGGGTCGCGGCGCCCAAGGAGCGGCACAGGTCGACGAGATGGCGGTAGCGGGCCTCGCCGCGCAGCTGGTTGGGATCGTCGCGGGGCGTCCACAGTTCGTGGTTGCCCGGCGTCCACACCACCTTGGCGAAGCGTTCGGTGAGGGTGCGCATCGCCCATTCGATGTCGGCCATGCGCTCGGCGGTGTCCCCCGCGACGATCAGCCAGTCCTCGTCGGTCTCCGGGCGCAGGGACTCGAGGAACGTGCGGTTGTCGTCGTATGCGACGTGCAGATCACTGATGGCGTACAACTTCGGTGTCTTCTCGCGTGCTTGTGTCACTCCGTGAGGCTAACCGCAGCGCTTGAGCCGCGTGGCGTGATCAGCTTCCTTCGGTCTGCGGGGACGGGGTACGGGCCCCGGCAGGGACCTGACCGACGAGGCGGGAGGCGTAGTCGCCGCCGCAGGGTTCACCGGTGATCAGCGGGTGGTAGCGGATCGCGCTCAGTGGTGCCCGTCCCCGCCGCTCTGCTGGATCTCCAGATACTCCACGGGAGTCGCCTTGGGCACCTGCGCCGAAGGGCCGTACATGGCACGGCCGAGGCGTGCCCGCAGCTTCTCTCCCCGGGTGACCTTGCGCGCCACGCCGTGCGTGTCGACCAGCGGACCGATCTCGTACGGCTTGGGCTGCTCGTGCGCGGTCAGGGTGTACAGCTCGCCCTGCGAGAGCGGCACATGGACTTCCACGTACTCACCGTGCGGCAGCCGCTTGACCGTGCCGCTCTCCCTGCCGTGCAGCGCCTTCTCGCGGTCGCGGTGCTGCAGCCCCATGCACCATCGGTGCGCGACGAAGAAGGCGAGCACCGGTGCGACGAAGAAGGCGATCCGCACGAACCACGTGATCGCGTTGATGGAGAGATGGAAGTGCGTGGCCCACAGGTCGTTGCCGCCGCCGACCATCAGCACGCCGAACAGCGTCAGCCACGCCACGCCGAGGCCGGTGCGCACGGGCGCGTTGCGCGGCCGGTCCGCGATGTGGTGCTCGCGTTTGTCGCCGGTGACCCAGGCCTCGATGAACGGATAGACCCCGATCGCCGCCATGATCAGCGGGAAGAGTGAGAACGGGATGAAGACGCCGAGTTGGAACGTGTGCCCCCAGGCGTTGATCTCCCAGCTGGGCATCACCCGGATGAGCCCCTCCGAGAAGCCCAGATACCAGTCGGGTTGGGCGCCGGTGGAGACCAGATCGGGGCGGAAGGGTCCCATCAGCCACACGGGGTTGATGGTGGCGACCGCGCCCATGGTCGCAAGGACGCCGAAGACGAGGAAGAAGAAGCCGCCCGCCTTGGCTATGTAGATGGGCATGAAGGGCGCGCCCACCACGTTCTTCTCGGTCTTCCCGGGCCCGGCGAACTGCGTGTGCTTGTGGTAGAAGACCAGGATCAGATGGGCGACGACGAGCCCCAGCATGATCCCCGGCAACAGCAGCACATGCACGCTGAAGAGCCGCGGAATGATGGCGTCGCCGGGGAACTCTCCGCCGAAGAGGAAGAGGGAGATGTACGTCCCCACCACCGGGATGGCCAGGATCGCGCCCTGCGCGAAGCGGATGCCGGTGCCCGAGAGCAGGTCGTCGGGGAGCGAGTACCCGGTGAGCCCGGTGATGAGGCCGAGGAACAGCAGTGTCCAGCCGAAGACCCAGTTGAGCTCACGCGGCTTGCGGAACGCGCCGGTGAAGAACACCCGCATCATGTGCACGAGCATCGCGGCGACGAAGACGAGCGCGGCCCAGTGGTGGATCTGCCGGATCAGCAGACCGCCGCGCACCTCCATGCTGATGTCGACCGTCGACTCGTACGCCCGGGTCATCTGGATGCCCTTGAGCGGCGTGTAGACGCCGTCGTAGATGACTTCGGAGCCGCTCGGCTCGAAGAACAACGTCAGATAGACCCCGGTGAGGATCAGGATCAGAAAGCTGTAGAGGCAGATCTCGCCGAACATGAAGGACCAGTGATCCGGAAAGATCTTGCGCATCTGGCTCTTGGCCAGGGTGTGGATGCCCAGGCGGCCGTCCGCCCAGTCGGCGAGCCGCTCTCCCTTGCCGGCCGGAGCCCGCCGTTCGCTGTCCCGGGTGTGCTCGACGCTTTCACTCATTCGTCTCCCCCTCAGGCGGCTATCAGGTTAGATCGAGGGGCTCCCGGAGCCAACAGGCCTTTCTGGACTGGTGGTTGACGATCATCGGGTGCGCTGGCCGGCCCGATTCGAGTGACTGCTTCAAGGGCGGAGAAATCGATTGCCCGGCTGCGTTTCCCCATGAGAGATTCACTGTTCCGCGCGGCGCGTCTGTTCGACGCCCGCCTCCTCAAGGAGTCCGTCATGACACTCGGCACGGTGCCCGGCCTGGTGCTCGGCGACCTCTCCCGCGCTTCGACGCGGGAGCCGCATCACCTGACCTGACCGGCCTGTGATCTGATAGCCCTGTGGTCTGACCGGCCCGTCATCTGACAGGCCTGGCCCTGAGCCGGACCACCCCCGCTCCTCGTCGAAGCGCTGACCGTGCCCCCGCACGTTCACTCCCTGAGGAGTACTTGTGTCCGAGACCCGCTGGATCCACTGGATCGACGGCGACGCCGAACACACCGCCCGCTGGCACTCCGAGACCGGAATGCCGGCACCCCGCCAGGTCGTCCCCGCCGACGACCGCGTGAACGCGTCCACCGCCCACCGCCTGACCTGCGAAGGCACCGCCCTGCTGTGGCAGGGCGACTACCACCAGGCGCGCCAGCTGCTGGGGGCGCTAGGCCGCCGGATCGACCGCAAGGCGCCCCCGGTTCCATCGGAGACCTCGTCCGCGAACGCGGCCTTCCACCTCCAGCGCCGCGCCAGTGGCCACCGGGCCCGCGTGCTCGGCAGACTCCTCGTGCCGCTGGGCGCGGACCACGCGCTCGCCCTGCGCAGGGCGCCGGATGTCCGGGCCGCCTGCGAGGAGGCGTACGGCCCGCCACGTCCGACGCCCTCGGTGGTGTCACTGCGGGAGCTGCTCGGCGTGCTCGGCGCTCACCAGTGGCGCACGAAGGGCCTGGACGTCTCCGCGATCGGCGCCCGGATCCATCCGCACTACGGGGTCTTCTCACCGACCAGGGGCGAGTACGTCGACCTGGTGGCGCGGGCACCCCTGCCCCACCCCGCGTCGCACGGCGGCCCCGCCTTCGACCTGGGCACCGGCACCGGCGTCCTCGCCGCGGTCCTGGCCCACCGGGGTGTGAGCCGCGTCGTGGCCACCGACAACAACCCCCGCGCGGTGGCCTGCGCGCTCGCCAACATGAGCCGACTCGGCCTGACCCGGCAGGTGGAGATCGCAGGCGGCGGCGCACTCTTCCCACCGGGCCGAGCGGCCCTTGTCGTATGCAATCCCCCCTGGCTCCCCGCGAAGCCCAACTCGGCGCTTGAGCAGGGTGTGTACGACCCCAAGGGCACCATGCTCCACGCCTTCCTGACGGGCCTGGCCGACCATCTGCTGCCCGGCGGCGAAGGCTGGCTGATCATGTCGGACCTCGCCGAGCACCTGGGTCTGCGTGCTCCCGGTGAACTCCGCGCGGCCATCACGGCGGCGGGCCTGCGGGTCGCGGACCGCATCGGCACGCGGCCCGACCACCTCCGGGCCTCCGACCCGACGGACCCCCTGCACGCGGCCCGCGCCGCCGAGGTCACGTCACTGTGGCGCCTGACGCCCGAGAGGCCGGAGCGCTGACCTGCCCCTCCACATCGCGCACAAGGCCGATCGCCCGTCCCAGAGTCGTGAGCCGCGCCTCCAGGCTCTCGCCCGCCGGGTAGAAGCGGACCGTGTCCACGCCCGCCTCACGCCACACCCTCAGCCGCTCGCGGACCATGTCCTCGGTGCCGATGAGGGTGGTGGCGAGGACCATGTCGTCGGTGATCAGGGACGCGGCGCCGTCGCGGTCGCCCGACTGCCAGCGGGTGTGGACCTCCGCTGCGATATCGGCCCAGCCCTGCCTGCTGTAGGCGTTGTTGTAGTAGTTGGTGGTGGCGGAGCCCATGCCCCCCAGGCTGAAGGCGAGCTCCTTCTTGCGGGCCGCGACCATCGTGCGCAGCGCGTCCTCGTCCTCGGCGAAGGCCACTTCGGCGCCCTGGCAGATGTTCAGGTCGCCGCGGGTGCGGCCGGAGGCGGCGAGACCCGCGTCGAGATGGTCGAAGTAGGCCTCCTTCGCGCCCTCGGGGACGAAGCTCGTACCCAGCCAGCCGTCGGCGACCTCGCCGGTCAGGCGCAGCATCTTGGGCGAGAGGGTGGCCAGGTAGACGGGGAGTTCGTGCTCGGCGCGCATGGAAAGGCGCATGGGTTTCGCCTCGCCGCCGGGCAACGGGAGCGTGAACTCCCGTCCCTCGTAGGAGATCTTCTCCCCGGTGGCCGCCCGGCGGACGATCTCCACGGTCTCCCGCATCCGGGTGAGCGGCCGAGCGAACGGCACTCCGTGCAGGCCCTCGATCACCTGCGGTCCCGACGGGCCGAGCCCGAGGATGAAGCGGCCGTCGGAGATGTTCGAGAGGGTGATCGCCGCGCGGGCGATGGCCGCCGGGGTCCGGGTCGCGAGCTGGATGATGCCGGAGCCGAGCAGCATGCGTTCCGTGCGCGCGGCCAAGTAGCCGAGCGGGGACGGCGCTTCGGAGCCCCAGGCCTCGGCCACCCAGCAGATGTCCATCCCCAGCTTCTCGGCCTCGGTGACGAAGTCGACGGTCTCCCGCCAGTTCGCGCCGGACGCCTCGATGGTCGTCGACGTGCGCATCAGGCGCCCACCTCCCCGTGGCCCGCGCCCTCGGCCAGCTTCTTGATCGCGTCCAGCGTCGCGGTCATGTTCCGCTCGAACTCCCGCATCCGCACGTACACGATCTTCTGCTCCTTCTCCGGCATCCGGTCGATCGCGTACGAGAGACCCGAGCGGCCAGGCCCTATCCGCATCCACTGGCTCAGCTCGGTGCCTCCGTCGTCCGCCGAGGTGAGGCTGAACCGCCAGACGGCGCTGGGCTGTTCGGGATCCTCGACCGCCCAGGCGAACACGCGCGGGGCCTCGCACTCGACGACGTACGACGTGGTCCGCCACGCTCCGAACGACGCGTGCTCGCTGTGGCCGACGAACCGGGAGCCGAGCGCGGGCCGGGCCGCCCCGTCCAGCCACTCGACCGACTTGAGTTCCGTGCTCAGGGCGGGCATCAGGCCGATGTCGCAGACGAGCTCCCACACGCGCCCCGGTGACGCGTCGATCCGTGTGCGCACCTCGACCGTCGGCCTGTCCGCGTAGCGCGCGCCTGTCCACTCCATCGTGGGTCGCCTCTCTCCAGCCGCTTGCATGGTCGCTTTGTATGGTCGCTGACCATGAGAGTTGCGTAGATAGACTCAGTCGTCAAGGGTGAACCCGCGCTAGGCGGGCAGTGGGTTCAGCGGCTGAAGCGGTCCCGGATGTCCGGCCGTTCGGCGAGGCGCGCCGGGTAGCCGGGGCCGATGCGCGGATGCGTGTCCGCGGCCGACATCGGCTCCTTGCAGTGACCGCAGACCACCTCGGCCGCGCCCTCGTGCCCACAGCGTTCGTGCTCGAAGACGACCGGCGCCCCGTCGTCGCCGCTCAGCCAGCGGTTGCCCCAGCTGTTCATCACGGCGAGCACGCCGAAGAAGTCGCGGCCCTTCTCGGTGAGCACGTAGTCGTAGCGGACCGGCTCGCTCTGGTAGGCGCGCTTCTCCATGAGGCCCTCGTCGACGAGGCGGCGCAGCCGGTCGGTCAGGGTGTTGCGCGCGATGCCCAGCTCCTGCTGGAAGACATCGAAGCGCTTGATCCCGTAGAACGCCTCGCGCAGCACGAGCGGGGTCCACCAGTCGCCCAGCAGGTCCATGGTGCGGGCGATGGAGCAGGGCCAGTCGGCAAAGGAGGTCCGCCTCATGCCGCAAGGATACGAGAAGGGACCACGAGCTCGGTGGGTCTCGGAACTGGACTCAGCAGACCGCGGCGGGTGAGCGGGTACCGACGCGTGCCCACGTGACGTTCGACGCAAACGCGGCGACACCGTTGTGGAGCGGCCCGCGGGGCTGATCAAGTGGCGGAAGCCGATATGCCCCACGCGCGCACGCCGCACCCCGCCAAGCCGGAGGCCCCGTTGCTCTTCTCATCAGTGGACGATGTCGCCACGCGGCTCGCCGGGACGGGCTATCTGGCCTCGACGGCCGTCGCCACCACCGTCTTCCTGGCCGACCGCCTGGGCAAACCGCTCCTCGTGGAGGGCCCGGCGGGAGTCGGCAAGACCGAACTCGCCAAGGCCGTCGCCGAAGTCGCGGACGCGCGCCTGGTCCGGCTCCAGTGCTACGAGGGCGTGGACGAGTCCCGCGCGCTCTACGAGTGGAACCACGCCAAGCAGCTCCTGCGCATCACCGCGGGCCGCGACGAGTCGTGGGACGAGACGCGCACGGACATCTTCAGCGAGGAGTTCCTGCTCCCGCGTCCGCTGCTCACCGCCATCCGAGGCGACGAGCCGAAGGTGCTCCTGATCGACGAGACCGACAAGGCGGACGTCGAGGTCGAGGGCCTGCTCCTCGAAGTCCTGAGCGACTTCCAGGTCACGGTCCCGGAACTGGGCACCATCACCGCGACGCGCCGCCCCTTCACCGTCCTCACCTCGAACGCGAGCCGCGAGCTCTCCGAGGCGCTGCGCCGCCGCTGCCTCTTCCTCCACATCGGTTTCCCCGAAGAGGAGTTGGAGCGCCGCATCGTGCGTCTGAAGGTGCCCGGACTCGACGAGGCGCTCGCCCGGTCCGTCGTCCGCGTGGTCGGCGCGCTGCGCGCGATGGACCTGCGCAAGGTGCCCTCGGTCGCCGAGACCATCGACTGGGCCCGTACGCTGCTCGCCCTGGGCGCCGACTCCCTGGACGAAGCTGTCGTACGGAGCAGTCTCGGCGTCGTCCTCAAGCATCAGGACGACGTACTGAAGGCGTCGGCCAAGCTGGACCTGGACGCCGTGTGAGCGCGACGGCGACCGGTGCTGGGCTCCCGGAGCGTCTCACCGCGCTCGTGCAGGCGCTGCGCTCGCACGGCATCCGGATCGGCACGGGCGAGACGGTGGACGCCGGCCTCGCCCTGGAGGCGCTCGGTCTGGCCGACCGGGAGCGGGTACGGGAGGGGCTCGCCGCCGCTCTGCTGCACAGCCAGGGGCAGCGCCCGGTGTTCGATCCCGTCTTCGATCTGTACTTTCCCCGGGCGGTAGGCGCGCCGGACGCGCCGGACGGCATCTCCGGCTCGGGACGGGAGTTCGGCAGGGACGACCTGCGCGATCGCCTGGCCGCCGCGCTCGCCGCCAACGACCGGGCGCTGATCGCCCAGTTGGCGGCCGAGGCGGTCGACGGCATGGGCGGATACGGAACGCGTCCGGGGTCCGCAGGGGCGGGCGGGGCAGGCGAGTCGGGCGGTTCAAGCGGCTCAAGCGGTTCGGACGGGTGGTCGTCGCACCAGACACTCTCCCGGCTCCGCCCGGAGACCCTGCTTGCCCGTGTCCTGGCCGGTATCCGCCAGGGAACCGGCGAGGACGAGTTCACCGACCGCCTCACCGCCGACGAGATCCGCCGCCGCATCGAGAGCTTCCGCGACGCGGTACGCGCCGAAGCGCGCCGCCGGGTCGCCGAGCGGCGCGGCGCGGACGAGATCGCCCGGCGCGCCATCGCCCCGACCGCCGATCGGGTCGACTTCCTCATCGCGGGCCGCGCCCAGCTCGACGATCTGCGCCGGACGGTCCAGCCGCTGGCCCGCAAGCTGGCGACACGTCTCGCCGCGCGCCGCCGCCGCGCCGCACGCGGCCGGATCGATCTGCGCAGGACGCTGCGCGGCTCGCTCTCCACGGGCGGCATCCCGATGCGCCCCGTCCTGCGGCGGCGACGCCCCGCACGGCCCGAACTGGTCCTCCTGTGCGATGTGTCCGGCTCGGTCGCGGGCTTCGCCAACTTCACGATGCTGCTCGTCCAGGCGCTGCACGACCAGTTCAGCAAGGTGCGGGTCTTCGCCTTCGTCAACCGCGTCGACGAGGTGACCGACCTCATCGCGCGGGGCACGGCGGACCCCGAGGGCCTGAACGGGCGCATCGTCTCGGGAGCGGCGGTCACCGGGTACCACGGCAGCAGCGACTACGGCTCCGCCCTGGGCGAGTTCGCCGAGCGCTACATCGAAGCGGTCACCGCGCGCTCCACGGTCTTCGTCCTCGGCGACGCCCGCACGAACATGAGCGACCCGAACGTCCCCGCCCTGCGCGCCATCGCGTCCCGCGCCCGGCGCGTGTACTGGCTCAACCCGGAGCGCCACGCCCAGTGGCAGACGGGCGACTCGGCGGCCGGCACCTATGCCGAGCTCGTCGAGATGTACGAGTGCCGCGACGCACGGCAGCTCAGTGCTCTGATCGGGCGGTTGCTGCCGGTCTGACCTGGTGTGCGGCCGACCGTAAGCTGTCCGGACGGTGTCGGCGGCAGTGGCGAGGAGGACGCGTGGCGGGCGACGGGCTCAAGGAGGAGATCCGGGCGCGGATCGGCGAGGTGCGGGACGAGCTCGTCGGGCTCAGTCGGCGGATCCACGCCCATCCGGAGATCGCCTTCGAGGAGCGGCAGGCCGCCGCGTGGTGCGCGCAGGTGCTGCGCGGGCACGGGTTCGCGGTGACCGCGCCCGCGTACGGGCTCGACACCGCCTTCGAGGCGACGCTGGGCTCGGGACCCGTGACCGTGGCGCTGGCCTGCGAGTACGACGCGCTGCCCGGCATGGGGCATGCCTGCGGCCACAATCTGATCGCGGCTGCGGGCGTGGGGGCCGCCCTCGGCCTTGCCCCGGTCGTCGATGAACTCGGGCTCACCGTAAGCGTGTTGGGGACCCCTGCCGAGGAGAGTGGTGCCGGGAAGGCGCTCCTTCTCGACGCCGGGGCGTTCGACGGGGTCGACGCGGCGATGATGGTGCATCCGTGCCCGTTCGAGGTGGCCGACTTCCACTCGTACGCGATGGGGGCGCTGTCGGTGACGTACACGGGCAAGTCCGCGCACGCCGCGCTCAACCCGCAGGACGGACGCAACGCGGCCGACGCGCTGACCGTGGCGCAGGTGGCCGTCGGACTGCTCCGGCAGCAGTTGCCCGGGGAGTGGAAGGTGCAGGGGATCACCACCGAGGCCGGGACGGCGCTCAACGCGATTCCGGAGCGGGCGACCGCCGCGTACGCGCTGCGGACGCCGTCCGTGGAGGAACTGCGCGAGCTGCGGGAGCGGGTCGCGGACTGCTTCCGGGCGGGGGCGCTCGCGGCCGGGTGCGCGGTGGAGCTCGACCAGCCCGCGCCCGATTACCTCGACTTCCGGTCCGACGCCGGTCTCGTGGCGCTGTGGGAGGCGAACGCGCGCGCCCTGGGGCGGCCCCGGCCGCAGCGGCGCGGGCCCTTCGCGTCCACGGACATGGGCAACGTCTCGCACGTCGTGCCGTCCATCCACCCCGTGCTCGACATCAGCGGGGGTGGCTGTGGCCCGCACCAGCCGGAGTTCGCCGCGGCGGCCGCCACACCGATCGCCGAACAGGCCATGGTGGACGGGGCGGTGGGGCTCGCGTGGACTGCCGCGGACTTCGCCGTCAGCCGGTCGGCGTCTTCGTAGTCGGCGGCTTCGCAGCCGGTGTCTTCGCGGTCGGCGGCTGGGTGGTCGTCTTCGCAGTCGGCCTCGCGGTCATCGTCGGTACGACCACCGGGGAGCCGTCGCCCGGCGCCCGAAGGATGTCCGCGTCGATCCCGTACAGCTCCTTGACCAGCTCGGCGGTCACCACGTCCCGGGCCGGGCCGTTCGCGACTATCTTGCCCGCGTTCATGGCGATGACGGTGTCGGCGTAACGGGCGGCGCTCGCCAGGTCGTGCAGGACCATGACGACGGTGCGGCCCGCGGCGGCCACCTCCCGCACCAGGGAGAGGACTTCGACGGCGTGGCCGAGGTCCAGGGCGCTGGTCGGCTCGTCCAGGAGCACGATCGGCGTCCGCTGCGCGAGGACCATCGCGAGCCAGCACCGCTGGCGCTGGCCGCCGGAGAGGTGGTCGAGGCGGCGCGTGGCGAGGTCCGCGGTGCCGGTGGCTTCCAGGGCCTCGCGCACGGCGTCCTCGTCCTCGCGCGACCACTGGCGGAACAGACCCTGGTGCGGGTGGCGGCCGTAGCGGACGAGTCCGGCGACCGTGACCGCCTCGGGGGCCTGCGGCGACTGCGCGAGCAGCGCGATGCGGTGGGCCGCGCGGCGCTGGGTGAGCTGCCACACGTCCTGGTCCCCCGCACGTACCGTTCCCGAACTCGGCTTGTGCAGCCGGGAGATGGAGCGGAGCATCGTCGACTTGCCGCAGCCGTTGGGGCCGACGATGGCGGCGACCTGTCCGCCGGCGATGGTCAGGTCTACGCCGTCCACGGCGGCCGTGTGGCCGGGGTAGCCGGAGGTGAGCGCCTCGACGGTCAGTTGCACGGGGGTCAGGCCTTTCCGGTCTGCTCGGAGTTTTTGCCGAAGAGGACCCAGAGGAGGAAGGGTCCGCCGAGGACACTGGTGATGACGCCCACCGGAATCTCCACGGGGGCGACGACGCGGCCCAGTGCGTCGGCGGCGCCCACGAGAGCCGCGCCGACCAGGGCCGAGCCGATGATCGGGACACGGGTCGGGCCGCTGAGCCGGGTGGCGACGACGGGCGCGGCGAGCGCGACGAACGCGATCGGTCCTCCGATGCCGACGGCCGCGCCGGACAGGGCGACGGCGAGTGCGAGCGTCACGGCGCGGACGCGGCGGACGTTGACGCCGAGGGTGGCCGCCATGTCGTCGTCGAACCGAAGGAGTCGCAGGCGGCTTCCCGCGACGAGGGAGAGCGGTACGAGGACGAGCAGGATGAGTGAGAGTGGCGTGCCGACACTCCAGTCGCGGCCGCTGAGCGAGCCGACGGTCCAGAGGAAGACGCCGCCCGCGGTGTTGTCGTTCTCGCGGGACATGACGAGGTCGGTGACGGCGCCGATGACGGTGGAGACGCCGATGCCCACGACGAGGATCCGGTATCCCCCGCTGCCCGCGCCGCCCGCGCAGGCGACGACGACCATGGCCGCGGCGGCGGCGCCGAGGGGCCCGAGCCACCAGTCGCCGATCATGCCGGTGGACGAGCCGACGACGGAGGCGACGACGGCCGCGGTGGCTCCTTCGTTGACGCCGATGATGTCGGGGGTGGCGAGCCGGTTGCCCGCGAGCGTCTGGGTCAGGCACCCGGCGATTCCGAGCGCCGCGCCGACCATGAGCCCCACGGCGATCCGCGGGAGCCGGAAGTCCCGCACCAGCATGACGGTGGCGGAGTCGCCGGTTCCGAGCAGCCCGGAGAGGCTGTCGGAGAGGCTCATTCCGGTGGAGCTCGCGAAGGTGGCGAGGGAGACGACGACCCCGATCACCAGCGTGAGTCCGACGGCGGCGAGGGCGCTGCGGTACGGGAAGAGCCAGGAGAAGGTTCCGACGCGGACGGCGATGGAGTCGGGCGGGGTGACGTCGGCCCGGTCCTGCGCGGCTCTCACCACCTCCTCAGTCCCCGGCTCCGTGTCCCCTGCCTGCGCAACGCCCGCCTCCGGTATCTCCTGGGTACTCACGCGGCGACCCCCGCCGTGGACATCCGCCGAGACCGTGCGATCCAGATGAGCAAGGGGCCTCCGATGAAGGCGAGAAGCACGCTCACCGGGGTCTCCCAGGGGCGGATCACGATCCTGGCGAGGAGGTCGGCGGCGATCATCACGTTCGCGGCGACCAGCGCGGAGAGCACCAACTGGCCTGCCATACGCGGGCCGGTGACGGCGCGCGCCGCGTACGGGGCGAGCAGGCCGAGGAAGGCGATGGGCCCCGCGAGGGCGACCGCCGACCCCGCGAGCAGGGTCACCGCCGCCGCGACGACCAGGCGGATCCGCCCCGGGTGGTGGCCAAGTGAGCGTGCGCTGTCGTCGCCGAGCGCGAGGGCGGAGAGCGGGCGTACGCAGCAGAAGGCGATCAGGAGGCCGACCGCGATCAGCGGGATCAAGGGGTAGGTCTCCGACGTCTTGATCCCCGCCAGCGAACCGATGGTCCAGTAGCGGTAGGTGTCGAAGGTGGCCTGCTCACCAAGGAGGACGTACGACGTCATGCCGTGGAACGTCGCTCCGAGCGCCGATCCGGCCAGGACGAGCCGCAGCGGCGAGCCCGCGGCGCGCCCGGACGCGGCGAGCAGCAGGACCACCGCGCTCGCGGCCATGCCGCCGACCAGGGCCCATACCAACACGCCGTAGGCCGAGGTCACTTCGAAGTAGGTGAGGCCGATCACGACACCGAGCGCCGCCCCCGAGTTGACCCCGAGGAGGCCCGTCTCGGCGAGCGGGTTGCGCGTCACGGCCTGCAGGAGACAGCCCGCGGCGCCGAGGGCGACGCCGACCAGGGCGCCGGCGAGCGTACGCGGAAGGCGTACGTCCATGACGGCCAGCCGGATCTGGGCGTCGTCCCGCGCGGACGGGTCCCCGGTGAGGAAGTCCCAGGCGCGGCCCATCGGCGTCGACCCGGACCCGACCAGGAGGGAAAGGAGGCCGAGCAGCAGGAACAGGACCACGAGGGCGGCAGCCGCCCACAGCGTGGGGCGATGGGTGTTCGCCAAGCCCGGTATCGGACGTCTGGATCCGGACGTTGGATCCCTGCCCTCTTGCGCAACCAACATGAAGTTAGCCTAACCTAACCTTGACCTGGAGCCCCGAGTCGAGGCGTCGGCGAACTCCCTGCCTCCGCAGGGGTAATTCGCCATGCCTCGACACGGCCAGGGATGACCCTTATGTCCGGACTGACCCCCGGACTCAGAAGCATGGAGATCACGGACATGTCCTCGAACCACACCCCGCGTACCCGGCTGACCGCGGTTGCGGCCCTCACTCTGGCCTCCGCGCTCGCCCTCTCCGCCTGCGGTTCCGACTCGTCCGACGACTCCGGCTCCAGCGCCAAGGCGAAAAACGCCGCGAAGGACGTCACCGTCACCGACGCCTCCGGCGCGGAGGTGAAGGTTCCGGCCAATCCCGAGAAGGTCATCGCGCTCAGCGAGATGGACCTTGACTCCGCCCTCGCCCTGAAGGTCGAGCCCGTCGGCCTCTCCGCGGGCAGAGGCCAGAAGGGCGCCCCCGAGTACCTGACCGGCCAGGCCAAGGACATCCCGGTCGTGGGCGCTGTCACCGGACCTGACATCGAGAAGGTCCTGCAGGCCAAGCCGGACGTCATCCTCGCGGGACAGCTCGCCGACCAGCAGGTCCTTGGGCAGCTCAAGGCGATAGCACCGACGGTCGTCACGATCGACAGGACCAAGGACTGGAAGAAGTCCCTGGAGCTCACCGGCGAGGTGCTCGGCAAGTCCGACGAGGCGAGCGCGTTCCTCGATGACTACGACACCAAGGCCGCCGCGGTGAAGAAGAACCTGGGCGACAACTCGGGCGCGAGCGTCTCCGTGGCGCGCTACTCCGCCAAGGGCACCGCCGTGATGCAGCAGGGCGTGTTCATCTCCGACGTCCTGAAGGACCTGGGCTTCAAGCGGCCCGGCATCCAGAACAAGAAGGGTGAGGGCCACTCGACGCCGCTCAGCGACGAGGATCTGAAGCAGATCGACGCCGACTGGCTGTTCATCGGCACGCTCGGCTCCGCGGGTCCGGACGCCGACCTCTTCAAGGAGCTGAAGGGCAAGGCCGCCTACAAGCAGCTCGACGCGGTCAAGAAGGATCACACCACCGAGATCGACGGCTCGAAGTGGACCAGCCTCGGCGGCGCGCAGGCCGCCGTCTCCGTCCTTCAGGACGTGGAGAAGGCGATGGGCAAGTGACCTCCGGCATAGCCGACCTGGAGCTCGCGGGGCGCATCGCCCTGGTCACCGGCGCGGGCCGGGGCATCGGACAGGCGGTGGCCCGCGCGCTCGCCGAACGCGGCGCGCGGGTCGTGGCCGCCGACCGGTCGCCCGACGTGGAGGAACAGACTGACGGCCGCATCACCGGCATGGTCCTCGACGTCACCGACGCGGCAGCCGTGGACGCGGCGTTCGAGGAAGTCGAGCGCACCGCTGGGCCGTTGGACATTCTCGTCAACGTGGCGGGCGTCCTGCGGCCCGCCCCGGTCGTCGAACTCACCGACACCGACTGGGCGGAGACCTTCGCCGTCAACACGAACGGCGTCTTCCACACGTCGCGCGCCGCGGCCCGCCGCATGGCCGCGCGGGGCAAGGGATCCATCGTGACGGTCGGCTCGAACGCCGCAGGGGTGCCCCGTACCCGGATGGCCGCGTACGCCGCGTCGAAAGCCGCAGCCACGATGTTCACCAAATGTCTGGGCCTTGAGGTCGCCCGCGACGGCGTGCGCTGCAACGTCGTGTCGCCGGGCTCCACCCACACCGACATGCAGCGGCAGCTGTGGACGGACGACCACGAGCAGGCCGCCGCCCGTGTCGTCGAGGGTGACTCGGCCTCGTACCGGGTCGGTATTCCGCTCGGCCGGATCGCCGACCCCTCCGACATCGCCGAAGCGGTCGCCTTCCTGGTCTCCGACCGGGCCCGGCACATCACCCTGCACGACCTGTACGTGGACGGCGGCGCCACCCTGCGCGCCTGAAAGCCGCGCCGCCCTCCCCTACTTGACGAGGAGTCACCCGTGACACCCCCCAACGACGTGGTCGCGCTCGCCGCCCCCACCACCCCCGGGGCCGTCGGCGCGGCAACCGCGCTGCTCGACGCCTACCGACCCGGCGACACCCGGTTCTTCGCGTCGCCCACCCGCACTCTCCTCGCCCACGGCACGGCTGCCGAAGTCCCGCACGACGAGCGGACGTTGACGGAGCGGGTGGCCGCAACGCTCGACGCACAGCGGCGCGCGGGCAATCAGGCCCCCGTCGTGGTGGGTTCCATCCCCTTCGACCCCACCGCGCCCGCCGTGCTCGCCGTGCCCGAAGCGGCACGCTGGGCGCCCGCGCTGCGCACCGACCCGCTCGTCGCGCTGCCCACCGAGCCGCCCGCCACGGCCGGTGGCTGGCAGGTGCGTGAAGTGCCGTCGGGCCAGGAGTACGCCGCTTCGGTCGAGGCCGCGGTGGCACGCATGAGGAGGGGCGAGTTCGACAAGGTCGTCCTCGCCCGCACCCTGGAGCTGTCCACCGACAGCCCGCTCGACCTGCCCGCCATGCTTCAGCGCCTGGCCCGCCGCGATCCGCGCGGCTACTCGTTCGCCGTGCCCACGGGAGCGGGCCGCACTCTCCTGGGCGCGAGCCCGGAGCTGCTCGTCTCCCGGCACGGAACCCGCCTGACCGCCAACCCCCTGGCAGGTTCGACGCCACGCTCCGCGGACCTCGCCGAGGACGTGCGCCGGGCCGCCGCGCTGCTCGAATCGGCGAAGGACCTGCACGAGCACGCCGTGGTCGTGGACGCCGTGCACAAGGCCCTCGCGCCGTTCTGCACCGACCTCGATGTGCCGGAGCGGCCCACCCTGATCCGCACCGCCACCATGTGGCACCTGTCGACGACCGTCACCGGCGAGCTCGCCGAACCGGCCACGTCCGCACTGGAGTTGGCCACCGCCCTGCACCCGACCCCGGCCGTGTGCGGCACCCCGACCGGGCACGCCCGTGACGTCATCGGCCAGCTGGAGCCGTTCGGCCGCGGGCACTACACCGGCATGGTCGGATGGAGCGACGGGCGCGGCGACGGCGAGTGGGTCGTCACGATCCGCTGCGCGGAGGCCGAGGAGACGGAGAGCGGCAGCGGACGGCTGCGCCTCTTCGCGGGCGCGGGCATCGTGGCCGACTCCTCGCCGGAGGCCGAACGCGCCGAGACGGGCGCCAAGTTCCGTACGTTCCTCGATGCGGTGGGGGTCGACCGATGACGACGACAGACAGCTACAGGGCCGACAGCCTGAGGGCAGACGGCCGCGGCGACGCACCACGCATCCCCGAGGCCTTCGCCGAGCGGTATCGAGCCGCCGGGTACTGGCGCGGCGAGACGTTCGGCGGCATGCTCCGCGAGCGCGCCGACGCGCACCCCGCCCGGGTCGCGATCACCGATGGGGGCCGGTCCTGGACGTACGGCGAACTGGACGTACGTGCCGATCAGTTGGCTGCCGGATTCGCCGCCCGCGGCATCACCAAGGGTGACCGGGTCGTCGTCCAGCTGCCGAACGTCGCCGAGTTCTTCGAAGTGATCTTCGCGCTCTTCCGGATCGGCGCCCTGCCGGTCTTCGCGCTGCCCGCGCACCGCGAGACGGAGATCCACTACTTCTGCGAGTTCACCGAGGCCGTCGCCTACGTCATCCCTGACCGCCTCGGCGGCTTCGACCACCGCGACCTCGCCTCGAAGGTCCGCGCCGAAGTACCCACGCTGCGCGACGTGTTCGTCGTGGGCGACCCCGGAGAGCACACGGCGCTGTCCGACGTGCCGTGCGAGCCGACCCCGATCGACGCCCCGATGCCGTCCGACCTCGCGTTCCTTCAGCTGTCGGGCGGCAGTACGGGCGTACCGAAGCTGATCCCCCGCACCCACGACGACTACATGTACTCGCTGTGGGGCTCGAACGAGATCTGCGGGGTGACGGAGGACTCCGTCTTTCTGGTGGCGCTGCCCGCGGCACACAACTTCCCGCTGTCGTCGCCCGGTTCGCTGGGCGTGCTCTACGCGGGCGGCCGCGTCGTGATGTGCCCGCAGCCCGATCCGGACACCGCGTTCCCTCTCATCGAGCGGGAGCGGGTGACGATCACGGGTCTCGTCCCGCCCCTCGCCCTGGTGTGGACGGACGCGGGGCGTTCGACGCCGTACGACATCTCCAGCCTGGAGGTGCTCCTGGTGGGCGGCGCCAAGTTCAGCGAGTCGGCGGCGCGCCGGGTCACACCGGCGCTCGGCTGCACCCTTCAGCAGGTCTTCGGCATGGCCGAGGGCCTGGTCAACTACACGCGTCTGGACGACCCGGCCGAGCTCATCGTCACCACGCAGGGCCGTCCGATCTCCCCGGACGACGAGATCCGCATTGTCGACGACCTCGACCAGGAAGTGCCGGAAGGCGAGGCGGGCCATCTGCTGACCCGCGGCCCGTACACCATCCGAGGCTACTGGCGCGCCCCCGATCACAACGCCCGCTCGTTCACCGCCGACGGCTTCTACCGCACCGGCGACATCGTGAGCCGCACCCCCACCGGGCATCTGGTGGTGGAGGGCAGGGCGAAGGACCAGATCAACCGCGGCGGCGAGAAGATCGCACCGGAGGAGGTCGAGAACATCATTCTCGCCCACCCCCACGTCCATGACGTGTCGGTCGTCGCCGTGCCCGACGAGTACCTCGGCGAGCGGACCCTCGCGTACGTGATCCTGCGTGCGGACGCCGAGCCGCTGAAGCCCGTCGTCATCAAGAAGTTCGTACGGGAACGCGGTCTCGCCGCGTACAAGGTCCCCGACCGGGTCGAGTTCGTGACCGTCTTCCCGCAGACCGGCATCGGCAAGATCAGCAAGAAGGACCAGCGGTCGACCGCCGCCGCTCCGGGCAACTGACCGGGCATCCGCGCGGCTGACCTCCGGGCAGCCCGCCCTCGCCCGGCAGACAGCCCCGATCCACCCAGCTTTCCTGAATTCCCCGAAAGGCCCCACCATGGCGCTCCCCGCCGTCACGCCGTACGCGATGCCCTCGTCCGACGAGCTGCCCGACAACCGGGTCGCGTGGACCATCGACCCTCAGCGGGCGGTGCTGCTCGTCCACGACCTGCAGAACCACTTCCTGACCGCCTACACCCCCGACACATCGCCGACCACGGAACTCCTTTCCAATGTCGGCGAGTTGGCGAAGGCGGCCCGCGCGTCCGGCATCCCCGTCCTGTACTCCGCGCAGCCGGGCGGCCAGTCGCCGGCCGAGCGCGGACTTCAGCAGGACTTCTGGGGTCCCGGGCTTCCCGACGACGAACACGCGAAGGCGATCGCGGGCCCGGTCGCGCCGGAGCCCGGCGACACCGTGCTCACGAAGTGGAAGTACAGCGCGTACGTCCGAACCGACCTGGAGGAGCGCATGCGCGGGGCGGGCCGGAACCAGATCGTCATCGTCGGTGTGTACGCGCACATCGGCGTCCTGATGACGGCCTGCGACGCGTGGATGCGTGACGTGCAGGCGTTCGTCGTCGCGGACGCGGTGGCCGACTTCTCCCGCGCGGACCACGACATGGCGCTGCGCTACGCGGCAGGACGGTGCGCGTTCGTCACCACCACCGACTCGGTCCTGAAGGGCATCTGACATGGCGCTCAGCGTGGAACTCATACGGGCCGACGTGGCCGATGTCCTGGGCGAGGACCCGGCCGACATCCCCCTCGACGAGAACCTCGTCGACTACGGCCTCGACTCGGTGCGCATCATGTCGCTCATCGAGCGCTGGCGCCGCGAGCACGACATCACGGCCACCTTCGTGGACCTGGCCGAGCAGCCCGCCATCGAGGCCTGGGCACCGATTCTGGGAGCCTCGGCATGAGGCTCACCGCTGCCCAGTCGGGCATGTGGTTCGCGCAGGCACTCGACCCCGGCAGCCCGGCCCAGAACACGGCCGAGTGCCTGGAGATCCACGGCCCCATCGACCCGTCCCTGTTCGCGCGGACGCTGCGTCAGGTGGTCTCCGAGGCCGATGCCCTGCGCGTACGGATCATCGAAGGGGCCGACGGGCCGAGCCAGTTGGAGGTCTGCGACCCGACGCTGCCGCTGAAGGTGCGTGATCTGCGGGCCGCGGCCGACCCGGACGCCGACGCGCGGGCGTGGATGCGCGAGGACCTGGCCGCGCCCTTCGACCTGGCGGCCGGGCCGCTGTTCGCGCACGCGCTGTTCCGCGTCGGCGACGAGCGCTGGCTGTGGTACCAGCGGGTGCACCACATCGTGATGGACGGCTTCGGTTACTCACTGCTCGCCCGCCGCACCGCCGAGGTCTACACCGCGCTCGCAGCGGGCGAGGCGCCGGGGACAAGCCCCTTCGGACGCCTTGCGGACCTGGTCGCCGAGGACACCGCGTACCGCGCCTCGCAGACGTACGAGACGGACCGCCGCCACTGGGACGGCGCCTTCGCCGACCGGCCCGACGCCCCCAACCTGGCCGGGCGCACCGCGCTGCCGTCCCGCACCTTCCACCGCCGCAGCGCCCGGCTCTCCCCCGAGGCGACGTCCCGGCTGCGGGAGTCCGCGTCGTCGATGCGGGCGACCTGGCCGGAGGTGCTGATCGCCGCGCAGGCGCTCTACGTCTCCCGGGCCACCGGCTGCGCCGAGGTGGTACTCGGTCTGCCGATGATGGGCCGCATGGGTTCGGTGGCGCTCCGCGTGCCCGGCATGGTGATGAACGTGCTGCCGCTGCGGCTCACCGTGACCCCGCAGGCGACGTTCGCGGAGCTGACCCGACAGGTGGTGCTCGGCATCCGTGCCGCCCGCCGCCACCAGCGCTACCGCTACGAGGACATCCGCCGCGACCTGGGCCTCCTCGGCGGTGGCCGGTCCCTGGTCGGGCCGCTGATCAACGTCATGCCGTTCGACTACGGCCTGACCTTCGCGGGCGCCCGCACGGACGCACACAACCTCTCGGCGGGCCCGGTCGACGACCTCACCGTCAACATCTACGACCGCGCCGACGGCAGCGGTCTGCGCATCGACTACGACGGAAATCCGGCCCTGTACGAGCCGGACGAACTCGGCGCCCACCAGGCGCGGTTCATGGAACTCCTGGAACGCATCGCGGATGCGGGACCGCACACCCCGCTGGCCGAGCACACGATCGCCCGCCGCGCCGAACTGACCCTCGTGGTAAACGAGTTCAACGCCACCGCGCGCCCGGTGCCACCCACCACCCTGATCGGCCCGATCGAGGGCCAGGTGGTCCGCACCCCGGACGCCACCGCCCTGGTCTTCGGCGACCAGGAGCTGACGTACGCCGAGCTGAACGCCCGCGCGAACCGGCTGGCCCACCGCCTCATCGAGGTCGGCGTGCGTCCGGGCGCGCTCGCGGCGGTCGCCGTGCCCCGCTCCCTGGACCTGGTGATCACGTTGCTCGCCGTGCTCAAAGCGGGCGGCGCCTACCTCCCCCTGGACCCGGACTATCCGGCGGACCGTCTCGCGTACATGCTTCAGGACGCGGGCCCGGCCTGCGTGATCGCCGACCGTGCCGACCGGGTGCCCGCGTCGGGTGTCCCGCTCGTCGCCCTCGACCGCCTGGACACGACGCCGTACGGCACGTACGACCCGCCGCGCGCGCTCACCCCGCACCACCCCGCCTACGTCATCTACACGTCCGGTTCGACCGGCCGTCCCAAGGGCGTCGTCGTGCCGCACTCGGCGATCGACAACCGGCTCCGCTGGATGCAGGACCAGTACGAACTCGCCCCCGGTGACCGGGTGTTGCAGAAGACACCGTCCGGGTTCGACGTGTCGGTGTGGGAGTTCTTCTGGGCGCTGCGGGTGGGCGCGACGCTCGTGGTCGCCGAGCCCGGCGGCCACAAGGACCCGGCGTACCTCGCGCGCGTCATCCGCGAACAAGGCGTCACCGTCTGCCACTTCGTCCCGTCGATGCTCCAGGTCTTCCTGTCGGAACCGGCCGCGGCCGACTGCGCGGGGCTGCGGCACGTCTTCTGCAGCGGCGAGGCGCTGCCTCGCGAGACGGTACGGGAGTTCGGGCGCGTGCTCGACGGCGTACCGCTGCACAATCTGTACGGTCCGACCGAGGCCGCCGTCGACGTGACGTACCACCCGTGCGCCACCGGCGGCACCGGCCCGGTACCGATCGGCAAGCCCGTCTGGAACACCCGCCTGTACGTCCTGGACGCCGCGCTCCAGCCGTGCCCGCCCGGCATCCAGGGCGAGCTGTACCTGGCGGGCAGCCAGCTGGCGGCCGAGTACCTGGGGCGGCCCGAACTGACCGCGGCCCGTTTCGTCGCCGATCCCTACGGTCCGCCCGGAACGCGCATGTACCGCACGGGCGACCTGGCGCGCTGGACCGAGCACGGCGAGATCGAGTACCTGGGCCGCACCGACCACCAGGTGAAGCTGCGCGGTCTGCGCATCGAACTGGGCGAGATCGAGTCCGGGTTGGCAGCCGACCCGACGGTGGGCGCGGCCAGTGTGCTGGTCCGCGAGGACCGGCCGGGCGACCAGCGGCTCGTCGGATACGTGACGCCCTCCGACACCGGAGCCGTCGCCGACCCCGAGGAGCTGCGCGCCCGCCTCGCCCGCACACTGCCCGACTACATGGTGCCGGGCGCGATCCTCGTCCTCGACGACTTCCCGCTCAGCCCGAACGGCAAGCTGGACCGGCGCGCTCTGCCCGCCCCCGCCTTCGAGGGCTCCGCCGACGGTGGCCGGGTGCCGAGCGGCCACCGCGAGGAGACACTCACCCGGCTCTTCGCCGAGATCCTCGGAGTGCCGCGACTCGGTGTGGACGACGCCTTCTTCGACCTCGGCGGCACCTCGCTCCTGGCGGCCCGTCTGGTCTCCAGGGTCCGCGACACCCTGGGTGCCGCGCTCACCATCGGCACACTCTTCCAGGCGCAGACCCCGGCGGCGCTCGCCGCCCACCTGGACGCGGACCACAGCGAGGCCGACCGCTCCCTGGACGTACTGCTCGCCCTGCGTGCGGGCGGCGACCGCACCCCGCTGTTCACCTTCCATCCGGCGGGCGGCATCAGCTGGTGCTACTCGGGGCTGCTCTCGCGGCTCGACCCGGGTCAGCCGGTGTACGGGCTCCAGGCGCGCGGACTGCACGGCTCGCACGACTCGCGCGGCGATCGTGAACTCCCGGCCACCATGGAGGAGATGGCGAACGAGTACGTCGAGGCGCTGCGCGCGGTGCGGCCGCACGGGCCCTACCGGCTGCTCGGCTGGTCGGTGGGCGGCGTTCTCGCCCACACGGTGGCCGTCCTCCTCCAAGAGGCGGGCGAGGAGGTCGAGTTGCTCGCGCTGCTCGACGCCTATCCGTCCGACCAGTGGCGTGATGCCGCGGTCCCGGCGGAGGCGGACGCCCTGAAGGCGCTTCTGCGGATGGCCGGTTACGACCTGACGGACGAGCTGACCCGCGAGGACGTCCTCGCCACCCTGCAACGCGAGGGCAGCGCCTTGGCGGGACTGCCCGACCGGACACTGTCGGCGGTCCTCGACATCGTGATCAACAACGCCCGTCTGATGCGCGAGCACGAGCACCGCCCCTTCGACGGCGACGCCCTGTTCTTCACGGCGTCCGCGCCACGCGCCGAGGACTGGCTGACGAGGGAGGCCTGGGCACCGTACGTCAGTGGGTCGATCGGCAACCACGACGTGGACTGCCTGCACCCGGAGCTGACCCAGCCGCGCCACCTCGACGAGGTCTGCGCCGTCCTCGCCACCCGCCTCAAGGAGCTGGACCACGCATGACGACCACGCCCGGCCCGTTCGACCCGGTCGACACCGACACCGACACCGACACCGGCACCGGCACCGAGCCGACCCATCTGGTCCTGGAGAACGCGCTCGGGGAGTACTCCCTGTGGCCGATCTTTCGCCGCGCGCCCGAGGGCTGGAGCACCGCGTACGGCCCGGAGACGTACGGCCGTTGTGTGGCCCGCCTCCAGGATCCGCCCGCGTGACGGAGGTCCACCGGGGGCGTGGCGGCGCCCGGCGGACCAGGCGGGACGGGTCCCGCGCCGCTCGCCGTCCAGGACTGGAGTGTGCGGGACGCGGCCGCCCCCGGAGCGTGCGGGACACGGCCGTCCCCGCGGGCTACGCGGCGGCGGTCGCCCCCTCGGACTCCCCCTCGGACTGATCGCCGAGCAGCCCGACGAGCCCGTCCGCGAGCTCGGTGCGCCAGCACAAGTAGTCGTGCCCGCCGTTGAACTCGCGGTACACGGTGTCGTCGTACCCCTTCTCCCGCAACGTGGCGCGCAGCCTGCGCATGGCGGGCAGCGCGACCCACTCCTGCTCACCGGCCGAGAGCCAGAACCGCACGGGCAGCTTCTCGCTCGCGGCGATGCGTCCGGTCAGCCACTCGGAGCGTTCCAGGTCGGGTCCGTCGGGCCACCAGAAGGAACCAGACTGCGCAAGGACGCGGCCGAACCGCCCCGGCGCGATCACGGCGGCGTACGCGGCGGTGAGACCGCCGAGACTCTGGCCCGCGACGACGGTCCGCGCGGGATCGCCGGTCAGGGAAAGACGCTCACCAGCCCAGGGCAGCAGCTCGGTCTCCAGGAACCGGACGAACCGCTCGTTGCAGGCGAGTTCCGCCCAGCGCTGGTCGGCGCTCAGGGATTCGGGAAGGACGGCGGCCAGGGGCGGGATGCCGCCATCGGCGATGAGGTTGTCGAGGAGGGCCGCGATGCCGAGCCCCGGCTGCCACATCTCGCCGTCCATGAGCACCAGGACGGGCAGGTCGCGCCCGCCGCCCGGCGGCTCGTACAGGTGCACCTGCCGTTCGTTGCCGAGCAGTTCGCTGCGGACGGCGTGCGTGCTGACCGTGCCGCGCGCCACGCCGTCGCGGCGCCGCCAGTCGTCGCCGGTGGGTGCCTGCGGCAGCTCGACGTACGAGACCGGATCTCCGCCCCAACGTCGGTTGAGCGTGCGCGAGTTGAGCGGATCCGTCCGCTGCTGCTGCCGCAGCCAGGGCCAGTACGCGCCGTCCTTCACCCGCGGGCCGTCCCCCTCGTCCACACACAGGCTGTAGGTCGCACGCCAGTCCTCGCGCATGCGGACCGACCAGTGCCAGATGTCCGTCCCCGGCACCCGTTCCATCAGGTTGGAGGCCATGTCACGCGGGTCGACGATCTTGTTCGGCATCACGAGGACGGCGCGGGTCGCCTCTGTGCCCCGCCAAAGGAAGGTGACGACCCGGTACGCACCGTCGCCCTGCGGATCGGGCTCGACGAGCGGCGCTCCGCCGGCCGCCCGTACGGCGCCCCAGAAGTCGCCGCGCTCCACGCCCCGCTCCACGGCCCGGGCCACCCACGCACTGTCCGCCAGTTCGACGGGCTCCGGCCGCGGGGTGCGGGGCGGCCGACGGGTCGCCCCGTCGGGAGGTGCGGTGACGGGCATGGGGAAGCCTCCAGGAGTTCACTGCGTACAGGGACGTACAGGGGCGCACTTCATCCGCGTATAGCTAAGGGTTACCTTACTTGAGCCGGTCACCCCTGGGGCGACCAGGGCAGGACGGCCTCCTCCCCGCCCAGGCCACCGGTACATTGCCGCCTATGTCGATACCGAATCCCCAGCCCAACCAGCCCAATCCGTACCAGCAGACCCCGAATCCGTATCAGCAGCCCCCGGGCGCGGTCCCGCCTCAGGGCTCGCCTCAGCCGTACGGACAGCCGCCGGGCCCGTACGGACAACAGCCGGGCCCCTACGGCCAGCCGCCCGCGCCGCCCGCGCCCCCGGCAGGCCCGCGCAAGCCCACCCCGGGCTGGGTGTGGGGAATCGGCGGCGTAGTGGTCGCGTCGGCGCTGTGGGCGGGGGCTCTCTTCGCCACCGGCGACCTCGGCTCCGACAGCGGCGACGACGCGAAGGCGGACCTCGCCGGATACCAGTACAAGAAGAACCTCTGCGACGTCTCCCCGCTGGACGCCTTCAAGAAGAAGTACGAGCTCGACACGGACTCCACCGCGACCACCCACTACGGGTCGCGGCAGAAGGGGTTCGACCAGAGCTACTGCAGCCGCAACCTCAAGGACCCGGAAGCGGCCAAGGACACCTATTCGAGCATCTACGTCTACTCCACGGCCCGCTGGCACAAGGCGACCGACCCCGCGGGCGAGTTCGCGTCGGAGCAGAAGGCGTACGAGGACCAGTCGCAGAAGACGTACGGATACAAGACCAAGGCCGTGAGCGGCATCGGCGACGAGGCATACCTGGTGACCGAGACGAGCGGCACGGACAAGGACTCCCTCAACGGCATGACGCTCGCTGTGCGCGAGGGCTGGTTCACCATCGAAATGCGCTGGAGCTTCTACGGCGGCGGCCCGGACGACAAGGTCGAGCCGCCGACCGCGTCGGAGGTCGAGGAGATGCTCATGTCCGACACGCGCGCGGAGATGGACGGGCTCAAGAAGTCCTGAAGTGCTGAAGTGCTGAACTCACTACGAGGGCGGCGCCGGGCGGACCAGGCCCGACTGGTGGGCGATGACGACCAGTTGGGCGCGGTCACGCGCGTCGAGCTTGGCCATGGCGCGCTGGACGTGGGTGCGCACGGTCAGCGGGCTGACGAGGAGTTCGTCGACGCCCGCGTCCTTGCCGGGGAAGCCGCTCGCGCCGGCACGCGGGGGATCGGTGCGGTTCAGGGGCGCGGCCAGGGATGCCCCTCCAGGCTCTCGATGTCGCTGTTGAAACGCTGGAGGAAGCCGGCGAACGTCGCCACGTCCTGCGCCGACCAGCCGTCCAGGACCTTCTCAAGGCCCTGGGTGTACTCGGCGCGGTCGGCGTCGAGCTGGCTCTCGCCCTCGGCGGAGATGCGGAACTTGCGAGCCATGCCGCCCTCGGGGTCCGGGATGCGCTCGACGAGTCCGGTCCGCAGCATGGCCGCGGTCTGCCGGTTGAGGGTGGACGCGTCGAGGCCGAAGGCTTCGGTGAGCTGGCCGATGGACATCGGGCCGTCCATCTGGATGCGGCTGAGCAGGACGTACGCGCTGCGGTCCAGGCGCCCGCCGGAGGAGCGCGTGCGGGGGTTGTACAGGTGTGAGTGCCGTCCGAGCAGCATCGTCTCGAATTCGACCTGTCGAACGGGCTTGTCCGTTCGGTCAACGGGTGTGTCCATGCGACGACCGGGCTTTTCCATACACGCATTCTACCCATAACGTGCATCATGCACTTCATATGTATAGTGCATATCGCGAGGGCCGGCGTCAGGATCGGTCATCTCCAGCCCGGGACAAGCTCCAGAAAAGAGGAACCATGAGCAGCTTCATGGACTTCACCGACCGCAGCGTGATCGTGACCGGGGCCGGTTCGGGCATCGGAAGGGCCGCGGCCCTCACCTTCGCCGAGCGCGGGGCCAAGGTGGTCGTCGCCGATCTGAACGCCCAGGGCGCCGCCGAGGTGACCGCCGCCATCGAGTCGGACGGCGGCAGGGCCGTCGCCGTCGTGGGCGACCTCAGCGAACAGGCGGTGGTCGACGAGGCCGTAGCGACCGCGCTGAAGACCTTCGGCGGCATCGACGTCCTGGTCAACAACGCCGGGATCATGGACAGCATGTCGGCCGCGGCGGACGTCACGGACACGGAGTGGGAGCGGGTGATCCGCATCAACCTCACCGCCCCGTTCCTGCTTGCCCGGGCCGTCCTGCCGCACATGCTCGAGGCCGGCCGGGGCTCCCTCGTCTTCACGGCGTCCGAGGCCTCACTGCGGGGCAGCGCCGCCGGAGCCGCCTACACCGCCTCCAAGCACGGCATCGCGGGCCTGACCAAGTCGCTGGCCGTGACCTACCGGGACAGGGGAATCCGCACCAACGCCATCGCCCCCGGCGGCACGATCACCAACATCCGGCTCGACGTCGACAAGGACGCACTCGGCCCGCAGGCACTGGCCCCGTACATGGGGAACGTCGGCTGCCCCGCCGGAGCCGAGACGCAGGCGGCGGCCATCGTGTTCCTCGCGTCGGAGGCGGCGGGCAACATCAACGGGGCGATCCTGCCGGTGGACGGGGGCTGGTCAGCGGTCTGACGGGCTTCACGCCTGACCGGCTCCGAGGTGGAACACGAGTGAGGGCCGTGACCTTCCGGTCACGGCCCTCACTCGTACAAGCTCACTTGAAAGTGTCCGAGGGGGGACTTGAACCCCCACGCCCGTTAAAGGGCACTAGCACCTCAAGCTAGCGCGTCTGCCATTCCGCCACCCGGACTAGGTGTCTGCCGTTCGCGGGGTGTTCCCCGCGGCGACATGGACAACAATACCAAGCTTTCGGAGTGCCTTTCACCTGCATATCCGTACGTCGACGAGCGGCTGCCCGGCGGCTCGCGGCAGCCCACCCGGGCCATCACCACAAGTGACCGGTTGATTACGGGAGCGCCCGCTGACGGGAGAGCGCGGCGCTGACCGTGCGTTCGCGGTGCGGCCCGACCGGCAGGGCATCGGTCAGGCCGCCGATGGGCCGCCGACGCCTTGCCGGTCACCTGCCGGTCACCTACCGGTCAGATGGCTCCCCGTAAGGACAGGGAACCTCACGCCATCAAGTGATAGCTGGGGAAGTTCCCCGGCGGTCGTTCCATCGCCGGGCCATGTGTGACCGCCCGGACCAGCAGCTCTCCGCCGACGAACGCGCCGCGCCAGGACGCGCCGAATCCGCCGAACAGCTCGTCCCTGTCGCCGCGCGAGCGGGGCTTACCGCGGCCCGTCTTGAAGGCACGGATCTGCGGCGCGAGACGTTCGTACGTCGCGGTGTCGTCGGTCGACAGCGTGGCGACCAGCGCCCCGTTCGACGCGTTCATGGCAGCGAGCAGCTCCGCCTCCGTGTCGACCAGGACGATGGTGTCGACCGGGCCGAACGGCTCCGCGTGGTGCAGCGGAGAGGACGGGGGCGGGTTGAGGAGCGTGACGGGATGGAGGTACGCGTCCGTGTCCTGACCCGGCAGGAAGCGGTCCGCCGCCGGGGCGCCGCGGTACAGCGGCACGGCTCCGCGGTCGATCGCCTCCGTCACCTGGTCGCCCAGCTCCTTCGCCTTGGCCGCGTTGATCAGCGGGCCGAAGTCCAGTTGCGGGAACGGGTCTTCGGGGCGCTCGACCGCCAGGGGGTGGCCGACGCGAAGGGTGCGCACGGCCGGGAGGTAGGCGGCGAGGAACTCGTCGAAGAGGCCACGTTGGACGACGAAGCGCGGATACGCGGTGCAGCGCTGTTTGCCGTAGTCGAAGAGCTTGGGGATGACGGCGCTGAGCGCGTCCCAGTCGCTGTAGTTCCAGATGCCCCAGGTGTTGAGTCCTTCCTGTTCGAGGATGTGCCGCTTGCCGAGGTCGGCGACGGCGGTGGCGACGGCGGCGCCCGTGTCCCGTCCGCCGACGAAGGAGACGCAGCCGATCTCCGGTGCGCGGACCAGCGCTTCGGACAGCTCTCCCCCGCTGCCGCTCACGAGGGTGACGGGGATCCCTTCACGTGCGGCGAGGGCGCATGCCAGGGTCAGGCAGGCGACGCCGCCGTCGGTCGGGGTCTTGGCGATGACCGCGTTTCCTGTGAGTGCCTGTACCAACACTGCGTGAACGAGCACGCTCATCGGGTAGTTCCAGCTCGCGATGTTGGACACCGGACCGTCCAGCGGGGTCCGGTCGGCCATCATCGGCTCGATGCCGTCGACGTACCAGCGCACGCCGTCGATGGCCCGGTCGACATCGGCCTGGGCGAGCCGCCAGGGCTTGCCGATCTCCCAGACCAGGAGGAGGGCGAGCAGCTCGCGGTGTTCGGTGAGGGCGTCGAGGGTGGCGGCGACGCGGGCGCGCCGTTCCGCCAAGGGGACGTGGCGCCAGGCCCGGTGCTGGTCGAGTGAGGCGCGTACGGCCTGGTGGGCGGTGGCTGCGTCGAGGCGCGGCGGGCCCGCGATGGGACTGCCGTCGACGGGAGATGTGGCGGGCAGGGTCCGGCCGTCCGCGTGCCAGGTCCCGTTCCAGAGGTTCAGGACGCGGTCGTCACGGAATGCCTCGGGCGCGACGGCGAGGCAGCGCCGCCAGGCGTCGGTCCAGGCCGTATCGGCTTTGAGGACGAGGGGGTTGGTGAGGGTGGGTGCCATTCGAATGTCTCCGCTCACGGTGCACAAGTCGGGGCGGGGGATGCATGGCTCGCGTCGGCGCCGCTCGGTTCGCGGTCCGCGCGTGTGTGCTGGGGGACGCTAGTACAGCCGGGGTCTGCCACCTATGAGTGACATCACGCCCCGAGTTGGTTAAGAACGAGGCGGGCCGTTTCCGTCGGTGTGGCGCCGACCCGCACTCCGGCGGACTCCAGCGCCTCCTGTTTCGCACGTGCGGTGCCGGACGAGCCCGAGACGATGGCTCCCGCGTGTCCCATGGTCTTGCCTTCGGGTGCGGTGAATCCGGCGATGTAGGCGACGACGGGCTTGGTGACGGCCCGTTGGATGTAGGCGGCCGCGCGTTCCTCCGCGTCGCCGCCGATCTCACCGATGAGGACGATCAGTTCGGTGTCGGGGTCGTCCTCGAAGGCGGCGAGACAGTCGATGTGTGTGGTGCCGACGACGGGGTCGCCGCCGATGCCCACGCAGGTGGAGAAGCCGATGTCGCGCAGCTCGTACATGAGTTGATAGGTGAGTGTGCCGGACTTCGACACCAGGCCGACGCGTCCGGGCTTGGTGATGTCGGCGGGGATGATGCCCGCGTTGGCCTGCCCAGGTGTGATGAGCCCGGGGCAGTTGGGGCCGATGACGCGGGTGCCGCGCTCCTTGGCGTACGCGTGGAAGGCGACGGAGTCGTGCACGGGGATGCCCTCGGTGATGACCACGGCCAGGCCGATCCCGGCGTCGGCGGCCTCGGTGACCGCCGCCTTGGCGAACGCGGGTGGCACGAAGACCACGGTGACGTCCGCGTCCGTGGCCTCGATGCCGTCGCGGACGGAGCCGAAGACGGGGACGGCGCGGTCGTCGAAGTCGACGGTGCGCCCTGCCTTGCGGGGATTGACGCCGCCGACGACGTCCGTGCCCGCCGCGAGCATGCGGCGGGTGTGTTTCATGCCCTCGGCGCCGGTCATGCCCTGGACTAGGATCTTGCTCTCCTTGGTGAGGTAGATCGCCATGTTCCCGCTCCTTAGGCTGCGTTGGTGTGGCCTGCGAGTTCGGCGGCTCGGCGCGCGGCGCCGTCCATGGTGGTGGCCTGCTGGACGAGGGGATGGGAACGTTCGTCGAGGATGGCGCGGCCGCGTACGGCGTTGTTGCCGTCGAGGCGGACGACGAGTGGCTTGGTCAACTGGACGGATTCCAGGGCCTGGACGATGCCGTCGGCGACGGCGTCGCACGCGGTGATGCCGCCGAAGACGTTGACGAAGACGGACTTGACGGCGGGGTCGGAGAGGATGACGGAGAGGCCGTCGGCCATGATCTGGGCGGAGGCGCCTCCTCCGATGTCGAGGAAGTTCGCGGGGCGCGCACCGCAGCCCGCGACCACGTCGAGGGTGGACATGACGAGGCCCGCGCCGTTGCCGATGATGCCGACCTCGCCGTCGAGCTTGACGTAGTTGAGTCCCTTGGACGCGGCCTCGGACTCCAGCGGGTCGTCGTGCGCGGAGTCGTCGGCGCCCCAGCGTGCCTGACGGAAGCGGGCGTTGTCGTCCAGGGTGACCTTGCCGTCGAGGGCGAGGATCTCCCCCTGGGCGGTACGGACGAGCGGGTTCACCTCGACGAGGAGCGCGTCCTCGCGGATCAGTACCTGCCACAGCTTGACCAGGACGTCGGCGGCGGCTTCGGGAAGTCCCGCCGCCGCGGCGATCTCGGCCGCCTTCGCCTCGCTCACTCCCGCGGCCGGGTCGATCTCCACGCGCGCGACGGCCTCAGGGCGGCCGGCCGCCACCTCCTCGATCTCCATGCCGCCCTCGGCGGACGCGATCGCGAGGAAGCGTCCTGCCGCCCGGTCCAGTACGTACGAGACGTAGAACTCGCTGTCGATCTCGACGGGTTGGGCCACCATCACCTTGTGCACGGTGTGGCCCTTGATGTCCATGCCGAGGATCTGGCGTGCCGTGATCTCGGCCGCCGCCGGGTCCGCCGCGACCTTCACGCCGCCCGCCTTGCCGCGTCCGCCGGTCTTCACCTGGGCCTTGACGACGACGCGCCCGCCCAGGCGTTCGGCTCCCGCGCGTGCCTCCTTCGCCGTGTCGGCGACCTCCGCTCGCGGCACCAAGATGCCGTATTCCTCGAAGAGTTCCCTTGCCTGGTGCTCGAACAGGTCCATTCCGGCTCCTGACGCCGTGTCGTTGCGGGGAGCGAACCCCCCGCCTCCGAAAAGTGCCGCACGCCCCCTGGACACCACTGACCGGATGCGGGATAACAAGCTTCATACAGTATTCGTCGACTGTATGCAATCTACCGTGAGAGCACCTACGAGCAGCGTGTGAGCGCTCCAACTCCCCTACGAAGGGACAGGACTTCGCCATGCCCGACGGCAGCAGCGACACGAACCAGACCCACATCTCCGGTGGGCATCTGGTTGCCAAGGCACTCAAAGCAGAGGGTGTGGAGGTCATCTACACCTTGTGCGGCGGCCACATCATCGACATCTACGACGGCTGCGTCGACGAGGGGATCGATGTCGTCGACGTACGCCACGAGCAGGTGGCCGCCCACGCGGCCGACGGCTATGCGCGCCTGACCGGTAAGCCGGGATGCGCCGTGGTGACGGCGGGACCGGGAACCACGGACGCCGTCACGGGCGTCGCCAACGCCTTCCGCGCGGAGTCCCCCATGCTGCTGATCGGCGGCCAGGGAGCGCACACCCAGCACAAGATGGGGTCGCTCCAGGACCTTCCGCACGTCGACATGATGACGCCCATCACCAAGTTCGCCGCGACCGTGCCGGACACGGCGCGCGCCGCGGACATGGTGTCGATGGCCTTCCGCGAGTGCTATCACGGCGCTCCGGGACCGTCCTTCCTGGAGATCCCGCGCGATGTGCTCGACGCCAAGGTGCCGGTGGACAAGGCCCGGGTGCCGCAGGCCGGGCGGTATCGCGCCTCCACCCGCTCGGCCGGCGACCCCGAGGCCGTCGAGAAGCTCGCCGACCTGCTCGTGCACGCCGAGAAGCCCGCGATCCTCCTCGGCAGCCAGGTGTGGACGACGCGGGGCACCGCGTCCGCCATCGAGCTCGTGCGGACCCTGAATGTGCCCGCCTACATGAACGGCGCGGGCCGCGGCACCCTGCCGCCCGGGGACCCGCACCACTTCCAGCTCTCGCGGCGGTACGCCTTCTCCAATGCCGACCTCATCGTCATCGTGGGCACGCCCTTCGACTTCCGTATGGGCTACGGGAAGCGGCTCTCCCCCGACGCCACCGTCGTACAGATCGACCTCGACTACCGCACCGTCGGCAAGAACAGGGACGTGGACCTGGGCATCGTCGGCGACGCGGGGCTGATCCTGAAGTCGGTCACCGAGGCCGCCTCCGGCCGCCTCAACGGAGGCGCGTCCAAGCGCAAGGAGTGGATCGACGAACTGCGCGCCGCCGAGCAGACGGCGATCGAGAAGCGGCTGCCGAACCTGAAGTCCGACGCCTCGCCGATCCATCCGTACCGTCTCGTCAGCGAAATCAACGACTTCCTTACCGAAGACTCGATCTACATCGGTGACGGCGGCGACATCGTCACCTTCTCCGGGCAGGTCGTGCAGCCCAAGTCGCCGGGCCACTGGATGGACCCCGGGCCGCTCGGCACGCTCGGCGTCGGCATCCCCTTCGTGCTCGCCGCCAAGCAGGCGCGGCCCGACAAGGAGGTGGTGGCCCTCTTCGGAGACGGCGCCTTCTCGCTGACCGGGTGGGACTTCGAGACGCTGGTGCGCTACAACCTGCCCTTCGTCGGGATCGTCGGCAACAACTCCTCGATGAACCAGATCCGTTACGGCCAGAAGGCCAAGTACGGCGAGGAGCGCGAGCGCGTCGGCAACACCCTCGGAGACGTCCACTACGACAAGTTCGCCCAGATGCTCGGCGGCTACGGCGAAGAGGTACGCGACCCCGCGGACATCGGCCCCGCGCTGCAGCGAGCGCGTGAGTCGGGCAAACCCTCGCTGATCAATGTGTGGGTCGATCCGGACGCGTACGCCCCCGGAACCATGAACCAGACCATGTACAAGTGAGGAGCCCGTGCGATGACGACCAAGGCTCTTGAGGGCGTACGCGTCCTCGACATGACACACGTCCAGTCCGGCCCCTCCGCCACCCAGTTGCTCGCCTGGCTCGGTGCGGACGTGGTGAAGCTGGAGGCGCCCTCCGGGGACATCACGCGCAAGCAGCTGCGTGACCTGCCGGACGTCGACTCGCTCTACTTCACGATGCTCAACTGCAACAAGCGGAGCATCACCCTCAACACCAAGACCGAGCGCGGCAAGGAGCTCCTCACGGAGCTGATCCGGCGCTCCGACGTGATGGTCGAGAACTTCGGCCCGGGCGCCGTGGACCGGATGGGCTTCACCTGGGAGCGCATCCAGGAGATCAACCCGCGGATCGTCTACGCCTCGATCAAGGGCTTCGGAGACGGCCCCTACACCAACTTCAAGGCCTACGAAGTGGTGGCACAGGCCATGGGCGGCTCCATGTCGACCACGGGCTTCGAGGACGGTCCACCGCTCGCCACGGGCGCCCAGATCGGTGACTCCGGGACCGGCATCCACGCCGTCGCCGGGATTCTCGCCGCCCTCTTCCAGAGGGAGAACACCGGTCGCGGTCAGCGCGTGAACGTCGCCATGCAGCACGCGGTGCTCAACCTGTGCCGGGTCAAGCTGCGCGACCAGCAGCGCCTGGCGCACGGACCGCTCGCCGAGTACCCGAACGAGGACTTCGGGGACGACGTGCCGCGCTCCGGCAACGCGAGCGGCGGCGGACAGCCCGGCTGGGCGGTCAAGTGCGCGCCCGGCGGCCCGAACGACTACGTGTACGTCATCGTGCAGCCCGTGGGCTGGCAGCCGCTCACCGACCTCATCGGGCGCCCGGAGCTCGCTCAGGACCCGGAGTGGGCCTCTCCGGAGTCGCGGCTTCCCAAGCTCGGCAAGATGTTCCAGCTGATCGAGGAGTGGTCCTCCACGCTCCCCAAGTGGGAGGTCCTTGAGCGGCTCAACGCCCACAACATCCCGTGCGGCCCGATCCTCTCCACCAAGGAGATCATCGAGGACGCCTCCCTCGCCGCGAACGAGATGGTCGTCGAGGTCGCGCATCCGCAGCGCGGCTCCTTCACCACGGTCGGCTCCCCCCTGAAGCTGTCGGACTCGCCAGTGAACGTGGTCAGTTCGCCGCTCCTGGGCGAGCACAACGCGGAGGTCTTCATCGGTGAGCTCGGCCTCGGCGACGAGGAACTGCGCCTGCTCAAGTCGAACGGAGTGATCTGATTGATGGCCGAAGACCGCGCACTGACGGTGCGGGCGCTCCTCGACACCGTGCGGGCCGAGGGGCGGACGTCACTGACGGCGCCGGAGGGCAAGATCCTCGCGGACGCGTACGGGATCGCCGTGCCCGGCGAGGAGCTCGCGGCGGACGTGGACGAGGCGGTGGCGCACGCGGCCCGCTTCGAAGGGCCCGTCGTCATGAAGATCGTCTCCCCCGACATCCTGCACAAGACCGATGCGGGCGGCGTCATCGTAGGAGTGGAGGGCGCCACCGACGTACGGGCCGCCTTCTGCGAAATCGTCGACAACGCGCGCGCGTACGCGCCAGAAGCACGCATCGAGGGCGTGCAGGTGCAGGAGCTGCTGCCCTCCGGCCAGGAAGTGATCGTCGGGGCGGTGACCGATCCGACGTTCGGGAAGGTCGTCGCCTTCGGGCTCGGCGGTGTACTCGTCGAGGTCCTCAAGGACGTCACGTTCCGTCTCGCGCCGGTCGACGCCGACGAGGCCGCGTCGATGCTGGACTCGATCCGCGCCGCCGAGATCCTGCGGGGTGTGCGCGGCGCGCCGGCGGTGGACCGCTGGGCCATAGCCGAGCAGATACGCCGGGTGTCGCGACTTGTCACCGACTTCCCGGAGATCGCCGAGGTGGACCTCAACCCGGTGATCGCCACTCCGGAGGGCGCGATCGCCGCGGACATCCGCGTCATCCTCTCCGAAGGAGTCACCAAGCAGCGCCGTACATACACGCGTGAGGAGATACTCACGTCGATGCGGCGCCTGATGGAGCCCCGCTCGGTCGCCGTGATCGGTGCCTCCAACGAGCAGGGAAAGATCGGCAATTCGGTGATGCGCAATCTCATCGACGGCGGCTTCTCCGGTGAGATCCATCCGGTGAACCCCAAGGCCGATGACATCTTGGGCCGCAAGGCGTACAAGAGTGTCACGGACGTTCCCGGTGAGGTGGATGTGGCGGTCTTCGCGATCCCCGCAAAGTTCGTGGCGTCGGCCTTGGAGGAGGTGGGTCGCAAGGGCATCCCCAACGCGGTCCTGATCCCCTCCGGGTTCGCCGAGACCGGTGAACAGGCTCTCCAGGACGAGATCGTGGAGATCGGCGAGCGCCTTGGAGTGCGGCTGCTCGGCCCGAACATCTACGGCTACTACTCGACGTGGCAGGACCTGTGCGCCACGTTCTGCACTCCGTACGACGTCAAGGGCGGGGTCGCGCTGACGAGTCAGTCCGGTGGCATCGGGATGGCCATCCTCGGTTTCGCGCGCACTACGAAGACAGGCGTTTCGGCGATCGTCGGGCTCGGCAACAAGTCCGACCTGGACGAGGACGACCTCCTCACGTGGTTCGGCGAGGACCCCCACACCAAGTGCATCGCGATGCACCTGGAGGACCTCAAGGACGGCCGGGCCTTCGTGGAGGCCGCGCGGGCGACCGTTCCGAAGAAGCCTGTCGTGGTCCTGAAGGCCGGACGTACGGCCGCCGGGGCGAAGGCCGCCGGATCGCACACGGGCGCCCTCGCGGGCGACGACGCCGTGTACGACGACATCCTCAGGCAGGCGGGCGTCATCAGGGCCCCGGGGCTCAACGAGATGCTGGAGTACGCGCGCGCGTTGCCCGTACTGCCCGCCCCGCAGGGCGACAACATCGTGATCATCACGGGTGCGGGCGGCTCCGGCGTGCTGCTCTCCGACGCGGTGACCGACAACGGCCTGCGCCTCATGGAGATCCCGGACGACCTGGACGCGTCCTTCCGGGCGTTCATCCCGCCCTTCGGGGCAGCGGGAAACCCCATCGACATCACCGGGGGCGAGCCCCCGTCGACGTACGAGGCGACGATCAGGCTCGGCCTGGAGGACCCGCGCATTCACGCGCTCGTCCTGGGCTACTGGCACACCATCGTCACCCCTCCCATGGTCTTCGCCGAGCTGACCGCCCGTGTGGTCGCGGAGTTCCGTGAGCGCGGCATCGAGAAGCCCGTCGTGGCATCCCTGGCGGGCGATGTCGAGGTGGAGGAGGCCTGCCAGTACCTCTTCGAGCGGGGGGTCGTGGCCTACCCGTACACCACGGAGAAGCCGGTGGCCGCGCTCGGCGCGAAGTACCGGTGGGCCCGGGCGGCCGGTCTGTTGGGGGGCGGTCGATGAGGTGACCGGTGTTGGGGCCGGCCGGCGGTGCGCGTCGGCCGGGCCCGGGACCCGTGCGCGCACGAAGGACGGACAGGGGGCGCTGGCCAGCTTTCGACGCAAGGGGTGCGACACACATGACAACCACCGACCTATCGAAGCCCTTCCCCTACAGGGAGGTGACGGACCGCAACGGCCGCCTGTACCGGATAGGCGAGAGCGACCGGGACATCATGGGACGACCACGATGGACCATGGTCCTCTTCCCGTGGATGGGCATGATGGGCATCAGCTCATCGGAGTACGCGTTCACCTCCGCCGAGGACACCCTGCACGACGCGCATCTGTGGAACAGCGGCCACATCTTCTGGCTGATGGGTGTCTGGATCTTCTTCCAGGCCGCCGTCGCCTTCCCCGCGGGGCAGTTACGGGAGAGCGGCAGACTGCCCGCCCGGTACGCGATGTTCCTCGGCGCCACCGGCACGATCCTCGGCTACATCTCGCTCGCCTACGCGCCGCATGTGATCGTCGCGTACATCGGATTCGGCATGTTCAGCGGCATAGGTGCCGGCCTGGTCTACGCGACCTGCGTGAACATGGTCGGCAAGTGGTATCCGGAGCGCAAGGGCGGCAAGACCGGCATGGTCAACGGCGGGTTCGCCTATGGCTCGGTGCCCTTCGTCTTCCTCTTCACCTCGTACATGGATCTGAGCAACTACCAGGGAGTCCTGGTCTCCGTAGGTGTCATCTGCGCGCTGATCGTGGCGTTCGCCGGGTGGTTCTTCAAGGACCCGCCCAAGGGCTGGTGGCCCGCGAACGTCGACCCGCTGAAGGTGTCGGACGACCCCAGGGTCCGCCGTGCCCTTGAGAAGAATCCGCCCGCCGTGAAGCAGTACACCCCGAGGGAGGCCTCGCGTACTCCTGTTCTCTGGATGATGTGGTTCTGTCTGCTCTGCACGGCCGGAATCAATATCTTCGGCATCGCCTTCCAGGTGCCGTTCGGCAAGGACATGGGGTTCGCGGGCGGGATCGTGGCCACGGCGATGTCCCTGAAGGCGATCGTGAACGGCACGGGCCGCGGAGTGATCGGCTGGATCTCCGACCGCTACGGCCGCCGCAACACCCTCGTCATCGTCTGCCTCGTCCTGGGCTCCGCACAGTTCGGCGTCCTGATATCGGGCTCCATGGGGTCCATGCCGTTCTTCCTGTTCTGCTCGATGGTCTCCGGCTTCGGCGGCGGCGCGATCTTCCCGCTCTTCGCGGCGATGACGGCCGACTACTTCGGAGAGAACAACAACGCCTCCAACTACGGCATGGTCTACAGCTCGAAGTTGATCTCGGGCCTGGTCGGCTCCGGGGTGGGCGGCGTCGTGGTCAGCGCATGGGACTACGAGGGCGCGTTCATCATCGCGGGCAGCATCGGCCTCGCCTCGGCCGTACTCGCACTGTTCCTGAAGTCACCGGGCAGGCCACACGCCCGGCACATCGCTCCCAACCCGCACCCGATCGGTGAGGAGATGGCCTGATATGACGGCGGAGCCCATCGCCACAGACAGCACGGCGCCTCAGACCGGCACCCCGTATCACGAGATCACCGACGAGCACGGCCGCGTCTACCGCGTGGGCGAGACGGACCGGGACATCCTCGGCCACTCACGCAAGATCATGGTGTACCTGCCATGGACAGCGATGATGGCCATCAGCGTCTTCGAGTACGCGTTCGGCTCGGCGGAGGACACCCTGTCCCACGCCCACGGCTGGACGCAGTCAAACACCTTCTGGATTCTGAGTGTCTGGGTCTTCTTCCAGGCGGGCATAGCGTTCCCGGCCGGATGGATGCGTGAGCGGGGCATCCTGACTGCGCGGAGCGCCATGTACATCGGGTCGGTCATGTGCCTGATCGGATTCCTCGCCCTGTCGCACCTGAACAACGTCTGGCTCGCGATCATCGGGTTCGGTGTCATCGGCGGTGTGGGTTCCGGCTTCGTCTACGCGACCTGCATCAACATGGTCGCCAAGTGGTTCCCCGAGCGCCGCGGCGCGAAGACAGGGTTCGTCAACGGCGGATTCGCCTACGGCTCACTGCCGTTCATCTTCATCTTCAACTACGCCTTCGACACGGGCAATTACCACCGCGTCCTCGACCTGATCGGCGCGTACATCCTGGTCGTCGTTCTGGCCTGCGCCTTCTTCTTCAAGGACCCGCCGAAGAACTGGTGGCCCTCCGACATCGACCCGCTGGAGAAGACGGGCGCTTCCAAGGACGCGGTGAGCCTCGCCAAGAACCCGCCCGCGGTGCGTCAGTTCACACCGAAGGAGGCCATCAGAACGGGCATGCTGCCCCTGATGTGGTTCACGCTCGTCATGACCGCGGGTGTGTCCATCTTCGGGATCTCCTTCCAGGTGGACTTCGCCAAGGAGGTGGGCTTCGGCCCCCTGGTCGCCGCGACGTCGATGGGGCTCATGGCCGTCATCAACGGCATCGGGCGCGGCGTGGTCGGCTGGCTCTCCGACATCTGGGGCCGCAAGGCGACCCTGGTGTTCGTGATCCTGGTCCTCGGGCTCTCACAGTTCGGCGTGATCTGGGCGGGCGACATCCACAGCGAGTGGCTGTTCCTGGTCTTCGCGTTCCTCTCGGGATTCGGTGGCGGCGCGTTCTACCCGATGTTCGCGGCGCTGACCCCGGACTACTTCGGGGAGAACTACAACGCCACCAACTACGGGCTCGTCTACAGCGGCAAGCTGATCAGCGGCCTGTTCGGCGGCGGGCTCGGCTCGATGGTGGTGGCCGCGTGGGGCTACAACGGCGCGTACGCACTCGCCGGTGGCATCTCCATGCTGGCCGCGGCCGTCGCGCTGCTGCTCCGCCAGCCCGGCCGCGAGAGGGCGCCCGCGCACGCGTGATCGCCGTGACGTCACATACAGCTCTCGCCGCGCACCTCGTGCGCGGCGAGAGCTGTATGTGCGGGAGCTTCAGCGCTTCTTGTCAGTGCTTCTTACGGAGAGCCGCCAGGTTGTCGTAACCGGTCTTCGCGAGCTTCAGGGACTGTCCGAGGTCGGTGCCGCTGGGCGCGTTGTCCTGCTCGACCATGGGGTTGTGGTAGTTCTTCTCGCCGACACGGCTGAAGAAGGTGCGGTAGTCGATGACGCCCTCGCCGAAGGCCACCATGTCGTAGCCCTCACCACTGGTGTCGTTGCGGGTGCCGTCCTTGGCGTGGAACAGCGGGTAGCGCTTGTTGTTGCGGCTGACGAGCCCTGCCGGGTCGAAGACCTTCTTCCGCTGGGCTCCGTCGTGCGCGGTGTACGTGTGGAACTTGTACTGCGCGACATGCGCCCAGTAGATGTCCATCTCCAGCCAGACCGTCCTCGGGTCGGTCGCCTTGAGGAAGTACTCCAGCCTGCGGATGCCGGAGCTGCGGGTCGGGCGGCCCTGCGCGTCGAGCGGACCGCCGTCGAGCAGGAAGCCGTACGCCGCGTCGTGGTTGTGGGTGTAGAGCTTGATCCCGGCCTTGCGCGCGATGTCGCCCAGCGCGTTCCACTTGTCCGCGGCGACGTCCCAGTCGGCCTTGTACGAGCTGTTGGTGGGGTCACCGCCGGTGCCCATGTGGTCCATGCCGAGAATGTTGGCGATCTCCAGGTGCTTCTTGAACGTGTCCAGGTCGGGCTGCGAGAGCGGCCATGACCCCGGTATGAATCCGTGGTTTCCCTGGGCTCGCAGGCCGTACTCGTCGAGCCATGAGCGCAGCAGCCTGGCGCCCGCGACGGACTCCAGGCTGGCGCCGCCGGGAGCGTTGGCGTGCTGGCCGTAGCCCGCGAACTCGACCTGCTTGTACCCGTAGCGGGCCAGCTCCTTGAACACCTCGCGGAAACCGGAGGGCAGGGTGCTGGCGAGCGGGTCCCGGCCGGTGGCGTCACGCACCGTGTAGAGAATGATGCCGCGCTTCTTCGCCGGCACCAGCTCGCGGCCGTGACCGTGGCCATGGCCCGTCTGCGGCTGGGCGAAGGACGGTGCCGCGCCGAACACGGGCGCGGCGATCGCGCCCGCGCCGACGGCGGTGCACGTGCTGAGGAAGCGGCGGCGGTTGATGCCAAGACGCTGTCTGAGCGCCTCGTCGGCGGCGGGAGTGTCGTGGAAGTCGGTCACGGGTGCCTCTCTTGGGCTCTTGGACTCTTGGGCTTTTCGACGTGCGGGCGGACGCCACTGGCGCGTTGTCAGTGACGCGTGATTCACTCTCTGTAACTGCTCCTGACCGGGCGGCTGGTGGGGCGAGGTGTGCCTCAGCCCAGGCCGGCCAGGTCGAGGAGGAGGGATTTCACGGCGGTGGCCGCGATCCGGTCGTCAAACGCATGGGGGGTGGAGCTGATGATGAGCGGACCGTCGTCGTCGCTCAACGGGAGGCGGCCGTGGCTGCCGCGAATAGGTGACGGGTCAAGGGGCACGACCGCCATGCGATAGCGCATGCCCAGCTTCTTGCGGGCCAGCGCCTTCGCCGCCTTGACCTTCACGTACGGGTCGAGTGGGTCCATGAAGAGCTCGACGGGGTCGTAGCCGGGTTTGCGGTGGATCTCGACGAGCTGCGCGAAGTCGGGCGCGTGGGCGTCGTCGAGCCAGTAGTAGTACGTGAACCAGGCGTCAGGCTCCGCGACGGCGACGAGTTCGCCGGAGCGCGGGTGGTCCAGGTGGTTGGCCTTCTTGCCCTCGTCGTCGAGGAGTTGCTCGATGCCGGGCAGGTCGGCGAGTGCCTGACGGGTGACCTCCAGATCCTCGGGCCTGCGCACGTAGATGTGGGCGATCTGGTGGTCCACGACAGCGAAGGCGCGGGATGCCATCGGGTCGAGGTACTCCATGCCGTCCTGGGTGTGCACTTCGAGCAGCCCCGCACGGCGCAGCGCGCGGTTGATGTCGACGGGGCGGTCCACGCGTGTGATGCCGTACTCGGAAAGGGCGACGACGGTACGGCCCTCGGCCTTCGCCTCGTCGAGAAGGGGGGCGATCGTCTTGTCGAGTTCGGCGGCGGCCTGGTGGGAGCGCGGGTCGTCGGGGCCGAAGCGCTGCAGGTCGTAGTCGAGGTGAGGGAGGTAGCACAGGGCCAGGTCGGGGTGGCGGGTGCTGATGATGTGGCGTGTGGCGTCCGCGATCCAGCGGCTCGACACGATGTCGGCGCCGGGGCCCCAGAAGTGGAACAGGGGGAACGTGCCGAGCTTCTCGGTGAGTTCGTCGTGCAGGGCCGGGGGCCGGGTGTAGCAGTCGGGTTCTTTGCGGCCGTCGGCGTAGTAGACGGGGCGGGGGGTGATGGTGATGTCGGTGTCGGCGCCCATGGCGTACCACCAGCAGATATTGGCGACGGTGTAACCGGGGTGCGCGCGACGGGCCGCGTCCCACAGCTTGTCGCCGGAGACGAGACCGTTGTGCTGGCGCCACAGGAGTACGTCGCCGAGCTCACGGAAGTACCAGCCGTTGCCGACGATGCCGTGCTCGGCGGGGGTGGTGCCGGTGAGGAAGGTGGACTGGGCGGCACAGGTGACGGCGGGCAGCACCGTGCCCAGTGGCGCCTGGGAGCCCGACTGGCCCAGGGACTTGAGGTGCGGCATGTGGTCGAGGAGACGAGGGGTGAGGCCGACGACGTCCAGGACGAGGAGGGGTGTGGGGCTCATGGGAGTTCCTTGAGGCCGAGGTCCGTCAGGAGGTCGCGGGCGAGGGTGAGCTCGGCGGCGATGCCGTCTGCCAGCTGGGGGCGGGAGCGGGGGCGCAGCTCGGGCGGCAGCGCCTGCCAGGTGTAGGTCTCGACCTCCAGGTGATGGGTGCGGGGGTCGGGCCCGCCGACCAGGTGGGCGAGGGTGTCCTTGAGTACGGGAAGCGTGGAGGTGAGGGGCGGCGCGGGAGCCGCGTGCAGGGGGACGTGGAAGTGGGCGCGCCAGGGTGCCGTCTCGGGCAGGACGTCGCCGGCGAGGGATTCGCCGAGGTCGTCGGTGCCGTGCAGTCCGGCGGCGGTGCGGGTGCGGGTCTGGTGCAGGAAGCGGGGTTCGTCGAAGGCGGCGAGGGCCTCGCGGACTCCGGGGAGATGGGGGTGTTCGGCGTGCAGGGCGGCGGAGAGCTGGGATTTGACGACGGGGATGCCCGCGGCGGCGAGTGCGTCGAGCGCGGTCCGCGGGTCCTCGAAGGAGGTGGCGAGGTGACAGGTGTCGACGCAGACACCGATGCGTTCGTGGCCGACCGCGGTGAGGGGGGCGATGGCGTCCCCCGTGGTCTCCACGGTGCAGCCCGGCTCCGGTTCGAGGCCGATGCGGATCGATTTGCCGGTCAACTCCGCCAGCGCGTCAAGCCGTTGGGCCAGTGCGGTGAGGGCTGCTCGGGCGGACTCTGCGTGGGTGGTGTCGAAGGGGGTGCGCCAGGCGAGAGGGAGAGTGGAGATGGTGCCTTCGACGACGTCGTCCGGCAGGAGCGCGGCAAGGAGACGGGCCAGATCGGTCGTGTGGGAGAGGCGCTCGGGGTCGGTCCAGTCCGGCTTGTAGACGCGGTACTTGACCTCCTCCGCGCCGAAGCCCTCGTACGGGAAGCCGTTGAGGGTGACGACCTCGAGGCCGCGCCGGTCGAGTTCGGTGCGCAGTCCGCGCAGTGCGGCCGGGTCGGTGACCAGGGCGTGCGCGGCGTCCTTGGCGAGCCACAGGCCGATGCCGAGGCGGTCCCTGCCGAGCCTCTTGCGTACGGGTTCGCAGTGGTCGCGCAGTTGCGCGAGGACGCCGTCGAGGGTCTCGGCCGGGTGGACGTTGGTGCAGTACGCGAGGTGGACGACGCTGCCGTCCGGGTGCCGGAAGCGCATGGCTCACGCCCCGCCGCGGAGGATGGAATTTCCCTCGTGGGTGGCTTCGGTGTCCGTGACATCGAGCGCGAGGCGGCCGCTGAGTCCGTAGAAGGCGACCGGGTTGCGCCACAGCACGAGGTCGACGTCGTCCTCGCTGAACCCGGATCGGAGCATGGCGTCGGCGACCTTACGGGTCTTGAGCGGGTCGCTCCTGCCCCAGTCGGCGGCCGAGTTCACCAGGACCCGCTGCGGCCCGTGGTCGCGCAGGATGGCGACCATCCGGTCCTCGTCCATCTTGGTGTCGGGATAGACGGAGAAGCCGAGCCAGCAGCCGCTGTCCTTGGCCTCCTTGACCGTGGTCTCGTTGAGATGGTCGATGAGGACGCGGTCCAGAGGCAGCGCGGATTCCCGTACGACGTCGATGGTGCGGCGCAGGCCGGCGAGTTTGTCGCGGTGCGGGGTGTGGACGAGCGCGGGCAGCTCGTGGTCGGCGGCCAGCTGGAGCTGGGCGGTGAATGCGGCGTCCTCGGCGGGGGTCATGGAGTCATAGCCGATCTCACCGACGGCGACGACGTTGTCCTTGACGAGATAGCGGGGCAGTTCGTCGAGGACCGGAGTACAGCGAGGGTCGTTCGCCTCTTTGGGGTTGAGGGCGATGGTGCAGTGGTGGGCTATGCCGTACTGGGCCGCGCGGAAGGGCTCCCAGCCCAGGAGTGAGTCGAAGTAGTCGAAGAAGGAGGCGGGAGAGGTGCGGGGCTGGCCCAGCCAGAACGCGGGCTCGACGACGGCACGGACGCCTGCGGCGTACATGGCCTGGTAGTCGTCGGTGGTGCGGGACGTCATGTGGATGTGGGGGTCGAAGATGCGCATCAGGACTCCTGTTCCTCGCCGGTGGAAGGGGTCGTGGGGGCCGAGGGCGCCGGTGCGGCCGAGGGGGCCGTAGGGGCGGTCAGGGCCAGGACGCGGTGCAGATCGCTGGGGACGGTGCGACCGGCGGCGGTGCGTTCGCCGGCGTAGTCGTCGAGCATGCGGGCGAGCTCGGCGTCGGCGCGGGCGCGGCGGTCGAGGTCGGCGACGGCGTCCAGGGGGACGCCGGTGAACAGGCACTTGAGAACCGCGTGGCGCCAGTCGTGCGGGGCGAGGTGCCGGGCGGCGTACGGACCGACGGCGGCGGCGACGAGCCGGGTGTCGTTGGTGCGCAGGGCGTCCTCGACCAGGGGCAGCGCATCCGAGCCCCGGACCAGGTGGGGCAGGGCGTGCAGGACGGCGCGGCGCTCGGCCGCGGTGCCTTGTTCGTAGACGCGGGTGAGGGTGGCCGGGTCCGCGTCGGCCGCGTGCAGGAGCAGCACACGGGCGTCGTCGGCGTGGTCCTGGCCGCAGCGTCGCCCGGCTTCGGCGAAGCGCAACTCCCATACGGGGGTGGGCCTTTGGTCCCGCCGCCCACGGTGGGCGGCGGCCTCCGCGGTGGCCTGGTCGAGCCAGGCGCGGGCGGCTCCGGCGAGGGCCGCGTCGAGACGGGTGCGGAGGTCGTCGATGACGGGGGCGTCGGTCACGGGGTTCCTCCTCTGGCCGGGGTGGGGACCGGGGCGGTGCGGGCCGGGCCGGTACCGGCGGGGGCGGGGACCGCTTCGGTCGCTGCCCGGTTCAGGAACTCGATGGAGTGGGAGGCGAGTTGGGGGCCCGCGTGGGAGTGACGCGGCAGTTCGACGACGGTGAGGCCCTGGTAGCCGGTGGAGGCGAGTGCTTCCAGGACGGGCGGGAAGTCGATCTCTCCGTCCCCGAACGGGAGGTGTTCGTGGACGCCGCGGCGCATGTCCTCGATCTGGACGTGCCGCAGCCAGGGGGCGGCGGCGCGTACGCAGTCGGCGGGGGACCGCGGTTCGAGGCACTGGCAGTGCCCGATGTCGAGGGTGAGGCCCAGGAGTCGCGGGTCGCCCAGCTCGTGACGGAGCCGGTGGAAGTCGGCGAGTGTGGAGAGGAGGTGGCCGGGTTCGGGTTCGATGGCCAGGGGTACGCCGCCGCCGGATGCGGCGTCCAGGACGGGGCCGAGAGACTCCGCGAGCCGCTGCCAGGCGGTGTCCTCCGGAGTGTCTTCGGGAGCGATGCCGCTGAAGCAGTGCACGGCGTGGGCGCCCAGGTCCGCGGCGACCTGGACGGCTCGGATCAGCAGGCGGACCCGGGCGGCGCGCGCGTCCGGGTCGGGGTCCAGGAGCGAGGGGCCGTGCTTGCGCCGTGGGTCGAGGACGTAGCGGGCGCCGGTCTCGATGGTCACCGTCAGACCGAGCCGTTCCAGGGTGCGGCCCACGTGGCGGGTGCGGGCGGCGAGGTCGGGGGCGAGCGGGTCGAGGTGCATGTGGTCGAGGGTGAGACCGACGCCCGCGTAGCCGAGGTCGGCCAGGAGGCCGAGGGCGTCGTCGAGCCGCAGGTCGGTCAGCCCATTGGTGCCGTATCCGAAGCGGAAGGGGCCGCTTGCCCGGTTGCTCGTGCCCGTCATGTGACGCTCACCTTCCGGCCGAACTTGCGGGCTGCCGGGGCCAGAGCGGCGGTCAGCAGTGCGGGACCCAGGGCGCCCGTGCGGGCGGACAGTGCGGCCTGGAGCGGGATCATGGCTCGGATGCCGCCGCCCACCGCACGCTGGGTGAGCTGGGGGGACGGGTTGAGCGCGGCGTGCAAGAGGGGGCGGGCCGCGGTGGCGGCGTAGGTGGCGGCGAGCGCGGCCTGGACGGCACCCCGGGCGCCGGTCCGCCAGGCACGGCCGCCGGGGCGCCCCGGGATGGACACCGGCAGGCCGCGGCTGGCTGTTGCCCGACGGCCTACCGGGAGTTCGGAGGGAGTAGCGGCGCCGGCGCCCCTACCCGTGACGCTGCCGGTGCCACCGCCCCGGGCGAGCAGCCGCGTCAGCGCCGCTGTCGCGGCGAGCGCGCACAGCGGGGCCGCCGTGGAGCCGCCCTGCGCCTCGCGGCGCGAGACCGCGGTCACCGCGAGGGTGTGGGCGCCCAGGACGAGGGCGGTGGGCACCGCCGCGCGGAGCGCGGGTATCGCGCCGGGCCGAGTGGTGGTGAGCTGCCCCGTGGGGTTCGCACCGGTCGGTGTCGCCGACGTCGCCGCCGCTCCCAGGAGCAGGTCGAGGGTGCGGGCCGCCGCCATGGCCACCGGTCCTGCCGGCGTGTGTTTCAGGCCCAGGTCGTACGCCCACACCGTGGCCGCCAAGGCGCTCGCCACCGTCAGGGCGGGGCGGCCCGCGCCTGCGGCCAGAGCCAGGCCCCCCGCCGTCAGAGCCGCTGCCGCGCCCAGTGCGGCGGACGGCGCGATACGGCCGGACGGCAGCGGTCGGTGAGGGCGTTCGATCGCGTCCTCCTCCCGGTCCGCCCAGTCGTTGAGGGCCATGCCCGCCTCGTAGAGGCAGAGGGAGGCGCCGATGGCGAGGAGCGTGCGGTGGTTGGGGCGAAGCCCCGTGGCCGCCGCGCCGGCGAGGGCGTCGCCGGGGACGGTGAACAGGGCCGAGACACGCAGCAGTTCGGCCCAGTCACGGCCGACGCCGCCCAGCCGTGCGCCATCCGCGCCCCGCCCCTCAGCACCCGCACCGTCCCTCACTCCCCCGCCGCTCACGCAACCACCCCGCGCAGCCGCGACGCCAGGCCCACAAGCGCCTCGTACTGCTCGGCGAGGGCCGACGAGGAACCGTCGTCCGGGTCCTTGAAGTAGAAGCCCAGTTCGCCCAAGGGACCCGACAGGCCCTTCTCGTGGGCGCGGGCCACCAAGCGGGCCAGGTCCAGGATCAGAGGTGCCGCCAGTGCCGAGTCGCAGCCCTGCCAGGTCGTCTGCAGGACCATCCGCGCGCCGAGGAATCCGTCGAACGCGATGTGGTCCCAGGCGGTCTTCCAGTCACCGAGGGACGGGACGTCGTCGATGTGGACCTCGCCCTCGGGGGCGGAGCCCAGCGTGTCGGCGAGGACCCGTTCCTTGCCCGCGTTCTTCGCCGCCGCGGCGGCCGGGTCAGCGAGGGCCGCGCCGTCGCCGCCGCCCAGGAGGTTGGTGCCGGACCAGGCGCGGACCGCGAGGGCGCGCTGGGCGAACATCGGCCCGAGCACCGAGCGCAGGAGCGTCTGCCCCGTCTTGCCGTCCCGGCCCGCGTAGGGGAGCCCCGACGCGGCGGCCTCAGGAGCGAGCGCCGGGTGGTGCAACCCCGTCGACGGGGTGAAGTTCACGTACGGGCAGCCCGCCCGCAGCGCCGCCGCCGCGTAGAGAGAGCTGGCGGGCAGCCGCCCTTCGCCCTCCTCCGGCAGCGGTTCCGTCGAGGCCACGTTCACCACCACCGCACGGGCGAGCCCCCGCCGACGCATGAAATCGCGGAGGTCGGCGGCGAAGGTCTCGATCAGTTCCTCGTCCGTTCCGCTGTCGGAGTCCCCGCGGCGCGGTCCGCCGGTGCGGATCTCCGCGTCCGCCGCCGCCAGTTCCGCGCCCACCGCCGACGGGACACCGTGCGGGAGCACTCCCCCGGCGGCCAGTTGCTCCGCCCGTTTGGGCAGCGGGCACTCCACCGTGTCGTGGCCGCCGAAGACGAGCGACGACAACGTTGGCAGACCGCAGTCCGCGAACGGCGGGGTCTCCGTGACCATGCCGGTCGGCGGGTGCAGACCGGCCGTCACCGCCGCGCACCCCGCGACAGCCGTCGTGGCGACCGAACCGCGTGCCCCGATCAGCCACACCCCCGTAAGACCGCCACCCGGAGTATCAGAAGAACCAGTAGAAGAGGAAGAAGGGGAACGGGGCACGGCTGCCTCCTGTCGTACACGCGGCGATCGCGCGGGGAGATAAGACGGCGGACGAAGATGGGACGGCGGACAGGGATGAGCGGACAGGGATAAGACGGCGGGCGGAGGTCCGGCGTCCTCCGCCCGCCGTCGTCTAGCGGCCCACGCCGGTGGCGTCGCGGGCCGGCAGGTCCTTCACCCGGATGTCGCGGAAGGAGACCTGGTCATCGGCACCGTGGTTCTGGATGCCGATGTGACCGTCTTTCAGGCTCCTGGCCGGATCCTTGTTGGTGAAGTCGTTGATCTTCACTCCGTTGAGATAGATCCGAAGGCGCTCGCCCTCGACGCGGAGCTCGTAGGTGTTCCACTCCCCCGCCGGATTCAGCGCCTTGTCGCGCTTCTTCAGGTCGGCGGACTTGAAGCCGTAGACGGAGCCGGTGGTCTTCTCCGGTACGTCGGTGGCGTCGATCTGGATCTCGTAGCCGTTGTTCACGGCCGACCAGGGGTCGTCGGACGGCGGGAAGCCCACGAAGATCCCCGAGTTGTCGTCGCCGTCCATGCGCCAGTCAAGTTTGAGGGAGTAGGAGCCGAGCTCCTTCCCCTCGTACCAGAGCATGCCCATGCCACCGACGGTCGTCAGGGTCCCGTCCTTCTCGTTCAGCTCGAAGGAGCCGGGGCCCGCCTGCTTCCAGGCGTCCAGCGACTTGGCCGTGCCGTCGAAGATCGGCGTGTAGCCCTTCTCCTGGCGGCAGTCGGCCTGTACCGCACCCGTCGCCCAGCGGATCCCGCCGAGCAGATGCGTCCGGTAGGCGGGATCGGCGAAGGACTCCTTGGTGTGACCGCTGCCCGTGTAGAAGGAGCGACCACCCTGGAAATCCTGGCACCAGGCGATGGGATGGTCGCCGGACATCGAGCCGCCGGTGTACGACGACTCGTCCAGCGAGGCGAGGACGTGGGCGCGGTCCCGGGGGTTGGAGCGGTAGTTGTACCACTCGTCGGTCCGGTCCCAGACCCCCGGCAGATGCGCGGTGGACGGGTGCCCGTGGTCCTCGACCTGGACCTTCGCGGGCTGGATCGCGGGGTGCGACTGGAAGTACGCGCCCGCGAGCTCGCCGTAGAAGGGCCAGTCGTACTCGGTGTCGGCGGCGGCGTGCACGCCCACGTACCCGCCGCCCCGCTTGATGTAGCCCTCGAACGCGCTCTGCTGTTTGGCGTCGAGGACGTCGCCGGTCGTGGAGAGCCAGACCACGGCGTCGTACCGCGCGAGATTCTTGGCCGTGAAGGCTTTGGCGTCCTCGGTGGCGTCGACGGCGAAGCCGTTCGCCGCGCCGAGCTCCTTGACGGCCGCGATGCCCTCGGGGATGGAGTCGTGCCGGAATCCGGCGGTCTTGGAGAAGACCAGGACCTTCTCGCCGTCGGCCTTGCCCTTTGGCCCTTCCGGCTTGGAGGCGGCCGGACCCGACACACAGCCGATGAGCAGGGCGGCCGTGGCGGTGGCGATGGTGATGCGTGCGGATGCCCGCATGGTGGGGTGGCCCCTCTCTCAGCTCGTGGTGAAGGTGAAGTCGTCGAGGTCGTACAGGGCTCCGGTGCCCTTGCCCTTGAAGACCAGGAACAGCGTGGTGGTCGTCGCGGGTGCCTTGCTGATGGCGGTGCTCACGTCCGCGTACGTCTCCCACGAACCGGTCGGCGCGACCTTCGCCTTGCCCAGGAGCCTGCCGGTGGCCGATCCGCTGCGGACCTCTAGCGTGCCTCCGGCGCCGGCCGACGCGACGCGCGCGGTCAGCTTGGTGGCGTTGCCGAGGACGTAGGGCTTGAAGGAGATCCAGTCGCCGTCGTTGATGTCGCCGACCGTCTTTCCGCCGTGCGCCGGGGTGTGGTTGGTGATGGTCACGCCCTTGGAGTCGTCGTAGTGCTCGCCCTGGCGGTGCTTGGGCTGGACGACGTTCTGGTCGTGGGTGGTCAGCGCGGGCTGGCCGCCTGCCCCCTTGTCGGTGTACTCGGCGTCGAAGACTCCGAAGATGTTGGCGTTCGGGTCGTGCTCGCCGTCCGCCGACGTCTGGATGGTGCCTTCGCAGCCGTTGGCCGATGTGACCGGGTGGCCGTGGCTGTCATGGCCGAGGATGTGGGTGACCTTGACCTTCGTGCAGTCGATCGGGCCGTCTTCCTTGTCGGTCACCTTCACCTTGAAGGGCACCTTGTCGCCGAAGGTGAACAGCTGCCCGTCACCGGGGAGTTCCAGGGTCACCTTGGGCGCGGTGTTGCCGACGGTGAGGTGCGCGCTGGCCGAACCGGTGCGCCCGGTGGAGTCCTTGACGGTCACGGTCGCGGTGTAGACGCCGTTCTTCTTGTACGTGTACGAGGGGTTCTGCTGAGTCGACTTGCCGCCGTCGCCGAAGTCCCACGCATAGGTCAGTGTCCCGCCGTCGGCGTCGGTGGCCTTGGCGGTGAACTTGGTCTTGAGCGGGGCCTGGCCGCTGGTCACAGAGGCGCTCGCCTCGGCGACCGGGGAGTGTCCGTCGGTGGCGTTCTCGATGCGGTAGAGACCGGTGTTCTCGTCGCCGCCGAACCAGGCCGTTCCGTAGTCGAGGACGTACAGCGCGCCGTCGGGACCGAACTCCATGTCCATCACCTGCGTGCCCGTCCACGGGAACGGGTTGATGGACTGGACCGTGCCGTCCGCGCTCTGCTCGATGCGCTTGATCCAGCGCCGTCCGAACTCTCCGGCGAAGAAGTCGCCGTCGTACGCCTCCGGGAACTTCACCGGGGAGGTGCTGTCCGCGTCGTAGCGGTAGACGGGTCCGCCCATCGGGGACTCGGAGCCGGAGCCGAACTCGGGCACGGAGCCGCCGTCGTAGGGGATCCAGGCCTCCTGCGCGGGCGGCAGGTCGGTCAGGCCGGTGTTGTGCGGCGACTCGTTCTTCGGCGCGGCGCAGTCGAAGGCGGCGCCGGACGTCTTGGTCTCGAAGTCGTAGTCGACGTACGCGTCGTTCTTGCCGGTGCAGAACGGCCAGCCGAAGTTGCCCGGCTTGGTCACGCGGGCGAACTCGACCTGCCCCGCGGGGCCGCGCTTGGGGTCGGCGGCGCCCGCGTCGGGTCCGTAGTCACCGACGTACACAATGCCGGTCGGCTTGTCGACGCTCATGCGGAAGGGGTTGCGGAAGCCCATCGCGTAGATCTCGGGGCGGGTCTTCTCGGTGCCCGGCGCGAAGAGGTTGCCGTCCGGGACCGTGTACGAGCCGTCGTCGGCGACCTTGACTCGGATGATCTTGCCGCGCAGGTCGTTGGTGTTGCCCGCGCTGCGCCGCGCGTCGAAGGCGGGGTTGCGGCTCGCGCGCTCGTCGATGGGGGTGAAGCCGTCGGAGGCGAAGGGGTTGGAGTCGTCGCCGGTCGAGAGGTAGAGGTTGCCGTCCTTGTCGAAGTCGATGTCGCCGCCCACGTGGCAGCAGGTGCCGCGGCTCGCGGGGACGTCGAGGACCTTCTTCTCGCTGGCGTTGTCGAGGGTGCCGTCGGCCTTCAGGACGAAGCGGGAGAGGCGGTTGACGCCGTCGAACTTCTTGAAGTCCTCGGCCGTGCCGTTCTCCGGGGCGTCGCCCGCCGGGGTGTCAAGGGGAGGCGCGTAGTAGAGGAAGATCGCGCGGTTCTCGTTGAAATTCGGGTCCAGGCCCACGCCCTGGAGGCCCTCTTCGTCGTGCGAATAGACCGGTATCTTTCCGGCGATCTTGGTGTTGCCCGCGGCGTCCGTGAGGCGGAGCGTGCCGTCACGGGAGGTGTGCAGGACCGAACGGTCGGGCATGACGGCGAGGGTCATCGGCTCGCCCGTCTCCTCCCCGCCCTTGGCGAGGGTCACTTGCTGGAAGTCCTCGGCGGCGGCCTTGCCGTCGGCCGCCTTGTCCGCCTGCGCCTGGGCGGCGCGGACGGCCTCCGGGTCGGCGGCGTTCGCGAGAGGGGCGGCGAGGGTGAGGCTCGCGCCGGCCAGCAGGGTGCCGGTGAAGAGCGCGAGGGTCTTGCGGAGTCTCAGGCGTTTCCTGTGCACGGGGTTCCTCCGGAAGGGGGACGGTCGTACGCGGGTGTGGTGCGGTGACGCCGGGCGCCGGGGTGCGCCGTCACCCCGGAAAGATTCATGTCCTGTACACCTCAGGGACGGTAGCCACGTTTGTCCCTGGCGGAAAGCCCTTGCACCGCATCAGAGTTCGGCTTTTGCCTTGTGCGGGACAAAGTGGATGAGTGGGTTGGTGGGTGAGAGCGGGGAGATGCGGGGGGATGCGCGGGGATGCGGGGGGGGATGCGGGCAGGGCGAACCACCTCGCCCCGCCCCTTGCTGTAGCCGGGGGCCGCTCCCTGGACCCCGAAAGCCTCGGGCGCCGGCCGATCACCGGCTTCGCCGAGTTCGTCCTCAATCGACGAGCGGGCTAATTACCACCGAACGCCGCGTCGAACGACGCCGTCGGCGGCTCGAAGTCAAAAGCCTTCAGACGCTTCAGCGCCTCCGGCGCCCCCTGAAGGCGGTCCATCCCCGCGTCCTCCCACTCCACCGAGACCGGGCCCTCGTACGCGATCGAGCGCAGCATCCGGAACACGTCCTCCCAGGGGACGTCCCCGTGGCCCGCCGACACGAAGTCCCAGCCACGGCGCGGGTCGCCCCACGGGAGGTGCGAGCCGAGGCGGCCGTTGCGGCCGTCCAGGCGGCGCCTGGCCTCCTTGCAGTCGACGTGGTAGATCCGGTCCCGGAAGTCGTAGAGGAAACCGACCGGGTCCAGGTCCTGCCAGACGAAGTGCGAGGGGTCGAAGTTCAGGCCGAAGGCCGCGCGGTGGTCGACCGCCTCCAGAGCGCGCCGCGTCGTCCAGTAGTCGTACGCGATCTCCGAGGGATGCACCTCATGGGCGAAGCGCACGCCCTGTACGTCGAAGACGTCGAGGATCGGGTTCCAGCGCTCGGCGAAGTCGTCGTAGCCACGCTCGATCATCGTCTCCGGCACCGGTGGGAACATCGCCACCAGATGCCAGATCGCCGAGCCGGTGAATCCGACGACCGTGTCGACGCCGAAGGCGGCCGCCGCGCGTGCCGTGTCCTCGATCTCGCGGGCGGCACGCTGGCGGACCCCCTCCGCCTCGCCGTCGCCCCAGATGCGGGCGGGCAGGATCGCCTGATGCCGCTCGTCGATGATCGCGTCACAGACGGCCTGCCCGACCAGGTGGTTGGAGATGGCCCAGCACTTGAGGCCGTACTTGTCGAGCAACTGGCGGCGAGAGTCCAGATAGGAACGGTCACTCAGCGCCTTGTCGACCTCGAAGTGGTCTCCCCAGCAGGCGAGTTCGAGGCCGTCGTAGCCGAAGTCGCGGGCGAGGCGGCAGACCTCCTCAAGGGGCAGGTCGGCCCACTGGCCGGTGAAGAGCGTGAAGTCGCGGGGCATGAACAGGCCTCCTCAGACCGTGACGGGGGTGGCAGCTATGGAGGTGTAGACCGAGTTCTTCGCCGCGCTCTCCTCCACCGCGGCGAGCACCCGCTGCACCGAGAGCCCGGCGGCGAAGGACGGTTCGGGCTGCTCACCCGTGGCGATGGCGTGCAGCAGGTCGCGGGCCTGGTGCACGAACGTGTGCTCGTAGCCGAGTCCGTGACCCGGCGGCCACCAGGCTTCCAGGTACGGGTGGCCCGGCTCGGTGACCAGGATGCGGCGGAAGCCGGATGAGGTGGCGGGCTCCGTGTGATCGTGGAAGGAGAGCTCGTTCAGGCGCTCCAGGTCGAAGGCCAACGAGCCATCGGAGCCGTTGAGTTCGAGCTTCAGGGCGTTCTTGCGGCCCGCGGCGAACCGGGTCGCCTCGAAGGACGCGAGGGCGCCCGACGGGAAGCGCCCCGTGAAGACCGCCGCGTCGTCCACCGTGACCTGGCCGACGGCGGCGCCCCCCGCCGCCGTGAGACCGCTCGACGCCCCTTCGAGCAGCGGCCGCTCCCGTACGAACGTCTCGGTCAGCGCCGAGACCCCCGCCACCGGCTCCCCCACCAGGAACTGTGCGAGATCCACGATGTGCGCGCCCAGATCACCGAGCGCACCCGAGCCCGCGCGGTCCTTGCGCAGCCGCCACGTCAGCGGGAAGCCGGGGTCGACCAGCCAGTCCTGGAGGTAGGTGAGCCGCACGTGCCGCAGCGTGCCGAGCCGCCCGTCGGCGATCATCTGCCGGGCGAGCGCGAGAGCGGGAACGCGCCGGTAGTTGAAGCCGACCATGGCCACCTGCCCCCGTGCGCGGGCCCGTTCGGCGGCCTCCACCATCGCCTCGGCCTCCTCGACGGTGTTGGCGAGCGGCTTCTCGCACAGCACGTGCTTGCCGGCCTCCAGCGCGGCGATCGCGATCTCCGCGTGGCTGTCGCCGGGGGTGCATATGTCGATGATGTCGACGTCGTCACGGGCCACGAGTGCGCGCCAGTCGGTCTCCGCGGCCGCCCACCCAAGACGGTCCGCCGCGGCGCGCACGGCGGAGCCGTCGCGTCCGCAGACCGCCGAGAGGACCGGCCGCAGGGGCAGATCGAAGACGCGTCCGACGGTGCGCCAGCCCTGGGAGTGGGCGGCGCCCATGAAGGCGTATCCGACCATGCCCACCCCCAATGGCCGCTTACCGGTCTCAGCCTCGTGTTCCGTCTCAGGCATGCGGTACTCCTCCTCGTAAGAGCTCGGTGGGGGGTGCGGACGCGCGCATCACTTGAAGCCGGTGGACATGTACTTGCCGACGTTCTCCTTGTCGACGACGGCCGAGTAGAGCGTGATGAAGGCCGGGATCTCGAACTCGGCCATGCCGCTGACGCCCTTGCCCTGCCCGAGGGCGCGCGCCAGGTCGATCGCGGAGGCGGCCATCGTCGGCGGGTAGAGGACGGTGGCCTTGAGCACGCTGTCGTCGGACTCGATGGCCTGCATCGCGGAGAGCGCTCCCGCGCCGCCGACCATCAGGAAGTCGTCGCGTCCTGCCTGCTTGATGGCGCGCAGGGCGCCCACTCCCTGGTCGTCGTCGTGGTTCCACAGGGCGTCGAAGTTCTTCTGGGCCTGCAGGAGTTGAGACATCTTCGACTGCCCCGACTCGACGGTGAAGTCGGCGGCCTGCCGCGCGACCTTCTCGATGTTCGAGTAGTTCTTCAGGGCGTCGTCGAAGCCCTTCGAGCGCTGCTTGGTGAGCTCGAGGTTGTCGAGGCCCGCGAGTTCGACGACCTTGGCGCTCTTCTTGTCCTTGAGCTTCTCGCCGATGTAGTGCCCCGCGCTGAGGCCCATGCCGTAGTTGTCGCCGCCGACCCAGCAGCGGTAGGCCTGCGGCGACGCGAAGACCCGGTCGAGGTTGACGACGGGGATGCCCGCCTTCATGGCCTTCAGGCCGACCTGGGTGAGCGCCTTGCCGTCGGCCGGCAGGATCACCAGGACATCGACCTTCTTGTTGATCAGCGTCTCGACCTGGCCGATCTGGGCGGCGGTGTCGTTCGAGCCCTCGGTGGCCTCCAGCGTGACGTCCGAGTACTTCTTCGCGCGCTCCTGGGCGTTCTCGTTGATCGCGTTCAGCCAGCCGTGGTCGGCCTGCGGACCGGCGAAGCCGATGGTGACCTTCTTGCCTGGCTTGTCGTCGGCGACCTGCTGGGACTTGTCGTCCGAGCCCTCGTCCTTGGAGTCATTGCTGGTGCACCCCGTGATGAGGGCGCCGGTGGACAGAGCGGCGGCTCCGAAGAGCAGTCCTCTGCGGCTCGCGAATGGTGATGTCTCTGGCATGGCGGTGAACCCTTCGGGTCTGCGGGTCAGGGAGTTGAGGCCGTACGTCGCTGCACGAGCACCGCGGCGACGATGATCGCCCCCTTGGCGATCTGCTGGGTCGCGGTCTCCAGATTGTTCAGCGCGAAGATGTTCTGGATCGTCATGAAGATCAGTACGCCGAGCACGGAGCCGGTGATGGTGCCACGGCCGCCGCTGAGCAGGGTTCCGCCGATGATCGCGGCAGCGATGGCGTCGAGCTCGTAGAGGTTGCCGTTGGTGTTCTGGCCCGACCCGGAAAGGATGATCAGCAAGAAGGCCGCGATCCCGCAGCAGAGGCCGGAGAGCAGGTAGAGATAGAGCCGCTGCCTTCGTACGTCGATGCCTGCGAGCCGCGCCGCCTCCGCGTTGCCGCCGACGGCGACCGAGCGGCGCCCGAAAGTGGTGCGGTTCAGGAGCAGCCAGCCGACGACGGTGACGGCCGCGAAGACGAGCACGAGCGGCGGGATGCCCAGGACGTAGGAGTCGCGCTCGCCGAGCTTCAACACCCCGTCCACGGTGACCATCTGGGTCTTGCCGTCCGTGATCTGCAGGGCAAGACCCCGGCCCGAGGCCAGCATCGCCAGCGTCGCGATGAAGGGCACCATCCTGCCGTAGGCGATGAGCACTCCGTTGACGAGACCGCAGGCCATGCCGACGATCACCGCGGTGAAGAGGATGCCCGCGAAGCCGTACTCCTGGGTCGCCACCGTCGTCGCCCACACAGAGGCGAGCGCGACGATCGCGCCGACCGACAGGTCGATGCCGCCGGAGATGATCACGAAGGTCATGCCGACCGTCACGACGCCGATGACGGACGCCTGGGTGAGGATCAGCTGGACGTTGTCGGTGTCGAGGAACGAGTCGGGCTGGGTGATGCCGCCAATCAGGACGAGGACGGCGAGCACACCGAGCAGGGACAGCGTCCGCAGGTCGGCACGTGCGACGAGCGTCCGCAACGGGCTTGGACCGTCCGCCGGTTGAGCCTTCGGTGCGGCGGGCCGTGGCGGCGATGCGGGCTGCGTCATGACGCCGGGCTCCCTTCGAGTACGAGGTCGAGTACGCGGTGTTCGTCGAGGTCCCGGGCGGGCGCCGTATGGACGACGCGGCCCTCGCGGAGGACCAGGACACGGTCGGCGAGGCCCAGGACTTCGGGCACTTCGCTGGAGACGAGCAGGACGGCGAGGCCGTCGTCGGCGAGGCGGCGGATCACGGCGTACAGCTCGGCACGTGCGCCGACGTCCACGCCGCGGGTCGGCTCGTCGAGCAGCAGGACGCGGCAGCCGCGGAGCAGCCAGCGGGCCAGGACGGCTTTTTGCTGGTTGCCGCCGGAGAGCGTGCGTACCGGCGCGGAGGGGTTGTCGGGGCGCAGGGAGAGCTCGCGGGTCGCGGCCTGCGCGGCCTTCTTCTCGGCGCCCCGGTCGAGCCAACCGCCGTGCGAGAAGCGGGACATGGTGGAGACCGACACATTGTTGGTGACGGACTCCAGCATCAGCAGGGCCTGCGCCTTGCGCTCCTCGGGGGCGAGGCCGAGCCCCGCGCGTACGGCGGCGCGTACGCTGCCGGGCCTCAACACCTGTCCGTCTACGGTCACTTGACCTGCGGATGGCTTGCGAGCCCCGTAGATCGTCTCCAGGATCTCGGATCGCCCCGAGCCGACGAGTCCGGCCAGGCCGACGATCTCGCCGGGGCGCAGTTCGAGGTCGATGGGTTCGAACTCGCCCTCGCGGGTGAGTCCCGAGGCCTTCAACACCGGCTCGGCCGTGGGTGGTTCGGCGGGCCGGTCCGGGAAGACGTACTCGACGTTGCGGCCGGTCATGAGGGCGACGACCTCGCTGGTCGGGGTCTCCTTCGCGGGAAGTCCGCCCGCGACCGCCCGGCCGTCCTTCAGGACGGTGACGCGGTCGCCGATGCGGCGGATCTCTTCGAGGCGGTGGGAGATGTAGACGACGGCGACGCCGTCGGCCGTGAGAGCGACGACGATACGGAAGAGGTTGTCGACCTCGTCCGGGTCGAGGGCGGCCGACGGCTCGTCCATGACGATGAGACGTACTTCGTGGGAGAGCGCACGGGCCATGGACACGATCTGCTGATGGGCGGCGGAGAGCTCACCGACGAGCGTCGCCGGGTCGATCTCGGCGTGCCCGAGTCGCTTGAGCAGGGCGGCGGTCGAGGCCTTCGCCTCTCGCCCCTTGACGACGAAACCGGCCGCTGTCGGCTCATGCCCGAGGTGGACGTTCTCGGCGACGGACAGGCCCTCCACCAGGTCGAGCTCCTGGTAGATGGTGGCGATGCCCAGGCGCATGGCGGCGATGGGAGACTTGAGCGTGGTGCGCTCGCCGCGCCAGGTGATCTCGCCGTCGTCGGGCTGGTGGGCCCCTGCGAGGACCTTGATGAGCGTGGACTTCCCGGCGCCGTTCTGGCCGAGGAGGCAGTGCACTTCACCGGCCTGGACCTGGAGGTCGACGCCGTCCAGGGCGCGGACGCCGGGGAACGACTTGGTGATGCCGGACATGGTGAGCAGCGGTGGTTCTGGTGCCATGACAGGTTCCCTAAGGCGGGTGCGGCCGGTTACAGGGCAGGGCGGGGCAGGGCGACGGCCCATGAGGGGCGGAGCCTGTTTCGGAGCAGGGCGAGGCAGCGCGCTGTACTGGGTGGGATGTGGTGCGTGGCGTCGTACGGGCGGTGCTACGGGTCGTACGTACCGGTCGGGCCGGGCGAGAACGTACCGGTCAGGCCGGTGAGAACAGGTGGTCGCTGATGAGCCGTGCGCCGCCGATGACACCGGCGGTGGGCCCCAACTCGCCCAGGACGATGGGGAGGTTGCCGGTCGCCAGAGGCAGCGACTGGCGGTAGACCTGCGTACGGATGGCGGCGAGCAGCGTGTGGCCGAGGCCGGTCACGCCGCCGCCGATCACCACGAGGCCCGGGTTGAAGAAGCTGACGAGGCCCGCGATGACCTGGCCGGTGCGGTTGCCGCCCGCGCGGATGAGGTCGAGCGCGGTGGCGTCCCCGGCGGCGGCCGCCGCGGCGACGTCGACCGCGCTGAGCCTGCCGGCGGTCTCAAGCCGGGTCGCGAGCTCCTGGAGGAGCCCTTGGCCGACGGCGTCCTCCGCGTCGCGGGCGAGTGCCGCGCCGCTGAAGTACGCTTCGAGGCAGCCCTTGTTGCCGCAGGCGCAGGGCCGCCCGTCCGGTTCGACCTGGATGTGGCCGATGTCGCCCGCGCTGCCGGTCACCCCTCGGTAGACCTCACCGCCGACGACGATTCCGCAGCCGATGCCGGTGCCGATCTTGACGCAGAGGAAGTCGCCCACGGAGCGTGCGACGCCCGCGTGCTGTTCCCCCATCGCCATCAGGTTCACGTCGTTGTCGACCATGACGGGACAGCCCAGGTCCTGGCTGATGGCCTCCCGTACGGGAAAGCCGTCCCACCCCGGCATGATGGGCGGGGCGACCGGGACGCCCTCGGGGAAGCGGACGGGGCCCGGGACGCCGATACCGGCGCCGTCGAACCCTTCCGCGAGCCCGGAGGCCTTCAACTTGGCCGCCATGGCGAGGACTTGCTCGAAGACGGCAACGGGGCCTTCGCGCACGTCCATGGGCTGGTTGATGTGGCCAAGGACCTCCAGCTCGGCGTTGGTCACCGCTACGTCGACCGAGGTCGCGCCGATGTCCACGCCGAGGAAACGGAGGCCGGGGGCCAGGCGGATGTTGTGGGAGCGGCGGCCGCCGCGCGAGGCGGCGAGTCCGTCGGCGACCACGAGTCCGGTCTCCAGGAGCCGGTCCACCTCGACGGCCAGTTTCGACCGCGAGAGGTCGACCTGATCGCCCAGCTGGGCACGGGAGTTGGGCCCTCCGTCACGCAGCAGCCGCAGCAGTCGCGCCTGGTGCGCGTTGGCGGGTCGAGCCGTCATACGTCTCACGCGCCCCTCCCCGCCTCTTTGGGCGACTCATGTCGTCCCACTCGTCCCGCAGCGGCGGATTCTCGCCGTCGCGTCGGGCTTTCGAGGGGAACGTAGCAGCGCCTGCCGGGAGTGGGAAGAAGTTGCGCAGGAATTACCCATGACTTTCTCCAGTCGCAGGACAAAGAAGCGGGCAAAACTCTGCCACGAGGGACGGGCGCACGCCCCGTTACCTCCGAGGTAATTGCCGCTCCGCGGCATCGCGGGCACGGTGACCGCATGCCTTCCGACAACGCGAGCACGGCCGATCTCCTGGCCGCCCTGCCCTTCGCCGGGCACCTGGGCATCACCCTCGACGAAGCCACGGCCGAGAGCGCCGCCGGCACCCTGGCCTGGTCGGCGGAGCTGTGCACGGCGGGAGGTGTTCTGCACGGTGGGGCGCTCATGACGCTCGCCGACACCGTGGGCGCGGTCTGCGCCTTTCTCAACCTGCCGGCGGGGGCGGCCACGTCCACGGTGGAGTCCAAGACGAACTTCTTCCGCGCCGTGCGCTCGGGCGGCGCCCGCGCCGTGGCCCGCCCGCTGCACGTGGGCCGCTCCTTCGTCGTCGTACAGACCGACGTCCATGACGACGAGGGGCGCCCGGTCGGGCAGACGACGCAGACCCAGGCCGTCCTCGCGGCCCGGACGGGCTGACGCGTCAGGCTTCGCGTTCGCGCCGGTGGTACGTCTGCCGGGTGTGCTCCGTGTGCGCGCGCATGATCTCCGTGGCCCGGCGCTCGTCGCGCTCGGCGATCGCCGCGATCAGCGCACGGTGCTCGATCCAGGACTGCTTGCCGCGCCGACGGGCCACCGGTGTGTAGTACCAGCGCACCCGGCGGTCCACCTGCCCGGCGAGTTCGGCGAGGACGACGTTGCCCGCTAGCTCCATCACCTTGGCGTGGAAGGCCGCGTTGGTCGTCACCACCAGGTCCACCTCGCCGTCCGCGACGGCCTGTTCACCCTTGGCGCACAGCTCTTCCAGGGCGGTGATCCCGGCGGTCCCCGTGTTGGCCGCGGCGAGCCGGGCGGCCTCCGCCTCCAGGAGCGTACGGACCGTGAGCAGCTGGTCCGCCTCCTCCTCGGTGGGCTCGTGCACGAACGCGCCCTGCGCGGGGCGCAGATCGACCCAGCCCTCGGTGTTCAGCCGCTGCAGCGCCTCGCGCACCGGCTGCCGTGACACCCCCAGGTGCCCGGCCAGTTCGCTCTCCACGAGGTGCTGGCCCGGCTGCAGCGCGCGGGTCGTGATGAGCTCGAGCAACGCCTCGTAGACCCGCTCGCGGAGCGGACCTGGCCGTTCGAGCTTGGGCACCGCCCCCTGCGGCAGTCCTGTGGACAACATCGCGGTCCCCTCGTCGACGATTGCCTTTTGTCTACAGTCTACTGAGCACAATGGCCAGCACCAGGGGGAGTTGGGCCCGTCACACAGCCCGGCAGCGGTGACTCACCCGCTACGGGCAGCGGATGACCTGGCCCGCGTACGACAGGTTCCCGCCGAAGCCGAAGAGCAGCACCGGGTCCCCGTGGACGATCTCGCCGCGCTCGACCAGTTTGGACAGGGCGAGCGGGATGCTGCCCGCCGAGGTGTTGCCCGAGTTCACGACATCGCGCGCGACGACCGCGTTGACCGCGCCGATCCGCTCGGCGAGCGGCTCGATGATGCGCAGGTTGGCCTGGTGCAGCACGACAGCCGCCAGGTCCGCCGGTGTGAGACCGGCCCGCTCACAGGCCTTGCGGGCGAGCGGCGGCAGCTGCGTCGTCGCCCAGCGGTAGACGCTCTGCCCCTCCTGCGCGAACCGCGGGGGCGTGCCCTCGATACGGACGGCGTTGCCCATCTCGGGCACCGAGCCCCAGAGCACGGGGCCGATGGCGGGGACCTCGCTCGGTTCGCACGCCTCGACGACGGCCGCACCGGCACCGTCCCCGACCAGGACGCACGTGGTGCGGTCCGTCCAGTCGGCCACCTCGGACATCTTGTCCGCGCCGACCACCAGGGCACGGGTGGCGCCCCCGGCCCGCACGGCGTGGTCGGCCGTGGCGAGCGCGTGCGTGAAGCCCGCGCACACGACGTTGATGTCCATGGCGGCCGGTGAGGGGATACCGAGGCGGGCCGCCACCCGTGCCGCCATGTTCGGCGAGCGGTCGATGGCGGTGGAGGTGGCGACGAGGACGAGGTCGATGTCGTCGGGCGCGAGGCCCGCGGCGGCGACGGCCTTGGCCCCCGCGTGTGCGGCGAGCTCGTCGACCGGCTCCTCGGGTCCCGCGATGTGACGGGTGAGGATGCCCACGCGGGAGCGGATCCACTCGTCGCTGGTGTCGACCATGCCCGCCAGATCCTCGTTGGTGAGGATCTTGGTGGGCTGGTAGTGGCCGACGGCGGCGATGCGTGAGCCGTGCATGAGCGGGTCCCCCTTGGTGCCGGAGATGCGGGACCGTCCAGTCTGGTCAGCGACTCACCAGTAACGAGACAAGTAAAGCAACAGGAAACGGGCGCGGGGTTTGGACACTTCTCATCATCACGTCACCCGGTGAAGAGCTGAGTGGCCTTGTGTACGAGCTCATACACCCCATATGCGAGCGGAACCCCCACCCAGAGCCAGGCGCCGACGATCAGCGCACGGCGGCGAGGCGGACTACTTCGCGGCGGGCTCGTCGGTGTCGTCATGGGTGGCGGCCTCCTTCGGAGCGGCGATGTGATGGCGGGCGTGGACGGGACGGACGAACTCGTTCGCGACGAAGCCGACGGCCAGCAGCCCGATCATGATCGTGAGCGAGAGTCCGTAGAGCCCCGCCCCGTGCTTGCCCGCCTCTTCCTGGCGGTCGGCGACCCAGTTGACGATCAGCGGTCCGAGGACGCCCGCCGTGGACCAGGCGGTGAGCAGACGCCCATGGATCGCGCCGACCTGGTACGTCCCGAAGAGGTCCTTCAGGTATGCCGGGATCGTCGCGAAGCCGCCTCCGTAGAAGGAGAGGATCACCAGCGCGCAGACGACGAAGAGCGGTTTCGACGCGTCCCCGAAGAGGGCGATCAGCAGATACATCAGCGCGCCGACGCCCAGGTAGAGGCGGTAGACGTTCTTGCGGCCGATCAGGTCGGACGCCGACGACCAGCCGATGCGTCCGGCCATGTTGGCGGCGGAGAGCAGGGCGACGAATCCTGCCGCCGCGGCTGCCGAGACCGGCGTCGAGGTGTCGGAGAAGAAGTCGGTGATCATCGGCGCCGCCTTCTCCAGGATGCCGATGCCCGCGGTCACGTTCATACAGAGCACGACCCACAGGCACCAGAACTGGGGTGTCCGCACGGCGGCCCGCGCGGACACCTGCGGCCCGTCGAGCACACCGGGAGCACCGGGCGTCCGTGCCCCCTCCGTACGCGGGACCCGCACCAGGAACACACCGAGCGCCATGAAGAGGGCGTACGTGAGGCCGTGCACGAGGAAGGCGAGCGCGATGCCGTCGTTGTCGCTGCCGAAGGAGTCCAGCATCTGCGCCGACCACGGTGACGCGATGAGCGCGCCGCCGCCGAAGCCCATGATCGCGATGCCGGTCGCCATGCCGGGGCGGTCGGGGAACCACTTGATCAGTGTCGACACGGGCGAGATGTAGCCGATGCCGAGGCCGATGCCGCCGACGAAGCCGTAGCCGAAGACGATCAGCCAGAACTGGCTGGTCGCCGCGCCGAGTGCCGCGATCAGGAAGCCGGACGAGAAGCAGACGAGGGCGACCGTCATGGCCCAGCGCGGCCCGTTGCGCTCGACGAGCGTGCCGCCGAAGGCCGCCGAGAGGCCGAGCATCACGATGCCGAGCTGGAAGGGGAGCGCGCTCTGCGTGCCGCTGAGGTGGAGCGCTGATTCCAGCGGGGGTTTGAAGACGCTCCACGCGTAGGCCTGGCCGATGGAGAGGTGTACGGACAGGGCGGCGGGCGGTACGAGCCAGCGACTCCATCCCGGAGGTGCGACGGGAGGCTTCATGATCCCGAACAGTAGGAATCAAGTGGGCGGTTGTGAAGGGGGCCGAGCCGATTCCGTCGACGGTATGCAATGTGCCGCGCGACCTCTTGCTGGGTCAACTTCCATACTGTAGACAATATTCCGTCGACACTTCATGACGTGCGATGTCGATTCCGAGCCTTATCCCTCCGAATCTCTCTTGAGCCTTCTTCGGATCCCTCAACCGAACGGAGCGCGCCACCGTGAAAGTCGCAGTCCTCGGCGCCGGTGCGATCGGCGCCTACGTCGGAGCCGCGCTGCACCGCGCCGGAGCCGACGTCCATCTCGTCGCCCGTGGACCGCATCTCGCGGCCATGAGGCAGCACGGAGTACGTGTCCACAGCCCGCGCGGCGACTTCACCGCACGGGCCCACGCCACCGACGACCCGGCCGACATCGGCCCCGTCGACTTCGTCTTCCTGGGCCTGAAGGCCAACTCGTACGCGGCGTGCGGGCCGCTGATCGGGCCTCTCCTGCATGAGGGGACGGCGGTGATCGCCGCCCAGAACGGCATCCCCTGGTGGTACTTCCACCGGCACGGCGGCCCGCACGACGGCCACCGCGTCGCGAGCGTGGACCCCGACGGCGCGGTCAGTGCGGTGATCGCGCCCGAGCGGGCCATCGGATGTGTGGTGTACGCGGCAACCGAACTGGAAGGGCCCGGAGTCGTCCGGCACTTGGAAGGAACCCGGTTCTCCATCGGGGAGCCCGACCGCTCCCGCTCGGCCCGCTGTCTCGCCTTCAGTGACGCCATGCGGGCGGGCGGCCTGAAGTGCCCCGTCGAACCCGAACTGCGCGGCGACATCTGGATCAAGCTGCTCGGCAACATCTCCTTCAACCCGATCAGCGCGCTCGCCCGCGCCACGATGCGCGAGATGTGCCTGCACGGCGGCACGCGCCGCGTCATCGAGATCATGATGACCGAGACGCTCACCGTCGCGGCGGCCCTCGGCTGCCGCCCGGACATCTCCGTCGAGCGGCGCCTCGCGGGCGCCGAGCGCGTGGGCGACCACCGCACCTCGACGCTCCAGGACCTGGAGCGCGGCAAACCGCTGGAACTCGACGTGCTGCTCGCGGCCGTCGTGGAGCTCGCGGAGATCACCGGGGTACCGGTGCCGACGCTCCGCACCGTCCACGCCATCTCGGATCTGCTGGCCGACCGTATGAGGAGCGCGGCATGAGCGAGAACATGAGGAGCGCGGCATGAGCAGGAAACGGGACCGGGTGCCCAAGACGTACACCCGGCTCACCCACCCCCTCGTCCGCGACTCCCGCGACGAGCCGCTGCGCCGGGCCACCTGGGACGAGGCGCTGACCAGGACGGCGGCGGGGCTGCGGGCCGCGCGCGGCGCGTTCGGGATGTTCTCCTGCGCCCGCGCGACCAACGAGATGAACTACGTGGCGCAGAAGTTCGCCCGCGTGGTGATGGGCACGAACAACGTCGACTCCTGCAACCGCACCTGCCACGCCCCGAGCGTCGCGGGCCTCTCCGCCGCGTTCGGATCGGGCGGCGGCACGTCTTCTTATGAAGAGGTCGAACACACCGACCTGGTCGTGATGTGGGGCTCCAACGCCCGCTTCGCGCACCCCATCTTCTTCCAGCACGTCCTGAAGGGGATCAGGAACGGCGCCCGCATGTACGCCGTCGACCCGCGCCGCACCAAGACCGCCGAGTGGGCGGAGAGCTGGCTCGGCCTGAACGTCGGCACGGACATCCCGATGGCGCACGCGATCGGCCGCGAGATCATCCACGCGGGCCTTGCCAACCGGGCGTTCGTCGAGCGGGCGACGTCCGGGTTCGAGGAGTACGCGGCCCTGGTCGAGCCGTGGACGCTCTCTCTCGCCGAGAAGGTGACGGGCGTACCTGCCGCCGCCATCGAGGAGTTGGCGCACGCCTACGCGCGTGCCGAGCGGGCGCAGCTGTGCTGGACGCTCGGCATCACGGAGCACCACAACGGCACGGACAACGTCCGCGCGCTGATCAACCTCTCGCTCCTGACCGGCCACGTGGGGCGCTACGGCTCGGGCCTGCAACCCCTGCGCGGCCAGAACAACGTGCAGGGCGGCGGCGACATGGGCGCGATCCCCAACCGCCTGCCCGGCTTCCAGGACATCCTCGACCCGGATTCACGGCTGAAGTTCGAGACGGCCTGGGACACGGTGATCGAGCCGCGCTACGGACTGAACCTGACGGAGATGTTCGAGGCGATGGAAGAGGGCGCGCTCAAGGCTGTCTACTGCATCGGCGAGAACCCCGCGCAGTCGGAGGCGGACAGCGAGCAGGCGATGCGGCGGATGCGGGCCCTGGACTTCTTCGTCGTACAGGACATCTTCCTTACGAAGACGGCCGAGTTGGCCGATGTCGTCCTCCCGGCGACCGCCGCCTGGGCGGAGACCGACGGCACGACGACCAACAGTGAGCGGCGCGTGCAGCGGGTGCGCAAGGCCGTACGGCCGCCCGGTGAGGCGCGTGAGGACATCGACATCCTCTGCGATCTCGCCGAGCGGCTCGGCCACGACTGGAAGTACGCGGACGCGCAGGCCGTCTGGGACGAGCTGCGGTCGGTGTCGCCGGACCACTGGGGCATGACGTACGACCGGCTCGAATCTCTGCAGGGCATCCAGTGGCCGTGCCCGTCGGAGGACCGGGTCGAACCGACCTACCTGCACGGGCGGCTGTGGGACGCGGACCCGGCGCGGCGGGGCGTACTCGCGCCCTTCGGGCTCGTCGCGCACGACCCGCCGGTCGACCTCACGGACGAGGCGTATCCGATCCGGCTCACGACGGGGCGGCGGCTCGACTCCTACAACACCGGGGTGCAGAGCGGGAGTTTCGCCTCTCCGCTGCGGCGAGGCGAGTTCGTCGAGCTGTGCCCGGAGGACGCGGAACGGTACGGGGTCGTGGTCGGCGAACAGGTCCGGGTGTCCTCGCGGCGCGGTGCGGTGACGGCGCCCGTGTGGGTGGACACCGGGCTGCGCCCCGGCCTGGCCTTCATGACCATGCACTTTCCCGACGAGGTCGACACCAACCAGCTCACGATCGAGGCCAATTGCCCGATCGCGGGCACGGCGGAGTTCAAGGCGTCGGCGATACGTATCGACAAGCTGACCGTGCCCGCGACGTGAGGTGACGTGACGTATGGATCTGCACTTCGGTGACAGCAAGCCGACGGACGAGGAGCGGGAGGCCGTCGACGCGGTGCTCGGCCCGCCCGAGTCGGCGTGGGAGGGCGCCGACGACCGCAGCGACGCGGACCTGCGGTGGGCGCGGGGAGGCCGTGCGGCGCGGGAGCGGCGGGATGAGCTGTTGCCGGGGTTGCACGCGCTCAACGACCGCGTGGGGTGGGTGAGCGCGGGAGGTCTGGACTACCTCTGCCGACGGCTGATGGTGCCGCCGGCGGAGGGGTACGGGGTGGCCACGTTCTACTCGATGTTCTCGGTGCGGCCGCGTCCCGCGACGGTGGTGCGGGTGTGTACGGATCTTGCTTGTGGGGGCGGTGCGGAGCTGTGCGGGGAGGTGGAGGCCCGGCTCGCCCCGGAGCCCGGGGTCACTGTCGAGCAGAGCCCTTGCCTGGGCTTGTGCGAGCGGGCTCCGGCTGCGCTGGTGGTGCGGGCGGGTGAGCCTGCGGCGCTTCTGTCCCCCACCCCGCCCCTTACCGAAAACCCGCTGGCGCGGGGGCCTGGTGTTACCGACCATCGCCTTGACGGCTCGTCCTCGAACGCCGGACGGGCTGATTCTCAGCCCCTCCGGCGTTCGAGGAGCGGGGAGAAAACCTACGTCACCGCAACTCTCGCCCCCGCCACACCCGACAACCTCACCCGAGCCGCCCTCGCCCCGGAGACCGCCCCCGCGGAGCCCTCCGCGGCCCTCGCCGTCCCTCAAGCTGGTCAAGACGGCCTCCTGCTCCTCAGCAGGATCGGCAAGGTGGACCCCTCGTCCCTGGACGACTACCGCGCGCACGGCGGCTACACCGCCCTGCGGAACGCCTTCGCCATGGGCCCCGCCGCCGTCATCCGCGAAGTGACCGACTCCGGCCTCCTCGGCCGAGGCGGCGCCGCCTTCCCCACGGGAAGGAAGTGGCAGGCCACCGCCTCACAGCCCGACCACCCCCACTACCTCGTCTGCAACGCCGACGAATCCGAGCCCGGCACCTTCAAGGACCGGGTGATCATGGAGGGCGACCCGTACTCGCTCATCGAGTCGATGACCATCGCGGGGTACGCGACCGGCGCCCACCTCGGCTATCTCTATCTCCGCGGCGAGTACCCGCGCGCCCTGGAGCGGCTGCGCCACGCCATCACGCAGGCACGCGCGCGTGGACTGCTCGGGGACGACGTCCTGGGGCAGGGGTACGCCTTCGACATCGAGATCCGGCGGGGTGCGGGCGCCTACATCTGCGGTGAGGAGACCGCCCTCTTCAATTCCATCGAGGGGTACCGAGGAGAGCCGCGGTCCAAGCCGCCCTTCCCCGTGGAGAAAGGGCTCTTCGGCAAACCCACCGCCGAGAACAACGTCGAGACCCTCGTCAATGTGCTCCCCGTCCTCACCATGGGCGCGCAGGCGTACGCCGCCATCGGCACCGAGAAGTCCACCGGACCCAAGCTCTTCTGCGTCTGCGGAAGCGTCGAACGCCCCGGCATCTACGAGCTCCCCTTCGGGGCCACCCTCGGCGAGCTCCTCAGCATCGCCGGGATGCCGGACAACCTCCGCGCGGTCCTCCTGGGCGGCGCGGCCGGAGGCTTCGTACGCCCCGACGAGCTGGACATCCCGCTCACCTTCGAGGGGACGAGGGAGGCCGGCACCACCCTGGGCTCCGGCGTCGTCCTCGCCCTGGACGACACCGTGCCGCTCCCCCGCGTCCTCCTGCGCATCGCCGAGTTCTTCCGCGACGAGTCCTGCGGACAGTGCGTGCCCTGCCGGGTCGGCACCGTCCGGCAGGAGGAGGCCCTGCACCGCATCGTCGACCGGACCGGGGCCGAGGCCGCCGGTGACATCGCTCTCCTGCGCGAGGTGGGGCGGACCATGCGGGACGCCTCCATCTGCGGGCTGGGCCAGACCGCGTGGAACGCCGTGGAATCCGCCATCGACCGCCTGGGGGCGTACAAGTGACCGCCGTACCGCTGGGAATCCCACGCCGACTCATCGAGTTCACGCTGGACGGGCAGAACGCCAGAGTGCCCGAGGGGTCGACCGTCCTGGACGCCTGCCGAGCCGCGGGCAAGGACGTCCCGACCCTCTGCGAGGGCGACACCCTCACCCCGAAGAACGCCTGCCGGGTGTGTGTCGTCGAGGTGGAGGGCGCCCGCACTCTGGCTCCCGCCTGCTCGCGCCGGGCCGAACCGGGCATGACCGTTCTCACCGACACCGAGCGCACGCGGCACAGCCGGAAAGTGGTCCTTGAACTCCTGGCCTCGTCCGTCGACATGTCGACGACCCCGAAGGTCGCGGGCTGGCTCAAGGAGTACGACGCCAAGCCCGACCGCTTCGGCCCCGAGGCCGCACGCCTCAATGAGGAGCCCAGGGTCGACAACGACCTCTACGTCCGCGACTACGACAAGTGCATCCTCTGCTACAAGTGTGTCGACGCCTGCGGCGACCAGTGGCAGAACACGTTCGCCATCTCCGTGACGGGCCGCGGCTTCGACGCCCGGATAGCCGTCGAGCACGAAGGACCGCTGACCGAATCCGCGTGCGTGTACTGCGGGAACTGCATCGAGGTCTGCCCCACCGGCGCGCTCAGTTTCAAGTCCGAGTTCGACATGCGGGCCGCGGGGACCTGGGACGAGGAGCAGCAGACCGAGACGACGACGGTGTGCGCGTACTGCGGAGTCGGCTGCAACCTGACGCTGCACGTGCAGGACAATGACATCGTGAAGGTCACCTCACCGCACGACAATCCGGTGACCCACGGCAACCTCTGCATCAAGGGCCGTTTCGGCTACCAGCACGTACAGAACCGGGACTGATCGACATGGGACGAGTCACGGAGCGCCGCCGCGTCATCCGCATCAGGGACGGGGCCGTCACCGAGCGGCCCGACACCCTCGTCGCGGAGGAACCGCTGGAGATCCGGCTGAACGGGAAACCCCTTGCCATCACCATGCGCACGCCGGGTGACGACTTCGCGCTCGCGGCGGGCTTCCTGGTGAGCGAGGGGGTGCTCGGCTCGGCGGACGAGCTCCAGTCCATCGTCTACTGCGCAGGGGCGACGGCGGACGGTTCCAACACGTACAACGTGGTCGACGTGAAGACCGCCCCGGGACTCGTCCTGCCCGACATCACCCTCGAACGCAACGTCTACACCACCTCGTCCTGCGGTCTGTGCGGCAAGGCGAGCCTGGACGCGGTCCGTACGACGGCCCGCTGGGCGATCGACGACACGGACGGCGGCAGCGCTCCCCCGGTCCGGCTCGGGACCGAACTGCTCGCGTGCCTCCCCGACCGGCTGCGCGCGGCGCAGCGGGTCTTCGACCGGACCGGGGGCCTGCACGGGGCGGCGCTCTTCTCCCAGGACGGTGAACTCCTCGACATACGGGAGGACGTGGGCCGGCACAACGCGGTCGACAAGCTCGTCGGGCGGGCCCTCCAGGACAGCCGTCTGCCGCTGTCGCGTGCCGTGCTCCTCGTGTCGGGGCGCGCCTCGTTCGAGCTGGCGCAGAAGGCGGTGATGGCGGGCATTCCGGTGCTCGCCGCCGTCTCCGCGCCCTCCTCCCTGGCCGTCGATCTGGCCGCCGAGACGGGCCTGACGCTGGTCGGCTTCCTGCGCGGCTCCTCCATGAACGTGTACGCGGGCGAGCACCGGATCACCGTGCGGGCCACGGCCTCAAAGGGCTGACCGGCCGCTCCCCGCTGCACGGCGGCGGGACCCCGACCGGCGGGGAGCGCCCCCTGCGCCGGCGGGGTCCCGGTCCCGCTCCGTCTCCATGCCTCTGAACATCTCTGACCCTTTACGTCTCGGTGCCCGAGATCCGGGTGAGCAGTGAGAGGAACTGCTCGCGCTCGGCGGCCGAAAGTGACTCCAGGAGTTCATCGTTGGCGCGCCGTGCCGCCTCGGCACAGCGGTCGAGGGTCCGCTCGCCGTCCTCCGTGATCGTGACCGCGTTCTTGCGACGGTCGGCGGGGTCGGGCGCGCGCAGGACGAGTCCGGCGTCCTGCAGGTCGTTGATGACGCCGACCAGGTCCTTGGGGTCGAGCGAGATGCTGCGGCCGAGCGCCGCCTGCGCGACGGGTCCCTGATCGGCCACGGCACAGAGCACCACGTGGTGCCACATCTTCATGCCCTCCTGCGCCAGGGCCTCGGCGACGAGCGCGCGGCCACGGGCCGCCGCGCGGCCGAGGAGCCAGCTGGGGAGGGTGCGGATGCCGCTGGGCGCGGGCGGGGTCGTGGGCATGGGGCGAGACTATCGAAGAATCGTTGGACTTCCCAATGAAAGTGCGCGTACCGTTGGGGCACCCAACGATTTCGCCGATCCCGGCGATCCCTCTGTCTGGAGTGCGCATGCGTCGCGTTCGGTACGAACACAGCGGTGGCCCCGACGTCCTCTTCACCGAGGACGTGCCCGTCCCCGTGCCAGAACCCGGCGAGCTCCTCGTGCGCGTCGAGGCGGCAGGGGTCACGCTCCCCGTCGTGCGCAAGGTCCGCGAACCCCGCGATCCGATCCCGCTCGGCGGGGAGATCGCCGGAGAGGTGGTGTCCACCGGGGACGGCGTGAGCGGGTACGCGCCGGGTGACCGTGTCACGGGCCTCTGCTTCGGCCACGGCTACGCCGAGTTCGCGCTCCTGCGCTCCGAGATGGCCTCTCCCGTCCCGGACGGGGCGAGTGCCGTCGACGCGGTCGCCCTGGTCCGCAGCGGACTCGTCGCGTACGGCGCACTCGACGCCGCCCGCCCCGCGCGGGGCGAGGCCGCACTGATCACGGCGGCGGCCAGTGGAGTCGGCCATCTGGCCCTGCAACTGGCCAAGTCGCGCGGCGCTTCGCGGGTCGTGGGAGCCGTGTCGGTGGGAGCCGTGCCGGTGGGAGCCGTGCCGGGAGACACAACAGGGTCCGGCAAGGTGGACTTCCTGCGCTCGCTCGGCGCGGACGAGGTCATCACGTACGACGAAGAGACGTGGGGCGAGCCCGTCGACTACGTCCTCGACGCGGTCGGCGGCGAGCTCCTCACCCCCGCCGTACGGGCCCTCGCGCCGCACGGACGGCTCGTCGCGTACAGCTCGGGCGGCGGCACCGTCCAGGCGTACGACCTGCTCGTGGGCGCCAAGTCGGTCACCGGCTTCCAGATGGCGCTCATCGCGAGCGGCAGGCCCGAGGTGTACGAGAGGTGGCGGCGCGAGCTATGGCGGCTCTTCACGACAGGCGCGCTGCGCCCCGCCGTGCACGCGGAGTTCGCGCTGGAGGACGCGGCGAAGGCGCACGCGGTGATCGAGGCGCGCGGCAACCTCGGAAAAGTCGTACTGATTCCCTGAGGCCGACCAGGCCGCACCCATTCGTGCCACGCACGCTTCTTGTGAGGTGTCGAGCCGTCCCAGTAGCGTCTGAAGCGCGAACGTTGGACGTGGGATGTCAGGATGTCCAGTCACCTCGAAGGGTGGACCGCGCCATGCCATCAGCTCTCCGTGTACGCCTCAGATCCCTCCGCACCGCCACCGCCGCCGCGTTGACCGTCGTCGCCTTCGGGGTTCTGCTCCCCGGGCCCGCGGCGCAGGCGGCGCCGGACACCCGCGCCACGGGCTTCGAGCAGCAGGTGCTCTTCAAGGCCTCGCAGGACCCCGGGTACGCCTGCTACCGCATCCCCGCCGTCGTGAAGACGGTCAAGGGCACGCTCCTCGCCTTCGCCGAGGGGCGGACGAACGACTGCAGCGACGCGGGCGACATAGACATCGTGGTCAAGCGGTCGCAGGACGGCGGCCGCACCTGGAGTCCGCTCCAGGTCGTCAACGAGGGCGCGGGCGACACGCACGGCAACCCCGCCCCGATCGTGGACCGCCGGACCGGCCGCATCCTCCTGGCCCAGACGTACAACACGGGCCGCACGGACGGGCAGAACTGCGCCATACCCTGCGACCGCACCCCGCACCTCCAGTACAGCGACGACGACGGCCGCAGCTGGTCGGCGCCGCGTGACCTCAGCGATCAGATCCTGCCGAAGGACTGGAACTCCTGGTACGCGACAGGCCCCGTGCACGGACTCCAGCTGACCCGCGGCCGGCACGCGGGGCGGCTCGTCTTCACCGTCAACACCGAGACCTGGGCCGGCAGTCGGGTCACCGCGAACCACGCGGGGCTGATCGTCAGCGACGACGGCGGCGACAACTGGAGGATCGGCGCGACGGACTCGTATCCGATACCGGCCGACGGCACCTTCCGGCAGAAGCCGTCGGAGATGACCATCACGGAGCGCCCGGACGGGGCCCTCTACGTCAGCGGGCGCGAGCAGGACGGCACCGATCTCGGGCACCGCACCCACACGGTCAGCCGCGACGGCGGCGAGAGTTTCGTCGCGCCGTTCAAGGCCATCCCCGATCTCTACACACCGCAAGTGCAGGGATCCACACTCCAGTTCGGCAAGCGCATGCTGCTCGCCTGCCCCGGCGACCCCGACCGCCGCCGCACGATGCAGATCCGCTCCTCCTACGACGGCGGCCGCACCTGGGACAGCGTGGACCGCGGCACGACGGTGACCACGGACTGGTCCGGCTACTCGGACATGGTGCGGGCCGACGGCGAACACGTGGGCCTGATGTACGAGGGCGGGGCGGTCGACGCCCGCGACGAGATCCGCTTCGCCCGCTTCACCGAGGACTGGCTGCAGCCACGCAGGGGCCCCGACCCGACGACCACCGACCGCGCGCCGCGCGCGAAGCCCGCGGCCGTGCTCGGCGGGGCGTCCACGACCGAAGGCCGGTTCGGCAAGGCCATCTCCTTCGACGGGACGAACGACGCCGTACGCCTGCCCTACCGTGACCGACTCCCGCTCGGGACGAAGGACTTCACCGCCTCCCTGTGGTTCCGCTACTCCGCGACGAGCGGGGAACAGCCACTGTTGTGGATGGGCGGCATCGGCACCAACCAGCCCCAGGTGTGGCTGCGCGGCGAGCCCGCGAGCAACCGGGTCACGGGCCTGATCACCACGCGCGACGGCGCCACCGCCCCGAAGTCCGCGTCCGTGCGCACCACGGGCGCGTACAACGACGGCCAGTGGCACCACATCGCGCTGCGCCGCGGCGCGGGGCAGCTCACCCTGTCCGTCGACGGCACACGGATCACCACAGCCGACGTCCCCGGCTCGGTCTCCCGCAACTCCGGATACGGCTTCCACGTCGGTCAACGGGTCGACAGCCGGGCTCACTTCACGGGCCCCATCGATGAAGTGCGCGTATACGACCGGGCGTTGAGTGACGCCGAGCTGACACGGCTCGGCGGGGACGGCGGGTCCAGGACTCCTGTGACGCGGGACACCGTGGCGTGGCTCCCCATGGACCACGTGCGCGCGAGCAACTAACGTCCCGCACGTGCCCGTCGACCAAGGTCCACGCGGCGGCCCGAGCGCGCGCGGGGTCTGGATCGCCCTGCTGCTCGTGCTGGCCTGCGCGGCCGTGCTGCTCACCGCCCTCCCGGACGACCGGGAGGGCGGCGTGGCATGCGAGGCGCGCACCGTCTCGTCCTGGGCGGCCGACGACAAGGTCACCGAGGCGTTCGCCCGCTACGGCGACGACACCGCACGGGCCGACGACTGGACCGGCGGGGACGGCACGCATTCGGTGCGCCTGCCGGACGGCCGGCTGCTCTGGCTGTTCTCCGACACCTTCCTCGGCCAGGTGCACGCGCCGCCCAACCCGGCGGGCCAGCCCCACACCTGGCGGGACGCGACCACACCCATGGTCCGCAACTCGGGTGTGGTGATGTCACGTTCGGGCACCCTGCAGAACACCCTGCCCGCCCCGCTCTTCCCCGACCCGGCACCGCAGCAGTGGCGCTGGCCGGTCGCCGCGAAGGTGGAGCCCCGCTCCCCCGGCTCGTCCGAGAACGTCGTACGCGTCCTGCTGTGGACCCGCGCCACCGGGACGGGCCCCTGGATCTACGGCGTCCCGCTCGCCACCGAGGTCGCCACGCTCTCCCTGCCCGATCTGCGCGTCGAGGGCATCGTCAAGGTCTCCGACCAGCAAGCGGTGCCGGACCCGGACAAGCGCGTCCTGTACGGCACGACGACGGTCGACGACGGGGACTGGACGTACGTCTTCGGCGGCAACGACGGCAAGGCCGCGGCGCGCCCCGCCTCGCACGCCTATGTGGCGCGCGTCCCCAAGGGCAGGCTCGCGGAGCCGGGCGCGTGGCGGTACTGGGACGGCGAGGGCTGGACGGAGTCCGGGAAGCCGCGCCACGTCCTGGGTGACGGTGAACGCAAGGGTGTGGGCAGCGCGTTCACGGTGGTGCGCGTGAAGGGGACGTACGTCCTGTTCACCATGGCCGCGGGCACCCAGGGCCTGACCGATGTGACCTCCTATTGGGCGTGTTCGCCCACCGGCCCCTGGCACGGCCCCGCGAAGGGCTTCTCGCCGCCGCTGCCGAAGGACGGCTCGGCCGAGCAGGACATGGCCGCCTACAACCCCCAGGCCCATCCGGCGCTCAGCGGGAACGGGCGGCTGCTGCTCAGCTACGACGTCAACTGGCTGGACGCGGCACCCGCGAGCGCGCAGGCGAACGTCAGCCGGAACGTGTCCCTGTACCGACCGCGGTTCGTGTCTCTTCGGCTCGCGACGGCTGGGTGACGAAGTCGTCGGCGTCCTCGGCGTCTGTGGCGTCTGTGGCGTCTGCGGCGTCCTCGGGATCGCGCGAGCGCCGCTTGGCGATCACCGCGCAGACCATCAGCTGCATCTGGTGGAAGAGCATCAGGGGCAGCACGGCCAGTGAGGCCTGGGCCCCGAACAGGACGCTCGCCATGGGAAGTCCGGCCGCCAGCGACTTCTTGGACCCGGCGAACTGGATGGCGACACGGTCCCCCCGGTCGAAGCCCATCCGCTTGGCCCCGTACCAGGTGAGGGCCAGCATCGCGGCGAGCAGCACCGCCTCCACGCCGATCAGCGCGCCGAGCCGCAGCGGCGTCACCTGGTGCCAGATGCCTTCCACCATGCCCTCGCTGAACGCGGTGTAGACGACGAGCAGGATCGAGCCCCGGTCGACGTAGCCGAGCACCTTCTTGTGACGTGCGACGAAGCCGCCGAGCCAGCGGCGCAGAAGCTGACCGGCCAGGAACGGCACGAGGAGTTGAGCCACGATCTTCACGAGCGAATCCGCGGAGAACCCGCCCCCGCTGTTGCCGAGCAGGGCGGCCGCGAGCAGCGGCGTGATGACGATGCCGGCCAGCGAGGAGAAGGAGCCCGCGCAGATCGCCGCGGGTACGTTGCCGCGCGCCATGGAGGTGAAGGCGATCGACGACTGGATCGTGGAGGGCACGAGCGTCAGGAAGAGGAACCCGCTGTAGAGGGCGGGCGTCAGGACGTACGGAACGAGGCCCTTGGCCGCGAGACCGAGCAGCGGAAAGGCGATGAACGTACAGGCCAGGACGGTGACATGGAGCCGCCAGTGCTTGAGCCCGTCGAGGGCCTCGCGGGTGGAGAGCCGCATCCCGTAGAGGAAGAAGAGGAACGCGACGGCCGCGGTGGAGGCCCCGCCCGCGATGTCGGCCCCGGCGCCGCGCGCGGGCAGCAGCGCGGCGACGCCCACTGTGCCGAGCAACGCCAGGATGTAGGGGTCGATCGGCATCCAGGTGGGCCAGCTCGGGCGTTTCACTTCGCTCCATCGGTTCGGTTCATGTCGTGCCCTCTCGATGATCCTCCTGATCACCGCAATCGGGAATCCCGGATACCGCACTGACTGTCATCACGTTCCGCGATAACCTGCGATAACGTCGTGAGCATGTACGACCCCGCCCAGCTCCGCACGTTTCTCGCCGTCGCCCAGACGTTGAGCTTCACGCAGGCCGCCCGGCGCCTGGGTCTGCGCCAGTCCACGGTGAGCCAGCACGTGCGCCGCCTGGAGGACGCCACCGGGCGCCTGCTCTTCGCGCGCGACACGCACTCCGTGGAGCTGACCGAGGACGGCGAGGCGATGCTCGGCTTCGCGCGGCGGATCCTTGAGGTGCACGAGCAGGCGTCGGCGTTCTTCACCGGGACGCGTCTTGGCGGGCGGCTGCGGTTCGGGGCGTCGGAGGACTTCGTCCTGACCCGGCTCACCGACATCCTCGAGTCCTTCCGGCACGACCACCCGGACGTCGATCTGGAGCTGACGGTCGAGCTGTCCGGCACGCTGCACGAGAAGCTGGACGCGGGCAAGCTCGATCTGGTCCTCGCCAAGCGGCGCCCGGAGGACCCGCGCGGCGAGCTGGTCTGGCACGACGAACTCGTCTGGATCGGCGCCGAGCGGCTGCGCCTGGACCCCGACGAGCCGGTGCCGCTCATCGTGTTCCCGCCGCCGGGCATCAGCCGCGCCCTCGCCCTGGAGGCCCTGGAGCGGCGCGGCCGTGCGTGGCGGATCGCCTGTACGAGCGGCAGTCTGAACGGTCTGGTCGCCGCCGCCCGCGCGGGACTCGGCGTGATGGCGCACTCGCACGGCCTGATCCCGCCGGGCCTGGTCCGCGTCCCTGAGCGGGCGGGCCTTCCGGAGCTCGGCGCGGTCGACTTCGTCCTCCTGCACGGCGAGCGGCGGGCTCCGGCGCAGGGAGCTGCGGACGCGCTCGCCGCCTCGATCCTGGCGGGCGGCGACCGGCTGCACCGGCGGCGTCAGCGGAGGTAGGGACCGTCAGCGGAGATGGGGCCGGTAGGTGAGCTGCTTGACGCGGCGCATGAACGGCGCGCTCTCGACGTGCTGCACGCCGTCGAGTTGGCCGAGCTTTCCGCTCAGATAGGTGTAGAGCGCGGGAATGTCGCGGGTCACGGCCGTCGCCATGATGTTGGAGGGGCCCGCCACCGCTGTGGCGTGGGCGATCTCGGCATGTGACGCGAGGGCGTTGCCCACCGACTCCATGGCCCAGGGAGCGGTGGTGATCCAGAGCATCGCCCCGACGTGCAGGCCGATGAGGGCGTTGGCGTACTCGATGTCGATGTAGAGCGCACCCGAGGCGAGCAGCGCGCCGAGGCGGCGCTTGACGGCCGACTCCGAACGCCCGGTGGCCTGCTGAAGCTCCGGGTAGGTCGCGCGGCCGTCCTGTTCGAGCGCGGCGACCAGCGACTCGTCCTCCGGCTCGATCCACTGGGGCACGTCGGTGCGGACGGCGGACGCGGGCTGCGCCGGGCGCAGGGCCGCGATCTGCTCCTCGTCGAGCGGACCGTGCTTCATCAGCCAGCCGTCCGGGCCGCCGAAGAAGCGGTGCAGCATCTGCTGGGCGCGGATGTCGACGATGTGCGGGGTGCGCGGGAGCTTGGCGAGCAGCAGCTCGTCCTGGTCGGTGCGGGTGCGGGGCCGGGTGCAGCAGACGACCTCGGTGCCGCCGGAGGTGAGGCCGATCCATGAGGTGTCGGGGCGCCGCGCCAGGGCGGTGGCGATGGCGTCGGCGCCTTCGGGAGCGCAGCGCAGCCGCAGCATCCACTGGTCCTGGCCGAGCTTCTCGTGGTCCCGGACGGCGACGATCCGCAGACTGCCGTCGGAGACCAGCCTGCGGTAGCGGCGGGCGACGGTCTGGTCCGAGACGCCGAGGACGGCGGCGATCTTGCTGAAGGGCGCGCGGCCGTCGATCTCCAGCGCCTGGAGCAGTCTGACGTCGAGCGAGTCCTGCATGGCCGACGTGGGAGATTCCGTAGCTGCACTGCCCATCGGTGTCGGATTCCTTCGATCTCACGTGACTGATGACTTTGATCGTCCGGTCTCCCTCCATCGTACGAGGAACGCACACGCGTCGTACAAGTCGCACGAGGAGAGATGAAGATGCGTACATGGGGGCCGCTCACAGCGGTATGCCTGGGGACGTTCATGCTGCTGCTGGACGTGACCATCGTGGTCGTGGCACTGCCGGACATGGCGAGGGCGCTGAACGCCTCGCTGAGCGATCTGCAATGGGTGATCGACGGCTACGCCCTCGCGCTCGCCGCGCTGCTGCTCGGGGTCGGGGCCGCGGCGGACGTGCTCGGCCGGCGGCGGCTGAACGTGGCGGGCACCGCGCTCTTCGCGCTCGCCTCGCTCGGCTGCGGGCTCGCCACGAACGCGGAGGTCCTGGTGGCCGCCCGTGCGCTTCAGGGGCTCGGCGCCGCAGCGATGTTCGCGACGACCCTGCCGCTGCTCGGCGCCGCCTATCAGGGACGCGACCGGTCGGTCGCGCTCGGCGTCTGGGGCGCGGTCAGCGGGGCCGCGGCGGCGATGGGGCCGATCGTCGGCGGGCTGCTCACCGAAGGGCCGGGCTGGCGGTGGATCTTCTTCGTGAACCTGCCGGTGAGCGTCGCGTCGATGTGGCTGACACTGCGCGTGGTGCCGGAGTCGAAGGGCCAGGCGGGCCGCCGGGTCGACTGGGCGGGCACGGTGACGTTCGCGCTCTTCGCGGGCGGGCTGACGTATGGAGTGGTGCGGGCCGGTTCGGAGGGCTGGACGTCGACGCCCACCGTGCTGACCCTGACGGTCGCAGTGCTCGCGCTCGCCGCCTTCGTGGCCGTCGAACGCCGCGTCGCGCACCCGCTCCTGGACCTGAAGCTGCTGCGCATGCCCGCCTTCACCGGGGTACTGGTCGGCGCGATCGGCTACAACGCGGCCGCGTTCGGCCTGATGCCCTACCTCTCGATCTGGCTCCAGACCGTGCTCGGCATGAGCCCGGTGCACGGCAGCCTCGTCATGCTGCCGCTGGCCGCGACCTCGTTCGTCGTCGCCGCGCTGGGCGGACGGCTGCTTCACGGGGTCCCCGCGCGGCTGACCATCGGCGTGGGGCTGCTCCTGATCGGCGCGGGCGGGGTCGCACTCGCGGTGCTCGACGCCGGGTCGTCCTGGGGCGCGCTCGTCCCCGGACTCACGCTCGCGGGCGTCGGCACCGGCCTGGTCTCGCCCGCGCTCGGGGGCGCGGCCCTCGCGGCGGTGCCGCCCGCGAACTCGGGGATGGCGGGCGGCGCGGTCAACACGTTCCGCCAGCTCGGGTACGCGCTCGGCGTCGCCGTCTTCGGCACGGTCATGACCTCGCGCATGCAGGACACACTCGGCCATGACGCGGCTCACACCGTCGCGGGAGGTGGTGCGTCGGCAATGCGTGGCACGCTTTCCGATCATGCGGTGCGGACGGCGTTCGCCTCCGGTCTGAACTCGGCGGCGGTCGTCGCGGGTGTGGTGGGTCTGGTGGCGGGGGCGGCGGTACTCGTCATGGTGCGGTCCGCGCGCTCGGGTTCGGGTACAGGTACGGGTACGGGTACGGGTACAGGTACGGAGACACCGGAAGCGAAGATTCCGGCGCCCGTCGAGCGGGTTTCCGAAGGGGCGTCACAGCCGTAACCGCCGCGTACAGATTCGGTGGAGATTACGCCACCGAAACTTACTCAACCGTAAGTAATCTGTCCCGCCTCTCCCCTTGTGGCCGGATTTCACCGGCTGACCAGCGTGAATGGTACGTACCGAGGGGTAGTTCACCCCTCTCCCGCCCGGCTCCGCGGTGGGGTACCGTCACCGGCGCTGTGCGGAGCGCCACAAGGAGCATCATTGCGCGAGTTCACGAACCCTCCGATGGCGTCGGCGCCGCTGGTGGGCGGCCTTGCCGACGTCGTGTTCGACCATGCCCTTGAGGATCCGCTCCACATCGCCTTCGGCCACAAGACCGACGGCGTGTGGCGCGACGTCACTTCGGCGGAGTTCCGCGACCAGGTGATGTCGCTCGCCAAGGGGCTGCTCGCCCAGGGCGTGCGCTTCGGCGACCGCGTCGCCATCATGTGCCGCACCCGCTACGAGTGGACACTGTTCGACTACGCGCTCTGGACGGTCGGCGCCCAGGTGGTGCCGGTCTACCCCACGTCCTCCGCCGAGCAGGTCTTCTGGATGCTGCACGACGCGCAAGTGTCGGCCGCCATGGTCGAGCACGAGGACCACGCGATGACGATCGGCTCGGTGATCGACCGGCTGCCGCAGCTGCGCAGGCTGTGGCAGCTGGACGCCGACGCCGTGGACGAACTGAACCGCGCGGGCATGGAGGTCGACGACGAGGTGGTCAACCGCCACCGCCGCGCCGTCACCCCCGACTCGATCGCCACGATCATCTACACGTCGGGCACCACGGGCCGCCCCAAGGGCTGCCTCATCTCCCACGCGAACTTCATGTTCGAGGCGCAGACGGTCATCCACCGCTGGGAGCCGGTCTTCCACTCCCGGCGCGGCGACGAGGCGACGACGCTGCTCTTCCTGCCGCTGGCCCACGTCTTCGGGCGGATGGTGCAGGTCGCCGCGGTCTGCGGCCGGGTCAAGCTGGGCCACCAGCCGAGCCTGAACGCGGCGGCGCTCATCCCGGACCTGGCGGCGTTCCGCCCGTCCTTCATCCTGGCCGTGCCGTACATCTTCGAGAAGGTCTTCAACGCGGCACGGCGCAAGGCCGAGAAGGACGGCAAGTCGGCTCCCTTCGACAGGGCCGTGGAGTGCGCCGTGCGGTACGCGGACGCGATGGAGGCCAAGGCCTTCGGCACGGGGCCCGGACCTTCGGCGGCCCTGCGCATGCAGCACTCGCTCTTCGAGAAGCTCGTCTACGCCAAGGTGCGCGACGCCATGGGCGGCCGTGTGCGCCACGCGATGTCGGGCGGCTCCGGGATGGACCGGCGCCTGGGCCTGTTCTTCGCGGGCGCGGGCGTCGAGATCTACGAGGGCTACGGCCTGACGGAGTCCACGGCAGCCGCGACCGCCAATCCGCCCGAGCGCACCCGCTACGGCACGGTGGGCCAGGCGATCCCCGGCACCACCGTGCACATCGCGGACGACGGCGAGATCTGGCTGAACGGCGGCAACGTCTTCCAGGGCTACCTCAACGACCCCAAGGCCACCGACACCACCCTGTACGAGGGCTGGCTCGCCACCGGTGACCTGGGCGCCCTCGACGAGGACGGCTACCTCACGATCACCGGGCGCAAGAAGGAGATCCTGGTGACGTCCGGCGGCAAGAGTGTCTCGCCGGGGCAGCTCGAGGAGCGGGTGCGCGACCATCCACTGGTCGCGCAGTGCATCGTCGTGGGCAACGACCGGCCCTACATCGCGGCGCTCGTCACGCTTGACGGCGAGGCCGTCGAACACTGGCTGACCATGCGCCGCAAGCCGTCGATGTCCCCGAACGACCTGGTACGCGACCCGGATCTGGAGACCGAGGTGCGGCGGGCCGTGGTGGCCGCCAACACCCTTGTCTCGCAGGCCGAGTCGATCCGTACGTTCCGGATACTGGCTCACCAGTTCTCCGAGGAGCACGGGCTGCTCACGCCTTCGCTGAAGCTCAAGCGCAAGGCGATCGAGACGGCCTACTCAGCCGAGGTCGAGGCCCTGTACCGCGCCTGAGGTGACCCGAGAAGGTTTCTGACGGTTCATCAATTACCGTCGCACCACTTATTGACGGTTCATCAGGTCGCGCACGGAATCACCCTCCCTTCGTCGGAGGGGGCTCGCCCGTGTCGCGATCGTTCCGCACCATGGCGATGGTCGTCCTGGTGACGGTGGCCGTGGCCGCGTTGAGCGCGCTGCGGGGTTCCGCGACGGGTCGGGCGGCCCTTGCGGTGCGGTCCGCTCGCGGGGTTCGGCGGCGTGATGTACCCGTCGTTCAACACGCGGATCACAGCGACGGACTTCACCGCGATGACGGGGCTCGTCTGGTTGGCGGTGGCGGGGGTGCGCGGGCCGCAGTTCGCGGTGGTGGCGGAGCTTGTCTTCGCGATCGTGCCGCATCTGGTCGCCGACTATGTGACGGAGTCCGTGCAGTTGCCGGTGATTCTGTTCGGCTTGACGGGGTTGGCGCTGGCCAATGATCCTGATGGGTACTGTGCGGCGGTCTCGGTGCGGTTGCACCGGAGACGGGTTTCAGCCCGTCCGGCGTCTGAGGACGGACTCGGCGAAGCCGGTGATCTACGGCCGCCGGTGGCGGCGGAGCCGGTATCGGGAAGGGGCGGGCCCGGGGAGTCGACAATCCGCTCGTCGCGCAGGAGTGGCGGGGCGGTGGTGGCGGGTTCACCGCCGATCTGCTCGCGGCGCCCACCCGGCGCGCCCACGAGAGTCAGAGGCGGGCCCGCGCGTCAACCGTGCCGCGTGACTGCGGACTTGAGGACCTCTCCGAGGACTGCGCGGGGGCTCTCCCCGTCGGCCGGGCCCGCATGGTGGAACTGGCGCGCGCGGTGGCGGACCCGCCCAGGGTACTGCTCCTGGACGAGCCCGCCTCCGGGATGACGGCCGACGAGCGAGGCCACCTGCCGGCCGTCATCCGGCATCTCGCGGACGAGGAAGACTGCGCCGTGCTCCTCGTCGAGCACAACGTCGCCTTCCTGATGGAGCTCTGCGCCCGCGTGGTCGTCCTCGACCTGGGCACGGTCCTGGCCCAGGGCACGGCGGCCGAGGTGCGAGCGGACCCGAGAGTGCGGGACGCCTACCTCGGCACCACCACGGCCTGGCCGACGGTCACGCGGAGCATCTCTTCCCGCCGCCGCTCATCCACCTCAGCCTCCGTACTGAGCAACGATTTTGGTGAAGTCGTACGGAGCCTGCGACACGCCGCTGCACGAGTCCCCGGCGCTTCCGCCGGACGAGCAGTCGCGGTCGCGGTTGACGGCCCAGAAGGAGAACCGCGCGATGTGGTGCTGCTGCGCGTAGGCGAGGATCTTCTTGAAGTCGCCCGTCGTGACGGTCTCGCCCGCCACGTCGGTCTTGCCGTTCATCGAGGAGACGCCGATGCGCTTGTACGCGTCGGCGTCGCTGTAGCCGTAGGCACTCTTGACCGCGCCCTTCAGGCCTTCAAGGGCGCTGACCGAGGCGTCGCCCATGGAACCGCTGTGACTGCCGAAGTCGAACGGCATGACCACCCAGGCGTTGTTGTCGAGACCGGCCGCGGCGCCGCGCTTGATCAGATCCTTGCCGGTGGCGTCAGGGCCGCTCGGGGTCGTCCCCATGGTCACGTAGGTGACGATTCCGGGGTTCTTCTGCTTCACGATCTTGAGAGCGTCGACCACGCGCTGGCGCACGGTCGCGTTGCTGAACTCGGTGTCCTCGATGTCGATGTCGAACGCCTTGAGCTTGTAGGCGTCGATGACCTTCTGGTACGCCCCGGCCAGGGCGGAGGCGCTGCCGCACTTCTCGCCGAGCTTGGCACCGCTCCAGCCGCCGACGGAGACGACGATGTCGCCGCCGGCGCCGCGTATGGACTTGATGGCGGACTCGTCGGAGCCGCCCTTCAACGGGCGGCTGCCGTCCCAGGCCGGGTTGCAGCCGCCGTCGGACAGGATGAAGGCGAGCGTGAACCACTTGACGCCGGTCGCGGCCATCACATCGGTGGGCTTCTGGGGGCTGCCCCAGCCGAGGTACTCGTACGGGGCCGCGTGGATGGTGCCGGACGCCTTGACGGTCGGCGCGTCGGCTGCCGCGCGAGGGGGTGCGGCCGACGACTGCGCGGCCAGGGCGAGGGACGCCGTCGTCGCGAGGACTCCGGCCACGGCCAACGCGGTGGCCGCCTTGCGGGGGGTGGGTGACATGCGGGTGTGTTCTCCTTTGCGTTGTTAGGAAGGGTTCCTAACGATCTGAAAACGCGGGAGGCCCCGGTGAAGGGGATGGAGCGGGGGTGCGGTGACGAGTTCACCAGGCGTTCACATGAGTGTTCTGCGTTCAGTGACCTGCAATAGAGTCGCGGTATGACGGAACGCGGTCAATGGTGCGGACCAAAAAACACCCGGGCTTCACCCGGGAGTGGTCAAGGAATGCAGCACCGCATCTGATCGTTGACCATGGGAGCACCAACCGACGACTTAAGGATCGAGAGCTCGTGAGCAAGGTCCCCCCGATCATCCTGAACAATGGCGTCGAGATGCCGCAGCTCGGTTTCGGCGTCTGGCAGGTGCCGGACGCCGAGGCCGAGACAGCCGTCGCGACGGCGCTGGAGGCCGGGTACCGCAGCATCGACACCGCGGCCATCTACGGCAACGAAGAGGGCACCGGCAAGGCCATCGCCGCTTCCGGCATCGCCCGCGAAGAGCTCTTCGTCACGACGAAGCTCTGGAACGCCGAGCAGGGCTACGACTCGACGCTCCGCGCCTTCGACGCGTCCCTGGAGAAGCTCGGCCTCGACCATGTGGACCTGTACCTGATCCACTGGCCGCTGCCCTCCAAGGGCCTCGCCGTCGACACGTACAAGGCGTTCGAGAAGATCCAGGCCGACGGCCGCGCGAAGTCCATCGGCGTTTCGAACTTCCTGCCCGAGCACTTGGAGCAGCTGCTCGCCGAGACGTCGGTCGTCCCGGCGGTCAACCAGATCGAACTCCACCCGCACCTCCAGCAGCGCGTATCCCGCGAGTTCCACGCGGAACAGGGCATCGCCACGGAGGCCTGGTCCCCGCTCGGCCAGGGCAAGGGCCTCCTGGACGTCCCGGCGATCGTCGCGATCGCCCGGAAGCACGGGCGCACTCCCGCGCAGGTCGTCCTGCGCTGGCACATCCAGCTGGGCAACGTGGTGATCCCCAAGTCCGTGACGCCGTCGCGGATCAAGGAGAACATCGACGTCTTCGGCTTCGAGCTCGACCCCGAGGACATGGCGGCGATCAGCGCGCTGAACGAGGACCGACGGCTGGGAGCGGATCCGGCCGAGTTCGACTTGGTCTAAGGCCTGAGTCTGAGGCTTGAGTCTGAGGTCTCAGGTTCTCAGGTCTGGGGTCTCAGGCTTTCCCTCGTGCTCTCGTGCGAAATTCTGGCCCGGTGGTCAGGAGCGGCGCTCCTGACCACCGGGCCAGTGTCGCGAGGGCGGCGAAGCCCTCGGCCGCACATACGTCAGCGGACCGGCCCGCTCGCCGATCCGCTGCCCCCCTTCTCCCTTCTCCGCGACGCGGCTCAGCCCTTGACCCCCACATGCACCGTCTGCACCGACAGCAGAAACACATCAGGCCGGTGGTGCAGGCTCTGCTCGTCGTTCGCGTCCAGGAGGCGGTCGACCGTGGTCAGGTCGTCCGCGTCGAGCGTTTCCTCGTGCATCTCGCGGCGGCGGGCGAGTTCGGCGACGATCTGGGCGCGGGCGTCGTCCGAGACGGGGGCCGGCAGGTCCAGGAGGAACGAGCGGGTGCCCGCGTGGCGCAGGCCGGCCCGGGTGAGGAGCGTCGGCCAGTCCTCCGTGACCGCCTTCGCGCCCGGCAGCTCCGCGCGCATCCGCGTGAACCAGTTCTCGTCCGCCAGGTCGAAGCGGGTCTGGAGACCCGGGCGGCCGAAGCCGATGTCCCGGGGCAGGCTGCGCTGGTTCAGGCCGCCCTCCAGGAGTGCGATCGCGCCGCCCGGCGCCAGGCGGCCCGCGAGAGCGGCCAGTGCCCCCTCCTGGTCGCCGACGTGATGCAGGGCCCGGCCGATCCAGAGGAGGTCCGCGAGCGGCAACTCGCCGATTCCCTCGGGGAGTTCCGCCCGGAACGTACTGACCCTGTCCTTCAGGCCCTCTCGGTCCGCCCGCGCCCTCGCCCGCTCCAGGAGCGGCTCCGCCGGGTCCACCGCGATCACCTCGGCCTTGGGGAAGATCTCGGCGAGGAGGAAGGAGACGGAGCCCGAACCGCTGCCCACGTCCGCGACCAGGGCGGGCTCCGGCTGCCAGGTGCGCAGCCACGTGGCGATCTCGCGGTTCTGCGGGGCGGCGAGCCGCGCGTTCCGCTCCAGCATCGGGCCCATGGTGGCCCAGTCGATGTCCTCGTGGTGGTGGCTGTGCTTGTGGTCGTGGGCCATCGTCTCTGCCGCCGCCTTCGTGTGTTCGGGAGTGGGGTCGAAGCCGTCTCCAAGACTGCGTCGCCGCCTGCGTCCTGGCCAGTCACCTTGCGGTTTCGGCAAACGCGGTGGTCCGTCGTGCGGGCGGCCTCCGGAACGACCGGAGGGTGAACCGTGGGTCGGGGCGCGGTACTTCCTGGTCGGGAAGTGCCGCGAGCTCCTTCGCGAGCCGTGCGGCCAGCGGGCCGTCGGGCGGAACCTGCGTGAACCATCCCCGGCCGATGTCGTCGATCGTGGAGCGGGGCGAGCGGCCCTGCCCGTGGCCGCGGAACCAGGCCTCGCCGACCGGTGTCAGGCCTCGCGCCGCCGCGTACACCTCGACCGCCTGCCCGTGGTCGACCGCGGCGCGTACCGGGCGCGGGGCGAGCGCGGCGTCGATGTCGCTGCCCACGTCGTGCGCGGCGGCCTTGTCGACGGTCGTGACGAACACACCGCCGGGTCGCAGCACTCGTGCGCACTCGGCGACGACTTCCGCCGCCTCCTCGGGGCCGGACAGCAGATGCAGCAGCCACACCGCGGACACCGCGTCGAACGAGGCGTTGCAGAAGGGGAGTCGACGGCTGTCGCCGAGGACGATGGTGCCCGGCAGTCGCCCCGACGCCATGCGCGCCATGTTGTGCGCCGAGTCCACTCCGGTCACCCGCAGGCCCGCCCCGGCGAGGCGCCGGGTGACCAGGCCCGTGCCGCAGGCTACGTCGAGGAGCGTGCGGGCATGGGGCGCCAGCAGCTCGCGGACAGCGCTGGCGGCCGCGTCGGCGCGGGGCTCGCCGCCGCGTGACGCGTCATAGCGGTCTGCTTCCCTGCTGTAGTCCAGCATCGGCGCTCAGACCGCTCCGTGGCCGACCGCCGCCCCCTCGACCCTGTGGGCCAGATCGAAGTCGAGCGTGGTGAGCGCGCCGCCCGCGCTGTGGGTGTGCACCGACAGGGAGACGGTGTCGTACCCGAGCGTCAGCTCGGAGTGGTGGCCGAGCTCCTCCTGGATCTGCGCGATGTGGACGACCATCGCGGTCGCCGCGAAGTGCGAGCCCAGCCGGAAGGAGCGGGTGATCCTGCCGCCCTCGAACGACCAGCCGGGCAGCTCGGCGAGCCGCTCCTCGACATCCTTCTGCGACAGCGGTTCGGGTGACATGGCCGCGCTCCTTCACGTGCGTAGGGAGTACGTATGTACGTATAGCCCTCAGCCTGCCACAGCGCCTCCCGCACGGCCCTGATCGGGCCACGGACGCGGACCACGTGCCCCGCGGGTCGCGAACCCCTTCGATTACTGTCTGGGTATGACAACTGCCGTGACCACCAGGGAAAGCAACGGCGTCGGCCCGCTCCTGCGCGGCTGGCGCGAGCGGCGCAAGGTGAGCCAGCTGGAACTGGCCCTGCGCGCCGACTCCTCGTCGCGGCACATCAGCTTCATCGAGACCGGCAGGTCACGTCCGAGCGAGGAGATCGTCCTTCGCCTCGCCGAACACCTCGACGTGCCGGTGCGGGAGCGCAACTCCCTTCTCCTGGCGGCCGGTTACGCGCCCCGCTTCCGCGAGACCCCGCTGGACGACCCCTCGATGGGGGCCCTGCGGGAAGGCCTGGAGCAGCTCCTGCGCGGCTACGAGCCCTATCCCGCCCTGGTCGTCGACGCGACGTACGACGTCATCGCGGCCAACCGTGGCATCGCGATGATCCTCGAAGGCGTCCCCGAGCACCTCCTGCGTCCGCCGCTGAACGCCATGCGGCTCACGCTCCACCCCGAGGGCCTGGCCCCCAAGATCCGCAATCTGCGCGAGTGGCGGGGGCATCTCCTGCACCAGATGGAGCGGCAGATCGCGTTGCAGCGCTCCGACGCGCTGCGTGCGGTGTACGAGGAGGTGGCGGCGTATCCGGTGGAGGATCCCGGTGTCGACGTCTTCGAGGCCGACGGGTCGCAGAGCGGAGTGCCCTACTTCGCGCTGCCCCTGCGCATCGAGCACGACGGTCACCTGCTCTCGTTCATCTCGTCGATCTCGACGTTCAACACGCCCATGGACGTGACGGTCGCCGAACTGGCCATCGAGACGCTGCTCCCGGCCGACCCGGCGACGGTCAAATATCTCCAGTCGCCGGGGTCCTAGCAGCTCCTGAAAGGAAGAGCATGGGGACCAAGCAGAGAAGCAGCGGCCATCCCGACGACGCGGATCTGACGCGCGCCGACTCACTGGCCCGCGAGATCTTCGCCGGCGTGGCCAACAAGTGGGCGCTGCTGATCATCAACGCCCTGGCCGACCGGACACTGCGCTTCACCGAGCTGCGCACCGCCGTGGACGGCATCAGCCACAAGATGCTCACCCAGACCCTGCGCGGCCTGGAGCGCGACGGCGTCGTGCACCGGACGGTGTACGCCACCGTGCCGCCGCGCGTCGAGTACCGCCTGACCGAGGCGGGCGCGGGGCTGCTCGCCACGGTCGACGGAATGTGCGCCTGGACGCACCAGTACCTCGCCGAGATCGAGGCCGCCCGCACCCGCTTCGACGCACGCGTGGCAGGGGCGCCCCCGCGGGCCTAGGCCCTAGCTCCGCGGGGCCCGCAGCGCCGCGTACTGCAGCGCGGCGAAGCCGCCGACGGTCACGGCCTGGAGCGGGATCCACACCGCGCCCGCCGTACTGGGCGAGAGCCAGGCGGCCAGGGCGACGACACTGAGCACCGCCCAGGCCGCGTTCGCCTCGATCACTGCGCGGACGGGCAGCGTGGGCGGGCTCTTGCGTGACGCGAGGCAGCCGACACCGGCCCCGTACAGCGTGAGGAGGACACCGAGGCCCAGCAGGAGCCCCGCGTCGACGCCGAGAAAGCGCCCGAGCGGTCCCGAGGCAGCGGCGTACGCGATGCCGTTCCCGGCCGTCACGACCGCGTCGAGGGCGAGGAAGCGGCGCAGCATCGTCTTCGGGTCGTTCGTGCGGGCCAGTGCGGTGAGCGGGTGCGCAGAGTACGTCGACATGAGAAACCGGCCTCCGACAGCGGAAGGGAGAGAGAGGGAAGCCGGATCCGGGCCGGAGTGCGCCGGACCGGATCCGGTACGACCACCCTGCCGGGGCCGCGAGCGAGGGTCGATTACCCCAGAGGTAAGGACGGCGCCCCTGAGCGCGATGAGCGCCCACGAGAGGCGCCCCCGCAACCCGTACGGCCGCCGCCGCCGTGTGCCCCCGCCACCCCGCACCTAGGTTCGTTGAAAGGCAGACCTAGGGAGCTCAAGGGTGACAGAGACGACCGAGCCCGGCGCCGCACTGCTGCGGGCGGGAAAGTTCTTCCGCCGGGGCACCGCCGCCCCCGACCTGCACAGCATCGGACTCGTCGGCGGCCGGGACGCGGACGCCTTCTACCGGGACCGCTGGAGCCACGACAAGGTCGTGAACTCGACGCACGGCGTGAACTGCACGGGATCCTGCCGCTGGAAGGTGTACGTCAAGGACGGCATCATCACCTGGGAGACCCAGCAGACCGACTACCCCTCCGTCGGCCCCGACCGGCCCGAGTACGAGCCGCGCGGCTGCCCGCGCGGCGCCGCGTTCTCCTGGTACACGTACTCGCCGACCCGCGTGCGCTACCCCTACCTGCGCGGCGTGCTCCTGGAGATGTACCGCGAGGCGAAGTCCCGGCTGCGGGACCCGGTGCTCGCCTGGGCGGACATCCAGGGCGACCCGGAGCGGCGCAGGACGTACCAACAGGCGCGCGGCAAGGGCGGGTTGGTGCGGGCGACCTGGGACGAGGCCGTCGAGATCATCGCGGCCGCGCACGTCCACACGATCAAGACGCACGGCCCCGACCGGGTCGCGGGCTTCTCCCCCATCCCCGCGATGTCGATGGTGTCGCACGCGGCGGGCGCCCGTTTCATGTCGCTGATCGGCGCGCCCATGCTCTCCTTCTACGACTGGTACGCGGACCTGCCGGTGGCTTCACCACAGGTGTTCGGCGACCAGACCGACGTGCCGGAGTCGGGTGACTGGTGGGACGCCGCGTATCTGATGATGTGGGGCTCGAACGTCCCGGTGACGCGTACCCCGGACGCCCACTGGATGGCCGAGGCGCGCTACCGCGGCCAGAAGGTCGTCGCCGTGTCACCGGACTACGCGGACAACACGAAGTTCGCCGACGAGTGGCTGCACCCGCATCCCGGCACGGACGGGGCCCTCGCCATCGCGATGGGCCACGTCATCCTCAAGGAGTTCTTCGTCGACCGGCGGACGGACTTCTTCACCGACTACGTCCGCAAGTTCACCGACCTGCCCTTCCTGGTGACGCTGACCGAGCGCGACGGCGCGTACGTCCCCTCGAAGTTCCTGCGCGCCACCGACCTCGGCCAGAGCGGCGAGGGCGGCGACTGGAAGACGGCCGTCCTGGACGAGAACACCGGGCAGCCCGCCGTCCCGAACGGCTCGCTCGGCTTCCGCTGGACCGAGTCCGGCAAGGGAAAGTGGAACCTGGAGCTCGGAAACATCAAGCCGCAGCTCTCCCTGCACGACTCCGAGGTCGCGACGGGCGTCGAGGTGCTGCTCCCCCGCTTCGACACCGAGGGCGGCACGCACGGCCAGGGCCGCGGCGAGATCGTGCGCCGCGGGGTGCCCGCCACCCGGCTCGGCGGCCAGGACGGTCCGCTGGTCACGACGGTCTTCGACCTGCTGCTCGCACAGTACGGCGTCGGCCGCGAGGGGCTTCCGGGCGAGTGGCCTTCTTCGTACGAGGATGCCGACGCACCCGGCACCCCGGCCTGGCAGGAGGCGCACACCTCGGTCCCTGCCGCGAAGGCCGTGAAGATCGCGCGGGAGTTCGCGCGGACCGCCGAGAAGTCGCAGGGCCGCTGCATGATCCTGATGGGGGCGGGGACCAACCACTGGTTCCACTCCGAGACGATCTACCGCGCCTTCCTCGCGCTGCTCCAGCTGACCGGCTGCCAGGGCCGCAACGGCGGTGGCTGGGCGCACTACGTGGGTCAGGAGAAGTGCCGCCCGGCGACCGGCTGGGCGACGCTCGCCAGCGCCAACGACTGGAGCAGGCCGCCGCGGCAGATGATCGGCGCCGCGTACTGGTTCCTGAACACCGATCAGTGGCGCTACGACAAGTTCGCGGCGGACGTGCTCGCCTCGCCCCTCGGCGAAGGCCGGTTCGCGGGGATGACGGGCGCCGACTGTCTCGCGCTCTCGGCACGCACCGGCTGGATGCCCTCCTACCCGACCTTCGACCGCAACTCCCTCGAACTGGGCGAGACTTCGGGTCCGTCGGGCGACCCGGTGGCCAATGTCGTCGAGGAGCTCAAGGCGGGCACCCTCAATTTCGCCTGCGAGGACCCGGACGCACCGGAGAACTGGCCGCGTGTCCTGACCCTGTGGCGCGCCAACCTGCTCGGCTCCTCGGCCAAGGGCGCGGAGTACTTCACCAAGCATCTGCTCGGCACGCACTCCTCGCTGCGGGCGCAGGAGGCGGAGCCCGACGAGCGTCCTTCGACCGTGAAGTGGCACGACGAGGCCCCCGAGGGCAAGCTCGACCTGCTCGTCTCGCTCGACTTCCGGCAGACGTCGTCGACGCTGCTCTCGGACGTGGTCCTGCCCGCGGCGACCTGGTACGAGAAGCACGACCTCTCGTCCACGGACATGCATCCCTACGTCCACTCCTTCACCCCGGCCGTCGACCCGCCCTGGCAGGCGCGCACCGACTTCGACACGTTCAAGGCGATCGCGGAACGGCTCAGCGAGCTCTCCGTGGACCATCTCGGCGTACGCAAGGACGTCGTGGCCACCGCGCTCCAGCACGACACCCCGGGCGAGACCGCGCAGCCCGGCGGTGTCGTCCTCGACTGGCGCAAGGGCGAGTGCGAGGCGATCCCGGGCAAGACGATGCCGGGCCTGACCGTGGTCGAGCGGGACTACACCGCGATCGGCGCCAAGTTCGCCGCGCTCGGCCCCCTCGCGGAGAAGCTGGGCCTGCCCGCGAAGGGCATCGCGTTCCGTCCCGACCAGGAGGTCGACGAGCTGCGCGAGCGCAACGGCGTCGTACGCGGCGGCCCCGCCGACGGGCGCCCCGCCCTGGACACGGCGATCAAGGCGGCGAACACCATCCTCGCCCTGTCCGGCACGACCAACGGGCGCCTCGCCACCCAGGGCTTCCACACCCTGGAGGCGCGCACGGGCCAGGAGATGGCGCACCTGGCCGCCGAGCACGAGGGCAAGCGCATCACGTACGCCGACACGCAGGCGGCCCCCGTCCCCGTGATCACCTCGCCCGAGTGGTCGGGCAGCGAGGCCGGTGGGCGCCGCTACACGGCGTTCACGCTCAACACCGAGCATCTGAAGCCCTGGCACACGCTCACCGGGCGCCAGCACTTCTTCCTCGACCACGACTGGATCCACGAGCTGGGCGAGGCGATGCCCGTCTACCGGCCGCCCCTGGACATGAACCGCCTCTTCGGAGAGCCACAGCTCGGTCCGGACGGCGAGAAGGAGGTGACGGTCCGCTACCTCACCCCGCACAACAAGTGGTCCATCCACTCCGAGTACCAGGACAACCTCTTCATGCTGTCGCTCTCCCGGGGCGGCCAGTGCATCTGGATGGCGCCGCAGGACGCGGACGCGATCGGCGTGAAGGACAACGACTGGATCGAGGCGGTCAACCGCAACGGCGTGGTGGTCGCGCGAGCCGTCGTCTCGCACCGGATGCCGGCCGGCACGGTCTACATGCACCACGCGCAGGAACGCACGGTCAACGTCCCCAAGACGGAGACCACCGGCAGACGCGGCGGCATCCACAACTCCCTGACCCGCCTCATCCTCAAGCCGTCCCATCTCATCGGCGGCTACGCCCAGTTGTCGTGGGCGTTCAACTATCTGGGTCCGACAGGCAATCAGCGCGACGAAGTGACGGTCATCCGCCGCCGCAGCCAGGAGGTTCAGTACTGATGCGCGTCATGGCACAGATCGCGATGGTGATGAACCTCGACAAGTGCATCGGCTGCCACACCTGCTCCGTCACCTGCAAGCAGGCGTGGACCAACCGCGACGGCATGGAGTACGTCTGGTTCAACAACGTCGAGACCCGTCCGGGCCAGGGCTATCCGCGCCGCTACGAGGACCAGGAGAAGTGGCGCGGCGGCTGGGAGCTGAACAAGCGCGGCGCCCTGAAGCTCAAGAACGGCGGCCGGTTCAAGGCCCTTCTGGAGATCTTCTCCAACCCCAAGCTGCCGGAGATCAAGGACTACTACGAGCCCTGGACGTACGAGTACAAGAACCTCACCGACGCCCCTCTCGGCGACGACTACCCGGTCGCCGAGCCGCGCTCGCTGATCAGCGGCAAGCCCATGAAGATCGAGTGGTCGTCGAACTGGGACGACAACCTGGGCGGCGCGACGGAGTACGGCGACCTCGACCCGATGGTGGCCAAGACCCGCGAGAAGGCCGCGGAGAAGGTGAAGTTCGCCTTCGAGCAGACCTTCATGTTCTATCTGCCGCGGATCTGCGAGCACTGCCTGAACCCCGCGTGCGTGGCCTCATGCCCCTCCGGCGCGATGTACAAGCGCGAGGAGGACGGCATCGTCCTGGTCGACCAGGACAGCTGCCGGGGCTGGCGCAAGTGCGTGACGGGATGCCCGTACAAGAAGGTGTACTTCAACCATCGCACCGGCAAGGCCGAGAAGTGCACGATGTGCTACCCGCGCCTGGAGGTGGGCCTGCCCACGGTCTGCTCGGAGACGTGCGTGGGGCGTCTGCGCTACCTCGGTGTGATCCTCTACGACGCCGACAAGGTGACGGAGGCGGCGTCGGTACCGGACGACACGGCGCTGTACGAGTCCCAGCTGGGGGTCTTCCTCGATCCGGAGGACCCCGACGTGCGGCGCGAGGCCGAGCGGGCCGGGATCGGCCACGACTGGATCGAGGCGGCACGCCGCTCCCCCGTGCACGCGCTGATCAGCAAGTACAAGGTGGCGCTCCCGCTGCATCCGGAGTACCGGACGATGCCGATGGTCTGGTACATCCCGCCGCTCTCCCCGGTCGTGGACGCGCTGAGCGAGACCGGGCACGACGGCGAGGACCTAGACAACCTGTTCGGCGCCATCGACACCCTGCGCATCCCCCTCGAATACCTGGCGGAGATCTTCACAGCCGGAGACATGGGCCCGGTGCGGGCCTCGCTGGAGAAGCTGGCGGCGATGCGGGCGCACATGCGGGCGATCAACCTCGGGGATTCGCCCGACAGTTCGGTCGCCGACTCCGTGGGCATGTCGGGCCAGGAGATCGAGGAGATGTACCGGCTGCTCGCCATCGCCAAGTACGAGGACCGCTACGTCATCCCGACCGCCGCGGTCGGTGACGCGCAGCGCCTGGAGGAATCGGCGCTTCCGGACTCGTGCAGCCTCGACCACGAGGGCGGTCCCGGCATGGGCGGGGACGGGCCGTTCGGCCAGGACTCGGGCCGCAAGCAGCTCCCTCTGGTGACCATCGAGAACTTCCACGCGCTGCGGGACCGGCAGACCGCCGACGAGCAGCCGTCCGCCGCCGAGAAGGACACCCTGTGAGCGAGAACGCCGTGCTCTACCAGGCAGCCGCGCACTGCCTGTCCTACCCGGACGACGAGTTCCGCGCCCTGCTGCCTCAACTGCGTGCTGCCGCACCCCAGTTGGAGAGCTTCCTGACGCACGCCGAGGCGACCGGCCCCTCCGAACTCGCCGCGCACTACGTACAGGTCTTCGACTTCAAGAACCGCCACAGCCTCTACCTGAGCTGGTGGCGCGACGGTGACACACGGCGGCGCGGAATGGCCCTGGTCCGCTTCAAGGAGGTCTACCGGGAGCACGGGATGGAGTTCACCGGCGAGGAGCTGCCCGACTTCCTGCCCGCGGTCCTGGAGTTCTCCGCGCACGCCGGTCCGGTGCTCCTCGAGGAGCACCGGCCGGGCCTCGAACTGCTGCGGCTCGCCCTCACCGACTTCGGCACGCCGTACGCGTCCGTGCTCCAGGCGGTGTGCGGGACGCTGCCGGGCCCCTCACCGAAGGACCGGGCCGAGGCGCAGGCCCTTGCCCGGTCGGGGCCCCCGCGGGAGGACGTCGGCCTCGAACCCTTCGCAATGATCGGGGAGCACTGATGAGAACGCTGCTGTGGGGCGTCATCCCGTACGTGGTCGTCGTCCTCCTGGCGGCGGGCCTGGCCTGGCGCTATCGCTACGACAAGTTCGGCTGGACGACGCGTTCCTCGCAGGTGTACGAGTCGAAGCTCCTGAACATCGCGTCGCCGATGTTCCACTACGGCATCCTCTTCGTGCTCGTCGGACATCTGGTCGGTCTCTTCGTTCCGGAGTCGTGGACGCAGAAGGCGGGTGTGAGCGAGCACACCTACCACCTGTTCTCGCTGTACGGCGGTACGGCGGCGGGAATCATGCTGGTGCTCGGCATCCTGCTGCTGCTCTACCGGCGGCGCACGAACGCGCCGGTCTTCCGGGCGACGACCGCCAACGACAAGCTCATGTACCTGGTGCTGTTCGCGGCGATCGTGCTCGGCATGGTGGCCAAGCTCTCGCACGCTTCGGGCGACGGCTACAACTACCGCGAGTCCATCGCCCCTTGGGCGCGCAGCCTGTTCACCCTCCAGCCGGACACGGGAATGATGGCGGGGGTTCCGGTCCTGTACCAGATCCACGCGGTGGTCGGGATGGCGCTGTTCGCGCTGATTCCGTTCACCCGGCTCGTGCACATGTTCAGCGCGCCCGTGCAGTATCTGTTCCGGCCGTACGTGGTGTACCGGAGCAAGGACCCGAGCAGGGTCGGGCCTCGTCCGGAGCGGCGGGGCTGGGAGAAGACGGGGTCGTGATCTCCGGACGGGCTGAATCCAGCCCGTCCGGATCCAGCCCGTCCGGATCCAGCCCGTCCGGCGTTTGAGGACGAACTCGGCGAAGCCGGTGATCGACGGTGCGCTACTCCCCGGCCCGCTTCTCCCGCTCCCCCGGCTTCTCGTCGTCAACGATCTCCGCGTCGACCACGCCCTCCTCGGCAGGGGCTCCCGGAGCCCCCTGTTCCTGCTGGGCGCCCTCGCCGGAAGCCGCGTACATGGCCTGCCCCATCCGCTGGCTCACGGTGGCCAGCTTCTCCGCGCCCACGCGCAGTGCCGCCGTGTCGTCGGCCCTGTCCTTCAGGATGCCCTTCAACTCCGCGGCTGCCTCCTCCACTTCGGTCCTGGTCTCCGCGGGGATCCGCTCCTCGTTCTCCTGGAGGAACCGCTCCGTCTGGTAGACGAGCTGCTCCGCCTGGTTGCGGGTCTCCGCGGCCTCGCGCCGCTTACGGTCCTCCTCCGCGTGCTCCTCCGCCTCCCGCACCATGCGGTTGATGTCGTCCTTGGGCAGCGCGGAACCGCCCGTCACCGTCATGCGCTGCTCGCGCCCCGTCGCCTCGTCCTTCGCGGAGACGTGCATGATTCCGTTGGCGTCGATGTCGAAGGTGACCTCGATCTTGGGGACGCCTCGGGGAGCTGGGGGCAGCCCGGTGAGGTCGAAGACGCCCAGCTTCTTGTTGTACGCGGCTATCTCCCGCTCGCCCTGGAAGACCTGGATGCCGACCGAGGGCTGGTTGTCCTCGGCGGTCGAGAAGGTCTCCGAACGCCGGGTGGGAATCGTGGTGTTGCGTTCGATGAGCTTGGTCATGATGCCGCCCTTGGTCTCGATCCCGAGGGACAGCGGCGTCACGTCCAGGAGCAGTACGTCCTTCACGTCACCCCTGATCACACCCGCCTGGAGCGCCGCGCCGAGCGCCACCACCTCGTCCGGGTTGACCCCCTTGTGCGGCTCGCTCCCGGTGAGTTCCTTGACCAGTTCGGTCACCGCGGGCATCCGCGTCGAGCCGCCCACCAGAATGACGTGGTCGACGGCCGAGAGCTGCACGCCCGCGTCCTTGACCGCCTGGTGGAAGGGGCCGCGACAGCGCTCGAGCAAGTCCGCCGTCAGTTCCTGGAACTGAGCGCGGGTCAGCTTCTCGGCCAGGTGCAGCGGGCCCTCCGCCGACGCGGTGACGTACGGCAGGTTGATGTCCGTCTCGCTCGACGACGACAGCTCGATCTTCGCCTTCTCCGCGGCCTCCCGCAGCCGCTGGAGCGCCATCTTGTCCTTGCCGAGATCCACCCCGTGGCCGTTCTTGAACTGCCGCACCAGATGCTCGACGACGCGCTGGTCCCAGTCGTCGCCGCCCAGCTGCGTGTCGCCGTTGGTGGCCTTCACCTCGATGACGCCCTCGCCCATCTCCAGGAGCGAGACGTCGAAGGTGCCGCCGCCCAGGTCGAAGACGAGGACCGTCTGATCGTCGCCCTTGTCGAGGCCGTACGCGAGGGCCGCGGCCGTCGGTTCGTTGATGATGCGGAGCACCTTCAGGCCCGCGATCTCGCCGGCCTCCTTGGTGGCCTGGCGCTGCGTGTCGTCGAAGTACGCGGGGACGGTGACGACCGCGTCCGTGACGTCCTCGCCCAGATAGGACTCGGCGTCACGCTTGAGCTTCTGCAGGACGCGGGCGGAGAGTTCCTGGGCGGTGTACCGGGTACCGTCCACCGACCCGTCCTCCGGGAAGCGCCAACTGACGTCGCCCATATAGCGTTTGACGGAGCGTGCGGTGCGCTCCACATTGGTGACCGCCTGCCGCTTGGCGACCTCTCCGACCAGGACGTCGCCGTTCTTCGCGAAGGCGATGACCGAGGGTGTGGTGCGCGCGCCCTCCGCGTTGGCCACGACCGTGGGATCACCGCCCTCCAGGACGGCCACCACCGAGTTCGTCGTACCGAGGTCGATCCCGACTGCACGTGCCATGTCCAGTCCCCTTCCACCGCGAGCCCGTTGACCGGCGTACTTCGACCTCCATCACAAAACTTGAGCGGCTTATTGTCAATGCCGCATACGACTGTGCCGCCGCCCACGAGGGACGGCGGCACGGTTCGGACCGCGTCAGGCGAGCTTCGCCGTCAGCGTGATGGTCGTGCCCGTCAGCGCCTGGCTCACGGGGCAGTTCTTCTTGGCGTCCTCGGCGGCGGCGGTGAACGCGGCCTCGTCGATGCCCGGCACCGTGCCCTCGACGGTGAGGTGGATACCGGTGATGCCGGTGCCCGGCTGGAACGTCACGTCGGCGGACGTGACCAGACGGGTCGGCGGGGTGCCGGCCTGGGCGAGGCCGTTGGAGAAGGCCATCGAGAAGCAGCTGGAGTGTGCCGCGGCGATCAGCTCCTCCGGGCTGGTCTTGCCGTTGGCCTGCTCGGCGCGGGACGGCCAGGACACGGCCTGCTCCCCGATCCCGGAGGAGTCGAAGGTGACGGTGCCGGAGCCCTCCAGCAGGTTGCCTTCCCAGACCGTGTGCGCGGAGCGCGTGGTAGCCACGATGTAGATCCCTTCAGTGCGGTTCCGTGATGCGTTCCGGAACATCCGTGCGCCCATCCGATCACACCCCGACTCGGAGCACGTCGAAGACCGGCCCACGGGGGACGGTTACTGATGCGTCAGGGGCGCGACGAGAGCCCCGGTGCGCAGTAGCTATGGCCTGAATGGCAACTGGGCAAGGCAGTCGGGCGGTGACACTTTGAGGCCCCCTCGCACCGACGAGGAGATCACTCAGGGGGTTTGGCCATGCGCATGAACTACTCGGACCACGGTCCGTCTCCGCTGGAAGGGGCGAAGCCAGGGGCCGCCACTCCACGCGACTCGACTTTCGGCTGGTGGGGAGCCTTCAGCATCCAGACGTTCGTCAACCAGAACACTCTCTTCCACACGCACGCCGATGCCAGCGGTTGGCTGTCGTACCTCCAGCAGTTCTACGACCGCAACTTCTGGTTCGCGGACGCGGGGGCGCAGGTCTGGGCGTACGAGGAGACGTACGACAACTGGCAGGACCGCTACGGAATGGACGCGGTGGTCGCCGTGTACCACTCGGGTCACGGCGGTATGGACGGCAACGGCGTCTTCTTCGCGCCACTGGGCGCGGTCTGGGACGGCCGCAGTGACGCGGTGTCCAACCGGATGGCGCTGGGCAACGAGAAGGCGAACTACGTCTTCTGGTCCACGTGCAACTCGCTCAGGGTGCTCGGCGGGCACTCCCCGATCCGCACGTGGGCGGGGCCCAACATCGGCTTCCGCATGATCTTCGGGTTCGAGAGCGTGAGCATCGACAGCCCGGACTACGGCACGAAGTTCTGGGAGAAGTGGCGGGCCGGGCAGACGTTCACCGACGCGTGGCTGAACGCGAGCTGGGACATCTACAAGGGCCAGGCGCCCTCGGTCGCCGCGGTCGGCTCCACCCAGGCCGAGGCCACCGCCCGGCTCAACGGCGAGCGCACCCTCTACCGCGACCACGTGCCGGACAACTGGTACGCGTGGCGCTGGTACTACGCCCGCGACAGCCTCAGGGAGCCACTGACCCTCGCGCCCAGCAGCCCGCAGATCGTCCAGCTCGCGCCGCGCGACCCGGCCGAGGAGCTCACCAAGCTCGGCCGCATCGCCGACTTCCCGTCGGCGGCGCTGCAAGAGGTGCAGGTCGAGCGGCAGGGCGTGCTGAACGCGACCTCCGGTGACCGGATCATCTCCACGGCGCCGCACGCCGTCCGGTGGGTCAAGCTCGCCGAGGCCAACCACCGCAACCTGCGCCAGCTGCCCACGGAGCGGGCGGTCGAGGCGGCACGCGCGTTCGCGGAGCAGCACGCCGACGGCGCCGAGCTCGTCGTGGACAGCGTGCACGACCTGATGCAGAACTCCGGGGCGAAGGACGGCTCGGAGCTCGGGAAGCCGGTGTCTCTCGAAACGCATGTGACGTTCCGGCAGGTCTTCGACGGCGTACCGGTCATCACGCCCGACCGCGGCATCATCCGCGTGGTCCTGGACAACGACGCGACCGTCGTACAGGCGCAGATCTCCACGCGCGAGGCCACCGGAACGACGCGTGAGCCGAGCACCGACATCTCACCGCCGCCCCAGAGCGGCAAGGCGGCTGCGGCGCCGCGGGTACGCGACCCGCGCCAGGCCCTCGCCGCGGCACAGCAGAGGCTGCTCGCCGAGCTCGCCGCCGTCACAGCGGGCGATTCGGGCGGCAAGGGTGCGAAGGCACCGCAGGAGCCGCAGGTCAGGGACGTGCCCGGCACGTTCGACGTCGGCTATGAGATCGAGGGCAACGAGGCCTACCCGGCCGCCCGCAAGCTGATCGAGATCGGCCCGCCCGACGGCATGTTCACCACTCGCCGCTGGGTGATCGCACCGCTCGCCAGGTAGCGGGGAGTCGGGTCCGAGGGGGGGGAGTTCCCTCCCCGGTGGAGGCCGGGGAATCAGTGGGTGGCGGTCCGCTCCTCGCGGGCCGCCAGCCACGCGTTCAGTGTGTCCTGTCCTCTACGGCGGGGTCGGTGGCCGCAAGAGCCGGAGTGTCCCCTCCCACCACCGGAACCTCGGGGCCCTGATACTCGCCGAGCCAGCGCCTGAGCACTCCGTGGACGCGCTCGGCGCCGACCAGTTCGTGCCCTTCGCCGACCGGCGCCGAGAGCACGAGGGGCGAGAGGAGGAAGGGCTGGGCCTGGGCTCCGCCGAGCCCGCCGTGCGAGCCGATCTGCTCCTCGAAGGCGAGGACTTCGCCGTACTCGGGGTCGTACCAGGAGTTGACCATGATGTCGGCGACGTGCGGGAAGCCGTCGGTGCGGCGCACGGCGTCGGCGGCGCCGGGCCCGAAGTCCGCGAGCGGCCCCGGATCGACGGGTTCCTCATCGAGGTACACCTCGCTGCCGCGTGCGCCGAGGACGACCGGGCCGCGCTCCTGACTGCGTACGAGAAGGAAGCCGATGCCCGGGTGGTTGGCGAGGGTGGGCAGGAGCGCCGGGTGGCGCAGGTCGATCTCCTCGCGGGTCATGCGGCGTCGGACGTCGGGGAAGGAGACGAGGCCGAGGTTGCCGGAGGCGAGCACGATGGGCTCCGCCTCGCGGGCCGGGCGGTGCTGCCCCGCACCCTCCTCGACAGGGCGGCGCAGCGCGGCGCGCACCGCCGAGCGGGCCTCCGCGCCGCTGTGCGTGCGCCGCGCCTTGCGCGGCACGGGCAGGCCGCAGCCCGCCTTGACGAGGTCGCCGAGGGTGAGGCCGTAGCGGGCGCGGAAGGTCTCGCCCGGGCTCTGGCCGTGGTCGGAGAGGACCACGATGCGGTAGGCGCGGGGGGCGTGTTCGGCGACCTTCGCGATCAGTGCCAGGGACCGGTCGAGGCGCTGGAGGACCTTGTCGACGTCGCTGCCGCTGGGCCCCGAGTGGTGGGCCACTTCGTCGTACGCGACGAGGTCGGCGTAGACCGCGCTGCGACCGGCGAGCATGTCCCCGATGACCGCGGTGACGACGACATCGCGCTCGACGACGGTCGCGAAGGCGCGGATGAAGGGGTAGAGCCCGCCGCGGCCGATGCGCGGGCGCTGCTTCCTGATCCGGGCGCGGGTCGACTCACCGATCTCGCGGCCGACCTCGGCGACGAAGGACAGGGCGGTGCGGACGGCGTTGGCGGGATCGGAGAAGTAGGCGAAGTACCCGGCGCGCGAGCGGTTCTCCTTGCCGCGCCGTGCGGCCATGGAGAGTACGAGGGCGATCTGCTCGGCACCGCCGCTGAAGAGGTTGCCGCGGCTCGCGCCGTCGAAGGTGAGGAGTCCGCCGTCGCCGGTCTGCTCGATGGCGCGGCGCTGGAGTTCGGCGGCGGACGCGGGCCGGTTGGAGACCATGACCTCCCCGGTGTCCTTCTCGTACCAGCGGAAGGCGGGGACGTCGTGGTTGGAGCCGTGCAGGATGCCGAGCTGACTCGCCCCGGTCTGGCTCGACCAGTCGGTGCGCCAGGGGGTGAGGCGATGGCTCGGCTCGCCCTCCTGGCCGAGCCAGCCCGCGACGGTCGGCATCAGGCCCTGCTGAGCCGCGGCGCGCAGGACGTCGTGGCCCACGCCGTCGAGCTGGATGAAGACCGTGCCGGGCGGGACGGGACCGGTCCGCCCTTCGGCACGGCGGCGGCGCCGGCGGCGGTCGGCGAGACGGTAGAGGCGGCGGCGGTAGGCGTCGTCGTCACGAACGGCGAGGGCACCGCCGGTGGCGGAGGCCACGGCGGACATGACGGCGGCCACGACGACGGCGGTCTCGGGGTTGGCGTCACCGCGGCCGTCGGGGATGAGTCTTAGGGCGAGCAGCAGCAGCGAGCCGTTGAGGAAGAAGGCGAGAAGACCGAGGACGAGCGCGGGCACGAGCAGCAGGGCCCGGACGAGCAGGGGCCAGACCAGCGAGGAGAGCAGCCCGAAGGCGCCGGCGCCCAGGGCGGCCGTGATGGCGATGCGGGTGGCGCTGTCACCGTCGTCGGACTGCAGCTTGAAGTCGGGCAGGATCCCGGCGAGCGCGAGCATGGTGAGCGTACTGACCAACCACACGGCGACGGAGCGCCACAGAGCACTGCCGACCGCACGCCATCGCCCTCGCCCCACGCCGCGCCGCCTCACGTTTCATGACAGATCCGGACACCAGCGTGTCACAGGGTGAAGGGGCCGGTGGGCGGCGGCGGGTCAGCGGCCGTCGTACCCGGCTGTCGGCATGGAGAGCCGCCGGTGGACATGGGCCTTCATCACCGCGTCGTACGACGGTTCCGCGAGGCCCGCGGTCTCGATCCGCACGCCACGCCGCCCGCACTCCGCGGTGAACTCGTCCGGCGAACGCAGCGCGCGGTCCAGGACCCGGCGGCTCGGTACGACGAAGAGGTCCACGAGCCCCTCGTCCACGTCGGCCCAGAGCACGGCGTGATCGGCGGGCAGCCCGCGGACGACTAGCTCACGGACGACGACGTACCCCCGGGCGGCGGCCCAGCGCGCGCACATCGCGTGCTGGCTGCGGGAGTCCACCAGGAAGGGGTCGGCTTCCAGCTCCTCAAGGGGGGTCAGGCTGGCGATCGCCGCGACCCGCACGACTCGCACGCTCGTGGCATCTCCCATCGCGTCCCCCTCACCTCTGGTGTCCTCACCACTGGCGTCAGCCGAAGACCCTACTCCTGGCCGTAGGCTCGTAAACAGTCGCGCGAAGGAGGAACCGGAGTGCCGGTGGAGATCACCTGGTGGGGTCATGCCACCTGCACGGTCGAGGATTCGGGGCTGAGGGTGCTCACCGACCCGCTTTTCGCCCCCCGCCTCGCCCATCTGCGCCGGCGCAGAGGCGCGCTCCCCCCTCCCGAGGCCGCCGTCGCCGACGCCGTGCTCCTCTCCCATCTGCACGCCGATCATCTGCATCTGCCCTCCCTGGCGCGGATCGCCCCCGGTACCCGTGTGCTGCTCCCGCGCGGCTCGCGTCGGCATGTGCCGGGGCTCGCGCGCAAGCTCTCCCATCTGCACCTCGTCGAAGTCGTGCCGGGGGACGAGGTGCGGGTGGGCGACCTCGTCGTACGCGTGGTGACGGCGCGGCACGACGGGCGGCGGCTGCCCGTCGGACCGCACGGCACACCCGCGCTCGGCTTCGTGGTGCGCGGTGAGGCGCGGACGTACTTCGCCGGGGACACCGGACTCTTCGACTCGATGGCCGAGGAGGTAGGGGATGTCGACGTGGCGCTCCTTCCGGTCGGTGGCTGGGGGCCGTATCTCGGCCATGGTCATCTCGACGCGGGGCGAGCGGCGCTCGCCCTGGCGAGGATCGCGCCGCGCAGCGCCGTACCGGTGCATTACGGGACGTACTGGCCGATCGGTATGGACGCCGTACGGCCCCATGAATTCCATGCTCCGGGCGAGGAGTTCGTGCGCCAGGCGGCGCGGTTCGCGCCCGGGGTGACGGTGCACCGCCTTGGGCACGGCGAGAGTGTGCGGCCCGAGATCACCAGAGGTGGGCCTCAGTGATCCTCTCCCTGACGGCGCAGGTGACGCCGGAGTCGACGCAGCAGGCGGTCGGCTATCCGTCGTTGTTCCTGCTCATCCTGGTGGGCGCGCTGGTGCCCGTGGTGCCCACGGGTGCGCTGGTCAGCTCGGCCGCGGTGGTGGCCCTGCACCAGACGGCGCCCCTCACGCTGCTCGTGGTGTTCGGGGTGTCCGCACTCGCCGCGTTTCTCGGGGACATCGCGCTCTACTGGCTCGGCCGGCGCGGCATGCACTCGAAGAACGGCTCGCGGTGGCTCGCGGCGATCCGTGACCGGGCGCCCGAGGAGCGTCTCGCGCAGGCGCAGAGGAAGCTCGCGGAACACGGCGTCCTTGTCCTCGTCCTCTCCCGGCTCGTCCCCGCCGGGCGCATTCCGGTGATGCTGGCCTGTCTGATGGCGAAGATGCCGCTGCGCGAGTTCGCCCGCGGGGACGTGCCCGCGTGCCTGGCCTGGGCCCTGACGTACCAGCTGATCGGCATTCTCGGCGGCTCGCTCTTCGACGAGCCGTGGGAGGGCGTGGTGGTGGCGGTCGGTCTGACGGTGCTGATCAGCACGGCGCCGACGGTGTGGCGCAAGGTGCGGCGGGTCGCGTCCTAGGGGCAGAGGGATTGAGGCCCCTAGCCGAGCACCCGGGACGCGCCCACCGGCAGGTCCCACAGGTCCTCGCGGGGCAGTCCCGCCTGCTCCCATGCCGCGCGCACCCGGGTCAGCGGTTCGAGGACCGGCTCGCCCGACAGCAGGAACGTCCCCCAGTGCATCGGGGCGAGGCGGCGCGCCCCGACGTCGCCCGCCGCCCGCACCGCCTCCTCGGGGTCGCAGTGGACGTCGCTGAGCCACCATCTCGGGTGGTAGGCGCCGATCGGCAGGAGCGCGAGGTCGATGCCGGGGTAGCGGGCGCCGATGCGCTCGAACCAGTGGCCGTAACCGGTGTCGCCCGCGAAATAGACGCGCCGCCCCTCGCCGTCGGTGATGATCCACCCGCCCCACAGCGTCCGGCAGGTGTCGACGAGACTCCGCTTGGACCAGTGATGAGCGGGCACGAAGTCGAAGCGCACGCCCGCGAGTTCGGCGGCCTCCCACCAGTCGAGCTCGATGACGCGGCTGAACCGGCGGCGCGCGAACCACCGGCCGAGCCCCGCGGGCACGAACACGGGGGTGTTCCTGGGGAGGCGGGCGAGGGTCGGGGCGTCCAGGTGGTCGTAGTGGTTGTGGCTGATGACGACGGCGTCGACGCGCGGCAGCGCGCTCCAGGCCACGCCGGGAGGCGTGACACGGGCCGGGGTGCCGAGGATCTTGCGGGACCAGACGGGATCGGTGAGAACGGTGAGCCCACCGATCCGTACGACCCAGCTCGCGTGCCCGACCCAGGTGACGGCCACGGTGCGGGAGTCCACGCGCGGCAGCGGCCCCGGCTCGAACGGCAGCCGCTGGATGTCGGCGAGGCCCTCGGGAGTGGGCCGCAGGGCCCCCTCCCGCGCGAACCGCGCGAAGGCACGCAGCCCGGGCAACGGCGCGGTGAGCCGATCGGCGAACGACTTCGGCCAGAGCCGGGGGATGCCGGGGACGCGGGGCGGGGCGAGGGAGGTCGGGGCGAGGGAGGTCGGGGCGAGGGGGCTCGGGGTCGGTCGGGCCCGGTCCCGGTCCCGGTCTAGCGGGGCTGGTGCGTCGGGGGTCGGGAGGCTGGGCACGGCGTGCGTGGATCTGGCGTCCGTGGAACCGGCGCCGGTGGATCTGACGCCTGCGGATCCGGCGCCGGTGGATCTGACGCCCGTCGACCCGGCGCCCGTCGACCCGGCGCCCGTCGACCCGGCGCCCGTCGACCCGGCGCCCGTCGACCCGGCGCCCGTGGATCTGACGCCGGTGAACCCGGCGCCCGTGGTTCCAGCGTCCGCAGACCCGGCGTATGCAGACCCGGCGTATGCAGATCTGACACCCGCAGAACCGGCGCCGGTGGACCCGGCGCCCGCGGACCCGGCGTCCGCGGATCTCGCCTCCGCCGACCCGGCGTCCCGCTCGCCCTGGTCCGCCCGCTCGCCCTGCCCGTCCAGGTCCGTCCGGCCGTCCCGCTGCGTCTCCGTCTGCTGCGTCACCGAGGAGGCTCCCTTCGCTGTGCCGCTGTGCGGAGATCGCCGAAGGCCGATCCAAGGAGGCTCAACGCCCGTTCCACGTACGGCAGTTCAAGCGCGTCCGGTGCGGTGAGAGACGTCAGGCGCTCCTCGCGGGTTGAGCCGAGGAGCGGTCCGGTGGACAGGCGTACGCGCAGCGCCCCCAGTTCGTCGCCGAAGCGGTGGCCGCCGGGTGCGGGCATGGCGAGGCGTTCGCCGAGGAAGTCCTCCAGGTCCTGCGAGTCGCCGACGCCGCGCGCGGCGAGGGCCGGGCGGAGCGGCCCGAGGTCCACGTAGAAATGGCGGCCCGCCCGTGGGGGCCGGGCCAGCGCGCCCGCGGCGAGAACCGCCCGGTGCGCGGCGGCGGCCACGCGTGCGTGCAGGGCGATCGCGCGGGCGAGGCGGCCGGTCACCTCGTCCGGCTCGCCCAGGGCGTACGACGCCACCGCCCCGACCGGCGCCGCCACGCACGCGCCGAGCGCGGTGAGGACGTCCAGGGTGCGGGCCCGCAGAGCGGCGCCCCGCGCGTCGGAAGGGAACCGGGCGACCGCCGCGGGCCAGCCCGGCGGCAGGAACGCTCCGGAGAGGTCGGCCAGCACCGTCACCCGTTCGGGGGCCATCTCGGCGGGGCCGATGAGCAAGGTTTCGTGCGGCCGGTGCAGGGTGTCGCGCCAGGTCTCGTCGCTGACGATGTGCAGCCCCTCGTCCGCCGCCGCCTCCACGGCTTCGTGCAGCACCTCCGGCGGCGGCACGGTGGCGGTCGGGTCGTCGGCGACGGAGAGCACGAGGAGGCGCGGGGTGCCTCCTTCGGCGCGGATACGGCGGACGGTCTCCAGGAGGGCGTACGGATCGGGGACGCCGCCGCATTCGGCGGGCGTAGGAACGTGGTACACCGACCGGCCAAGGAGTCGTACCTGCGGCGCCCACCAGGCCGGGCAGGGCCGCGGGAGCAGGACGTCACCGCCACCGAGCGCGGCGGTCAGCGCGAGCAGCAGGGGCCCGGCTCCGGGCGCGGCGACGACCTGGCCGCGCTCCACCGTCAGGCCGCGCCGGGCCCAGTAGCCGCTCGCGGCGTCCAGGAGGGCGGGGCTGCCGCCGGGCGGTTCGGCGTGGGCACGGCCCGCGGCACCGGCGAGCGCGGCGGACAGCTCGGGCAGCACAGGCAGGCCCGGCTCCGGCAGGGGAGGCCCGTACCGGACGGGGCCACGGCCTTCGGATTCCGTCCGCATGGACCCATCGAAACGCGACGGGCCGCTCAGCGCGCGCGGGAGCCTCCGGCCGAGTGGTTTCCCTCCTCGGCGGCGAGCCCCGCAAGCTCGCGCTCAAGACCCTTGCCCCGCTTCTCCACCACCGCCGCCGCGACATCGGCCAGCTTGCGGTTCGTGGCCTGGGAGATGCGGCGCAGCATCGTGAAGGCCTTGTCCGCGTCGCAGGTCAGGACATGCATGATGATGCCGCAGGCCTGGTCGACCACGGGGCGGGTGCGCAGGGCCGTGCCGAGGTGGTCCAGTTCGGTGAGGGCCGCGTGGTAGCGGCGGTCGCGGACCAGGCCGGTCGTGGCGAGGTCGCCGAGCGCCTGGGCGGGACCGTGCCGGACGTCGTCCAGGGTGTCGGGGCGGAAGCTGAACAGGGTCAGGGTCACCGTGAGCCCCGCGCACTGGAAGGGGAGCGTGACGCTGGAGCGTACGCCGGAGTCGAGCGCCATGGCGCGGTACTCGGGCCACCGTTCGACCCGCAGCAGGTCACCGGTCTCCACCGGCCCGCCCCGCTCGTGCGCCACCGGGATGGGTCCGTAGCCCGAACTCAACTGGACGGAGACGAGACCGGCCAGGTCCGGGTGGGTCACCGACGCGGGGTGCTCGCTGCCGCCCTCCGACACGGTCGTGCCCGCGCCGCAGCACGCGGTGGTGCAGCGCACGGCCTGTTCGGCCAGTTCCGAGAGCCTGCGTCCCGGCATCGCCGACTCCGGTCCTGCCAGGTTCGGTTCCGGTAAGAGGGGCATCGTGGTTTCCTCCTCCTTCTTCCCTCTTCTTCCCGCGAGTCTCCCCTCCGCCTTCCCGCGAGGCCACCCGGAAAACGGTCGTTGCAGATACGTTCGACACATGGCCAAAACGGAGGAGTTCGGTGAAGACATCGCGGATTTCATGCGCCGCGTCACCGAGTTGAAGTCAGCCCGCTCCGTACCGACGGACGATCTCGGCACGGTCCTTGACGCGGCGATTTTCGAACTCGACCATGTCGCCGACCGGTTGATGCCGCTCTACGAACAGCTCGCCGCGGACGGCCGTCTTGGCGGCGGCGTGCCCGACCGGGACGAGGAGCGGCTGCTGCGGGCCCTCTTCCAGCGCCTCCCCCTGCCCGTCGCCCTGATCGACCGGGAATCGGTGGTCCGGCGGATGAACTTCGCGGCGACCGGCTTCACGGGCGTACGCGCCGGATACGCGACCGGCAGACCCCTGACCGGATTCCTGCTGCACGCGGACCGGGTCGCGTTCCGCTCGCAGACCGCCGCGGTCGCCCGCGGCGACGGCGACCGCAGCCTCACCGTCCACCTCCAGCGCGATCCGCGCCTCCCGGTCCGCGCGACGCTCACCGCGCTGCGACCCGCGACGGAGCCGCGCACGGCGGTCCTGGTGGTGCTGCAGCCCGGCGCGCGGCCCGACGCGAAGCCCACAGGCTCCCGGACAGCGCCGCACGAGGCCCCGGCTCCCGCCCCCGACCTCGTCGAGACGACCCGGCACGCGGCCCGCCTCGACCTGGCGGACGCCATGACCACCGCCCTGCTCACCGCTCCCGCCGGGGATCGCGCGGCAGTCCTGGAACGGGCGGCCGATGTCCTGCACCCGCGGTTCGCGGACTGGGTGATAGTCGACGAGGGCGCCGCACGACAGCGGCGTACGACCGTCCTGGGACCTGCGGACGCCCCGGTCGACGCGGTCCTGGCGCAGGCACCCGCCGCGTGCCCCCTCGTCGCCGAGGCGGCACGCGGCGGGGCCCCTATGCTCCAGGTCCGTCCGGAGGACCCGGAGGCCTTCGGCCTCGACTCGTCCGGCGCCCCCGTCCTCGTACGCGCGCAGGTGACGTCCCTGCTCTGCGTGCCGCTGAGAGGGCGCTCGGACGGTCCGGTGGAGGGTGTCCTCACGCTGTTCAGGAGCGGGGCACGGCTCGCCTTCTCGATGGCGGAGGCGCAGACCGTCGACGTGATGTCGCGCCACATCGCGCTGGCCATGGCCCGGCGGACGAGCCCCCAGGCCCCGGGCAGCAACTAGGCCGCGTCCTGCATGACCTGGTCGCGCAGCCGGTCGCAGCAGCGGCTGATCAGGCGGGAGACGTGCATCTGGGAGATGCCGAGCTGCTCGGCGATGCGGCTCTGTGTCATGTCGCCGAAGAACCGCATGTAGAGGATGTCGCGTTCCCGCTCGGGCAGTGCGGCGATGCGCGGCTTGACGGCCTCGCGGTCGATGACGACGTCGAGCGCGGGGTCGGGCGCGCCGAGCGCGTCCCGCAGCGCGTATCCGTCCTCGCTGCCCGGGAGTTCGGCGTCCAGGGAGAGCGCGGTGAAGCTTTCCAGCGCCTCGAGCCCGGCGGCCGCGTCCTCCGGGGACAGCTGTGCCTTCTCGGCGATCTCGGCGAGGGTCGGCGCACGTCCGGGGACGGTCTGCGTCAGCTCCTGGCGGGCGAAGCGGACCCGGTTGCGCAAGTCCTGTACGCGGCGCGGCACGTGGAGGCTCCACATGTGATCGCGGAAGTGACGCTTGATCTCGCCGGTGACGGTCGGCACGGCGTAGCTCTCGAAGGCGCTGCCGCGCTCGGGGTCGTACCGGTCGACGGCCTTGACCAGGCCGAGGGCCGCGACCTGACGCAGGTCGTCAAGCGCTTCACCGCGGTTGCGGAACCGGCCCGCGAGCCGCTCGGCCATCGGCAGCCAGGCCTTGACCAACTCCTGTCGCAGTGCGTCACGCTCGGGGCCGTGCGGCATCTCGGTGAGCCTGCGGAAGGCGGCTGCGGTGTCGGGGGCGTCGTCGTGCGGACGGCGCTTCGGCTGTTGTCGCGCTTCGGATCGCATGATGGGTCGCAACTCCCTGTGGGTGCCTTGGGTTGAAGAGTCACCGTGGGATGCGCGCGAGATCGCGACGGGGCACACCCGGGGCGTGCTCGAGCCGCACCCACGGACGTGCCTCCGTTCCGAAGCACTGTCCACTTCGCCTGCCCCGAGGCCCCGGGGACAAACACGGGCCGCGACCGGCCCCCGTGTCGGTCTCCTCACATCCCTCCCGGCGAACCCGCATGGACCGGTCTCACACGGGTACTGCGGCGAGACCAGTGACCCCGCAGGGAAAGGCCCCATCATGGCTGTTGTCGTAAGGGACGTCATGACACCGGGCGTCGTGGCGGTAGGCCCCGATGCCTCGCTGGTCGAAGCGGCTCAGCTGATGCGCGCGCAGGACATCGGCCATGTTCTGGTGGCCACGGCGGGCCGGGTGGTCGGCGTGCTCACCGACCGGGACATCACGCTGCGCGCCGTCGCCGACGGCGCCGATCCCCTCACCGTCAGCGCGCAGGCCATCTGTACCCCGAACCCGGTGATGGTCGCTCCGGATGACGCCGTGGCGTCGGCCGTCAGCCTGATGCTCGAATACGCCGTGCGCAGGCTGCCGGTCGTCGAGAACGGACATCCGGTGGGGATGGTGACCCTCGGGGATCTCGCCGCGTCGGCCTGAGTTCCGAGCTGTCGGCCTGAGTTCCGAGCTCAGGTCTCCGAGCCCTGCGCCGTCGGCCTGAGCCGGGGTGCGGCCTCCACAGCTGTTCGCACTCCAGTTCAATCCGCCGACCCGGCCCCCGGCCGGGCGGGGTCCCGGCCCGGCCGAGGGAGCGGGTCCGGTTGCACGGGTTGTGCGAGGGGAGCGACCGGACCCGCGTCGGGGCCCGGCCCGGTCTGAGGCCGGGCCGGAACATCGCCGGTGGTCCGTCACGGCCGTGCACCTGGGGCGGGTTGAGGGCCCGTGGGCAGCGACCGGCCCAGCCGGTGACAGGTGAAACGATAAGTCAGTTACGCCACAGCGACGATCCGCTCAGCGCGGCCAGTGTCCGCATAGCGCACGGTTCACCTCCGCAGCGTCTGGGACGGCAACTCCCCGAACCGGGCGTGGTACTGCTCGGCGAATCTCCCCAGATGACTGAAGCCCCACCGGTGCGCCACCTCGCTCACGCTGAGCGCGCCGGGCTCCGCCGCCCGCAGTTCGTCGCGCACGCGGGTCAGCCGTACGTCCCGTACGTACGCCATCGGCGACATTCCCACGTAGCGGCGGAACGCCTCCTGGAGCCAGCGCACCCCGACCCGCGCCTCGGCGGCGAGTCCGGCGGGTGTGAACGGGTGTTCCGGCCGCTCCTCGACGGCGTCCATCGCGCGCTTCACGGGCGCGGGGCGCAAATTCTGCGCCGGAGCCATCAGTTCGCCGCGGAAGGGATGTTCGACGGCGAGCAGCAGCCCGTTCAGGATCGCCTCCTGGAGGGGCTCGGCGACCAGCGGCGACGTACAGAGCGACGGCTGGGCCGGCGCATCGCCGGGCTCCTCGCGCAGTTCCTCGAAGACCGTCGTGACGAGCCGGGCCCACGCGCGGCCCGGGCCTCGGGTGGTGTCGAGTTCGGGGGCGAGCATCAGCGGGGCGCGGACGGGCCGCCCGATGAGCCGTTCCAGGCGCTTGTCGAGCGTCTCGCGGTCCATCTTCACCGCGAGGATCCGGCAGTCGCCGGACCACCGCTCCACCACCGTGTCGCCGACGGGCTGGAACACCCCGGCCCGTTCCGCCGTCGCGACCATGCACGCGCCGCCGCCCTGCCGGAAGCTCATCTGCCCGCCGAGCAGGATGTTCACGTGGTAGGCGCCCAGTTCGCCGAGCCGCATCCGCACGTCGGCGCCGCAGCTCAGCTCGCCGACGGTGAGCGCGCCGAGCCGCCCGATGTCGAACTCGGCCCGGAAGTCGCGCGGCCGGTCGATGACATCCATGAAGTTGTGGTAGAACGCGGCACCGATCATCTTCCGTGCCTCGCCCACGTCCGCGCTTCTGAAGGACGTTCCCCATGCCTCGCCGCTCACGCGTGACTCACCCGCTCCCCCGACCTCGTTCATTTCCCCCGTGGCTACACCCGGCGCCCCAGCAGATTCAGCAACTCCGTCTGCGCGTCGGCGCCCTGAGGTGGTTCCACCGCGGGGGCGAAGACACCGCTCTTCGCCAAGTCCGCAGCGTACGGCTTGGTTTCCCGCAGGGCGAAGGTGACGAGATCATCCGGAAGCTTCTCGTCCGCACCGATCGCCCGGGAGAGGTCCCAGGCATGCACGACGAGGTCGGTGATCATCTGTCCGAGGTAGAACTCCGCTGCGCTGTCGCCGAAGGAGAGATGGACCGTGCGGTCGATGGCGCCCGGCTCACGGAACGCCTCGCGCGATGCGGCGGCCGCCGTGTCCCAGGAGGCGACCGGGTCGGGACCGAGCATGTCGCCGTCGAAGGCGTCGCCGACGGATTCCATGGTGGCGCCGTCGCGGACGAGCGAGGGCACCCAGAGCTGCTCGGTGGTGAGGTGGTTCACGAGGTCGTGCACGGACCAGTCGGTGCACGGCGTCGACGCGTCCCACTGGTCGGCCCCGACCGCGTGCACGCGGTCGGTGAACAGTTCGATGGCGGCCGAGTGCCGGGCGAGGAGCGGGTGGCCCGCCGGGTCGGACGGGCCCGCTGTACCAGTCGTGTCTGCCATGGCCACCATTGTCCTCCTGGAGCCGGGAGGCGCTACCGGTTGTGGTTCTTCCGGAAGACGGAAGGCGGCAGGAGCCGACAGGGCCGCTGCCGCTCGCGGTTCTGCCGGAAGCCGGAAGGCGTCACCGCTTGCGCTCCACCCGCCGCTCGTCCCACACCGGCTCCTGCGTCTCGCGCACGAGACCGTCGCTGCCGAAGACGAGGTAGCGGTCGAAGGAGCGGGCGAACCAGCGGTCGTGCGTCACGGCCAGCACGGTCCCCTCGTACGCCTCAAGGCCTTCCTGGAGCGCCTCGGCCGACTCCAGGTCGAGGTTGTCGGTGGGCTCGTCGAGCAGCAGGGCGGTGGAGCCCTCCAGCTCCAGGAGCAGGATCTGGAAGCGCGCCTGCTGGCCGCCCGAGAGCCGCTCGAAGCGCTGCTCGGCCTGGCCGGTGAGCTCGTAGCGGCGAAGGCGTGACATGGCGGGCCCCTTGGCCTGGGCGTGCTCGCGCCACAGGATGTCCAGGAGCGTGCGGCCGAAGAGCTCCGGGTGGGCGTGGGTCTGCGCGAAGTGTCCTGCCACGACACGCGCGCCGAGCTTCCAGTCGCCGGTGTGCGAGACGTCGCCGCCGGCCAGGAGGCGCAGGAAGTGCGACTTGCCGGAGCCGTTCGAGCCGAGGACGGCGACGCGCTCGCCGTAGAAGACCTCCAGGTCGAAGGGGTTCATGAGACCGGTCAGCTCAAGGCCCTTGCAGGTGATGGCCCGGATGCCGGTGCGCCCGCCGTGCAGCCGCATGGTGATGTCCTGCTCGCGCGGCGGCTCGGGCGGCGGCCCCGCCTCCTCGAACTTGCGAAGGCGGGTCTGTGCCGCGGCGTACCGCGAGGCCAGCTCATGGCTGATCGAGGCGGCCTGCCGCAGGCTGAGCACGAGCTTCTTCAGCTGGGCGTGCTTCTCGTCCCAGCGCCTGCGCAGCTCCTCGAAGCGCGCGAACCGCTCGCGCCGCGCCTCGTGGAAGGTGGAGAAGCCGCCGCCGTGCACCCAGGCGTCGGCGCCCGCGGGCCCCGGCTCGACGCTGACGATCTTCTCGGCGGCGCGGGCGAGGAGCTCGCGGTCGTGCGACACGAAGAGGACGGTCTTGCGCGTCTCGCCGAGGCGCTCTTCGAGCCAGCGCTTTCCGGGTACGTCGAGATAGTTGTCCGGCTCGTCGAGGAGCAGCACCTCGTCGCCGCCGCGCAGCAGGGCTTCGAGCACCAGACGCTTCTGCTCACCGCCGGAGAGCGTGCGGACCTCGCGGAACTGCGCCTTGTCGTACGGGATGCCGAGCGCGGCGGTGGTGCACATGTCCCAGAGCGTCTCGGCCTCGTAGCCGTGTGCCTCGGCCCAGTCGGAGAGCGCCTGGGCGTACTGGAGCTGGGCGGCCTCGTCGTCGACGGTCATGATCAGGTGTTCGGCGACGTCCACGGCCTTCGCGGTCTCGCGGATGCGGGGGTTCGACACGGAGACCAGCAGGTCGCGCACGGTCGTCTCATCGCGTACGGAGCCCACGAACTGCGGCATGACGCCGAGGCCGCCGCTGACGGTGACGGAGCCGCCGTGCGGCTGGATCTCGCCCGAGATGAGGCGGAGCAGGGTGGTCTTGCCCGCGCCGTTCGCCCCGACGAGGGCGACGATCGAGCCCTCGCCGACACGGAAGGAGACATCACCGAGCAGGGCTCGGCCGTCCGGCAGGTAGTACTCGATGTGCGCGGCTTCCAGATGTCCCATGCGGAGATTCTCTGTGGGGGGTGCGCGCTGCCGCAAATGCGTTTCATCGCCCCCGCCCCGGGCCACTGTCCGGGCGCACCGCCCCGGCCCGCGATTCAGGGTCGGTTCTCCGACGGTTTCCCGACGCTTTCGGCGACGAAGGAGAGTGGATCGCCCCGCGGAGTACCCACGCCCAATGCCTCCGTGAACCCGCCTCATAGCCCTGGACCACCGCACCTTCGACGCGGTCGCCACCGGGCACTGGCCGGGGGCCGACCGCCTCCTGCCCCGCCTCAGCCGCAGCCTCAGCCGCAGCCGCAGCCGCAGCCGCAGCGCGAACCACGGCCTTCGGTGGTTCGGCGTGGCCGCCGGGATCACCTACCACCGGCTCGGGTTCGCCCCCGGCCGCAGGCTCGGTCCGGCCGACGGACCGCTCATCGGCAAGCTGCCCGAGGCGCTGACCGTGCATCCGGCCGTTCCCACTCGACCGTTGACCACATAGTGATACGCGGGTCTCATTATTCGACATGGCGGCGTACCGTTCGATCCACCGCAGCGAGCGGCAGCGAATGTGAAGGAGTTCCCGTCATGCCGGAGGAGACCGCCGTCTACACGCACGGACACCACGAGTCCGTCCTGCGCTCCCACACCTGGCGGACCGCCGCCAACTCGGCCGCCTACCTCGTTGATTCGCTCAAGCCGCACATGCGAATCCTGGACATCGGCTGCGGCCCGGGCACCATCACCGCCGACCTGGCCGCGCTCGTCCCCGACGGCCAGGTCACGGGCGTCGACCACGCGCCCGGCATCCTGGACCGCGCCCGCGCGACGGCGACCGAACGGGGCCTGGAGAACGTGGAGTTCGCCGTCGCCGACGTACACGCCCTGGACTACCCGGACGACTCCTTCTGCGTCGTCCACGCACATCAGGTGCTCCAGCACGTCGGCGACCCGGTGCGCGCCCTGAGCGAGATGCGGCGCGTCTGCGCGCCGGGCGGCATCGTCGCCGCACGCGACGCGGACTACTCGGCGATGAGCTGGTACCCGAACTCCCCCGACATGGACGGCTGGCTCGACCTGTACCGGCGGGTGGCCCGCGCCAACGGCGGCGAACCGGACGCGGGCCCCCGCCTCAAGTCCTGGGCGCTGGAAGCCGGTTTCGACGACGTCACCGCGAGCGCGAGCACCTGGTGCTACAGCACGGCGCAGGAGCGCGCCTGGTGGAGCGGGCTCTGGGCGGACCGCACGGTCGCCTCCGCGTACGCCGGACGCGTGGTCGACGGCGGGCATGCCGACGCCGGCGAGCTGCGGGCGATCGCCGACGCGTGGCGGGCGTGGGGAGAGCGCGATGACGGCTGGTTCGCCGTGCTGCACGGAGAGATCCTCTGCCGGAAGTGACGTGTCACGTGTGACGTCCGGCGGGAAGCGGGTGACGCCTGCCTCGAACAACGCGTGGCGCCACTCACAGGTTCTCAATTCCCTGCTTAGAGCGGCCGGTTGGGGATACCCGGGGCAGCAGGAGGTAAGACACTATGGTTCCTATTCTGCTCGTCCTTCTGCTGGCCCTGCTGCTCTTCGGGGCGGGGTTCGCCGTGAAGATTCTCTGGTGGGTCGCCATCGCCGTGCTGGTCATCTGGCTGGTCGGGTTCCTGATGCGCAGCACGACGGCGACCGGGACGAGGTCACGCTGGTACCGGTGGTAGCCCTCGCGCGGTGTTAGCCGTACTCATCCGCTCAACGCACGCAGCTTGCGGCGGGCCGGTCCCAGGGCACGCCCCGATCGCAGCAGGCCCGCCCAGGGATTGGTGCGGGCCTGCTCGACCGCGTCCGCGATGGTCCAGCGCCGGGCCCCGAGCGCGGGGTCGTCGAGGTCCTCCCAGGCGACGGGCACGGCAACCGGGGCGCCGGGCCTGGCACGGACGGAGAAGGGGGCGACGGCGGTCTGCGCGTACGCGTTGCGCTGCACGTCGAGGTAGAGGCGGTCGCCGCGGTCCTTCTTGCGGGCGGCCGTGGTGAGCTGCTCGGGGTGGGCCCGGGCGAGAGTCTCGGCGACGTCCTTGGCGAAGGCGCGTACGTCGTCGAAGTCGTGGCGGCCGTTGAGGGGCACGATGACGTGCAGGCCGCGTGAGCCCGTGGTCATCAGGGCGGACGGAAGGCCGATGTGGTCGAGCAGCTCGCCCACGAGCCGCGCCGCCTCGCGCACCTGGCCGAAGTCGTCCTTGGCCGGATCGAGGTCGAACACGAGCCGGTCGGGGTGGGTGACACCGCCGGCGCCGCCGACCCTGGACGTCCAGCGGTGCAGAGTGAGGCACGCCTGGTCGGCGAGGTAGAGGAGCGTGGCGGTGTCGTCGCACACGGTGTGGGTGACGGTGCCGCCCTCCTTGGTGACCTCGGCGCGGGTGATCCAGTCCGGGTAGTGGTCGGGGGTGTCCTTCTGCATGAAGCGGGGCCCGTCGACGCCGTCCGGGTGCCGCTCCAGCATCAGGGGCCGGCCGCGCAGGTGGGGCAGCATGAACGGGGCGACGGCCCGGTAGTAGTCGGCGAGGTCCCCTTTCGTATAGCCCGCCGAGCCGCCCCCGCCTCCGCCCGCACCCTCAACACCCTCACCCCCGGCGGGGAAGAGGACCTTGTCGGGGCGGTGCAGCTGTACGGTGCGGCGTCCCGCCCGCAGCGTTCGTGCGCTGGTCATGTGGGGTTCCTTTCATGCTGCACAGGGGTGCTGACAACACCTGAGGACGGGGGCCGACAGGCGTGCCCCGGGCGGCGTACGCCGGAAGGATTCAGAAAGACGGTTCAGGTCGGACCGTAGTGAGCGAGGCACGCCATGGCGAACGGAACGCGAAGATTCCCCGGGCACCCGGTACGGGAGCCGTCGTGCGGCGGCGGACCCGCCGCTCCCCCGCCCGTCCACGCCGCGTTCGCGCTCTGGATCACCGCGGTCGTGGCGGGCTTCTTCGAGACGGTGCTCATGGTCGGTCGTCTCGTCGCCGAAGGCGACACCTCCGCCGGGGAGATCGCGGGCGGCCTGCTGCTGCGGATGACCGTGTTCTCGGCGGCCGTCCTGCTCGCCGTCCAGCTGCGCCGCGGCAGGAACTGGGCCCGCCTGACGCTCGCCGTGGGGCTCGGAGTCCTCGGCACGCTGTCCCTGGTGATCGAGCCCGTGCGGTGGATGGCCGACGGGCACACCCTGGGGGACGCCTTCGGGGATCTGGGAGTGGTGGACGTGCTGTTCGGCGTGAGCCGCGTGCTCCATCTGAGCGCGGTGCTCGGAGCGATGGTCCTGATGTTCCGGCCCACGGCCAACGCCTGGTTCAGGGCGCGGCCCACGTTCAGGGCGCGGCCCACGTTCAGGGCGCGGCCCACGCTCAGGGCGCGGCCCACGCTCAGGGCGCGGCCCACGCTCAAGGAGCAGTCCACGGATCCCGAGCGGCACTGACCGGCCTCAGCGCACGACCGCCTGCTCCACGAGCAGCCGGGCCGCCGCCGCGATGGACTCGGCGTCGATACCGGCCGCGTGCAGTTGCTCGTCGGGGGACGCCGAGCCCGGCATCGTGTTCACCGCGAGCCGCACCAGGCGCGGCACCGGGCCCCCGTCGCCGAAGGCCTCGAACACGGCGTCGCCGATGCCGCCCTCGGGGCGGTGGTCCTCGACGGTGAGCAGGCAGCCGGTGCGGGCGGCGGCCTCGCGCAGGGTCGCGCGGTCGACGGGCTTGACCGAGTACAGGTCGATGACGCGCACCTGGATCCCCTCGCGGTCCAGGAACTCGGCGGCGGTCAGCGCCTCGTGCACGGTCACGCCCGCCGCGACGAGCGTGAGCCGGTCGGCGTCGGAGGAACGCAGGACCTTGGAGCCGCCGACGGGGAACTCCTCGCCCGGCCCGTAGATGACGGGCGTGTCCCCACGCGACGTACGCAGGTACCGCACGCCGTCGAGGCCCGCCATCTGCGCGACGAGCTGCCCCGTCTGGTGGGCGTCGCACGGGTAGAGGACCGTCGAGCCGTGCACCGCGCGGAACATCGCCAGGTCTTCGAGGCCCATCTGGGAAGGACCGTCCTGGCCGATGGCGACGCCCGCGTGGGAGCCGACGAGGTTGATGCCCGCGCCGCTGATCGCCGCCATGCGGACGAAGTCATGGGCGCGGGTGAGGAAGGCGGCGAACGTCGACGCGTACGGGACCCAGCCGCGGGCCGCCAACCCCACGGCGGCGGCGACGAGTTGCTGCTCGGCGATGTAGCACTCGAAGTAGCGCTCGGGGTGCTCCTTGCCGAAGTACTCGGTCCGCGTCGAGTCGCCGACCTCGCCGTCGAGGGCCACGACGTCGCCGCGCGCGGTGCCGAGCGCGGCGAGCGCCTGGCCGTAGGCGGTGCGGGTGGCGACGGAGTCGCCCACCTCGTGGCGCGGCAGCTCCGGATGGCCGGTGCGCGGCGCCTGCGGTGTCCGCGCGGCGGCGGGCTTGCGCACCTCGACACGTACGTCGTGTACGCCGCCCAGCTCCTCGATCGCCGCTCGCGCGTCCGGCAGCGGCTTGCCGTGCATGCCCTCGCGGTCCTCGACGGAGGCGACGCCCTTGCCCTTGACGGTGCGGGCGAGGACGGCGGTGGGCTGCCCGGCGGTGGAGCGCGCCTCCCCGAAGGCGCGCTCGACCTCGTCCAGATCGTGGCCGTCGATCTCGACGACATGCCAGCCGAAGGCGGTCAGACGGCGGGCGTAGGCGTCGAGATCCCACGCGTGGCGGGTGGGGCCGCGCTGCCCCAGGCGGTTGACGTCGACGATGGCCGTCAGATTGTCCAGGTGCTCGTACCCCGCGTGCTCGACGGCCTCCCACACCGAGCCCTCCGCCAGTTCGCTGTCGCCGCACAGCACCCAGACCCGGTAGGGGACCCGGTCGAGCCGCTTGCCCGAAAGGGCCATGCCGACGCCGACGGGGAGCCCCTGCCCGAGGGAGCCGGTGGCGACCTCGACCCACGGAAGGCGGCGGGGCGTCGGATGCCCTTCCAGGCGGCTGCCCTGCTCGCGGAAGGTCAGCAGCTCGCTGTCGGTGACCACGCCCGCCGCCTTGTACGCCGCGTACAGGAGGGGCGAGGCGTGTCCCTTGGAGAGGATGAAACGGTCGTTGCCGGGGTGGTCGGGCCGGTCGAAGTCGTAGTGCAGGTGGCGCGCCAGGAGCACCGCCATCAGGTCGGCCGCGGACATCGAGGAGGTGGGGTGCCCGGATCCCGCGGCATCCGCGGCCCGGACGGAGTCGACCCGCAGCTGCCTGGCGAGCGGGGCGATTTCCTTGCTTGTCATGGCGGCTCCTCCTTGGGTGCGGGCTCGCGGCCGACGGTCCGCCGGCCGCGTCGGCCGTCGGTTCCTTCCGCGCGTCCTCCCGACGACCCTGGCACGCGGGACCTCCCGATTGCCCCGGCGAACCGCCGTCAAACGCAGCCGAACCCCACCGAACTCCCCTGGAATCCGGCGGCCCGGACCGACGCGGACGCCGTTTGACCGCCGGGCCCGGGGATACCCGTACGAGGCGCGGCCGCAGGTGAACGGGGCACGATCCGACGCCGCTTCTCCCCCACGGCCCCACCCTCATCTCCCACCCCTCGCACGTGATCCAGGACGGTCCCGATGAAGGACGCAGTGCCCATCGAAACCCCGGCCATGTCCGCCTACCTGGTGCCCGCGGACGCCCCCGAGGCGGACGGCACCCTCGCCTGGGAGAGCACGACCATCGTGATCGTCGAGGTGAGCGCGGGAGACGCGACGGGCACGGGCTGGACGTACGCCCCCGCGGCCACCGTGCCCCTGATGGCCGAGCAGCTCGTCCCGGCCGTGACGGGCCTCGACGCGCTCGACATCCCCGCCACGCACACGGCGATGACGAAGGCGATCCGCAACACCGGTCGCCCCGGTGCCGCCTCGTGCGCCATATCGGCGATCGACATCGCCCTGTGGGACCTGAAGGCACGCCTCCTGGAGATCCCGCTCGTACGTCTCCTGGGCGCGGCCCGCGACGAGGTCCCCGTCTACGGGAGCGGGGGCTTCACGACGTACCACGACACGCATCTGGCGGCCCAGCTCAACGGCTGGGTGCACGGCCAGGGCATCCCCCGCGTGAAGATCAAGGTCGGTGAGGCCTGGGGCCGGGCGGCCGCCCGCGACGTGCTGCGGGTGCGCACCGCGCGTGACGTCATCGGCGCGCAGGCCGAGTTGTACGTCGACGCGAGCGGCGGCTACACCCGCAAACAGGCGATCCGGGTGGGCCGGGTGCTCGCCGAACACGGTGTGGGCTGGTTCGAGGAGCCGGTGCCCTCGGACGACCTGCGGGGGCTCGCCCTCGCGCGGGACGCGCTGGTCTGCGACGTGGCGGCCGGCGGGTACGGCTACGACCTCTCGTACTTCGCGCGGATGATCCCCTCCGTGGACTGCCTCCAGCTGGACGCGACGCGCTGCGGCGGCCTGACCGAGTGGCTGCGCGCGGCGGCACTCGCGCAGGCGCACGGGATCGAGGTCTCGGCCCGCTGCGCCCCGCACGCGCATGCCGCGGTCGCCGCGTGCGTACCGAATCTTCGGCACATCGAGTGGCTGCACGACCATGTGCGGGTCGAGTCGATGTTCTTCGACGGCGCCCTCGACCCGACGGGCGGCGTCGTCCGGCCCGACGGCGGCATCGGTCACGGTCTGGAGCTGCGGCGCACGGAGGAGGTCGAGGAATACCGGGTCGCGTGAGAGACGCGGGCCTGCCACGCTCGGCCGATGCGGGAGACGGAAGCACTGCTCATCGGGGGCCGCTCCGGGGCCGGCAAGTCGTCGGTGGGTCTGGAGGTCGCGGCGCTGCTGCGGGAGGCGGACGTGGGGCACGCGTACATCGAGGGCGACACCCTGGACGCGGTCCACCCGGCGCCGGACGGCGACCCCGACCGCTCCCGGATCACCGAGCGCAACCTCGCGGCGCTCTGGGCGAACTACACGGACCTCGGCTGCCACCGCCTCGTCTACACGAACACGGCGAGCGTCCTGGCGAGCGAGGAGTGGCTGTTCACCGGAGCCTTGCGCGGCCCGCGCCTCATCCGGGTGCTCCTCACGGCGTCCGACGCCACCGTCGAGGAGCGTCTGACCGCCCGCGAACCGGGCTCGGAGCTCGAACAGCAGCTGCGCAGGAGCGCGTTCATGGCCCGGCACCTGGAGGAGCACGCGGCCGACGGCACACACCGCGTCGCGACGGACGGGCGCCGGATCGGGGACATCGCGGCCGATGTGGTGGCCGCCACGGGGTGGAAGTCCCGGAAGTCCCCGGAAACGATCACGGACGGGGGCCCGGCCAACTAGGCTCGCCGGTATGGAAATCCTGGGAACCACGCTGCGCATCTGCGTCGAGGACCTGGAGTCCTCGGTCGCCTTCTACGAACGTCTCGCGGGCGCTACCGCGCAGCGTTTCGAGCGTGGGGGCGTGTCCGTCGCGGCGATCGGCTGCTTTCTGCTGATGAGCGGTCCCGAGAAGGAGATCGAGATCCTCCGGAAGGTCTCCGCGACGATCGCCGTGGAGAACGTCGACGAGGCGTACGCCGTTCTGAACGCGTCCGGCGCCAAGGTCGTCGCGGGCCCCATCGCGACCCCGGCGGGTCGCAACCTCATCGCGATGCACCCGGACGGCACGGTCTTCGAGTACGTGGACCGGCGCACCGAGAGCTGAACCACTCCGCCCCGCCCGCCCCGTATCCTCCACGGCAGGCAGGCCGAACGGAGGACGGTGCACGTGGCGGGCAGCAGGGAGGGCGGTACGGCGGGCGGTGCGGAACGGGTGTCGTTGAGCGCCCAGGCGCGCGAGGCCGTCCGGCAGCGCATCGTGGACCGCCGCTATCCGCTGGGCGCGCGCCTGGTGGAGCGCGAGGTGGCCGAGGAGCTGCGGATGTCGCGGGTCCCGGTGCGGGAGGCGATGCGCGCGCTGGTCGCCGAGGGCCTCCTCGAACTCCTTCCGCACAGCGGGGTGCGGGTCCGTCGCCTGGAGCCCGCCGATGTGCGGCACTTGTACGAGGTGTGGGAGCCGCTCGCGGTCCAGGCCTCGCGGCTCTCCGCGCGCCGGGTGGCGGCGAGCGCGCCGGACGAGCCATCGGGGCTCGCCGCGCTGCGGGCCACGCTCGGCCAGGCCGAACAGGCGTCGGACGTGGACGACGGGCCGCGCGAGGTCGCCGCGCACACGGCGTTCCACGAGGGCATCGTGACCCTCTCCGGCAATCCCCTCCTCGCCCGCACGATGGAGCAGCTGAGCTGGCAGCTCCAGCTCCTGTTCGGCATGCGGGTCGAGCCGGACCACATGCGGGCGCAGCACGACCTCATCTACCGGCAGATCGCGTCGGGCGACGAGGAGACGGCGGCGGCGAGCACGCTGCTGCACGTAAGGGACAGCCAGGCGGTGGCTCTGCGGTCGCTCTTCGAGGAGAGCACCTCTTAACAGCGGCGAGCACCTCTTGACAGCGGCGAGCGTCTCCTAACAGCGGAGAGCCCCTCCTCACAGCGACCCGCTGTATACCAAAAATCCCGAACCTCACCATCACCCCGAGCTCCGCCCCGAACAAACCCACGCATTCTCCCGCCCCTCCTTGCGGGCCACTCCAGCTTGGTATACAAACTGCGGACGCGTTCCCTCCGTAACCCGTCCTGGAGCAGCCCCATGTGCGTCGAGTCCATCCCTCCGCCCTCCTCCCGGCTCACCCGGCGTGGTGTCCTCGCGGGTGCGGCCGCGCTCGCCGGGACCACGGCCGTGCTGACCGCCGCCGCGCCTCAGGCGGACGCCGCCCCACGCGAGGGGCGGGCGCGGGGGCAGGCCGGTGGTGACCTGGTCATCGAGGGCGGCACGCTCCTCGACCCCGCGACCGGCGAGGTGACCGAGGACGCGGTGGTCGTCATCGTGGACGGCGTCGTCCGCTCGGCGGGCAGGCGCGGCCGGGCCGATGTGCCCGAAGGCGCCGAGGTGCTCGACGCGCGCGGGCACTGGATCCTGCCCGGACTCGTCGAGGCGCACATCCACCTCAACACCGCAGCCGAGGCGCGCGACGCGGTGCGGCTCGGCGCGACCAGCGCCCGCAGCGGCTCGACCAACTTCTACCAGGACATCGCCGTACGGCAGTTGGCCCGTGAGGCACCGAAGCAGGCGCCCCGCCTTCGCGCCGCCGGAATCTTCGTCACGCCCGACCTGGGCGACACGATCCTCGCCGACCCGGAGCTGACCCCGCTGGCCAGGCTGCGTGACGGCGTGCGCTCGCCGGAGGCGCTGCGCCGCGTCGTCGAGGTCAACCTCGCCCGTGGCGCCGATGTCATCAAGACCCGCGTCAACGAGCGGGCGGGCCTGCCGGAGCAGGATCCGCTGGCCCAGGTGTACGACCGCGAGCAGCTGTCCGCCGTGGTCGCGGCGGCCCGGCGCGGCGGCAAGGGCGTGCTCTGCCACAGCTACAGCGAGAAGGGCTGCCACGACGCCGTCATGGCGGGCATCCGCTCGCTGGAGCACGGCGCCTTCGTCGGCGAGCGCACGCTGCACGAGATGCGGCGCAGGGGAACGTACTTCACGCCGACCCTCACCGCGATCGCCGGTCTCGCCGAGTCGTCGGACCCGGTGCTCGCGGAGCGCGGGCGCCAGTACCTGCCGGTCCTGAAGCGGGCCGTGCTCGCCGCGCACGAGCTCGGCGTGCCGCTCGCGGCCGGTACGGACTCGTCCGGCGGGAAGATCACGCCCATCGGCCGCGAGGTGGAGCTGATGCACACGGCGGGGCTCTCCGCGCTCGACGCGATCCGCACGGCCACCACGGGCGCCGCGAAGCTGCTCGGCCTCGACCGCACGGCGGGCCGCCTCGCACGCGGCTTCGCCGGCGACGTGCTCCTTGTGGACGGCGACCCGCTGTCCGACGTGACGGTCCTCAAGAAGCCCGTACGCGTGGTCCGTTCCGGCATCGCGCTCTGAACCCCACCGAGCCACCGAGTCCCCCACCTCTGAAGGAGACCTCCATGACGCCCCTCTCCCGTCGCGGCGTACTCGCCGGTGCCGCAGCCCTCGCGGGTACCGGCGCCGCTCTTTCGGCCGCCACCCCGGCCGCCGCCGCTCCCCACGGCGGCGGCAAGCACCCCAAGGCCGTCGTGTTCCGCGACGTCCGTCCCTTCGGCGCGAAGAACCCCGTGGACCTGACGGTGGTCGACGGCCGAATCACGGACGACCGGGCGCCCAGGGGCGCCAAGGTGATCGACGGCGGCGGGCGCGTCGCCCTGCCCTCGCTCGTGGACGCCCACATACATCCGGACAAGACGACATGGGGCAGTTCCTGGGTCTCGCGTAAGCCGGCGAGCGGCATCGCCGACTACTGCGCCCAGGACGTGGAGATCTTCAAGAGCCAGAAGCGGCCCGTCGGCGAGCGCGCGTACGGCCTGATGTCCCACGCCGTGACCCGGGGCACCCGTGCGATGCGCGCCCACGTGGACGTGGCGCCCGCCTACGACCTGGCGGGGGTCGAGGGCGTGAACACGGCCCGCGAGCGGTTGCGCGACGCCCTCGACGTGCAGATCGTGGCCTTCCCGCAGCACGGCGTGATCCGGACCCCCGGAACGGCGGAACTCCTGGAGGAAGCGGCTCGTTCCGGCTCGATCGACCTGGTCGGCGGCATCGACCCGATCAGCTTCGACCACGCGATGGACGAGCAGCTCGACCTCGTCTTCGGCCTCGCGGACCGGCACGGTGTCGGCGTGGACATCCACCTGCACGACCGCGACGAGAAGGGCACGGAGGTCCTGCGGGCGATCATCGACCGCACCAAGGCGCTCTCCCTGCGCGGCAAGGTCACGGTCAGCCACGTCTTCTGCCTGCCGAACCTCTCCGCCACCGACCTGGGCAAGATGGCGGCCGACCTGGGAGAGCAGGACATCTCCCTGACGACGGTCGCGCCGAACGAATCCCTCGTCCTGCCGATCGCGAAGCTGCGCGAGCACGGCGTGCGGGTCGGGCTCGGCTCGGACGGGGTGCGCGACGCGTGGAGCCCGTTCGGCAACGCGGACATGCTGCACCGCGCGCACATTCTCGGCTGGGTCACCGACGTCCGCCTGGACGACGAACTGACCGACTGCTACAACGTGGGCGCGCACGGCGGCGCCGATGTGATGGGCCTCGACCACGCGGACCTGAAGCCCGGCGCCCCCGCCGACTTCATCCTCGTACGCGGGGAGTGCCTGCCGCAGGTCCTGGTGGACATGCCGCAGCGGGACATGGTCGTGCACGGTGGTCGTGTCGTGGCCAGGAACGGCGAGTTGGCGTAACCGGCTCCTGGTAACCGGCTCCTGAGGGGGCGGCTGCCCCGCCCCCTCAGGTACCTTCACTCCTCCGGAGCGGCCCGCATCCGGTAGTCGTACCGGGCGGGCACCTCCTCGTCGGTCACCGCGCGCCACAGTTCGCCGAGGATTTCGGCGCCCTCGCGCAGATCGGCCACCTCGAAGCCCTCGTCGAACACCGCCCGCGCCGCGGCCTTCTGCCCCTCCGCCAGGAGCAGTTGGACCTCGACGAGGCGGAAGCGGCCCTCCGCGCGCGTGGCCGGATGCAGGCGTTCCCACACTCCGCGTGCCACCGCCTGGCGTCCGGCCGCGAGCAGGACGCCTATGGCCTCCCTGCCGAGGGAGGCACTCACGGACGTCCACAGGACGCCGTCGTCGCGCCGCTCCTGGCACAGGTCGTCGAAGGCTTCCGCGTACCGGTCGGCGGCGCGCTCGATGTGGTCGGAGTCCTGATCGGCGACCGCCAGGCACCGCAGCAACGGCCAGCGTGAGGGGGCCAGTTCGAGCCCGCGCTCCCAACTGCGCACCGCCTGCGCACGGTCTCCCGCATGCCACTGGGCCACGCCCAGGTGGTACTCGGCGACCGGCCGCGCGGGCGCCGTCTCCAGCATGTCCCGCCAGTGCGGGGCGACCAGGGTCGGGCCAGGCGGCCCCACCCGGCGCGGCTCGGGAACGGCCCCGGAGTGCAACAGCTCCAGCCACGGCGTCTGTTCGGGGCCCAGCGTGGACTCGGCGAACGGCGTGCCCGGCAGCTTGTGGTTCGCGCGCAGGACTTCGAGCGCGCCCCACCCGGACCCGGTGGCCAGCACCTCACCCGGCTCGGCGTCGGCGCACGGCCGCCACGCGTCGAACGCCCTCTCCACCGCGGCCCGCGGCAGCGCGTCCGTGAGCCGCGCCTGAACCTCCTCGCGCGCCGCCCGCCAGTCGTCGCCGTGCACCGGGCCGGGCTCCGCCGACAGCGGCCCGTACGACTCCAGCCACGCGAACTCGCTCTCGGCGTCCAGGCGTACGTGCTCCAGCTGCGTGCGCGCGAGGCCCGCCTGGATCTCCGCGTACCCGCCCGTGCCGGACTCCGTCAGCCACTCCTGCCAGCGCTGCCCGCCCGCGCCGGAGCCCCACACGAAGAGCTTGCGGCCGCGCAGCAGGTCGGTCGACGTCTGGACGAGGCCGTGCCCTTCGCCGTCGAGCGCGGCGATCCAGCGGCGCGCCCGGTCCGGTACGTCGTAGAAGTAGTCGGCGGCGTACTCGCTGCGGGGCGGATACGTCCGGTCCACCCCGTCGGTCTCGGGCACCGGCACCTTGCGCAGACCGCCCGCGTACCCGAAGTGCCAGGCCTCGTCGGCCGGGGCGATGACCCTGCGCTCCTGGGGCACGGCGATGTTGGACCACCAGTAGACCGGAACCGCCTTCTCGTGCGGGTTGCGGATCCGCACTCCGACGTGCAGGAAGTCGGAGTCCTCGGGGAGCCACAGGTCCACCTGGAACGGCACGTCCCGCAGCCGCTCCCACTCCCAGAGCCGCAGCATCTCGCCGCCGTCGGGCGCCGTCACGCGTGCGGCGTGCAGCGGGGCGCAGGACAGTGTCGTATGGCCGGTCGCGCCTATGTTCCACTCGATGCCGCCGGAGAACCAGGCGCCGTTGAGCGCGAAGGCCGCGGGCTGCAACACCGGGTTGCGGTAGAGGAGTTCGCGGCCGGTCGGCTTGTGGAAGAGGGAGTGGACCCGGCCGCCGAAGCCCGGCAGGACGGTGGCGCGCAGCCGGTCGTTCTCGATGACCAGGGTGTCGAGCGTCGTGTCGGTCCGCTCGCGTCCGTACCCGTCGAGCACGCGTGTGGGCAGGATGCCGCGCAGCGGCTCGTAACCGAGCTGCCGCGCCATGTCGCGTGGCAGCCCCTCTCTGCCGCGCTCGTCCAGTGTGTGCACTTCGCGCAGCGGCCGCAGGGGCGGCAGGGGGTTCTCGGGGCCCAACGGGGCGGCGGGCAGCGTCAGTACGTCACGTCGCACGGTGGTCGTCACGATCACCATGGAACACGGTCGACGCCGTCCCGACCAGGGGCTATCCCGGTCAGGATTGCGCAAAGCCACGCTGTCCGTCCGAGCGGCACAGCTATTCCGCGGCGGTCAGCGCCCATCGTTCGTGGTCGCGCCAGGCCCCGTCGATGTGGAGGAAGTCCGGCGAGAAGCCCTCAAGGCGGTAGCCGCAGCGGCGGGCGAGCGCGATCGACGCGGTGTTGCCGGGCTGGACGTTGATCTCCAGGCGGTGCAGCTTCAGTACGTCGAACGCGTACCGCGTGACGAGGCCGATTCCCTCGCTCATCAGGCCCCGGCCCGCCGCGTGCGCGAAGGCGCCGTATCCCAGCGCACCGCACAGGAAGGCGCCCTCGACGATGTTGTTGATGTTGATGAACCCGGCGATGTCACCACCCTCCCGCTCACAGACCAGGAACCCGGCCCTTCCCCGGCCCTCGATGAGCGCGCCCGCGTACGCGGCGTACGCCTCGTCCGTGGTGGGCGGGAAGAGCCAGGGACTGTGCAGCTCCCGGCTCTCGCGCGCACGCGTGGTGAACTCGGGGCCGTCGGCGTAGGTGTAGGGACGTATGCCTACGCGAGGTCCCTCGGCGAGGTGAACGGTGCTGTCGGTGCTGCTGTCGGTGCTGTCCGGCATCCCGACACGCTAGCCGCTCCCCGCGCAGGTCAGCACCCTCACCTGCGCCGCCGGATGAAGTACGCCCCGCACAGCGCGCCGATCAGGCCGGTGCCGAGCAGCGCCACCCACAGAGGCATGGTCACCTCGGGGATCAGCAGCCTGATCTTGGTGTGGCGGGTGTTCTCGAAGATGAAGACCAGAGTGAGGACGGCGATCACGGCGACGACGATCCTGCCGGGCGTCATGACGCCCCCGCCGCCCGAGCTGCTCTTGGAGCCGCCCGTGGAGGTGTTGGGACTCATAGTGGACACCCTTCCGTCGGAGCTTCGACCGGCCTCGCCCGTCCAGCATGGGCAGCTGGACGGGGTTCGCGCGCGGTGGACGCCCCTCCGGGGTGGGGGTGTGGGCCGTACGGGTGAGTCCCGGGAGAGACCTCCGGGCGGATCAGCGCACGACAGGCAGCTGGAGCACCCCGGTGTCATCGGGCGCGCTGGTGACGGTCACCGGCTTCACGCCCCGGTTTCCCGCGTACGCGTCGTCGCTCGCCGCCACCACGAACTGCAACGTGTGCCCCGCCTCGTACCGGTGCACGATCCCCGGCAGCGACACGGTGAACGGCTTCGTCACGTCCGGCACCCGCACGGGCGACACGAGCCGGTGCACCAGCGTCTTCCTGCCGTCGGGCGCGACGTCGTACAGCTTGGCGAAGAGGACCAGCTTGTCGGCCGCGTCGCCGGAGTTCTGCACCTTCTCGGTCCTGGGCGAGACGACCTTGAGGGTGGCCTTCGCGGAGCCGACCACATCCACCGGGGCGGCCAGCGGCTCGCTCGTCCAGTCGAGGTAGGTGCCCTTGGTGTCGTGCGGCGCGGGGTCGGGCAGGCCGATGATGCCGGCGAGGGAGCTCTCGGAGTGACTTGTGGGGATCAGCCAGTTCCGGTACTCACGGCTGCCGCGCGCGACCTTTTCGCGGTTGTCGACGAGCTTGCCGTCGCCGGACAGGTACAGCTTCTGGCTCAGGGACGGCACCTTCGCGGCGGTGGCGTAGGAGCCGTTCGGTCCGCTGTCGGCGGGGACCCAGTCCTGGTGGTAGGCGAAGGCGGGCCCGGTGTCGGCGCCCTTGTTCTTCCGGAGGTAGCGGTCGAACCACGACAGGACGCGCTTGCCGACGTAGCTCGTCTCCAGGTTGCCCTCGGACATGTTGAGTTCACCGGACGCCGCGTCGGTGAGGCCGCCGCTGTGGCCCGCGGACTGCCAGATCATCTTCGTCGTGGTGCCCTGCGCCTTGAGTGTCTCGTACGTCGCCTGCGCCTCGCTCAGGTTGAACAGGCTGTCGACCTGCCCCTGGATCAGCAGCGTCGGCGTCTTGACCCGCGGCAGGTACGAGACGGGCGAGACGCCGCGCGCGTACTCCTGGAGGGCCTCGGTCTTGTCCGCGGGATAGCGGCCCGAGTTGAGCGTACGGATCGTCTCGCAGGCCTTCGTGACGAAATGCAGGCAGGTGAGAGAGTTGATGCGGGAGGGGTCAAGGCTCGGTTCGAGGAGCGGCTGGCCCTCGCCGATGAGGTAGAAGCCGTTCATCCACTGCCACTTGGAGGCGCCGGGGACGCTGCGGTCGGACGCGTTGTTCGGGTCGAGCGAGTAGCTCAGGTCGTTCCAGGTGATCATCGGTACGAGGGCGTCGATCCGGTGGTCCACGGCGGCCGTCGCCATCTGGATCGCCCCTCCGTACGAACCACCGATCATGCCGACGCGGGGATCGGCCTCGGCGTCCTTGGTCACGTAGCCGATCGTCGTGCCGTCGTCGGCCGCGCGCTTGCCCGCGAGGAAGTCGACGAGCCCGGAGGCCGCCTTGCCGTCGATCTTCGGGTCGTCGAGGGAGATGAGGCAGCCGGACTTGCCGAAGCCGAGTCCGGAGTAGACGAGCCCGACGTAGCCGCGCTCGGCGAAGGCCTTCCCGGTGGCCGCCGTCCCACCGTCCGACTTGCTGCCGCCGAAGCCGTTGGTGGTCAGGACGGCGGGCGCGGGGTGCGCGGCGTCCACTCCGGCCGGGCGGTAGAGGTCGGCGTCGACGGTGCAGCTCCTGCCGCCCGCTTCCACCGTGAACTTCAACGGGGTGACGGTGAACTGTCCGGTGGCGCTCGCGGGTGCGGGTGCCGCGAGCGCGAGGGGCGCGGCCAGTGCGGCACCGACGGCGAGAGCGAGCGGTGCGCGAGTGCGAGTACGGGAGACGGCACCACGACGGGGCTCGGTACGACGGGGCTCGGTACGACGGGGCTCGGTACGACGGGACGCGGTACGACGGGGCACGAGACCTCCACGCTGAGGACAACCGACTACCGACCGGTAAGTAACCGGCCCGAGGTCATGTTGTGACACGTGTCAGGTGCTGGTCAACGCCCAGGACAGGAGTTTCTCGTCGGCGGTTGAAGGCAGTTGACGGCAGTTGACGGCGACGGGCGGCGATGGGCGGCAACAGACCGCGTTTCAGCAAGGAGGACGCGTCCGGGCGTGCTCCTCAGACCAGCGCGGGCACATCCAGCGTCAACGTCGCCGCCTCTGCGTCCAGTTCACCCGCCACGCCGAAGGGAATAGTCAACGCCCCGTCGCAGTGCCCGAACCCGAACTCCTCGACCATCGGCACCCCGAGCCCGCCGAGCCGGTCAAGGAGCAGCGCCCGCACCGTGTCGTACGGATCGCAGTTCACCCATGAGCCGAGCGCGACCCCGTTCACCCCCTCCAGCCACCCCGCGCGTGCGAGTTGGGTGAGGTAGCCGTCGAGGCGGTAGGCCTCCTCGCCTATGTCCTCAAGGAAGAGCAGGCCGCCCCGCGCCGACGCGCGTACCCCGGGAGCGCCGATGTCCGAGGCGAGCAGGGAGAGGCAGCCGCCGAGCGTGACGCCCCGCGCACGGCCCGGCACGAGCGCGGTCCCGCCCGAGGCGATCACCTGGACCTGCTCCGGTTCGAAGAGCGTGGCCCTCAAGTGCTCCTGCGCACGGGTGTTCTTGAGGAAGTCGAGGGCCGCGACCATCGGGCCGTGCAGTGTCGCCAGGCCCAGCCGCGCCGCGAACGCCTCGTGCAGTGTGGTGATGTCGCTGTAGCCGACGAAGGCCTTGGGGCCCGCCGCCCGCATCGCCGCCCAGTCGAGCGACTCCACCATCCGCAGTGCGCCGTAGCCGCCGCGCGCGCAGATCACCGCGGAGACGGAAGGGTCGCACCACGCCTCCTGGAGGTCACGGGCGCGGTCGGCGTCCGTGCCCGCGAGGTAGCCGAACCGCGGGTGCCGCTCCAGGGCGTGAGGGGCGACGACCGGTTCCAGGTCCCAGCCGCGCAGGATGTCCAGGCCCGCCTGGAGCTGGCCCTCCGGAACCGGGCCGCTGGGGGCGACGACGGCGACCCGCGCGCCGGGGGTCAGCCGAGCGGGCCGTATGAGAGGGGTCACTTGGAGAGCTCCAGGGTGGGGGTTCCACCACACAGCTCAAGACCGAACACCTGCGCGTACAGGGAGAGTTCGGACTCCAGGGCCCGGATCAAGGTGTCCGCGCGGCGGAATCCGTGCCCCTCGCCCTCGAAGGCGATGTAGGCGTACGGCACGTCCCGCCCTTCGAGCTCGGAGACGAACCTCTCCGCCTGCTCGGGCGGACAGATCACGTCGTCAAGGCCTTGCAGAAGCAGGAAGGGCGCGCTGACCCGGTCGGCGTGCTCCGCGGGCGAGCGCTCCACGTACCGCGTCGGCACCTCGTCGAACGGCCCGATCATCGAGTCGAGGTACCGGGACTCGAAATCGTGGGTTCCGCCCGCGGCCCATTCCGTGAGGTCGAGGACCGGGTAGATGATCGTGCCGCAGGCGTACACGTCCGTCGTGGTCAGTGAGGCCGCCGTGGTCCAGCCGCCCGCGCTGCCGCCGCGGATCGCGAGGCGGTCGCGGTCGGCGGTTCCCTCGTCGGCCAGGGCGAGGGCGACGGCCGCGCAGTCCTCCACGTCGACGATGCCCCACTGCTCGCGCAGGCGGTTGCGGTACGCGCGGCCGTAGCCCGTCGATCCGCCGTAGTTGACCTCGGCGACGCCGATGCCGCGCGAGGTGAAGTAGGCGATCTCCAGGTCGAGTACGAGCGGGGAGCGGCTGGTGGGACCGCCGTGCACCCACACCACGTACGGCGGGAGTTCCTCGTCGGGGGCGACGCGGGTGGGGTGGTGCGGGGGGTAGACGTGCGCGTGGATCTCGCGGCCCGCGGGTCCGCTGAAGGTGCGTATGCGCGGCTCGGGGTAGTACGCGGTGTCCACCGGGTCGTCGTGCGCGGCTCCGATCACCCGGGCGCGGCCGGTGCTCGTGTCCAGCTCCACGACCTCGTACGCGCTGCGGGGGCTGGCCGCGACGCCGACGGCGCGTGTGCCGTTCACCGCGACGGTCGCCGACCACTCCGTCCAGGGGCCCGCCGCGTCGACGACTTCGCCGGTCTCCGGGTCGAGCACGCCGAGCGCGGTGGCGCCTTTGCCGTGCACGACGGCGATCAGTCCGCTGTCCAGGGGCGCGAACCAGCCGGAGCCGACCTGCCACAGGGGCCCTGCGAACTCCTCCTGGCGCGGACAGATCGGGGCTTCGTGCCCGCCGTTCACCGGGTCCGCGCGGTAGAGGTTCCACCACCCGGTCCGGTCGCTCGCGAACAGCAGCCGACCGTCGCTCGCCCACTCCACCTGCGCGACGGACTCCTCCGGGCCGCCCGCGAACACCCGCGGCGCACCGAACGTGCCGTCCTCGCGGACGCCGGCGACAAGGAGTTCCGTGCCGTCCCATGGCATCCGGGGGTGGTCCCAGGCGATCCACGCCACGCGAGTGCCGTCGGGCGAGAGGCGGGGCCCTGTGATGAACCTGTGCCGGTGGTCGGAGAGTTCACGCACCGCCGCGCGGTCGTCGGCCGCCGAGCCGTCGAGCGGCACGGCGACGGCGACCCGCCGCACATCGGTGGGCCCCTCACCGGTGAACTCCTCCAGGACGCACCAGACCTCGCGCCGGTCCAGGTGCACGCACAGATCGATGAACCGCAGGCCGCCGCCCACGTCGGAGAGCGGGGTCAGCGGGCGCGGCGCGGCCCCGGGCGCGTCGGGCTCGTACGCGTACAGGCGCTGGTCCGAGAAGTTCGCGAACACGAGCAGCGGCCCGTCCGGTGCGTCGGCTCCGGCCCACGAACGCCCCCCGTACTCCATGACCCGGCTGCGTACGTTCCACGGCTCGGGCAGCACGGACTCCTCGACGCCGTCCGGACGCCGCCGCACCAGGGCGCGCCTGCCGCCCTCGGCGGGCCTCGGCTCGGTCCACCACGTCTCGCCCCCAACGAAGCCCACATGGGCCGGGGACCCGTCGTGGGCCGCGGCGAGCGCCGCGTCGATGGGTGACGGCCATGATCCGTAAGCCTGGGTCTCCATCATGTCCTTCTCTTCCCCCATGATCACTTGTGTTCCCTAGGCCGTTCTCAGATAGCGGTCGAGGACGCGGACGCCGAAGTGCAGCGCGTCGACCGGCACACGTTCGTCGACTCCGTGGAAGAGCGCTTGGTAGTCGAAGCCCTCCGGTGTCCTCAGCGGCGAGAAGCCGTAGCCGGTGATGCCGAGTCGCGAGAACTGCTTGGCGTCCGTACCGCCGGACATGCAGTACGGCACGACATGTCCCTCGGGCGCGAACTCCTCGACGGCCGCTCGCATCTTCGCGTACGTCGAGGAGTTGACCGGTGCCTGCAGGGCCACCTCACGGTGGTGGAACTCCCAGTCGACGTCCGGTCCGGTGAGCCGGTCAAGGGTGGCGGCGAACTCTTCCTCGCCGCCGGGCAGAAAGCGGCCGTCCACGTAGGCGGCGGCCTCCCCGGGGATCACGTTGACCTTGTAACCGGCCTGCAGCATCGTCGGGTTGGCGCTGCCCCGCACGGTGGGCGCGACGAGGCCCGCGGCCGGGCCGAGCTTCTCCAGGAGCGCGTCCACGTCGAATCCGGGCGCGTCGAGGTCCGCCTGCTGCCCGTACAGCGCGGCCAGTTCGGTCAGGGCGGCCCGGACCGTCGGCGTGAGCCGCACCGGCCAGCGGTGGTCCCCGATACGGGCGATCGCGGCCGCCAGCTTGCTCACGGCGTTGTCCGGGTTCACCTTCGAGCCGTGGCCCGCCTTGCCGCGCGCGGTCAGCTTGAGCCAGCCGGTGCCGCGCTCCCCCGCGGCGATGGCGTAGATCTGATTGCCGCGCCCGTCGTGGAAGGTGAAGGCACCGGACTCGCTGATGCCTTCCGTACATCCCTCGAAGAGGGACGCGTGCTGATCGGCGAGGAACCCGGACCCGTCCTCGGCGCTCGCCTCCTCGTCGGCGGTGAACGCGATCACGATGTCCCGCCGGGGCCGCACGCCCGCGCGCGCCCAGCCGCGCACCACGGAGAGGATCATCGCGTCCATGTTCTTCATGTCGATGGCGCCACGGCCCCATACGACACCGTCGCGGACCTCCCCGGAGAACGGGTCCACGCTCCAGTCGGCGGCCTCGGCGGGCACGACGTCCAGGTGGCCGTGCACGAGCAGCGCGTCGGCCGAAGGGTCGGTGCCCTCGATGCGCGCGACGACGTTCGTACGCCCCGGCGTGCGCTCCAGGAGTCGTGGTTCGAGCCCGGCTCCGGAAAGGCACTCCGCGGCGTACTCGGCGGCGGGCCGCTCACGGCAGTCGCCGCCACCCCGGTTGGTGGTGTCGATGCGGATGAGATCGGAGGTGAACCGGACGACCTCGTCGAGCGCCTGCCCGTCGACGTCTCCGGTGGCCTGATGCCCCGGCTGCTCCTCAGCCATATTGCTCCTCCACAGCCGCCGATGCGATCGTCGTGACCGCCTTGAACGTACGAATACCCTCGTACATGGTTTCGCTGGTGTACGCGATCTTCCGCTCGCCGGTGCGCCGCACGCCCGGCACGACGGTGGACGCCATGGACAGATGCTCGGCGTCGAATTCGAGCTCCACGGTGAACGGGCCGCCCTGGACCGGATCGTGTCGCACGGCGAGGGGCGCTGCCTCCTTCGCCGCGGCCCGGATGTCGGATGCGGTCCGCCGCGGGGTGCGGCACACAGCCGCGTACCGCGACACGTGGTCCTTGACGGCGACCTTCAGCGCGCCGGGCGCATAGCCGAGCGCGTCCTCGCAGGCCAGGTCGTCGCCGGTGACGAGAACGACCGGCACCCCGTACTCGGCGACGACATGGGAGTTGAGCAGTCCTTCGCTCGCCCGGTCGCCGTTGATCCACACGCCGGTGATCGAGTTGGCGAGATAGGTGTGCGCGAGCACACCCTCCATGCCGGCACCCGCGTGATAGCCGATGAACGCGATGCCGTCCACGTCGTCGTGCTGGACGCCCTCGACCATGGAGAGGGCCTTGTGCCGCCCGGTGAGCATCTCGGCCCGCTCGTCGAGTTCCTCGAGGAGCAGATTGCGCATGGTCCAGTGCGCCTCGTTGATGAGCACCTCGTCGGCGCCGCCGTCGAAGAAGCCGAGCACGGCGGCGTTCACGTCCGAGGTGAACATCGAGCGGCACCTCTCCCACTGCGGGGTGCCGGGCAGCACATCGGCCGGCCAGGTCACGCCCGTGGCGCCCTCCATGTCGGCGCTGATCAGAATTTTCATGACGGTCCGTCTCCTCGCAGGTCAGCGGCGTGCTGTCGGGCCGCTGACAGCAGTTTGCGACACCGTGCAGTCGTGACGGGGATCTTCATGTCTCGAAACCGTACGCGCTGCGCCGCCGCCTCGGCCAGGCCTGTGGATATCTATCGGTGGTCCAGACCACCGAACCCACCTCGCACGGCCTGCGACCAGCCCTTTCCGCGGAATCCGATGATCGTAGGAACGATGGACCGCCATGGCAGGCTTGGTGTCGGGCAGTCCTCTGCTCGTGGCATTTGAGAACGTCCGGAGTGCCGGCAGCACAAAAGGACGACCCCGTGCCACGGATCGGCACGGGGTCGCGGCGGAGTTCCTCACGCCGGCGCGGCGCCCGGCCGCGAGCGGAGCCCGGAGGCGCTGATCAACGCGGCGAGCAGGGCCGCGGCGAGCGGGATCCACAGGGCCGCGCGGTAGCCGTCGAGGAGGGCGGAGGGTGAACTGGACGTGGTGGCCCAGACGTTGACGGCGGTGACCGTGGAGAGGCCGAGCGCGGCGCCGAACTGGAAGGCGGTGTAGAGCAGCCCGCCTGCCAGGCCCTGCTCCTCCTCCTTGACGCCCTCGGTGGCGACGATGGTGAGCGGTCCGTAGGCGAGGGCGAAGCCGAGGCCCAGGATGATCAGGCTCGGGAACATCGCCAGGTACGTCCAGTCGGCGCCCACCGGCAGGAACAGAGCGTACGAGAGCGCGGCGAGCAGCAGCCCGCCGAAGATCACCCGCGCGTTGCCGAAGCGCTCGACCAGCTTGGGGGTGAGGGTGGGCGAGAGGACCGCGTCGACGCCCATCACGAGCATCGCGAAGCTGGTCTGGAGCGTGGACCAGGCCCGCAGCTCCTGGAGGTAGAGAACGACCAGGAACTGGAATCCGAAGAAGCCGCCCGCGAAGAAGAGCCCCGAGAGGTTGGCGCGGACCAGGGCGCCGCTGCGGAAGATCCCCAGGCGGACGAGCGGCGCGGCCGAGCGGCGCTCGACGGCGACGAAGACGGCGATGAGGGCGAGGCCCGCGGCGAGGACGCCGGTCGTGGCGGCGGCGCTCGCGTGCGACGCGCGCTCCACCCCGAGGACGAGCAGCACGATCGCGGCGGTGACCGTGAGGGCACCCACGAGGTCGACGCTCTGGCCGGCGCGGTCGGGGCGCGGCGACTTGGGGACGAAGGCGAGCGCGGCGACGAGGATCAGGGCCGAGAGCACCACGGGCACGAAGAAGACCCAGCGCCACCCGAGCGCGGTCAGCAGCCCCCCGACCACCAGTCCGATCGAGAAGCCGCCCGCGGCGGTGCCGGAGTAGAAGAGCAGTGCCTTGTTGCGGCGCGGTCCCTCTGCGAAGCCCGTGGTGATGATGGAGAGGCCCGCCGGAGTCATGAAGGCGGCGGCGACGCCGGTCACGAAGCGGGCGACGATCAGCGTCCAGCCATCGGTGGCGAAGCCGCCGAGCCCGGAGAAGGCCAGGAAGACGGAGAGCCAGAGGATGAACATCTGGCGGCGCCCGAAGAGGTCGGCCGCTCGGCCGCCGAGCAGCATGAAGCCGCCGTAGCCGAGGACGTAGGCGCTCATGACCCACTGCAGGGACCCGGTGGACAGGCCCAGGTCGGCGCGGATGGAGGGCAGGGCCACGTTGAGCATGGCCACATCGATGCCTTCGAGGAAGATCGCGCCGCACAGGACGAGCAGGACGCCCCACTCTCCGGGCTCGAATCCCACCGGTGAGGCGCTCGGCGCCCCGGCTGATGATGGTGTCTGCGTACTCACGTCAGTTTCCGCCCATTGACCGCTGATGCGGGGGATTTCCCGGCTCGATCACCATCGATCCGACGCGGGGGCGGAACAACGGCGAAGATCGCAACGTTCGTTCAACCAGGCTTACCGATCCGAACTGCCGGGGGGACGTCGATGGAACGCGATGAACTGGAGTGCTTTCTGCTGCTCGCCGAGGAGTTGCACTTCGGCAGGACGGCCGAGCGCATGCGGCTCTCCCGCGCCCGGGTGAGCCAGCTGATCCAGCGCACCGAACGCCGTGTCGGCGCCCCGCTGTTCATCCGCACGAGCCGCCGCGTCGGCCTCACCGCGCTCGGCCGCCAGCTCCGCGCCGACCTGGAACCGCACCACCGGGCCATCGACGCCGCCGTCGAGCGGGCCGCGGCCACCGCGCGCGGCATCGACAGCGTGCTGCACGTCGGCTTCGCCAATCCGCTGGCCGGCGAGATCGTGATGCGGGCGACGGAGGTGCTGCGCGTGAGCCACCCGGGGCTCGCGGTGGAGGTGTGCGAGGTGCCGCTCGGTGATCCGTACGGGCCGCTGCGCAAGGGCGAGTTCGACGTGCAGCTCACGGAGTTCCCGGTGCGCGAGGAGGACCTGGGCGGGGGTCCGGCGCTGCTCGCGGAGGAACGGGTCCTCGCGATCGCGTCGGCGCATCCGCTGTCGGCGCGGGACTCGGTGTCGCTCGAGGACCTGGCCGACGTGCCGCTCCTGACGATCGACGGCGAGGTACCCGACTACTGGCTCGAACACCACGTCCCTTCGCGCACCCCCTCCGGCAGGCCGATCAGCCGCGGTCCGGGCGTGACCAACATGCAGGAGGCGCTGATGCTGGTCGCGGGAGGCAGGGGCGCGTTCCTCGCTCCCGCGCACACCGGGACGTACTTCACCCGGCCAGGTGTCGCGTACGTCCCCTTCGCAGGCGCCGAGCCGATCGGGTACGGCCTTGTCTGGCGGGCCGGCCACGGCACGGGGGCGATCAGGACTTTCGAGAGGACCGCCCGCGAGGTGGTCCGTGACGTGGTGCGGGCAGCTCCCGGGAGTGCGGTGCCGGGGGCCGTCACCGTCACGGTGGACTGAGGCCCGCGGAGGCCCGGAGGGGGGGCACGGCGTGGGCGGGTTCCGAGGACCGCCGTCGCGACCGCGGTCCGGGGCCGGAGTCACGCCGAAACCAGAGCCCGGTCAGGCCCCCTGCGCGACTCAACGCCGGGCCCCGCACCCAGAGCCGCGTCCCGCAAGGGGGCCTTCGTCTCGGCGGGCATCCGGCTCTTGAGTATCCGGTCCGCCGAGACCGAGCACTCCCGACTCCCGGCTTCCAACGGCCGCCCGGCCCCCGGGGCTCACCTCGCCCGCCCGACCACCAGCCACCGCGACGGCAGTTCGATCCGCGTGCCGTCAGGGGTGAACTCGGTTGTGATCAGCGGCAGTTCGCCCTCGGCCAGCACCGTGAGCCCCGCCGCTGCCACGTACTCCGGCACCGCCGCGTCCGCGACCTCTCCCGGAGCGATGCCGTGCGCGAAGATCGGCGCCAGCTTCGGTGGCGGGCCATCGGGGCTCTCGGCTAGGCCTCTCAGTACCGTCCCCGCGGCCTCTGCGAGTTCGACGACGAATGCTCTGCCGCGCTCGCCGGTCAGTGCCGCGATGCCGTCGACGAGCGGCTGACGATCGGCGGGATCGCACTGGTGGAGCACCCCGCGCAGATAGACGTTCACGTCACCGAGTTCCGCGTGCAGTTGCTCGGCCTCGGTCCGCTCCGCGGCGTCCACCTGCCGGAACTCGACCTGTTCCGCCGGGTCGGCCCGCCGTGCGTGTTCCAGGGCGGCGGCGGACAGGTCGATGCCCAGGACACGCGGGTAGCGGTGGGCCAGGAAGCGGGTCTGGGTGCCGTTGCCGCAGCCGACGTCCACTACGGGGAGTCCCGCGGCCCTCATGTGCGGTTCGAAGAGGGCGAGATGGATGCCGACGGTGAGCACGGGTTCGGCGTCCCAGAGGACGGCCCCCTCTTCGTCGGGGGCTTCCCGCCAGAACCCTTCCCAGGCCTCCTTGTACCGACTCGTGACGCTCATGCCCAGCTCCCCAGGATGCGACGACGGCCGCCGAAGCCGACGGCAAGATCGGTCTACCGCGCCCAGGGTGCACGGGCAAGTCACCGGCGCACGCATTCACCGCGCCTTCGACGTGTTCCCGCCGAGCGCGCGCCCCGAGAGCCCCTCAGGCCCTCCCCTTACGTGGCGGCCCCAGCTCGAACCACACGGTCTTGCCGGCGGTGGTACGGCTGGTCCCCCACTCCTTGGCGAGCACGCTGACGATCCGCAGCCCGCGCCCGAACTCGTCGCCGGGGCCCGCGCTCAGGAGCGTGGGCAGGGTGTGATCGTCGTCCTCGACCTCGCAGATCAGCGTGGCCCCGGAGCGGACGATGCGGAGTTCGACACGGCGGCCGCGCGAGTGCCGTACGGCATTGGTGACGAGCTCGCTGACCAGGAGCTCCGCGGTCTCTGACAGGGCCTCGCGGGACCAGGTGATCAGCTGGCCGCGCACCAGATCGCGGGCCCTGCTCACCTCGCTCGGGTCGACCGCAAGACGCCAGCTCGCGACGTCCTCGTCCGCGACGCCGTTCAGCCGCGCCATCAGGAGGGCCACGTCGTCCTTGCGTCCGCCGCGCGTGTTGAGCGCCCGGATGATGGTGTCGCAGGCGTCGTCCATGGAGGCCGCCGGGTGGGCCGCGGACTCGGTGAGGGTGGCCAGGCCGACGCCGATGTCCTCGCCGCGCACCTCGACGAGGCCGTCGGTGCACATCAGGAGGCGGTCGCCGGGCGCCACAGGGACGGTGACCGCCTCGAAGGGCACGCCTCCGACGCCGATGGGCGCCCCGGTCGGCAGCTCGAGGAGTTCGCTGCGGCCGTCCTCGGCACGGACGAGGACGGGCGGGATGTGCCCCGCGTTGGCGAGGTGCAACTCGCTCGCGATGGGGTCGTAGATCGCGTACAGACATGTCGCGAGGTAGTGCTCACCGAGCCGCTGTGCCAGGTCGTCGAGGTTGCGCAGGAGCTGTGCGGGCGGCAGGTCGAGGGCGGCCATGGTCTGCACGGCCGTGCGCAACTGGCCCATCATCGCCGCCGAGTTGAGCCCGTGGCCCATCACGTCGCCGACGACGAGCGCCGTGCGCGACCCGGGCAGCTTCACGGAGTCGAACCAGTCGCCGCCGACCCGGCCCAGGAGTGTGCCCGGCAGATAGCGCGTGGCGATGTCGCAGCCGGTCATCCGCGGTTCGATGTGCGGCAGCATGCTGTCCTGGAGGGTGTCGGCGACGCTCTCCTGGTAGGTGTACATGCGGGCGTTGTCGAGCACGAGGCCCGCGCGGGCGGCCAGTTCGGCGCCGGTGACGCGGTCCATGTCGTTGAAGACGGGCCGCTCGCGGTGGCGCAGCAGGATCATGAATCCGAGCACCACGTTGCGGGCCTTCAGCGGTACGACGAGCATCGAGCGGTGGTTGATGAGCGGGCGGATGTCACGCTTCTCGAACTGCGAGGCGATCGCGTTGCCCATCTCCTCCGTGATGCGCGGTACGAGGACCGGATCGCCGGAGGTCATGCACTGGAAGAACGGCGTGTGCGAGGGGAAGGGCATGGATTCGCCGACGGGCACGACATCGTCCCAGCGTCCCGGCTCGTCCGTGTGCTCCACGGCCACCCGGTGCCACATCGTCGTCTCGTCCGGCGGCCCCTCGGGGAAGCCCTCCCCCGCCACGACCTGTTCGCGCAGGTACGTGCCCGCCACGTCCGTGAACCGTGGCACGACGGCCCGGCTGACCTCGATGATCGTCCGCGAGAGGTCGAGCGAGGAGCCGATGCGCCCGCTGACCTCGTTCAGGAACTCCAGGCGCTCGCGCACCGCCGCGTACTCGAGGTCCTCGCTCTCGTCGGGCGTTTCGAGCTCCGGGGAGATGCCGTCGGCGGTCGCCCGCCGATCGCGCAGCCTGCGCGCCCCCCGTTCGGCGCGCCGGGGCACTCCCCAGTCCGGGGTGACGGGCACGCGGTCCTGCTTACTGAACTCCAGGACGGGATAGCCCAGTTCGAGGATCTGCGCCACGATGCGGGAGCTCTCGCCCACGCTCATGCTGGGCAGGATCTCGGGAAGGCGGCGCGCCAGGTCGTCCGCTCCGGGGAAGTCCGTGTGCAGGGCGAACCCGGGTGCTATGCGCTCCACTTGGCCCGGCTCGCGACCCTCCTCGCCGGCGAGGCGGTCGGCGTCGGCCGCGAGCACGAGCAGCCGCTCGGGTCCGGGGCCGACGAGCGGGTACGCCCACCACAGGACGTCCACGCGGTGGAGTTCAGCGCCCGGCGCGAAGAGCCCGTCCGACGCGGAGAGCCCGCCGGGCACGGAGAGCCGGGCGCGCCCGGCCGAGGGGTACGAGATGCGTCCGTCGAGGGAGGTCTCCAGGTCCGGCCCCAGGCCGTCGTAGACACCGAAGTCCGCGTGCCCCTCCGGTATCGCGCCGGACACCGGAAGCAGGTCGCCCGCCGGGCTGCCGACGGCCTCCTCCCTGGAGTACCCGAACAGCTTGCGCGCGCCGGTGCTCCAGTGCGAGACGGCGCCCGCCCCGTCGATGACGACCACGGCGAGGGGGATCCGGCCGGCCGTGGCAGGCTGCGCCACCGGCCCGCCCGGGGTGCCAGATTCCATGGCCAACGCTCCTTCCGGCGGCACCGCGAAGACCTGCGCCGCCCCGACCACCGTACGACCGGTGCAGGTTGCCGTGCGGTGCAATGGGGGAATTGGGCGGCACGGGGGCGCCGCCGGCGGGTACTTTGCGCCGCCCCGCCAGAGTCGGCCCCTCCGGTCCTCGCTAGTCCTCGTGTCCCAGCTGGAGATCCCGCTCCGTACGCCCGCCGCCCGCGACCTGGAGCACGGTGGCCACCGGCGGGTAGCCCGCGGCGATGACCGTGTACTCGCCGGACGACAGATCGATGAACCGGAACGTGCCGTCCTGTCTGGTCGTGAGGGTGTCCACGACGTTGCCCGCCGCGTCGAGCAGCGTCACGCGCGCGTCCTCCACGGGCCGCCCCCCGCTGGCCCGCACGGTCCCGCGCAGCACGGCGCCGCCCGCGAGCTCGACGTCCTGGCGGGTCTCGCGAGAGGCCTGCACGGTGACGGGCATGGCCGCGGGCCGGAAGGCCGGGGCGCTGGCGGCGAGGGTGTACTCGCCCGCCACCAGCTCCGTGATGACGTAGCCGCCCTCGCGCCCGCTTCGCGTACTGGAGACGACCTCTCCGCGCACGTCGGTGAGGGTCACCGCGGCGTCCCTGACCGGGGTCCCGTCGGCGGTGACCACGCTGCCGGCCAGGCGTCCCGCGCCGCCGAGCACCACGTCGAGCTCCACGGGGCGCTCTCCGACGGTGACGGTGACCGCCTGCGGCTGGTGGCCGCCCGCTGCCGCGATCAGGACGAACGAGCCCGAGCCCGGCGTGGAGAGCGCGTACCGCCCGTCGTCGCCGCTCGCGCCACGGCCGATCTGCTGGCCGCCGACGTCGATGAGGGTCAGCGCGGCGCGGGGCACCACGGTGCCGTCCGGGTGCTGCACGGTGCCGCAGACGGGCACTCCTGCGGCGTACGACGAGGCGCGGGCCTGGGGAAGGGGCGTGGTTTCTGTCGTGGGGGCGTCCGGGGACGCTGCTGCGCTGGACAACAGGGGAGTCTCCTTGAGGAAGAAGGTGATCAGCATGCCGAGGACGAGCACCGGCACCAGATAGAGGAAGATCCGCGGCATCGCGTCGGCGTACGCCTGGATGTAGCCGTCGCGCAGCGGGGCGGGCATCGCGTGGACGAGCTGCGGGGTGATGGCCTCGGGGTCCGCGATGCCCGCGCCGGCCGGGACGCGGTCGGCGAGCGAGTCCGCGAGACGGTCGGCGAAGAGCGTGCCGAAGATCGCGGCGCCGACGCTGCCGCCGATCTGCCGGAAGTAGTTGTTGGCGCTGGTGGCGGTGCCGAGGTCGGCGGGGCGTACCGCGTTCTGCACGGCGAGGATCAGCACCGGCATGACGAGGCCGACTCCCGCGCCCAGCACGGCCATCCAGATGCTGTAGTGCAGCCGGGGCGTGTCGACTTCGAGCCGCGAGAGGAGCCACATGCCGATGACGGACAGGATGCCGCCGACGACCGGATAGATCTTGTAGCGCCCGGTGTGGCTGATGAGCTGTCCGGAGAGGATCGAGGCGCCGACGACACCGCCCATCATCGGCAGCATGAGCAGTCCGGACTCGGTGGCGCTCGCACCGTCGACCATCTGCAGGAACGTCGGCAGGTAACTGGCCGCTCCGAAGAGGGCCACGCCGACGACCATGCCCACCAGGCCCGTGATGTTGAAGACCGAATCGCGGAACAGGCGCAGCGGGATGATCGGTTCTGCGGCGAAGCGTTCGGCGACGGTGAAGAGCACGACGGAGGTGAAGGACCCTGCCGCGAGACCCAGGATGACGCGCGAGCCCCACTCGTACTCGGTGCCGCCCCAACTGGTCAGAAGCACGAGGCAGGTGGAGGCCGAGGCGAGCAACAGCGCGCCGATCACGTCGAGTCGGGCTTTCCTCGTGCGCTTGGGAAGCTTCAGTACGAAGCTGACGACGGCGAGGGTCACGAGCCCGAAGGGTACGTTGAAGTAGAAGCACCAGCGCCAGGTCACGTGGTCGGTGAAGAAGCCGCCGAGCAGCGGCCCCGCGACCGACGCGAGGCCGAACGCGGCGCCGATGAGGCCCATGTAGCGGCCGCGTTCCCGGGGCGGCACGATGTCCGCGATGATCGCCTGTACGCCGATCATGAGGCCGCCCGCGCCGATGCCCTGGATGGCGCGGAAGGCGATGAGCTGGTCCATCGTCCGGGACCAGCCGGCGAGCGCGGAGCCGATGATGAAGACGACGATCGCGAACTGGAAGACGCCCTTGCGCCCGAAGAGGTCGCCGAGCTTGCCGTAGATGGGCAGCCCGATCGTGGACGTGAGGAGATAGGCGGTGATCGCCCAGGACATCCTGTCCAGGCCGTGCAGCTCACCGACGATCTTCGGGAGCGCGGTGGCGACGATCATCTGCTCGAGGGCGGCGAGCAGCAGAGCGAGCATGAGCCCGACGAAGACCATGCGGACGCGTGCCGGGCTGAGTCCCTCGGCCGCCGACACGTACTCCTGGGGCGGTGGCGCCTCCTGAGGGTCCTCGGGCGCCACGGCCGCGGCCGGGACCTCCCGTTCGGCGCCCTTCACCAGCGTCGTGCCACCCACGTCCTGCTCCCCTCGTCGCGCCTGCGCCGCACATTTCTCGCATTACGCGATAACTACGAGCAAGCGCGACGAGTCGCCCTTATATGGGGTCCGGCGGACGTAAGTGCCGGTGGGAGCCCTACGGCGTACAAGTGGCCCGAACAGAAAACCACTCGAAACGGTGAGCGTGACAACAACCCCGACGGGTTACCGGAGTTGAGAACCGGTCAGGCGGACCGGTCGGGCATCGGACTACTTCTCGACCTCACCGGCGAGCTTGCCGAGCACCTCGTCGTAGATCCGGCCGAGCCCCTTGGGGGCGAAGGTCTTCTCGAAGAAGCCGCCGATGCCGCCCGCGCCGTTCCACACGGTGGAGACGACCACGCGCGCCTTGCCCTCGCCCGCCGGGGTCACGGTCCAGGTCGTGACCATGGAGGAGTTGCGGTCCTTCTCGACGAGCTGACCGTCGGTCGGCTCGGAGACCTCCAGGAGGCAGTCCCGGATCCGCTTGCTGGTCGCCTGGAGCTTCCAGTGGACGAGCGTCCCGTCGCCGTCGCCGCCCTCGCGCACCTCGAACTCGCTGAAGTGCTCCGACAGGATCTTCGGGCGCGTGTCCGCGTAGTCGGCGAGTGCGTCGAAGACGTCCTCCGGCCGCGCCGCGATGATCCGCTCCGTGGTCGCCTCGACCTGCGCCATGGCTCTTCCTCCAGCACTCGGTTACTCGGGGGTGGTTCGCGGAAAGCCAACCACCCTGCGTACCGGCCCCTCAAATCGGGGTCGCCTCTAGATCGCATCGGGGTCGCGCCGGGGTGATCGAGGTATCGGGTCGCACGATCAAGGGAACGTATGTTCTATTCTGTGGTCAGTGCTACCGAGGAGGCGTCATGCGCTGGGAGAACCTCACCGACGGCCCGTCACGGGGTGCCGCGGATGCCGCGCTGTTCGGCGCGGACGCGGTCACCACGAGGACCTTCAACACGCCCGAGTTCGCTGGAATCACATTCCACGAGATCCGGGCCAGAACGATCGTGAACCGGGTGCCGGGGGCGTCCCGGATGCCCTTCGAGTGGACGGTCAACCCGTATCGAGGCTGCTCACACGCGTGCGTCTACTGCTTCGCGCGCAAGACGCACAGCTATCTGGACCTCGACACGGGGCTCGGCTTCGACAGCCAGATCGTGGTCAAGGTCAACGCCCCCGAGCTGCTGCGCCGCCAGCTCGCCTCACCCCGCTGGCACGGCGAGCACATCGCGATGGGCACGAACGTCGACTGCTACCAGCGGGCCGAGGGGCGGTACGGCCTCATGCCGGGAATCATCGCCGCCCTGCGCGATCACGCGAACCCCTTCTCCATCCTCACGAAGGGCACGCTGATCCTGCGCGACCTCGATCTGCTGCGCCAGGCCGCCGCCGTCACCGACGTCGGGATCTCCGTGTCCGTCGGCTTCGTCGACCAGGAACTGTGGCGCACCGTCGAGCCGGGCACGCCCGCTCCGGAGCGGCGCCTGGACGTCGTACGGACGCTGACCGATCACGGGATCGGGTGCGGAGTGCTCATGGCGCCCGTGATCCCGTTCCTCGGGGACAGGCCCGAACAGCTGCGGGCGACCGTGCGGGCCATCGCCGCCTCCGGGGCCACCTCCGTGACGCCGCTCGTGCTGCACCTGCGGCCCGGAGCGCGCGAGTGGTTCATGACGTGGCTGGAGCAGCACCACCCGTATCTCGTACGGCGCTACGAGCGGCTGTACGCGGAAGGGGCCTACGCACCCAAGTGGTATCAGCGCCGGATCACCCGCCAAGTGCACGAGCTGGCCGAGGAGTTCGGCATCGGACCCACCCGCGCGGACGCCGCTCGCCGCATCCGCGCACCTCAGGAACCCGAGACCGCACCCGCCTCAACCGGCGGCACCCAGCTCACCCTGCTCTGACGAGATGCTCCCCTCATGCTCCGACGGACCGCGCCGACCGCGGCACGCCCCCTTTCCCCGACTTCCCCCGACCATGATTCAGGATGGCCCCATGAGCCGACTCACCCACATCAACGCCCCCGACGGCGTCTTCCCCGCCACCGCGTACACGCACGTCGTCATGGGCACCGGACGTTTCGTCGCGATATCCGGGCAGCTCCCCCTCGACCAGGACGGGGAGTTGGTCGGAGAAGGCGATCCGGCCGCCCAGGCGCGGCAGGTCTTCGACAATCTGCGGCGCTGCCTGCTGGCCGCGGGCGGCGGCTTCGGCGACATCGTGAAACTGACGTACTACGTCACGGACATGGCGCACATGCCGGCGATCCGGGCCGCACGGGACGTCCACATGGACCCGGCGCGGCTCCCGGCGGCCTCCGCCGTACAGGTCGCCGGGCTCGTCTCGCCGCAGTTCATGATGGAGATCGAGGCGTACGCCGTCCTGTGACCCCCGCCCGGCCCCGCTAGCCCGGCAGACGCGCCAGAGCCGCGGACGCCGCCGCCGCGAGCCGCGGAAAGCCGCACGCCTGCGTCAGGACGGGCCGGGCCCGCGGGTCCCCGAGCGCCCCCAGACCCTCGACGCACGCCAGCGCGATCTTCCCGTACGGATCGGCCGGGGCGAGCCTGCGCCCCAGCGTGGTGATGAGGGCGGGCGCCGACTCGGGCGCACGCAGCTCGGTCAGCAGACGCACCGGGTACAAGGCGTAGGCGATGCGCAGCTCATTGGTGGCCAGGGCCGCTGCCGCCCTGGCCGTACGCGGGTCACCCAGCCTGGCCAGGGCGTACGCGGCGGCCGCGCACCGAGAGGGATCCCGGTGATTGAGGAGCAGCACCAAGGACTCGAAGGCCCTGCGGTCACCGGCGGCCCCGAGCCGGACCGCCGCCAGTTCCCGCGCCCACAACGGCTGGCCCGCCCCGACGAGCGCCTCCGCGAGTTCCTCCACATCGCCGGTCGCGACCAGCCTCTCGTAACTCTCCGAGACCCCCGCCTCGCGGCGTAAGCGTTCCGTCACCGTGCGCAACTCCACGTCCATGACGGGAGCCTATCCGCGATGCAGATCACAAACCCTGAGGACTGGCGCGCTCGTTACCCGCCGGTTAGTCTCATGTGAGCGGGGCACACTCCCCGTTAAGCAGTTTCCTCCTCATGGCGGCCTGGTGACGCAGCCGTCGTGAGTGCATGTGTCTGTCGGTTCGGTACTCCGAGTACCTAGCTCCATCCAGTACGACGCGGCTTCGGGACAGAGCCGGTCGACTCCTCACGGGCGTGCGCGCTTCGCCGCCCGGTCACGACACGCAGCAGCTCATCTTCCGTACGCCGCGCCGCCGTTGTCGCGCTCCGCGTGCGCCCCTCAGTCGTCACTCACTTCCTGGAGTCCACGCATGGACACTCCCTTGAACACCGTCGCCGTGATAGGTCTCGGCACGATGGGCATCGGCATCGCCGAGGTCCTGGCCCGCGCCGGACGCGAGGTCGTCGGCATCGACATCAGCGAGGCCGCGGGCGCCCAGGCGGTGGCCGCCATCGAGTCGTCGACCGCGCGTGCCGTGCGCCGGGAGCAGCTCACCGAGGACGAGCGGCGTGACGCGCTCGCCCGCATCCGCACCTTCACCGGCCTTCAGGCCGCGGCCGACGCCGATCTGGTGATCGAGGTCGCCCCGGAGTCGTACGAGATCAAGCAGCAGCTCATCCGCGAGCTCGACGGCGTCGTGCGCCCCGAGACGATCATCGCGACCGGCACGAACGCGCTGTCCGTGACCCGTCTCGCCGCCGAGTCGGCGCGCCCCGAGCGGGTCCTTGGCCTGCACTTCTTCAACCCGGCACCGGCGATGAAGCTGGTCGAGGTGGTCTCGTCCGTGCTGACCGCGCCCGCGGCCGTCGCCTCCGTCACCGACCTCGCGTACGCGCTCGGCAAGGAGCCCGTCGCGGTCGGCGACCGGCCCGGGTTCGTCGCCGACGGCCTGCTCTTCGGCTACCTCAACCAGGCCGCGGCGATGTACGAGGCGAAGTACGCGTCCCGCGAGGACATCGACGCCGCGATGAAGCTGGGCTGCGGCCTGCCGATGGGCCCCCTCACCCTGCTCGATCTGATCGGCGTCGACACCGCCCGCACCGTCCTTGACGCGATGTACTCCGAGTCGCACGACCGTCTGCACGCGCCCGCCCCGATCCTCAAGCAGCTCAGCGAGGCGGGCCTGACCGGCCGCAAGGCGGGGCGCGGGTTCTACTCGTACGCGGAGCCGGGCAGTCCGGTCGTCGTGCCCGACGCGCTGACCCCGTCGCAGGACGGGGGGCGCACCGGCGGGCGCACCATCCGCTCGGTCGGTGTCGCAGGATCCGGGACCATGGCGTCCGGCATCGCCGAGGTCTTCGCCAAGGCCGGTTACGACGTGGTGCTCGCCGCGCGCGGCGAGGAGAAGGCGCAGAAGGCCAAGTCCCGTATCGGCAAGTCGCTTTCGCGCTCTGTCGACAAGGGGCGGATGACGGCGGAGACCGCGGCCAAGACCCTGGACCGGATCACTCCGGCGGGTACGTACGACGCGTTCGCCGACGTCGATCTGGCGCTTGAGGCGGTCGCCGAGGACCTGGAGATCAAGCGGCAGCTGTTCGCGGCGTTCGACAAGGTGTGCAAGCCGGGCGCGATCCTGGCGACCACCACCTCGTCGCTGCCGGTCGTCGCCTGTGCCCGCGCCACCTCGCGCCCCGGCGACGTGATCGGCATGCACTTCTTCAACCCGGCACCGGCGATGAAGCTGGTCGAGGTGGTCCGCACGGTCCTCACGGACGACGACGTGCACGCGACGGTCCGCCAGGTCTGCGCGACCGTCAAGAAGCACCCGGTGGACTGCGGCGACCGCGCGGGCTTCATCGTGAACGCGCTCCTGTTCCCCTACCTCAACAACGCGATCAAGATGGTCCAGGAGCACTACGCGACGCTCGACGACATCGACGCCGCGATGAAGCTCGGCGGCGGCTACCCCATGGGCCCCTTCGAGCTCCTGGACGTCGTCGGCCTGGATGTCTCGCTCGCCATCGAGAAGGTCCTGCACCGCGAGTTCCGCGACCCGGGCCTGGCCCCCGCTCCCCTGCTCGAACACCTGGTGGCCGCGGGCTGCCTCGGCCGCAAGACCGGCCGCGGCTTCCGCGAATATGCCCGGCGCTAGGCCGGAACCGGACGGGGGCGCGCCTGGGACAGGACCGCGCACGGACTGGGGCGGGCTGCTCGGACCGCCGGGCGGCCCCGTCCCGCAGGAGCAATCGGCTGCGCACATGCAGTACGTTCGGGTCATGCCCAAGGCCGCCAAGTCCTCACGTACGCCCGCTACGCCCGACGCCCCCGAGAGCGCGGCCGGCAGCCGCGCCGCCGCCCAACGGCTCAAGATGCGCCGGGAGCTGGCGGCGGCGGCGATGGAGCTCTTCGCGTCCAAGGGGTACGAGGCGACGACGGTCGACGAGATCGCCGCACAGGCAGGGGTCGCCCGCCGGACCTTCTTCCGGCACTTCCGCTCCAAGGAAGAGGCGATCTTCCCGGACCACGACGACACCTTGACCCGGGCCGAGTCGGTGCTCAACGCGGCACCGCCGCACGAGCACCCGCTCGATACGGTGTGCCGGGGCATCAAGGAAGTCATGAAGATGTACGCGGCGTCGCCCGCGGTGTCCGTGGAGCGGTACCGCCTGACGCGCGAGGTGCCGACGCTGCGTGAGCGCGAGATCGCCTCGGTGGCCCGTTACGAGCGGCTCTTCACGCGCTATCTCCTCGGCCACTTCGACGAGCAGGCCCACCACGACGGCAACGACGACCCGCTCCTCGCGGAGGTGGCGGCGTCGGCGGTGGTGACGGCGCACAACCACGTGCTTCGGCGGTGGCTGCGGGCGGGCGGCCAGGGCGACGTGGAGACCCAACTGGACCATGCCTTCGCCATCGTCCGCAGGACGTTCGGTTCGGGCATCGGGGCGGGGCGTGACACCACCACCACTCCGGCGGCGTCGGTGAGCACCGGGGGCGATGTGCTGGTCACCGTGGCACGGACGGACGCACCGCTCGACGAGATCATGCGGATGATCGAGAAGGCGCTGCGGGAGCGGGATTCATAGATCCAGACCTTCGAAAGGTCCCATTTTCGGCCCTTTTATCCTTGACATTAGAGGGGGCGCTACCAACCGGTAGCGCCCCCTCTGTCATGCCGTCATACCCTCTGACCTGCACTGATCGATCATCGGTCAAAAATTGATGGCACTCAGTGTCTTGCCCGCTGGCACGCGGTGTCATACGTTGATGTTGTCCGGGCGGCCGGCGTGCAGAGAACTTCCGTACGCCGGCTGTCCCCACAAGCCACGGCTCGTGTGCCCGGACGCCTGCGTCACAGGCAACCTCCCGCGCCACACCAAGCGCTGCCGAGCCACACCCTTCGCCGAACCGACGGCATCCCCTCACAAGCACCAGCAGCACCCGACGTAACCCTCAAGAGCGTGGTCCCCTCAAAGGGGGCACGAACTTCGCCGGAGGCATCACCGTGAAGGAAATCCTGGACGCGATCCAGTCGCCGGAATCCACACCCGCCGACTTCGCCGCTCTTCCCCTCCCCGACTCGTACCGCGCGATCACCGTGCACAAGGACGAGGCGGAGATGTTCGCCGGGCTCGAGACCCGCGACAAGGACCCCCGCAAGTCGCTGCACCTGGACGACGTGCCGGTTCCCGAACTCGGCCCTGGCGAGGCCCTGGTGGCCGTCATGGCCTCCTCGGTGAACTACAACTCCGTGTGGACCTCGATCTTCGAGCCGGTCTCCACCTTCAGCTTCCTGGAGCGCTACGGCCGCCTGAGCGAGCTCACCAAGCGCCACGACCTGCCCTACCACGTCATCGGCTCCGACCTGGCGGGGGTCGTGCTGCGCACAGGCCCCGGCGTGAACGCCTGGCACCCGGGCGACGAGGTCGTCGCGCACTGTCTGAGCGTCGAGCTTGAGTCCTCGGACGGCCACAACGACACGATGCTCGACCCCGAGCAGCGCATCTGGGGCTTCGAGACGAACTTCGGCGGCCTCGCCGAGATCGCCCTGGTCAAGTCCAACCAGCTCATGCCCAAGCCGGACCACCTGAGCTGGGAGGAGGCCGCATCGCCCGGCCTGGTGAACTCCACCGCGTACCGCCAGCTGGTGTCGCGCAACGGCGCCGGGATGAAGCAGGGCGACAACGTCCTGATCTGGGGCGCGAGCGGCGGCCTCGGCTCGTACGCCACCCAGTTCGCCCTGGCCGGCGGAGCCAACCCCATCTGTGTCGTCTCCAACGAGCAGAAGGCGGACATCTGCCGTGCGATGGGCGCCGACGCGATCATCGACCGCAACGCCGAGGGCTACAAGTTCTGGAAGGACGAGCACACCCAGGACCCCAAGGAGTGGAAGCGCTTCGGCAAGCGCATCCGTGAGCTGACCGGGGGCGAGGACGTGGACATCGTCTTCGAGCACCCGGGCCGCGAGACCTTCGGCGCCTCGGTGTACGTCACGCGCAAGGGTGGCACGATCGTCACCTGCGCATCGACATCGGGCTACAACCACGAGTACGACAACCGCTACCTGTGGATGTCCCTGAAGAAGATCGTGGGCTCGCACTTCGCCAACTACCGCGAGGCGTGGGAGGCCAACCGCCTCATCGCCAAGGGCAAGATCCACCCCACCCTGTCCCGCGTCTACTCCCTCGAAGACACCGGCCAGGCCGCCTACGACGTGCACCGCAACCTCCACCAGGGCAAGGTCGGCGTCCTCGCGCTCGCGCCGCGCGAAGGCCTTGGCGTGCGCGACCCGCAGAAGCGGGCCGAGCACGTCGACGCGATCAACCGCTTCCGTAACGTCTGAGGGTCGAGGGTTCGCACATGACAGAGCGTCAGAAGGACCGGCCGTGGCTCATGCGGACGTACGCAGGACACTCCACGGCCGAGGCGTCCAACGAGCTGTACCGGCGCAACCTCGCCAAGGGGCAGACGGGCCTCTCGGTCGCGTTCGACCTGCCCACGCAGACCGGCTACGACCCGGACCACATCCTCGCCCGCGGCGAGGTCGGCCGGGTCGGCGTCCCCGTCTCGCACGTCGGCGACATGCGGCGCCTGTTCCAGGACATCCCCCTGGAGCAGATGAACACCTCGATGACGATCAACGCCACGGCCATGTGGCTCCTGGCGCTCTATCAGGTGGTCGCGGAGGAGCAGGGCGTGGACATCACGCAGCTCCAGGGGACGACGCAGAACGACATCGTCAAGGAGTACCTCTCGCGCGGGACGCACGTCTTCCCGCCGGTGCCCTCCCTCCGCCTCACCACCGACATGATCACGTACACGGTGGCGAACATCCCCAAGTGGAACCCCATCAACATCTGCAGCTACCACCTGCAGGAGGCCGGGGCCACTCCGGTGCAGGAGATCGCGTACGCGATGTCCACCGCCGTCGCCGTCCTCGACGCCGTGCGCGACTCCGGGCAGGTGCCCCAGGAGAAGTTCGGTGACGTCGTCGCCCGTATCTCCTTCTTCGTGAACGCCGGCGTCCGCTTCGTCGAGGAGATGTGCAAGATGCGGGCGTTCGGCCGCATCTGGGACCGGATCACGCGCGAGCGGTACGGCATCACCGACCCGAAGCAGCGTCGGTTCCGCTACGGCGTGCAGGTCAACTCCCTGGGTCTGACCGAGGCGCAGCCCGAGAACAACGTCCAGCGCATCGTCCTGGAGATGCTGGCCGTCACGCTCTCCAAGGACGCACGCGCGCGTGCCGTGCAGCTGCCCGCCTGGAACGAGGCGCTCGGCCTGCCCAGGCCGTGGGACCAGCAGTGGTCGCTGCGCATCCAGCAGGTGCTCGCCCTGGAGAGCGATCTCCTGGAGTACGAGGACATCTTCGACGGCTCGCACGTCATCGAGGCCAAGGTGGACTCCCTCGTCGAGGAGTCGCTCGCGGAGATCGACCGCATCGAGCAGATGGGCGGCGCGATGGCCGCCGTCGAGTCCGGCTACCTGAAGTCGCAGCTGGTCTCCTCGCACGCCGAGCGCAGGGCCCGCATCGAGTCGGGCGAGGAGAAGATCGTCGGCGTCAACGCCTACGAGTCGACCGAGCCGAACCCGCTCACCGCCGACCTGGACACCGCGATCATGACGGTCGACCCGGCGGTCGAGAACCGCGTCGTGACCGCCCTGGGGCGCTGGCGCGACACCCGCTACCAGCCGCCGTTCAACCACCCGCGCCCCTGCAAGGCCCTGGCGAAGCTGAAGGAGGTCGCCGCGGGCACGGGCAACCTCATGGAAGCCACCCTGGAGTGCGCACGCGCCGGTGTGACGACCGGAGAGTGGTCCGGGGCCCTGCGGGAGGTCTTCGGGGAGTTCCGGGCGCCCACAGGCGTCTCCAGCGCCCCGGTGACCGTCACCGCGGAGGCGGGCACCCCACTCGCCCTCGTCCGCGACAAGGTGGCCAAGACCGCCGCCGACCTCGGCACGGGCAAGCTCCGCTTCTTGGTCGGCAAGCCGGGCCTCGACGGGCACTCCAACGGGGCCGAGCAGATCGCGGTGCGCGCCCGCGACGCCGGTTTCGAGGTGGTCTACCAGGGCATCAGGCTCACGCCCGAGCAGATCGTGGACGCCGCGCTCGCCGAGGACGTCCACGCCGTGGGCCTCTCGATCCTCTCCGGCTCCCACGCGCAGCTCGTGCCGGACGTGCTCGTGCGCCTGCGCGAGGCGGGTGCGCCCGACATCCCCGTCATCGCGGGCGGCATCATCCCCAACAGCGACGCCGAGGACCTGAAGGCGGCGGGCGTGGCCGCCGTGTTCACGCCCAAGGACTTCGGCATCACGGAGATCATCGGCCGTATCGTCGACGAGATCCGGAAAGCGAACAAGCTCGACCCTCTGGAGGTCCCCGCATGACCGCGCCCATCAACCGCCTTCGCCCCCGCCGTTCGTGTCTGGCGGTCCCGGGTTCGAACCCGCGCTTCCTGGAGAAGGCCCAGGGCCTCCCCGCCGACCAGGTCTTCCTCGACCTGGAGGACGCCTGCGCACCGCTCGCCAAGCCGGAGGCCCGGCACACCATCGTCACGTTCCTCAACGAGGGCGACTGGACGGGCAAGACGCGGGTGGTGCGTGTCAACGACTGGACGACCGAGTGGACGTACCGCGACGTCGTCACGGTCGTCGAGGGCGCGGGCCAGAACCTCGACTGCATCATGCTGCCGAAGGTGCAGAGCGCGGACCAGGTCGTCGCGCTCGACTTCCTGCTCACCCAGATCGAGAAGACGATGGGCTTCGAGGTCGGCAAGATCGGCATCGAGGCGCAGATCGAGAACGCGCAGGGCCTCAACAACGTCAACGCGATCGCGCAGGCTTCCCCGCGCGTCGAGACGATCATCTTCGGCCCGGCCGACTTCATGGCCTCCATCAACATGAAGTCCCTGGTCGTCGGCGAGCAGCCGCCCGGCTACCCGGCGGACGCCTACCACTTCATCCTGATGAAGATCCTGATGGCGGCGCGCGCCAACAACCTCCAGGCGATCGACGGCCCCTACCTCCAGATCAAGAACGTCGACGGCTACCGCGAGGTCGCGAACCGCGCCGCCGCGCTCGGCTTCGACGGCAAGTGGGTCCTGCACCCCGGCCAGGTCGAGGCCGCCAACGAGGTCTTCTCGCCCTCCCAGGAGGACTACGACCACGCCGAGCTGATCCTGGACGCGTACGACTACTGCACCTCCGAGGCGGGCGGCAAGAAGGGCTCCGCGATGCTCGGCGACGAGATGATCGACGAGGCGAGCCGCAAGATGGCCCTCGTCATCTCGGGCAAGGGGCGCGCCGCGGGCATGACCCGCACCTCCAAGTTCGAGATCCCGGAGGCCTGACATGCAGTTCGGCCGCACCTACGAAGAGTTCACCGTCGGGGACGTCTACAAGCACTGGCCCGGAAAGACGGTCACCGAGTACGACGACCATCTCTTCTGCCTCCTGACGATGAACCACCACCCCCTCCACATGGACAGCAACTATGCGGAGAAGACGACGGACTTCGGGAAGAACGTCGTCGTGGGCAACTACATCTACTCGCTGCTTCTGGGCATGTCCGTGCCGGATGTCTCGGGCAAGGCGATCGCCAACCTGGAGGTGGAGTCGCTCAAGCACGTGGCGCCGACCTTCCACGGCGACACGGTCTACGGCGAGACCACGGTCCTGGACAAGACTCCGTCGAAGTCCAAGTCGGACCGCGGGATCGTCTACGTGGAGACCAAGGGCTACAAGCAGGACGGCACGCTGGTCTGCGTGTTCCGCCGCAAGGTGATGGTCCCCACCGAGACGTACATCAAGGAGCGCGGCGGCGAGCAGCCCGGCCGCCCGGAGCTCCTGGACACTCCCAAGAAGACGCAGGAGAAGTAGCCATGAGCCGACTCGCCCAGACCGCGGGATTGACGGACGTCCAGCGAGAGATCCTGTCCACCGTCCGGGAGTTCGTCGACAAGGAGATCATTCCGGTCGCGACGGAGCTCGAACACCGTGACGAGTACCCCCAGCAGATCGTCGACGGCCTCAAGGAGTTGGGCCTCTTCGGGCTCATGATCCCGGAGGAGTACGGCGGTCTGGGCGAGTCGCTGCTCACGTACGCGCTGTGCGTCGAGGAGATAGCGCGTGGCTGGATGTCGGTCTCCGGCATCATCAACACCCACTTCATCGTCGCCTACATGCTCAAGCAGCACGGGACGCAGGAGCAGAAGGACACCTTCCTGCCGCGCATGGCGGCCGGCGAGGTGCGCGGCGCGTTCTCCATGTCGGAGCCCGCGCTCGGCTCGGACGTGTCGGCGATCACGTCCAAGGGCGTCAGGGACGGCGACGAGTACGTCCTCAACGGTCAGAAGATGTGGCTCACCAACGGCGGCACGTCCACGCTGGTGGCCGTTCTCTGCCGGAGTGATGAAGGACACCCCGAGGGCACGGCGCGCCACAAGTCGATGACGACCTTCCTCGTGGAGAAGGAGCCCGGTTTCGGAGAGGTCCGCCCCGGGCTCACCATCCCCGGCAAGATCGACAAGATGGGTTACAAGGGCGTCGACACGACCGAACTCATCATGGACGGGCTACGAATTCCGGCCAATCGCGTGCTCGGCGGGGAAACCGGACGCGGTTTTTACCAAATGATGGACGGCGTCGAGGTCGGTCGTGTAAATGTCGCGGCGCGTGGCTGCGGAGTCGCGCAGCGTGCATTTGAGCTCGGTGTCTCATATGCCCAGCAACGGCACACTTTCGGCAAGGCGATCGCCCAGCATCAGGCGATTCAGTTCAAGCTCGCCGAGATGGCTACCAAGGTCGAGGCCGCCCATGCGATGATGGTGAATGCCGCACGCAAAAAGGACTCCGGGGAACGAAACGACCTCGAAGCGGGGATGGCGAAGTACCTGGCGTCTGAATACTGCAAAGAAGTCGTAGAGGACGCGTTCCGGATTCATGGCGGTTACGGCTTCTCGAAGGAGTACGAGATCGAGCGCCTGTACCGTGAAGCTCCGATGCTGTTGATCGGCGAAGGTACCGCCGAGATCCAGAAGATGATCATTGGGCGCCGACTGCTCGAAGAGTATCGACTCCAGGGCTAGATGCCCGATTTGGGGTGATTTAACCGAGAAGAACGTCACACCCTGTCAGCACTCTTCGGCCGTCGACTCCACTTCCTGGCTTGCCCAGTTGTGGCTCGCAACCGATACCATCCGGAAAAAGCCGCCGTCCCCCGTTAGTGCGCGGCATCATCCGCTACGAAGGTCATCCATGCCCCACAGCCAAACCTCTGCACCACGCGACAGCCTCGCTGGCGTACGCCTTGCGCGCGGAGCATCGCCGTGGCTCCTGCCGACTGTCGCCACCGCGGCGCTCAGCCTCGTCCGTGCGCGCCGTTCCAAGGGCGCCGCGGCCGTGGCCGTGCCTGCCACCGCTCTGGCGGCGGGCATGCTGTGGTTCTTCCGCGACCCCGAGCGCGACATCGCCCAGGGCCGGGTCATCTCGCCGGCCGACGGTGTGGTGCAGAGCATCATGCCGTGGAAGGACGGACGCACACGCGTCGCGATCTTCATGAGCCCGCTGAACGTCCACGTCAACCGCGCGCCCCTGGCGGGCACGGTGACGTCCGTGGAGCACATCCCCGGCGGGTTCGTCCCGGCGTTCAACAAGGAGAGCGAGAACAACGAGCGCGTTGTCTGGCACTTCGACACCGAGCTCGGTGACATCGAGATGATCCAGATCGCGGGCGCGGTGGCGCGACGCATCGTTCCTTACGTGCCGCAGGGCACGAAGGTGGAGCAAGGCGAACGGATCGGCCTGATCCGCTTCGGCTCCCGCGTGGACATCTACCTCCCCGAGGGTGTCGACGTGGATGTCGAGGTCGGTCAGAAGACCGTGGCTGGGGTGACTCGAATTGACCGTGGTTGATCCTGAGACACAAGCGGGCTGGGTGCCCGAGGCGGCCGAGGACGAGGCCGACGAGGAGATGCCTCTCTCACTCCGCCTCTCGATAGCGGACACCCTCACGCTCGGTAACGCCACGTGCGGGTTCATGGCGGTGTACTTCACCACCACCGGCATCCTCATCCCGCACCTGCAAGGCAGCAACGAAAGCGGCATGGCGCGGCACTCCGCCGCGACCGCCGTGATCCTGATGCTCTGCGCGGCCGTCTTCGACCTCTTCGACGGACTCGTGGCGCGCAAGCTGCGCTCCTCGCCGATGGGCGCGGAACTCGACAACCTGTCGGACCTGATCAGCTTCGGTCTGGCCCCCGCGTACTTCGTGCTCGTCTACGGCATGGTCGCCGACGACGCGCACCAGAGAGTCGCCGCGGTGGGAGCGATCGTGGTGCTTCTGGCGGTGGTGCTGAGGCTTGCGCGGTTCAGTTGCGTGACCGTGAAGGACGGCACCTTCCAGGGCATGCCCTCGCCCTTCGGTGCTCTCACGGTCGTCTCGATCGTTCTCCTTGAGCTGCCCTTCGTGGCGACGCTCCTCGCGATCATCGGTACGGCGTGGCTCATGGTGAGCCGGGTCGAGTACCCCAAGCCGAGGGGTCCGCTCGCGGTGGCGATGCTCGCGTGGATCGTCGCGGCGATGGGTCTGCTCGCGGCCTGGGCCTTCGAGGCTCCGGGCGGACAGCTGCTGCTGCAGACGGGCTGCGCGCTGCAGCTGGTGCTCGGCGCGGTGATCCCGCTGTTCGCCACGGCCCGACGGGTGAACAACTTCCGGGGCAACCGGCGCGAGGCGCGGGCGGCACAGCTGCCGTAGCGGCGCTTGAACGGTTTTAAGGGGGCCCGAACCAAGATGGTTCGGGCCCCCTTTTGCGTGCCGTCTGTCGCCCTTCGGGCTCGTCCTCAAACGCCGGACGGGCTAAACCCCTCGGCCGCCGACGCCGTGAACGGCTCCTCGACCACCTTCATGCCGCCCGTCACGCCCTTGTCGGGGCGCAGGATCACGCTCTCCTTCGAGGAGGGCGCCTTGGGGTCGGTGAAGTCCTGGGAGACGCCGAAGCCCGTGTCGTAGGAGTCGATGGTCAGGAGCGCCTTGTCGACGCCCTGACGGGTGAGGTCCTTGCTCTCGCACGCCTTCTTCAGGGCCTCGCCGAAGACGGACGCCGCGGTCCATCCCGCCGTCACGCCGTTGTCCAGGGAGTCCTTGGGGTACGCCTTCTCGTAGTCGGCGACCAGCTTCTTGGCGACGGGGGTGTCCGCGCCGATCGGAAGGGTCGGCGAGGCCACGTAGTAGTTCTTCGCGAGGGCAGGTCCCGCCTGCGTCCCCAGGAGCTGGGGGGCGAACGCCGAGTTGTTGCCGATGACCGGGACGTCGAACCTGCCCGCCGCCGCGACACCCACGAGCGAGGCCGCCTGCCGCGGGCCCGCACTGATCACCACGGCCTTCACCCCGGCCTTCTTGAGGGCCGCTACCTGCGCCGTCATGTCGTTGTCGGTCGCCTTGATCTTCTGTTCCACGACGGTGAGCCCCGACTTCTCCGCCATGTACTTCGAGCCCTTCAGCGCGTTCTCGCCGTAGTCGCCCTCGAAGTAGACATGGCCGAGCTTGTCGCCCTTCTTGAGGCCCTTCTCCTTCATCAGGAAGTCGATCGCGTTGATCGTCTCCAGGTCGTACGTCGAGCCGACGACCCGGACGTACGAGCTGCCGAGCAGGTTCGCCGACCAGGCCTGCGGCAGGACGAGTCCCTTGTTGGACTCGACCCGCTGCTCGACCGCGGCGACGAACGGGGAGCCGATGAACTGGGCGAAGCCGAGGACGTCGGGCTCCAGCTCCGTGTACGCGGCGATCGCCTTCTGGGGGTCGTAGCCGTGGTCGCGGACGGTCAGCTTCAGCTTGCGGCCGCAGATGCCGCCGTCGGCGTTGGTCTGCTTGACGTACAGCTGCTGTGCCTGGGTGACGCTCTTGCCCAGGGTCGCGTAGACACCGGTCATGTCGGTGAGCACGCCGAGTGTGATCGTGTCGGCGGAGACGCCGACGCCGGTCTTGACCCCGCCCGCGCCCTCCTTGTCGCCCTTGTCGTCGTTCGCCTTGGAGCTGCAGCCCGCCACCGCGAGCAGTGCCGCGAGCGCCGTTGCCGTCGCGGTGGTCCTTCTCGTGGTCCGTCTCGTGGTCCTTCTCAATGTGCGTGAACTCATTGTTCCTCCCCTGGGGTTGGGCCGGACGCCGGCCTGGAGCGCCGGGCGGCGATGCTGGCCAGGCCGCCGGGCAGGAACAGCACCACCGCTACGACGGCGGCGCCGTACAGATACCGGGATGCCTCACCCGGTGTGATCCCGCCGGTCCCGGGGGCCGAGACCAGGGGCAGCGCGTCGCTGTACCGGGTCAGGAGCTGCGGCAACAGGGACACGACGGCCGCACCGGCCACCGCGCCCGCCACCGAGCCGAGGCCGCCGATGACGATCATGGCGAGGTATTCGAGGGACAGCGTGATGCCGAAGTAGTCCGGCACGGTGCGCTGGAAGACGAGGGCAAGGAGGACCCCTGCCAGGCCCGCGTACATCGACGACAGGACGAAGACGCCCGCACGGTAGCGGGCGACGGGCACCCCGATGACGCCCGCGGCGACGCGGTGGTCGCGGATGGCGTTCATCGCGCGCCCCGGCCGCCCGCGCAGCACGCCACGGGCGAAGAGGCCGCAGCCGGCGAGCAGGACGAGCCCCGCGTACCAGAGCTTCTCCGACGCCCCGAACGGCACGGCGGCGACGACGAGTTCACTGTCGTCGAAGGTGATGCCGAAGACACTCAGGGGCGGTACGTCGCGTCCGTTGGATCCGCCGGTCAGGTCATGGGCGTTGAAGAGCACGTGCTGCCCGATGAAGATGAGGGCGAGCGTCGCGATGCCGAGATACGCGCCCTGCAGGCGTCCCGCGATGGGGCTGAAGAGCCCGCCCGCGACCCCCGCGACGCCGACGGCCAGGGCGCCGGCGAGCCAGGTGGGAAGCCCGAGCCCGGTCAGGCCGCCATCACCGTCCCCCGCGAAGACGCAGTATCCGTACGCGCCGATCGCGAGGAAGAAGGCGTGCCCCATGGAGAGCTGCCCTGTCGCGCCGGTGAGGAGGTTGAGGCCGATCGCGCCGATCGCGGCCGCCATGGCGAACAGGCCCGCCTGGAGCCAGAACCGGTCGAGGTAGAAGGGCAGGGCGAGCAGGAGCACGGCTCCCGCGATCCATACGTACATCCGCGGGCGCGTCAGCCTCGTACGGCTTCGGGAGCGCAACTCCCTTCCACGGGCCAGGACTTCAGACACGGGTGAGCTCCTTCGTGCCGAAGAGTCCGGCGGGCCGGGCAAGGAGGATGGCGGTCATCACGAGGTAGGGCGCGAGGTCGCCCAACCCGCGCCCCAGGAAAGTGAGTTCACTCTGGTAGCCGGTGGCGAGGGACTCGGTGACCCCGACGACGAGTCCCCCGACGAGCGCGCCCGTGGTGGAGTCGAGGCCGCCGAGAATGGCTGCGGGGAACGCCTTCAGTGCGGCCAGGGAGGTGGCCCGTTCGAGCCCCGGGGTCGGGAAGACCGTAAGGAAGAGGGCGGCCACGGCGGCGAGTCCCCCCGCGACCGCCCAGGCGCCGAGGGAGACCCGGCCCAGGCGCACGCCCATCAGGGCGGCGGTCTCCGGGCTCTCCGCGGCGGCCCGCATCGCCACGCCCCAGGAGGTGTAGCGGAAGGCGAGCAGGAAGACGGAGATGAGGAGCGCGGCGGCTACGAACGCGGCGATCCGCGTGTACGCGATGGAGACAGAGCCGACGGTGAGTACCGAGTCGCCCCAGGGGTCGCCGAGGGAGAGCACATCGGTGCCGAGACGGCGGGTGAGTTCGGTGGTGAGCAGGATGTCGACGCCGATGGTGACGATGGCCAGGACGCTGTGGTCGGAGCCCCGATAGCGCCGCATGACCAGGAACTCGATGGCGGCGCCGACGACTGCGGCCCCCGCGATGCCGACGAGCAGCGCCGCCCAGAAGCCGATGTCGTCGTGCAGGGACGCGGTGATGTAGCCGCCCGCCAGGAGCAGCGAGGCGTGCGCGAAGTTCACGACTTCGGTGGCCCGGAAGATGACGACGAAACCGAGGGCGATGAGGGCGTAGACGGAGCCCATCGAGAGACCGTTGAGCAGCAGCTCGACGAAGGTGTTCATGAGGTGGCCTCCTCTCCCAGGTAGGCCCGCACGACCGCCGGGTCGTTCTGTACGGCCGCCGGTGCGCCGTCCGCTATGCGCCGGCCGAAGTCCAGTACGGTCACCGCGTCCGCGAGCCGCATCACCACCCCCATGTCGTGTTCCACCAGGACGATCGAGATTCCGAGGCTGTCGCGCACACCCGCGATGACGGCCGCCGTGCGCTGCCGCTCGTCCGCGGTCATGCCCGCGACGGGTTCGTCGAGCAGGAGCAGCCGGGGCTCCATGCACAGGGCGCGGGCCAGCTCGGCGAGCTTCTGCTGCCCGTACGGCAAGGCACCCGCCGGGGTGTGGAGTTGATGTTCGATGCCGACGAACTCCGCTATCTCACACACCCGTTCGCGGTGCCGTCGCTCCTCGCGCGCGGCCGACGGGAGGCGGAGCCCCGCGGCGACGAATCCCGTGCGGGTCAGCCGGTGGCGTCCGAGCATCAGGCTGTCGGCGACCGTCACGCGCGGCGGCAGGGCGAGGTTCTGGAAGATGCGCGCGACGCCCAGGCCGGCGATGCGGTGCGCGGGCATCGTCGTCAGCTCGTGCTCGCCGAGGCGGACGCTGCCGCTGGTGGCGCGGTACACGCCGGACAGGACGTTGAAGCAGGTGGACTTGCCCGCGCCGTTGGGTCCGATGACGGCGTGCACGGTGCCGGGCCTGACGGTGAAGCTGACGGCGTCGAGCGCGGTGAGGCCCGCGAAACGGACGGTCAAGTCCCGCACCTCCAGGGCGGGTACGTCCATTGCCTCCGGATCGGGTACGCCCGCCTCCTGCGCTCCTTGGTCCTCGTTCGTCGTCATCGTCGGCCCGCCCAGCGCCGCAGCACCGGCAGCGCGCCGACGCCGCGCGAGGCGTCGGCGGCGGCGGTCTCGTCGACCACACCGAGGTAGCGGCGGCGCACTTCGTCGGAGGCGGACAGCTCGTCCGCCGGTCCGGCGAGAGCCACTTCGCCCACGTCGAGGACGTACGCCCGTGAGGCGAGGCGCAGCGCGAGTGCGGCGTTCTGCTCGACGAGGAGGACCGCGGTGCCCTGGGTGTTGATCTCCTCGATGGTGTCGGCGATGCGTGCCGCCATCAACGGGGCGAGTCCCAGCGACGGTTCGTCGAGGAGCAGCAGCTTCGGCGAGGCCATCAGCGCCCTGGCCACCGCGAGCATCTGCTGCTCGCCGCCCGAGAGGAGCCCGGCCCGCTGGCCCGCGCGCTCGGCGAGCACGGGGAACAGTTCATGGACGCGGTCCAGGGCTCGGGCCTTCGCGCCCCGGCTTCCCGCTGAGCCGAGCGCGCCCGCCCGCAGGTTGTCGGCGACGGTCATCCGGGCGAACACCCTTCTTCCTTCCGGTACTTGGGAGACTCCGGCGGCGACCACCCGGTCGGCGTGCAGTCCGTCGATGCGCCGCCCGCCGAAGTGGATGGAGCCGGTGGTGAGCGCCCCCCGGTGAAAGCCGAGGGTGCGTGAAATGGCGCGCAGGAGCGTCGACTTGCCCGCGCCGTTGCCGCCGAGCACGGCGACGACGGCGCCGTCCGGCACTTCCAGCGACACCTGGCGCAGTGCGCGCACCGGCCCGTATCCGACCGACGCGTCCTGTACGACCAGTCCGGAACCACCCACCTGGACCCCCTTGTCCTCCGCTTGCCCTGCTCATGACGCCCGGCCGCTCGTGCCGCACGGCCCTGCACGTGGCGCTCACCCCAGCACCGCCGCGCCCGCCCCGTCCACGGCCTGTGTCCGAATCGCTGCGGGTGACCAGCGGGACCGGCCGCCTGTTGTGCACGGGCACAACACCGCGTGTCAGGGGCCTGCCAGGGCGGTCGAGCGATGGCATCCTCCGCAGCACGGAGTCATGGCGGGCGGCGGCGATGGAGGTTCCATGAGCGGACGCAGACCTCGGACGGGCCAGGACTGGAAGGTGCTCGAGGAGGCGTGCGTGGCACTGCTCCCCCGCGTCCCCGAGCTGGTGGACGAACATCTGCGGCAGCTCTTCGAGCACTCGCCGGTGTACGCGCGGGTCCTTCCGCACGACCAGCAGTGGCGGGAGGCGGAAGAAGCGATGCGGATCGGCATCGAGACCATCTCGGCGCCGCGCGCGTCACCGCGTCGCGATCTGGAGTACGCGGAGGAGGCCGGTCGGCGCCGGGCGCAGCAGGGCCTGCCGCTCGACCTGGTGGTGCACTCGTACCGCAACGCGGGCTATCTGGTCTGGGACTCACTGCTCGAAGGCACCGAGGGGCAGGCGCCGGAGAAGCTGGCGGTCCTGATGCGGTCGGCGACGATGGTGTGGTCGGCGGTCGACGCGCAGGCCCAGTCCGCGTCCGACGCGTACCGGGCGACGGAGATGGAGCTGCGGCGGCGCACCGACGAGCAGTTGCAGGCGCTGCTCGACGCGCTCCTTGAGGGCCAGTCAGGACCCGGGCTCGCCGCGCAGGTGGCCGCGGGGCTCGATCTGCCGGAGCGCGGCCCGTACGCGGTGGTGGTGCTGCGCGCCGAGCGGCGGGACGGACGAGCCGCGTTCCACCGGCAGATCCAGCGGGCCGGGTTCCGCTTCGTCTGGCGGATGCGGACGGACCGGGAGGTGGGGGTGGTGGCGCTCGGGGCGGAGGACGGCCTGGCCGAGCTGGCCGCCGCGCTTGACGGGCGGTGCCCCGGCCCCGGCGGCATCAGCCCTGTGGTGGCGGGACTCTCCGAACTGGGCCACGCGCGGCGTCTCGCCGAACTGGCCCTGCGCACGTGTCCCCCGGACGCGACCGGGATCGTACGGCTCGACGAGCGGATGCCGACAGCTCTGGTGGTGAGCCAGCCGGAGCTGTCGGGGCGCCTTGTGTCGGACGTCTTCGGGGAGGTCCTCGCCCTTGAGCCGGGGGATCGGGCGGTGCTGCTCGAGACGCTGGACGCGTGGCTGCTGTGCGAGGGGTCCGCGGGGCGGGCGGCGGGGCGGCTCTACTGCCACCGGAACACGGTCTTCAACCGCCTGCGGCGGCTGGAGCAGCTGACCTCACGGTCCCTTGCCCGGCCCCGGGATCTGATGGAGATGACGTTGGCCCTCGATGCGTATCGGCTCGCGCCGGGCTGAGGCGGACTACGGCCGGGCTGAAAATCCAGCCCGGCCGGTGTCCGGACCCCGTAAGGGGCGCGGGGAACTGCGCGACCAACCCCCACCGGCCCCAGGTGCGTCACCGCACCCGCAGCAGAGTTCCTAGCTCAGAAAGTCGCGGGCGATACCCTCCGCCACCGTCTCCAGGATGGGCCCCGCCTCAGCGATGCACCGGGCGACATCCGGCTCCACGTCAGTGAGTGCGTACGCGCGCCGGATGCCCGCCTTGCCCAGGACCTCCGCCGGAAGGGCCAGACGTCCGCAGACCGCGACGACCTCGACGCCCGCCTCCCGCGCCGCCGCCGCAACCCCCGCGGGAGCCTTGCCGTGGAGAGTCTGCTCGTCGAGCGAGCCCTCCCCCGTGATCACAAGGGACGCCCGCGCGAGCGCGGGTGCGAAGCCGAGGACGTCCAGCATGACCTCGATCCCGGGGCGGAAACTCGCGCCGAGCCCGACGAGAGCGCCATAGCCGATGCCACCCGCCGCGCCGGCTCCCGGGGACTCGGCGTACTCCAGGGCGGAGGAGCCCACCGACTCGGAGAGCACCTGCGCGAAGTGGGCGAGGGCCGCGTCGAGCTCGGCCACGTCCTGCGGGGTCGCCCCCTTCTGCGGCCCGTACACCGCCGGGGCGCCCTTCGGTCCGGTCAGCGGGTTGTCCACGTCGCTGGCCAGGACCAGGTCGACCGAGGCGAACCGCTCGTCGAGCCCGGACAGGTCCGCCGTGGCCAGCGAGGCGAGCGGGCCGCCGCCCGGCGCCACCGGCGCCCCTTCCGCGTCAAGGAACACCGCACCGAGCGCGGCCAGCATCCCGGCCCCGCCGTCCGTCGTCGCACTGCCCCCGACACCGAAGACGATCGTGCGCGCACCCGCGTCGAGCGCGGCGCGCAGCAGTTCCCCGGAGCCGTACGTCGTGGACGTGAGCGGGGCGAAGACGCCCTCGGGCAGCAGCTGGAGGCCCGACGCCTCCGCCATCTCCACCACGGCGGTCCCCTCCCGCAGCGCGTACGCGGCGGTGACCTCGTCACCGAGCGGTCCCGTGACCCGCACCTCACGGCGTTCGAAACCGGCCGCGACCGCCGCGGCCACCGTGCCGTCACCACCGTCGGCCACCGGCAGGGCCTCGACCTCCACCTGCGGGGCGACGCGGCGGAGCCCGGCCGTCACCCGCTCCGCGACCTGCACGGCCGTGAGTGATCCCTTGAACTTGTCCGCGGCGATGAGCACATGCCCCGCCGTCCCAGCAGCGTCCGCCACCTTGCATTCCCCTTGCTTTCCGGGCCTTGCTCGCGTCAAGGCAGTCGCGCCGCTGCGACCATAACCGCAGGAAGGGGCACCTGCCCATGGGCGCCCGCATTTCGGAGCCTCAGATCTCTCCCTTAAATCGCACTAAAGGGAGGGATAAGGGTGCACTGAGATCCCAGAAATGATCGATCAATGGCAGGTTCAGTCCGAGCCGCCCGCCCCACGCGAGTCGTACAGCTGGTGCACCGTGCGCCCTTCGCCGCCGATGGACACGCTGATGTGCTCCAGAACGTCCTCAAGCACGTCGATGTCCCCGGTGCGGATCAGCGGCTCGGACGCCGCCGCCTGGGCGGGGCCTGCACCGGCCAGCACCCCCAGGACCGCGGCGGCCAGCACGGTCGTACGACGCTTCATGAGCACTCCCGAGAATGTATATCCGGCAAGAATGTGCGCGTCCGATCGAAATCCAGACAAACGTCTCATGATCCGCGCCGAACCGGTGGCGTTGACCGCGCAAGGCGCACCGAATTCGGTAGACCGGACGCATGACCCCAGTGCATATGGAACTCGCCGACCGCGTGCTCGGCGGCTGGATCGGGCGGATCGCGGGCAACATGCTCGGCAAACCCATCGAGCGGGGCGACTACTGGACGCGTGAGCGCATCGAGCGCTATCTGCGGCAGGCCGACGCGCTGCCGCTCACCGACTATCTGCCCGAACCGCCCTCCTGGGTGGAGGAGTTCCAGCTGCGACCCGAGTGGAAACAGTGTGTGCGCGGCGGAGTGCACGGCAGTTGCCGTGACGACGACGTCGACTACGCGATCCTCGGACTGCACCTCCTGGAGACGCACGGGTTCGCGTTCAGCACCGAACAGGTCGGCGAGCTGTGGCTGCTCCGCCTTCCCTATCTGCAGACGTTCACCGCGGAGCGCGCCGCGTACCGGAATCTGGCGAACGGTCTCAAGCCGCCTCTCACCGCAACGTACGAGAACTCCTGCCAGGAGTGGATAGGCGCCCTCATCCGTGCCGACATCTTCGGCTGGACGAACCCCGGTGCCCCGCGCCGCGCCGCCTCCCTCGCCCGCCGCGACGCCGTGCTCTCGCACACCGGCAACGGCGTGTACGGGTCGATGTGGGCGGCGGCGCTCGTCGCTGCCGCGTTCACGGTGGCCACGCCGCGCGGCGCGCTCGAAGCGGCGTTCGGGGTGATCCCGTCGAGCTGCCGGCTCGCGCGTACGGTGCGCCGGGTCGTCACGCTGCACGAGGCCGGGCTCAGCTGGGAGGAGACGCTTGCCACCACCGAGGAGGAGACCTCCGGACTCGGCTGGATCCACGCGGTGCCGAACTCGGCCGTCCTGACCGCAGGGCTCCTCTACGGTGACGGCGACTTCACCCGCACCATCACCCTGACGGTGCGCGGCGGCCTCGACACCGACTCGAACGGCGCGACCGCCGGGTCCGTCGCGGGGGTCCTTTGCGGGGCCAAGGCGATCCCCGCGCAGTGGCGGGATCCTCTCGAAGACCGGGTGCGCAGTGCGGTGTTCGGTTTCGACGGCGCGAGGATCAGCGAACTCGCGGCAAGAACGGTCGAGTTGGCCGAGGCCTAGCACGGCCCCTCTCCCCTCCCTCCTCCCCCTCCCCCTCTCCCTCGCCCCTTTGCTCCCTCGCACCCTCTCCGCTCACGTCTACCCTTTCCAGGTGACCACTCAGGATTACGCCACGTACATCGCGGGCCTCCCGCGCATCATCGCCGGGGCCGCCGCGCTCTTCCGGGACTCCCAGGGGCGTGTGCTGCTCGTCGAGCCGAACTACCGCGAGGGGTGGGCCCTGCCCGGCGGCACCATCGAGTCCGACGAAGGCGAGACACCGCGGCAGGGGGCACGCCGCGAGACCGCCGAGGAGATCGGCCTGGACGTCGAGCTTGGCGCCCTGCTCGCGGTGGACTGGGTGCCGGGTACGGAGCGGCCTCCGCTGGTCGCCTACCTGTACGACGGCGGGGTGCTCCGCGACGACCAGCTGAAGTCGATCCGGCTCCAGGAGGACGAACTGCTCTCCTGGCGCCTCGTGGCCCGCGAGGACCTCGCGGAGTTCCTGCCGGGTGAGCTGGGGCTGCGGGTGCGGGCCGGGCTCGCGGCTCTTGACGCGGGGACGGGGGCGGCGGAGCTGGAGAACGGGGTACGCGTCGGCTGACCGTGCCGAGCCTTCGGAGGAGCGCCTCAGAAGAAGGCGTCACAAGGTCAAAGGAGCGCGTCAGAAGAGGGCGTCCTCGCTCCCCCCGGTCGCTCCCTCGAAGGCCAGCAGCCGCTGCTTGCGGTCGAGCCCGCCGCCGTAGCCGGTCAGGGAGCCGCCCGCGCCGATCACCCGGTGGCAGGGCACGATGACCCCGATCGGATTCTTGCCGTTGGCCAGGCCGACGGCGCGCGAGGCGTTGGGCTTGCCGAGGGCGGCCGCGAGCTCGCCGTACGTACGGGTCTCGCCGTACGGGATCAGCTGGAGCTGCCGCCAGACGGTGCGCTGGAACGGTGTGCCGTCGAGGCGCATCGGCAGGTCGAACTCCGTCAACCCGCCCGTGAAGTAGGCCTCCAGCTGGCTGGTCGTCTCCCCGAACGGCCCGGCGTCGCGGTCGCCGAACGTCTCCTCGGGTGGCCGGTGACGCTGCTCCGTCATGTAGAGGCCGCTGAGGGTGCCGTCGGTGGCCACGAGGGTCAGGGGGCCGTACGGGCTGTCGATGAGGGTGTGTTGGCGGTGCATGGGTCCTCTGTCCTCTGTCTCTGTGGCTCTCTTATGCCGGGATGCTGTTGTTTGCCGGGATGCTGTTGATGGGATGGCCGTCGGTCGCCCACAGGTACTGGACCGCGTACGCCCGCCAGGGGCGCCAGGCCGCGGCCCGCGCGGTCAGCGCCGCCGGGGTGTGCGGGAGCCCGAGTTCCTGTGCCGCGCGGCGGATCCCGAGGTCGGTGGGGAGGAAGGCGTCGGGGTCGCCGAGTGCCCGCATCGCGATGACGTCCACCGTCCAGGGGCCGAAACCGGGCAGTTCGGTGAGCCGCGCGCGGGCCTCCTCCCAACCGCTCTCCACACCGAGGCGGAGTGATCCGTCGGCGAGGTGGCGTACGAGCGTGGTCAGGGTGGCGCGGCGGCTGCGCGGCAGGGCGAGTGCCTCCGGGTCGAGCGCGGCGAGGGCTTGCGGTGCCGGGAAGAGGTGGGTGAGATCGCCATCGGGGTCGTCGATCGGCTCACCGTGCGCGGCGACCAGGCGTGCGGCATGGGTGCGGGCCGCAGCCGTGGAGACCTGCTGGCCGAGCACCGCGCGTACGGCGAACTCCGCCTCGTCGACGGTGCGCGGCACGCGACGGCCTGGCGCCTTGGCCACGAGGGGTGCGAGCAGCGGGTCGGCGCTCAGCTGACCGTCCACCGCGACCGGGTCCGCGTCCAGATCGAGCATCCTGCGGCACCGGCTGATGGCGATCGTGAGGTCGCGCATGTCGGTGAGGCTGAGGCGGCAGGCGATGTGGTCCGGGGCGGGGGCGAGGGCGACGACTCCGTGGCCGTAAGGGAGCCGGAGCGTGCGGCGGTAGGCGCCGTCGCGCCACTCCTCGACTCCCGGTACGGCGGTGGCGATGAGGTGGCCGAAGAGGTTGTCGGGGTTGAGCGGGGCGCGGAAGGGGAGGCGGAGCGAGAGGACGCCGGGCGTGGCGGAAGCCGCCGCGTTCCTCCTGCTCCGCGGGGCGCGCTCCCGCAGCTCGCCGGGGGCCAGGGCGAAGACCTCGCGGACGGTGTCGTTGAAGGTGCGGATCGAGGAGAAACCCGCGGCGAAGGCGATCTCCGCCATGGGCAGCGTGGTCGTCTCGATGAGCAGACGGGCGGTCTGGGCGCGCTGGGCCCTGGCCAGGGCGAGGGGTCCCGCGCCGAGTTCCGCGAGGAGCTGCCGTTCCACCTGGCGGGTGCTGTAGCCGAGGCGGGTGGCGAGGCCGGGGACTCCGTCGCGGTCCACCACGCCGTCCGCGATGAGGCGCATCGCGCGGGCCACGAGGTCAGCGCGCTGATTCCACTCGGGCGAGCCCGGGCTGCTGTCCGGACGGCATCGTTTGCAGGCCCGGAACCCTTCCTGCTGGCAGGCAGCCGCGCTCGGGTAGAAGCGCATGTTCTCGGGCTTCGGGGGGACGACGGGGCAGCTGGGGCGGCAGTAGATGCGGGTGGTCAGGACCGCGGTGTAGAACCACCCGTCGAACCGGGCATCTTTCGACTGCACGGCACGTACGCAGCGCTCGGCGTCGGTATGCATCGAGAGGGGCGGCGTGGTGGCGGCCGCGGCGTGCGGGTCGGTGGACATGCCTCAAGGATCGTCCACACCGGGTGGGGATGGCTGGCGAGAATCCGACATGGGCGTTGCCGCGGGGCGATCAGGCGGGTGGGCGAGTGGGAAAGGCCCGTTCGTCCGGAACAGAACGCGGGCAACAGTGACGCAGACCGGCAAGACGCACCCGTCAAGACGCGCGGAACCTGCGCCAGACCGCCTTCGCCGCGTTATGCCCCGACATTCCGTGCACACCGGGCCCCGGCGGCGTCGCGGACGAGCAGATGAACACGGCCGGGTGCGCGGTGCCGTACGGAAAGAGGGAGAGCTTGGGGCGGAGCAGCAGTTGGATACCGCTCGCGGCACCGCAGGCGATGTCACCGCCGACGTAATTCGCGTTGCGCGTGGCCAGTGCGGCGGGCCCCGCGGTGGCGCGGGCGAGGACGCGGTCACGGAACCCGGGAGCGAAACGCTCCAGCTGCCGCTCGATCGCGTCGGTGAGATCCCCGTCCCAGCCGTTCGGCACATGCCCGTACGCCCAGAAGACCTGCTTGCCCTCGGGCGCGCGGGAGGGGTCGACCACGCTGGGCTGCACGGTGATCAGGAACGGCGGATCGGGCGCGCGGTTCTCGCGCGAAGCGGCGCGCAGCGCGGCGCCGATCTCCGCGCTGCCGGCCCCGATCTGCACGGTCCCCGCGACCCGGGCCTCCTTCGCCGTCCAGGGGACGGGCCCGTCCAAGGCGTAATCGACCTTGAAGACGCTCGCGCCGTACCGATAGTTCTCATAGCTCCGTCCCAGACCCGCGATCCGGGCGAGGGCGGTGGGTGACGTGTCGAAGATGTACGCGCGCGCAGGCGGCAGATCGTCGAGCCGCTTGACCTCGTAGTCCGTGTGGACCGCGCCCCCGAGGTCCTTCAGGTACGCGGTGAGCGCGTCCGAGATCGACTGTGAGCCGCCCCGGGCGACCGGCCAGCCGCGGGCGTGCGCGGCCAGCGCGAAGACCATGCCGACCGCGCCGGTGGCGACTCCGCCGAGCGGGGCGATGACATGGGCGACGAGGCCCGCGAACAGGGCGCGGGCCCGGTCGTCGCGGAAGCGCCGCATCAGCCAGGTGGAGGGTGGCAGACCCGCGATGCCGAAGCGCGCGAGGGTCACGGGATCGCGCGGCAGGGCGGTCGACGGGAGCGCCATGAAGTCCTGGAGGAGGGTGTCCCACTTGTCGACGAAGGGCTCGATGAGGCGTCGGTACGCCCCCGCGTCCCGCGGCCCGAACGAGGCGGCGGTCTCGGCGACGGACCGGGAGAGCACGGCGGCGCTTGCGTCCAGGAAGGGGTGCGCCATGGGCAGCTGCGGCTGGAGCCACTCAAGGCCGTACCGGTCGAGGGGCATGGTGCGGAAAACGGGCGAGTTGATGCCAAGGGGGTGTGCGGCGGAACAGGGGTCGTGCCGGAACCCGGGAAGCGTCAGCTCCTCGGTCCGCGCACCGCCGCCGACGGTGTCCTTGGCCTCGAACACGGCCACCGAGAAGCCGCGGCGGGCCAGCTCGACGGCAGCGGTCAGACCGTTCGGTCCCGCCCCCACGATGACGGCATCAAGCATCGACGGCACCTTCGGACTCCTTTGTCAGCCGATGGCCTCTGCCGCCCAGGATAGGCGGGACCACCGACAGCGCCGTGGGCGCGGGTAGCCTCTGACGGGTGACGTACTGGTTTCACCAGGCTGACGCGGGCTCCGACGACTGGTTCGAGACCCAGGGCGAGGCGATCGCCGTACGTCAGGCGTCCTTCCGCGGTCCGCACGGTCCTGCTTCCGTGGCGTCCTCGCGCCCCGAACTGGCCTGGGTCCTCGACAAGTTCGAGATGCTGGGGGCGCAGCTGTACGAGGCGAAGTACGGCGAGCTCGCGAACGGCCCCGTCAGCATCGGGGAACCGGTCTCCGAGGCGGATTTCGAGGCGGCGTGGCAGCGTGCCCGCCACAGCCGGAACGTCTCGGCACCGGAAACGGGTGGCCCGCTGCCTCATGGCACCCGTCTGACCGGCACGGTCAGCGTCCTGCCGTGGGGCCCGGGGACGGTCGGGCTCTTCGTCGACCTGGGGCTGCCGATCGCCGGTTTCGTGGACATGCTGCAGCTGCCGTTCGACCCCGAGGACTGGCCGGACGCCGGCACCGTCGCCGAGTTCGAGGTCGCCACCGTGGCTTTCCACCTCGAGCCGCCGCGCAGTGCCCCGCAGATCAGGCTGCGGCCGACAGCAACCCCACCACCCGGTCGACGGTGGCCGCGTCCCGGCCGGCCGTGAACGGCAGCGCGTTCCCGCCCTCGATACGGAAGGGCTCCCCGGCGGCGGTCAGATTGCGGCCCCCGGCCTCGGAGACGAGGAGCAGCCCCGCCGCGTGGTCCCAGGCGAGCTCCCAGGAGAACGCGACGGCGTCCAACTCCCCCCGGGCGATGGCCAGATACTCAAGACCCGCCGAACCGCAGGGCCGCGGCGCGACGCCCTGCACGCGCAGGCCGAGCAGCGCGTGCTTCTGCTCCGGCGTGGTGAAGTCCGGGTGCGAGGTCGCCACTTCGATGACCTCCCCCGGCGAACCGGCCACAAGGCGCTCCCCGTCCAGCCAGGCGCCCTTGCCGCGCACCGCGACGGCCATCTCGTCGAGCGCGGGGGCGTACGTCCAGGAAGCGAGCACCTCTCCGCGCCACGCCAGCGCGATCAGCATGCAGAACCCGGGGTCGCCGCGCACGAACTGCCGTGTGCCGTCGACCGGGTCGACGATCCACACCGGCGCGTCGGTGCCTATCGCCTCGTAGATCGAGGGGTCCGCGTGCACCGCTTCTTCTCCCACGACGACGGAGCCGGGGAGCAGGGTGATGAGGGCTGCCGTCAGGTGCTCCTCGGCGAGCCGGTCGGCGACGGTCACCAGGTCGTGCGGTCCGCCCTTCTGGACGACGTCGTCGTCGGCGAGCTGCCGGAACCGCGGCATGACCTCGGCTGCGGCGGCCTTGCGGAGTGCTTCTTCGACATCGGGAACGCCACGTACAAGAAAGTCTTCGATCGCTTCGATCATGTCTCCATGAGAGCACGCCGGACTGACAATCCGTGCGGCTCGGCTGTACGGGGGCTGGATACGAGATGAATCCCCCGTGAACCGGCCCCGGGCCCCGGTCCGCGCCCCGGGGCCCTCGCTCTGCGGGGCGGCTACCGCCCCGCTGAAGTGACCACCTCCGGGCGATATGCCCTGATCATGGAACCGGCATAGGGTGCATCTCATGGCGTAACGACCTCTCCGGAGGTCCCTCATCCGCCGCCCCGCCCCGAAAGGGTGACGTCCATGCACCCCTCCCTCGACCCGGCCACGCTGGCCGGGCTGCGTCTGCCGCGCCCCTACCCCGCCGTCACGGTCCTGCTGCCGACCCACCGCAGGGAGCCGGACAACGCCCAGGACCCCGTGCGGCTCCGCAACCTCGTCGCCGAGGCCAAGGAGCGGCTGAAGTCCGACCCCGCCGTGGCCAGGGAGCAGCGGGCCGAGGTGGCCGCGCAGCTCGACCGGGCGGTGGCGGAGATCGATCTCGTGCACGCCGAGGAGGGGCTCGCCGTCTTCGCCGCTCCCGGGGAGCACCAGGTGTGGTCCCTTGCCAGGACGGTGCCGTCGAGGGTGGTGCTCTCGGACACCTTCCTGACGCGCAACGTCGTCGCGGCCCAGGCCGCCGAGCGCCCCTACTGGGTCCTCGCCGTCTCGGCCGACCGCGTCACGCTGTGGAGCGGCGCCCCCGAGCGGGTCACCCAGCACAAGACGGACGGATTCCCGCTGACCCGGAGCCTCGACGACCCGGACGCCGAGCGCAAGGAGCGGATCGGCGACCTGCCGAGCACCTTCCGCGACGAGCAGACCCGCAAGTTCCTGCGCGAGGCGGACTCGGCGGCGGCCGGAGTGCTCCGCGCCCATCCGCGCCCCCTGTTCGTGGCCGGGGAGGCCGCGGCGCTCTCCCTCATCGATGACGCCGGGTCGATCACCAAGGGAGCCACGAGGGTGCCGCACGGCGGCCTGGCCCACGGCCCGGCGCAAGCGGTGTGGCAGACGGTGCGCCCCTTCCTCGCGGCCCGGAACAAGGCCGAACTCGCCTCCACGCTGCATGAGCTGGACGCGGCACAGGGCCGACACCAGTACGCCGCCGGACTCGACGAGGTCTGGCAGAACGTCACGGCGGACCGGGTCCGCCTCCTCGCCGTGGAGGAGACCTACCAGGCGACCGTGCGCGACGACGGCGGGCATCTGGTGCCCGCCGAGTCCGACGATCTCGACGCGGTGGACGACGTGGTCGACGACATCGTCGAGCGGGCCCTGGACACCGGCGCCCAGGTCCGTTTCGTACCCGAAGGCACGCTCGCCGACCGGGGCCGGATCGCCTGCGCCCTGAGGTACTGACGCCGCCCCCTCGCGACAAGCATCAGCAGCCATCGGCAGCAGGGAAAGGACCGCGCCGAATGAACCCCATGCCGCCCAGCGGGAAGCGGCGCCGCGGGCCCGTGGTGTCCACCGCCCTCACGCTCACCGCCGCGGTGACGGCCGCCGCCCTTGTCTCGTGCAGTACCGGGCCTGTGCCTCGGAGGCCGAGGCGCGGGCCGACTCGGCGGCCTCGGAGGCCTTCGATTCCATCGGGGAGGCGGTCTTCTGCGAGAACGAGCGACATCACGCGCCCGCGGCACCTCAGAAGTCGACGGCGTCACGGATGAGCGGGCACGTCATGCAGTGCCCGCCGCCGCGACCGCGGCCGAGTTCGGCGCCGACGATGGTGATGACCTCGACACCCGCCTTGCGCAGCAGGGTGTTGGTCTGGGTGTTGCGGTCGTAGGTGAAGACCACGCCGGGTTCCAGGGCGACGGCGTTGTTGCCGCTGTCCCACTGCTGCCGCTCGGAGGCGTAGACGTCTCCGCCCGTCTCGATCACGCGCAGCCCGGGAAGACCGAGTGACCTCGCGACCACGTCGACGAACGCACGCGAGCCCTCGTCCGTGATCTCGATACCCACCGCCTTGTCGCTGGGGCGCAGCGTGAAGGAGTGCACGGCGTCCATGATCTTCGGGTAGAGCGTGACGATGTCACGGTCGGCGAAGGTGAAGACGGTGTCGAGGTGCATCGCGGCCCGCAGCTTGGGCATACCGGCGACGACGACCCGCTCGGCCGCGCCGTTCTCGAACAGCGCGGAGGCGACCTGGGTGACGGCCTGGCGCGAGGTGCGCTCGCTCATGCCCATCAGGACGACGCCGTTGCCGACGGGCATGATGTCGCCGCCCTCGAACGTCGCCTGACCCCAGTCGAGTTCGGGGTCGCCCCACCACACCGTGGCACCGGTGAATTCGGGGTGGAACCGGTAGACGGCCTTCATCAGGAGCGTCTCGTCGTGCCGGGCCGGCCAGTACAGCGGGTTGAGCGTGACACCCCCGTACAGCCAGCACGTCGTGTCGCGGGTGTAGAGCGTGTTCGGCAGCGGCGGCATCAGGTACTCGCGTACGCCGGTGGATTCGCGTACGAGCGCGACATAGCCGGAGCGGAACTCGTCCGGCAGATCCGCGGCGGACAGGCCCCCGATGAGGTACTCGGCGAGCTGCCGGGGCTCCAGCGTCTCCAGGAAGGCGCGGGTGTTGTCGATGAGCCCGAGGCCGACCTCGTTCGCGGTGATCTTCCGGTCGAGGAGCCAGTCCTTCGCCCCGGGGATCGCCATGGTCTGGGCGAGCAGGTCGTGCAGCTCGACGACCTCCACGCCGCGCTGCCGCAGCTTGATGACGAAGTCCGCGTGGTCGCGCTGGGCGTTCTCCACCCACATGACGTCGTCGAAGAGCAGGTCGTCGGCGTTGGTGGGGGTCAGCCTGCGGTGCGCGAGTCCCGGCGCGCAGACCAGCACCTTGCGCAGCCTGCCGACCTCGGAGTGGACACCGAACGGCGGTGTGGCGGGGGTGTCGAGGCTTGTCACGGTGCGCCTTTCGTCGGTCGGTGGCAACAGGCGATCGAGACCCAGCAGGTGACGGCCTCGCGCGGGGAGAACAGACGCCGGTCCTGTTCCCGCCGGGCCTTGACGAACAGGAGGGTCGCGGGGGCGTTGAGGACGGATGAAGGAGACCAGGACGAACTGAGTTCACCGCGGGTGCTCTTCCCGGCGACCGCCACGTCCTGGCCCTGACGGCCGGACCCGATGGCGATCTTGACGGCGAAACCGGCCGCGAGCAGGAACGGGGTGTGGCTCAGCGCGCTGGTCGGGTCGAGCGCGAAGTTGAACGCGTCGTCGGAGAACATCGTGACGATCAGGACGACCGCGCCGGCCATCGAGCCAACGACCGTCGTCGTCAGCGTCGTCAGCGTCAGTTTGACGGCCGGTGACGCGCCGACGGTGGCGGCCTCGTCACTCGCGCCGGGGTCACCCGTCTCAGCGTGGCTCATGGATTGCCCGTCAGCTCCCGTCAGGGCCGGTGCCGAGGAACGACTGACCACCCTGTGCGGGAATCTATCCCTAGTGGGTCGAGTTGTCCTGATATGAAATCGCAGACTGATGGTGTTCGCGATTCGGCACGTTCGTGATCGGCACGTTCGTGATCGGCATGTCATGACCGGCACGCTCGCGATTCGGCAAGGCCCGGAGGAAACACAGTGCACGGTGAGTACAAGGTCCCCGGCGGCAAGCTCGTCGTCGTGGATCTGGAGGTCGAGGACGGCGTGCTGCGGCATGTGCGGGTGGCGGGGGACTTCTTCCTCGAACCTGACGAGGCGTTCGACGCCCTGAGTCACGCGCTGGAAGGCGCCCCCGCCGACACCGACGCGGCGGGCCTCGCCGCGCGCATCGACGCGGCGCTTCCGGCGGGCTCCGTGCTCTACGGACTCACATCGGAGGGTGTGGGTGTCGCGGTGCGCCGCGCCCTCGCGCACGCCACCGACTGGACCGACTACGACTGGCAGCTGATCCACGAGGCCCCGCAGTCCCCCGCCCTGCTCATGGCCCTGGACGAGGTGCTCACCGAGGAGGTCGCCGCCGGACGCCGCCCGCCCACGTTGCGCGTATGGGAGTGGGAGTCCCCGGCCGTCGTCATCGGCAGCTTCCAGTCCCTGCGCAACGAAGTGGACCAGGAGGGCACCGAGCGGCACGGCGTGCAGGTGGTGCGCCGGATCAGCGGCGGCGGCGCCATGTTCTGCGAGCCGGGCAACGCCATCACGTACTCGCTCTCGGTCCCGGACTCCCTCGTACAGGGCCTGTCCTTCGCCGACAGTTACGCCTATCTGGACGACTGGGTCCTCGAAGCCCTGGGCGATATGGGCATCAACGCCTGGTACCAACCGCTCAACGACATCGCCACCGACGCCGGGAAGGTCGCGGGTGCCGCCCAGAAGCGGGTCGCGGGCGGGCACGGCGCGGTGCTGCACCACGTGACGATGTCGTACGACATCGATGCTCAGAAGATGGTCGAGGTGCTCCGCATCGGCCGCGAAAAGCTCTCGGACAAGGGCACGAGGAGCGCGAAGAAGCGCGTGGATCCGCTGCGCCGCCAGACGGGGCTCCCCCGCGAGGCCGTGATCGAGCGGATGCTCGACTCCTTCCGCGCGCGGTACGGCCTGACGGCGGGCAAGGCCACGGACGAGGAGATGGCGAGGGCGCGGGAGCTGGCCCGGACGAAGTTCAGCTCGCCGGAGTGGACGGCGCGGGTGCCGTAGGCCTGGACGCGTCCGTGTCGTCCGCAGGCTCCCGCTGCCAGGCGGTCGTGCCGATGCGGCCGGTGTTGCCGAGGTCGATGCGGCCCTCCGGGGTCACGGTCCCGGAGCGGGCCCCCGGCACCGGGGTGACCTTCACATAGGTGCCGCTGACGGCGGTCGTGGTCGTGTCGGTGACGGTGTTGCGCCAGACGAGCACGGTGTAGGCCGCCTCGCCCTTCTTGAGCGAGACGGGGTGGTTCGGGCCGGGGTCGTCGTCTCTGGTCATGATGGGTGCGGTGCCTTCGAGGATCTGTACGTCGAGGGGCTCGCGGTGCTCGTCGAGTACCCGCAGCTCGGGGTAGCCCTTCAGGCGGTAGACGCCCTTGCCGCAGTTGGTGAGGGTCACGCTCATCGCGCGCAGACCCATGGCAGAGCTGACGATGCCCGACTCGATGCGGACGCCGGAGGCGGGGCAGGAGGCCGAGGGCGCGACGGGCACCTCCGACGGTCCCGTCTCGACGGGTTTGCCGGTCGAAGTGTCCGGAAGAGCCGCCGTCGGGGCGGCCCGACCGTCCCCCGCGCCGGACCGGTCGCTCTCCGCAGGCGCCGTCCGTCCGGGATCCCGCTCCCGCTCCAACTCCTCCGAGAGCCCGCATCCGGAGGCGAGCAGGGCCACGGCCGCGAGGGCGGCGAGGCGTCTCACCCGGGCGACGTGTCTGAACGGTATGGCGGTCACGCGGAGATCATGCCATGGCCAGAATTTCCCCCTTCCGGCCTCACGTTCCTGACTTCACGAAACTCGCCCCTTCCCTCACGGAGCCGCGTTACGGGCCGCGACGAGTCCCGACTCGTAGGCGAAGACGACCAGTTGGGCCCGGTCACGCGCGCCCAGCTTCGTCATCGCCCGGCTCACATGCGTCTTCGCCGTGAACGGGCTGATCACCATGTGTGTGGCGATCTCCTCGTTCGTCAGCCCGCGCGCGGCCAGCGCGGTGACCTCGCACTCGCGGCGGGTGAGGCTCTCCAGGCCCGGCGCGGTGGCCCGGTCCGGAGGCCGCGACACGAACTCGCCGATCAGTCTGCTGGTCACCGAGGGCGAGAGCAGAGAGTCGCCGCGCGCGACGATCTCGATGCCGTGCAGCAGGTCGGCGGGCTCCGTGTCCTTGAGCAGAAAGCCGCTGGCACCGGCACGCAGGGCGTCGAAGACGTACTCATCGAGGCCGTAGTTGGTGAGGATCACGACGCGTACGCCGTCGAGGCGGGGGTCGGCGGCGATCCGCCGCGTCGCCTCGATCCCGGTCATCACCGGCATCTGTACGTCTATGAGCACCACGTCCGGCACACACTCCCGCACGAGAGCGACCCCGCGCTCCCCGTCGGCGGCCTCCCCCACCACCTCGATACCGTCCTCGGCCTCCAGCAGCGCACGGAACCCGGCCCGCATCAACGCCTGATCGTCGATGAGCACCACCCGGATCACCGGCCCTCCCCCTGCGCGGCAGGCTGACGCGTTTCCCCCACGGGCGCCCCGGACATCAACCCGCCGCCCTCCAGGGGCAGTTCGGCACGCATCAGAAACCCTCCCTCGACCCGCGGCCCCGCCCGCAGCGTCCCACCCAGGGAACTGACGCGCTCCCGCATCCCCGTGAGCCCGATCCCCTCCACCGATGGGCGCCCCGCGATGGCGGCCCCGTCGTCCTCCACCCACACCCCCAACACCCGCTCCCCGTAGTCGAGACCGACCGTCACCTCGGCGGATCCACCCGCATGGCGTGCCGCGTTGGTGAGGCCTTCCTGCACGATCCGGTACACCGCCCGCTCCAAGTCACCGGTCAGAGTCCGCTCCCGGCCCCGCACCGCGAGCTCCACGACGAGCCCCGCCGCCCGCGCACGCTCGACGAGCAGCGCGGGGCTCCCCGTCGGCTCGTCCGTGCGCAACACGGTCAGTGTGGACCGCAGTTCCCGCATGGCCTCACCGCTCGCCTCCTGAATGGCGAGCAGCGCGGGCGGTATGTCCTCGCCACGCTTGCGTGCGAGGTGCACGGCGACGCCCGCCTGGAGCTTGACGATCGAGATGCTGTGCGTCAGCGAGTCGTGCAGTTCGCGTGCGATCCGCAGCCGCTCCTCGCCCGCCCTGCGCAGCGCCGCCTCCTCGCGGGTCCGCTCGGCCTCCAGGGCCCGCTGCTCGGTCTGGCGCAGATACGCCTGCCAGTTCCTGTCCGCGAGGCCCGTGACGAGGGCGCACAGGAACCAGCCCGCCAGCAGCAGCGTCCGCTGCACGACGTCGCCCGACGCCTCCCCGGCCTCCCCCACGACCGCGAAGCCCACGAGGAACACCCCGGCGGCAGCGGCGGCGACGCCCCGGTGGCCCGCGCGTGCCGCCGTGTGCGCGGCGGCCACCACCGGAATCGCCGCGACACTGCTCGCGCCCCCGTACAACACCTCGCCGAGCAGGAACGCCGTGCTGACCGCGAGCACGGCGCGCGGCGCCTTCCGATGGGCGGCGAGAGCCAGCGAACCGGCCCCGATCAGGACGTAGTCGAAGAACCCCGCGCCGCCGTCTCCCAGGCCCGCAGCGACCCCGGCGATCACGCCCACCACGACCGCGAGGACCGCGTCACCGACCCACGCCTGCCGCACCCGATTCCGCACCCGGTCGCGCATGTTCACCTGCCCCGCAGCTCTCCCCGCCCCATCCCCCGCCATCTCCGCCCCCGTGTCCTCGCATCCCCCACATCGGCGCATCCCCCGCCGTGTTCAGAACCATAGAGGGCGCCACTGACAACCGCGTCACCCCAGCAGACTGCTCCCGCACTACTCCCCACGTAGTAGGAACAGACCCGCACCACCCCGGCGACGTACCTCCAACTGCCTCCCGCCGGACGACGACCCGAGGCACCCGGCGCCCGGACCATCGGGTCATGGCAACCTTCCGATACACCGATCCCGTACTCCCGAAATCCGCGACCGGCAGGACCGCCGAGGCCTATGCGCAGATGGCCGGCGACTTCGGCATCGCGGAGCCCGCGCCACTGGTCGCCCTCTCCCCGGCGCCCGAACTCTTCACCGCCACCTGGGCGTTGCTCCGCGAGTCACTGCTGGTCGGCGGCGACGACACCTTCGGCAGTGGGGGCACCACCCGCACCGACCGGGAGCTGGTGGCCCTGGGCGTCTCGCTCGCCAACCGCTGCCCGTTCTGCGTGAGCGCGCACACGGTGATGCTGCACGCCACCGGCGACCACCGCGTCGCCGAGCGGGTGCTGCGCGGCGAGCGGCCCGAGGACCCGGACCAGGCGCGGCTGCTCGCCTGGGCCCGGGCCACCCGGACCCCGCGGGCGCCCGAGCTCGTCCGGCCGCCGTTCCCCCGCGCGCACGCCCCGGCCCACATCGGCACCGCGCTCTCCTTCCACTTCATCAACCGCGTCGCCTCGTCGCTGATCACCGAGGACATGCTGCCGGGCAACGCACAGCGCTTCCGGGCGGTGCGCTCGCTCGGAGGTCGCACCCTCCAGAAGGCGGTCCGCCGCACCGTCGACCCCGGCGACGCGCTGTCCCTGCTCGACGATCCTCAGCCCGGTCCCGCCTGGGCCGCAGGCACGCCCATCGGCTCCGCGTACGCCGCACTCCGTGCCGCGGCGGCGATGGGCGCGGGCCTGCTCGACAAGGCCGACCAAGCCCTCGTACAGGCGACGGTGGCGGCATGGGACGGCGCGCATCCGCCGCTGCCCTGGGACGCCCTGCCCGACCGCGCGTCCCGCCCGGGGGCGCGGCTCGCACTCCTCGCCGCGCTCGCTCCGTACCGCATCACCGACGAGGACGTGGCGGCCTGGAAGAAGCCGCCGTTCAGCGACCACTGCCTCGTGCACCTGATCGCGTACGGCGCGTTCACGGCAGTCGACCGCATCGAGAGCACACTCGCGGCACGCCCCTCCGGCCACCACGCCAAGGAGGCCTCACGACCGTAGCGACGACACCGGTGACACCGCCGACACCGTGACGGCGGTGCGCCAGGCCTGAGCCCTTCTCCCGCCGCTCAGTCCGCTCTGCGCCCTCCCCGCCGCTCAGTCCGCTCTGCGCTCTCCCAGCCGCTCGCTCTTCTCCTCAGGCTGCTCGGCACGCTCCCCGGCCCGCTCAACCCTTCCCCGCTCCCCGTCGTCCTTCATCGCCTTGGTCTCGCTCTTGAGGATCCGCAGGGACTTGCCCACCGCGCGGGCGGTGTCCGGCAGCTTCTTCGAGCCGAACAGCACGATGACCACGATCCCCACGATGAGCAGATGCCAGGGTTCCAGTCCGTTACGAATCATCGTCGTCCGCCCTTCTCCGTAGATGTCTCAGCCGCCGATCGGCTGTCGGTAGCCTCAGAAAAGCTTGCTACATTGCGCAACTGTACAACCATGGGGCGGGCCCGGAGGTCCCTCTCCATGAAGGCGGAACGACTCGGACGGATAGGGCGCACCCATGACAACCAGCCACCGTGCAGCTGGACGCGGCCGTCGGCGCAAGCGCAGCCGTGCGCGGCTCATGCTCTGCATCGGCCTGTCGCTCCTTGTCCTCGCGACGGCCGGCGCCGGGTGGGTGTACTTCAGGCTGAACGGCAACATCGACACCTTCGCGGCGGACGGCGTCTCCGGCGACCGGCCCGACGCGGACGCCTCCAAGGGCGAGAACGTCCTGGTCATCGGCTCGGATGCCCGCACCGACGGGAACAGCGCGCTCGGCGGCGGCGACAAGAGCGACATAGGGCGCTCCGACACCGCCTTCCTGCTGCACGTCTACGCCGACCACCGGCACGCCGTCGCCGTATCGATCCCCCGCGACACCCTCGTGGACGTCCCACCCTGCAAGCTGCCGGACGGAAGCTGGACCAAGGAACAGTCCAACGCCATGTTCAACGCCGCGTACTCCGTCGGCGAGACCGCCAAGGGCAACCCCGCCTGCACCCAGAACACCGTCGAACACCTCACCGGACTGCGCGTCGACCACACAGTCGTCGTCGACTTCAAGGGGTTCTCGGAGCTGACGGACGTGGTGGGCGGGGTGAAGGTGTGCCTGCCGCAGGACATCTATCAACGCGACCTCAATCCAAGCCGTGCCACCAGAGGAAAGCGCCTCTTCGCCGAGGGTGAGCAGGAGGTGTCGGGCCAGAAGGCCCTTGATTACGTACGCATCCGGCACGGCATCGGCGACGGCTCCGACATAGGCCGGATCAAGCGCCAACAGGCATTCGTCGCCAGCCTGTTGAAGAAGGTCAAGAGCGACGGCCTCACTCCCACCAAGCTGCTTCCGCTCGCGGACGCCGCAACGAATTCAATGACCGTCGACCCCGGCCTCGGCTCCGCGGACAAGCTCATCTCGTTCGCGATGTCCCTGAAGGACGTCGACCTGAGCAACACCAAGTTCGTCACCATCCCCTGGCGGTACAAGGGTTCGCGGGTCGCCATCGTCCAGCCGGACGCCAACGCGCTGTGGGCGTCGCTCAAGAACGACCGCACACTGGACGGAACGGACGCCAGCGGCAAGAACGGCAAGACCGGCAAGAAGAAGACGCCCTCCGCAGACGCGACGACCACCGCACCGGTCTCCGGCGACGGCGCCACCGTGGCCGTGCAGAACGGCACCACGGTCACCGGCCTCGCCGCCCGCGCCGCCGAGACCCTCACCGAACACGATTTCGAGGTCACCGGCACCGCGACGGCCGGCAACCAGGACCATGCCACCACCGTGATCGCGTACGGCCCCGGCGAGCAGGCCAGGGCCAAGTCCGTCGCCCGCCTGTTCCCGGGCGCGGAACTGGAGTCCGCGACGGCGTCCGGCCTCACCGTCACTCTCGGCCAGTCGTACGCCGACGCCCCCTCGACCTCGCCCTCCGCCTCCGCCTCCGGTGAGCCGGAGTCCGTCCCCTCCAAGGTCGCCGACGACGCCCGTTCCGCCGACGACAACCCGTGCTCCGACCTCTCCTACGGCTGACGACGGGTGCCCAGGATCTGACTACAGGCGACCAGGGGCTGACTACGCCTTGACGTCCCACCGTCGCCGCGCTGCCGCGAGCGCGGCCGCGTAAAGACCGAGCACCACCGCGAGCAGCAGGTAGTACGGGCCCGGCAGAGCCGTCATGCCCAGGAGTGGGCCCAGTGGCGACAGCGGCAGGAGCAGGCCGACGGCGGCAAGCGCGGCCACCGACAGGACGACCGGGCCGGGCGTCCTGCCCTCGGCCCGGCGGCGGCCGGTGCGCAGGAGCAGCATCACGAGGCCCTGGGTCAGCAGGTTCTCGGTGAACCACCCGGAGTGGAACATCGCCTGGTCGTCCACAGCACCGGGGCCGTGCAGGGCGAGCGCGAGGAGGACGAAGGTGGCGAGGTCGGCGAGGGCGTTGAGAGCGCCGAAACCGGTGATGAAGCGCAGAAAGGCTCGGGGCCGCAGCACGGTGGGGCGGCGCAGGACCGCCGGGTGCGGACGCTCGTAGGCGAAGGAGAGCTGCGCGGCGTCGAAGCACAGGTTCTGCACGAGGACCTGCGCGGGGAGCATCGGCAGGAACGGCAGCAGGAGTCCCGCGCAGAGCATCCCGATGACGTTGCCGAGGTTCGAGGAGAGCGTGACGCGCAGATACGTGGCGATGTTTCCGCTGCTGTGGCGTCCCGCGAGGACCGCGTGGCCGATCGCGGTGAGGTCCTTGTCGGCGAGCACCACGTCGGCGCTCTCGCGTACGACGTCCACGGCGGCCCGCGGAGCGATGCCGACGTCGGCGGCCCGCAGCGCGGGCATGTCGTTGACCCCGTCGCCGAGAAACCCGGTGGTGTGCCCGCGGGACCGCAGTGCCTCGGTGATGCGGGCCTTGTGCTCGGGGGTGCAGCGGGCGAAGACGGTGGTGCGCCCGGCGGTGTCGGCGAGTTCCGCGTCGGTGAGGCCGTCGACACGGTCGGCGGTGAGGACGCCGCCGACGCCGATCCCCAGTTCGCGGCAGGCCCGCTCCGCCGTCCCCGGATGGTCGCCGGTGAGGATCTTGACGGTGATGCCGCTCTCCGCGAGGTCCCGCAGGGCGGTGGCGGCGGTCGGGGCGAGTGCGTCCCGCAGGGTGAGGAAGCCGTGGAAGGTCAGGCCGCGCTCGTCGGCCGGGGTGTAGGCGCGGGTGCGGGCGGGCCGCTGCGCGGTGGCGACCGCGAGGAGGCGCAGGCCGCCCTGTGCCTCCTGGGCGGCGAGGGACAGGAGCCGCTCGCGCTCGGAGTCGTCGAGCACGCAGCGTTCCAGTACGGCCTCGACCGCGCCTTTGACGACGAGCGTGTGGGTGCCGAGGCTGCCGGGGCCGCGTACGACGGCGGTGGCGAGGCGGCGTACGGGATCGAAGGGGAGCGCCGCGACGCCGTCGTACCGCATCGCCGCGTCACCGCCGTCGTCCGCGGCGTCGAGGACCGCGTCGTCGAGCGGGTCGGCGGCGGGCAGCTCGGCGAGCTGGAGTGTCCACCAGGAGTTGACCGCGGCCCAGTGCAGCGCGTCGGGGGCGGCCCGGCCGTCGGCGCCCAGGGTGCGGTCGAGGACGGGGCGGTCCTCGGTGAGCGTGCCGGTCTTGTCCAGGCACAGGACGTCGACGGCGCCGAGGTCGTGCAGCGCGGGCAGCCTTTTGACGATCACCCCGTGTGTACGGGCCAGCAGGGAGGCCCCGCGCGCCAGGCAGATGGTGACGATGACCGGCAGCATCTCCGGCGTCAGGCCGACCGCCACGGCGACCGCGAACGGCAGGGTCTCCAGGCCGCGCCCGCGCAGGGCGGCGTTGGCCATCAGGACGAGCGGCGGGGTCAGCAGCATGAACCGGATGAGGACCCAGGAGATGCCGTGCACGGTGCGGTCGAAGGCGCTCGGCCCGCGTCGCCGCCCGTGCATGCCGTGCGCGGCGGCGAACCGGGTGCGCGCCCCGGTCGCGAGGACCACCGCGGTGCCGCTGCCCGAGGCGACACTGCTGCCCTGGAAGCAGAGATGAGGCTGCTCGAAGGCTCCGTCGGGGCGCAGCGGGCCCGGTACGTCGGCGGCGGCTTTGGGCACCGGCGCCGACTCCCCGGTCAGCGCCGCCTGGCGCACGCTCAGCCCGCTCGCGCGCAGCAGTCGTACGTCGGCGGGGACGAGGTCGCCGGGGCCGAGCCGCACCACGTCTCCTGGCACGAGGTCCTCGACCCGGATCTCCCGCTCCTCGGGGCTCTCGTCCCGCTCCGCGCGGCGCAGCACGGTCGCGGTGGTGGCCACCAGTGCGCGCAGCGCGGTCATGGACCGGTCGGCGCGGTGCTCACCGGACGTCCGCAGCACTCCGCTGACGACGACCAGGCACAGGATCACGCAGGCGGTGCCCCAGGAGGCGACGGTGGCCGAGACCAGGCCGAGGCAGAGCAGCACCGCGGTGAACGGATCGCGCAGGCTGCGGCCGAAGAGCCGCGGCCATGACACCGCACGCCGGTCGGGAAGGGTGTTCTCGCCGAACCGGGCACCGCGCCGCTCGGCTTCCGCGTCGGTCAGGCCGCGCGGGCCGCTGTCCACCTGGCGCAGCACCTCCAGGGAGGTGAGCCCACCGGCAGCGGCCTCAGGCGCCAAGGCCGCGGAGCCGGCGTCCGGGAGACTGCGCGGCATGATCGGCGACGTCGGCCTGTCCGACGCCGTCGGCCCGGTCGGTCAGCTGGCCGACCATCAGGCGCACCACGGTCACCACGTCCGCGTCGTCGACGAAGTAGACCTGGCGTCGGCCCTCGCGCCTGGAGCGGACGAGACCGGCGAGCTTCAGTTTGGTCAGATGCTGGCTGACCGCGGGCAGCGCGCCGCCGACCCGGTCCGCGAGACCGGTCACGTCGCTCTCGCCCTGCGCGAGCGCCCACACGATGTGCAGCCGCGCGGAGGAGGCGAGCAGACCGAATGCCGCGGCCGCCTCGGCGAGGACATCGGCCGATGGATCATTGAAGCCGGTGCCGTCCACTCCGGCTGCTCCGTCCGCTTCCACGGTCGTCCTCCCTCCACACCTGGACTCGCGCGTACGGAGGTCTCGTACGCGCGGGACCAGTCTAGGCCGCCGACCGGCCTGCCCCGGAGCCTTCGCGCCCGCCCACCGCCATGAGCCCCACATGAACGACCAGCGCCGAGGCGAGTCCGATGGCCCACCCCCAAGGGCTGTCCAAGAGCGGCTTGAGGACCGGAATGTGCCCGTCCTCGCGGAACGGTCCCTTCCCCGGCGTCGAATGCGATCCGCCCACGGCGGGCAGACCCCCGACCGTGAAGGCCGCGACGGCCCGCAGGTTCCACCCGGCAGTCGGCAGTCGGCAGTCGGCAGTCGGCAGTCGGCAGTCGGCAGTCGGCGATCAGGATTCCGGCGACCGTGCCGAACAGCCCGCCCACGACGCCCAGCCGGACGAAGATGTAGAGCTCTGGCGTCTCGATCAGCTTCCACGGAGGATGAGCACGCCCACGACACCAGTGATCAGTGCGCCCATGCGGAAGTCGATGAACTTCGGGGCGAGGTTCACCGGCTTGTTCCCCGAGTTGTCGCGCCGACGACCATGCTCCCGGTCGGCCTGATCGCGACAGCGCCGTACGCCAACTACCTTGGCCCTCATGATCAATCGTGGTTCGCCGCTGCCATCGGGCGTCGGCGCAAGGGTCGGCGTGGGCGTCGGCACAGGAGAGGACGCGTCGTGAGCCACGGGAACCCGCAGCCCGTTCGCCGCCATCCGGATCGCCGCCATCCGGATCCGGACGACGGCCCGCCGCTTCCCGGTCAGGCGCGGCAGCCACCGCAGAGCGGCCACATGATCGTGTGCGGTGACGACGCCCTCGCCGAGCGCCTCGCCGCCGAACTGCGCGCGGTGTACCGCGAGCGGGTGACGGTCGTCGTCCCCTCCGCCCTTCCGGCCGACGGCCCACGGTCGGGATCGGCCGGACGGGCCCGGGCCACCGCCCTCCTGGGCCGGATGCAGGCCGTCATGGCGCGCGCGGCCGGTACGCCCGGCGGCGCGGACGGGGCGACGCGGCCCGAGGTCCCCCGCGTCCTGGAGGCGCCGGAGCCCGACGAGGCGGCCCTCGTGGAAGCGGGCGTCCACGACGCCGCCGCCCTCGCCCTTGTGTACGACGACGATGAGACCAACATCCACGCCGCGCTCGTCTCCCGCCGTCTCAACCCCCGCCTGCGGATCGTGATCCGGCTCTACAACCGCAAGCTGGGCCAGCACTTGGAGGACCTCCTCGACCAGGCCGCCTCGGTCGCCTTCCCCGGCCTGGACCCGGCCGAGGTGAACGCCTCCACCACCGTCCTCTCCGACGCCGACACCGCGGCCCCCGCCCTGGCCGCCACCGCCGTCGCGGGCACCAGCAAGGTCGTCCAGGCCGACGGGCTGCTCCTGCGCGCCGTGGAACGCGACCCGCAGGGCCGCGATGCGACGGCCGACCCCGGCCTGTGCACGCTCGCCGTGCTCTCGTCGACCACCAACGACCCCGCGGGCTCGGAGGGTTCGGACGACGGCGGCCAGGACGGGCCCGTGCTGCTGCCCGACGACAGCACCGTCAGCTCCTCCACGGGCAGGGGGACAGTGGTCCTCAAGGCCGTCTCGTACGCCGGGCCCGACCGGGCGACCGGCCGCCTGGCCGCGCGCGGACTTCCGTTCGGTTCGCTCTTCTCGCCCCGCCTGCGCTGGTCGGTGGCCGGGCTCATGGCCTGTGTGCTCGGCCTCGCGGTGGCGAACTGGCTGACCAGCAACGCCCACCCGCTGGCCGCCGCCTATCTGACCCTGCTCGACCTGTTCGCCATCGACGACCCCGCGATCGGCCAGTCCACCGCCCGCCAGGTGCTTCAACTCCTTTCCGGACTCGCCGGGTTGCTCCTCCTTCCGGTGCTGTTCGCCGCCGTCCTGGAGGCCCTCGGCACCTTCCGCACGGCCTCTTCCCTGCGCCGTCCACCGCGCGGCCTCTCCGGCCATGTGGTCCTGCTCGGCCTCGGCAAGATCGGCACCCGCGTCCTGGCCCGCCTGCGCGAACTCGGCATCCCCGTCGTGTGCGTGGAGGAGGACCCCGAGGCGCGCGGCATCCCGCTCGCCCGCCGCCTGCGCGTGCCCACGGTCGTCGGCGACGTCACGGACGAAGGTGTCCTGGAAGCCGCCAAGATCCACCGCGCACACGCGCTGCTCGCCCTCACCAGCGTCGACACCACGAATCTCGAAGCCGCCCTGTACGCCCGCTCGATCAAGCCCAATGTGCGCGTGGCCCTTCGGCTGTACGACGACACGTTCGCCACCGCCGTCTACCGCACCCTGCGCACCGCCCACCCGCAGGCCCTCACGCGCAGCCGCAGCGTCTCCACCCTCGCCGCCCCCGCCTTCGCGGGAGCCATGATGGGGCGGCAGATCCTGGGCGCGATACCCGTCGAGCGGCGGGTGCTCCTGTTCGCAGCCCTCGACGTCGCGGGCCACCGTCAGCTGGAGGGACGGACCATCGCCGAATCGTTCAGGCCCGGCGTATGGCGGGTCATCGCCCTGGATTCCACCGCACCGGACGAGCGGCTCCCTGACCTGACGGCCGCCCGGACCGACGAGGACACCGACCGCCCGGCGGGCCTCGTCTGGGACCTCCACCCCGGATACGTACTGCGCTCCCAGGACCGCGTCGTCCTGGCCGCGACGCGCCAGGGCCTGGCGGAACTCCTCGGTCGACGTGCCCGGAGCCGGACCGGCTGAGGCGGAACACGGACCGGCCCCGGGCCGGAACACGGACCGGCATGAAAGAAGGCTGATCATTGCCGGATCGTGGCAATGTGCGCGATCTCCCCCGCATGCGACGATCCCGACCACACCGAGACATCCGGCAAGTTGGGGAGGTGCTCCGGTGACTGTCTTCCTGGGCCTTGGCATCGCGGGAATCGCACTGCTGGTCCTCTCCCTCGTCTTCGGCGGGGTTCTTGAAGGACTCTTCGACGGCATCGGAGTCCTCGACGGGCTCTTCGAGGGGCTGCTGTCCCTTCCCGTCATCGCGGGGTTCGTGTCCATGCTCGGCTTCGGCGGCGCGATCGTGCTCGGCACCACCGGGCTCGGCGCGGGCGGCGCCACCGCGATCGGAGCCGTCGTCGGCGTGGCAGCGGCCTTACTGACCTGGAAGTTCAGCCGCGCCCTGATGCGGGATCAGACCGCGGCCACGCCACGGGGCGACGACCTCGTGGGCACCGCGGGGGCCGTGGTCACCTCGATCCCCGTCGATGGATACGGCGAGGTGCTGCTCCAACTGGGCGGCCAGCCCGTGAAGTTCTCCGCAAGGAGCGCCGTGGCCGTCACCCGCGGCACGGAGATCTGGGTGGAGTCGGCGCTTTCGCCGACATCGGTCGCGGTACGCCCCGTGCAGCGCTGAGCACCGCTCGCGCCCACGCCCACACCCGGCCCCACGTACAACATCACCGATCTGCCGCCCTCCGGGAGGCAGGGGGGAATTCACCATGAGTCCAGTTCTGATCGCCGTCATCGGAGTCGTCGTACTCCTCGTACTGCTCGCACTCGTCGTCGTGACCCGCTACAAGGTCGCCGGGCCCAGCGAGGCCTTCATCGTGACGGGGCGGCGCGGCAAGAAGTCCACCGATCCCGACACCGGCCGCGTCATCACCGACAACAGCGGCCAGAAGGTCGTGGTCGGCGGTGGCGTCTTCGTCGTGCCGTTCGTCCAGCAGAAGTTCACACTCGAACTCTCCTCCCGGCACATCCCCATCGCGGTGCGCGGCGCTGTCACTCTGCGCGGGGTGAAGGCCAACCTGGAGGGCGTCGCGATCGTCAAGGTCGGCGGCACCGAGGACTCCATACGCGCGGCGGCCCAGCGCTTCCTCGCCCAGCAGGGCGGGATCGTCGGCTTCACCCAGGAAGTGCTCTCCGGCGCGCTGCGCTCCATCGTGGGCCGGATGTCGGTGGAGGACATCATCCGCGACCGGGCCGCCTTCGCCGGTCAGGTCGCCGAGGAGGCCGAGGCGAGCCTGTCCGGCCAGGGCCTGGTGCTCGACGCCTTCCAGATCCAGGACATCACCACCGAGGGCTCCTACCTGGAGGACCTGGGCCGCCCCGAGGCGGCCCGTGCCCGGCAGGAGGCGGACATCGCCGAGGCCGTCGCCCGCCGCGCCGCCGAGCAGGCCCGGCTGAAGGCCGAGGAGGAGATCGCCGTCGCCCAGCGGACGTTCTACCTCAAGCAGGCCGAGATCAAGGCCGAGACCGACGAGGCGGCCGCGCGTGCCGGGGCCGCGGGACCGCTCGCCGAGGCCGCCCGCCAGCAGGAGGTCCTCACCGAGCAGGAGAAGGTCGCCCAGCGGCAGGCCGCGCTGACCGACCGCGAGCTCGACACCAAGATCCGTAAGCCCGCCGACGCCGCCCGTTACCAGGCGGAGCAGGAGGCGGAGGCCCGCCGCGTCTCCCTGGTCAAGCAGGCGGAGGCCGACGCCGACCGGGCGCGTCTGACCGGTGAGGGCGAGAAGGCCCAGCGTGCCGCGCTCGCCGACGCCGTACGCCTGGAGGGTGAGGCCGATGCCGCCGCGATCGGTGCGAAGGGCGGCGCCGAGGCGGAGGCGATGCGCAAGAAGGCCGACGCGTTCGCCCAGTACGGCGACGCGGCGGTGCTGCAGATGCTCGTCGAGGTCCTGCCCAGCGTGGTGGCCAAGGCGTCCGAACCGCTCAGCGCCATCGACAAGATGACCGTGATCTCCACGGACGGCGCGGGCCAGCTCTCCCGTACGGTCGCCGACAACGTCGCCCAGGGCGTCGAACTCCTCAGCTCCACCACGGGCGTCGACGTCGCCGAACTCCTCAAGAACATCACCGGCGGCAAGTCGCCCGAACCCGCGAGCACGGCCCCCACCAAGCTCAACGGAAAGATCGACGTCACCGACTGACCCGCACGCCGGCCCCTCACAGCGAGGTGGCCGGCCAGCCGAGGAGCCGCGCGCCGATGACCGCCGTCTGCAGGGTGTAGCGGTCCAGCGGGTCGGCGGGGTCGGACCCTGTGAGGATGCGGATGCGCTCCAGGCGGTACGTCAGAGCTCGCACGCTCAGCGACAGTTGCCGCGCCGCCTGGGCCGCCACGCACCCTGTGTCGAAGTAGGCGAACAGGGTCTCAAGGAGGGGAACCGCTCCGCCCCGCGCCTCTTCCAGCGGGCCGAGCGTGTTGAGCACCAGGTCCACCAGTGCCTGCCGGTCACGGGCGAGGACGGGGAAGACAAGGAGGTCGGCGGCGCGCAGCACGGGCTCGTCGAAGCCCATGCGCGTCGCGAGTTCCAGGGTGCTCACGGCTTCCTCGTAGCTGTGGGCGATGCCCGCCGCCCCGGGCTGCGGCCGCCCGATGGCGATGCGGCCGCCGTCGGTGGCGGCGTGCGCGCGCTTGGCGAAATAGGCGAGCACCTCGTCCTGGCTGGCGGGTGCGATACACACGAGGCGGCCGTCCTTGGTGGTGAGCAGGATGTCGCGGTCGCCGAAGCGGCCGACCAGTTCGCTCTCCACGTCCCGCGCCACGGGATCGGTCTCGTCGTAGGGGGAAAGGCCCTCCGCCACGGCCACGGCGTGCGCGTGGGACAGCCTGAGACCGAATCGCTCGGCACGTGCGGCGTGGCGGCCCAAGTCCCCGCGTCCGTACAGCAGATCGTCGATCAACTCGCGCCGGGCGGCCTCCTCCTGGCGTACGACCTGGCGCTGTGCGTGTTCGTAGCCCTCGGCGAAGGCGTCGATGGCCTGCTCGGCGGTGGCGAGCAGATGGTCGGGGTCGCCGGTCGCGGGACGGTGGAGCCGGGTGGCGTTGAGGTGTTCGCGTATGAGGACGCGCCACGCGTATCCGGCGTTGGCGGCCTGCGCGCCGAGCGCCCGGCGCGACGTCAGCTCCTCGCGGGTCAGACGGCGGCCGGTCGCGGCCGCCCCGGTGAGGATGTCGGCGTAGCCGTGGAGGAGTCGCTCGGGAATCTCCTGGGTGGTCATCTGCTCTCCCTCGTCGGGTCGATGGCCTGCGGCCCGGCGCGGGTCGCCGAAAGCGCGGCGGCTCGCCGACAGGAGGCGGACACGGCAGCGCGACACGGGCGCGCGACACTCATGCCGTCGGGCAGGTGGGATGACAACAACTGGGCGCGGCACGTACGGAGTTGAGACTCCGGATGCGTCAGCGGCGCGGGCTGCTCGTCGCGGTGCCGTCGGTATCAGGCACGCTGTCGCGGGGCGTGTTGTCGACGCGTACGACCATGGCGGCACGCACCTCGGCGCCGTCGCGGGAGGTACCGGTCACGGGGATCCAGGCGGCGCGAACACTGCGACCCATCTCCTGCCCACCCCATCCGACCGTCGGCGATCACCGTCGCCCGCTTGAATATTGGGCAACTATGTACCCAAGAGAGCACCTTGGCTCACTTTCGTTAGTTTACCGCACGACAAAGATCGCAAAATATACTTCGCGCCGCACAAGCAGCGAAACCGGCGGCGAAGCGGAGCCGTGTGCGCCAGTCGTCAGCATGTCGTCCAGGGCCGCAGCTTCTCGGGGTTCCGTACCGCCCAGCAGCGCTTGATCCTGTCGCCTGCGATCTCGAAGGCCATCACCGATGTGGTGACGCCGCCGTGCTGGACCACCAGGCCGGGCCGGCCGTTGACCGTGCGCTCCAGGATCGTCTGGGCGGGCACCATGCCGGTGACGGCCACCAGGTAGCGCGCGATCTCCTCGGCGCCCACGACGGGGTGGGGCGCGGCGTTGACCAGGCCTCCGCCATCGGCGAGCGCCGTGGCGTCGGGGTCGAGGAGGCCGATGAGCGCCTCGATGTCCTTGGCCTCCCACGCGTGCTTGAAGTCCCTGACGACGGCGGCGCGGCGGGCCGCCGGACGCGCGGGAGCATCCGCGGCACGAATGCGGCGGCGCGCCGATGAGGCGAGCTGACGGCATGCCGCCGGGCTCCGGCCGACGATCTCGGCCACTTCGGCGAAGGAGTAGCGAAAGACGTCGTGCAGGATGAACGCGACGCGCTCGGCCGGGGTCATCGATTCCAGGACGACGAGGAACGCCATGTCGACCGACTCGTCGAGGGTGACCCGGTCGGCCGGGTCGGCGGTCGCACCGCCCCGCCGCCCCGCGACCCACTCAGCGCGATCGGGCAGCGGCTCCGGGATCCATTCGCCCACATAGCTCTCGCGCCTGGCCCGTGCCGAGCGGAGCTGGTCGAGGCAGATGTGAGTGGCGACCTTCGTCAGCCAGCCACCGGGGGACGCGATGGACTCCCGCTGCCGCGGGGACATGGCGTACCAGCGCGTGTAGGCCTCCTGCACGACGTCCTCGGCATCGGTCAGCGAGCCGAGGAGCCGGTACGCGAGATTGATCAGCTGCCGCCGCTCACTCATGATCGCGCTCAGGCTCGGGTCGAGCCGTCCGTCTCCGGGCTCGCACTGGGTCCTCATGGTGTCGCCGCTCCCTTGGCCGCAGGTGTCTTCACCACTACGACGAGACAGCCGCCCGGAATGTGACGTCGGGACGCCGCCTCACATTTCCGGTGGCCGCCTCGTCGTCATGGTGGGAACGAACACGATCCCGCGAACAGGCGTTCCGCCTCTCCGGTGGAGCGGCCGGTCATCAAAAGGGAGATCATTGTGCAAGCCCGCATCAACTTCCACACCAACCCCGTCTCCGCCGAGGTCGTCAAGCACCTCGCCGCGGCGGGGCAGGGCATGGACGCGCCCCTGCCGCCCGCGACGCCGGAACTGGTCGCGCTCCGCGTCAGCCAGATCAACGGCTGCGGATACTGCGTCGACATGCACACCAAGGACGCCACGCATGCCGGTGAGAGCGCGCAGCGTCTGAACCTCGTGGCGGCCTGGCGGGAGGCGACGGTGTTCACCGACGCCGAACGGGCCGCCCTGGAACTGGCGGAGCAGGGCACGCGCATAGCCGACGCTGCGGGCGGTGTCAGCGACGAGGCCTGGCAGAACGCCGCCGAGCACTACGACGAGGACCAGCTCGCCGCCCTGGTGTCGATCATCGCCGTCCTCAACGCCTTCAACCGTCTCAATGTCCTCACCCAGCAGCCCGCGGGCGACTACAAGCCCGGTCAGTTCGGATGACCCGTCGGCCGGGGTGAGACGACCCGGCGGAGCGGACGCGGGGCACGGCGGCTGGAGTCCCGGTGCCGGGGTCCGGGACTCCGGCCGCCGTCCGTACGCGCCTCGAAGGGGCGGGCACTCGCACCGGCCGACCCGGAAAGGGATCCGGCCCCCTGACGGGGGCGGCGCCCACTCCGGCATCCGCGCACATCACAGCCCGCCGGACCTCGGACCTTGACCGCCTCCACTTCTACCCATCTCCAGGAGTGACCACCATGCCCACCACGATCAGTCTCCGCGAGCTGACCGGCGCCTACGTCCTCGACACCGCCCACACCCGGATCGGGTTCGTCGCCCGGCACTCCATGTCCACCAGGGTGCGCGGGGAGTTCGAGGAGTACGAGGGCAGCGCGTACCTGTACGGCGATGAGCCGTCGAAGTCCAGCGCACGCCTCACGGTCCGGGCGACGAGCCTGAAGACCCACCATCAGCAGCGCGACGACCAGCTGCGCAGCAGTTTCCTGGACACGGAAAGCCACCCGGTCATCACCTTCGTCTCGACCGAGGTGGAGCCGGCCGGCGCGACCACCTACAAGGTCACCGGCGACCTGACGATTCGAGGTGTGACCCAACCGATCACCATGGACGTCGAGTTGACCGCCGCCGAGAGGGACTCGCAGGGCGACTTCCGGGTCGGTTTCCTGGGCAGCGTCACGATCAACCGCAAGGACTGGGGCGTGAACTGGAACGCCGCGACCTCGGTTCTCGTGAGTCCGAAGGTGACGCTGGAGTTCGACGTCATCGCGGTCCGGCAGCCATGACAGCAGCCATGCCAATCGCGCCCCTGGATCACCCGTGGAGAGGAATCCGATGACGACGAGACTGCGCGTCGTGACGTTGAACGTGTGGAACACCCGCGGCGACGCCGCCGCCCGGCAGGCGCTGATCAACGCCGAGCTGGCGCGGCTCGCGCCGGATCTCGTCGCCTTCCAGGAGGTCCTGCCGGACCAGTTGCCCGCCCTGATCGAGGGGACGGGGCTGCACGGCACCCACCAGTCGCAGACCACCGCGACGGCTCCGCCCTACGCGGACCGGTACGGCGGCACGGCGATCGCGACGCGGTGGCCGCACCGCGTCGTCGAAGTCCTCGATCAGCGCGGCACGGACGCGCCCGACGTCCCGTGGCTCACGCCGGCCGCCCTCGTGCCGCTGCCCGGCCTCGGTGACATCCTGTTCATCGCGACGACGACGTCGTTCCGGCTTGAGGCGCAGGCGCAACGGGAGCGACAGGTGCTGGCCCTGAGCGATCTGGACGCCCGGCACCGCACGGCCCTGCCCACGATCATGGCCGGTGATTTCAACGCGGACCCCGACTCCGCCTGCGTCCGCTATCTGACCGGTCGGCAGTCACTCTCGGGGCGCGGTACCCACTTCCACGACGTGTGGGAGATCGCGGGCTGCGGCCCGGGGCACACCTGGAGCGCCGACAACCCGAACGCGGCCGAGGACATCGAGCTCCTGGTGCGTCAGCCCGGTCACCGCCGCCGGCTCGACTACGTCTTCGTCGGCTCACCGCACGCGCACCCGAACGCCTTCGCCCGCGTGCGCAGTGCCGACCTCGCCTTCGACAAGCCTGCCGACGGCGTGTGGGCCAGTGACCATTACGGGGTCGTCGCCGACCTGGAGGTGGGGCTGCTCACGACAGGGCGGGGATGACCTTGGCGCCGTACCCGTCGATGACGGTTTCACGGGCGTCGTGCATCGCGTACAGCGCGAACTGATCCACTCCCAGACGCTTCAACTCCCCTAGTTTCGCGATGTGTTGCTCCGCGGTGCCGATCACACAGAAGCGGTCCACGATGTCGTCGGGGACGAAGGCCGTGTCGGGGTTGTCGGCACGGCCGTGGTGGGAGTAGTCGTAGCCCTCGCGGGCCTTGATGTACTCGGTCAGGGCCTCGGGGACCAGGTCCGAGTGTTCGCCGTACTTCGCCACCAGGTCGGCCACGTGGTTGCCGACCATCCCGCCGAACCAACGGCACTGCTCGCGGGCGTGGGCGAGCGCGGCGGGTGAGTCGTCCTGCGTGAGGTACGCGGGGGCCGCGACGCAGATCTTCACCGACGCCGGGTCGCGGCCCGCCGCCGTGGCCGCGGCCCTGACCGCCTTCACCATCGACTCCGTCAGATACGGGTCGGCCAGCTGGAGGATGAAGCCGTCGGCCTCCTCGCCCGCCATCTTCAGCGCCTTGGGTCCGTACGCGGCCATCCAGACCGGGAGCCGGGCGTCAGGACCGATCCACGGGAAGCGGATCGTGGTGCCGCCCAGGTCCGCCTCCCCGCCCGAGGCCAGCGAGCGGATGACCTTCATCGACTCGCTGATCCGGGCGAGGGTGTTCGGCGTACGGCCCGCCACCCGCATCGCGCTGTCGCCGCGGCCGATGCCGCACACGGTGCGGTTGCCGTACATGTCGTTGAGCGTGGCGAACGTGGAGGCCGTCACCTCCCAGGTACGGGTGCCCGGATTGGTGACCATCGGGCCGACGATCAGCCGGTCGGTGTTCGCCAGGATCTGGCTGTAGATGACGAAGGGCTCCTGCCAGAGCACCGCCGAGTCGAAGGTCCAGCCGTAGCCGAATCCATTGCGCTCGGCCCGCTTCATCAGGCTGATGACCTGCGATGCCGGCGGATCGGTCTGCAGGACGAGTCCGAAGTCCATGGTGCGTCGCCTCTCCTAGCCGAGGTACTGAGTGGTGCCGCGCGGGACATAGGCGCCGTGCCCGGCCCGGCCGGTGAACCTCCGCTCGTCGATGACCACTTCGCCCCGCGACAGGACCGTCTCCACCTGGCCGGTCACGTGCTTGCCCTCGTACGCGGAGTAGTCCACGTTCATGTGGTGCGTGTCCGCCGACATGACCTGCTCGGCGGCCGGATCGTAGATGACGACGTCGGCGTCCGCGCCCGGGGCGATCGTGCCCTTCTTGCCGTACAGACCGAACATCCGGGCCGGGCTCGCGCAGGCGATCTCGATCCAGCGCCGACGGCTGATGTGCCCGTCGACCACGGCTTGGTGCAGGAGGTCCATGCGATTCTCCACGCCGGGGAGGCCGTTGGGAATCTTGGAGAAGTCGCCGCGGCCCAGCTCCTTCTGCCCCACGAAACAGAACGGGCAGTGGTCGGTCGACACCACCTGGAGGTCGTTCGTGCGCAATCCGCGCCAGAGCGCGGCCTGGTGCTCGCGCGGTCGCAGCGGCGTCGAGCAGACGTACTTGGAACCCTCGAAGTCGGGCTCCGCGAGGTTGTCCGTGGACAGGAAAAGGTACTGCGGACAGGTCTCCCCGAACACCGGCAGACCCTCGTCGCGGGCCCTGGCGAGCTCGGCCACGGCCTCCTGTGCCGACACATGCACCACGTACACCGGCGCACCGGCCACCTGGGCGAGCTTGATCACCCGGTGCGTCGCCTCCGCCTCCAGGAGCGCCTTGCGCACCTCTCCGTGGTAGCGCGGGTCCGTCTCGCCCCGGGCGAGGGCCTGCTCCACCAGTACATCGATGGCAAGGCCGTTCTCCGCGTGCGTCATGATCAGCCCGCCGTTGCCGGCGGCCTTCTGCATCGCCCGCAGGATCTGGCCGTCGTCACTGAAGAAGACGCCCGGATACGCGGTGAAGAGCTTGAACGAGCTGACCCCTTCCTCGATGAGAAGGTCCATCTCCTTCAGGGACTTCTCGTTGACGTCCGAGAGGATCATGTGGAAGCCGTAGTCGATCGCGCACTTGCCGTCCGCCTTGGCGTACCAGGTGTCAAGGCCCGCGCGCAGCGCCTGCCCCCGGCTCTGCACCGCGAAGTCCACGATCGTGGTGGTGCCGCCCCAGGCCGCGGCCCGGGTGCCCGTCTCGAAGTCGTCGGAGGAGAACGTGCCGCCGAACGGGAAGTCCATGTGCGTGTGCGCGTCGACTCCCCCCGGGATCACATACTTGTGGGAGGCCTCGAAGACGCGGTCAGCGGTCCACGCCTCCGCGGCGCCCGAGCCGTGTGCGGCGAGCGCGGCGATCCGGCCGTCCTCGATCAGCACATCGGCATGGGTCTCTTCGGCGGCGGTGATGACGAGTCCGCCACGGATCAGGGTGCGGGTACTCATGATGGGGCGCTCCCTTTCATGCTCGTACGTTCCTGTTGACAGACTCGTGAACTAGGCGCTCCGCAGGGCCTGTTCGAGGATGGACGCCCCTTCTTCCGCCTCCGTGACGGTCAGCGAGAGGGGCGGGGCGATGCGCAGGACACTGGTGTCGTGGCCGCCGCCCTTGCCGATCAGGAGTCCGCCTTCGCGGGCCGCTTCGAGCACGGCGGCGGCGGCCCTCGGATTGGCCTCGCCCGTCTCGGGATCGACCAGCTCGACACCGATCATCAGGCCACGGCCGCGCACTTCGCGTACGACGGGGAGTTGGGCGCAGATGGCGCGCACCCGCTCGATGAGCAGACCGCCGACGCGCCGCGCGTTGCCCTGGAGGTCGTGTTCCAGGAGATACGTGAGGTTGGCGAGGCCTGCCGCCATGGTGACCGGCGAGCCGCCGAAGGTCGAGATGGAGTTGGAGTCCAGGGAGTTCATGACCTCGGCGCTCGCCACGACGCCGCCGATGGACATGCCGTTGCCGATGCCCTTGGCGAAGGTGAGGATGTCCGGCGGTCCTTCGGCGGCATGCGCCTGCCAGCCCCAGAAGTGGTCGCCGGTGCGTCCCCAGCCGGTCTGCACCTCGTCCGAGATCCACAGGACGCCGTGCTCCCGCAGGACCTCGCGGAAGGCGGCGTACAGACCGTCCGGAGGCGAGGTGAAGCCGCCGACCCCCTGGACGGGTTCGGCGATCAGCGCCGCCGCTCCCCCGCGCGCCTGGCCGAGCATGTCCTTCAGGTCGGCGACGCAGGCCTCGATGAACTCGGCGTCGCCCAGTGCCGCGTACGGCCCTCGGCTGCGCACGCCCCCGTGGACGTACAGCGTCTGGAGCGGCGAGAGGCTGGTCGGCGACCAGGCGTTGTTGCCGGTGATGCCGACGGCCGTGAAGGAGCGGCCGTGGTAGCTGTTGCGCATCGCCAGGATCTGGTTCGAGCGGCGGTGCGCGGTGGCCAGGAGCAGGGCCGTGTCGTTGGCCTCGGTGCCCGACGTGGTGAAGAAGACGCGGGCGTCGGGGATGCCGGAGAGGCCCGCGACCCGCTCCGCGAGGTCGATCATCGGCCGGTTGAGATAGAGCGTGGACGAGTGGATGATGCGCCCGGCCTGCTCACTGACCGCCTTGGTGACCTCGGGCAGGGCGTGGGCGGTCATGGTGGTGAGGATGCCGCCGAAGAAGTCGAGGTACTGCTTGCCGTCCGCGTCCCAGACGCGGCGGCCCTCGCCGTGGGTGATCTCCAGCGGGTCGGCGTAGTAGAGCGCGAGCCACTCGGGCAGGACGGCCCGGTGGCGGGTGTGGAGGTCCCTCACGGCTGCACCAGCCCTTCGTACGCGTCGGGTCGGCGGTCCCGGTAGAACGCCCACTGCTGGCGCACTTCCTCGATCAGCCCCAGGTCCAGGTCCCTGACCACGAGTTCCTCGGCCTTGTCGCTCGCCCTCTCGCCGACGAACTGTCCGCGCGGGTCGACGAAGTACGACGTTCCGTAGAAGTCGTTGTCGCCGTACTCCTCGACGCCCACGCGGTTGATCGCGGCGATGAAGTACTCGTTGGCCACGGCCGCAGCGGGCTGTTCCAACTGCCAGAGGTAGGCGGAGAGGCCGCGGGAGGTGGCCGAGGGGTTGTAGACGATCTGGGCGCCGTTCAGGCCGAGCTGCCGCCAGCCCTCGGGGAAGTGGCGGTCGTAGCAGATGTAGACGCCGACCTTGCCGACCGCCGTGTCGAAGACGGGCCAGCCCGCGTTGCCCGGCTTGAAGTAGTACTTCTCCCAGAAGCCCTTGACCTGGGGGATGTGGTGCTTGCGGTACTTCCCGAGATACGAGCCGTCGGAGTCGATCACCGCGGCGGTGTTGAAGTAGAACCCGGACTGCTCCACCTCGAAGACCGGGACGACGATGACCATGCCGGTCTCGCGTGCGAGTTCCCGCATCCGCGTGACCGTGGGTCCTTCCGGCACGGATTCGGCCCACCGGTAGTGCTCTGCCTCCTGCACCTGGCAGAAGTAGGGGGCGTTGAACACTTCCTGGAAACCGATGATCTTCGCACCCTGGCGGGCCGCCTCGCGGGCGTGCTCCTCGTGCTTGGCAATCATGGATTCGGTGTCGCCTGTCCAGGTTGCCTGGACCAGTGCGGCGCGTACGACGTTGGCCATGAGCTGCTCCTTCGACGGGACGTCAGAGAGCTTCTACGCCCGTAGACTTGATGCGTAGAGCAGAAAACGTAAGCCTCGTCGCCGGGCGGGGCAAGACCATCGCCGTTAACCAGCGCAGTCGATCATGTTTCGCACCCGAGCGGGCGAGAACCGATCGGGAAAGCACAGACGGAACGAGCCCGTCAGGCACTGAATCCGGCAACGCGCAGCGCGTGCACGAGATCCCAGTGGCGCTCCTCCGACACTCCCTGAGCAGCCTGGAGGAGCAGCGGGATGAGGCGGTACGGATCGGTGTGCGCGCAGGTGGCCACGTCCTCGGGGGCGCGGACGCGGAGATAGGCGTCGAGCAGGGCGCGGGCGTCGCGCTCGCGTCCCTCGTCCATCAGCGCGAGCACCGCCTCCGCGATCTCCGGGGCGGGCCGTGCGACACCCTGCCGCAGCAGCTTGCGGCAGTCGTCGGCGCGGCCTGCCGAAGCGAGTGCGTCGGCCAGCGAGACGAGCGGTTCGGGCGGCAGCGAGGCGGCCTCCCAGAGCAGCGTCGACCAGTCGGCGCCGAGCCCCGCGCGATGCAGCTCACCGGCGAGCGCGGGGAGGCGGGACGCCGGCCAGCCCGCCGCCTCGACGAGTACGCCGTGCGCCTCGCCGCTGCGGCCCTCGCCGCGGAGCCGCACCAGGGCGGCGACGGTTTCGGCGGTGGCCTGCTCGGCCTCGCGGTCCGGTGCGACGACTTCACGCCTCACGGCTTCATCGGCGCCGTCCGGCCCGGCGGCGTGCGCGAACCGCGCGCCGCGCGGTCTGCTCGCGGCACGCGGCCGCACAGCCGTGTCCGGCACGGGGACGGCGCCGGTCCCGGTCGCGTGCCCGTCCTCGTCCGTGCCTCCGTCCCCGCCCCTGTCCCTGTCCCTGTCCGCGTCCGGCCCGGTGAACCCCGCGAAACGGGCGCCTCGGGGAAGGCGGGGGCGGCGGAACGCGTCGCGTGACTTGCGGCCCGGCCTCGGGCCGCGGGGGGTCTCCCGGGGCGTCGGCGTGATGTCGGGGTCCGAGGCGGATTCGGGTCCCAGGGCGGAGCCGGAGTCGGCCGAGCCGGAGTCCGGGCCTGGACCGGAGTCGACGCTGAGCGTGCGGGAGTCGGGAACTGAGGCGCTCTGATCGGCCGGGGACATCCCGAACTCCCGTGTCCGGGGCTCACGTTCCGACGCGCCGGCGTCGGGGTCACCCCCCGCGGCCCCCGCGGCTGTGGCTCCGAAGCCGTCCGCACCCCGCGCCCTGAAGGAGGGCGACGCCCCGAACCGGGTCGCCGCACGCTCACCGGAGTCGTCGAACTCCTCGGCTCTGAAGTCCCCCACCGACCGGCCCCTGAGGCCGCCCGACGCGAGGGCGTCGAAGCCGCCGGACGCGCGGGCCTCGAAGTCGTCCACCTCCTCCCCCGCGAAGTCGTCCGACAGCGGAGTGCCGAAGTCGACCCACTGCGGGCGACCCGCCCGGTCCAACCGCTCGATGCGCTCACGGAGTTCCGCGCACCGCGCGGTCGCCCGCTCGTGGTCGTCCCGGGACCAGGCCAGATCACGGCTGAGCCGCTCCACCTCGTCCGGCGCGACCGCGGCCGCGAGCGAGCGGCCCAGTTCGGCTTGGCGCTCCACGGCGAACCGCTGCTCGGTGAGCATCATGTCGAGGCGCTCAGCGAGCTGCCCGCGCCCACCTGGCCGCGCGTCGTACGCGGCCAGCGAGGCACTGTGCAGGCCCCACGCGAGGCCCGCCTCGCGTTCGGCGGCCTGCGCTCCGCACCCCACGGCCAGATCGCGCAGCAGCGCCTCCATCACGTCCCAGGGAGGCACTTCCGCGCCGTCCAGACAGGCCTGCATCCCGGCGGGGTCGCGGGACCAGAACACGCCGCACCATCCGGCGCCCGGATCCAGCTGCGCCTGGAGGTTCCTCAAGTACCTCGCGAACTCCCGAACGTGATCGGGGAGTTGTCCTACCGCCATCCGAGCCAGCACCGCCCCATGAAGACAGGGAGACTTCCGGTCCGGAAGATAACACCAGTCGTGTTACGGGACGGCTACACGGAGTTTTCCCGGCCACTCCGCGGCGCCTCACGCCTCGCCGTTCGCCCCATCCGCACCATCCGCACCGCGGGCGAGAACCGTGGCACACAGCCGCCGCAGCCCCGCGTGCAACTGTCCGGGACTCGCGCCCTGGCTGGTCAGATGCTCGACCAGGTCGCTGCGGACGGCGGCGAGCAGGACGTGGGCGAGGTAGTCGGCGCCCTCACGCCCCTGCACGCCGACCAGCATCCCGGCCACTTCCGAGTGCCACAGGTCGTAGGCCGGATTGAGGTAAGGGCTGCCGGTTCCCGCCCGGTCGAGGGCGAGCATCAGCGCTCGCTGGCTCAACTTGAGGTCGAGGAGTGCGGCCATGAGCGCGGGCAGCCGCTCGGCCACCGGCGCGCCGGGACCCAGCGGCGGCGGTCCGTCGACGACTTGCTCGCGCAACTCCTGCGTCTCCTCGACGACCAGGGCCCTGACCAGGCCGAGGCGGTCGGAGAAGTGCCGGAAGACCGTTCCTTTCCCGGCACCGGCGGCCTGGGCGATGTCGGCCATCTTGACGCTGTCGGGGTCCTCGGCCTCCCGGAAGAGCCGGGTGGCGGCGGCCAGCAGCGCGGCTCTGTTGCGGACGGAGTCGGCTCTCTCCTTGCGGGCGGTGATGGTTCCTCCTTGGTGAGCGGGACGAGCGGCACGAGCGGGACCGGCGGGACGAGCAGTTCCAGCGGTGCGAGCAGTCCCAGCATAAGTCGACCCAGGGTCCGGTACTTGCAAACGGACCCGGGGTCAGGTTAACGTCGTCGGCATGACACCTCACCCCGCAGCACCTCCCACCACCCACCCTTCGGCGACCGACGTGTTCACCCACTCCCTCGACCTCCTCCTCGCCAAGGACATCGACGGCTGGGTCGCGCTCTGGGCGCAGGACGGAGTCTTCGAGTTCCCCTTCGCGCTCCCCGGCGCCCCACACCGACTGACCGGCCGCGACGCCGTGCGCGACTACATGGCCGACTACCCCGACCACATCGACCTGAGGAGCTTCGAGGACCTGACCGTCCACCGCACCGACGACCCCGAGACCATCGTCGTCGAGCTGCGCGGCACAGGCCGCGCGGTCGCCACGGGCCGCCCCTTCGACATGCCGTACATCCAGGTCGTCACCGTCCACGACGGGCGGATCACACGCTTTCGCGACTACTGGAACGGCGCCCTCGCCGCCGACGCCTTCGACGGCGAGATCCCCGTCGGCGCCACCCGCCCCGGAGAGACCCGATGACCATGCGCTTCCTCATCACCGGCGGCACCGGCACCACCGGCCGCCGCGTGGCGACCGCACTGGGCGAGGACGGCATGTCCGTCAGCGTCGGCAGCCGCACCCCCGCCCGGGGCACCCGCCAGGTCCGCTTCGACTGGGCCGACCCCACCACCCACGGCCCGGCCCTCACGGACACGGACGGCGTCTACCTGGTACCGCCCATCGGGGACGCCGAGCCCGCCCGCCTCATGGTGCCGTTCCTGGAGCGCGCACTGGACGCGGGCGTGCGCCGCTTCGTGCTCCTGAGTTCCTCCGCCATCGCCGAGGGTGCGCCCGGCGCCGGGGAGGTCCACAGCGCACTGCGTCAACTGGCCCCGGAGTGGACGGTGTTGCGCCCTTCGTGGTTCATGCAGAACTTCGTCACTCCCGGCCATCCCCACATCCAGAACATCCGCGCCGCGGACGAGATCGTGACGGCCACCGAGCAGGGGCGGGTGGCGTTCGTCGACGCGGACGACATCGCCGCCGTCGCCGTAAGAGCCCTGACGGACGAGCGCCCACATAACTCGGCGCACCTGATCACCGGCCCGCGAGCACTCAGTTACGCGGACATCGCGGAGGCGGTCTCCAAGGTCTCGGGGCGCGAGATCCGCCATCGCCACGTCCCGGTGGCGGACCTCCGCGAGCGGCTCATCGCCACCGGGATACCGGAGGCGTTCGCCCGCATGCTCGCCGCCATGGACGACGACATCGCGCACGGCTGCGAGGACCGGGTGGACCCCACCGTCGAGCGGGTCACAGGACGACCGGCCCGCGGCTTCGCGGACTTCGCCGCCGAGCACGCCGCCGAGTGGTCCCCGACGCCATGACGCATGACGTCGGCACCCTCACACGGGGGCGATCGGCAGCCCTCACACGGGGGCGAGCGGCATCAGCACGCACGCCTGAGCCACCTCGTCCAGCGAGAGACCCAGCGTCACCGCCAGCGCCGAAACGGTGAAGAACGCGGGCGTCGGAGCCCGCCCCGTCTCGATCTTCCGGAGCGTCTCCGCGGAGAGCCCGGCGCTCGCGGCCACCTCCACCATGCTCCGCTCACCGCGCGCCGCGCGCAGCAGCCGGCCGAGACGCTCGCCGCGTTCGTGCTCTTCTGGGGTCAAGGGGGTGCGCACCATGGCGTCAGTCTAGTCCGAACCCCGGCCGGAAAACTATTCTCATACCGGTACAGTAATTGGCGCGATGGAACTCGGACCAGACCGGCCCACCCGGCCCCCGCCCGCGTCAGCCGGGCCGCACCACCATCGCCGACCCGCCACCCCGGCGTACCTTCTCCGCCGCGGCGAGCCACTTGCCGCCCGGCAGCCGCTGCACGCCGGTGGCCGCCCCGATCTCGGGGTTCTGCTTGAAGGAGTGCCCGATCGCCTCGAGGTCGGCCCGCACCGGGCTGTCCCACAGGCCGGGCTCCAACTCGGTCTGTGCCGCGTTGCGCTGACTCGCGCGCGGCGCGGCGATCGCATCGACGAGCGGAAGGCCCCGGTCGACGAACCCCGTGAGGGTCTGCAGGACCGTCGTGATGATCGTGGCGCCGCCCGGCGACCCGAGCGCGACCACCGGCTTCCCCTTCTCCAGGACGATCGTCGGCGCGATCGAGGACCGGGGCCGCTTCCCCGGACCCGGCAGGTTCGGGTCGTGCACGGCCGGGTCGGCCGGCGCGAAGGAGAAGTCGGTCAGTTCGTTGTTGAGCAGGAAGCCGCGTCCGGGCACGGTGATCCCGCTGCCGCCCGTCGACTCGATGGTCAGGGTGTAGGCGACGACGTTGCCCCACTTGTCGGCGGCCGTGAGATGCGTCGTGTTCTCCCCCTCGTACGTGGTCGGGGCGGCCTTGTCACCGGACTCGCAGGCGGCCGGATCGCGCGGATCCCCCGGCGCGAGCGGGCTCTTCAGGACCGCGTCGTCGCGGATCAGGCACTCCCGCGAGTCGGCGAACTTCTGCGAGAGCAGTTCCTTCGCCGGTACGTCCTCGAAGGCGGGGTCCCCCACCCAGCGCCCGCGGTCGGCGAAGGCGACGCGGCTCGCCTCGATGTAGCGGTGCAGGTACTTCTTCTTGGAGGCCTTCGAGAGGTCGGTCCGCTCAAGGATGTTGAGCGCCTCACCGACGCTCGTGCCGCCGGAGGACGAGGGAGCCATCGAGTAGACGTCGAGCCCGCGGTACGAGGTCTTCGTCGGCGCCTGCCTCTTCGCCCCGTAGGCCTTCAGGTCCTTCGTGGACAGATCGCCGCGCCGCACCACGCGCCCCGACGCCGGGTCGACGGGCGGCTTGTTCACGGTCCGCACCACGTCCTTGCCGATGCCGCCCCGGTACATCGCCCCGACGCCCTTGCTCCCCAGCTCCGCGTACGTACGCGCGAGATCGGGGTTCTTGAACGTCGAGCCGACCACGGGCAGCGCGCCGCCGGGCAGGAACAGCTCGGCCGTGTCCGGGAAGTCGGCGAACCGCTTCTGGTTCGACTCGGTCTGCGAGCGGAAGGTCTCGTCCACCGTGAACCCGTCGCGCGCGAGCCGCTCGGCGGGCTTCAGGAGCGTACCGAGCCGCTTGCTGCCCCACGCGTCGAGCGCGGACTGCCAGGTCGCGGGGGTGCCCGGGGTGCCCACGCCCAGGCCGCTCGTGACGGCGTCCGCGAAAGGGATCGGTTTGCCGTTCTCCAGGAAGAGGCCGGAGTCGGCGGTGCGCGGGGCCGTCTCGCGGCCGTCGACCGTGCTCACCTTGTGGGTCTTGGCGTCGTAGTGGACGAAGTACCCACCGCCCCCGACACCCGAGGAGTAGGGCTCTGTCACGCCGAGGGCCGCCGCCGTGGCGACCGCGGCGTCCACCGCGTTGCCGCCCTTCTTGAGGACCTCGATGCCCGCGGCCGACGCGTCCGCGTCGACGCTGGAGACGGCACCGCCGTAGCCGACGGCCACTGGCTCCTTCTCCGTGGACGGCGAGGCCGGTTCAGCCGAACGCGGAGACGAAGCGGGCACCGCCGCTCCGACCGACACCAACACCCCTCCGACCGCCAATAGCGTCAGATTCCGTACGACAGCACGACGCATTCGTACCTCCAGTCAACAACCGTCCGCGCAGCGTAACTTCGAGACCCCCACCACGTCAGGACCGCCTCGAACACCGGTCCTAAAGACCGCTAGCATGCGCCCCCATGACTGAAGACGTGCGCAATATCGTCCTCGGCCTGATCGCGGCCGGCCTCGGGGCCGTGCTGGGCTGGCTCGCCCGAACCCACCTCTGGCGGCGGGGGCTCCGCCGCAAGCAGGCCTTCTTCGGGCTGCCCGACAACTCCGAGTCGCTGCTCGTGGTGAACCGCGAGTCCGGCGGGCCCGAGCTCACCGTCGTACGCCACGACGTGTCCGCGCTCATCGAGCTGGCGGCGCTGATCAAGGACTGCGGGGCGCACGCCCAGCTCGTCGCGCACGACGCCGCCCAGCAGAGCTTCGGCGAACGCACCGAGTTCTGCGTCGGATCCCCGGCGGTCAACCGCCGCATGGCCGCGCACATGCACTCCCTGCTGCCCGGCGTCCGCGTCAACACCGAGCCGGAGCCCGGCCCGGACCGCGGCGCGTTCCAGATCGGCAGCGAGCGGTACCGCATGGAGGGCGGCCTCACGGAGTACGTGATCCTCGCGCGGCTCACCGCCGGGCAGGACCAGCAGGCGAGACCCGTGTTCGTCTTCTGCGGCCAGCGCGCGATCACCAACCAGGCGGCCACCCGCTATCTCGCCCGCCACCACGAGCGCCTCGCCCGCAAGCACGGCGCCAACACGTTCGTCCTGCTCCTGAAGGTCGTCAATTCCCAGGCGTACGGTCCCGACGTCGTCGAGCTCGTCGGAGACGTCACCCGTGCCGCTCAGGCCCCGGCCCCCGCGATCACACCGCCGCGCGCGGCCCATCGCGCCAAGTAACCGGGCGATCACCGAGCGCCGACGCGCACGCCGACCCATAACCCGCTTCTGTGACCTAGTCGGGAAATTCGGGGCAAGAGACAACCCAACGGGACCTTTGGCCCTCTCACCGTGCAGTTCCACATTCGCACGGAGGTACGTTCCCTTGAGGTCCCAGAGCTCGTCCAGTCGCCGCCACTCCATACGCCCCCGCCGCACCGGGGCCGCGACGACGGCCGCGGGCCTGGCGGCGCTCGCCGCCGCCCTGACCGCCTGCTCGGGCGGCACCTCGTCCGCCTCCACCTCCGCCGACATGGCCGCGGACAAGCCCGAGATCTCCGTGACCCCGCACGGCAAGCAGGCCAAGGCGGGCTCCCCGGTCAAGGTGACGCTGGCCGACGGCAGGCTGAAGCAGGTCACGGTCGCCGACGCGAAGGGCGCGAAGCTCACCGGGAAGGTCGCCGCGAACGGCACCACCTGGACCTCTGACCGCAAGGCGGCGCCCGGCACCTCGTACAAGGTGAAGGCGACGACCGACGAGGGCGGCAGCGCGCGGACCTCCTTCAGGACGGCCGCCCCGGAGCAGGTGAACAAGCTGTCCCTGACTCCCGGCAAGGACACCACGGTCGGCGTCGCGCAGCCCCTTTCGGTCGTCTTCGATCACCCGGTGAAGAACAAGGCCGAGGTCGAGAAGCACCTGAAGGTGACGACCTCGAACGACACCACCGGATCCTGGGGCTGGATCAAGAACTACGACGGCAAGGACCGCGTCGACTGGCGCCCGAAGGACTACTGGAAGTCCGGCACCAAGGTGAGGCTCGACGCCCGGCTCAACGGCGTCGACACGGGCACGGACGGCGGCTGGTTCGTCCGTGACTACTCCACCGGCTTCACGGTCGGCAAGAGCCAGAAGGTCAAGGTCGACCTGGACAGCAAGCGGGCGACGCTCGTGCGCGAGGGGCAGAGCGTCAAGACCGTGCCGATGTCGGCGGGCACCCCCGGCGGCGACAAGGCGTCCTGGGGCGGCACGTCCGTCCTGATGGCCAAGGAGGGCACGATCAACATGCGCTCCGAGACGGTCGGCCTCGGCGACGCCTACGACAAGATGGTCGACAACTCGATGCGTCTGACCTGGTCGGGCATGTACGCGCACGCGGCACCCTGGAACGCCTCGTACTTCGGCAACACCAACCACAGCTCGGGCTGCATCGGCATGAGCGACGGCGACGCGTCCTGGCTCTACGGGCAGGTCCAGGTCGGCGACCCCTTCGAGGTCTCCGGCAGCGGCTCGAAGGGCGCCCCCGACCCGGGCAACGGCTACGGCGAGTGGAACCTCTCGTGGGCGGACTGGCAGACGAAGAGCGCGCTCAACTGACGGCCAAGCGCCCAACAATCGTTACCGGCGCGTAACTTACCGACGGGTTACCCCCGGTAAGCACCCGAGGTTACCGTCGGGTCACTTTGCTTGCACGAGTAAGGAGTGACCCGTGGGACAACCGCGCAAGGCTCTGCGTACGACCACCGTGGGCGCCGCGTCGGCGACTCTCGTCGCCGGCGCCGCCTTCGGCCTCGCCCCGGCCGCACAGGCGGCTCCGGCGGCCGCTCCGGTGACCGCTCCAGTGACCGCTCCAGTGGCGGTGAACTCCGCGGACGTGCGCTTCGTCGACATCCCCGGTGACGGCGGCACGATCCTCAAGGCCAACGTCTTCACCCCCAAGGGCGCGAAGGCGGACAGCGAGTTCCCGGCGATCGTGCTGCCCACCAGCTGGGCCATGCCGCAGATCGAGTACGTCGCCCAGGCCCAGCAGCTCGCGAACTCCGGCTACGTCGTGGTCAGTTACAACTCGCGCGGCTTCTGGCAGTCCGGCGGAGAGATCGAGACCGGCGGCCCCAAGGACGTCGCGGACGCCTCCAAGGTCATCGACTGGACGCTGGAGAACACCCCAGCCGACCCGGAGAAGATCGGCATGGGCGGCGTCTCGTACGGCGCGGGCATCAGCCTGCTCGCCGCCGGGCACGACAAGCGGATCAAGGCCGTGGCCGCGCTCAGCGGCTGGGGCGACCTGATCGACTCGATCTACAGCGGCCGCACCCAGCACCAGCAGGCCGCCGGCCTGCTCGGCGGCGCCGGTGTCCTCACGGGCCGTCCAGGACCCGAACTCCAGCAGACCCTCAAGGACTTCCTCGGGTCCAATCTGAACAAGGAGGACGAGATGATCGCGTGGGGCAGGAAGCGCTCCCCCGCGACCTACATCGACCGGATCAACAAGAACGGCGCGGCCGTCATGCTGGGCAACGCCTGGGGCGACACCATCTTCCCGCCCAACCAATATGCCGAGTTCTACGAGCGGTTGACGGGCCCCAAGCGCCTGGAGTTCCGCCCCGGCGACCACGCGACCTCCGAGTTGACCGGCCTGTTCGGGCTGCCCAACGACACCTGGACCTCCACCCGGCGCTGGTTCGACCACTACCTCAAGGGCGAGCGGAACGGCGTCGAGGACGAGCAGCCCGTCCAGCTCAAGTCCCGTTCCACGGGCGGCTACGAGGGCTATCCCGACTGGAAGTCCGTCGGCGCGGCGAAGAGGAAGATCGACCTGGCGGGTTCCACCACGATCCGCGCGAACGTCGACTCGGGCGCCAACGGCGGCACCGTACTGCTCTCGAACACCCTCGACCAGTTCCTCAAGATCCCACCGGTGGCCTCGGTACCGCTGCTCCCGCGCCGCTACGCGGGCGTCTGGCAGTCCGAGAAGTACGACAAGGCCCAGCAGGTGCGCGGGACGGCGAAACTGCACACCACGCTCACCAGCACCAAGGAGAGCGGCACCCTCGTCGCGTACCTCTACGACGTGGGCCCGCTCGGCCTCGGCAAGCTGGTCAGCAACGCGCCGTACACCTTCCACGGCAAGACTCCCGGCCGGCCGTTCGGCGTGGACCTGGAGTTGTTCTCCACGGCCTACGACGTTCCGGCAGGACACAAGCTCGCCCTGGTGGTCGACACGGTCGACCCGCTCTACATCGAGCACAACCCGTCCGGCGCACAGCTGACCTTCTCCTCGCCCGCGTCCGACCCGTCATACGTGTCGGTCCCGTTGCGCGAACAGTGATCACCGGCTGCTGCCGGGTGGGCCCTGGCCCCTTTAGCTACTGCGGACCCGGCAGCAGCGTCCCTGGTTCGGCCGATGCCACGTCCGCGGCCTCGGTCTTGGGATTGCGCCGCTGTCGTTTGGACACCCACTGGGCGAACCACGAGAGCAGCATGCACATCCCGATGTAGATCGGCGAGATCACCAGAACCACGGGGATGAAAGGTAGATCGTAGTCGAGGTTCGACGCGATCAGCTTCCCGGCGTGGAGGAACTCCTCATAGGTGATCAGATAGCCGAGTGAGGTGTCCTTGAGGGCTACCACCAACTGGCTGATGATGGCGGGCAGCATGGCGCGCACGGCCTGCGGTACGAGGACGTGCGTCATCACCTGCGTCTTGCGCATCCCGAGTGCGTACGCCGCCTCACGCTGCCCGCGCTCCACGGAGTTCACGCCCGAGCGGAAGACCTCGGCGAGCACCGAGCCGTTGTAGAGCGTGAGCCCGGTGACCAGGGCCGGCAGCGGCTGGACCTTCAGCGCCACGAAGACGAAGAAGATCATCACCAGGACCGGCATCGCGCGGAAGAACTCCACGAGGAGCGTGGCGAGCCAGCGCACGGGACGGTGATCGGAGAGCCGCCCCATGGCGAGCAGTCCGCCGAGCGCGAGCGCGAGTACCGCGGAGATGGCGAAGGCCTTGAGGGTGTTCCCCAGGCCCTTCAGGAGGAGTTCCTGGATGCCCTTGTACTCGAAGGGCGTCCACTTGGTCGCGGTGAACTGGCCGGTGTCGAAGAGCAGATAGATCAGCCAGCCGACCAGGGCGAGCAGGATCACGGTGGAGAGAAGGCCGTAGAGCTTGTGCCGGCGCTCGGTCTTCGGTCCCGGTACGTCGTAGAGGGCGGTGGATTCGTGGGAGAGGGCGTTCATCGGGCGACTCCCCAGCGCTTCTCGAGGACATTGAAGACGGCGCTGATGGCGAGGGTGATGATCAGGTATCCGACGGCGATCCAGACGAACGTCCAGATGATGTTGTAGCCGAGCTCACTGAGCGTCTTGTACGTGCCGAGCAGCTCGGTGACGCTGAAGGCGCCCGCGATGGCCGAGTTCTTGGCGAGTGCGATGAGGGTGGAGCCGACCGGCGGGATGACGGACCGGAAGGCCTGCGGGAGCACCACCATGGACAGCGTCTGACCGAAGGTCATCCCCAGGCTGCGGGCCGCCTCGCCCTGGCCCCTGGGGACGGTGTTGATGCCCGAGCGCAGTGCCTCGCAGATGAAGGCGGAGGTGTAGCAGCCGAGCGCGAGGACGGCGAACACCTTGAAGGGCAGGACGAGTCCGAAGCGCGGGAGCCCGAGCAGCACCGCGAAGAAGAGCAGCGTGAGCGGGGTGTTGCGCAGGATCGTCACCCAGGCCGTGCCGATCGCCCGGAAGGAGCCGACCGGCGCCACCCGGAACGACGCCATCACGAAGCCGAGCACAAGGGCCAGGATGGAGGCGTACACGGTGAGTTCGACGGTCCCGACGAACCCTTTGCCGAAGGTGGAGAAGTTGTCTGTCAGTACGTCCACGACGCCTCCTCAGCTGGCCGGGTAGCGGTCGATGGCGGGTGGCTTCGGGGCCGGGACCCCGGAGAGGCCGAGCGTGGCGTCGTAGGCCTTCTTCCAGTCGCCGTTCTTCTCCCGGGCGGCGAGCGCGTCGTCGACGGCGAACCGCAGGGCGGTGTCGCCCTTGGGGACGCCGATGCCGTAGGGCTCCTCGGAGAACGGCTTGCCGACCACCTTGAGCTCGTCGGGCACCTTGGCCGCGTACCCGATGAGGATCGCGTCGTCGGTGGTGACGGCGTCGACCTGATAGGTCAGCAGGTTGTCGACGCAGACCGAGTACGTGTCGTACGCGATGAGCGTGGCCTTGGGGTAGTCCTTCTGGATGCGCTGGTAGGGAGTCGATCCCGCCGCCGAGCAGACCCGCTTGCCGTCCAGGTCACGCGGCCCGTCGATGTCGTCCTCGTCGGAGCGCACGAGCAGTCCCTGCCCCGCCATGTAGTAGGGACCGCCGAAGCCGACGAGCTTCTTGCGGAGGTCGTTGACGGTGTAGGTGCCGACGTAGTAGTCGATCTGCCCGTTCTGCAGGGCGGTCTCGCGGTTCGCCGACGCGATCGTCTTGAACGTGATCGACTTCGGGTCGAGGCCGAGCGAGGCCGAGACCATCTTGGCGATCTCGATGTCGAAGCCGGAGTACGCCCCTGTGGCGGGGTTCTTCTCGCCGAGGAACGGCTGGTCCTCCTTGGCCCCGACGACGAGGTGGCCGCGCCTCTTGGCCTTCCTCCAGGTGCCGGAGTCCGGCAGCGTGAATCCCGTCGCGACCTGGTACTTGGGCAGTTCGTCGGGCTGCGGCCCCTTCACCGGGGGGCTGCCCTCCTTGCCGCAGGCGGTCGCGGCGCAGGCGGCGATGACGAGCGCCGCGAGCAGACGTGTCGTACGCATCATGCCTGGCCCCCCGTCAGTGCTTGAGGATCTTGGAGAGGAAGTCCTTGGCACGGTCGCTCTCCGGGTTGTTGAAGAACTCCTCGGGGGCCCGGTCCTCGACGATGCGGCCGTCGGCCATGAAGACGACGCGGTTGGCGGCCGAGCGGGCGAAGCCCATCTCGTGGGTGACGACGACCATGGTCATGCCGTCGCGGGCGAGACCCTGCATGACCTCGAGCACTTCATTGATCATCTCGGGGTCCAGGGCCGACGTCGGCTCGTCGAAGAGCATCACCTTGGGCTCCATGGCGAGCGCGCGTGCGATGGCCACACGCTGCTGCTGGCCGCCCGAGAGCTGCGCGGGGTACTTGTCGGCCTGATTCGCGAGGCCCACCCGCTCCAGGAGCTCACGGGAGCGGCGCTCGGCCTCGTCCTTCTTGCGGCTGCGCACCTTGACCGGCGCGAGGGAGACGTTCTGCAGCACCGTCTTGTGCGCGAAGAGGTTGAAGGACTGGAACACCATGCCGACGTCGGCGCGGAGCGTGGCGAGCGCCTTGCCCTCGCTCGGAAGTGGCTGCCCGTCCAGTGCGATGGCTCCCGACTGGATCGTCTCAAGCCTGTTGATCGTCCTGCAGAGCGTTGATTTCCCCGACCCTGACGGGCCGATGACCACGACCACCTCCCCCTTGCCGACGGTGAGGTTGATGTCCTGGAGGACATGCAACTCCCCGTAGTACTTGTTCACATCACGCAGCTCGATCAGCGGATCGACGGCCATGCCCTGCCCTGCCCACTCTTGGCGGTGTCGGTCCGCGCAAACTATCCACGCGAAAACGGGACTTACTGGACGACACGCACGTATAGGCATTAACCGTACTTGTAGTTACGTCATCCCGCGCCCGGGGTCCGGCTACGCTTCCGAGGCCTCCGCGTAGACCTGGGACAGCTCGGGCGCGCCCTGCACCGCCCAGTCGAGGCCCGCCTCCACCACCGGGATCTCCCGCCCCGACGCGAGCCGCACGACGGCACTGCCGCCGGGCCAGACGTGCCAGGTGGTGCCAGGCACCGTACGGACGATGACCGAACCCAGGTACAGGCCCGCGTCGTTGCCGAGCCAGGGCAGCATCTCGGGGTCGTCGCGCCAGCGCGGCAGGAGCTGGTCGAGGGCGCTCAACGAGGCGGGCGAGTCGTCGAGTTCGAGACCGGCGGTCGCGGCCTGGGAACGCAGCAGCTCGCATTCGGCGAGGAGTTCGGCAACACCTGCCGGGTCCGCGTCGAACGCCGAGGCGAGCCCTGAGGCCGGGTCCGCGGACTCCTGGCGGCGCCACCTGCCGAAGAAGGAGATGTTCATGATCGGCCTCTCCAATGATTGTCTGCGCCGGAAGCGCGGCTGGTGGGGCGGTTGTGGCCTTCGACGGATCGGCCGGGCTCGCCCCGCCGGACCCTCGTCGACACGCGGCCGCACAAGATCATCTGCCACCCGCCTCCCCGTTCCCGGGCCGCGGATGTCCGTATCTCCAGGAATCTATCCTGCATCAGTTGATCACGGAATCAGGTGAATCGCGCCACGCACGGCGCGATGTGCGCATGGGCATATGCCGCGAGGGCCCGGACCCGGACGGCCCCACCGCACCCATCGCGATCACCCTGGAATCCCGGCGAGTTCGGGTCATGTTCACGCGCACCTCATTGACGCTTCTCTCCGGTCTCCTTAGCTTCATGCGCACCTGTCGTCACGTCAGCTACAGCCATGGGGGTCTTCATGCTCCACCGTCCAGGCCGGCGTTCATGGGGAGCGGCAGCCGTACTCGCGGTGCTCGCCACTGTCGTACCCGTGGCGGCGGCGCAGGCCGCCCCGCACAGACCCGGGCCGCTCCCTCTGGAGCGGCTCTTCGACAACAGGGCGATCAGTGACGACGCACGTCCCGGTGACGCGGACTTCGACGGTTCGGGCGGCTCGCTCTCCGCGCGGGATCTGGCGGCGGCGGGCTGGACTCCGGGGCGTTCGCTCGCCGTGGACGGGGCACGCCTGACCTGGCCCCGCACGGGCGCGGGCAGGGCGGACAACGTCCGTGCCGACGGGCAGTCCGTGCGGGTGCGCGGGCGCGGGGACGCTCTGGCGTTCCTGGTCGCGGGCACGGGCGGCGAGGCGAGCGGCACGGGGACGGTGCGCTACCGGGACGGATCGAAGGGGACGTACCGCCTGACGGCGCCCGACTGGCGCGCGGGCCCGCTCGCCACGAAGGCGGTCGCGCTGCCGCATGTGAACACCCCGGGCGGCCAACTCGCCGAGAAGGCACGGCTGTACGTCGTGACCGTACCGGTGGCGCGCGGGCGCGAGGTCGCCGCGGTGACCCTGCCGAAGGACCCCGGCGCCCCTGATCTGCATGTCTTCTCGCTCTCCGTGCGGCAGGCGGCGAAGGGGTGGACCGGCAGCTGGTCGGCGTCGACGGCCGGGTACACGGCGGTGGGTCCGTGGGCCGACCGGACCGTGCGCCTCGTCGTCCACACGAGCACGGGCGGGCCGCGGGTGCGGATCCGGCTCGACAACACGTTCGCCTCGGCGCCGGTACGGATCGGGAGTGCGACGGTGGCGGTGCAGGAGTCCGGCGCGGGGGCGCGGGGCGAGCCGCAGCCGCTGTCCTTCAACGGCCGGACCGGCACCCGACTCCCAGCAGGCGCACAGGCTTTCAGTGACCCGCTCGACTTCGACGTGCCCGAGGACACGAACCTCCTGGTGAGCTTCCACCTCCCGGAGGCGGTGATGACCGCGCCCGTCCACAGCCAGGCCATCCAGACCTCGTACGTGAGCGGCCCCGGCGATCACGCCGCGGAGGGCTCCCCGGCGGCGTACACGTCCACGATCTCGACCTGGCCGCTGCTCACGGGAGTCGACGTGGCGGGCGGACCCGGCTCCGTGGTGCTGCTCGGCGACTCCATCACGGACGGTGTGAGGTCGACGCAGGACGCGAATCACCGCTGGCCCAACGTGCTCGCGACCCGGCTCCTTCGACAGGACGAGGTCCCGCGCTTCGGGGTGCTCAACCAGGGGATCTCGGCGAATCGCGTGATCGCGGACCGCTATCCCGGCGACGGCGCCTCCACCGACACGGGCGGCGTGAGCGCGCTGCACCGCCTTGACCGTGATGTGTTCGCCCAGACGTCGGTCCGTACGGTGGTCGTCTTCGAGGGCGTCAACGACGTTCGGTGGGGCGCGTCGGCGGATCAGGTGACGGCCGGGATGCGGGAGCTCGCCGAGCGGGCACACGCGCGGGGCCTGCGGGTGGTCGCGGCGACGATCGCGCCGTGCCAGGGCGAGTCCCTGTGCACGGCGGCGGCGGACGCGGAGCGGATGAAGATCAACAGCTATCTGCGGGGCGGCGCCGACTTCGACGCCGTCCTGGACTTCGACGCGGTGCTGCGGGATCCGGGGAATCCGGCGCGGATCCGTGCCGCGTACGACAGCGGGGACCATCTGCATCCCGGGGACGCGGGGCTCGCGGCGATGGCGGAGTCGGTGGATCTGGGGGCGCTGGTTCCGGAGTAGCCGCCCTGCCGGGCGGGGCGGGGCCCGGGGGGAGGCTCACTGGCCCCCCTCCTCCGCCCCTGCCCCCGCCTAGAGCTCCAGGTCCACCACGACCGGGGCGTGGTCGGACGCGCCCTTGCCCTTGCGCTCCTCGCGGTCGACGTACGAATCCGTCACCGCCTTGGTGAACGGCTCGTTCCCGTACACCAGGTCGATGCGCATGCCCTTGTTCTTGGGGAATCCGAGCTCGCGGTAGTCCCAGAAGGTGAAGGGATGCGCGTACTTGAGAGGCCGCGGCATGACGTCGGAGAGCCCCGCGTCCCGCAGTGCCGCGAGGGCCGCGCGCTCGGCGGGGGTCACATGGGTGGCGCCCTCGAACAGGGCGGGGTCCCACACGTCCTCGTCGGTCGGGGCCACATTGAAGTCCCCGAGCACCGCGAACGGCCGCGCGCCCGCGGAGTCGTCGGCCACCGCGGCCTTCAGGGCCTCGAACCACTGGAGCTTGTACGCGTAGTGGGCGTGCTCCACCTCGCGGCCGTTCGGCACGTACACCGACCAGACCCGTGCGGGGCCGCAGGTCGCGGAGATCGCGCGCGGCTCCCGCACCCCGTCGTACTCCGGGCCGCCGGGCAGGCCGACCGTCACGTCGTCGAGGCCCACCCGGGAGACCAGCGCGACGCCGTTCCACCGTCCTGTGGCGTTCACCGCCGACTCGTACCCGAGCTCGCGCAGCGCCTCGGTGGGGAAGCCCTCGGCGGTGGTCTTGGTCTCCTGGATGCACAGCACATCCGTACCGCTGCTCTCCAGCCAGGCGAGCAGCCTCGGCAGTCGAGCGGTGATCGAGTTCACGTTCCAGGTGGCGATGCGCATGCTTCACAACCTACCGGCCGCCACTGACACTCTCAGTCCGGCCGGTCAGAGTTCGGCGGACTCCCCCGGAGTGAGCCGCAGGTGCTCAGCGCCGCCGAGGGACCCGATCTGCGAGTCGTAGATCGGCCGGGCCAGGTCGGTGAGCAGCGCGTCGTGGACGTCGTAGGCGCGCTGCGGCTTGACCTCGCGCACGTAGTCGATGACCTCGGAGATCTTGCTCCAGGGCGCCATCACCGGCAGCATCAGCGTCTCCACCGGCTGATCGGGAACGGTCAGCGCGTCGCCCGGGTGGAAGACGGAACCGTCGACCAGATAGCCGACGTTGGTGATCCGCGGGATGTCCGGGTGGATCACGGCGTGCAGTTCGCCGTGCACCTGCACGTCGAATCCGGCGGCCGTGAAGGTGTCGCCGTGCCCGACGGTGTGCACCCGGCCGGGGAAGGCGGCCGAGATCTTCTCCGCGACGGAGCGCAGGGTCCAGATCTCGGCGGCCGGATTGGCCTCCATTCCGGCGCGCAGCCGGTCCTCGTTGAAGTGGTCGATGTGCTCGTGCGTGACGAGGATCGCGTCGGCGCCGAGCGCCGCGTCCTGTTCGCTGAAGGTGCCCGGGTCGATGACGAGACTCCGGCCGTCCCGCTCCAGGCGGACACAGGCGTGTGTCTTCTTCGTCAGCTTGATGCGCTTCGCGGCAGTCGTCATGCCCCCATCCTGCTACTCCTGGGGCGTGGTTTCCTCTCGGATCACTGCCTGGGCGACCTTGAAGGCGGAGTTCGCCGCGGGAACGCCGCAGTAGACGGCCGCCTGGAGAAGGACTTCCTTGATCTCCTGCGGGGTGAGGCCGTTGCGCAGGGCGGCGCGGGTGTGGAAGGCCAGCTCGTCCAGGTGACCGCCCGCGACTAGCGCGGTGAGCGTGACGCAGCTGCGGGAGCGCCGGTCGAGGCCGGGCCGGTTCCAGACCTCGCCCCAGGCGTAGCGCGTGATGAGCTCCTGGAAGTCCGTGGAGAAGTCTTCCGCCGCGGCGAGCGCGCGGTCGACGTGCGCGTCGCCGAGCACCTCGCGGCGGACCTTGATCCCCGCCTCGTACGGGTCGGGGCGACCGCCGCCGACGGCTTCGGGCTGCTCCGTGGGGCCGATCTCGGCGACCGGGAAGACGGGCAGCGGCGGGGCGAGCACCGGCTTGACGGGCGGTGCGCTGATCGCCGCGTGCGTCCCGGTGCCGTCGGTGGCGAGCTGCCAGGCGGTGGAGAAGTGCCGTACGAGCAGGTCGGTGACGGCCGCGGGCTGCTCGACGGGAGCCAGATGGGAGGCACCCGGCACGACGGCGAGGCGGGCGTCCGGGATGCCGGCGACGAGGGTACGGGCCTCGCCCTGCCCGGTGACCTGGTCCTCCGACCCCACCAGAACGAGGGTGGGGGCCCCGATCCGCCCCAGTTCGGCACGCACGTCGAAGGCGGCGAGCGCCTCGCAGGCGGCGATGTAGCAGCCCGGGTCGGTCGTGCGCACCATCTGTACGGCCCAGTCGGTGATCGCGGGCTGCGCGGCGGCGAAGCCGGGCGTGAACCAGCGATCGGGGGACGTACGCGCGATGGGATCGAGCCCGTTGCTCCGCACTATGACCCCGCGCTGGCGGAACTCGTCGGCGCTACCGAAGCGCGGAGAGGCGGATATCAGCGCCAGGGAGGCGACGCGCTGGGGGTGCCGCAGGGCGAGCTCGGCGCCGATCGCGCCACCGAACGCGCAGCCCGCGTAGCCGAAGTGCTGCACGCCGACCTCGTCGAGGGTGGCGAGCAGCCGCTGGGCGATCTCGCCGACGGACCCGCAGGGGCGTGCGGGGGCACCACCGTGTCCGGGCATGTCGAATCGGAACACCCGCCACTGCTTGACCAGCTCGGGCACCTGCCGGTCCCACATGTGCCATGTGGTGCCCAGTGAGGGACCCAAGATCAGGACAGGAGCGTCTTCCGGCCCGTCAAAGCGGTATTGAAGGCTGTTCATCGGTGTCTCACTCACTCGCTTGACCCTCTCATATCTCACGACCCGTTCTCGTCCAACCCCAGCGCATCGATCCGGCCCCCGTGGACCGGTCCCGTGCCGTATTCGCTTGCCAGGAACCGCACCCCCAGCAGCGTCTCCATGTGCGCCTCGACGAGACCCCGCACATCTGCCTCGACCTCAGCGAGACGCGGCGTGACCGAGGTCACGCCGCGTCTCGCTGTGTCCGTACGGAACAGCTTCATGCAGACCACCCCCCTTGCCGCCCAGGAGATCGACAACGTCGGGGAGGCAGAGATTTGTTTCCGCAACGGGCGTTATCCGTGTGGGGAACGAGTGTTGCAGACGGGATCTAGGAGGTTAGTAGCCCTCGCCTGACAACTCGCACACCCCTGGCCCCCGCAGGGTCCGTCAGCACCCAGCACGAATCCAGCACGGTAAAAGTCGAGGGGCCCAACTCCGAAGAGTCAGCCCCCTTTTGACCTGCACCGTCCCGCCGCGATGAGGGGTGCCGGCCGCATTGCGTTGCGCAGGACCGTACGACGGCGACCCCAGGCGCTCGGCAGCGGATGATTCTTGGCGAACTGTTCGAAGTCGTGCCGCGCCAGACCGGCCAGGGGCCGCTGCCTCAGGCGCGGCACGAGGTGGTTGCGAAAGAAACCCTCGTAGTCGCGACGAGTCGTGTCGCCGACAGCTCGCCGCTCGACCCAGTCCTGCGCCCAGATCTGCGGGCATACGGCTGCCCCGGCGGGGCCCAAAAGCCGGCACCCGACTTCTCGTCCCGCGCGTCCGGCCCGGCCGCGGAGTGCCACGTCAACTCGACGCTTCCTCCCGTCGCCGGTCATCGCCGGCAGTGGCGGGGATGGCGTTGTCGATGAGGACGGCGGCGATGGCGGCGGCGGTGGGGAAGGCGTCGGCGTCGAGGACCCGGGTGCGGGCCGCGGCGCCGTCGATGAGCAGCGCGAGCTGCTCGCCGAGCCGTTCGGGGTCGGCGGCGCCGGCTTCGCGGGCGGTGTCGGCGAGCCGCACGGCGACGGCCTTCTTGTAGTCGCGCGCGTACTTGGACGCGGGGTGCTGGGGGTCGTGGAGTTCGACGGCAGCGGCGATGTAGGGGCACAGGGGGGTGGTGGGGGGGATGTCGAAGGCGGCGAGGAGCCGTTCGCGGGGCGTGAGGTCGGTGCGGTCGAACACGCCGGACAGAACGGAGGGGTCGAACCGGCGCAGGTACTCGGCGACGAGTTCGTCCTTGCCTCCGAAGTGCTGGTAGGCCGTGCGCTTGGACACCTCGGCCGCCGCGCACAACTGGTCCATCCCGGTGCGGCTGATGCCCTGCTCGCGGAACAACTGCCGGGATGCGCCGAGGATGCGCTCGCGGGCGCCCCGGCCCCGGCGGCTGCCCGTGGGGCCCTTCTCCAGCTCCGTCATGAGCCCACCCTACCCCAGTTGGATAACGACCGGTGTACATAGCTTGCGTCCCGGCTGCCCGCCCCCTACGTTAAGCACACAGGACGGTGTACTTAACATCGTCGCCCCAGGTACATACGGCACCACCGACCCAAGGGAACGACTATGGGAAAGCTCGACGGCAAGGTTGCGGTCATCACCGGCGGCACCACCGGCATGGCGCTGGCCGGCGCGAAGCTGTTCGTCGACGAGGGAGCGCACGTCTTCATCACCGGCCGCCGCCAGGACGCCCTGGACGAGGCCGTGAAGCAGATCGGCCGCAACGTCACCGGCGTCCAGGGCGACGCCGCCGACATGGACGACCTGGACCGCCTGTACGACACCGTCAAGCGGGAGAAGGGAAGCCTCGACGTGCTGTGGGCCAGCGCCGGCGGGGGCGAGCCCGCTCCGCTCGGCGAGATCACCGAGGCCCAGTTCGACACCTGGTTCGGGCTCAACGCCCGCGGCACCCTGTTCACCGTCCAGAAGGCACTCCCGCTCCTCAACGACGGCGGCTCCATCCTCATGACCGGCTCCAACGCCTCCCTCGGCGCCTTCCCCGGCTGGAGCGTCTACGCCGGCAGCAAGGCCGTCCAGCAAGCCTGGGCCCGCGTCTGGCTCAACGAGCTCAAGGACCGCCGCATCCGCGTCAACGTCCTGACCCCCGGCCAGGTCGCCACTGCCAAGCAGGCAGAGCTCTTCGACGAGGCCACCAAGCGCCAGTTCGAGTCCCTCATCCCCCGCGGCCAGATGGGCCACCCCGACGAGATCGCCACCGCCGCCCTCTTCCTCGCCTCCGACGACTCCAGCTACGTCAACGGCATGGAACTCGTCGCCGATGGCGGCACCACCGCCATCTGAACCGAACAACCCACAACCAGGACAGGACACCTCATGAGCAACATCAGCATCATCGGCACCGGGAACATGGCCCGCACCATCGGCGCGCGGGCCATAGCGGGCGGCAACACCGTCGAGGTCATGGGCCGCGATCAATCCAAGGCCACCGACCTGGCCAAGGCCCTCGGCGGCGGCACCACGACGGGAGAATGGGGCACCGCCCCGGCCGGGGACATCGTCATCGTGGCCCTGCTGTACGACGGCGTCGTACCAGTCATCGTCCAGTACGGAGAGGCTCTCGCGGGCAAGGTCATCGTCGACATCAGCAACCCCTTCAACTCCACGTTCGACGGGCTGGCCCACCGCGAGGAGACCTCCATCGCGCAGGAAGTCGCCAAGGCGGCCCCGGCCGGCACCAGCGTGGTGAAGGCGTTCAACACCGTCTTCCGCCATGTCCTGGAGAAGAGTCGGCCCGACATCTTCATCGCCGGCGATGATGCGCAGGCCAAGGCGAGTGTGGAGGCGTTCATCGAGAGCCTCGGGATGCGCCCGCTGGACGTCGGCGGCCTGAAGATGGCGCACTGGCTGGAAGGAGCGGGCGTGGTCACGGTGGGCCTCGCCAACCACGGGGTGGGCAACTTGAACTTCGCCCTCAGCATCACCGAGCTTCCCGTCTGACCAAGCGGTTGACGGAACACCGAAAGGGCTCGCCATGAAGCTTGGCCTCACACTTCCCATAATCGGGCCCGCTATCAGTAGCGCGGCCGGCCTGAGCACGTTCTGCCGCGGGGTCCTGCCCTCTTGATCCGGCCCTCGTCATGGGGACACGCTCGTCATGCGCTTCCAGCGGGCCCTCGACGCAGGCCGCCGGGCGGCTCCGGACGCCGTCGGTGCTGACTGTCCGGCGGGACGCGGCGCCGGGAACCACGCGTGTCGGCGTCGCGGGTGCGGCTGCTTTCCTTCCGGATCGGGCAGTTGGGGCCGGATCGGACAGTTGGGGGCGACCGAGGCGCACGGTCCGTCCGTCACGCGTAGTGACGGTTTCCTCTCTCCCGCGCCGCTCGCGCCATGATCGGCTCCGCGGCCTCCCCGGTCGCATCCGGAGGGACGACAATCAGGTCCCAGCGCCCGTGGCCGGGGGCGATAAGGACGACGGTGTGCGCGGCGGTGGCGGTCCGGCGCCTTCGCAGGCGCACGACCCGACCGGCGACGATCATCCGTCCCGGCGTCGGCGGCCACGCCGCGCCGTTGAGTACGACGCTGGCGATCTGACCCCAGGCGCGGGGCAACCCGGCGAGCAGCGCGGGGAGTTCGGTGAGCAGGTCGTACGAGCGCGGCCACCATGCCCCGTCGATAGCGCGGGGCCCACCGACGGGGGGCGCCAGGCGCAGGCGGAGCAGTGGCTGGGAGGGAAGCGGGGAGATCGGTGCGAGTGTCATGAGGTGCTGCTCCTGCCGACTGCTGTGCGTGGAGGTGTGGTTGCGGGTGCTTGAGGGTGGTTCGGAGGAAGCCGTCAGACGCGGCGGGCGGCGACGCGGGCGGGCGTCGGCCAGCACACGTCGTGCACGAGGCCGAGGCGTTCGAGGAGGCGGATGGCAGCGGCCGACGGGTCGAGCTGACCTCGTCCCACTCCGTGCCGGGCGCTGGTCGGGTCGGCGTGGTGGAGGTTGTGCCAGCTCTCGCCGAAGGAGATCAGGGCGAGCGGCCACAGGTTGGTGGCCCGGTCGTGGCGCCGGGTGCGGAACGGGCGCTCACCGATCATGTGGCACAGCGAGTTCACGCTCCAGGTGACGTGATGCAGCAACGCGATACGGACAAGTCCCGCCCACAGCAGTCCGGTCACTCCGTGGAGCCAGCTGCCGCCGATTGCCCAGCCCATGCCGAGCGGCAAGGCGAGGGTGAGAAGGCACAGCGCCGGAAAGGCGCGGGAGACCGCACGGATGTCACGGTCGGCCAGCAGGTCCGGGGCGTAACGCTCGGCCGACGTAGGGTCGTTGCGGAACAGCCAGCCGATGTGCGCGTGCAGCAGACCACGCAACTGGCCCCGCAGATGCGTGCCGTAGCGGTACGGGGAGTGCGGGTCGCCCGGGCGGTCGGTGAACGCGTGGTGGCGGCGGTGCGTGGCGACCCAGCCGACGACATCGCCCTGGAAGCTCATCGACCCGGCCACCGCGAGAGCGACGCGCACGGGGCGGACGGCCCGGTAGCTGCCGTGCGTGAGACCGCGGTGGAAGCCGACCGTGACACCGAGTCCTGTGAGCACGTACAGGGCGACCCCGAGCACGATGTCCCCGGGATGGATCAGACGCCCCCACAGCAGCCAGCCGGTGGCGCCGAGCGCCACGAACGGCAGCGTGACGATCAACGCCGTAACCGCCACGGACAGGCGCTCCCCGCCCTCCCGCGGGGGCATCGAACTCCCCTCAGGGAACGGGGAGTTGCCGTCGTAGTTCCGGTCCGGCGGGAGGGCGGCGGTGTGTGTGACGGAGTTCAAGGACATATACGGGCTCCTCGGCCTGGATGCGGATGGCGCGGCCGGGGTCGGGGGCTGCCCCTGAACGGGTGGCGAGGGGAAAGGGCGGGCGCTCCGGGGTGATCGGGCACCGGCATACGCACGCCCTCGCCACCTTCACGGTACTCCTCCGGGAACGGACCGGACGTACGCCGGAGCTCTTCAGGTGCTCCTCGTACGCCGATTCCGTTCGACGTCACTTCCGGCGCACCACGGCCCCGGGCCCCTGTCATCACGCGGCCCCGCGGAAGAGCGTGCGCCATGAACGCACCCACCGTCGAGTTCGGCCGTCACCGGCCGGTCCGACGCGTACCCGCCCGATCGGCTCGCCCCGCGCCCGGCCTCCCTGCCGGCAGGGAGGCCGACAACGGGCGGCGACGGACTCGTCACCGAGCCGGTCCGCAGGAGTACCGTGGAGGCACCAAGGGCACTTCGCACTCCGGCATCCACGCGGGTCTCGTCCTCGGTGACCATCTGGCATCGAGAGCGGCCGTCATGTCGCTCCGAAGACGGGTTCGCACCATGATCGCGACCTTCACGCCCTCCCGCACCACCATGCCTCTTCCGGCACCCACCGCCCGCGTGGCACTGAAGTCCCCGACGGGCAACGGCCTCCTCGACGGCGCCTGGTGGCCCCGCTCGCGCGACCTGACCGCCGAACTCCCCGCCCTGGCGGACGAACTCGATCCACTGTGGGGCCGCATCACCCGCGTCGCCGTGAATCCGATGCTCTGGCCCACCGTCCCGCACAAGGTGACCGTCCACAACCGCGTGCTGAAGGTCGGCTGGTTCACCCCTGAACTCGACCCGCACAAGCTGCTGTTGCTGTCCTACGGGACCGGCCGGTGGGACCTGCTGGTGATCCCGCCCGAGACGGATGACGCGAGCGCCGCCCGGCTCATGAGCGCCGCCTGCGTCCAGGACGGGCCCCCGCTGAGCGCCACCGATCTCATCGCCGCCGAGACCGCGCGCGACCTGGCCGCGGGCGACAAGCCGCAGAGCGCGCAGGAGTCCTGGGAGTACGAGGGCGGCGCCGTCTCCACCCACGCCGTCCGCACGGACACCAGGCGGTGACCACGATGGACGCCGCTCTCACCGCAGCCGCCTTCCTGCTCCTGATCACCGTCGCCGCGTACGTGATCCGCTCTCTCAACACCCACCACGCCGAAAGCATCGCCCTGCACACCTACAGCCGCGCCCTGCCCAGTGGCAGGGCCCCCGCCAGTCCGAGCAGCGGCGGGGCGCCTCGCCTACCCGCTCCGCCGGCCGACCGGCACGATCACCGCGACGGGGGCCGGGGACGCTTCGGGGCGCGCCGCCGCCGTGACCGCACCACGCACAAGCAGGCCTGCTGAGCCGGTCCGGCCTCGCCCCGCGCGGGGCCGGGGCCGACGCCGCCCGGCGCAGCGGTCCGTCTTCCGTGCAGGCGGTGACGGTCCGGCCGACCACGGGCTGAGCGACGCCCATTTCGGCGGCGAGGCCCCCGACGGTCATCTCGCCCGGCGCATCGGCGATCACATTGAGTACGAGATTGCGGAAGAGGTCCTTGCCCGATGCCGGTGCGCGTCGTCGCAGACCTGACAGTGCCGGGCCGATCCGGTCCAGCGCCCGCTCGGCGGAAGGCCGATTCATCCGCGGTGTCGACCCGGCGGTGGAGGTGTTCCATCAGGGAGTGATCATGAGTGTGAAGTGACGCGACGCGATGCGGGCGGACGGCTCCGGGCGACAGCCCTGAGCATCCGGCCCCGAAAGGAACCAGTCATGAGCGAGGCCCCGCCCTACATCGACGCCGGTGCGATGGCCCGGATCGTCACGATGTCCACGGCGATCGAGGCGGTGGAAGCCGTCCTCAAGGCGGGCCTGGATCCGGAGGCGGAACCTCCGCGGGGAGTCGTGGGCGTGCCGGGCGGTCAGCTTCTGCTGATGCCGTCGTCGACGACGTCGTACACGGGCGTGAAGATCGCCACGGTCACGCCGGGGAACCCGGCCCGTGACCTCCCCCGCATCCAGGGCGTGTACCTCCTCCTGGACGGCGCGACCCACAAGCCCCTGGCCCTCCTCGACGGCATCGCGCTGACGTCCCTGCGCACCCCCGCGGTCTCGGGGGCGGCGATCAACCACCTGGCGGTCCCGGACGCCGGACGCCTGCTGGTCTTCGGTACCGGCCCCCAGGCCTGGGGCCATGTGGAGGCGGTCCGCGCGGTGCGGCCGACGCTGGCCCACGTGGACGTGGTGGCGCGCAGCCCCGAGCGGGTGGCGGCCTTCGTGGAGCGGTGCCGCGAGGCGGGGCTCTCGGCGGCGCCCGCGACCCCGGCGGACGTCGCGACCGCCGACGTGGTCTGCTGCTGCACCACGGCCCGCGAACCACTCTTCGACAGCGCGCTGCTCCCCGCCCACGCGACGGTCGCGGCGGTGGGCTCGCACGAACCGGACGCGCGCGAAGTGGACGAGGGGCTCCTGGGGCGCGGTCTCGTGGTGGCGGAGTCGCACGGCGTCGCGCTGCGGGAGTGCGGAGACATCGTGCTCGCGGTGGACGCCGGGGCCTTCGACGTGGGGCGGCTGCGGACTCTGGGTGAGTTGGTGCGGGGCGAGGTGGAAGTGGCCGAGGGCCGGCCCCGGTTGTTCAAGTCGGCGGGGATGGCCTGGGAGGACCTGGCGGTGGGTGCGGCCGTCTATGAGGGGTGGAGTGCGGCCGGGTAGGAGCGGGCCGTGCGGGCCCTGCGGGCTCGCACGGCTCTCACACCACCGTCACCGCGTGCCGCACCACCGCGTCGAACAGATAACCCTGCGCGTTGTGCGCCGTCGCCTCCGGCTGGGTGCGCCCCGTGGTGTCCGTGGCGCGGGCCAGAAGTGTGGTCGGGCCCGGAGTCCTGGGGTGCCACGGGGTGGTCCAGCGGGTCCACGTGGCGCGGTGGGGCGTGTCCTTGAGACGGGCCCGGTGCCATGTCGTGCCCCCGTCCGTGCTGATGTCCACCCGCGCGATCGCGCCCGTCGCCGACCATGAGCGGCCGGTGAGGTGGTGGGTGGCCGCCGCCTCTATGCCCGCGTTCCAGGGGAGTTCGAAGGCCGACTTCACGGTCTGGTGGGTCAGGGGGGCGCTGCCCTCCGGGGGATAGTGCTCGCCGAACAGGCGGTAGAAGAGCGTGTTCCACGGGGAGTAGAGCGGCTTCGACGAGACCTCGATGTCGCCCACCCATTTGATCGACGCGATGCCCACCCACGCCGGGACCAGGACCCTCACCGGGTAACCGTGATCCGGAGGGAGTGGGGCGCCGTTCATCTCGTACGCGAGGATCACGTCGTCCAGCGCCTTGGCGAGCGGGAGCGGGCGGCGGACCTTTCCCAGGTTCGTGCCGTCGTCCGTGACGTACTCCGCGTCGAGCCCCCTCGGCATCACGTCCACCGCGTGGCGCGACACGCCTGCCCGGCGCAGGACCTCGGAGAGGCGCACGCCGCGCCAGCGGGCGTTGCCGATCGCACCCAGGGTCCAGGCCGTGCCCGACGCCGACTGGCCCTGTTGGCTCGTGAAGAAGCTTCTGCCGTTGCCCGCGCATTCGACGAAGGCGGTGCGCGACGTCGACGGGAGGCGTTTGAGGTCCGCGAGCGTGAACTCGTGCGCCTTGCCGTCCTTCAGGCCGTCGCCCCAGACCCTGAGCCTCCACGTCGTCGCGTCCAGGCTCGGCGTCGCCGTGTGGTTGCGTACGAAGAAGTGGGATGCGGGGGTGTGGAAGGGCGTCCCGGCGAGCGCCTCGAACTTGGTCTCCGCGTTCGTGCCCCGGATCGTGAAGCGGTCCGCGGGGAGGGGTTTCACGATTCCGGCGGCCGCCGCGGTCGCGGTTGCGGCCGTGCCGGTCGCCGCCTGTGCCCGGGGTGCGCCGAGGGCCGAGGCACCGCCCGCAATCCCGCTCACGGCGCCCGCCGCGGCGAGCAGCCGCAGCATGTCCCTGCGCGCGACCCCGTCCGCCCGCGCCTCCCCCGACAGCCACTGGGCACGTCGGCGTCTGTCGTACTCCTCTTCGGATGCCCCGTCGGACTTCTCTATGGAGATCATGGGCGTCATCGTACGAGCCACCCCCTTGGCAACTCGCGGATGAAACACGCCAGTTACGGGGTTGTCGTAGACACTACATACACCATCGGGTGGTCGCGGTTGACGCGGTTCACCACCACGTCGAGGGTCGGCGCCGGGTCCTTCTTCTTGTGGGTGAGACCCAGCCAGGGGCCCGGGTCCGTGAACTCCCAGCCGACCACCTTGCGATCGCGCTTGCTGATCGTGATGTCGTTCCTCTTCAGCTCCGTGGTGTTCGTGCCGATCTGCTTGAGGAACGTGTCCAGGCCCTTGTTGCTCGTCAGGAACTGGGCGTACAGGCGGCTGGTGCGCCAGTTGTTCGTCTCGTAGTAGGCGACTTCCCTGGAGTACGGGGCGATCGGCACGTCGTAGAGGCGGCGCTGCACCTTGGAGGGCCAGCCCGCGGTGAGGCCGGTCGCGGAGTACTTGGCCTCCTTGTCGCGTCCGCTGTTGCGGCTCTGGTTCGCGGAGATCACCAGATAACCGGCCGGTACGCCGATCAGGAGCACGATGATCGTGGCCGTCAGCCAGCGGCGGCGGATCATGTGGCGGCGGCCCTCACGGGGGCCACCGCCCTCGCCGGCGGGATCCGGGGAGCTCGGAGAGTCCGGGGATTCCGGGGACGAGGGCTGGCGGGGCACGGTCATCGCTTACTGAGTCCCCTGTGAGGTGCTGTCGTTGGTGCGGATCGCTTCCACGTAGCGCTCGTAACGTTCGTGGCGCTCCACCCGGCGGCGGTTCGCCCGGCGGAAGCGGCGGGCCACCAGGCGGGCCAGGTCGGCCGCGCCCACCATGCCCGCCTCGGGGCCCAGTTGCGCGCGGGCGATACGGGCCTCGGGGCGGTAGCCGCGCCCCGTCAGCTGGCGGCGGAACGCGTCCCGCGCCGGGCCGATCAGAAGGTCGTCGGCGGCCGAGACGCCGCCGCCGATCACGAAGCAGGAGGGGTCGAGGGCCGCCGCGAGGTTCGCGATGCCGACGCCCAGCCACTGGCCGATGTCCTGGAGCAGTTCCACGCACATCGCGTCACCGTCGCGGGCCAGCTCGGTGATCAGGGGGCCCGTGATGTCGGGGATGTTGCCCTTGACCCGCTCGATGATCCCGTACGCGACCGGGGAATCGGCCGCCGCCAGCTCGCGGGCCTCCCTGACCAGCGCGTTTCCCGAGCTGTACTGCTCCCAGCAGCCACGGTTTCCGCACGGGCAGCGGTGGCCGCCGGGGACCACCTGCATATGGCCGAACTCCCCGGCCACGCCGAACTTGCCGCGCTTGACCTGGCCGTCCTCCAGGATCGCGCCGCCGATGCCCGTGCCGAGGGTGATCATGACCAGGTGGTCCTCGCCGCGGGCCGCGCCGAAGCGCCACTCCGCCCACGCGGCCGTGTTCGCGTCGTTGTCCACGAGCACGGGGACCGCGAGGCGGCCCGAGATGCGGTCGCGCAGGGGTTCGTTGCGCCAGGACAGGTGCGGGGCGAACAGGACGCGGTTGCGGTCCGCGTCGACCCAGCCCGCCGCGCCGATGCCCACCGCGTGCACGTCGTGCCGGTCGGAGAGGTCGAGGACCAGCTCGACGATGGTGTCCTCGACGACCTTGGGGCTCTTGGACTTGTCCGGGGTCTCCGTACGGAGCGTCTCCAGGATGTTGCCGTCGGCGTCGACGACGCCCGCCATCACCTTCGTGCCGCCGATGTCGATGCCGACGGTGGGGACGCGGGGCGCCGTCAGATGGGATCGGCGCTCACGCGTGCCCACGGTCCGCAGAACGGTGGCTCGGGCGGAGCCGCGGTGCGCGAGGTCGCGGTAGGTGCTCATTGCGGCGATTCTGCCTCACGCTCGCGGGGGCGCGCACAACGGGCACGCTGCGCCCCGTCAGGGGCGCGGGGAACCGCGCGAGCGACCACGCCGGAGCCGCAGTCGCGTCCGCCGGGTCGGCGGGCAGAGGCGACTGCGGCACTTTCAGGGCTGAGCGCGCGGTTCCCCGCGCCCCCGACGGGGGCTACGGAGCCTTGTCCGCCAGCTCATGACGCAAGTCATCCAGCTCGCTGCCGCCCGCCATCTGGCGGGTCAGTTCATCCAGGGTGACCTCGTCGCGCGCGTAGCTGCCGAACATCGTGCCGCGCTTGAGGAGGACGAAGCGGTTGCCGACCAGGTACGCGTGGTGCGGGTTGTGGGTGATCAAAACCACTCCGAGGCCCGCGTCCCTGGCGGCCGCCACGTACTTCAGGACGACGCCCGACTGCTTGACGCCGAGCGCCGCCGTCGGCTCGTCGAGGACCAGGACCTTGGCGCCGAAGTAGACGGCGCGCGCGATCGCCACGCACTGGCGCTCACCGCCCGACAGGGTGCCGATGGGCTGGTCGACGTCGCGCAGGTCGATGCCCATGCGGAGCAGCTCCGCGCGGGTCGTCCTGCGCATGAGGTCGACGTCCAGGCGCTTGAAGGGGCCCGCGCCCTTCGTCGGCTCGGAGCCGAGGAAGAAGTTGCGCCATACCGGCATCAGCGGGACCACGGCGAGGTCCTGGTAGACCGTGGCGATCCCGCGGTCCAGGGCCTCGCGCGGCGAGCCGAGCCTCGCGTCCTCGCCGTCGATGCGGAAATCTCCGGCGTCGTGCCGGTGCAGGCCCGCGATGATCTTGATGAGGGTCGACTTGCCCGCGCCGTTGTCGCCGAGGACGCAGGAGATCTCACCCGCGTGGACCTCCAGGGAGACGCCTTCGAGGGCGCGGATGTTGCCGTAGTACTTACTGACGTCGTCGAGCTCGACGAGCGGGGTGCGGTCCGGCTCGGGCTCCGGCACCTTGTCAGTGACGTCGGTCGTGTCGGTGGTCACTTCGTCGCCTCCGCGCGCTTGCGGACCCAGTGGTTGAGCAGGGTCGCCAGGAGCAGCATCACTCCGAGGAAGAACTTGAACCAGTCCGGGTTCCACTCGGCGAACACGATGCCCTTGCTGACCATGCCGAAGATCAGGGCGCCGACGGCCGCACCGACCGCGGAGCCGTAGCCTCCGGTGATCAGACAGCCGCCGATAACGGCCGCGATGATGTAGATCAGCTCGTTGCCGACGCCCTCTCCGGACTGGACGACGTCGTACGAGAAGAGCAGGTGCTGGCCCGAGACCCAGGCGCCGAAGGCGACGCCCATGTACAGGCCGATCTTGGTGATGGCGACCGGCACGCCGACCGCGCGGGCCGCCTCCTCGCCGCCGCCGACCGCGAAGATCCAGTTGCCGACGCGGGTGCGGAGCAGGACCCAGGTGGCGACCGCGATCAGGCCGAGCCACCAGAGGATCGTGATCTTGAAGTCGACGCCGCCGATGGTGAGCGTCGAGGCGAAGACGTTCTTCGCGGAGGAGAAGCCCTCCATGTCGGCGATCGACTTCGTGGAGACCGTGCCGCTGATCAGCTTGGTGAAGCCGAGGTTCATGCCGGTCAGCATCAGGAACGTACCGAGCGTGATGATGAAGCTCGGCGGGTCGGTGCGTGTCAGCATCACGCCGTTGAAGACGCCGATCGCGAGGGTGACGACCAGCGAGACGAGCACGCCGACCCAGACGTTGGCCGTCATCTGGTAGCTGAACATCGACGAGACCAGCGCGGAGGTCGTCACCATGACGCCCGCCGACAGGTCGAACTCGCCGCCGATCATCAGGAGCGCCACCGGCACCGCCATGATGCCCAGCGTCGATGCCGCGTAGAGCACCGTGGCCAGGCTGGTGGCCTGAAGGAAGCTGTCCGCGGCGACCGCGAAGAAGATGAAGACGGCGATGGCGCCGACGACGGAGCCGAGCTCGGGGCGGCCCATCAGCTTCTTCAGCGGCGAGGACTTCAGGAGGCGCTCGTCCGTCTTGGTGTCCGCAGGGCCCGGGGAAGGCGCGGGCGCCGGAGCTGTCGCTGTCATCGGGTCCCTCGCTTCGCGTATTCCTCCAGCTCGGCGGCCTGATCCTTGGTGATGATCTGCGGTCCGGTCAGGACCGGCTTGCCGCCGCCGAGCACATCGGCGTTGTACTTGTAGAGCCAGAGCAGGTCCACGGCCTCGTAGCCCTGGAGGTAGGGCTGCTGATCGACGGCGAAGCCGAGGGTGCCGGACTTCAGGCCCGCCGCGACCTTCTCGTTCAGGTCGAAGGTGTCGACCTCCGCCTTGCTGCCCGCGCTGTCCTTGGCCTTCACCGCGGCGTCCGCGAAGGGCGCGCCGAGCGTGACGACCGAGTCGACGGACTTGTCGGACTGGAGCCTGGCCTCGATGGAGGACTGCACGTCGGGCATGTTCGTGCCGGTCACGTACAGGTTCTGCATCTTGCCGTCGAAGGTCTTCTTGGCGCCCTCGCAGCGCTGCTCGTGCCCGACGTTGCCCTGCTCGTGCAGGATGCAGAGCGCCTTCTTCTTGCCGCGCTTGTTGAGCTCGTCGCCGACGGCCTCGCCCGCGATCGTCTCGTCCTGGCCGATGTGGGTGAGCGCGCCGAACTCCTTGGACTCCGCGGAGCCGGAGTTCACGGTGATCACCGGGATGCCGGCCTTCTTGGCGCGGGCCAGGGCGCCCTTCATCGCGGCGGGCTTGGCGAGGCTGACGATGATGCCGTCGACCTTCTTGTCGATGTACGAGTCCACGAGCTGGGCCTGCTGCTGGGCCTCGGCGTTGTGGGCGTAGAGGAACTTGATGTTGTCCTTGACCGCGGCCTGCTCGGCACCGCTCTGGACGATGTCCCAGAACGTGTCGCCGTCACCCGAGTGGGTCACCATCCCGAACGTCCAGTTCGGCGTGTTCACCGCTGCCTTGCCCTGTGCCGTTGCCGCCTTGCGTGCGTCCTCGGCGCGCTTGCCGCCGGTGCTGCTGCACCCCGCGAGGGATACCCCGAGCACCGCGACCAGCACGGCGCCCACCGCACGTACCCCTGTCTGAACCCTTGCCACGACGCCGTGCCCTTCTAGCTCTGCTCTTCGATGAGGCCGGTCCGGATCCCCGGCCCCAGCCGCCCAAGTATCGACCACGCGGATCACGCGTGTGTTCATCGGGTACCGCGGGCCGTGTACTTCTCCAGCTTCGGCACGTCCTTCTCAGTGACGATCGCGGGCCCGGTGAGGACGGGCTTGCCGCCTCCGAGGACGTTCGCGTTGGTCTTGTAGAGCCACAGTTCGTCGATGGCGAGATAGCCCTGGAGGTAGGGCTGCTGATCGACGGCGAAGGCGACCTCCTTGGCCTTGAGGCGCCTGACGACCTCGGCGTTCAGGTCGAAGGTGTCGACCTCCGCCTTGCTCTTCGCGTCTTCCTTGGCCTTCACCGAGTAGGCGGCGATCGGCGCGCCGAGCGTGACGACGGCGTCGATGTCCTTGGTGGCCTGGAGCTTCGCGCTGATGGAGGACTGGGAGCCGGGCGCGTCGGTGCCTTGGACGTTGAGGTTCGCCACCGAGCCCTTGAAGGTCTTCTTCACGCCCGCGCAGCGCTGCTCGAGTGAGACGTTGCCCTGTTCGTGGATGACGCAGAGGGCCTTCTTCTTGCCGCGTCTGTTGAGCTCGTCACCCACGGCCTCGCCCGCCACCGACTCGTCCTGCCCGATGTGGCTCAGCGCGCCGAAGCCGGCGGAGAACTCGCCGCCGGAGTTGATCGTGACGACCGGTATCCCGGCGGCCTCGGCTTTACCCAGTACCGCCTTCATCGCCTGGGGCTTGGCCAGCGTGACGACGATGCCGTCGACCTTCTTGTCGATCGCCGACTGGACGAGCTCGGCCTGCCCCTTGGCCTCTTTGTCGTTGGAGTAGAGGAAGTCGACGTTGTCCTTGCGGGCCGCCTGCTTGGCGCCGCTCTGGACGATGTCCCAGAAGGTGTCGCCCTCGCCGGAGTGCGTGACCATGGCGATCTTGAGGCGTGGCGTGTCCACGCCTTCGCCGCTTCCGCCGCCGTCGCCCGACTTGCCCTCGCCGTCCTTGCCGCCGGAGCCGCTGCACCCGGCCGCGAGCGCGATCACCGCTATGAGAGCCGCTGCCGTGCGGGCTCTGCGCCTGGGGGTTCGCATGGTGGGACCACCTCTTCTCCCGGCCGCCCTGGTGCGGCTGGGGGAGTTCTAGCGGCGGGCGCGCGGCAGCGTCAATGGGTTTGTCAGAACATTCTGACGACTGTTGGCGAGTTGGTATACACGGGTCGGGGCCGCCCCGAATCCTGGGGCGGCCCCGACACTGTCGCGCGGTCGCGCGGTCGCGCGGTCGTCAGTTGCGCGGTCGTCAGTTGCGCGGTCGCGCGGTCTTCAGTGTTTGCCGATGTCCTTGGTCTTCTCCTTGGCCTGGCGCGCGTCGCCCTTCGCCTGCTGGGCGCGGCCTTCGGCGGTGAGGCGTTCGTTGCCCACGGCCCGTCCGGCGGCTTCCTTGGCAGCACCGGTGACCTGCTCGGTCTTCGCCTTGGCCTTCTCGTTGGCGGTCATGTCCGCTCACGCTCCCTTGGCATCGACTTCATGTGCTGCCGGTTCGGGTAGCCGCTCAACTGCCCGGCAAACATCATCAACGCGATCGGATCAAGAGGCCACGTGTGCCTTCCCGAGCGGCCGCGCGTGCCCTTCAACACCGGAAAGAAACACACCTTTTGTGTGTTTGTAGGTCAGGCCCAGGAGCACGCGGTGGCCAGGAGGTTGATAACAATGGTTCCCCTGATTCTGGTTCTTCTTCTGGCTCTGATCCTCTTCGGTGCGGGTTTCGCGCTCAAGGCCCTGTGGTGGGTCGCGGTGATCCTGCTCGTGGTGTGGCTGCTGGGCTTTGTGATCCGCCCGGCTGCGAGCGGCGGCAGAAAGGGCCGCTGGTACCGATGGTGATGCGCTCATGAGGTGCCCATAGCGCACGTATGCAGTGCTCATGAAGCGCTCATGAAGCGCTCATGAAACGCGAGGGGCGGGCCCGGCCGGGGGCGGGCGGGGGTGGGCGGGGGCGCGGGGGCGGGCGGGGCGGGGCGGCGGGGGGGGGGGGGGGGCGGGGGGGCCGCCCCCCCCCCGCCCCTCTTTGCCGCCGAATCGGCCATACGGCCCCCAGCGATACGGCCTCCACGGGCCTACGATCTACGGCCGTACGAGGAGCTGGAACTCGAAGGAGTAGCGCGAGGCCCGGTAGATGTGCGAGCCGAACTCGACCGCGCGGCCCGTGTCGTCGAAGGTCGTGCGCTGCATCGTGAGCAGCGGAGCGCCTTCGGGCTCGCCGAGGCGTTCGCCCTCGTCGGCGGTGGCGGCGCGGGCGCCCACGGACTGGCGCGCACTGTGCAGGGTGATGCTCGCGGCACGCATCAGGCGGTAGAGACCGGTGGCTTCGAGACGTGCGGTGTCGAGGGCGATCAGGCCGGACGGGAGACGGTTGCGCAGGAAGGCCATGGGCTCCCCGTGGGCCAGGCGGAGCCGCTCGACCAGGTGCACTTCCTCGCCCTCGGCGACGCCGAGTGCCGCGGCCACCTCGGCGGACGCGGGCTCGACGGTGTTGCGCAGGACGCGGGTCTCGGGGCGCTGGCCCGCCGCCTCCAGGTCGTCGTAGAGGCTGCTGAGTTCGAGGGGGCGCTTGACCTGGCTGTGCACGACCTGGGTGCCGACTCCCCTGCGGCGCACGAGCAGCCCTTTGTCGACGAGCGACTGGATGGCCTGACGGACGGTCGGCCTGGAGAGACCGAGCCGCCCCGCCAGCTCGATCTCGTTGCCGAGCAGGGTGCCCGGTGTCAGGGCGCCGCGCTCGATCGCCGCCTCCAGCTGCTGGGACAGCTGGAAGTACAGCGGGACCGGGCTGCTGCGGTCGACGCCGAGCTGGAGGGAGACGGTCGGGTCCACGGCTGGTTTGGCGGCTGATTTGGGCACATGGGGAGCGTAGTCGCAGGGAATGATGACGGGAAGTTCTGAAGTTCTGTTGTCCGGACAAAGGATTGACAGGATCGCGGGGCGTGGCGAGGGTGGAGCCATGCGCATCGGACTGATCGGAACGGGCCGTATCGGCACATTTCACTCTGCGGCTCTTCATCGGCATCCTGAGGTGGAAGCACTGGTCGTCGCCGACGCCGACGTCGGACGCGCGGCAGGGCTCGCGGCACGGATCGGCGCCGCCTCGGCGGCTTCGGTGGACGACATCTTCACGGGGAGCGGCCGGTCCGGGGCCATAGACGCGGTGGTGATCACGGCGGCGACCTCCGCGCACGCCGAGCTGATCGGCAAGGCGGCGCGTGCGGGGCTTCCGGTCTTCTGCGAGAAGCCCATCGCCCTCGATCTGCCCGGCACGCTCACCGCGCTCCAGGAGGTCGAATCCGCGGGCACGGTGCTTCAGCTGGGCTTCCAGCGGAGGTTCGACGCGGGGTACGTGGCGGCGCGCGAGGCCGTGCGGTCGGGGCGGCTCGGGCGGCTGCACACGGTCCGGGCGATGACCTCAGACCCGGCGCCGCCGCCTGCCGCGTACCTCCCGCTCTCCGGCGGCCTCTACCGCGACTGCCTGGTCCACGACTTCGACATGGTGCGGTGGGTGACGGGTCGTGAGGTGACGGAGGTGTACGCGACCGGGTCGGACGCCGGACCTGCGATGTTCCGCGAGGCGGACGACGTCGACACGGCGGCGGCGCTCCTCACCCTCGACGACGGCACCCTCGCCACGGCGACGGCTACGCGGTGCAACGGCGCGGGCTATGACGTACGGATGGAGCTGGCCGGGGATCACGACCAGATCGCGGCCGGCTTCGACGACCGCACACCCCTGTCGTCCGTGGAGCCCTCGGGCCCGCCACCGCCCGAGAAGCCGTGGCCCGGCTTCCTGGAACGGTTCGCTCCGGCGTACGAGGCGGAGCTCGCGGCGTTCGTCGACGTCGTACGCGGTGAACGCCCCAACCCCTGCGACGGGCGGGAGGCACTGGAGGCGCTGCGGATCGCCGAGGCGTGTGAACTGTCGCGGCGGGAGCGGCGGTTGGTGCGGGTGGAGGAGATCGCCGGGGGGTGAGAGCCCGGGGAGGAGAGTCAGGGGGGCCGGGGCCGGGGCCGGGTTCGCGAGCGCGAGCACGATGGCGCCGTCGGCCATGGCCGCGACACCATCCGCGCCCAGGACGTCCGGAGCCGGCACGCCGATGAAGACGTCGGCTCCGACGACCGCTTCCTTTTCCTTGAGGGTGCCGCGTTCCTTTTCCTTGAGGGTGCCGCGGGCGCCCTCGCGCTCTGGGTCTGCCAGGGCCTACTCCACCCCGTCGAGCAACCCCGCGTCATGCGCCAACAGCGCGATCTGCACACGGTTGTTGAGGTCCAGCTTCGTCAGGACTCGGGAGACGTGGGCCTTGACGGTGGCCACGCTGAGGTAGAGCTCTGCCGCGATGTCCGCGTTCGACGCGCCTCGGCCCACCGCGACCGCCACCTCCCTCTCCCGCTCCCCCAGGAGCGCGAGCCGCTCCAACGCCCGCTCCCGGCGGCCCTGTTGAGGGTCCACCCCCGTCACCTGCGTGATCAGCTGCTGCGTCACCGTGGGCGAGAGCACCGGCTCCCCCGCCGCGACCGCCCGTACCGCCGCGACGATCTCGGCGGGCGGGGTGTCCTTGAGGACGAACCCGGCCGCCCCGGCCCGCAGCGCCCGCAGGACCTGTTCGTCGGCGTGGAACGTGGTGAGGACGATGACCTCGGGGGCGTCGGGGCGCCCCCGCAGGGCCTCCGTCGCCGCGAGGCCGTCCATCGTGGGCATGCGGATGTCCATCAGGACCACGTCGGGGCGCAGCTCGGCGACCAGCGGGGCCACGTGGGTTCCGTCCGCCGCCTCGCCGACGATCTCGATGTCGTCCGCGCCGCCCATCATGAAGGACAGACCGGCGCGTACCAGCGGGTCGTCGTCGACGAGGAGCACGCGGATCGAGTTCATGGAGCCCACACTAACGAGCCTCGTCGCCGCTGCCGGAGGGTGCGTCCCACGGCAGCCAGGCGTCGACGCGGAACCCCCCGTCCCCCGCGGACCCGTGCTCGATACGGCCGCCCGCGAGCATGGCCCGCTCCGTGAGGCCGATCAGCCCCTGGCCGGAACCGGGGACGGCCGGCACCTCGCCGGGCGGCGACGGGTTGCGTACCGAAAGGGTGAGGCCTTCGCCGGGGGCGCCGGACACCAGGACGGTCACCTCGGCGCCCGGCGCGTGCTTGCGGGCGTTGGTCAGGCCCTCCTGGGCGATGCGGTAGGCGGTGCGGCCGACGGCGGCGGGCACGGCGGCCGAGCCGGCGACGCGGTGGTCGAGCACGACCTTCATGCCCGCGTCGCGGGACTCGGCGACCAGCGACTCCAGAGCGGCGAGCGTCGGCTGCGGGCGGCCGGACGCCTCACCGTCGACGCCGCCACCGCGCAGCACGCCGATCACCTCGCGCAGATCCTGCAGCGCTTCGTGCGCGCTCTCCCGGATGACACCGGCCGCTCGGACGATCTCCTGACGGGGCGCGTCCGGCCGGAACTCCAGGGCTCCGGCGTGCACGCTGAGCAGGGTGAGGCGGTGGGCGAGCACGTCGTGCATCTCGCGGGCGATGGACTCGCGGGCAAGGCGCTGGGCCTGTTCCGCACGGAGCGCCGCCTCGTTCTCGGCGCGGATCGCGCGGTCACGCAGGCTCAGCAGGAGCTGGCGGCGCGAGCGTACGAACATGCCCCAGCCGATGACTCCGGCACTGAGCAGCGTCCCCAGGACGACGGCGACCAGGAACGGCACGTCGGCGTCGGGCCGCAGCCAGTAGGTGAGCGGCAGCGCGGCGATCGAGACCCCGCCGATCCAGCCGACGTACCGGAAGGGGCGGTGCACCGCGAGGGTGAACAGGGCGACCACGGCAGCGCCGCCCGCGGTGTCCGAGAGCACGCTGATCGGCACCATGGCGATGGCGAGGCCGACCGGCCAGCGCCTGCGCAGCCAGACGGCGGCGCAGGCGAGCGCGCCGATGACCTGGTCGGCCTCCGCGAAGCCCGGGGTGACGTGCGGGTTGCCGCTGACCGCGTCCGCGCCCACCAGGCCGATGGCGACGGCCACGAAGAAGCAGGCGAAGTCGACAAGCCAGTCGCGCACGGTCCGCCTGGCCCGGCGCTTGTTCCTGCCCGGCGCGCGGTCCGGCTCGAACTCGGCGGCGAGGGCCGAAGGCAGCGCCCATGGGCGCCTGGCCAGGGGAGCCGGGACTGCCGAGGGTGCCGACGGGAGCTCATTGCCGCTCATGGTCGATAAATCTACGCACTGTCGGAGGCATCAGGCGCCGTCCACACATGATCATCGACCAAAGTCACGCACGCGCAGACTTTCGGAGGGTGCAAGGGGGAAGAGGCCTCGCCCCGTGGCCGATGTGCGTGGGGAGTCCACGGGGCGAGGCTCTTCGGTATGAAGCAGGTACTTGAGGCCTTCAGCGTCCTTCTCCTGATCCAGGGCGTGGCCGCCCTGGTGCACGAGCTGACCGGCCGGCTGAGCGGCTGGGGCATCGTGCGGCGGATCGGGTTCCTCGACGGCTACGAGATCTACGCGGGCGTCACTCTCGTCGTGCTCGCGCTCGCGCTGTTCGCCCTCGCGGAGAGCCGGAAGTCCCGCTAGCGCCGTGCGGCGTCAGGACCGTGCGGCGTCAGCACCGTCCTGCGGAGGAAGGTCTCAGCAGGAGTGGTCGACCAGGTCGAAGGACTCGTAGTGGTCGGCCGTGTAGTAGTCCTCCTGGTTCTTCTCACCGGTCACGATGCGGCGCGCGCCGCGGTCCGGTGAGCCCGGCGTCACCACGGTGTACTCGTGGTAGTAGCCCGAGCTCTGGGAGGGCAGGATGCCTTCCCTGTTCGAGAAGACGGTGTTGTCCTGCGGATACGGGTAGGGGCCGCCCGCCTCGATCAGGTCCAGGGTGTCGTGGGCCTGGTCGGGCAGCTTGGAGTAGCAGATGTCACCGACGGCGGTGATGGAGTACGCCGCCGAGGTGGGGGCGTGGTGGTCGGGGGCCGTGCTCGCGGAGGCGGCGACGGGGCCGCCGATGAGCAGGGCGGCGGCGAGGGCGGTGACGCTCACGATTCGTGGGGGGATTCGCATGCGACCAGTGTGACGCGCGTAGAGGTTGTTGTGTCAACGTCAAGTTCGGTGAATTTTCCGGGAGTTAACCGAGCGCCACCGGTTCGCCGCCGTCAGTCCTTCTCGTCGGCGCCCTTCTCGGCGGCCTCCTTCACCGCGGCGTCCTTGACCGCGGCGTCCTTGACCGCGGCATCCTTGGCCGCGGCATCCTTGGCCGCGGCATCCTTGACCGCGGCTATGCGGTGCTCCGCCATGTACTCACGCAGCTGCCGACTGGTGGCCCCGCTGGTCCAGAGCGCCGCGCCCGCCACCGAGAGCGGCACCGAAAGCCCCAGCCAGCCCAGCATTTCGGGCCACCTGCGCTGTGCGCGGCAGTCGTCCCACGTGTCGTCCTGCCACGTCGGATCGTCACCCTCGTAGAACAGCATCGACTCGCACTTACGGCTGCTTGCGTACTCGTCGTCCCCGTCGCTGAACGGCATCATCAGCTGCCAGGCGAGCACGAGCCAGATCACGGCGGCCGCGGCGAGAAGCACAGCGCCCCAATTGCGGCGGTTTTCAGCGCTTCTGGCGAATTTCTGCTCGAAGTCCCCCATGGACGTTCCTCCTTGATCGATCACGGAACGTATCACCGCGCCCCGCGCCCCCAACTGATCACGACGCCCTGGCCCCCGCGCCCGCCCGGAAGCCATCGCACTCCCGAAAGCCATCGCACCCCCCGAAGCCATCGCGCTCCCGGCGAATGTCGCTGTCCATTTCCCGCCAGCCACAGCGCACACAGGCCGCTTTCATTGAACCCGCAAGCACTTCTCACGCATTACTGAACATAACCACGCGAATGAGGTTCGAAGAATGTCTTCTCTGACCGGCAAGACGGCCCTGGTCACCGGCGGCAGCCGCGGCATAGGCGCGGCGATCGCGTTGCGGCTCGCGCAGGAGGGTGCCGATGTGGCGATCACGTACGTCAACGGGGAGGCCGCCGCTCAGGAGGTCGTCGCCAAGGTCGAGGCGGCCGGGCGGCGCGCCTTCGCCATCAGGGCCGACGCGGCCGACCCCGGGGACGCGGCGGGCGCGGTGGAGCGGGCGGCGGACGATCTGGGCCGCCTGGACATCCTGGTGAACAACGCGGGCATCGGAGTACTCGGCCCCATCGGTGACTTGGCGCTCTTCGACGTCGACCGGGTGCTCGCCGTCAACGTACGTTCGGCCTTCCTGGCCTCGCAGGCCGCCGCCGGGCGGCTGGCCGACGGAGGCCGGATCATCTCCACCGGGTCCGGACTCGCACGGTTCGCGGGTGGTCCCGGCGCGACGCTGTACGCGATGAGCAAGGCGGCACTGGTCGGCATGACCAAGCCGCTGGCCCGGGAACTCGCCGGGCGGAGGATCACCGTGAACGTCGTGCACCCGGGCTCGGTCGACACGGACATGAACCCGGCCGACGGCCCGTTCGCCGAGCCGCAGAAGGCGGCCACGGCGCTCGCCCGCTTCGGCTCCGCGGACGAGGTCGCCTCGCTCGTCGCCTACCTGGCCGGGGACGACGCGGCGTTCATCACGGGCACGGAGCTGGTGGTGGACGGCGGGTACGGGGCGTAGTCACTCGGGCATCGTGCGGGGCCTCGTCACACGGGCATGGTGATGGGGCGCACCGGGGATCTCCACCCGGCGCGCCCCACGTTCTTCAGCGGGCTTCAGCGAGCCCTCGTCAGCCGCCCAGCTCCTGGTGACGCGCGGCCAGACGGCTCGCGCCGGCCTCGGTCAGCGAACCGAAGAGGTGCAGGCGCGAGATGCCGCCGTCCGGGAAGATGTCGATGCGCACGTGCGTGCCGACGACCGGGGCGTCCAGGACGAAACGGTGGTTGGTGTCGGGCTGCAGACGGGTGCGGGGCAGCGCCTCGACCCACTCGCCGCTCTCACCGTCACGGACCGAAAGAGCCGCCCAGCCCGCCGAGTTGCCCTTGAGGTAGGCCGTGTCGATCTCGACGGAGCGGATCTCGGACTGGCCCACCAGCTGGTAGCGGATCCAGTCGTTGCCGGTGTCGCGGCGCCGCCGCGTCTCCCAGCCGTCGTCCATCTTGCGGGAGCGGCCCGGCTGGATGGTGTTGGTGGCCGGGGAGTAGAAGCGGTCGGAGGCGTCCTCGACCTGGCCGCCGTTCTCCAGGGCCACGACGTCGAACGTGCCGAGCGCGGTAAGCCACTTGGGGTCGGCGACGACCTCGCCGTGGACGCGCAGGCGCGCGACGCCGCCGTCCGGGTGCTGGTTGACGCGCAGGTGCGTGAAGCGCTGCTCCAGGTCGACGGCGAAGCCGTTGGCCGCGTGACCGCCGACTGCCGTGCGCGGCACGAGGGTCGTCCACTTCACGTCGTCCGAGAGGAGCTCCTCGGGGGTCGGCGAACCGTCGACGCTCGTGCCCTCGACGGACACGGCCTGCGGGTAGTTGCCCCGGAAGTGGGCGGTGTCGATGACGATGCCGCGCACGACGCCCGGGGCACCCAGGCGTACGAGCGCCCAGTCGTGGTCGTCGGCGGTGGGCCACGGGTGCTCGCCGGAGACACCACGGCGGCGGCGCGTCTCCCAGCCGTCCATGACCTTGCCCTTGTGCCCGAAGTGCTCCGGGTCGAAGACGGCGGGGTGCGCGAGGAGCAGGTTCTCGCGCATCGCGAAGAACTCGTCGTTGGCGGCGATCACGCCGGCGCCGAGCTGCCGGTCCGCGAGGTTCGCGTACTGGGTGAAGGGGAAGTCGGCGGTGCGGTAGTCCGCGTACGGGTCGCCGCCGCCGTAGGGGCTCGCGTCGCCGGTGAAGGTGGCCAAAGGGGATATGTGCTGCGCCGTCACAGTGATCAGTTCTTCCTTTCCAGAAGTCGGCCTGCGGGTTCGCTGAACTCGCCGCCGTGCAGAATGCGTTCGCCGCGCAGCCAGGTGGACTTCACGACGCCGCTGAGGGTCTTGCCCGCGTACGCCGTGACCCGGTTCCGGTGCTGCAGCTCCGCGGGGTCCACGGTGAAGGTCTCGTCGGGCGCGAGGACCGCGAAGTCGGCGTCGCGGCCGGCCTCGATGGCGCCCTTCTGGTCGAGTCCGACCAGTTCGGCGGTGCGTGTCGACATCCAGCGCACCACGTCCTCAAGGCTGTGGCCGCGCCCCCGGGCCTCGGTCCAGATCGCGGGGAGGCTGAGCTGGAGCCCGGAGATGCCGCCCCACGCGGTCGCGAAGTCGTCGGTCTTGAGCTCCGCGGTGGACGGCGAGTGGTCCGTGACGACGCAGTCGATGGTGCCGTCGGCGAGCGCGTCCCAGAGCAGGTCCTGGTTGGCGGCCTCACGGATGGGCGGGCAGCACTTGAACTCGCTCGCGCCGTCCGGGACTTCCTCCGCGGTGAGCGTGAGGTAGTGCGGGCAGGTCTCGACGGTGAGCTTGACGCCCTCGCGCTTGGCGGCGGCGATCAGGGGCAGCGCGTCCGACGACGACAGGTGCAGTACGTGGACACGGGCGCCGAGCCGCTTGGCGAGTGCGATGAGGCCCTCGATCGCGGCGTCCTCGGAGACGCGCGGCCGGGTGTCCAGGTAGTCCGTGTACTTGGGGCCGCTCTTGTGCGGGGCGGCGTCCAGCTCGTGCGGGTCCTCCGCGTGCACGATGAGCAGTCCGCCGAACCCGGCGATCTGAGCCATGGAGGTGGCCAGGCGGTCCTGGTCCAGGTGCGGGAACTCGTCCACGCCCGACGGCGAGAGGAAGCACTTGAAGCCGTAGACACCCGCGTCGTGAAGGGGCTTGAGGTCGCCGACGTTGTCGGGCAGGGCGCCGCCCCAGAAGCCGACGTCGATGTGCGCCTTGGTGCGTGCGACTTCCTGCTTCGTACGCAGATTGCCGACCGTCGTGGTCGGCGGCAGGGAGTTGAGCGGCATGTCGACGAGGGTGGTGATGCCGCCGGCGGCGGCGGCACGGGTGGCGGTCCAGAAGCCTTCCCACTCCGTGCGGCCCGGGTCGTTCACGTGGACGTGCGTGTCGACGAGCCCCGGCAGCAGGACATCGTCGCCGAGGTCCTCGACGCGGGCCCCCGCCGGCACGTCGGCGTCGTACGCCAGTACGGCCGCGATCTTCCCCCCGGAGACCGTGACCGACGCGGCGCGGGTTCCCTGCGGGGTGATCACGCGGGTCGAGCGCAGCACCAGTTCTACGTCCACGTCCTCAACGCCCTCTCTTCGCTGTTGCTTGCCTGTTGCTTGTCTGTCGCTTGTCTGTTCGTCGCTGCTCGACTGTTCGTTCTTTTCCGCTACACAGACCATTCGATTCCGCTAAACGGAATTCAACGTTCTGTTGAATGAGTCTTCACGTCCGACCCCGAGCCGTCAAGAGGCCACTTGAACCCTCCTGGACGTTTCCACAAAGTGGAATTAGAATTCCACAGGACAGAACGTAGTTACGCACAACCGGACCGACAAGCGATCACTGGGCGTGACGGCGAAGAAGCGGACAAAGGCCCCACCACCGGTCCCCGACCGGTCCTGACCGGCAGATACGCCAGGGCCGCCGAGGGCCCCCGCGAGGAACCGCCCGATAGGCTGCTGCCTTGCCCGTCAGCCCCGAAAGGACTGCGCCGTGCCGACGTCAAGCGCCAGCGACGCCTCCACCGAAGTCGCCGCCTCCAAGCCGCCCGCTGCCAGCGGTGGTGTCCAGTCCCTTGAGCGCGCCTTCGACCTCCTCGAACGCATGGCGGACGCCGGAGGCGAAGTCGGCCTGAGTGAGCTCTCCGCCAGCAGCGGCCTTCCGCTGCCCACGATCCACCGCCTGATGCGCACGCTGGTCGCCTGCGGCTACGTACGCCAGCAGCCCAACCGCCGCTACTCCCTGGGCCCGCGCCTGATCCGCCTCGGCGAATCGGCCTCGCGCCTCCTGGGCACCTGGGCCCGCCCCTACCTCGCGCGCCTGGTCGAGGAGACCGGCGAGACCGCGAACATGGCACTGCTCGACGGGGACGAGATCGTGTACGTCGCACAGGTGCCGTCCAAGCACTCCATGCGGATGTTCACCGAGGTGGGCCGCCGGGTCCTCCCGCACTCCACGGGCGTCGGCAAGGCACTCCTGGCGCACACCCCGCCGGAGGAGGTGCGCGCGCTCCTCGCCCGCACCGGGATGCCCGCGGCCACGGAGAAGACGATCACCACGCCGGAGGGTTTCCTCGACGCGCTCGAAGAGGTCCGAAGCGCGGGCTTCGCCGTCGACGACAACGAGCAGGAGATCGGGGTGCGCTGCCTGGCGGTTTCGGTCCCCAACTCCCCCACCGCGGCGGCCATTTCGATCTCAGGCCCGGCGGGCCGGGTCACGGAGGCCGCGGTGGAGAAGATCGTGCCGGTGCTGCAGGAGGTGGCGGTGGAGCTGTCGGCCGCGCTGGCCAGTTCGGGTCCGGCCGCGTAGCCGCCCTCACGGGCCGCGCCGGAAATCACCGGGTTCGCCGGGTTCGCCCTCGGTCTCCCCACGCTCTTGAAGAGCAGGGGGGCTGAGCCCCGCCCGTGAGCCGTCGGACCGGATCCACGCGGGATCTACGCGGGATCTACGCGGGATCTACGCGGGATCTACGCGGGCTCCATCAGCTCCCGGAGCCGGTTCAGGTCACCGGCGACCGTGTCGGCGTCGCGGTCGACGGTCTCCCCGGAGGGCAGCGTGACGTCGTGGTCGAGTACACCCAGGTCGTTGCGCGGCACGAAGGTCACCACGACCCGTCCCATGGGGGAGGATCCCGCGACCCATCGACCGTCGATCTTCTCGATGGAGCCGCCAAGGCCATGGGCCCACGCGGGCAGGTTCACCGGATCCGACGCATAGGCGTAGACCTCATCGGCCGTACGGTCGACGTGGACGCTGAGATGGCGCGATTCTCTGTCGGCGCTGTTCATGGTCGTGAGGATAGTGAGCCGACGGCGCCGTCCTCTTGGCCGTCCTCTTGAACGAATCGGACTTGCTTGATCCACCGGACGGGCCCTACCCGGCGCCGCCCCGGATCAGCCCCCGCCCCGTCGCCACCGCGACCGCGGCCGTACGCGAGTCCACGCCCAACTTCGCGTAGATGTGCACCAGATGAGACTTCACCGTGGCCTGGCTCAAGAAGAGCCGCTTGCTGATCTGCAGGTTGGACAACCCCTCCCGCACCAGCCGCAGCACCTCCAACTCCCGCCCGGTCAACGCCTGACCGGGCGCCCGCATCCGGTCCATCAGCCGATGCGCGATCGCCGGGGCGAGCGCGGACTGCCCCGCCGCCGCGGTCCGCACCGCCGCGGCCAGCTCCTCCGGCGGCGCGTCCTTCAGGAGATATCCCGCCGCGCCCGCCTCGACCGCGGCGAGGATGTCGGCGTCCGTGTCGTACGTAGTCAGGATGAGCACCCGTGGCGCACCCGCCACGGCGGCGATCGCGGCCGTGGCCCGCGCCCCGTGCATCCCCGCCCCGAACTGGAGATCCATCAGGACGACGTCGAACCCGCCGGTGGCGGCGAGCGACACCGCTGCCTCGGCCGTCGCCGCCTCCCCCACCACGGCCAAGCCGGGCTCGGTGTCGAGCACCGCACGCAGCCCCGCGCGCACGACCGGGTGATCGTCGGCGAGGAGCAGCCGGATGGGCTCCGGCACGTCGGCGCTCACCGGGCGGCCCCCGCCGAAACGGCTCCCGTCGCCACGTCCCCGGTCGGGAGCGGCAGTGTGACCGCGACGGCGGTGCCCTGGCCCGGCGCCGACTCCACGCTCAGCGTCCCGCCGAGCGACCGGGCCCGCGCCCGCATGGCGGGCAGCCCGAAGCCCCCGTCGTCCCCGCCCTCCCTGCTCTCCCCGCTCTCCCCGCTCTCCCCGCTCGCGCGTGGCGCGGACGCCGGATCGAAGCCGCGCCCGTCGTCGACCACGTCCAGGGACACCGACGTGTCCATGAAGCTGAGCGTGATCTCGGCACGGCCGGCGCCCGCGTGCCGGACGGTGTTGGCGAGGGCGGACTGAGCGGTGCGCAGCAGCGCGACTTCGTACGGCGTGGGCAGCTCGGTCGGTGTGCCGCTCACCGTGAACTGGATGTGGACGTCCGAGCCGGGCGACGCGGACACGGAGAGCCGCTCCAGCGCCGCGGCCAGCGAGCCGCGCTCCAGGTCGGGCGGGCTGAGGGCCCGTACGAAGCGCCGTGCCTCCGCGAGGTTGTCCTGCGCGGCGGCACGGGCCTGCTCGATGTGCGGCGCGGCGGGCGAACCCGGGGGCAGCGCGCGTTGCGCGGCGCGCAGCAGGAGCTGGATGGAGGACAGCCCCTGCGCGAGCGTGTCGTGGATCTCGCGGGCGAGACGCTCGCGCTCGGCGAGGGTGCCCGCGGTCCGCTCGGCGGCGGCGAGCTCGGCGCGGGTGGCGATGAGTTCGTCGATCAGCTGACGGCGCCGCTCGCTCTCCCGGTACAGCGCCTCGTATCCGAGGACGGTGGCGATCGCCATGGCCGCGCCGAGCAGCGGCCCGATGAAACTGCCCGGCGATATGGGCGAGCCGTGCAGCAGGAAGCTGGCGATGGCGGCAGCGGCGGTGAGCGCGACGGCGGGCAGGGCCCAGCGCAACGGCAGCAGGTGCAGTTGCAGGAAGTACAGGGGGAAGGCCGTCCACAGCCCGTCCGGCGAGAGGACGAGCAGCACCACCCAGCACGCACCGAGCGCCGCGAGCCACACCGCCGCCCCACGCTGCGAGCGGGCGACCACCGGGCTGAGGGTGCCCGCGGCGTAGACACCACCGATGGCGACCACGACCGCCACGACGGCACCACCGCGCGCCCCGCCGTCGGCCACGGCCCGCACGGCGGCAAGCGCGAGGAGCCCCGCGAGCAGCGCGTGCAGGCACAGCCGCAGGGCCAGGGCGACGGGAGTGGTCCGGGAGGGGGACAGGGAGTCGACGGGCAGCATCGGGGCCTCGGTCGGGGGTGGGGGTGGGGTGGGTGGGTGTCGGGGCCCCACGCTCCCCACGGGCCGGGGCGCGCCCCACCATTCCGGCCGGTGCTGGGCCCTGGATCGCGGTGCCGGCCCGGGGAGAGGCCCGGCCCGGTCCTGGGGTGGAGGCTCGGTGGAGGTGTTCATCGGACCTTCCAGCGTAGGCGCAGCCACCCCCGCCTCCGTCAACCGAAAGGTTGACCGACGGCTACCCCCTTCGATTCGGGTGAGGCGTGCTGTGGCGCGATGCCCGCGGGACGTGCGCGGACAGAGAGTGGGGGCATGTTCGTCGCATGGAGAGACCTTCGGTTCGCCAAGGGGCGGTTCGCCCTGATGGGAGCCGTCGTCGTACTCATCACTCTGCTCGTGGGGCTGCTTTCCGGGCTCACCGCCGGGCTCGCGAGGGAGAACACCTCCGCGATCACCGGCCTGCCCGCCGACCACCTCGCTTTCGCCGCGCCACCGTCAGGACAGACCGTCTCCTTCACCAGCTCCCAGGTGGAGCAGCGCGCCTGGGAGACCTGGGCGGCCCAGCCGGGCGTACGGTCCGCCGAGCCCGTCGGCATCAGCACCCTCGACGCCACCGCGGGCGAGCGCTCGGCCGCCGTGTCCGCCTTCGGCGTGGAACCGGACTCCGGGATCGCGCCGGACGGCGTCGCACGGGGCGAGGCCGTGCTCTCCGAGAAGGCCGCGGCGGACCTCGGCGTCGGCCCCGGGGACACCGTGCGGCTCGGCGGGGGCGGAGTCGAGGAGCGGGTCGCGCGGGTCGCGTCGGACGCCTCGTACAGCCACACCCCTGTCGTATGGACCACGCTCGACGACTGGCAGGGGCTCGGCCACCGGGGTACGTCGATGGGCGATCAGGCCACGGTCATCGCGCTGCGGACCGGGGGCGGGGCCGATCTCGCCGCCGGGGACAAGGCGGCGGGCACGGAGACGAAGTCCCTCGACGGCGCGCTCACGGCCATCGGCTCCTACCAGGCGGAGAACGGCTCGCTGCAGCTCATGCGCGGCTTCCTCTTCGTCATCTCCGCCCTCGTCATAGGGGCGTTCTTCACTGTGTGGACCATCCAGCGCGCCGGTGACATCGCGGTGTTGAAGGCGCTCGGCGCGTCCACTCCGTATCTGCTCAGGGACGCTCTCGGGCAGGCCGTGCTGATGCTGGCCGCCGGGACGGCCCTGGGGACGGGGATCGCGGCGCTGGTCGGTTCCGCGATCAGCGGCGGCGACGTGCCCTTCGTACTCGATCCGCCGACCGTACTGTGGCCCGCCGCCGTGATGATCGCCCTCGGGGCGTTGGGCGCGGGCCTGTCCGTCCGGCGGATCACCGCCGTCGATCCGCTGACCGCGCTGGGGAGTGCCCGATGAGTCTGTCCCTCGACGACATCACGCTGACCTACCCGGACGGGGAAGGGCGTCTCACGGCACTCGACGGGGTCGGGCTCGATGTCCCCGCCGGGACGCTGACGGCGATCGTCGGCCCGTCCGGCTCCGGTAAGTCCAGTCTGCTCGCCGTGGCGGCGACGCTGGTGACTCCCGATCGGGGGCGGGTGGTGGTCGGGGGCACGGAGACGGGGACGCTGTCGGCCGCCGAACGGGCGGAGCTGCGGCGGCGCAGGATGGGGATCGTCTTCCAGCAGCCGAATCTCCTCGCGTCGCTGACCGCGCTCGAACAGGTGGAACTGATGGCACGCCTCGACGGACGCGGACGTTCCGTCGAGGTGAGGGAGCGGGCACGGGGGCTCCTCGACACCGTGGGCCTGGCGGACCTCGCGCACCGGCGTCCGCACCAGCTGTCGGGCGGACAGCGCCAACGGATCGGTATCGCAAGGGCGTTGATGAACTCACCGGCGGTGCTGCTGGTGGACGAGCCGACCAGCGCGCTGGACCACGAGCGGGGAGCGGCGGTCCTTGAGCTCCTCGGGCGGCTGACGCGGGAGTGGGGCACGGCGACGGTCCTGGTCACGCACGACCGGGCGAGGCTGGCTTTCGCCGATCAGGTGGTGGAGCTGGTGGACGGGAGGGCGGAGGCCCCGTCGGAGAGACTGGAGGGCTCCAGCCCGTCCGGCGCTTGAGGGGGGCCAGCCTGTCCGGCGCTTGGGGGGGGCCAAGCCCGTCCGGCGCCTGAAGGGGGTTCCGGTCCGCCCGGCGCCTGAAGGGGGTCCCAGCCCGCCCGGCACCTGAAGGGGAGTCCGGCCCGCCCGGCACCTGAGGGAGACCCCATCCGTCCGACGCTTGCGGGGGGCCAGCCCGTCCGGCGCCTGGAGGAAGTCCCGATCCGTCCGGCGCTTGAAGGGGCTCCCAGCCCGTCCGCCGCCTGAAGGGGGTTCCAGCCCGCCCGGCGCCTGAAGGGGGTTCCAGCCCGTCAAACGCCTGAAGGGGAGTCCGGCCCGTCCGGCGTCTGAAGCGAGTCCCCATCCGTCCGGCGCTTGCGGGGGGTTCCAGCCCGTCCGGCGCTTGAGGACGAACTCGGCGAAGCCGGTGATCGACGCCGCTCAGGGCCAGGCGCCCCGCCTACTTCGGTCCCGGCTCCCCGAAAATCTCCACCGCGCCCCGGACCGCCGCAAGCCCCGCGCCCAGCGCGCTGACGGAGCCGATCGCTCCCGCGACGAGCAGCAGCGACCGCCGCAGCCGCGGTACCTCGGGCGCGCCGCTCAGCGCCATCGCGGCCAGCGCCGCCAGCTCGTCCTCGGCGATGCCCCGGTCGGGGAACTCGACCGGATGCGCTGCGAGCTCACGGCGCAGCCGGGACACCGCGGTGCCCAACTCCGCGACGCGCGGATCCTCATCACTGCCGGCATCACTGCCGGTGTCACTGCCGGTCACTTGTCTCTGCCCTACGCTCTGCAACACAGCTCTCCCCCCTCGCACGACGACGTGCGCACGTTCTCTCGTGCAGATCTTGCCGCCCCCGCACGGCGCTGGTCAGACACCAGGGGGACGCGGGCAAGTAAACGCCACAGGAAGCGGGACGCGCCACTTTCTGGCCGGAACACGCTGCCTCAGTCGCCGACGGCCCCTTCGGCAGTCGTCACCGGGCGGGCGGGGTGCGGTATGCAGGAGCCATGACGAATCCGATGATCGCCGGGCTCCTCCTCGCCGCGGGCGGCGGGCGACGCCTCGGCGGGCGACCGAAGGCGCTCCTTGATCACCAGGGGCGGCCCCTGGTGGAGCACGCGGTCCGCGTACTGCGCGAGGGCGGGTGCGCGCGCGTGCACGTGGTGCTCGGCGCGGACGCCGATGTCGTACGGGAGAAGGCCTCGCTCCCCGGCTGCGTACTGATCGACAATCCCGAGTGGGCTCAGGGCATGGGTTCGTCGCTGCGGGCCGGGCTCGCCTCCCTGCGCGAGTCCGGGGCAGGCACCGAGGCCGATGCCGCACTCGTCTCGCTCGTCGATCAGCCCGGCATCGGCCCCACCGCCATGGCCCGCGTGTACGCCGCCTACCGCTCGCCCGCCACCCTCGCTGCCGCCGCGTACGACGGCGAACGCGGGCACCCCGTGCTCTTCGGCGCGGATCACTGGGCGGGCATCGCGGCGAGCGCGGTGGGTGATCGCGGGGCGCGCGCCTATCTCAAGGAACACGCCGGGGACATCGCCCTCGTCGAGTGCGGGGACGTGGCCCGGGCGTACGACATCGACACACCCGCCGACCTGATCCACCTTGAGTGACCGGCATGGCACTCAGCGACACGTTCTGTCGACGAAGAGAATCTCGACGTCAACAGACGATTGAACTTCCACTATGAGGAAACTAGTATCCACTGTTCAGAAGCACCCGTTCCCTCAAGTGGGGCCCACGGCCGTATCTCGGCTCCTGTGGCACTGAGTGTCACTGCGAACGCCCGGCGGCCGCCAAGGCACCACTCGTGAAGCTCGCTGAAGGAAGTGACAGCTCATGTCCGCACCAGCGCAGTCCCCGCTGGCCATCGTCGACGCGGAGCCTCTGCCGCGGCAGGAGGAGGTCCTCACCGACGCGGCCCTCGCCTTTGTGGCCGAGCTGCACCGGCTCTTCACGCCCCGCCGTGACGAGCTCCTCAGCCGCCGCTCCGAGCGCCGCGCCCAGATCGCAAGCACGTCCACGCTCGACTTCCTTCCCGAGACCGCGGCCATCCGCGCCGACGACTCCTGGAAGGTGGCGCCCGCCCCGGCCGCCCTGAACGACCGCCGCGTCGAGATCACCGGGCCGACCGACCGCAAGATGACCATCAACGCCCTGAACTCGGGCGCCAAGGTCTGGCTCGCGGACTTCGAGGACGCATCGGCGCCCACCTGGGAGAACGTGGTCCTCGGCCAGCTCAACCTGACCGACGCCTACGAGCGCGACATCGACTTCACGGACGAGCGCAGCGGCAAGTCGTACGCCCTCAAGGACGCCGACGAGCTCGCCACCGTCGTCATGCGCCCGCGCGGCTGGCACCTGGACGAGCGTCACCTGCAGTTCGAGGGCACCCCGATCCCCGGCGCGCTCGTCGACTTCGGCCTGTACTTCTTCCACAACGCCAAGCGCCTCATCGAGCTCGGCAAGGGCCCGTACTTCTACCTCCCGAAGACGGAGTCCTACCTGGAGGCCCGCCTCTGGAACGACATCTTCGTCTTCGCGCAGGACTACGTCGGCGTCCCGCAGGGCACCGTCCGCGCCACGGTCCTCATCGAGACGATCACGGCCGCGTACGAGATGGAGGAGATCCTCTACGAGCTCCGCGACCACGCGTCGGGCCTGAACGCGGGCCGCTGGGACTACCTCTTCTCCATCGTCAAGAACTTCCGCGACGGCGGCTCGAAGTTCGTCCTGCCGGACCGCAACCTCGTGACGATGACGGCCCCCTTCATGCGGGCGTACACCGAACTCCTCGTCCGCACCTGCCACAAGCGCGGCGCGCACGCGATCGGCGGCATGGCCGCCTTCATCCCGTCCCGCAGGGACGCGGAGGTCAACAAGGTCGCCTTCGAGAAGGTCAAGAACGACAAGGACCGCGAGGCGGGCGACGGCTTCGACGGCTCCTGGGTGGCGCACCCGGACCTGGTCCCGATCGCGATGGAGTCGTTCGACGCGGTCCTGGGCGACAAGCCCAACCAGAAGGAGCGGCTGCGCGAGGACGTGCAGGTCGCCCCCGGTGACCTGATCGCCATCGACTCCCTCGACGCGAAGCCGACGTACGACGGTCTGGTCAACGCCGTCCAGGTCGGCATCCGTTACATCGAGGCCTGGCTGCGCGGCCTCGGCGCCGTCGCCATCTTCAACCTCATGGAGGACGCGGCCACCGCCGAGATCTCGCGCTCGCAGATCTGGCAGTGGATCAACGCGGGCGTCGTCTTCGAGGACGGCCGGACGGCCACCGCCGACCTGGCCCGCGAGGTCGCCGCCACCGAGCTCACGAATATCCGCGCCGAGATCGGCGACGAGGCGTTCGCGGCCGGCAAGTGGCAGCAGGCCCACGACCTCCTCCTCCAGGTCTCCCTGGACGCGGACTACGCGGACTTCCTGACACTGCCCGCGTACGAGCAGCTGCGCTGATCCGTACCCGGAAATGACCAGGCCCCCGGCACCGCACAGCGCCGGGGGCCCAGTCGTGCGCCGTCAGGGGCGCGGGGAACCGCGCGCCCAGCCACGAACGACCCGCGCTACCCGATGTGCCGCGACCAATCCTGTTCAGCCGCGGGCTCCCCGTGCAGATCGGGCACCCGCTTCAACCAGGCCGGGCGTCCCTTCTCGGTAGCGGCAGCACGCCGCGCGTCCGCGGCGGCCAGCTCACCCCGGCTGGGAAAGTCCACCGGCAGCCAGGCCGCGGAGGCACGCGCGCGGGCCAGCAAGAAGGTGACGTACGCCTCCCGCACCTCGTCGGGTGACGAGAACCCCGGCTCGTCGGCGAGCCACGCGTCCGGCACGAGACCGACGATCTGGCGAAGCACCCCCTCCGTGACGAGCGGAGCCAGCTCCGCGTCGGCGGCGGCCGTGTCGGGGGCGTACCCCCCGAGGGCGTGATGGCGGAAGTCGTACGCCTTGTCGGGCGCCGTCGCTCCCCAGCGGTGGTGGAAGACCAGGGCCGCCCCGTGGTCGATGAGCCACAGCCTCGGCCGCTGGAGTCCGAACGTGGGCCAGACCATCAGGTTCGAACTGTGCACCGTGCGGTCGACGTTCGCGGTGAGGGCGTCGAGCCACACCACCTTGCCCGCTTCGAGCGGGTCCACGTCCAGCGCCTCCGGGGTGAAGTCCGCGGCGCCCGGCAAGAGGTCCATGCCCAGGTTGAGCCCCGCGCTGGCGTGCAGCAGGTCCTGCACCTCCTGATGGGGCTCGTCCGCCGCGACCGCCGGGTCGAAGTGGACCAGGACCAGCTCGGGGAAGCGCAGGCCGAGGTGGCGGGCCAGTTCGCCGACGATGATCTCGGCCACCAGCGCCTTGCGGCCCTGCGCGGAGCCGGTGAACTTGACGACATACGTCCCCAGGTCGTCGGCCTCGACGACGCCGGGCACGGAGCCCCCGGTCCGCAACGGGTTCACATACCGGATCGCAGTGACTTCTCTGAGCACTTCCCCAGGTCTGAGCACTTCCCCAGGCTATATGTCGCCGTCACCTCGCCATCGGCCGCCCGAACTGCCGGTGACCGGGCACTTCCGCGCGACCTCGGCGGTGCCGTGCCCGACCGGGGCCGGGGCCGGGGCCGGGGCCGGGGCCGGGGGTGCGGGCGCGGGGGTGCGGTGCCGGTCCCCGCTCCCCCGCCTTCGCGTGCCGTCAGGCGCACCATGACGTCCCGCGAAGGGCGCAGCGAGATCACCGGTGAGCCGTACCGCAGGGAGTGGCCCGGATCGCGGCGGGACCCCGGCTACGGCGGGAAACCCGTCACGGCGGGCTCAGGACGCGCGCAGCGCCTTCGCGAGGACTCCCTCGCCGGTGAGATCGATGCGGCCCGCCCGCACGCCGTCGCCCACCGTGAGGACTCCCCCGCCCAGCGCCACGCACGTCTCGGCGTCCATGACCATGCGGGCGTCCGGTTCCACGGGCGCCGGGCCGTCGCCGTAGGACTCCACCGCGCCCCCGAGCCGTACATGGAACTCCCCCTCGTCGAGCCGCACTTCCACCACGCCCTCCGCCCCTAGCCCCGCCAGGCCGCGCAGCAACGGCAGCGCGAACCAGTGGGCGCGGACCGCGTCCGTCGGCGCCCGCTCCTGGAGAGCGGGCGCGCCCCAGGCGGCGAGTGCCTGCAAGACCGGCAGCAACTCACGGCCCCGCTCGGTCAGTTCATAGACGTACGCCGCCGACGGCGGGGGGAGGCGGCGGCGTGTGGCCAGGGCCTCGCGCTCCATGTCCTTGAGCCTGGACGCCAGGACGTCCGTGCTCACGCCCGGGAGGTCGGCGTGCAGGTCGGTGTAGCGGCGGGGGCCGACCAGGAGCTCCCGGACGATCAGCAGGGTCCAGCGGTCACCCACGGTGTCGAGGGCACGGGCGGCAGCGCAGTACTGGTCATAGCTTCGGCGAGGCCTGGGTGCAGGTGGCATGCGACTCAGTCTATGCAAGTTGTTGGACTTTCCAAGCCCAAGCTTGGTAAAACCAAGTAACTCACGTCACGGGAGGCACAGCGCATGGAGTTCCGGCAGTCCAGCAAGCTCAGCGAGGTCTGTTACGAGATCCGGGGGCCGGTCATCGAGCACGCCGACGCCCTGGAGGAGGCGGGCCACAGCGTCCTGCGCCTGAACACCGGCAACCCCGCGCTCTTCGGGTTCGAGGCGCCCGAGGAGATCGTCCAGGACATGATCCGGATGCTCCCCCGGGCGCACGGCTACACGGACTCGCGCGGCATCCTCTCGGCCCGCCGCGCCGTCGCCCAGCGCTACCAGGCGCTCGGCCTCGACGGCGTCCGCGTGGACGACGTCTTCCTCGGCAACGGCGTCTCCGAGTTGGTCACCATGGCTGTGCAGGCCCTCCTTGAGGACGGCGACGAAGTCCTGATCCCCGCCCCGGACTTCCCCCTGTGGACGGCCGTGACGACCCTCTCCGGAGGCAAGGCCGTCCACTACATGTGCGACGAGTCCGCCGACTGGTACCCGGACCTGGACGACATGGCGTCGAAGATCACCGACCGGACGAAGGCCGTCGTGATCATCAACCCGAACAACCCCACCGGCGCCGTGTATCCCAAGGAGATCCTGGAAGGCATCCTCGACCTCGCGCGCCGCCACGGCCTGATGGTCTTCGCCGACGAGATCTACGACCAGATCCTGTACGACGACGCCGTGCACCACAGCGTCGCGGCCCTCGCCCCCGACCTCGTCGTCCTGACCTTCTGCGGGCTCTCGAAGACCTACCGCGTGGCGGGCTTCCGCTCGGGCTGGCTGGTCGTCACGGGCCCGCAGCAGCACGCGAAGAGCTACCTGGAGGGGCTGACCATGCTCGCCTCCATGCGTCTGTGCCCCAACGCCCCCGCCCAGTACGCCATCCAGGCCGCGCTCGGCGGCAGGCAGTCCATCCGTGAGCTCACCGTTCCGGGCGGCAGGCTGTACGAGCAGCGCGACATGGCGTGGCGGAAACTGAACGAGATCCCCGGTGTCTCCTGCGTGAAGCCGAAGGGCGCCCTCTACGCCTTCGCGCGCCTCGACCCCAAGGTCCACCCCATCCACGACGACGAGAAGTTCGTCCTCGACCTGCTCCTCCAGGAGAAGATCCAGGTCGTCCAGGGCACCGGCTTCAACTGGCCGCGCCCCGACCACTTCCGCATCCTGACCCTCCCTTACGCTGACGACCTCGACGCGGCGATCAGCCGCATCGGCCGCTTCCTCAGCGGATACCGCCAGTGACGTCACCGTACGACGGGGGTCGTGTGTCTCTCTGTTCCGCCTGCCAGGTCCCTTCGCTCACCCAGTTCGCCTCGCCCGGCCTGGTCGAGCGCATCGTGTACGGCGGACTCGACCGCGCCGCCGACCCGGCCTGGGCGGAGTCGGGCGCCGTCACCCTGGAGGACTACGCGCGCTGGTGCGGCCACCTGTGCGGTCTGACGTGCCTGCGGATGGCGCTCGGCCCGTCCGCGCCCTCACTCTTCGAGCTGCGGGACGGTGCGCTGAAGTACGGCGCGTACACGCAGGACACCGACGGCGCGATCCACGGGCTCATCTACGCCCCGTTCGCGCAGTACGTGCGCGAGGTGCACGGCGTCGACGCCACGGTGCACCGGCACCTCACGGTGGAAGAGATCGTCGGGCTGCTCGACGAGGGCCGCTCGGTCATGGTCTCCGTCCACTTCGAGATCCGCCGCCCGCACCGGCCGTCGCCCGGCCGGGGCGGCCACCTGGTTCTTGTCACCGGGCGTTCCGCGGACGGGGGTCTGCACCTGCACAACCCGTCCGGGATCGACGCGGGGACGCGGATGGCGGACATGGCGCTCTCGGACTTCGAGCCGTTCTTCGCCGGACGCGGGGTGTCACTTCGCTGACAGAGGGTCATCCTTCCTGCCAGGATGGCGCGATGATGCGTGGAGGCAGAGTCGCTGTTGTGGGCGGGAGCATCGCCGGGTGCGCCGCCGCACTCGCCGCGTACCGCGGGGGCGCCGACGAGATCACGGTGTACGAGCGGGCCGCGGGGCACCTCGCGGACCGCGGTGTCGGGCTCGCGGTGCACAACTCCCGTTACGTGGAGCTGGACTCCGCCGGGTATCTGGACGCGGACATGCCGTGGGTGCAGCTGGAGCGGCGCCGCTGGTACGTGCGGGACGGATCGGCCGCGGGGCCGCTCGGTCACGAGATCGGGGCGATGCCGTTCCCTTTCCGTACGTACAACTGGGGCCCGCTGTGGCGTGAGTTGCGCGGCCGGGTGCCCGGTTCCGTCGTCTTCCGGTCGGGCGTGACGGTCGAGGAGGTGCGTCCGGGGCGTGAGGACGCCGACGTGGTCACCGCCGAGGGCACCGAGCGCGTCGACCTCGTGATCGGCGCCGACGGCTACCGCTCCGTGGTCCGTTCGGCGGCGTTCGCCTCCGTGCGTCCCGCGTACGCCGGGTACCTCGCCTGGCGCGGTGCCTTCCCCGCCGACCGGCTCGCGGACCCGCGGCTGTGGGCGCAGGAGGACTGCGCGTACGTCGTCTTCCCCGGCGGCCACGTCATCATCTACCGCATCCCGGACGGCGTCGGCGGTCACCGCGTCAACTGGGTCCTGTACACGTCGCCGCCGCCGGGCCTCGATCTGGGGCTCGGCCTCGATCTGCGGCTCACCGGCCCCACGAGCCTGCCGCCGGGCGGCCTCACGGAGGCGCTCGCCACGCATCTCACGTACGTGTGCGACGAGTTGCTGCCGCCCTACTGGGGCGACCTCGTCCGCTCGACGGCCCCCGACGAGCTCTTCCTCCAGCCGATGTACGACTTCACCGCGCCCCGCTACACCACGGGCCGGGTGCTCCTGATGGGCGACGCCGCCACTGTCGCCCGGCCGCACACCGGGGCGGGCGCGGTCAAGGCGCTGCAGGACGCGACGGTCCTGGAGTCCGCCTTCGCCACGGCCACGACCTGGCCCGACGCGCTCGACACGTACGACACCGACCGCACCGTCGCCGGCGGTGCGATGGTCGATCTCGGGCGCCGCCTCGGCCGCGCGCTCGTCGAGGAGACCCCGCCCTGGCGGTCCATGGACCAGACGGCCCTTGAGACGTGGTGGAAACAGGCCGACGGTGGCGGAGCGTTCGGGGGACGCGGACTGATGCGGTGATCTGACGCGGTGAGCTGACGTGGTGAGCTGACGTGGCGTCGGCTGACGTGGCGTCGGCTGATACCCACCTGCGGGTTTGGGTATGCACGCCAAGATCAATAAGATTCCGCGATGATCACAAGACAACGGCTGGCGGCCGGGGCCCTCGCCCTGCTCGCCGCCATGACCGCCGGGCTCGGCACGGCGGGCCCCGCGGCCGCCGACCCCGATGAACCGGCGCAGCCCTCACCCAAGGTCGAGCTGGTGCTCGACGTCAGCGGTTCCATGCGGGCCCGCGACATCGACGGCAAGTCCCGGATGGCGGCGGCGAAGCAGGCGTTCAACGAGGTTCTCGACGCCACGCCGGACGAAGTCCAGCTCGGCATAAGGACGTTGGGCGCCAACTACCACGGCGACGACCGCAAGACGGGCTGCAAGGACACCGAGCTCCTCTACCCCGTCGCCGAACTCGACCGCGACAAGCGCACCGAGGCGAAGACCGCGGTGGCCACGCTCGCGCCCACCGGCTGGACGCCGATCGGCCCCACGCTCCTGAAGGCCGCCGACGACCTCAAGGACGACAACACCGAGCGCAGCCGCCGCATCGTCCTCATCTCCGACGGCGAGGACACCTGCCAGCCGCTCGACCCCTGCGAGGTGGCCCGCAAGATCGCCGCCGAGGGCATCCACCTCACGGTCGACACGCTCGGCCTCGTGCCGGACGCCAAGACCCGCGACCAGCTGAGCTGCATCGCGGAGGCCACCGGCGGTACGTACACGTCGGTGCGGCACACCGATGAGCTCTCCGGCCGCGTCAAGCAGTTGGTGGACCGCGCGGCGGACCCTGTCGCCACCCCGGTGGCGGCGAAGGGCGCCGCCCAGTGCACCGACGCCCCGCAGCTCAAGGCGGGCGTCTACACCGACCGCGAGAGGTTCGGCGAGCACCGCTGGTACCGCGTCGACGTCGAGCCCGGCCAGGAGCTGCGCGCCTCCGTCAGCGTCGGCGCCGACCGCGCGGTCAACCAGGACTACGGCGTACTGCTGCGGGCCTCGACCGTGCACGGACGCGAGATCGTACGTGGCTCCGAGGCGGGTGACGGACGTACCGACGTGATCTCTACCGGCCTGCGCTATCCGAAGCCCGAGGGGGACGACGAAGAGGACACGGACGGGGGCGAGGCCGCCGCGGAGACCGTGTGCCTCCAGGTGAGCAACTCCTTCTCGGCTCCTGCCTCCGTCAAGACGACCCCGGGTCTGCCCGTCGAACTGGCCGTCGACCTGGTGGACGCGCCCGACGAGGCGTCGGACGTGGCGTCCTTCGGCCTGGGCAACGGCTGGTGGCTGCTCGGCGCACTGATCCTCACCGGCTTCGTCGCCGGTCTGGTCTGGGGCTGGGTCTCGCGCTGGCGCTTCGCGGTCTGGAGGACCAACTGATGCGTACGACACGTGTGTTGAGCCGGGCCGGGCTGCTTGCGGGAGCCGCGCTGCTCGCCCTGTGCGGGACGGCGGGGACCGCCGCGGCCGACTCCGGTGACGACGAGTCCACCGAGCCGACCGAGGCCGGTACGTCCTTCCGTACGGCGACGGCGATCCAGCCGGACCAGGAGGCCACCGCGGAGGCGTCCACCGGCGACTACCTGTACTGGTCGTTCCCGGCGGACGTCGGACAGCGCCCCACCGTGCACGCCACGGTGAAGCTGCCCGAGGGCACCGCCCGGCACGGCGGCTCCACCTGGCAGGTGGACGTCTACGACGGGCTGCGGCGCCATCAGGCGTGCCGGTTCGGCGCGCAGACCAGAGCAGCGGCGCAGGACGCCGCCACGGTCGAGCTGTCCTGCACCCTGCGCACGGTGCGGGGCTGGGCGGAGCCGTGGGCGAACGACCCGCTGCCCGGCACGTACTACGCGCGCCTGACGGTCACCGGCCTCAAGGCGGACGACCTGGGTCTGCCGATGCGGGCCGCGACGAAGGTCACGTCGAGCGACGCGGGCGGCGCGATGGCGGTGGACGGCTCGCTGGCGAAGCCGCTGGTGCCGGGGATCGGCACGAAGATGGAGGCGGCGTCCAGTGAGCCGGACGACGGCTGGTCGTCGGGCCTGTGGTCGTCCCGCTGGCTGTGGACCGCGGCCGGTGGCGTGCTCGGTGCCCTCGCGGGCATCGGGGGGTACTGCCTGACGCGCGGCTCGGGCCGCCCGGCGCGCGTACCTGCGGGGATCTAACCTCGGTGGTGGCCGGACCGGGCCTTTTGGACCGGTCACCACCGACAGACAGGAAGTTGCGCACCATGGGTGATCTGCTCCTCGTCCGGCACGGCGAGACCCAGTGGTCGCTGTCCGGACAGCACACCAGCTGGACGGACATCCCGCTCACCGAGAACGGCAGGGAGCAGGCGCGGGGGCTCGCGCCGCTGGTGGGGAGGTTCCGGATCGGGGCGGCGTTCGTGAGCCCCCGGGAGCGGGCCAGGGACACGGCGGAGCTGGCCGGGTTCCCGAACGCCTTCGTCGACGCCGACCTGAGCGAGTGGGACTACGGGGCGTACGAGGGTGTCACGACGGTGGAGATCCACCGCACCCGCCCCGACTGGTATCTGTTCACCGACGGAGTGGCCGCGGGCCCCGCCGAGCACCCCGGTGAGACTCCGGAGCAGGTCGGTGAGCGGGCCGACCGGATGCTGGCCAAGGTCGACGCGGCTCTCGGCAACAACGAGGGCAGTGTGGTGCTCTTCGCCCACTCCCACTTCCTGCGGGTCCTGACGGCTCGGCGCCTCGGACTCCCGGCGTCCGGTGGGGCGTTGTTCCAGCTGGCGACGGGGACGGTGTGCCGCCTCAGCACGGAGCACGGCCGCCCGGTGGTGGCGAGCTGGAACATCCGCCCGTGAAACCAGGCAGACTCTGTCTCATATAGCACTCTCACCATTAAGAATGGATCACGAATGATCACGCTCAAGAAGGAAGACGGCCCGGCTGATCTCGGCGGAGTGACCCACCTGACCATAGGGGTGTCCTGGGATCCGACCGTAGGCAGCAGCGGCGGCCTGATGGGCAAGCTCCGCCAGAAGACGGGCACCGACCTCGACCTCATCGCCATCGCGATGGCGGGCGCGGACCCGGTGCGCCTCGCCGGTCTCGACTCGCTCGACCCGCTGGGCAACGGCTCGCTGCTGCACAGCGGGGACAACCAGACCGGCAAGGGCGACGGCGACGACGAGACGGTGACCGTCGAGTTCCAGCGCGTGCCGGACAACATCACGTCCATCGTGTTCGTCGCCGCCGCGTACAAGAAGCGCAGCGCCTTCCAGAACGCGCGCAACATCAGCTTCAAGGTGTACGACGCCACGGGCGGCAGCACCCAGCAGGTCGCCGACATCTGGCCGAGCCTGCTCACCAACGACAACGGCTGCGCCGTGGCCAAGGCGATGCGGGACGGTGGGAGCTGGAAGCTCCAGGTCATCAACGAGACCGGGAAGATCAAGCAGGGCGACGAGCAGGCCCTGATGCGTTTCGCCATGAGCAAGTAGCGGGAACTGTGGGAAGTCCGGGTCGGCCGGGGAGAACGGCCGACCCGGTCGAGGACCCGCCTCGGGTTCGACTCGCACCCCGGTTCGACACACACCCCGAAGGTCATCGAGACTTGCCGCCATGCGATACGGCGTCAACCTCCTCAATTTCGGCTCCGGCACCACCCCGGACTCCCTCGTCCGGCAGGCCACGGACGCCCGCGACACCGGGTTCGGCTTCGCGATGATCTCCGACCACATCACGGTCACACCTGATGTGCACTCGGTCTATCCGGCGCCGTTCTACGACCAGTTCGTACTCGCCGCGCACCTCGCGGGCCGCGTACCGGGACTGCGGCTCGGCACGACGATCACGGTGATCCCTTACCGCCACCCGCTCCAGACCGCCCGCCTCGCCGCCAACATCGACCAGCTGAACGACGCCGGGTTCATCCTGGGCGCCGGTGTCGGATGGTCCCGCGCCGAGTACGAGGCCCTTGGCGTCCCCTTCGACGAGCGCGGCGCCATCACGGACGAGTACCTCGCCGCGATCCGCGCGTCATGGTCCGAGGAGACGACCTCGTTCCAGGGGCGATACGTCGCCTACGAAGGCATCCACAACGCTCCCCTCCCCGCGGCTCGGCTGCCCGTCTGGGTCGGCGGCAACTCCCCCGCGGCCCAGCGCCGCGCGGCCCGCCTCGGTGAGGGCTGGCACCCGTTCATGCCGACGCTCGACGTTCTGCGGACGGCTCTGCCCCGGATCGCGGCGGAGGCCGAGGCCGCGGGGCGCCCCGCGCCGGACCTCGTGCCCCGCCTCCAGCTGAGGCTCGCCCCGCAGCCGGACACGGCGGAGCGCCCGCTCGGGCACGGCGGCGTCGACCAGCTCCGTGCCGACCTGGAGACACTGGCCGAGCTCGGCGCCACGGACGTCCTGCTCGACACCTACCCCGGTACGCCCGCCGAGCGCGGCACCGCCGACGACGACCGGCGCACGCTCGACCTCGTCGCCGAGAGGGTGGTCGACCTCGCCACGGGAACGGTTCGCTGAACCGGCGGCCCGTCATCCCCCGGCGGCTGAGGTCCCGCGGCCGTTGTCAGTGGCACGAGGCACTATCGGAACCAGGCGAGGACGACCTGGGGAAGAGGTGGGCTCATGACGAAGCCTCCGACGGCGGCTCAGCGGCGCGTCATCGAGGCCGCGGACCCGGCGACGGGCCGTCTCACCGGGAGCGAGGCGCAGCTGGCGACACTCGTGCGGCACCGCCTCGCCTTCCGGCACCCCCGGCCGCCGCACGCCTGCTTCCTGACACCCGCCGGCCATCGCGTACGGGAAGAAACCTGGCCCGGTCCCACCGCCGAGGCCCCTGCCCCTCCCCCGGCCGCCCCAGCCGCCTCCGGCCTCTTCGCCGCCCGCACCGGCGCCGAGCCCATGGCCCCGCAGGACTCCGGGAGCCCGGCCCGCGCCCGCGACGTACGCAGCGCCTGGGAAGGTCTCCTTGAGATGCGCCGCATGACCAATCCGGATGGCGCGCGGGAACGCCCCTGTGCCTGGGAGCGGACGCATCTGGTGCAGGCCGCGGCGCTGGCCCTGGAGGCGGCGGGCTGTTCGCCCGGGCCCCAGGGGTATCGGGTGGGCGAGACTCCGCAGCCCGAGGCCGTCGCCGTGCGTGATGCGGCGCCCGACGGCCTTCGGGCGTGCGCGAGCGCGCTGGAGGCCGCGGGGTGGCAGGTCAGCGAACACACCGAGCGGACCCGCGGCGCCCGCTATCTCCTCGCGTCGCCGCGGAGGGGATAGCGCAGGGCCGACCGGAGGGGCAGTGAACAGTAGGTATCCGTAGATATCCGTGTTGAACCGTCGAAGGGAATGTCGTGGCGGAGCCGTTTTCCGTGAGCATCAGTGTCCGTGGGTACGAGACGGACGCACAGGGGCACGTCAACCAGGCCGTCTACCTCCAGTACGCCGAGCACGCCCGCTGGTCGGTGCTGCGCGCGGCGGGCATAGAACAGGCCGATCTGCTGGCCAAAGGGGTGGGTCCGGTCGCCCTGGAGAACACCATCCGCTACTTCAGCGAGCTGCGCGCGGGCGACGAGGTGGAGGTGACCTGCGTGTTCGTGTGGGGCGAGCGCAAGACGTTCCGCATCGAGCAGTCGATCCGCAAGGCGGACGGCACGGAAGCCGCTGAGTTGCGCTCCGTCGGCGGCCTCCTGGACCTCGATGAACGGCAGATGGTGCGGGATCCGCGCGAGTACTTCAGGGCGCTGGCCGACGACCCGACGGTGATCGGCCTCTGAGCGGCCCGCGGCGAAAGGCGAGTTGGGAGTGCTGGTCCGGACCGCGGGAACTAGATTGGCAGGTGATCGTTCTTTCAATTAACAAGCAGGCCCGTTCACCCACAGGAGGACCCTCGTGTCGGATCGCGACCCCCAAGCCGACGCCGCAGCGGACATACGCGCGCGCATCGACACCAGCACGCCGCACTCCGCGCGCTTTTGGAACTACTTCGTGGGCGGCAAGGACAACTACGAGAAGGACCGCGAACTCGGCGACCACATCAAGGGCATCCACCCCGGCCTCGTCGACGTGGCGCGCCTGAGCCGGCAGTTCCTCGGCCGCGCCGTCCGTCATCTCGCGACGGAGCGGGGTGTCCGCCAGTTCCTGGACATCGGCACGGGCCTGCCGACCGCCGACAACACGCACGAGGTCGCCCAGCGCGTGGCCCCGGACTCCCGGATCGTCTACGTGGACAACGACCCGCTCGTCCTGGCGCACGCCCGCGCGCTGCTCACCAGTACGCCCGAGGGCGTCACCGCGTACATCGACGCCGACCTCTACGACCCCAAGGCGATCCTGGAGTCCGCGAGCGCGACCCTGGATCTCTCCAAGCCGGTCGCGCTGATGATCCTCAACACCCTGGGCCACGTGGCCGATTACCAGCAGGCGCGTGATCTGGTGTCGCGGCTCATGGCGGGCCTGCCGTCCGGCAGTTACCTCGTGATCAGCGACAGCACCGCCACCAGCGATGGCATGATCGCGGCGTCGAACGCGTACAACAAGAGCGGCGCGATCCCCTACCACGTACGCAGCGTCGAGGAGATCGGCGGCTTCTTCGACGGCCTGGACCTTGTGGAGCCCGGCGTCTCCCAGGTCACGCGGTGGCGCCCGGAGACCGAGGACGCGACGCCGGTCGACGCGTACGGCGCGGTGGCGCGCAAGCCGTAGCCGCCCGTGCGCGCACGCAGCGGCGAGGGCCGGTGCGGGCCGGGGGGCAGGTCCCCGGTCTACACCAGCCCTCGCTTCTCGTCATAGTCGGCGCGCGACTGCGCGATCGTCACCCGGTTCCGCTCGGCCCACCCCGTCAGAGTCAGCAGCGTGCCGTGCAATTCCCTTGCGACCGGTGTCAGTTCGTACTCGACCTTCGGTGGAACCGTCGGGTACACCGTGCGCGTGAGCAGGCCGTCGCGCTCCAGGTTCCGCAGGGTCAGGGTCAGCATGCGGCGGCTGATGCCCTCGATGCTGCGCTCCAACTCGGTGAAGCGGATGGGGCCGTGGGCCGCCGCGACCAGGATCGGGATGCTCCATTTCCCCACCACCCTGTCAAGAACTTCCCGCAGCGGGCACGCCTGCGCGTTCACCACCTGCGCCGTAACACCGGTGTTCCCTTGGGACATTGAAGTTCCTCCTTCTCCCAGCCTCCATGGTCACGCACGATGAGCCCCGTTACAAGTCGTGCACCTATGCAGTTCATGGAGGTTTTTCACCGTGTCCGATGCCATCATTTCCGCACGCTCCCGCAGGGCGTCGCTCGCCGTCCTGTCCTCGGGCCTCCTGATGACGATCATCGACGGCAACATCGTGACCGTCGCGATGCCCGCCATCCAGAGCGACCTCGGCTTCTCGGCGCCGGGCCTCGCCTGGGTCGTGAACGCCTACCTCATCGCCTTCGGCGGACTGCTCCTCCTGGCGGGGCGGCTCGGCGATCTCATCGGCCGCAAGCGGATGTTCGTCTCGGGCCTCGCCGTGTTCACCGCGGCGTCCGTGCTGTGCGGGGTCGCCACCGACCAGGGCCTGCTGATCGCGGCACGCGCCGTGCAGGGTGTCGGCGGGGCGATGACATCGGCGGTCGTGCTCGGCATGCTGGTGGCGCTCTTCCCCGAGCCGCGCGAACAGGCCAAGGCCATCGCCGTGTTCAGCGCGGTCGGCGCGGCGGGCGGCGCGCTCGGCACGTTCCTGGGCGGCGCGCTCACCGAGACCCTCAGCTGGCACTGGATCTTCCTGATCAACCTGCCGATCGGGGCCGTCGCGCTCGTGGCGGCGGTACGCGTCCTGGCGAACGACCCCGGCACGGGCCTCGCCGGGGGCGCGGACTACCCGGGCGCCGCGCTCATCACCGGCGCGCTGATGCTCACCGTGTACACGATCGTCGGTTCCGCCGGGCACGGCACACCGGCCACCCTCGCGCTCGCCGCGCTCTCCCTCGCCCTGTACACCGCCTTCGCCGCACGCCAGGCCCGTACGGCCCGTCCCCTGCTGCGCCTGCGCGTCTTCCGCTCCCGCACGCTGACCGGCGCCAACGCCGTGCAGATCCTGATGATCGCGGGCATGTTCGGCTTTCAGTACATCGGCGCGCTCTACTTCCAACGCGTGCTCGGGTACGGCGAGTTGAAGACCGGCTTCGCGTTCCTGCCCGCCCCTGTCGCCATCGGCGTCCTGATGCTGGGCCTGTCCGCCAGGGTGATAGGCCGCTTCGGCCCCTACCGTGCCCTGCTCGCCGGCCTCGTCCTCATCACGGGCGGCCTGGCTCTCCTGGGCCGCCTGCCCGCCGACGGTTCGTACGTCGTCGACGTACTCCCCTCCATGCTGCTGCTCGGCGCCGGGTTCGCGGCGGCGATGCCCGCGGTGACGGGGCTCGCGATGTCCGGGGCGCGCGAGCAGGACGCGGGTCTTGCCTCCGGCCTCTTCAACACCACGCAGGTGGTGGGCGGTTCCCTGGGTCTCGCCGTTCTGACCACGCTGGCGGCGAGCCGCACCGAGAGCCTGCTCGCGGACGGCGACCGGACCGTGGCGGCCACGGCCGACGGCTACCGCCTCGCCTTCTGGGTGGCCACGGGCATCGCGGCGGCGGGCATCGCCCTGGCGGCGGCGCTGCTGCGGCCCGAGCGCGGGGCAGCCGAGCAGGCGCAGCCCGAGCAGCAGCACCGCGAACCCGCCCCGGCGACGTGAACCCGCCCGTTAGACCAGTTCAGGTAGCCCCCTTGCCCTCACGGCGGCCGGGCCATTACGGTCCGGCCAGCCGTGAATCTACGCGCGTCGCACACCGAGCGAGAGGTCCCTGACCATGCGTAAGACCGTCCTGACCGCATGTACCGTTATCGGCACGGGAGTTGCCGTGGCGCTCAGCACCGGGCTTTCCACGGCTCAGCCGAAGGCCGCCTCGTGGCAGCAGGTCGGGGACGACATCAAGTCGGGCATCAGCGGCCTCACCGTCACCTCGCGTTCGGGTGACAGTCTGCGCACCCTCGTCGTGCGCGACAACAAGGAGCCCGGCGAGAACCGCATCGCCGAGGTCACCTACCGCCCCGGCCGGCCGACCGAGGTCTCGCCGATCTCCTGGCACGGCGGCGCCGAGCCGATCGACCTGGAGGCGCTCGACGCGGTGCCGGGGACCTCCGACGAGTACGTGGCCCTGGCCAGCCGCGGGCTCGCCTATCACCTCAAGCTGACCGACGCCGGGGAGTCCGTGCAGGTCCTGGACGTCGCCCCGCTGCCCGCGATCGGCACTGACGACAACTTCGAGAGCTTCTCGCTGACCTCGCGGCACGGGGAGACGGCGGCGGTCTGGGCGGACCGGGGTGAGGGCGAGGACCGCCCGGCGACGCTGTACGCGGCACCGTTCGAGCTCAATTCCTACGGTGAGGCGCAGTTCGGGCCGGTGGACAAGGCGACGTTCCGTGCGCCGTACCCAGAGGGGGACGTGCGTCACGCCTCGGACATCGAAGTGACCAAGTCGGGCCGTCTGCTGGTCAGTTCGGCGTCCGATGCCGGAGACGACGGTCCTTTCGACTCCGCCGTGAGCGACGCGGGCAAGCTGTCCGTCGCCTCCGATGGGACCGTACGGCTGTCCGTAGCCAAGTCGCCCGAGGTCCTGGAGAAGTTCGACGGCCACAAGATCGAAGCGCTGCACTGCGCCCCCGGCTCCCACCTCGCGGCCCTGGGCACGGACAACGAGAACACGGGCGGCGCCCTCACCACGCGCCGCCTCTGCGACTGACCCCGCCTTCAGCGAGCCGGTCACGTCCGCGACCCCAAGAACCCCCAAGGCCCCCGACTCGCCCTGGAACCCCGCACCTGGACGCAGTCCGTGACCGGCCTCGGGGGCGGTCGGCTCGCTCGGTGAGCCTCCGCGAAAACCCGTTGCCGGGCCCCGGCGGGCCCTGCTACTTTCCCGGAGGCCGTGCGAGAGAACAACGAGGAGGTGGTACCCGTGAACGCAGTGTCGACATGGGTGCTCCCCTCCGGGGTCACGGTCGGGCGATAGGTCGTCCGGGAGCGCCGCAGAAGAGCCCTCCCGAAAGGCACGACCATGCACTTCGCTTCCGAGCAGCGCCTCGACGACGACGTCCTCGAACGCGAATTCACCCTCGGCGAGATCCCCGGCACCCTGTGGACGCCTGATTCCTCCGCACCGGTTCCGCTGATCCTGATGGCCCACAACAACGGCCTGCCCAAGGGGGCGTCCCGGCTGGTGGCACGGGCCCGGCACACCGCGGCGCACGGCTACGCGGTCGCCTCCATCGACGCCCCCGGGTGCGGTGACCGGCCCCGTTCCGCCGCCGACGAACAGGCGCGCGCCGACATCCGCCGGGCGATGCAGGCCGGCGAGCCTGCCGACGAGATCTTCGAGTCCTTCATCGGCCCGCTGGTCGAGAAGGCCGTCCCGGAATGGCGGACCACCCTGGACGCCCTCCTCGCACTGCCCGAGATCGGCGGCCCGGTGGGGTACTCGGGATGGGCCGCCGTCGGCATCCACCTCGCGGCCGTCGAGCCGCGCATCGCGGCCGCCGGTCTCTTCGCCGGGGGTTACGTGCCCCGCGCCCAGCGCGAGGAGGCCCGGCAGGTCACCGTTCCGCTGCTGTTCCTGCTGCAGTGGGACGACGAGGGGAACCCCCGGCAGCGGGCCCTCGACCTGTTCGACGCCTTCGGCAGCAAGGAGAAGACGCTGCACGCCAATCCGGGCGGGCACACCGGCACCCCGTGGTTCGAGGTGGAGGACGGGGGCCGGTTCTACGACCGGCACCTGAGGTGAGGTGAGGCTGTCGTGGGGGCGGCGGGCCGCGCCCACACCGGTGTCAGGGACGCTGCGCCGCCACCAGTTCCCGCGCCTCCTCGTCCGTCGCGACCGACGGCGGGGAGCCCTCCAGGGGCTTGCGGGCCGTCTCCTTCATCGCGGCCACCGCGATGATGCCGACCAGGCCCGCGAGCATCGTGTAGAACGCGGGCATCAGGTCGTTGCCGGTCGCGCCGATCAGAGCCGCCACCACCAGCGGGGTCGTACCGCCGAAGAGCGAGACCGAGATGTTGAAGCCGATGGAGAGCGAGCCGTAGCGGACGTCCGTGGGGAACAGGGCGGGGAGCGAGGAGGACATCACGCCCAGGTAGCAGACCAGGGACAGGCCGAGGATGAGCAGGCCGGTGAAGACCGCCACCGTGCCGCCCTGCTTGATGAGGAGGAAGGCCGGGATCGCCAGGACGAAGAAGCCCACCGAGCCCGCCATCAGGACCGGCTTGCGGCCGATGCGGTCGGAGAGGCGGCCGACCGAGTTGATGAGCGCCATCAGGATCAGCATGACGAGCACGATGGACATCAGGCCACCGGTCTCGCCGAAGCCGAGCTGCGTCAGATACGTCGGCATGTAGGAGAGCAGCATGTAGTCGGTGACGTTGAACGCGGCGACAAGCGCGATGCAGAGCAGCATCGCCCGCCACTGGCCGAAGAAGGAGTCCTTGAAGGACTTCTTCTGGCGTTCGGCGGCAGGTCCGCTCTCCGCTTCCGCCATCTTCTGGAAGGCGGGCGACTCGTCGAGCTTCAGCCGCAGGTAGAGGCCGATGAGGCCGAGCGGTGCCGCCACCAGGAACGGGATGCGCCAGCCCCAGGACTGCATGGCGTCGTCGCTCAGCCCCATGGTCAGGGCGGTGACGAGAACGGCGGCGACGGTGTAGCCGATCAGGGTGCCGAACTCCAGGAAGGAGCCCCAGAACCCGCGGCGCTTGTCGGGCGCGTACTCGGCGATGAACGTCGCGGCGCCACCGTACTCACCGCCCGTGGAGAAGCCCTGCACCATGCGGCAGAGCACGAGGAGGACCGGGGCCCAGACGCCGATGGTGGTGTAGCTGGGGATCAGGCCGATCGCCAGGGTCGCCGACGCCATCATGATCATGGTCAGCGCGAGGATCTTCTTGCGGCCGACGCGGTCACCGAGGGGTCCGAAGACCATGCCGCCGATGGGGCGCACGAGGAAGGCCGCAGCGAAGGTGGCGAGGGAGGAGAGCGTCTGCGCGGTGTCGTTGCCGGAGGGGAAGAACTCCTTGCCGATGATCACCGCGAGGTAGGCGTAGACGCCGAAGTCGTACCACTCCATGGCGTTGCCGAGCGCGGTCGCCTTGACCGCCCGCCTGACCTGTATCTCTTCGGTGACGGTGATGTCCGACTGGCGCAGGCGCGGGTTCTTGCGGCGGTGGATCGCGCGGAAGAGCGCGCGGTGGCGCGCTAGGGCCTCCGGAGCGGGTGCCGGTGTCTCAGGTGCTTCGGGCGCGCTCACGGGGTAGTCACTCTCTCGGTCGGCAATAGGCGTTCATCGATGCCCTGACCTGGGGGGCCGGACAACGACAATCCGTCGTCTGCCCTGCTGGGCGAGATCAACACTCCCAATTCCGGAGAACGGAAAGTGCCCGCCATTGGTCCTCACAGCGAGGGCCCCAAGTCCTGAATCCTCAGGACTTGGGGCCCGATCACTTGAGGTCAGCGCGCGTGCGCGTACAGCTGCGTCGCGGGCACGATCTGCTGTTCCTGGCCGGGGCTCGACCAGAGCAGCTTCATGTGGGCCTCGCCGGTCTGTTCCGCGTACTCGACCTTGATCGAGTGGCGCTCGCCCGCGGTGAGGGCGACCTGGGCCTTGTCGATCTTCGGCTCGTGCGGCGTCCAGGAGTCGATGACCAGCTTGCCGTCGATCCACACCCGCGCCATGTCGTCCGAGACGGTCGTCAGGGTGTACGTCTCCGAGCGGCGCGGCTCCAGGCTGCCGCTCCAGCGGATGCTGAACTTGTCGGAGGGGATGCTCGCGGCCGGTGAACCCTCGTACTTCCAGGCGTGGTTGAGGGTGCGATCGATGCGGGTGATCTTCGGGGCGCCGGTCAGGTCGGTGTTGTCGAAGATCTCCTGCGTGAGGCCCTTGCCCTTGCCGGGGCGGGCTGTCGGACCCGGGTCCACCTTCAGCTCGATGACCGTGGCGGTGTCGTTGGCCGCCCCGCCGGACGGCTTGACGTCGATGCCGTCGCCGGACTCGGTGACCGTCACCTGCTGGCCGCTGCCGAGCACGCGTGCCGCCGTGACCTGGAAGTCCGTACGCGCCTTCAGATGCAGGGCGGCACCGGACGCGGGCCACTGGGTGACCGCCGCGTACAGCTTGTCGCCCTTGCGGCTGACGGAGCCCCATTTCGGCTCCTCGACGAGTCCGCCGTAGCGCGCGCCGAACACCGCATCGCCCTGGCCCGACGTACGCAGCCAGTCGCCCATCTGCTTCAGGCGGTCGACGGAGGGCTGCGGGACGCGGCCGCGGGCGTCGGGGCCGACGTTCAGGAGGTAGTTGCCGCTGCGGGACGTGGTGGAGAGGAGGTTCCTGACCAGGGTGGACGACGATTTCCAGTTTGTGTCGTAGCGGGCGAAGCCCCAGTGGCCGTTGAGGGTCATGCAGGACTCCCAGAGCTGGCCGTCGACCGGGGCGCCGGGAATTTCCTGCTCGGGGGTGCCGTAGTCGCCGTCCACCACGCGGCGCTTGCCGACGCGGTTGTTGATGATCAGGTCCGGGTCGAGTCCGCGGAGGTAGGCCTCGAGGTTCTCGCCGTCCTTCGCCGTCCAGGGATTGTTGGGCTTGTCCGTGTCCCACTCGCCGTCGAACCACAGGAGCGCCGGGTCGTAGTTGTCGACCAGCTCCTTGAGCTGGGCGCGCATCCGCTTCTCGTACTTGGGGAAGGTGGCGGGGTCCGGGAAGTCCGGGTCGTGCCAGTCCCAGATCGAGTAGTAGAAGCCGAGCTTGATGCCCGCGTCGTCCGATGCCTTCTTCAGCTCGGCGAGGATGTCGCGCTTCTTGTCGAAGGAGGAGTGGTCGCGCAGGTTCCAGTCGTTGACCTTCGTGGGCCACATCGCGTATCCCTCGTGGTGCTTCGAGGTGATGACGATGTAACGCATTCCGGCGTCCTTGGCCGCCTTGACCACGGCCTTCGCGTCGAAGCCGGCCGGGTTGAACGTCGCGGCCTGCTTCTCGTACTCGGCCTTCGGGATGTCGCACTGGCGCTGGATCCACTCGGCGTCACGGCACACGGAACCGTCCGCCTTCTTGTACTCGCCCTCCAGGTTGGAGTACGCGCCGAAGTGGATGAACATGCCGAAGCGGTCCTGCCGGAACCAGTTGGTGCGGTCGGCGGTGAAGGGGTCGTCTGCCGCGTGGTCGGTTCCCGGGCCGGTGGGCGCGGACCGCTCGGGCGCCGGGGCGGCGGCTGCGGTCTCGGTCGCGGTCGTGGTCGCGGCTGTGGGGGGTTCCGTCGGGGCCGCCACCGCTGCGGGGACGGCGGTGGCGGCGAGGGCCGAGGCGAGGAGCAGGGCGATCCCGGCGACTCTTCGCCGGGTGCGGCTGAACTGTGTGCGCATGGGGGCGCTCCCTGAGGTTGACGGGTCGCTCGGGAACGTAGGGTTGAATACATCGGATGTCAATGCGTCCAACTGAGCCCGATGGGGCCGATGTTGGCTCGAACACGTGACATCGCTCCGATGACTGGAGAGCGGCCAAGGCGCGTCGCTCCGGAGGCACCCCGACCGCCACCCCCGCGCCGCATCTCCCTGCCGATTTCAAGCGGTCGGCGCCGTCCGGCGTGTCGATGAGTTCCGCTGGCTGGTCTCTTTCGCTCCCGGTTCGCGGACTACTTCAGCCTTGACCGCGGCCCTCTGTACGCGCTTCATCTACTGCCTTGCTCGGGATTCCCTCCGGATGGGGGCGCTTTCAATGGCGCCGAATTCGAACGTAGGTCAGTGACCGTGGGCTCATCTATGGGCATAGACCGCCGCTGACATCGGGACAGGGAGCCGGACTTGCCCGGGACGGGGGCCTACGGGAGTGGGACAGAGTCCCGGAGTCTGGGCTAGGCTCCGAAGGGTGTTGCTTCGGAAATCGAAGCAGCGCGCCTGAAGCAGCCGTGACAGTCAGGAGGAGTGGCACCGATGAGCCTCGACATACGTGACTTACTGGCACCCGGCGTGCCCGACCGAACCCGGCTCCTGCTCGCGAGGGACATCGTCTTCCACAGCCCGGTCGCCGACTACAGCGGGCAGGACGACGTGGCGCACCTGTTCCCGAAGATCGGGCAGTGCTTGACGGGGATCGAACCGCTGGGCGAGTTCACCGATCCGGGGAGGGATGGGCAAGGGCGGAGGCGGGGACAGGGGCAGGGGCAGCAGTGCGTGACGACGTTCACCGGAAAGGTGGGTGAGGAGTCCGCGTACGGCGCGTTCGTGCAACAGATCGACGCCGAGGGTCAGTTGACGGAGGCGACCTTGCTGATCCGGCCGCTCAGTGCGCTGACGAACACCGTCCAGCAGATGCGCGACGCGCTCATCGCCGATCCCCTGCCGAGTCGGGGCTGACGTCGAGGTTGACCTCAGGGGCGACTCCAGGGGCGACCTCAGGGGCGACCTCAGGGGCGGCTCCAGGGGCGGTCTCGGCGCTGACCTCCTTCGCCCAGCGTCCGGCCCAGGCGTCCAGGGGGCGCAGGGCCTCGTGGGCCTCGCGGCCGAGCTCGGTCAGGGCGTAGGAGCTGTCGGGCAGCTGCCGCACCAGGCGGGCTTCGAGCAGCTCGGTCAGGCGCTGGCGCAGCACGCTGGACGACATCGCGTCGCACCGCTCCTGCAACGCGCGGAATCCCAGCGGCTCGGCCCGCAGCTCCCAGACGATCCGCAGGCTCCAGCGCCGCCCGAACAGGTCGAGGGCGGCCATCAGGGGGCGACCCGTGGTGGAGGCGCGGGTCGGTCTGCCGGGCAGGGGTGCGGTCATCCGCCGACGCTAACACCGGGTGTTCGAACATCGGGCGTTCGAACATCGGGGCTTCGGGCGGAGGAGCGGTGCCGGACGACCGTGGTTCACCTCGGCACGGCATCTTGACCATGGTTCGTGGGCGGTTCATCGTGGTGCGCCGTCCAGCACTGCCCGGGCGCCCGCCCGGGCATCGCCGAACCGGGAGGGTATCCCCACGTCATGCCCCTGGCCCGCCGCACCTTCCTCACCGCCATCGCCGGAACGACCGGCGCCGCCGTCGCCTGTTCCGGCTCCACCGCCGATGGCGCCCCGACCTCCGGTGCGCCATCGGTCTCCGGGTCGCCCGCGTCCTTCGACACACCCGTGGTCAAGGCCGCCCGGCGTCTGCTGCCCGGACACTTCAAGCAGCTGACGTTCAAAACCGCGGGCCCCGCCGACACTTTCCGGGTATCCGGGCGGCGCGGGCACATCACCATCACCGGACCAACCGCAGCAGCCCAACTGACCGGCCTGCGCCACTACTTGAAGCACAACGCCCACGCGAACATCACCTGGGCGGGCGACCAGCTGGACCTGCCCGACCGGCTCCCCGGCCTCGCCGAGCCGGTGACCGGACGCGCCAACGCCCCGCACCGCTTCGTCCTCAACGACACGAACGACGGCTACACGGGTGCGTACCACGACTGGTCGTACTGGGAGCGCGAGATCGACGTGCTCGCGCTGCACGGCTACAACGAAGTGCTCGTGTACGTCGGTGCGGACGCCCTCTACCACCGCGTGTTCCAGGAGTTCGGCTACTCCGAGAGCGAGTTGCGCGAGTGGATCCCGGCCCCGGCACACCAGCCGTGGTGGCTGCTCCAGAACATGTCCGCCTTCCCGTACCCCGTTTCGCGTCAACTGCTCGACCGGCGGGCCGCGTTGGGCCGCCGCATCGCGGACCGGCTGCGCGACCTCGGCATGACGCCGGTACTGCCCGGCTACTTCGGCACGGTGCCGCCCGGCTTCGCGGCGAGGAACCCCGGCGCGAGGACCGTGCCGCAGGGCGACTGGGTCGGCTTCCCGCGGCCCGACTGGCTGGACCCGCGCACCGAGGCCTTCAGGCAGGTGGCCGCCGCCTTCTACCGCTCCCAGGACGAGCTGTTCGGCACCTCGACCATGTACAAGATGGACCTCCTCCACGAGGGCGGGAAGCCGGGCGACGTACCGGTCCCGGATGCGGCCAAAGCCGTCGAGAAGGCCCTCCGGGCCGCGCACCCCGGCGCCACCTGGGTGATCCTCGGCTGGCAGAGCAATCCGCCCAAGGCCATCGTCGACGCCGTCGACAAGTCCAGGATGCTGGTGGTCGACGGCCTCTCCGACCGCTTCCCGAAGGTCACCGACCGCGAGTCCGACTGGAACCGGACCCCGTACACGTTCGGCTCGATCTGGAACTTCGGCGGACACACGACTCTCGGCGCCAACACCCCCGACTGGGCGGCGCTCTACGAGAAGTGGCGCACCAAGGAAGGCAGCACGCAGCGCGGTATCTCCCTGATGCCGGAGGCGGCCGACAACAACCCGGCCGCCTTCGAGCTGTTCTCCGAACTGGCCTGGCGTACCGGCGACCTGGATCTGGACGCCTGGTTCGCCGACTGGTCCGTATCGCGGTACGGAGCGGCCGATCCGCACGCTGCCGCCGCCTGGGACATCCTGCGCCGCACCGCGTACGGCACGACCCGCGCCGACGAGTGGGCCGAGGGCGCGGACGGCCTCTTCGGCGCACGGCCCGACCTGTCGGCGAAGTCGGCGGCGGCCTGGTCGCCGAAGGCGATGCGGTACGAGCCGACCGACTTCGAGCCCGCGCTCGCCGAACTCCTGGATGTGCGGGCCGGGTTGCGCGGGTCCTCCGCCTACCGGCGCGACGTACTGGACGTCGCGCGCCAAGCCCTCTCCAATCGCAGCCGGGTGCTCCTCCCTCGGATCAAGCGGGCGTACGACGACGGGGACACCGCCCGCTTCGACCGGCTGACCCGGACCTGGCTCGGCCTCATGGACCTGCTCGACAAGCTGCTGGCCACCGACTCCCGCCATTTGCTGGGTCGTTGGGTCGCGGACGCCCGCTCGTGGGGCGCCGACGCGAAGGAGCGTGACCGGCTCGCGTACGACCAGCTGTCGCTGCTCACCGTGTGGGGTACACGGTCCGGGGCGGACGCCGGGCTGCGCGACTACGCCAACCGCGAGTGGGCCGGACTCGTCGGCGGGCTCTACCGGCTGCGCTGGGACACCTACTTCAAGGAGTCGCGGGCGGCACTCGGGGAAGGGCGCGCCCCGAAGGCCATCGACTGGTTCACCCTCGAAGACGGCTGGATTCGTGACCCGGGGCGTCTCGCCGTCCGGCCGATCGGGGACACGTACAAAGTCGCTGTTCAGGTGCGCGAACGGCTGATCGGGGTCGGGTAACCGGACGGGCCGGGATCTCCACGATCGTCAACTCGCGCTCCCTTGACGGGTATACGTCATCCGCAATCTCTGGTAGGAAACCTTCCTAACAGTACGCGGAAGAGCCCAAGCGTCATCGGAACGACGAACTCCCCCACCTTGGAGGCCCCGTGCCCACCCCCCATCGCGCCCCCACGCCCCGCATCCACACGTCACGCCGCACCCTGCTCGCCTTCATCGGCGCCTCGCTCGTCGCGGGCCCGGTCATCGCCTCCCAGACGGCAGGCGCCTCTCCGGCCGCCAAGGCGGGCGGACTCGACGATCCGGCGAAGAAGGAGATCGCCATGAAGATCGTCTGCAGCGCCGAGAACTCCGACCTCAAGTGGAAGGACTACTACCGCTACTGCGAGGACATTGGCGACGGCCGCGGCTACACCGCCGGGATCATCGGCTTCTGTTCCGGCACCGGTGACATGCTCGACCTCGTCGAGCTCTACACCCGGCGCAAGCCGAACAACGTCCTCGCCAAGTACCTGCCCGCGCTGCGCGAGGTGGACGGCACCGACTCCCACGACGGTCTCGACCCCGGCTACAAGCGCGACTGGGAGAAGGCCGCCGAGGACCCCGAGTTCCAGAAGGCGCAGAACGACGAGCGTGACCGCGTCTACTTCAACCCGGCCGTCAAGCAGGGCAAGGCCGACGGCATCGGCGTCCTCGGGCAGTTCGCGTACTACGACGCGATCGTCATGCACGGCGACGGCGGCGACAGCACCAGCTTCGGCAGCATCCGCAAGCGCGCGCTCAACGAGGCCAAGCCGCCCTCGCAGGGCGGCGACGAGAGGAACTACCTGAACGCGTTCCTCGACGCGCGGGTCTGGGCCATGAAGCAGGAGGAGGCCCACAGCGACACCAGCCGCGTCGACACGGCACAGCGGGTGTTCCTGCGGAACGGCAACCTGAGCCTGAACACTCCGCTGGAGTGGAAGGTCTATGGGGATCCTTATCGGATCGGGTGAGCCGGCCGCCGCATCGGCGTGGGGATCCGGAGCCGGCACCGGTACCCCGCGCCGATGTAGCAGCGCTTACGTGTTGCGTGAAGAACTCTTCGCTGGTGCTGGACGGTGCCGCCGTCCGATCCTTGGTCCATGATCGGAATGAACGCGGTCCTCGGCGTCACAGTGGTCTCTCTCGGCATGGTGCTCACGCCGGGGCCCAACATGATGTACCTCGTCTCACGGAGCATCACCCAGGGCAGGCGGGCCGGAGCGATCTCCCTGGCCGGGGTCGCCGTCGGGTTCGTCGTCTATCTGAGCGCCGCCAACCTCGGCCTGTCGGTGGTGTTCCTGGCGGTACCCCAGCTGTACCTGGCCGTGAAGCTGGCGGGCGCCGGGTACCTGGCGTGGCTGGCCTGGAAGGCCCTGAAGCCGGGCGGCACCTCGGTCTTCACCCACCAGGAGCCGGCGCCCGACTCGCCTTGGCGGCTCTTCTCCATGGGAGCTCTCACGAACCTCCTGAACCCGAAGGTCGCCATCATGTACGTCTCGCTGATACCGCAGTTCATCGACCCGACGGCCGGTCACACACTGACGCAGGGCTTCGTGCTCGGCGGCGTACAGATCTCCGTCAGCCTGGGCGTGAACCTGGCCATCGTCATGGCGGCGGGCACCATCGCGGTGTTCCTGGCCCGCCGCCCGTCGTGGCTGCGGGTCCAGCGGTACGTGATGGGAACGGTGCTCGGCGCGCTCGCGGTCAAACTGGCGACGACCCGCGCCCCGGCCGCGGCCAGCTGAAACGGGACTGTGGTGGTAGGGGAATTGCAGGAGAGTCCCACCGGAAGTGCCCTGGGGAGGGCCTGCGGAGGGACTTTCCTGCGATCCGACCTGGCCCTCAGTTTGCTCACGCCGGACACGTGGGTCAGGGTGTGATCGCGGGCTCCGGGGCGGGGGCCGAACTCGGCCTTGTGCCCAGGTGGTTGAAGACCAGGTTCAGGGTCACCGCGAGCAGGCAGCCCGTTGAGATGCCGGAGCCCAGGACGATCTGCGCCCAGGCCGGGAACGCGTCGTAGAAGCCCTCCGAGAGTGCGGGGGCCAGGCCCGCGCCGAGGGTGACCACGACGATCAGGGCGTTGTCGCCCCTGTGCAGGTCCGCCTGGAGCAGTGTCTGGATGCCGCTGACCGCGATGGAGCCGAAGAGGAAGAGGCTGACGGCTGCCAGGACCGGCATGGGGACGACCGAGATCAGCGCCGCCGCCGCGGGGCTGAGGCCGATCAGGACCAGGATGGCGCCGCTGAGCGCCACCACGAAGCGGCTGCGCACCTTGGAGATGACGACCAGGCCGATGTTCTGCGCGAACGCGCTCGCGTGGAAGGCGTTGAACAGAGGGCTCAGGGCCGAGCCGAGTGCGTCGGCTCGCAGGCCGCGGGCGATGGTCTTCTCGTCGACCTCCTTGTCGACGATCTTGCCAAGGGCGATCATGTCGGCGGTCGACTCGGTGAGGATCACCAGCATCACGACGCACATCGAGATGATGGCCGGGATGTTGAACTGCGGTGCGCCGAAGTGGAGGGGCGAGGGGATGCCCACCAGGGCCGCGTCGTCCAGTTTGGAGAAGTCGGCCAGGCCCATCGGGATGGCGAGCAGCGTTCCGAAGATCATGGCGAAGAGCATGCTGATCTGTTTGAGGAAGCCGTGCGTGAAGCGCTGGAGCAGGAGCATGACCAGGACGGTCGCCCCGGCAAGGCCGATGCTGCCGGGCTCCGGGGTGCCCGTCGACGAGTCGTCCACTATCCAGTCGTACGCGACGGGGATGAGCGAGACGCCGATCAGGGTGATGACCGAGCCCGTCACCACCGGCGGGAAGAAGCGGACCAGGCGTGAGAAGTACGAACTGACCAGGAAACCGAAGAGACTTGAGACGATGATCGCCCCGAAGACGACGGGCATCCCCGCCTCGACACCACCCTGTGTCGTGATGATCGTGAGCATCACGCCGACGCCCGCGAACGATACGCCGTTGACGAAGGGCAGGCGGGAGCCGATGAAGTTGCCGATGCCGAGGGTCTGGAGCAGCGTCGCCACGCCCGCCATCAGGAGGCTTCCGCCCATGAGTACGGCCGTGTCCCCCGGCGACATCTTGGCGGCGACGGCCACGACCAGCGGGACCGAGACGGCGCCCGCGTACATGGAGGCGACGTGCTGGAGGCTTGCGACGAGCATCCGGCCCGGCGGCAGGATCTCGTCGACCGGATGAACCTCAGGGGCCGGGGTGGCCGGTGCGGCCTCGTCGGCGGGGCGGGGCTGAGAACTCATGGGTGGCGCTTCTTCCGTGTGCGTGGCGCCGGAAGTCGGGCCCGTCGCGCGGGAGTTCACGAGGCGCGCGGCGGGACCGACCATTAATCCGACTGGAAAGTAACTTCCGCGATGCGGGCGGCGCCACGCACGTTACGTCAGTGGGCCCCCGCCGGGGAAGACTCTTCGTGCACCCTCTGTTCAGCGATTTCTCCCCCGGGCTCCATCGGGTTGGTCACGTCGTCGTCCTCACCTCGTTTGCCGATGTGGTTGAAGACGAGGTTGAGCAGCACGGCCGCGACACAGCCCGTGGAGATGCCCGAGTCGAGGATGATCTTCGCGGTCTCCGGGAACGCGTGGTAGAACTCCGGCGCCGCGATCGGGATGAGGCCCACTGCGAGGGACACGGCCACGATCAGGACGTTGTTGTCGCGCTCCAGGTTGGCCTTGACCAGGGTCTGGATGCCGCTCGCCGCGACCGAGCCGAAGAGGACGACACCCGCGCCGCCGAGCACCGGACGCGGTACGACGGCGATGAGCGAGGCGGCCATCGGGCACAGGCCCATCAGGACCAGGAAACCGCCGCCCACGGCGACGACGTACCGGCTGCGGATCTTCGTCATCGCGACCAGGCCGATGTTCTGCGCGAACGCGCTGCACATGAAGCCGTTGAAGAGCGGGCTGAGCGCGGAGCCGAGGGTGTCGGCGCGCAGACCGGCCGCGATGGTCTTCTCGTCGGCGGGTCGGCCGACGATCTCGCCGAGCGCCAGCATGTCCGCGGTGGACTCGGTCATCGAGACCACCATGACGACACAGAGGGAGACGATCGCCGCCGCCGCGAACTGCGGGGCGCCGAAGTGGAACGGCGTCGGGAAGCCGACGATGTCGGCGTCGCCGACCGGGCTGAAGTCCGTCACTCCGAACGGGATCGCGATGAGCGTGCCGACGACGAGGCCCAGGAGCACGGCGATCTGCTTGACGAAGCCCGTGGTGAAGCGGCGCAGGAGCAGGACGATCACGAGCGTGATGCCCGCCAGGCCCAGGTTCTGCATCGAGCCGTAGTCGTCAGCGGTGGGTACTGGTCCCTGTGCCCAGCCGAAGGCCACCGGCATGAGCGAGATGCCGATGAGCGTGATGACCGTGCCGGTCACCACCGGCGGGAAGAAGCGGACCAGCTTCGAGAAGAACGGCGCCGCGATGAAGCCGAGTACGCCCGCGACGATGACCGCGCCGAAGATGATCGGTAGCGCGTCGTCCTTGTTGTCGGTCGAGTCGACGACCGCGAGCATGGGGGCGACGCCCGCGAAGGTGACGCCGTTGACGAAGGGCAGACGGGCGCCGATCTTCCAGATGCCGAGCGTCTGGAGGAAGGTGGCCAGGCCCGCGGTGAACAGACAGGCGCCGGTCAGGAAAGTGAGTTCCTTCGGCGAGAGGCCGATCGCCGCGCCCACGATGAGCGGCGGGGCGACGACACCCGCGTACATGGCCGCCACGTGCTGGAGGCCGGTCGTCGCCATCTTGAGCGGGGGGAGCTTCTGGTCGACGGGGTGGACTTCGTCCACCTGTCCTATGGCGCTTTCGCCGTCGGATTCGGATGGGTCTGGGGTGGTGCCTGGGGTGGTGCCTTGCTTGGTGAACCTGGGCTGAGTGGCCACTGTGGCTCCTCCGGTTGTTTTCCAGTACGGGCGGCATTGCCGGCACTTTTCGCTTCTGGGAGGTGGTGCGTGGTGCAAGGGCTTGCTCGGTGTGAAGTTGTGGTCGCGCCCAGGTATTACTGACCGCCCCGGGAACGTGAAGCTTTGGGCCACGTTCCGGGGCGGCACTTGAGCAACCCGCTCGGCTGCTCAAGTCCGGTCAAGGGCCGTCCCCCCTGACCGGAGTTCTTGGGTCAGGCCTCGGCGGAGATCCGCGCGAGGCGCTGTGCCTCGTCCCGTGCGGAGCGGGCGATGGCGTCCTCGTCGACGTGCAGCAGGCGGCTGTCCTCGACGATCGGCCGGCCGTTGACGAGGGAGAGCGTGACCGGGGCCGCCGCGCCGAAGACGATGGCGGTCACCGGGTCGGCGATCGAGGAGTGCCCGATGCCGTCGATCTTCCAGAGGACCAGGTCGGCGAGCTTGCCCGGCTCGAGTGACCCGATCTGCGTGGAGCGGCCGAGGACTTGGGCGCCGCCGAAGGTACCCAGGCGCAGGGCCTGACGGGCGTTCAGGGCCGCTTCGCGGTGTGCGCCGAGGCGGTTGATGAGGAGTGCGTTACGCAGCTCGGTGTGCAGTTCGCCGGACTCGTTGGACGCGGTGCCGTCGACACCGAGGCCGACCGGGACACCCGCCTTGAGCATGTCGGGGACACGGGCGATGCCGGCCGCCAGGCGGGCGTTGGAGGAGGGGCAGTGCGCGACTCCGGTACCCGTGCGGGCGAATGCGGCGATGTCGGAGTCGTTCATGTGGACGCAGTGCGCCATCCACACGTCGTCACCGAGCCAGCCCGTCGACTCGAAGTAGTCGGTGGGGCCCATGCCGAACAGTTCCTTGCAGAACTGCTCCTCCTCGACGGTCTCACTGCCGTGGGTGTGCAGACGTACACCCTTGGCGCGCGCCAACTCCGCGCCCTGCTTCATGAGTTCGGTGGATACCGAGAACGGCGAGCAAGGGGCGACGGCGACCTGGGTCATCGCGTCGAAGGAGGCGTCGTGGTGCTTGTCGACCGTGGCGGCCGTCGCGGCGAGCGCGCCTTCGAGGGTCTCGACGGCGAAGTCCGGCGGCAGGCCGCCGTCCTTGACGCTGCGGTCCATGGAGCCGCGGGCGAGGGTGAAGCGCACCCCCATGTCGCTCGCCGCGCCGATGATGGCACCGGAGAGGTCGCCGGAGTCCTTCGGGAAGACGTAGTGGTGGTCCATCGCGGTGGTGACACCGCCGCGGGCCATCATGCCGAGCGAACCCTGTGCCGCCGCCTTCACCATCTGCTCGTCGATGCGCGCCCACGTCGGGTAGAGCGCGACGAGCCAGTTGAAGAGGTTGTGGTCGGTGGCCAGGCCACGGGTGATCCACTGGTAGAAGTGGTGGTGCGTGTTGACCAGGCCGGGGGTCACGAGGTGACCGGTCCCGTCCACGCGGCGTACGACGTTCTGAAGGCCCTCGGGGGCCTTTCCGGCGCCGATGGACTCGATCTTGTTGCCCGCGACGACGACGTACCCCGATGCGTACTCGGTGTCGTCGGCGTCGACGGTCGCGATGGCACAGTTCTCGATGACGATGCGCTGAAGGTCTGCCGGTGCTGCCATGGTGCTTCTTCCTTCTTCGGTGAGTGGCGATGTGGGCACGGCATGACCCTAGGAAGATTTGAGTGCCGCGGCCGCGGGGCTGCGGGTGCCGAGATGGTTGAAGAACAGGTTGAGCAGGACCGCGGTCAGCGCTCCCGCACTGATTCCGGAGCCGAGGACGGTCTGCGCCCAGGCCGGGAATCCGGCGTAGAAGGTGGGCGCGGCGAGCGGGATGATGCCCGCTCCGAGCGCGACGGCCACCAGGATGATGTTGGAGCTGTCGTCGAGGCCCGCCTCGGAGAGCGTACGGATCCCGCTCACCGCGATGGAGCCGAAGAGGACGATGCCCGCGCCGCCGAGGACCGGCATCGGTACGAGACTGACGACCGCGCCCAGCATCGGGAAGGCACCGAGCACGATGAGCGCGCCGCCCGCGACGGCCACGACATAGCGGCTGCGGACACGTGTCAGGGAGACGACGCCGACGTTCTGCGCGAAGGCCGAGGTGGGGAAACCGCCGAAGACCGGGCCGATGAGTGTCGCGATGCCGTCCGTGCGCAGGCCGCGGGTGATGGTCCTGCCGTCGCTCCTGCGGTCGCAGATCTCGCCGAGGGCGAGCATGCCGGCCGACGACTCGGTCATCAGGACCAGCATCACGATGCAGAGCGAGAGGATCGCGGCGGGCTGGAACTCCGGGACCCCGAAGGCGAAGGGCGTCGGGAGCGCCGCCACCGGTGCCGACTTGATGGCGCCGAAGTCGGCCATCCCGAACGGGATCGCGGCGAGCGTTCCGATGAACAGGCCGAGCAGCAGGGCGACTTGCTTGAGGAAGCCGCGTCCGAAGCGCTGGAAGACGAGGATCACGGCGAGCGTGAAGGCGGCGAGCGCGAGGTACTTCATGGCGCCGAAGTCGGCGGCGGTCTTGTCGCCGCCCTGCGCCCAGGCGACGGGCACGGGCATCAGCGTCACGCCGATGAGCGTGATGACGACGCCGGTGACGAGCGGCGGGAAGAAGCGCAGGAGGCGCCCGAAGAACGGGCCCACCGCGAGGCAGAAGACGCCCGCGACCATCACCGCGCCGTAGATGGAGGTGAGTTGGTGGCCTTTGGCGCTGTTCTCGGCGATGGCGAGGATGGGCGCGATGCCCGCGGACGAAGCGGCGTTCACGAAGGGGAGCCGGTTGCCGACGAAACCCTTGACGCCGAGCGTCTGCAGGATCGTGGCGAGTCCGGCGATCAGCAGGCTCGCGGCGATGAGGCGCGTCTGCGCGACCGTGTCCAGGCCACAGGCCTGGCCGATGATCAGCGGCGGAGTGACGACACCCGCGTACATGGCGGCGATGTGCTGGAGCGCGGCGGGGACGAGCCGCGAGGGGGTGAGCTTCTCATCCACCGGGTGGCAGACGGGAGTTGACTCGCCGTCGGCTATGCCCGATGGGGTGGAACACGGGCCCTTCTCAGACCCTTTTGCAGGCTGTGCCATTGCTGCTGTTCCCTCCGGTGTGGCGCGCCCCCGTCCGCTGCGGACGGGCGGGGGCGCGCGTCCCGCGTCAGAGGTTGGTCATGTCGACCGGGATCTTCGGCTGGATCCCGTCCCTGAGAACCGTGGCCTCGATCAGGCCGTAGGGGCGGTCCGCCGCGAAGTAGACCTCGTTGTCGTTCTTGAGACCGAAGGGCTCGAGGTCCACCAGGAAGTGGTGGTTGTTCGGCAGCGAGAAGCGGATCTCGTCTATCTCGCTCCGGCTGTTGATGACACGCGAACCCATTTGGTAGAGGGTCTGCTGCAGCGAGAGGGAGTAGGTCTCGGCGAAGGCCTGCAGGATGTGCTTCTTGGCCTGCGCGTACGACTTCTCCCAGTTGGGCATCCGGTCCGCGTCGCTGGTCCAGTTGTAACGCCAGGCGGCGGAGACGTCGGTGCACAGGATGCGGTCGTACGCCTCCTTCAGCGTCGTGTACTTGTCCTTGACGTAGCCCCAGAACTCCGAGTTGGTGGAGTTCATGACCGTGAGGTCCTTGAGCCCGGAGATGATCTCCCAGTTCTCACCGTCGAAGGTGATCTGCGTGGTGCGCAGCTCCTGGCCCTTGCGGGCGAAGGAGTGGTTGACCTCGTCCGAGCCGATGAACTTGGAGTTGTTGTCCGAGGTCGCGATGCGCTCCCAGGAGTACTCCTCGATGCGGATCCGCGCGACCTTGATCGGCTCCTGGGACGTCACGAAGTGCCGGGCCAGGTGGATGCCGAACTGCTCGGCGGACTCTATGCCGTACTCCTTGGCGAACGCGTACACCGTGTTCTTGGTGGTGTCCGTCGGCAGGACGTTGGCGTTCGAGCCGGAGTAGTGGACGTCCTCCATGTCGCCGGAGAGCGCGACCGAGACGTTCAGGTCCTTGATGTGGTGGGTGTCGCCGTCCCGCGTGATCTTGACGACGCGGTTCTCTGCTTTGCCGTACTGGTTCTGGCCGAGAATCGTGGGCATGTCTGCTAGCTCCCTCGGTAAACGGAGTAGCCGAACGGGTTGAGCAGCAGCGGTACGTGATAGTGCTCGCCCGGGTTGACGGCGAACGTGATCGCCACCTCCGGGAAGAACGCACCGCTGTCCCTTACGCGGGGGGCGTCCTGCTGCGCCTCGGCTTGCTTCTTGTCGCTGTGCTGGTTTTTGGAGAAGTACGCCTCGACCTCGAAGTCGAGTCGTACGTGTGTGGTGCCCTCCGGCAGGGCCGGGAGGTCTTTGCAGCGCCCGTCCGCGTCGGTCGCGGAGCCGCCGAGCGCCACCCACTGGGCGTCACGGCCGCTGCGGGCGGTGAGCGAGATGGCGACGCCCTCGGCGGGGCGTCCGACGCTGGTGTCCAGGATGTGCGTGGACACCGAGGCGGTGGTGTCAGTGCTCATCAGTCGTTGTCCTCTTCTGCTTCTACGAGACGGGCCAGCCGGATGCGGTTGATCTTCCCGAGTTCGGTGCGCACGATTTCGCGCTCCGCCTCGGCCGTGTTGCCGATCCGTGCCTTCATCGCGTCGCGCATCTGCTCACCGGTGGCCCCGGTGGCGCAGATCAGAAAGACATGTCCGAACCGGTCCTGGTAGGCCAGGTTCAGTTCGAGCATCTCGGCCTTGAGTTCCTCGGAGGCCCCCGCCATGCCGCGTTGTTCGCGGGACGACGTGGGGTCCCCGGGCTTCGGGCGGCCGATCGGCGGATGCCCGGCCATCGCCTCGGCCAGATCCTCGGCGGTCAGCTCCGCCATGGCGGCGTCACTTGCGGCGAAGAGGGCTTCGACGGTGGGGAAAGGGCGCTGGGAGAGCAGTTTGCTTCCCCAGGCCGATGAGGCGCAGGCCTCGTGGAGGGCGGCGGTGGCCGCGCTCTCCGGCAAGGCGTTGAACCGGGCTGGGCCCGGCGTCGAGCTCGAAGTCACGGGTGCCTCCGTGGCCATACGGCCTTGTGCTGGACGGGCTGCGGATAGCTAACGCCAGCCGAAACACCACGTCAACACTTTGTTGAAAACTTCGAGTAACAAAGGCCACCGTCCGGTTAACGGACGGTGGCCTTTGGCGGCGCTCTGACCTGGGGGTTACCTGGCAGGTCAGGTGGAGCGGTTGAGGTAGTTGTACACAGTGAAGCGTGAGACGCCGAGCGCGCCGGCGACTGTCTCCACTCCGTGACGCACGGCGAAGGCGCCGCGCGCCTCGAGTATCCGCACGACTTCCTGCTTGGCCTTGCGGTCAAGGTCCGACAGCGGCATCCCGCGCTTGCGCTCCAGGGCGAGCAGGATGTGGTCGAGGGAGTCGGCGAGCTGCGGCAGGCGTACGGCGATCACGTCCTGTCCCTCCCAGGCCAGGACGACGTCGTCGGTGCCCGCCTGGTCGGGGGGCACCATTTCGCCGCCCATGGCGTCCACGAGCGGCTTGACGGCCGCCACGAAGGGGTCGCGGTCGTCTCCGGGTCCGGTCATTCGATGACCTCCCCCGACTCTCCGAGCACGTTCACCTGGAGCGAGACACGGGTCGCGCCCGCCTCCAGGGCCTGGCGCAGCAGCGCGTCGACGGCGGTCAGGACCTCGTCGGCGCCTCCTTCCGCGGTGTTGCCGAAGGGGCCGACGTCCACGGCGTCGAGGTCGGCCCCCTGGATGACGTCGCGGGCCACCACCGCGTGGGCGGGCGCCTCGTCCAGGTCGAAGGGTTCGGTCGTGAACTCCACTCTCAATCGCACGCGCTCAACCTATCGACCAACAGGTGCGGCGCGACAGCGCCTCGATGAGGGGTGGTGGCCGGGTGACGGGCGGGCGTGGCGATTTTCCGGCAGCCCCCTCTTGACAAGGGCGGATCCTCGACGGCAATCTTCCATCAGACAGAAATTAACTTCCGCTATACGGAAGGAGCGCGGAAGCCCCATGGGATACTCCGACCAGCGCTTCAATGTGAACCTGTCGATCCTCTTCACGGAACTCCCGCTCCTGGAGCGCCCCGCGGCTGCCGCCGCGGCGGGCTTCACGGCGGTCGAGCTGTGGTGGCCCTGGGTCGACGCCCCCACCCCCGAGCAGTCCGAGCTCGACGCCCTGCGGGCCGCGATCACGGACGCCGGCGTAGAGCTGGTGGGTCTGAACTTCTACGCGGGCCAGCTGCCGGGACCGGACCGCGGCGCCCTGTCGATCCCGGGCGAGGAGAGCGAGAAGTTCCGCGCGAACCTCCCGGTGGCCGCGGACTTCGCCAAGTCCCTCGGCTGCAAGGCGCTCAACGCGCTGTACGGCAACCGGGTGGAGGGCGTGACCCCCGCGGTCCAGGACGAACTCGCCCTGGAGAACCTGGTGTTGGCGGCCCGCGAGGCCGACCGCGTGGGTGCGGTGCTGCTGATCGAGGCCCTGAACAAGCCCGAGTCGCCGCGCTGCCCGATCGTCAGCGCGGACGCGGCGATCGCCGTGGTGGACAAGGTGAACTCCGCCACCGGACTCGGTAACGCGAAGTTCCTCATGGACCTGTACCACCTGTCCATGAACGGTGAGGACCTGCCGGCCGTCATCGATCGGTACGTGGCCCAGACCGCGCACGTGCAGATCGCCGACAACCCCGGCCGCGGGGCCCCGGGTACGGGGGCGCTTCCGCTGGAGGAGCTGCTCGATCAGCTCCGGAAGGCCGGTTACGAGGGCTACGTCGGGCTGGAGTACAAGCCCGGCGACCGGCCTAGCGCCGAGGCCTTCGGCTGGCTGCCGAGCGCGGACTAGCCCACCGCTTCACGGCGGAATCCTCCCGCCCCTCCACCCGGCACCCAGCACCCGATTCGTTGAAGCAGCAGAGTTCCAAGAGAGGCTCCCTCATGAGCAACCTTCCCAAGATCGCGTGGATCGGACTCGGCATCATGGGGTCCCCCATGTCCGAGAACCTGATCAAGGCTGGTTACTCCGTCACCGGCTTCACCCTTGAGCAGGACAAGCTGGACCGTCTCGCCGCCGCCGGCGGCACCGTCGCGAAGTCGATCGCCGAGGCCGTCAAGGACGCCGACGTCATCGTGACGATGGTTCCCGCGTCCCCGCAGGTCGAGGCGATCGCGTATGGCGAGAACGGCATCCTGGAGAACGCGAGGTCCGGCGCGTTGATCGTCGACATGTCGTCGATCACCCCGCAGACCTCCGTGGACCTGGCCAAGGCCGCCAAGGACAAGGGCATCCGCGTCCTCGACGCCCCTGTCTCGGGTGGCGAGGCCGGCGCCATCGAGGCCGTGCTCTCCATCATGGTGGGCGGCGAGAAGGCCGACTTCGACGAGGCCAAGCCCCTCCTGGACGCCCTCGGCAAGACCATCGTGCTGTGCGGTCCGCACGGCTCGGGGCAGACCGTGAAGGCCGCCAACCAGCTGATCGTCGCCGTGAACATCCAGGCGTGCGCCGAGGCAGTCGTCTTCCTGGAGAAGTCCGGGGTGGACCTGACCGCCGCCCTCGACGTCCTGAACGGGGGGCTTGCGGGCTCGACCGTCCTGACCCGCAAGAAGGACAACTTCCTCAAGCGCGACTTCAAGCCCGGATTCCGGATCGACCTGCACCACAAGGACATGGGCATCGTCACCGACGCCGCCCGCAATGTCGGTGCCTCGCTCCCGGTCGGCGCCGTGGTCGCCCAGCTCGTCGCCTCGCTGCGCACGCAGGGCGACGGCGGCCTCGACCACTCCGCGCTGCTTCGCGGCGTCGAGCGCCTCTCGGGCGCCGAGCTCTAAGCCGAGCCCCAGGAAGCCTTACGAGGCTCCGGGAGCTCCCTCAACTTCCGGGCCGCGGCGGCGCTGACACCTGTCCTGTCGCGCCCAGGCGTCGCCGCGGTCCGGAACCCAAGCCTCAGCACGAACAAGTGAAAAACAACCGAACAAGCCCCACCCAAAAACTTCAACAAACTGTTGACGTGGCTGTTCAGGCGTACTTACGCTCGCGTCACCTCAGCAGTTTCAGTAGTCCGTACGGAAGGTCAACCCCGCCACCATGTCGAAGCGTGTGCTCACGACCGAGTCCGGCGCCCCCGTCGCCGACAATCAGAACTCCGCCACCGCCGGCGTCGGTGGCCCGCTTCTCCTCCAGGACCAGCACCTCCTCGAGAAGCTCGCGCGCTTCAACCGCGAGCGCATCCCGGAGCGTGTCGTCCACGCCCGCGGTTCCGGTGCCTACGGCTACTTCGAGGTGACCGACGACGTCACCGCGTACACCTCGGCCGACTTCCTGAACACCGTCGGCAAGCGCACCGAGACGTTCCTGCGCTTCTCCACGGTGGCCGACAGCCTCGGCGGCGCGGACGCGGTCCGTGACCCGCGCGGCTTCGCGCTGAAGTTCTACACCGAGGACGGCAACTACGACCTCGTCGGCAACAACACCCCGGTCTTCTTCATCAAGGACCCGATCAAGTTCCCCGACTTCATCCACTCCCAGAAGCGCGACCCCTTCACGGGCAAGCAGGAGCCGGACAACGTCTGGGACTTCTGGGCACACGCCCCCGAGGCGACGCACCAGGTGACGTGGCTGATGGGTGACCGCGGCATCCCCGCGTCGTACCGCCACATGAACGGCTACGGCTCGCACACCTACCAGTGGACGAACGAGGCGGGCGAGGCCTTCTTCGTGAAGTACCACTTCAAGACGAACCAGGGCGTACGCAGCCTGTCGGCCGAGCAGGGCGCCGAGCTCGCGGGCAAGGACGCGAACTCGCACCAGACGGACCTGCTCCAGGCCATCGAGCGCGGCGTGAACCCGTCCTGGACGCTGCACGTGCAGATCATGCCCGCGGCGGACGCGGCGGACTACCGCTTCAACCCCTTCGACCTGACGAAGGTGTGGCCGCACAGCGACTACCCGCTCCAGCGCGTGGGCCGCCTGGTCCTTGACCGCAACCCCGACAACGTCTTCGCCGAGGTCGAGCAGGCCGCCTTCTCCCCGAACAACTTCGTTCCGGGCATCGGCCCCTCCCCCGACAAGATGCTGCAGGGCCGCCTGTTCGCCTACGCGGACGCGCACCGCTACCGCCTGGGCGTCAACCACACGCTGCTCGCGGTGAACGCGCCGAAGGCTACGTCCGCGGACAACTACGGCCGTGACGGCCTGATGGCGTCCAACGCGTACGGCCGCGACCGCAAGAACTACGAGCCCAACTCGTACGACGGCCCCGTCGAGACCGGCCAGGCCCTCTCCGCGCCGCTCGCCGTCAACGGCCACACCGGCACGCACGAGGCACCGCTGCACACCAAGGACGACCACTTCTTCCAGGCCGGCGAGCTGTACCGCCTGATGTCGGCCGAGGAGCAGTCCCGCCTGGTGGCGAACATCGCGGGCGGCCTCTCACAGGTCAGCCGTGACGACGTCATCGAGAAGAACCTGGCCCACTTCCACGCCGCCGACGCCGAGTACGGCAAGCGTGTGGAAGAGGCGGTCCGCGCCCTGCGCGAGGACTAGAACTCCCGAGCCGCACCGATGAATTGACGGGAGGTCAGCTCATCGGTGCTGTGCCCGCACCATCACGGACCCGGATGAGGGGTGGTCCCGTGGTGAACCGGGCGCCGGACGAGGACCGTGGCGGCTCTGCGAGCCAGTGCGGTGGTAAAGGCCCTACGGCCCTCTTCTCGACATGAGGGAAGAGGAACCCCGGAGCCATTCGCAGCCGCCGCGGTCCCAGCCGAATCCCTCGGAGTCCCCACCGACTCCGTCCGGCAGCGCGTATGCATGTTCCGCCAGTCGCGCGCGGTCGGACGGCAACAACTCTCCATGGCCGCAAGGACATTGAGCCGAGAGAGCCAGAGCGCCGAGTACGGACGGTCCCGTACTCGGCGCTCTTCTGTGTGCGCGGGCGCGGTGTTGCGTGGAGCGGCCCCGCCGCTCAGCGCACCTTCTCGCCCGACGCCAGCTTGGCCAGCATCCGTTCGAGCCTGGCGGCGCGGGTGGCTGGCGTCTTCGCCGTCATCAGACGGTGCAGCACCACGTATCGGTCCGACTTGGTGAGGCCCTCGAAGGTCTCACGGGCCACCGTGCTGGCCGCCAGGGCCGCCGCCAGGTCGTCCGGCACCGTGGCGTTGCGCTGCGACTCGTAGGCCGCCTCCCAGCGCCCGTCGGCCTTGGCCGCCGTCACCTCCGCGAGGCCCGCGGCGCGCATGCGGCCGGCGGCGATCAGGGCCTCCGCCTTCTGGACGTTCACCTTCGACCAGAGGCCGCGCGGCCGGCGCCGGGTGATCTTCTGAAGGAAGTACACGTCGTCGTGCGACCTGCGCTGGCCGTCGATCCAGCCGTGGCAGAGGACGACGTCGACGACTTCGCCCCATGTCACCGATGCCACGCCCGTCGCCTTCTTGGCGATCAGCAGCCACGCACCCGGCTCACTGCCGTGGTGTTCGTCCAGCCAGGCGTCGAGCTCCGCGACGTCCGCGCAGGTCATGACCCGCAGCCCCTCCAGCGATTCCATCCGCACACACTAATCCGCACGCGCCAAAGGGGCGGCCCACCCCACCGGGTGGACCGCCCCTCCAGGGCTACGTCAGGCGCTTTGGACCTTCAACGGCCGGATAGCGGTGGGCGCGTGGCCCGGCTCCGTGGCGATCTCCTCGAACTCCTTGACCGCGCTGATGTCGGCCGTCGGGCTCATGGAGATATTGGTGATGCGCTCCAGGATGGCCTCGACGACGACCGGGACCTGGTGCTCCTGCGCCAGCTTCTTGGCCTGCTCGAAGGCGGCGGCAAGGTCGTTCGGGTCGGTGACGCGGATGGCCTTGCAGCCCAGGCCCTCGGCGACCTTGACGTGGTCGACGCCGTAGACGCCAAGCTCCGGGCTGTTCTGGTTCTCGAACTCCAGGTTGACCTGGAAGTTGATGTCCAGGCCGATCTGGGCCTGGCGGATCAGGCCCAGGTAGGCGTTGTTCACCAGGACGTGGACGTACGGGATGCGGTGCTGCGCGCCGACCGCCAGTTCCTCGATCATGAACTGGAAGTCGTAGTCGCCGGAGAGGGCGACGACGGGGGTGTCGCGGTCCGCGGTGGCGACACCGAGGGCGGCCGGGATCGTCCAGCCGAGCGGGCCCGCCTGGCCGCAGTTGATCCAGTGGCGCGGCTTGTAGACGTGCAGCATCTGGGCGCCCGCGATCTGCGAGAGGCCGATGGTGGTGACGTAGCGCGTGTCCGGGCCGAAGGCCTTGTTCATCTCCTCGTAGACGCGCTGCGGCTTCATGGGGATGTTGTCGAAGTGCGTGCGGCGCTGGAGCGTCTCCTTGCGCTCCAGGTGGGAGGCGACCCACTGGGAGCGGTCGGGCAGCTTGCCCGCGGCCCTGAGCTCCTTGGCCACCTCGACGAAGAGTTCGAGGGCGGCCTTGGCGTCGGAGGCGATTCCGTAGTCCGGCGCGAAGATCTTGCCGATCTGGGTCGGCTCGATGTCGACGTGCACGAACTTGCGGCCCTGGGTGTACACGTCCAGCTTGTAGCCGGTGTGACGGTTGGCCCAGCGGTTGCCGATGCCGAGGACGAAGTCCGACTCAAGGAACGTCGCGTTGCCGTAGCGGTGGCCGGTCTGCTGGCCGACCATGCCCGCGTTCAGGTCGTGGTCGTCGGGGATGGTGCCCCAGCCCATCAGGGTCGGGACGACCGGGGTGTTGGTGATCTCGGCGAACTCGACGAGGAGGTCGCAGGCGTCGGCGTTGATGATGCCGCCGCCCGCGACGATCAGCGGACGCTCGGACTCGACCAGGAAGGTGATCGCCTTCTCGATCTGGGCGCGGGTCGCGGACGGCTTGTAGACCGGCAGCGGCTCGTACGTCTCCGGGTCGAACTCGATCTCGGTCTGCTGGACGTCGATCGGCAGGTCGATGAGGACCGGGCCGGGGCGGCCCGAGCGCATCAGGTGGAACGCCTGCTGGAAGACGCCGGGGACCTGCGCGGCCTCCAGGACCGTGACGGCCATCTTCGTGACCGGCGTGGCGATCGACGCGATGTCGACGGCCTGGAAGTCCTCCTTGTGGAGCAGGTGCGTCGGCGCCTGGCCCGTGATGCAGAGGATCGGGATCGAGTCACCGGTCGCGGAGTACAGACCGGTGATCATGTCGGTGCCGGCGGGGCCCGACGTACCGATGCAGACACCGATGTTGCCGGGGTTGGCCCGGGTGTATCCCTCGGCCATGTGCGAGGCGCCCTCGACGTGCCGGGCGAGCGTGTGGTCGATGCCACCGCCCTCCTGGAGCGCCTTGTAGAACGGGTTGATCGCCGCGCCGGGCACACCGAACGCGTTGGTGACGCCCTCGCGCTTGAGGATCTCGACTGCCGCGCGGACAGCGGTCATACGGGCCATGGGGTTCTCCTGCTTCGACAACAGCTTCGACAGCTTCATCAGCTATTCGGCTGACGGATACGGCTGGCGGATCCGGCTCCCGTCGCGCCCCGCGGTGAGCTTCTGTTTCCGCATTGTGGAAAGTATGTTCTGCTATATGGAAGCAATGTAGGGGGGGGCGGTGGAGACAGTCAAGAGATGTCCGGGAACCGGGCCGCCCGAAGGGCGCGTCCCAGTCGTTGAATTCGGCATGGAACTCGGCATGGAACTCGGCGTTGGATTCGGCGTTGGATTCGGGCCACACCATCGGGGGGTCGCGCGTGGCCACTTCACCGGACACGTCGTCACCGGACACCTCGCCCGCCCGACAGGACCGGCAAAGGTACGGCCGCTGGGCGGTCGGGCGGCTGCTGGGGCAGGGGAGCCTCGGACGGGTCTTCCTCGCGCACGACGCAACGGGGCGTGCCGCCGCCCTGAAGGTGGTGCACCCCGGCCTGGCCCGTGACCAGGAGTTCCGTACGCGCTTCGCCCGCGAGCTCCCCGCGATCGGCGCGGTGCGGGGGCGGCGCACCGCCGCGCTCGTCGACGCGGATCCGCAGGGTGCGGCGCCCTGGCTGGCCACGGAGTACGTCCCCGGCCCGACGCTCGCCGAGCGGGTACGGACCGCCGACGGGCCGGCACTCGCCACGACCCGGACGGGGCCGGCGGAACTGTTCGCCCTGGTGAGCGCACTCGCCGAGGCGCTGGACGACATTCACCGGGCAGGACTGACGCACGGAGGCCTGCGGCCGTCGAACGTGCTCATGGCCGCCGCTGGCCCCCGCGTCGTCGACTTCGGCACGGCCGTCGGATTCGTGGGAGGGGAGGGAAGGGCGGGGTACACGGCGCCCGAGCTCCTGGCCACACAGGGAGTAGTGGCCAGACCTCCCTCGGATGTCTTCTCGCTCGGAGCGGTCGTCGCCTTCGCGGCGACGGGGCGCGACCCCTTCCCCACCGCAGGCGCGGACCCGGACCTGACGGACCTGCCGAAGGAGCTGCTGCCCCTGGTCACCGCCTGCCTCGCCACGCACCCCGCGGCGAGGCCCGCGCCGCGCACCGTCGCCCGTATGGCGGGCCTCCCCCTGCCGGGCAGCCGCCGCCGGGATTTGACCCTGGCAAAGGCACTGTTCTTGGCTCAACTAGCTGCCGCGGCAAGCTCACTTGATGGACGATGGACATGACGAACCGGTGAGCGGTGACGGTGAGCGGTAACGGTGACGGGTGAGGGTGATGACGGACAGCGACGTCCCGGTACGGTGCCCGGCCTGTCGGCGCCAACACGCGTACGCCCCACCGTCCTACCCCTGCGCGTGCGGCGCCCCGGTGGTACCGCCGGTGGCACGCGGAGCGACCGTGACTCCGGTGACGGACCGGACGTGGGCGGACGAGTGGGTGATCGTGCGGTGCCGGATGTGCGGGCGCCGGGACCAGTGGCCACAGCCTGAGCTGGAGTGCGAGTGCGGGGCGGTGCTGCGGATTCCGGTACGGGCGGTGCAGGCGCCGTCAGCTGCTCCCCCGCCTCCGGCCGCGCCGAGTACCCCCACTCCCCCCGCGCACATACCCCCACCCCCGACGGCTCCGACGCCGCGGCCCGCCTTCCAGCCCGTGCCGGTGCGTACGGCGCAGGACGCGGTGACGGTGGCGGCTCTTTACCTGCGGTGGCTCGGGTACGCGGACATCCGGGGAGCGGTCAAGCGGGCGCCATCGGGGGTGCGGGTGGCGGCGCGAGGCGTGATCGCCCTGATCGAGCCGTCCGTGAAACCGACCTCGCTCCGTGACGTGGAGTGCGTATGGCTCAGCGCGATGGCCGAGTCCGTCAGCTGCGTCTGCTTCAGCCTCGCGGGCTACGAGGAAGCCGCCCGCACACGCGCGGACGCCTTGTCCATCCCACTGTTCGTCATCGACCTGACAGGCACACCACAGCCGGTGAACGGCGCGGCGGACGAGCTGATGTCGGCGGGGTGACGCGGCCCCGCGGGGTCCCGACGCGTGGTGGGAGGCGTACCGCCACGGAGCGGCGGGACAGAAAAGCCATCGGCCGCCGACGGACGGACCGGCATACTCCCCCCATGCGCATCCGCCCAGCCACAAGAGCAGAACTCCCCACGCTCCAGGAGATCGAGCGCGCCGCGGGCGAACCCTTCCGCGCCCTGGGCATGGCAGCCATCGCCGACGACGCACCCCCCGGCACGGACCTCCTGGAGGAATTCCGGCGCGCGGGCCGAGCCTGGGTGGCCACCGGGCCGGGCACGGGCGACAGCGGCGGCGCCCCCGTCGCCTACCTCATCAGCGAACCCGTAGACGCGGCAGAACACATCGAGCAAGTCACCGTGCACCCCCGGGCCGCGCGCCACCGCATCGGTCAGGCCCTGATCGAGCACACCGCGGAGCGCGCCCGCGAAGCCGGGCGAGCTGCCCTCACCCTGACCACCTTCGCAAACGTCCCCTGGAACGCCCCGTACTACGCCCGCATCGGCTTCCGCGTACTGGACGAGGCCGAACTCACTCCGGGGCTACGGAAGATCCGCGCTCACGAGGCCGAACTGGGTCTCGACCGCTGGCCCCGCGTCACCATGCGCCGCGAGCTCACCCGCGACGGAACTACACCCCGTACCGCTCCCTGAGTTCGATCTTCCGCACCTTCCCCGACACCGTCATGGGAAAGCTCTCCAGGATCCGCAGCCCGGCCGGGATCTTGTAGCGCGCCAACTGTCCCTCGCAGAAGGCCCGCAGCTCCTCCGACGTCAGAGGATCATCCGCGTCCCGCAGGATCACGCACGCCAGCGGCACCTCCCCGTAGCGCTCGTCGGGAACCCCCACCACCTGGACATCCGCGATCTTCGGGTGGCCGTACAGAAACTCCTCGATCTCACGCGGGTAGATGTTCTCGCCACCCCGAATGATCATGTCCTTGATGCGCCCGACGATCTGGACGTAACCGTCCTCCCGCATGACCGCCAGGTCACCCGTGTGCATCCAGCGCCCCGCATCGATCACCTCCGTCGTACGCGAAGGCTCGTTCCAGTAGCCGAGCATCACGCTGTAGCCCCGCGTACACAGCTCGCCCGACGCGCCCCGCGGCAGCGTCACGCCGCTGACGGGATCGACCACCTTCACCTCGATGTGCGGCAGCACCCGGCCCACCGTCCCCGTCCGCCGCTCCAGGTCGTCCGTGCGGCGGGTCTGCGTCGAGACCGGAGAGGTCTCCGTCATGCCGTAGCAGATGGAGACCTCCTCCATGTGCATCTCGGCGACCACCCGCTTCATCACCTCGACCGGGCAGGGCGAGCCCGCCATGATGCCGGTGCGCAGCGAACTCAGGTCGTACGTGGCGAAGTCGGAGAGGTTCAGCTCCGCGATGAACATCGTCGGCACCCCGTACAACGACGTACAACGCTCGCGCTCCACCGCGTGCAACGTGGCGACAGGATCGAAGGACGGCGCCGGGATGACGATGCAGGCGCCGTGGGACGTAGCACCCAAGTTACCCATGACCATCCCGAAGCAGTGATAGAAGGGCACGGGCAGGCACACCCGGTCCTGCTCCGTGTAACCGACCGTACGGCCCACCCAGTAGCCGTTGTTGAGGATGTTGTGGTGGGAGAGGGTCGCCCCCTTGGGGAATCCGGTCGTGCCCGACGTGTACTGGATGTTGACCGGCTCGTCGCAGCTCAATTCGGCTTCACGCGCGTGCAGTTGACCGGCGTCCACCGCCCCCGCCGCACCGAGCAACTCGTCCCACGAGCCGTCCTCGATGTAGTGGACGGACCTCAGCTCGGGGCAGCCGGGCCGCACCTGGTCCACCAGCGCCCGGTAGTCGCTCGACTTGTGCGACAGCGTGGCGACCAGAACCGTCACCCCGGCCTGCTTGAGCACGTACTCCAACTCATGCGCGCGGTAGGCCGGATTGATGTTCACCATGATCGCGCCGATCCGCGCGGTGGCGTACTGCACGAGCACCCACTCGGCACAGTTCACCGCCCAGATGCCGACCCGGTCGCCCTTGCCGACCCCGACCCCCATGAACCCCCGCGCCAGCCGCTCCACGGCCGCACCGAATTCGTTGTACGTCCACCGCTTCCCCGCGGCCACGTCCACCAGCGCGTCCCGCTCCGGCCAGGCCTCGATCGCCCGGTCGAGATTGCGCCCGATGGTGTCACCGAGCAAAGGCGTCTTGCTGACACCGTGGGCATACGACAGTTCACCCGCACGGAGACTCGTACTCACCGGACTCACTGGAACTCCCCTTCGCGGTACTGGGCGGCGTCAAGTGTCACCCGCGGATCAGCGCCGCGTCGAGCCTTGCGCGTCCGAAAGAGCGGCGCGACCTGGTCGTCCCGGCATGCAGTGACACCCGCCTATGTCTCGACGCCCAGCACGGTGGCGTTGGCCGGGGTCAAGGTGCGTACCGCGACGCCGAACCAGCGTGCTCCTACGGGGTTCGACAGCGTGCGGCCAGTGGCGTGTGCTTTATCCCGTATCCGTCGCAAGTGTGAACAAACCTCGTGTGTACGGTGCGGAACCGCCTCGCCCCCTTGGGTGATCGACTCATATGCTGTCCGCTCAACGGCCGCTCCACGGGGTGACTTTGTGGTGCGCGGCTGACTCATTTCTGCCAGGAGTTCACTTTGCTGTACAGGAAGACCGCTTTGCGCGCTGCCGCGCCCGTGGCCGTGCTCGCCCTCGCGCTGACGGGATGCGGCGGCGACGACAAGGCGTCGGGTTCCACGGACGAGAAGCCGAAGGCCAAGGCGAGCGCGGAATCGTCGCCCAAGTCCGGCGGCGCGCGCGGCACCGGCGAGAGCGCCACCGGCAAGGTGAAGGAGGGAGACGCCTCCGTCACCTACGAGCTCACCGCGCAGAAGGTCGAACTGGGCACGGAGGCCGACACCAAGAAGATGGTGTCGGACCCCAAGGAGGCCAAGGGCCTGGTCCCGGCCATCGCCTACGTGAAGTACACGCACAAGTCCGGCGCGGCCCTCACGGAGAGCCCGGACGCGAATGACTCCACCACCGTCTGGGCGGACGGCCGGCGCGGAACCCTGATCATCGGCGCCGCCGAAGACGCGCCCGGCTGCGATGACTCCTCGTCCATCGAGGGCTGGAAGCAGGGCGAGTCCCACGTCCTGTGCGAGACCTATCTGGTCCCCAAGGGCGCGAAGGACCTGGAGGTCCACTGGTCCGAGGAGGACGGCGAGCCGTTCGTCTGGAAGTTCGCGGCGACCAAGTGACGCGCCGCCGGGCGGGCCGCTCCCGGCCCGCCCGGCTCAGCCGGCCTCCACGGCGCGGCTGAGGCCAGTAGCCCCCGAACACACAGGACAGCCGGGAACAGAGGAGGCCAGGCCTCGTACGCCCCCGGTCCAGCCGTGTGCCAGCGGTACGACCGCTCGGTTCCAGCGCGCGGCACCACCGCTCGGTTCCAGCGCGCACGAGGGGCCAGCCACACGCCCACGCGTCAGCTGGGTCTCGCCGCGAAGACGACGTCGGAGTTCAGGCGTTCCGCTCCAGCAGGACCTCAGCGCTTGCCGCGCTCAGCTTCAGCAGGACCTCAGCGCTTGGCGCGCTCCACCCACTCGCTCCCCGTCCCCTCCGCCGTCCGCTCCCGCAGATCGACCCGCCGGATCTTGCCGGAGATGGTCTTGGGGAGCTCCTCCGTGAACTCGATGCGCCGGATGCGCTTGTAAGGGGCCAGTACCGACCGGGTGTACTCGAAGATCGCCTCCGACGTCTCCGCGCCTGGCTCCCAGCCCTTCGCCAGCACGACGTACGCCTTGGGCACGGCCAGCCGCAGGGCGTCCGGCGCGGGCACGACCGCGGCCTCCACCACCGCCTCGTGCTCAAGCAGCACGCTCTCCAGCTCGAAGGGCGAGATCTTGTAGTCGGAGGCCTTGAAGACGTCGTCGCTCCGCCCCACATAGGTGAGGTACCCGTCGGCGTCGCGGGAGCCGATGTCGCCGGTGCGGTAGTAGCCGCCTGCCATCGCCTCGGCGGTGCGCTCGGGGTCGCCGTGGTAGCCGACCATCAGACCGACCGGGTTCGCCGCGAGGTCGAGGGAGATCTCACCCTCCAGCGCTCCCGGCTCTCCGGTCACCGGGTCGAGGAGTTCGACGGCGAAGCCCGGTGTGGGCCGCCCCATCGAGCCCGACTTCACCTTCTGGCCAGGTGAGTTGGCGACCTGCACGGCGGTCTCGGTCTGGCCGAAGCCGTCCCTGATGGTGACGCCCCAGTCGCGCCGCACCTGGTCGATGACCTCGGGGTTCAGCGGCTCACCGGCCGCCACGACCTCGCGCGGCGGTGTCCGCAGCTGGGTCAGGTCGGCCTGGATGAGCATGCGCCACACCGTGGGCGGCGCGCAGAACGACGTCACCCCGGCCCGGTCCATCTCGGCCATCAGCCGACTCGCGTCGAAGCGTGTGTAGTTGTGGATGAAGACGGTCGCCTCCGCGTTCCAGGGGGCGAAGAGGTTGGACCAGGCGTGCTTGGCCCAGCCCGGGGAGGAGATGTTGAGATGGACGTCGCCGGGCTTGAGGCCGATCCAGTACATCGTCGCCAAGTGGCCTACGGGATACGACACATGGGTGTGCTCGACCAGCTTCGGGCGGGCCGTGGTGCCCGAGGTGAAGTAGAGCATCAGCGCGTCGTCCGCGCGGGTGACGCCGTCGGGCTCGAAGGCGTCAGAGGCGTCGGCGACAGCATCGTAGGAGATCCAGCCGGACTGGTTCCCGCCCACCACGATGCGCGTGTAGTCGCCGGGCACGGCATCGAACTTCGCCGTGTCCTCGGGGCGTACGACCACATGGCGGGCGCGCCCGCGCCGGATCCGGTCGCCCAGGTCGACGGGGCCGAGCAGCGGGGTCGACGGGATGACGACCGCGCGCAGCTTCATCGCGGCGAGGGCGATCTCCCACAGTTCGACCTGGTTGCCGAGCATCACGACGACACGGTCACCGGCGCGCACCCCCTGGGCGCGGAGCCAGTTGGCGACCTGGTTGGAGCGGGCGGACAGATGCGCGAAGGAGAAGAGGGAGGTGGGCCCGTCCTCCTCGACGATGTGCAGCGCGGTCCTGTCGTTGCCGCGAGCGATGACGTCGAACCAGTCGAGCGCCCAGTTGAACCGCTCGGGCCGCGGCCAGGCGAACCCCTCGTAGGCAGCCGCGTAGTCCTCACGATGCCGCAGCAGGAAGTCCCGAGCCGTCCGGAACTGGTGCGTGCCGCTGGTGCCCGTCGTCGTCATTGCGCTCTCCTCGTCGCCGGTCCGGTGCCCGGCGCCTCTGCCGGGCTCTTCGCCGGGGTCATTGCCGGACGCTACGTAACATCGTGTAATTCGTGATGCGGGTATCACCACCCCCGTACGGGGGTGTCCCGAAGTGAAAATCCCGAAGTGGAAGGGCTGACGCGTGACGGCGGACGGAAGCGAGGCGGTCGAGATGCGGGCCGCGCTGCTGCGGCTGCGTCGCGGCACAGGGCTGCCGGTGGCCTTCGGAGGGCTCGTCGAAGGGCAGCGGCACGTGAGGATCGGCGAGCTGACGGGCACCGGCACGCGTGCGCTGTCCGGACTCGCGGTGTCGTCCGGGAACGGTCTGGGCGGCAAGGCGGTCGCGCTCTCGCGCCCCTGCGCGGTCACGGATTACCACGACTCGCGCCACATCAGCCATGAGTACGACAGCGCCGTGGCCGCGGAGGGCCTGCGCTCGGTGCTCGCGGTGCCGGTGGTGGTACGGCGGCGGGTGCGAGGTGTGCTGTACGGGGCCCTGCGCTCGGCCCAGCCGCTGGGTGACCGGGCGCTGTCGGCCGCGGTGGCGGCGGCCCGGGACGTGGAGCAGGCCCTTGCCGTACGTGACGAGGTGCGGGCGCTCCTGGTGGCGGCGCGGGAGCCGCAGGCGGGGGCCGGGCCCGCGTGGGAGCAGGTCCGCGAGGCGCACGGCGTGCTGCGGGAGCTGGCACCGCGGATCGTCGACCCGGCGCTGCGGGCGGAGATCCTGGCGGTGTGCGGCCGGTTGGCCTCGGCGGCCACCCTGCCGCCTGGGCGTGAGCGTTCGGTGTCCCTGGCACCGCGCGAGGTGGACGTACTCACGTGCGTGGCCGGGGGCGTGACGAACGCGGTGGCCGCGGAGCGGCTCGGGCTGCGCCCGGAGACGGTGAAGGGGTATCTGCGGGCGGCCATGCGGAAACTGGGGGCGCATACGAGGCTGGAGGCGGTGGTGGCGGCGCGGAGGGCGGGGCTGCTGCCGTAGCGCCCCCACGCCGTTCAGCGCTCGATGACCGTGCCGAACCGGATGTCGTACGTGGTGGTGGCCGGGCTCATCGGGCCGCGCAACAACCGCTCGGCCTCGTCGGTCAGTTCGCCGCGCCGCGCCTTGGTCAGGGTGCCGAACGGCTCGATGGTGAGGACGGCGGAGTCCTTGTCACCCTTGGCTCCTCCCCCGCCCTCCTCGACGCGCCATACGCCCGCGAGGAAGCCGTCGGCCAGGAAGACGCTGTAGGCGAAGTTCCCTTTCCAGGCACGGCCCTTGTACTCGGGCGGCACGACCCGGCCGCGGTCGGCGTGCGAAAGCAGGAGGTTGTCGTACTCCGGAAGGAGGCGCACCGGAGCCGGAGTGTCCGCGTCGGGGCGGGGCGCGTCGGGGAGGTCGAAGAGTTCGACGCCGTTGTCGTCACGGAACGTACGCAGTTGGGGCCGCAGCCGCTCGAAGACCTCCCGCAGCCGCGTCAGGCCCGCCCAGGTCTGCATGTCCTTGACGGACGCGGGCCCGAAGGCGGCGAGGTAGCGCAGAACGGTGCCGTCGGGCGCGGGCACCGGCTCGCTCGGGCGGCCGAGCCAGTGCTCGGCGGTGGTGAGCGCGACCTGCCCGCTGCGGCGCCACAGACCACGCGGGGTGACCTGGACCAGCGGCAGCGAGCAGCGTGCGGCGACGGCGAGTGATGGGGGGTCGGCGTCGGGCCAGCGGGACAGCAGGACCTCCCGCAGCTGCTTCATGGTCCTGGGCTCCTCGTCGACGGCGGCGCGGGCGAGCGAGGCGAGTTCCCCCAGGTCCACGCCGACAAGACCCTTGCGGAAGGCGTACAGCTCACGGTCGCGCGCGCCCTGCACCAGCGGGCGCAGGGTGAGGGCGTCGTCGGCGGTGTGCAGGTGGATGGTGGAGCGCATGGTGACGATGCGTACGAGGTCGCGCGCGGCAAGGAGCCCGGACAGATCCTCCGGGTCGAACCCTTCGAGCCGGGCGGCGAGGGCGAAGTAGGGCGGCTTCACGTTCTGCGCCTGGAGGCCGACGAGGTGGGCGACGGCGGCCTCGACGGAGAGGTCGGCCGAGCGGCGGAGGAGGAGTTGACGGTCGAGGGTGGCGCGATTGAGGGCGCGGGTGCCCAGTACGGGGGCGGTGCGCTTGTGGGCACCCGTCGCCGTCGGCGTGCCCGGCGTACTCGTCCGCATGCCCGTCGTCCGCGTCGTCTTCGTCATGCTCCGCACGTTAGCGGGGCTTGCGGACATCCTCGGTCCGCAAGTGCACCGAGGATGTCGACACGCTCGCGACTTTTGGGACGTATATCCTGCTTCGGAGCTACCCAAGACACACGTTCGACCTCGGAGGCAGCCAGCATGGCGGAGCGCCGGATCCGGCCCGTACCGGGCGCGAAGAGGCACGGCTGGCGACGCACGGACCCGGCCAGCACCGCTTCGGCCTCGGGGAACGGGGCCTCCCGAAACCCCGATGCCACGCCCGCGTCCCCCTCCCCGGCGGACGCCATGAGCGTCGTACAGGCCGCGCTCTACCGGGACGGGGTCCGCGTCGCGACGCCTTCCTCCCTGGCCGACACCTTCCGGGAGCTGCGCGATCAGCAGGACGGCATGGCATGGATCGGCCTGGCCCGCCCCACAGAGGCCGAACTGCTCTCCCTGGCTGCCGAGTTCGACCTGCACGAGCTCGCCGTCGAGGACGCGATGGAGGCCCATCAGCGGCCGAAGCTGGAGCGGTACGGGGAGACCCTCTTCGTCGTCCTGCGCGCGGCCCGCTACCTGGACGCCCCGGAGGAGGTCGACTTCGGCGAACTGCACGTGTTCGTGGGACCCGACTTCGTCATCACGGTGCGCCACGGCGCCGCCCCGGACCTGACCGCCGTACGCCGCCGCATGGAGGAGAGTCCGGAGCTGCTCATGCTCGGCCCGGAGGCGGTCCTCTACGCGATCCTGGACGCAGTGGTCGACGGGTACGCCCCTGTCGTGGCCGGCGTCCAGAACGACATCGACGAGATCGAGACCGAGGTCTTCGGCGGCGACCCGGCGGTATCGCGCCGCATCTACGAACTCTCCCGCGAGATGGTCGAGTTCCAACGCGCGACCCGCCCCCTCGTGGCCATGCTGCACTCCCTGATGGCGGGCTTCGCGAAGTACCGCACCGACGAGGAACTCCAGCGTTACCTACGAGACGTCGCCGACCACGTCACGCACACCAGCGAACGCGTAGACGGCTTCCGCCAGGCCCTCGCCGACATCCTCACGGTCAACTCCACACTCGTCACGCAGCAGCAGAACGCGGAGATGCGGGCGCTGGCGGAGGCGGGGTTCGAGCAGAATGAGGAGATCAAGAAGATCTCTTCTTGGGCGGCGATTCTGTTTGCACCCACGTTGGTGGGGACGATCTATGGGATGAACTTCGAGACGATGCCCGAGCTGAAGTGGGCGGCCGGGTATCCGTTCGCGATTTTGCTGATGGCGGCGGTGTGCGTGAGTCTGTACTTCATCTTCAAGCGGCGGGATTGGCTGTAGCTGTGCGCACACTACGTTCAGCCAACTCCGGGGCCGAGAACGTTGCCGGGCATCGCTTTCGGCCCGCTGGGGAGAATGTGCGGCACTCAGCGCCAGTCCTTGCCCGCCGCGCATCGTTCAGAACCCTGTGTGACCTATTCCTTCCCCCTGCCGCGAGGAAACGACACTGACGTCATCGTCGTATCGAGATCTGGGGAGGCGGGCCGCGCCACTGCGCGGAGGGGCAGGCGCAGGTACACTGCAGCCGCACAATAGCGGTCAAATCCGTAAGCACATCGCGAACTTGGGCGACCAAGCACCACGAGCCCCATGGGTGCAGCGATGAATTCAAGAGGATTTCGTAGTGGGCAGCGTACCTGTCCACAGCACGGGCCCGGCCCTCAGAAGAGGTCCGGGTCCCTGCGAGGCAGTGTCATCCGGTGGCATTATGCGTCAGCGCACGGGCCTTAGCCGCCCACTCTCCCATCCTCGTGATGGCGGAAGTCATCTGCTCCACCCCAGAGGAGATCTCCTTCACGGGCTTGCGGAGGTGCCGGCTCACCCGGACCATGGCGCCCGCCGAGGTGCCAAAGGAGCCGATCTGCGCCAGGCCGTCCTGTGCGGCCTCGTCCAGGGACATCAGTTGCTCCAGGAACTCCTCCGCTCCCTCGCCTCGCTCATCGGACGGGGTCATCTCGATGAGCCCAAGCGCGGCCCGCACCCCGCTGTCCAGGGTCGCCATCCGCTCCGCGAACGCAGTGGCGGCGGTGTTCAGTTCACCTGCCGGTGCGCTGATCGTCTCCGCGTACCGGGCGACGGCGGCGAGCCGTGCGCTCATGGGTGCGTTCGCCTGGGTCAGATCGAGCATCTCGGTGCCTGACTGCTCGGTCAGCGCTCCAATCGTCTCGATCGTCTTCGTGATCACCTCCATATCGGCGGTCATCTCGTCCAGCCCGTCCTCGATCACGGCGAAGTCGTCGAGCAGACCGGACGAGTCCTCGTCATCCTCCTTCTCTCCGTCAGCAACCCCCGAGGCGGAGCCCGGTCCATCACCAGACTGGAGTCCGCGCAGCACCCGTGCCGGTGTGAGGAGTTCGAAGCCGTCCCGGAGCCCGGCCTCCAGGGCGCCCTCGATCTCCTTGCGCGCTCCTGCCAGGTGACTGCGCGTGCGCTGGTAGCGGATGGTCCTGATCGACGCGATATCGAAGGGCAGTTGCCCGGCCTCCCCGATGTGGATCGTCGGCTTGCCGGTGATGTGCCGCAGCCCCAGCTCGTACATCACGTTGGGGTTGCCGCCACTGACATCCGCGACGACCAGGTAGGACTCGACAACGTGCCGGCAGATCTGCTCGTTGATGTCACCGGCGTGCGCGATGCCGTCCGCACGCACGGCGCTGATGCCGAACTTCTCGCAAGCGGGGGCGATCACCTGCTCGAAGATGCCGAGGTGGTGCTCGTACGCCTCGCCCTCGGGGCTGTCGTGCGCGGCGTGCGGGTCGCCGATGGGACCGACCACGAAGCACATCCGGGGCTGTTCGGACTCCTGTCGGAACGTCTGTGACGTGGTCATGCGGGAACCTCCGATACGTGGGCGTGGCTGTCTTGGGATCGGGCGGCGGACGCCGCGTCGTCCTCTAGAGGGACGGCGTACACCGGCCGTTCCTCGATGCCGAGCGTGCGCAGCAGGTATGCGGTGGGGATGCGGTAACGTCCGCCGACCCGCAGCACGGGGCACGGGAAAGCTCCGAGGCGGATCAGCTTGTACGCCGTCGCGGGGCAGATACCGAAGGCACGGGCGGCTGTGCGCAGGTCGACGCTCAGGGGCAGGTCGAGGGCCTCCGCGAAGCCGAGCGGCGGGCCGGACCGCCCGCTCACCGCCGTGCTCCCGCGGGGCGCAGGACCAGCGTGCCGATGAGGTCGGCCTCCTCGTGGCGGCGGGCCCGGAACACCATGTCGGGCAGACGCGTACCGGTCCGTCGGCCGCCTCGCCGAGGGTGCGGCTCGGCGAAGCGGATGGTGGCGTACAGGCCCTCTCGGCGGGGCGGGGGCGTGATGTGCACTTCCCACCCCTCGGGCGGGCGGGGCCGTTCCTCCGTCGGTGCGGTGGAGTTGCGGGCCTCGGCGAAGGCTCCGATGTCGACGACGGGGATCTCCCGTGTGACGCGCTTCGCGTAAGCCCACATCCGGTTCACCGCCTCTTTGATCAGGCGACCGCCCGTGTCCGGATCGTCCGGGTCTACCGCGTCGAGTGCGGCGAGCACGGCCAGGACGGCCTCCGCCTCCAGGTCAGCCTGGTCGACCTGCCGCCAGAGGCGCAGAATCCGGTACAGGTTCCGGTACAGCCCGGGGAGAACCAGCCAGACGACGAGGAGGCGGCCGATGTCGTCGCCGTCCCGCGGCTCGCGGCGGGCCTCGGTGACAGCCTGGCGCCAGACCGCCGCGCCCAGAGTCGCGTCCCTTCGCGGTCCGTAGAGCGCTTTCCTGCTTTCCTCCGGGGTGAGCAGGACCGCACGGGAGCCGACGTGCACCATGAGGGACGGCCGCGTGGCACCGGGCGGTCCGAGGACGGTCAGGTCGATCCGGGCGAAGACGCTCCCGGCTCCGGTCGATGTCATTCCTCCTCCTTTCCGGCCTCGTCGGGCCGGAGGTACGCCAGGGCGACAGTGACTCGGCCGCAGGCCCGTGCGAGATCGGTCAGGGCCGCCCCCACAGCCGCGTGCCACGTCGTTCGAGCTCGGTGCGCCGTCCCGTTCCGGCGCGGGGACGGCGAGGCGGGCGGGTAGAAGTGAACTCCGCCGTACACGGCGTGACCGACGTTCACCCCGTAGTCCGCCCACTGGTTGTCCCCCCGCTCGCGCCATGGCGGGGCCTTGTAGGGGGCCATCACCGGGTGTGCCCGGAGCCGGACGGCGGAAGAGACACGGGCAGGCCGACAGTGAGACCACCGACGACATCCCGGCCGACGGCGGCGCCCTGGTGTACGTACTGGGACAGGGGCGTCCCACTCGGAGCACCGGTGTCCGGCGAGGACTTCGGCTCCGGCATCTCCGCCAGGGCCGACCGCACCTCGTCCGGCGCCTGGCCCGGCACGCGGATCCAGCCGTAACCACCGAACTCCTTCACCCACACATGGACCCGCACGTACTGCGCGCGGTCGAGCTCCGGACGCCCGGACCGCACGACGTCCTGGTACAAACGGTCCGACACGATAACGGCGAGATCCGCTGCGGTAAGGGTGGCGAGTACGGTTTTGAGCTGGGGCGCGTTGACGTAGCGCGCCACCGCGACCGGGGCCGGGCCGGCGTGGCCGAGGGCGGCATCCGCGACCACGCCGGTGTCCACGGCCATCCGCAGCCTGACCCGCTGGGCGGCCGGGCGGGCGTTGCGGTCCCCGAGGCGGACCGCGAGATGGTGGACGAAGGGGCCCAGCACGGCATCCTCCAGCGTGGCCTCGGGGAGAACGGCGAACTCCAGGTCGCCCTGCGGCTGGCGCGTCCAGGCTGCCCGGTCCAGGCCGGTCAGCTCCGCCGCCTCGTCCAGCAACAGGACCAGCTCGGACTGGACGACCGACTGCGTCAGGGTGTCGAGACGGCTGTACTGCTCCACGTCCACGGCCAGGCACAGCCGACGGAGCGGCAGGCCGGCCGGCGGCCAGGGAGGTGAGATCTCGTTCATGACAACTCGCCACCTTCCAAAGGGGGTTGGGTGCGGTGCACGCCAACTATGGGAGGAAGGGGCAGGAGCAAATACCTGAGCCGCATTAGTGCGGCTTACTTGCCACGCTCCTCGGTGACGGCCCGCTCATCCGGGCTAGCTTGCGCAGACAGGTCATGTCCTCAACTGAGGTCTTCCGGTCGCCAGTAGTGATGATCTTGCGCTGCCGCAGGCGAGCCAGAGCCTTGTGAATGGTGTCCGTGGTGGACGCGGTGAGAGCGGCGAACTCCGGCTGGGACAAACTCACCTCGATTCGCACCTTGTTCCAGTTGGGTCCTCTGAACGTCTCTGCAGGCTGCCCGTACGACTCCGCAAGTTCGACGAGGACCCGCGCCAGCCGAACCGGAACCGGGTATCCGCCGAGTTCGAGCCGCAGCCGGTCGGATCGACGCAGTCGGCCGCAGACCATCTGGATGAGCGACAGCGACATCTCGGGGCGGGCAAGGAGGAAGGTCTCCAGCTCATGTTTCGGGACGACGGCGGCGATCACATCGCCGCAGGCAGTGACCGTGGCCGAGCGCGGCCCGTCGCCCATCGCCGCCACCTCGCCCACGACGTCCCCGCCGATCCTGATGTCCCTGAGCAGGACCCGGTCACGGTCCAGCCGGGCGGTCACCTTCACCAAGCCCTCGTGGAGGACCATCAACTCCTGGGCATGGTCGCCCTCGTGGATGAGTACGTCTCCCACGGCGTAGCGATGTCGCGTGCCGAGCCGGGTGAAGGCCGCGCGTGCTTCGGAGGACAACGTGTCGAGGAAGGCCGCGCGGACGTTGGGATTCGAGCCGTGCATCATCTGCACAGCACAGCACTCGCTCACCGCGGCGGTGAGCCTTTCCGCCCGGTCCGCCGGTGCGCCGGACGCACGCTGGGGCGCACGGCGGCGCACGCCCGACGCCTCCCACGGGCCGGGCAGGCCTGGTCCCGTTCAGCCCCGGTCGGAGTCGTCGATCGCCTCGGCCAAGCCGTAGGACCCGAGGAGCAGCAGTCGGTCCAGCAAATCGAGGATCTCGGACCGACGCGCTGGCGAAGATGCCTGGACGTACGCACGGACCAGCAGGCGGCCGACATGACGTGCGTCGGCCGCCGCCCCGCGGGTGATGTCGGCCGAAGCGGCGCCGAACACCGCGACGAAGCGCCGCACGCATGCCAGAACCAGTTCGTCGACCCGGTCCGGGGCCTGCTCCAGTGTGATCATCAGCTGAGGCAGGGCGGCCCCGAAGGCGCGGGAGTCGATCAGTGCGACCAGTGTCCGCCGGTGGGGCCTCAGGCGTCGGCCGCGCAACGCGGCGGCCACCGCGGCGGCGGCCTCCCGCACTTCCTGATCGGAGTCGTGGAAGAACCTCACGAGTGCGTGATGGGCAAGTGCCTCGTCACCGGTGTTCAGGAGGCGTTGAGCGCACACGCCGGCGGCTCCCTGCCGCTGCGCCGTGTCGCTCCCGCCGACCACCTCGGCCAGCAGGTCAGGCGTCTCCCACTCCATCGCGGCCAGCGCCGCGATCTGGCCGCCGACCCGGCGCACCGGCTCCACCGAGGAGTGCAACATGCGTTCCGTCAGCGGTCCGGCCGACGCCGGGTCTCCATGCATCAGGGCAACGGCCAGTCGGGCAACGTACGGCGACGCCAGCAGATGGTCAGGGGCCTGGACGAGCACCGCGAAGGCGTCGGCAACCGCCCGGCGGTCGCGGCGGATCGCGGCACCCAACGCGTGGGCCACGCACGCCCGGACGTCGAGGGACGGATCGGCCGCCAGTCGGCCCAGGTGAGGGACGATCAGGCCGGCGCGGGACCCGTCCGCGTCATGGGCGAGCAGATCGCCCATGCTCGCGGCCGCGCAGCCCCGTACGGTGTTGATCCCAGCGGTGAGCAGGTCACGCGTCACGTTGTCCTCGTCCGCGCCGGAAGGACGGGCGACGTCGCTCGGCTCTCCCGAGTCGAGAGCGCGGCTCAGCAGCGCCTCCACCAGGTCCAACGGCACGTGGTCGAGGTACTTCCGCAGGGCGTGCCCCAGCCACCGGTCCTGCTCGGGCCCGCCCGTGACCGCGAAGTGGCGCACGGCCGCGAAGACGGTCTCCGGATCGTCGTACGGCTCGGCCTCTCCGAGGCCGAGGAGCAGTGAGGCGCCGTAGGCCGGGTGCACCCCCGCGTCGATACGCACGGCGAGCCGCGCGAACCGACCGGGGTCCGCCGCCGTCATGCTCCGCAGCACGTGGGACAGTTCGCGCGGCCCGCCGGTTTGGGTCGCCCAGTCTGTTCGGTCCCGGTTGTGCTTCCTCATGGCCCTCAGCCACTGGTCGTCATTCATGTGCTGGGCCGCTTCCGCCGGGATGGGCGGACCGACGAACCCACCCGTCACGCCCTCCGGTTCGTCCGGCTCCCGCCGGTCGCCGTGCAACCTGCGAAGTTCCCCGAGCCGGCGCGTCGCCCGCGCGGAGAGCCTCGCTTCGGGAAGCGATGTCAACAAGGTGAACTCGTGCCAGGGCGAGAGCTCTTCGTCGGGAGGAAGGCGCAGGTGGAGCAGGGACTGCTCCAGCCGCCCGAAAGTACTGTCGGACAGGGCTCCTCCGACGGCGCGGAGGACCTCACGGGCGCCCCACGCGACATTGGCCGCGTATCCGGACAGCAGACGGCGCCCGCCCTGGAGAAGAATTTCGGCGGACCACTGGGCTAGGTCTGGCCCAGCTGCAGCCAGTGCCTGGTAGAGCAGCCACTGCGCCGCGTCGTACGGCTCTTTCACCAGCGGTTCCACGAGCTGACGCGCTCGCCCGGCGTCCCGGCCTGCCGTACTCCGCAGCGCTTCGGCTGTGCCTTGCAGCAGGGCGTCGCCCAGGTCGTCGGGGTCGTCGCCGGGGTAGCGGAAGGAGAAGTGGCGGTCGTGGACGGGCCACCCCACACGTTCCGGGTAGGCGGTCAGGCGCATGACGGCCAGCAGGACCGGCAGTACCCGGGCGCAGAACGCCTCCGGTGCGCCAGCAGCGGCTGCGGTCACCGTCTGGAGTGCCGCGTAGTCCCCGTGCAGCAGTACCGCCACTCTGCCCTGCTCGTCGAGCCGGAGGGGGTCCGGGCGTTCCGCCAGCAGTGCGCCCAGTAGCTCGACCGCCCACGTAGGCTCTTCGACCACCAGGTCGCCCGCCGGGCCCCAAAGCGCTTGTTCGACGCCAGTGAAGAGGCCCGCTCGTACGCCGTCGAGCAAGAGGTCGAAGAGGGGCCGGCTGCCGGCGAGGCGGGCGTGGGGCACGATCCGGATCAGCCATGCACCGTACTCAGGGTCAGCGACGCGCGGTTCAAGCAGGCGGGCCACCCGGTCGGGCAGGGCATGGGCAACCGAGACCAACAGCCGTGCCGCCCAGTCCTGTTCTCTCATGTCGGCGCTGTCGAGCCAGCCCTCGAAGACACCCTCGTCGTCCCCGCGACAGAACCAGGCGGGCATGCCGAGCATGTCGACCAGGCGGTCGCGGAAGGGCGGGCGCGTATCCAGCACCCGGGCGACGGCGCCCCACTCGATGGCGGTGGGAGCGTCCAGGCCACGCAGCACGGCCAGGATCAGGTGCTTGAGGTGGTATCGAATGTCCTGGTTGGTCAGCAGGGCCTCAACCTCCTCAGCGAACCGTTCAGGGTCGAGATCCCGCAGGTGATCGAGCACCTGCCGGAGCTGTCCGCGGCGGAACAATTCCTGCTCCCCACCGAGAAGGAAGACGACCAGGCCCTCTTCTCGTCGGAGCCAGTCGCGGGCGAACGCGTAGTCGAAGAAGCTCTCGTGGAAGAAGGCCAGTTGATGGCCGTCGCGCACAAAGACGTGCTCCGACTCCAGCACCTTCCGACTGGCGACGAGGTCGTCCGTGTCGAGCACGCTGTGCGGCACGGATAGCCGCTGACGCGCGCTCATGGCGGCAGCGACCGCCGAGACCGCGTCGTGGAAACGCACGGACGGACGCCGGGCACACTCCTCCTGTTTGGTGTCCCAGAAGGCGTCGAAGAGTTGCCGGGTGGTGCGGAAGAGGAGTGCCTCCTCCTTGTCCGCGACCTGCGCCAGGAGGACAAGATGCAGCGGTGAGCACAGCAACGCCCGTTGCGGCAGAGACAGTCGCGAGACGTCCAGCCCCATTCCGGTGACGGCGGCGTCCACCTGGTCGTCGGAAAGCGACCCGACCGTGACGCGTGTGCAGTGGTCCGGCTCGGCGAGCCTGCGGATGCGGGCGTCGGCCTCGGCGTCGAACGCACGGCAGGCCAGGACCACCCGCATGCCGGGGTGCACCGCAGCCTCGTCCACCAGGTCGGCCACTGCGTCGAAGGCTTCCGGGATGCGTCCCGACGCCATGCTGACGGCGTCGAGCTGGTCCACGACGAGGACGCATGGCCGCCCGCCCGCTACGGCACCAAGAGCTCCGACGGGGGACATGGGCAGCCCGACACGCTGTCCCAGTTCCCGGGTGGAGCCGAAGGGTTCCAGACGGTCAAGACGGAAGGCGAGCACCGGAGTGGCTGCCTCATCGAGAGCCTTGAGGGCTTGGTGCAGCACGGCGCTCTTCCCACCGCCCGCGGTGCCGGTCAGCAGGACGAGCCGCCGGGTGCCCTCCCTGGCCTCCGCCGCAAGAAAGGCGGCCTCCTGCCGGGGAATTGCGGGCCGAAGCAGCGAACGTTCGACGCTCGCCGTCCACCGGCGCGTCGCAGTTCTCACGGCGTCGGCCACCGCGACGCTGTCGGCCCGCCTGACACCCCCCAGTCCGTACGGCGCCAGCCGGGCGGCGAGGGCCGCCGCGTCGAGGGTGGTTCCCAAGTTGTCGAGCAGGACTTGGCCGAGGGCGAGCGCCGCCAGTCGGCCCGGTGCTCCGGCGAGGACCTGTTCGGCCAGGACAGCGTTGGTACGCACGAGGTCCCGCTCGTCATGCCACTCCACCTGGAGCCCTCTCAACATCTTCCAGGCCGTCGTGGTCGAGCCGTAGATGCCTCCCGAGGCGAGGGAGTCGAAGGGGCCCCGGAGCGCGTCCGTCAGCCACTCGGCCTCGAAGGAGGCGAGATCGTCGGAACGGCGGGCGCGGTCGGCGAGTTCATCGAGCGCACGGGCGGGGAGTACGGAGACAAAGTGGAACGTCCGGCCCGCCTCGACATGCGAACGCAGGCTCTCCCACACTCCTTTGGCGTGCAGGGAGGCCACGTTCCAGCTGTTCGCGTTGCGGTTCTGCCGCTTGACCTGGTGCACCTCCGTCCCGTGGTCGTGCCGGTAGACGAACTCGACGCCGTCACCCAGCGACCCGCCCGGTTCGACGCAGAGCGACGTGCCCGAACCCAGCAGTACGTACAGGGCGTGCCTGATCGTCCAGGCTCCCTCGTAGCGGTTGCCGAACTTGTCCGTCTCGCCACCCAGCCGCGGTGCCACCATGCCCCCCTGCCCCCTGCGGCCCGGCCAGATAGGCCGCGCGCGTGCGCGGACACTACCGCGCGTATGCGAAGACCGCCGAGCAAACCCACCGACCGCCTCGACGCCGGCGAAGAGCTCACGACGGACGAGCGAGAGGCCCTGCTGGAGCGCGTGCACAGATCTGAGCAGGATGCGGCCGAGCAGGTGGAGAAGCTCCGTACACAGCTGGCGCGGGCCGAGGACTTAGCGGCCATCCCTGTGCCAACGCTTGTCTCGCCCCGCTCTACGCCCCGCAGGAGCCCGCCGCTGGGGAGAATTCGGGGAGAACGAAGCCCCGTTGGGGAGCGCCTGGGGAGAAGCGACCGTACAAACGGGCAGCACGGCGAAAGAGCCGGAAACACTGATCACCGCAGGCCAATTCGGGTCACCAGGCAGATTCCGCAGGTCAGCCCCGCACAGACGACAGCTTCAAGAAGATCTCGTTGTGGGCGGCCATCTTGTTTGCACCCACGTTGGTGGGGACGATCTACGGGATGAACTTCGAGACGATGCCCGAGCTGAAGTGGGCGGCCGGGTATCCGTTCGCGATTTTGCTGATGGCGGCGGTGTGCGTGAGTCTGTACTTCATCTTCAAGCGGCGGGATTGGCTTTAGCGCCGGGCACGAGGCTCTCAATCCGCTTCGCGTACGCGGCCGACCCGGAGAGCCCGTTCTGACCCTCTGGGGAGAAGGCGCGGCACCAGGGAGCGCCTTGCCGCCCAGGCCATGTCTTAGGAAGCGGGTGATTCTCCTAGGAAGCGGGTGACTCGTGAGCGGCGAGTTCTCCGGCCAATTCCATGCAGCGCAGGCGGGCCGGGGAGAAGTCGTAGGGCATCTTGCCTGTGGCTTCGAATGCGCTCATGGACTCTTGCCGCCCGCCAGAGCTTTGGCCGATCTCGTCCTCACCCTCGTCAGCGGTAACGGGGTGCAAAGCGTCCCAGGAGTCGAAGAGCGCGTCGTCGCTCTCCGCCAGGCCGGAATCCTCGATGACGGCTTGTATCGCTTTCTCGAAGGCGTGCCGTTCGGCAGCCACCCGGGCCACGCGGGGGTCATCGACAGCGATCGTGTCATCGAGTGCCTCCTCGGCGGCATCAACACGGTCGGAGTCCTCCCGCAGACCCGGGTGAGTGGCCAGGGCGATAAAACGGGTGGCCTGGACGGCCGCACCGAGCGGGCCGAAGATCCGCTCGGTGACCAGCAGGCTGTCCAGGTCCGCCCGGCGCAGGGAGCCCTTGGGCAGGCTCTTGAGGCGGCTGGTGACGAAGTCGGAGAGCAGACCCATCCTGCTGCCCTCGGTACGCATGCGCTGCACGGCAGTCCGCTGCCGCCGCAGTTCCGCTTCCTGGGCGACGAGGGTTTCCTCCAGCCGTTCCAGGATGCTCGCGATGCCATCGTCGCTGTCGGCACCGGCGGAAGCCGTGTCGGCGAAGGCGTCACGGATGTCGTCCAGCGCGATCCCGGCGTCGGCCATCTTGCGGATCCACAGCAGCCGGATCATGTCTTCGTGGCCGTAGCGGCGGCGGTCGTCGCTGCCCCGCTCGGGCTCGGGGAGCAGGCCGATCTCGTGGTAGTGACGGATCGCCCGCGGTGTGGTGCCGACGAAGGCGGCCGCGTCACCGATCTTGACCTGGCGCTGCGGGATGAAGGACGAATACATGAGCAGGGGCCTTCCTCAGTGGGCGGGACGTGATCCACCGGACCACATGCCGCTACGGAAGGTGCAACCCGAGCCACTCCGCCCGGCATCCGTGCAAGGGGAAGTACCCCCTTCTCCGTAGCGATGGGTAGCGATGGTCCGCCCTCTGCCAGGACACCCGCAGGAGGGCAGGCGCGTTCACAGCCACCGCGGGCAGCAACGACTCCGGCCGAAAACACCGCACCCCAGTCCCTCGCCCCTGGCCGCGAACACAGCCCGAGGCCGCCACCCCGTCCTCGCGTCTGGAACCCCGGTCCCTCCGAGGCGTGAACCCAGCAGTGCGGGCCGCCGCCTCGCCGGGTGGCGGCCCGCACTGCTGCGCTGCTGCTGCGCTACTGCTGTTAGCGGGGCGTCGCAGGCCCGTTCACCTGCTCCGGCCACCGCGCCCCGGCGTCGGCCGTCTTGGGCTGAGGGGTGACCTCCGGTCAGCGGCGGCCGGTGGCCAGGATGACGAGGAACTGGCCGCCGCCCGCCTCGATGCCGGCGGTCACCGGCACCCCCGGCAGCAGTCGGGAGAACCGGTCCACCAGCCAATCCGCCGCCTCTTGGGCGTCCTTCCGGGTCGGACAACGGCCCACCATCTCGCGGCCCCCCTTGCGCTCCAGCCTGTCGCCAACGGCGATCAGCGGCGCGGGTTCGACTACGTACAGGCGCTCCGGCCAGGCGATGACCACCTTGACCGCACCCTTGCGGCTATTGCACCCGCGGTGCGCGAGCCGCTCGGCGACCTTGGCCTTCCGATCGGCGGTCCGGCTGTCGACACTGGGCCCCCGCGGGTCGTTCACCGACTCGTCGGGGTCGACCGGTTCGTCACACACCCAGCACCGCCAGCCGTCGCGCTCAGCCACATCATCAAGAAGACTCATCCAGGCAAACTAGCCTGCCCGGCCGCCACCCACGCACCAGGGCCCCGGTCGGCCAACAGCGCTGCGACACCAGGCCGGCTTTATCGACGACAAGCCCATGGGGAGCGGCTGGGGAGCATCGGCCGCGGCAACAGGCAGCACGGCGCAAGGGCCGGAAGATGGATCGCCGCAGGCCAGAGCACATCCCTGGCCGATTTCCGCAGGTCAGCGGCGTGAGAGTGACGTCTTCAAGAAGATCTCTTCGTGGGCCGCCATTCTCTTCGCGCCCACGCTGGTGGGAACGGTCTACGGGATGAACTTCGAGACGATGCCCGAGTCGCACTGGACGTTCGGCTATCCGTTCGCGATCGGGCTGATGGCGGTGGTGTGCGTGAGCTTGTACTTCATCTTCAAGTAGCGGGACTGGCTGTAGGGAAGGGACGGGCCGCCTGGTACAGCGGCGTCTACGGCGTAGCCATCGCCCCGCTCGTCCACTCCGCGCGCAGCGCCTTCTTGTCCACCTTGCCGACCTTGGTCGTCGGCAACTGGTCGAGGAGCACCGTCTTGCGGGGCGTGTACAACTCTCCCAACTCGGCGGTCACCGCCGCGCCGACCGCCTCCGGGTCCACGTCAGTGTCCTCGGCCGTGGCCAGGAAGATCTGTACGGCCTCCCCGAACTCCTCGTCCGGCACGCCGAGGGCCGCCGCGTTGCGTACGCCGGGCAGCGTGAGCAGGAAGTCCTCCAGGACCCTGGAGTAGACGTTGTCGCTGGTGCTGCCGGTGACGATGATGTCCTTGGCCCTGTCGACGAGATAGAGGTACCCCTCGGCGTCGAGATAGCCCATGTCCCCGGTGCGCAACCAGCCGTCGTGCAGCGCCTGCGCGGTGCGCTCCGGATCCTCGAAGTAGCCGAGCATCACCGTCTCGCCACTGACACACACCTCGCCGACCTGCCTGACGGGGAGCGCCGCCGCGCTGTCCTCACCTTCCTCACCACGGATCTCGATCCGGGTGTCGGATATCGCACGACCGCAGCTGCGCCAGAGCTCGGGCCGCTCGGCTCCCTTCGAGGCGAGTTCGTCCGCACCGAACACGGCGATACCGAGCGCCTCCGACTGCCCATAGCCCTGGCTGAGCACCGGACCGAAGACCTCGACCGCCTGCTGCAGCCGGCTCGGTGACGAGGCCGCGCCGCCGACGGCGATCCGCCGCAGTGCGGGGAGAGCGCCCGGCACGCACTCCGGGTGGTCGAGAAGCGCGTACAGCATCGGCGGCACGAACATGGTGGCGGTGATCCGCTCCTCGCGCAGCACCGTCAGCGCCGCACTCGCCTCGAACTCGGGCAGTACGACGAGGACTGACCCTGTCACCAGAGCCTGCACCGCGGTGAGGTGGCCGCTGCCGTGCGTGAGCAGGGTGGAGGCGAGAACCCTGTCCGTGCCCGCGTTCATGGCCGGGAAGACCGCGGGGCGGGAGTCCTGCGGGGCGTCCTTCACCAGGCCCACCAGCGCGTCGTAGAGGCGGTGGCTGTGCGCGGCGAGCTTGGGGCGGCCCAGGGTGCCGCCGGTGTAGAGAACAGTGACGGCCTCGTCCGCTCCCGGGGCGGGCACGCCCTCGGGGCGCACCGCCGGGCACTCGGCCTCCAGGGCCAGCAGGTCCGTGCACGGCTGCTCACAGGGCCCGAGGCTGAGCAGCACAGGCGCATGGACACTTCGGTTGGCCGCGTCGGCGGCCCGCTGGGCGAAGAGCGGGTCGGTGACCACGGCGCGCGCCCGGGACTGCTCGACCAGCGCGGCGAGCTCCCCGGGCCCCGGCTCGGGCGGCAGGAACACGACGCGGCAGCCGATGAGATGGACCGCGAGCTGCACGAGGACGGAGTCCACACGGTTGGCCAGGAACAGCCCCACTCCATCGCCGGGTTCGAGCCCCTGGCCGCGCAGCGCGTGCCCCAGCCGGAAGAGCCGCCGCCGAGCCTCTCCCCGAGTCAGCCGCTGCGCACCCTGGACGAGCGCCTCGACGTCCTCGTCCTTGTGCCAGTGCTCCAGGACGCGGTCCACGTACGTCCGCGGCTCGGATGTCTGCTGCGCGTTTGTTTGCCGCGCGTTAATGATCATGGGCATATGCAAACATGCCGCTCAGAGACCGTGGCCGCACAGGGGGCAACTTCGGCCACCGGCCGCCGGAGTACCATGCCCCGCTTCGGGACGGGCGGTCGGCTCTCGCGCCCGTACTACCGCCGGACGACGGAACGGATCCAGGCGAGTTGCTGGGAGATCTCCCCGGCCTCGGCGACCTTCTCCCGGTCGGAGCCGTCGAAGACACCGAGGAGGGTCTCCTTCCCGCGTGGGGCGATGCTCATCACCGGGCCTCCGGAGTCGCCGCCTGCAGGGATCCCTGACACCTTCTTCATGCAGAAGTCCGAGCCGCCCGGTGCCGTGTGACCCTCGCATCGGGGGTCGTCGGGCCGTACGACCCGCAGGTGCGACTGCTTGAGCACCGGAGACTGACAGGTGTTCTCATCGCTGGTGCAGGTGGCGCCCCATCCGTACTGGCGCACGTCCCGGCCGGGGTGGACAGCGGCCGTGGACAGCCGCGCCGGGCGGATCTTCATCTTCGGAACCTTGATGAGCAGCATGTCGGCCTTCGCGCTCCCCGCGCGCTTACCGGGCAGCGGATGGACCGTGGCGCCCTTGCGCATGTCGAGGTCGCCGACGCGGAACGAGATCCGCTTGGCGGCGACCGGCTGCCCCTGCTCGAAGAAGCAGTGCGATGCGCTGAGGATCCACCGGCGGGTGACCGCCGTCCCTGTGCACGCCGGTTTGCCGTCGACAAGCATGCGCACCGCCCAGGGGGCATACGTGGCCTTCGACCCGCCGATGACGGCGGAGGCCGGTGCGGACGACATCACCACGCCTGTCACCAGCAGCAGGGCGCTCAGCAGGACTCGGAGTCGACGACGCACCATCCGGAGCAGTTCCTCTCTTCGGGATACCGGCCGTACTACGTACTGGTGGATAGATACCCGATAGGACCAGATGGTTCCAGGTGGTCCTAGGTGATCCCAGATGGTTCCGGGTGGTTTGAATGGCTCCGAATGATCTCAACTGTGCGGGGGCGTCGCGGGTAGTTCCACGGTGATACGGAGTCCGCCGGCAGGGCGCGGGGCGAGGGTGAGCGTTCCGTCGTGTGCGCGGGTGATGGTGTTGACGATCGCCAGGCCGAGGCCGACTCCCGTGTGGTCGGCGTGTACGCGTTCGGTGCCGCGCTGGAACGGTTCGGTGAGTGTCGAGGCCATCTCCGGGGTGAGCCGCTCACCGGTGTTCTCGACAGTGAGCACCACGGTCCTGGGGCGGACGCCGCCGGTCCTGACGCCTGTACGGACCCACACGCTGCCCTGTTCGGGCAGGTTGTGGATGATCGCGTTGTGCACGAGGTTCGTGGTCAGCTGCAGCAGGAGCGCCTGCGATCCGGTCGCGGGGGCGATGTCGCCGCTGGTGTCCAGGGTTACGCCGCGTTGTTCCGCGAGGGGCAGGAGTGTCTCGGTGGCCTCTTCCGCCATGAGGGACAGGTCGACGTGTTCACGCGTGAAGGACCGCTGGTCGGCGCGGCTGAGCAGGAGCAGTGCCTCGGTGAGGTCGATGGCCCGGGTGTTGACGGCGTGGAGACGGTCGACGAGTTCGCCGGTGTCGTGGTCCGGGTCGGTGCGGGCCACGTCGAGCAGTGCCTTCGAGATCGCCAGCGGGGTGCGCAACTCGTGTGAGGCGTTGGCCGCGAATCGCTGCTGTCCGGCGACGTGCGATTCGAGCCGGGCGAGCATCGCGTCGAAGGCGTCGGCGAGTTCCCGGAACTCGTCGTTCCTGTCCGCCAGCCGGACTCGGTGGGAGAGTGATCCGGCGGTGGCCATGCGGGTGGCGCGCGTGATGCGGGTCAGCGGGGCGAGCATGCGGCCGGCGAGGAGCCACCCTCCCCCGAGGCCGAGGACCAGCAGGATCGCCATTACCGCAGCCGCCCTCGGGGCGAAAACGCGCAGGAGTTGGGACCTGACGGGAAAGACTCCTCCGGGGGTGTCGTCGGGGTTGATGAGCATGGCCCGGTCGGGGACGTACCGCAGGAGGAAGACCCACACCGCCGCCATCAGCAGCGCGCCAGCCAGCATGAGGAACCCGGCGTAGCTGAGGGTGAGTTTGACGCGGACGCTCACACCAGGCCGCCTATCCACGCTCCTCTCCCTCACATCCGGAGTCGATGCGGTAGCCGACGCCCGGCACGGTGGCGATGATCCAGGGTTCGCCGAGCCGTTTGCGCAGTGCCGAGACGGTGATGCGCACGGCGTTGGTGAACGGGTCGGCGTTCGTGTCCCACGCGCGTTCCAGGAGTTCCTCGGCGCTGACGACACCGCCTTCGGCGGCGATGAGGACTTCGAGTACGGCGAACTGCTTCCTGGTCAGCGCGACATAGCGGCCGTCGCGGTAGACCTCGCGGCGGAACGGGTCGAGCCGCAGACCCGCGATCTCTCGCACGGGGGGTCTGTGGTGGGCGCGTCTGCGGTCGAGTGCTCTGATCCGGAGCGCCAGTTCTTGGAGTTCGAACGGTTTCGTGAGGTAGTCGTCGGCACCGAGCTCGAACCCGGATGCCTTGTCGTCGATACGGTCGGCCGCGGTGAGCATGAGGATCGGCATGCCGCTGCCCGAGTCGACGATGCGGCGGGCGATCTCGTCACCGGACGGCCCCGGGATGTCGCGGTCGAGGACAGCGATGTCGTAGGCGTTGACGCTCAGGAGTTCCCAGGCTGTGCCGCCGTCACCTGCGATGTCGGCCGCGATCGCCTCCAGACGCAGGCCGTCGCGAATGGCTTCCGCCAGAAAGGGCTCGTCTTCGACGATCAACACACGCATGCTCTCAATGCTACGAGCCGGTACATATCGTCGGCGTATCGAAAAGCCCATACGAGCCGGCAACACCGCTCTGCCTTGACTGGCGGCATGAATCACACCCTGCCAGCAGCACGGACAATGAATTCCCGGATTCAACGGCGTCTTGTCGCCGGCCTCATAGCCGCCACAGCGGCGATCGCCGCGACCCTCGGCTATCAGGCACAGAATTCCTCGTCCTCCTCGTCTGCCTCTCCTGCCTCGTCTTCCTCGGATTCCCCCGCCGTGTCGCCTTCGAAAGGCCCTCCGGGTGAGGACGGCGGTGCGCTGGGCGAGGCCGACGGCGCCGTTCCCGACGGCACGACGGTCTTCGACGACGGTGTTCCGGCCGTGGCCAAGCTCGATCCGGAATTACTGGAGGCCCTCCGCCAGGCCGCGAAGAATGCCGAGGGTGACGGAGTCCGCTTCTCAGTCAACAGCGGCTGGCGTTCCCCGGAGTACCAGGACCAGCTTCTTCGCGAGGCGGTAACCAAGTACGGGTCCGAAGCCGAGGCAGCCCGGTGGGTGGCCACCGCCAAGACGTCCCCTCACGTGTCGGGGGAGGCGGTCGACATCGGACGCTCCAACGCGACGGCGTGGCTGTCCGAACACGGCCCCGATTACGGGCTCTGCCAGATCTACCGGAACGAACCCTGGCACTACGAGCTGCGCTCCGAAGCGATCGATGACGGCTGCCCGCAGATGTACACCGACCCCACCCAGGACCCGAGGATGCAGAAGTGACCGGTACCGATAGTGAGCGCAATGAGCCAGGCCAGACGATCGTGCAGGCCGACACGGCGAAGGCCCACATGGCGAAGGCCCACACGGCGGAGGCCGACGCCGTGGAGGCCGACGCCGTGGAGACCGACGCCGTGGAGCAGACGGGCATCCGCCGGGCGATCCGCGCCTGCTCCCGACCGGAGCCCTGGAAGCGCGGCCTGGTGCTCGCGGCGCTTGCGCTGCTGCTCGGCCTGCTCATGCTGCTGCACGCACAGTTCACGGACCGCGGGGGCCTCGGCAGCCTGCTGGAGACCTTCCTGCCGTGGTTCGGTCTGTTCGTTCCGGTGCTCCTCGCCGGGGCACTGTGGCGCCGCTCGGCCTCCGCGGTTCTCGCGCTGCTGATACCGGCCGTGGTGTGGCTGGGCCTCTTCGGCGGGCTGCTCGTCGACAAGTCCCACCCCTCGGGCAGCGATCTCACCGTGGCCAGTCACAACGTCGACGCCGACAACCCCGACCCGGTCGGCACCGCCCGCGAACTCGCCGCGTCCGGCGCGGACTTGCTGGCCCTGGAGGAGATCACCCCACAGGCGAAGCCGCTGTACGAGAAGGAACTGGCGAAGGCGTATCCGCACCACACGGTGCAGGGCACGGTCGGACTGTGGAGCAAGCTGCCGCTGTCGGACACCCGGCCGGTCGACACCGGGCAGGACGTCGGGCCGCTGGGGGACACCAAGCCGACCGAGGACAAGATGGCCGACAACCGGGCGCTGCGCACCACGGTGGCCACGGACCGGGGTCCGCTGGCGGTGTACGTGGCCCATCTGGGGTCCGTGCGGGTGCTTCCCAAGAGCGGCTTCGGGACGGACGACCGGAACCGCGGCGTGCAGGCGCTCGCCAAGGCCGTCGCCGCCGAGCGCAACGAGCGGATGGTGCTGCTCGGCGACCTGAACGGCACCATGGACGACCGCGCGTTCACCGGCCTCACCTCTCACCTGCGCTCGGCCCAGGAGTCGGCCGGGGACGGCTTCGGCTTCAGCTGGCCGGCGAGGTTCCCGGTGGCGCGGATCGACCAGATCCTGGTCCGGGGTGTGGAGCCGGACAGCTCGTGGGTCCTTCCGGCCACGGGCAGCGATCACCGGCCGGTGGCGGCCGGCATCAGGTGGTGAGGGGCACGCCCGTGCCGCGCGGTCTTCCGTCTTCCGCATCAGGTGCGCCGTGGCGACGGAGCCGTGGCGGCGGGGCCGTGAACGACGTCACCGACGCCTATCTGGCGTATCAGGTGAGACCGGACCGCGGCTCGATGACCGCGTCGACCAGCGCGCGGCATGGTCGGGGTGGTCTGGACGCTTGGCGCGGGCGGCCTGATCCGTTCACATGACGGTCGGCTGCCTGGGGGCGCCGGGGCGCCCCCAGGCACGCGGCCCGTACTACAGCGTCGGGTTGCGGGAGCTCACCCGGGACGCGCCGCTCATCGAGGTCGAGACCAAGGCAGTTGAGCGGGTGCCGTAGGCGGCCGTGCCGTTCCGGCGCGACTCACCCGTCCTCCGTCACCACGCGGTCGTGCCGCAAGTCGTCGAAGAGCCGGGTCGACCTCTTCGCGTCCCACTTCAGTACGTTGCCCTTGGACGTGGGGACGCCGAAGCCGGACACGGGCACGTTGATCCGCTTGCCGTGTCCGCCCGAGACGCTCTGCACGGCGCGGAACATCTCGCTGAGGTCGCGCAGGCTCATGTCCTTGTCGACGATGAGCGTGTCGAGCCCCGCCTCCATGGCCGGGCCGATCTCCGTCGGGTCGAAGAGGGTGCCGGGGCGGGCGGCCTGGTGGGCGAGGGTCGACAGGAACTTCTGCTGGTTCCTCGACCGGCCCAGATCGCCCTCCCTCTCCTGGTGCCGCTGACGGACGAAGGCGAGCGCCTGCTTGCCGCTCAGGGTGTGACACCCCTTGCGCAGGTCGGCGCCCGACTTCTTGTCCTTGATGTCCCTGTCCAGGCACATCCGGACGCCGCCGATGGCGTCGACGATGTTCACGAACCCGGCGAAGCCGATCTCCGCGTAGTGGTCGATGCGCAGGCCGGTGTTCTGCTCGACGGTGTGCACGAGGAGTTCGGGGCCGCCGTAGGAGAACGCGGCGTTCAGTTTGTCCCCCTCGGGTCTCTTCGTCTTGCCCGTCGTCGTGTCGAGGCGGCCGGGCAGAGTGACCCAGGAGTCGCGCGGCAGGCTGACCATGCTGCTTCCGTTGGCGCCGGTGTGCAGCAGCATCATCGAGTCGGTGCGCCGTCCGCCGCCTCCTCCGGCGTGCAGGTCCCGCACGTCGCCCTCGGAGAGCCCGTCGCGGCTGTCCGAGCCCACGACCAGGTAGTTGGTGCCCTCGCCGGGCGGCGGACGGTCCCCGTACGCGCCGAGGTCGACGTCACGGTCGAGCCGGGTCTCGGCCCAGCCGTAGGTGCCGCCCGCCGCGACGATCACGGAGGCCAGCAGGAGGAGTACCACCCGCCGCAGCCGCTTTCGCTTCTTCGGCTGCCGGGCGTGGGCGCGCCGGGGGCCATAGTGGGAGCTCGGGCGGTCGGCGAACCGCTCACGCGCGGTGGAGGAGCTGTTCGGGGCCGCGTACGGGTCCTCTTCGGCCCGTTGGTCAAGCGCGTCTGCCATGGTCAACTCCCTTGGTCATTACCGGGTCCGACTCGCACGGTCCCTCGCCGGTTCCCCGCTCCCTCGTCGACCGGATCGCCGGGCGCCTCTGCGGACATCTCTTCGGAGAGACGTCCGGGCGGCGCATCCAGCGGCGCATCGAGCAGATACGGGTCCGCGGTTCCGGTGCGGAGCATGCTGTGCCACTTCAGGCGCGTGCCGAGCAGCGCCGTGGTCACGGAGTGGATGACCACGAGGTACATCAACTGCCGGTAGACGAACTGCTGGAGCGGCAGCACCCACAGCACGCGCAGCCGTTCGCGGTCGAGCCGCAGCGCGTACGCGGCGGTGACCAACTGGACGGAGAGGAAGGCGAACCAGACGAGTCCGGCCTCCACGGGGTCCCGGAACAGCGCCCCGTACAGGGCGAACATGTCCACGACCGGAGCGCACAGCGGAAGCACGATCTGGAACAGCGTGACGTAGAGCAGCACGCGGCGGGCGAAGCGTCCGCCGGGGCCGACCTCCGTCACCGCGTGGCGGTGCTTCCACATCGACTGGAGGGTGCCGTAGCACCAGCGGTAGCGCTGGCGCCACAACTGCCGCAGCGTACTGGGCACTTCGGTCCAGGCAACCGCGGACTCCGCGTAGACGACGCGCCATCCGGCCCGCCAGAGCGCCATCGTGAGGTCGGTGTCCTCGGCCAGGGTCTCGTCGCTGACGCCACCGACGCCCATCAGCGCGTCCCTGCGGAAGGCGCCGATCGCCCCCGGAACCGTCGGCATGCACTCCAGGACTTCGAACATCCGGCGGTCGAGGTTGAAGCCGAGCACATACTCCAGGTGCTGCCACTTGCCGAGCAGTCGGCGCCGGTTGCCGACCTTGGTGTTGCCGCTGACCGCGCCGACCGCCGGGTGGGCGAGCGGCTGGACGAGGCGGGCCAGCGCCTCGGGCTCGAAGATGGTGTCCGCGTCGACCATGACGACGATGTCGTGCCGGGCGTACCCCAGACCGGTGTTGAGGGCACTCGGCTTGCCGCCGTTGGGCTGGCGGATCACCGTCACCCGCGGATCGTCGATGCCCTCGGCGATGTCGGCGGTGGCGTCGGTCGAGCCGTCGTCGATCACGATGATCTGGAAGTGCGGATGCGTGGAGGCGAGCAGCGAGTACACGGTGGAGGCGATACCGGCCTCCTCGTTGTACGCGGGCACCAGGACCGTCACCGGGTCCCGCACCTCGCGAAGGCGTGGTGCGCCCGGCCGGTACCGGTGGAGCCTGCGCACATGCAGCCGGGCGAACAACATGAACAGGAGCATCCGCAGGACGCCGAGCACGCCCGTGAGTGTCAGCGTCCACACCATCACGGTGAGGAACGCCTGCCCGAGCCGCTGCGACCAGAGCAGGCCCACACCCTTGACCTCCTGGCCGACCGGGGCCTGGGTGAGGAAGGAGGGACGGTCGAGACCGCCGCTGACCGTGGTGAACCGTTTCACGCCGCGGTCCCCCAGCAGGTCCTCGGCCTCGCGGTAGCCGAGGTCGGTCTGGCTGTGCTGAGTCACAAGGCCTCGCCACGGCTTGCGGTCCTTGTGATCCGATGCGACCACCAGGTACCCCTGCCCCGCCGCGTCCTGCGCGGCCGTCCACTCGGCACCGCAGAGCGTGTCGGCGGCCGTGGTGTGCGGCAGCCGCAGCAGGGTGGTGTTGATGCCTGCCGCACCCGCGAGAGCGGACTGGGTGAGCGACAGTTCGAGGCGTGCGCGCAGCGGCGACGCCACGCCCAGGTCTCCGCCGCTGTAGGTGTACGAGCCGACTTCGTGGCCCTCGCGAACGATCCGCCGCATCAGCTTCGGGTGCCGGGCCACGTCCTTCCCGTAGACGAAGAAGGTCGCGTGCGCGTGGTGCCTGCGCAGCAGGTCGAGCAGGCGCGGCGTCCACTCGGGGTCGGGCCCGCCGTCGAAGGTGAGCGCGACCGTCCGCGGGGGCATGGCCGCGGTGGCGGCCGCCCCCGTGGGGCCGAAGCGCAGCAGCGGCTTACCGTCGTCCGCCTGACGCGGGATCGGCCGGGTGCACAGCGGTTTGGTGCGCGCGGCGTCGACCTGGTGGGTCGTCCAGCCCTCGAAGAGGAGGGTGACGGCGACTACCAGGAGGACGAGCAGGAGCACGAGCCAGTGTCCGCGCGGCGGGCGACGGACGCCCTCGGCGCGCCTGCTCACTGCTTCGGGCCTCCGGCCGGCGGGTCGGATCTGTCAGCCGGAGGCCGTCCGGCGTCCGGGCCGGAAGTCGCCGTTCCGTTCATGCTCGGCGGCTGCGTGCCGACCGGCTGCCGGAGTCCGCTGATCAGCGCTCCGACGAACAGCAGATACCCGAGGCAGGCGACACCGACGACCAGCGCCATGCCCTGAAGCGTCCGCCTGCGCCAGCCCGAATGGTCGATGAATACGGGGATCTGAGGGGCGGCGGGCTGTGGACGCCGCGCCACCGGGGGCATCCGAGGCGCCGCCGCCTGGTGCGGCACGCGCTGCGTCATGTCCCGGCTCGGGTGCTCCCGCTGCGGCACGTCCCGGCTCGCGTGTTCCCGCTGCGTCATGTCCCGGCTCGGATACTGCCGCTGCGTCATGTCCCGACTCGGGTGCTCCCGCTGCGTCATGTCCCGGCTCGGATACTGCCGCTGCGTCATGTCCCGACTCGGGTGCTCCCGCTGCGGCATGTCCCGGCTCGGATACTGCCGCTGCGGCACGTCCCGGCTCGGGTGCTCCCGCTGCGGCACGTCCCGGCTCGGATACTGCCGCTGCGTCATGTCCCGACTCGGGTGCTGCGCCCGTCCGGGCGCGCTCGGCGGGCACGGGGGTATGGACGACAATCGCCCGTCGTGCGGTGTGCTGGCTATGTGGGGGATGCCCTGCACTGGTGCTCCTGATCTGCGGCCGCGCACGCGCGACTCTTTGTGTGGGGGGTACGGGCCCGGAGGTCCGCTGCACTGCTGGTGAGACGTACTGCCCGCGAGAGACGTCGGAGCCGCATCCCGGTGCCCTGCGCGTACGGAGATCTCCCGTACGCGCGCATGCGGTGCGCCCTTCCCGGGTGGGGCCGGGAAGGCCATGTACGCATGGGCCCTCACAAGGGCCGGGAGGCCAGGGTGCGGCCGTCAGCCATCACGCAGCCCCCGACCCTACTCGGGCGGACGGAGTCGGGCACCCCCGAACGGGCCGTGGCGCCGGTCACCCGGAAGGCGCGGCAACAGGCCGTTTACGGGGCAACAATCCAGCCGCCTTCAGCCGTGGAGCCGGAAGGAGGCGACACCGCCCGTTCACCTCACGGCCCGCTGGGCGACGCCATACCTGCCAGGAACCCTTCACGGCAAGATCACAGAGTGCTCTCTGTCATTACTCGCCCGTAACACCGCCCATGGCAGTCCATGACAGATCCATGACAGAGAGGATCCCCTCCATGGCCAAGTCCCGCAGAAATCCGCCTTCTTACGGCCGACTCGCCCTCGTCGCCGCCGTCACGGCGCTTGCCGCGACCATCCCCCTGAGCTCCGGCGCCCTCGCGGCCACGGCACTTCCCGCCGTGGAGCCGCGCGCCGAGACCCCCTCCCTGCACGACGACGAAGCGGGCGGCGACGCCGACGCCGACGACCCGGCGATCTGGCGCAACCCCGCCGACCCGGACCGCAGTCTGGTCGTCGCGACCGCCAAGCAGGGTGGCCTTCGCGTATACGACCTCCACGCGCGCGAGGTGCAGTCCGTTCCGGCGCCCGCCGCACCGGAGCCCGATGACGCGCCCGGCCGTTTCAACAACGTCGACCTGGTGCACGGTCTGCGCCTGTCGTCGGGCCGCGCGGACCTGGCGGTGACCAGTGACCGCGGCAGCGACCGGCTGCGCGTCTACCGCATCGACCGGGACCGCGCGGGCGGCCCGCTCACCGACGTCACCGACCCGTCCGCGGCACCCGTCTTCTCGTCCTCGCAGGACGAGATCAACGAACAGCGCACCGCGTACGGTCTCGCGATGTGGACGGATCGGTCGACGGGCCGGTCCTACGCCCTGGTCAGCCAGCGGGAGCGGACCCGCGTCGCACTTCTCGAACTGACGCCGAAGAACGGCGGCACGGTCGGCTACCGCAAGGTCCGCACGCTCGACCTGCCCGCCGACTTCCGTCTGCCGGACGGCACTTCGTGGTCGCCGTGCGGTGAGCCGGACGAGCAGCCGCAGGTGGAGGGGATGGTCGTGGATCCGGCCAACGGCACGCTGTACGCGGGCCAGGAGGACGTCGGAATCTGGCGGCTGCGGGCGGATCTGACCGGCAAGCCGCAACTCGTCGACAAAGTCCGTGAGTTCGGCGTGCCGGGCACGTACGACGAATCGACCGAGGAGTGCGTCGCGGGCGCCGACCCCGGCTACGGCGGCAAGCACCTCACGGCCGATGTCGAGGGCCTGACGCTGCTGAACCAGGACGGCGGCGACGGCTACCTGCTGGCCTCCAGCCAGGGCGACAACACGTTCGCCGCCTACGACCGCGAGCTCTCGGAGCGCAACGAGTACGAGGGCGGCTTCCGCGTCACCGCCGCCTCCTCCGCGCTCGACGGCTCCGAGGAATGCGACGGCGCCGCGGTGCTCAACGAGCCGCTCGGCTCGGCGTACCCGCACGGACTGCTCGTCGTACAGGACGGTCACGACGCGCCCGGTGACCCCGAAAGGCCTTCCACGGACTTCAAGTTCGTGGATCTGGGTGACGTGCTCGACGCCGTCGACGACTGACATACGGGCAGGCGAGCGAGGAGGGTGGCGACCCCACGGGGGTCGCCACCCTCCTTGTCTCGATACAGACAACGCTTTCTTCAAGTTGAAATAGCTACCAATTAAAGCTGATTCGACCATGGCCTGAATTCCCACCACACGGAATGAGACGCTCCCTCCGCCGCCATGTGGCGCACTCGTCCGGCACATGACAATGGCACCCATCATCCGTCTTTGACTCGTTCCCATCGCCTCTTCCCCCTTGCACCGCTGACCCGGCCCGGAATCGGCACACCTGCCCCCTGTCCAAAAAGGAAGACGCCACCTGACATCTGAGGTACGTGTGAAACCTGTTGAGGTCACGCACAGTTGACGGCCCATCAGGTCTGCGTCACCATTTTTGGACAGACCATTGGAAGAGTCACCCACTAGAAACTTTTGGCTCTACGGTTCTCCACGTGGGGGGAACCACGAGGGGCATCACGATGGGCACGAGGGGGGATTCGCCGATCAAGACGGCGCTGCGCGAATACCGGGGAGTACGCGCCGTGCCGTAAACCAGCGGCTGTTCTTTCGAGGGAATCCGTGCGGTGACGGCCGAACGCCCGCCGCCGGCGCAGATGGTGCTGTCCGGTTCGACCAGCCGGATCCGTTCCATCGGAAATGAAGTCCTTACTGCTGCCTCAGGCAGGTTCAAAGACTCAGGATTCTGCGCAGGTTGCGTCCGCCCCACACATTCACGTTGGGCAACACAGGGACTTCACGAAGGAGACCCCCGTGACGGAATCTCGGCCGAACGACCCCGCTTCCGCAGGGAGCGGGCTACTGCTAGAAGCGTTTGACGCCCAACTGTTCCGGGAAACTTCCGAAACCGCACTTTCGAAGCTGGAGAAACACCTTTCCGATCTCTCCATCAGGGGCCTCGAACTGATCGACCCCGCGACGTTGTCGGCGGCGGCGAAAGCCCTGATGACGACGGAACGCGAGAAGATCGCGACGTTCGACGAGGAGAAGCTGGCAGGGATCATCGACCTGTACATCAGGACCGGAATCCAGGTGCACTCGCCCGGATACATGGGCCGTCAGTTCTCGGGCGTCGTACCGCTCGCCGGCGTCATCGACTTCGTCAGCTCGGTGGTCAACCAGCCGGCCTCGTTCTACGAGGCGGCCCAGTTGCCCAACGCGGTGGAGCGGATCATGGCCGATGAACTCAACCGGTTCATCGGCTGGGATCCCGCCCGGTTCACCATGGTGACCACGTCGGGCGGCTCCCTGGCCAACCTCACCGCGCTCCTGGCGGCCCGCAACCAGAAGCTGCCCGGCTACTGGTCGGAGGGCGGGTCCTCCTTGCGGGGCCAGCCGCGACCCGCCATCGCGGTGGGCGCCGACGTGCACTACAGCGTCGCGCGGGCGGCCGGTGTGATGGGCATCGGCGAGGCGCAGCTCGTGCGGCTGCCGCTGAACAGCCGGGGCCAGATCTGCATGGCGGACGCACGGCCCGCCCTGGAGGCGGCCGAGCGGCAGAACCTGAAGGTGTTCTGCCTCGTCGCGTCGGCAGGCAGCACGTCGGTGGGCGCCTTCGACCCCATCGACGAACTCGCGGAGCTGGCCGCGGAGAGGGATCTCTGGTTACACGTCGACGGCGCCCACGGAGCGAGTCTCCTGGTCTCTGACACTCTTCGCGAAAAGCTGCGGGGAATCGACAAGGCGGATTCCCTGACCTGGGACGCGCACAAAATGATGTTCGTTCCCGCGCCCTGCACGATGCTCTTCTACCGGGACAAGGAGGCGAGCCTCACCGCGTTCCGGCAGCAGGCCAGTTACGTGTTCGACGAGGAGCCGGACATATACACCGCCTACGACAGCGGCGGCAAGAACTTCGAGTGCACGAAGCGACCGATGATCATGACTCTGTGGTCGCTCTGGGCCATGTACGGGCCGGCCTTGTTCGCGGAGAAGATCGAGTATCTCTGCCAATTGACGGAGGAAGCATACGGGATCGTCAAGGCCGACCCCGACTTCGAGGCGGTGCACCGTCCGGAAGCGAACATCCTGTGCTTCCGATATCACCCGGCCGGGGTCAGGAAAGAGGACGTCCATCACCTCCAGATCGCCATACGCAACCGCGTGAAACTCCAGGGAAACTTCTTCATCTCCAAGGTGAACGTCGACGGGGTGGCCGCACTGCGCGTGGTCATGATGAACCATGAAATCACCGGCGAACACTTCCGGATGCTGATCTCGGAAATCAGAGGGACAGGCCACGACCTGCTCAGCAGCGAAGCGGGAGCAGAAACAGCTTAGAGGGGACGGATGTTGAGTACATCGCAAGTTCCACAGGCCACGCACGTTCCGCCGATCCCACCGGCGCCAGGCGGCGCCCGCGAACTGGCCAACTGGCTCATCCCGGAATGGGAGTTACTTCCGGAATCAATTGAAGCCGTAACGGCACTGCCTTCCTTCGCCGCGAAATTACGTGAATGCGAACGGGTGTGCCAGACACCGTACAGCGAGGTGTCGTACGAGGTGCAGGAAGCCGTCGTACTGCGTCGCCTACAGCAAATGGTGAACACGGCGATGCTCAACCCGCTCTGGCACGACCGGCTGCGCAACGCGGGCACCGTAAGCGCCCCCGAGACGTACGAGGCGTGGCAGCAGATTCCGCTGTCGGACAAGGACATCCAGCGCGACTTCTTCATGGAGTCACGCCCCGGCATGGTGGTGCCCCTGACCCACGGCGAGTTCGAGATCGTGGCCAGTGGCGGCACCAGCGGCGGCCGTCCGCTCGAAGTCGTCTACTCCCTGCGGGAGTTGAAGGACACGTACGAGATCGCCGGCCGCTTCATGGGCATGTACCAGCTCGCCGGACACCTCATGGGCACCGACCCCAAGTGGCTCTTCACCACGCTGGCCGACTACCAGATGTGGAGCAGCGGCACGATGGTGGGCGGTGTGCTGCAGCACGTGCCCGGCGTGAACTACGTCGGCGCGGGGCCCGTCACGGCCCCCGTCCTCGAGCACATGTTCTCCTACAAGGGCCCCAAGGCCCTGATGGGGATCTCCGCGGGCATCGGGATCCTGAGCGAGCTCGGCGTGGGCATGCGCAAGGAGTCCAGGGAGAGCTTCCGCGTCGCCCTGTACGGCAGCGGGGTGCTGTCGCAGCGCAAGCGGGTCGAGCTTCAGGCGCTCTACCCGAACCTGGCGATCCTCAGCTACTTCGCCGCCACCCAGGCGGAGACCATCGGCCTGCAGCTGGATGCCGCGTCGCCCTACTTGTCCGCGGTGCCCGGCCTGCACTTCATCGAGATCGTCGACGAGAACGGGCACTGGGTCCCCGAGGGCCAGGAGGGCGAGCTCGTCGTCACACGCCTGCACGCGCACGAGGCGCCGCTCCTGCGGCTCAAGCTCGGCGACCGGATGATCCGGCGGCCCAGGACCGAGGGCCCCGGCCTGAAGACCCAGCGGTTCGAGTTCGCGGGCCGCACCGGTGACGTGCTCCACATCAACGACAGCCAGTACTCCGCCGCCCGTGCCTACGAGGCTCTGCGCGACGAACTCAAGGCCGCCGAGGCGGTGGACCTGGACGCGGTGGCGCACGAGGTGCAGTTCGTGAATCACCGCGAGAGCAGGACCATCACGCTGCTCGCCTCGGTCGACGACGTACTCGCCGCGTCGTACCGGACGGACACGGTCCTCGGCCCCTACGGCGTCCAGCAGACGTTCGTGAACGCCCTGCCGCGCGCCCTCTCGCTTTTCAACCACGGGGAGGCGAACCCGGCGTCGATCGAGAAGACCGGATACAGCTTCCAGCTCAAGTTCGTGCCCCGCCTCTCGGCCGAGATCGAGCGGACGGCCGTCGGCAAGGTCCCGCTGGTGCGGGACCGGGGCTAGCGCCTACAGGAGGAGTGAGGATGAAGCCGCAAGTCAACATCATCGCGGTCGTCGACGTCATCGGAGCGCTCTCGGGCAGCACGCTGCTCAACGGCAACCTCTGCATGATGGACGACGGCGGGCACGACAGCGCCCATCAGGGGACGCCGGACCTGTGCACCGTGGTCAGGCCGGGACAGGTCGTCTCGTGGTCCGCCCTGGCCGTGGACCTGCAGACCCCGGTCGAGATCAAGAACATCTCGTTCGTGCCCGCGGACCAGAACAACGGCCGGAGCCAGGCCTCGGGCCAGGCTTCGGACCAGGGTGCGAGCCAAGCTTCGGGCCAGGGTGCGAGTCAGACGCAGGGCCAGACGCAGGGCCAGTACCAGGGCCAGTCCCAAAGCCGGCCTCAGAGTCAGTCCCAGAGCCAGCGCCACAGCCAGACCCACGGCCGGGCGCAGGGCACTCAGGGCGGCAACCACGTCGAGGGCGACAAGCTCGACCTCGACGTCTGGACAGGCGTGGTGCCCAACTGGCTGACGCCAGGAGTGGCCTATCAGTACCGCCTGGAACTCCAGATGTACGAGGGCGAGAACAGCGTCATGTACGTCGACACACCCGCGTTGATGTGCCAGCAGTAGCAGCCGGAGCGCGACGGCAAGGGCCGGGAATCAAGTAGCGGCGACGAAGGCGGAAACATGCCCCAACAATTGGCGATCATCGTGCTCGTGGACGTCGGCAATGCGCTGGAGTCCGAGTCACTCGAAGGCAACACCTATCTGTTCGACAACATGAAGCTGCAGGGCTCCACCAACCAGGGGACCGGCGAGCTCGTCACCGCGATCAACGGTTCCTACTGGAGGGACGGATCGCAGGCCAGTGAGCAGGTGCTCAACTGGCTTCCGTACAGCCTGGGTTCCATCCCGCCGACCGTGCCCCGCGGCTACGAGTCCGACCGGGCGCGGCAGACCGACGAGCAGGCCCTGGCCGATCTGCAGGACCTCGCGAGCAAGTCGTCGGTCGTGGGCAACGACCAGCAGGAGCAGCTGAGCCAGGTGCGCAAGACCGTCGGTGCCCGTGTCAAGACCTCGCGGCGCACGCGCGGCCGGCTGTCCGGGCAGAAGATCCTTGACGTCACCGGCAAGGTCCTCACCGAGGAGAACACGGCCGCGTACACCTACCCCGCTCCGGTGATCACCGACATCTACGGCGAGGCCGTCGACTCGAAGATCATGTATCCGGCGGAGTACGGCTCCCCCGACCTGGTCACCGACGGCTGGTACTGGTCCGCGACGGTCGACACCTCACGGCCCGGCACCTACTCGTACGTGATGCGGATCCAGCTGCACAAGCTCGTGGGCCTCAACGGCGAACTGCGCTGGGAGGCCGTCGACCTGGTCTGCCCATCGACCCTCAAGATCACTTCAGAGCCCCGGCGGAACGCCTTCACCAAGGCGGGCATGGGCATGCTGCCCATCCCTCCGGGGGCGGGTACGCGCCCCGGCACTTCCTGATCCCGCACGGACTTCAGCCAGAAGGAGGAACAGATGACCACCACGCCCAGGCGGCGGGAGGCAGGCGCCGCGAAGCGGCCCATCTCCATCACCGCCGTTGTGGACTGTGTGGGTGCCCTGGCAGCAGGCAACATGCAGGGCCACCTGTACATGTACGACACCGCCAAGTCCACGGGATCCACCGGCTTCGGCACCGAGGAACTGCAGACGCGCGCGAAGAAGGGCGACACGCTCCTGTGGAACGCGCTCGCGCTGGAGTGCGAGGCGTATGTCGCCATCGACGGCATCGAGATCGACAGCTCCGTCTGTATCCCGGAGCGGAAGGTCTACCCCGGCACCGACGTCGCCTACTGGACCGGCACGGTGAGGAGGGACGCGCCCCACGTCACGTACCAGATCTCGTTCAAGCTGGGCACGAGGGACGAATCGATCGCCACCACCCTGTCGTCGTCCCTCATCGGCTAGGACCGGGCATGACGGCGTACGCGAAGGAGGAGTGTTGACAAGCAGCGTGCAGGAGAAGTCGACCGGCGGCGTGCATCAGAAGCAGAACCCAGGACAGCTGAACTCGGTCCAGCTGAACATCGTGACGCTCATCAACATGGAGCGGGCGGCGGAGTCGGGCTCACTGAGCGACTCGATGTACATGATGGACAACAGCATCGGCGGCAAGGGGCAGGGCACGTCGTCCCTGGAAACGGTCTGCAAGCAGGGCCAGGTCCTGAACTGGATCGTGCGGCCGCTCGACATGGAGAAGCGCCCGGACGGCACCTGGCCCCCCATGCCGAAGATCAACAACATCACGTTCCTCGACACCGAACTGGGTGACGAGGAGGACGTGGCCGAGCGGAAGATCTTCACCGAGCTGAAGATCTACGGGATGCCGGACCGCATGCGGTCCCCGTACACGCCGGTCTACTACTACTGGGCCGGCACGGTCCTGAGCACCGCCAGGCCGGGCGTGCACAGGTACCGGCTCGTGATGGAGCTGGAGCAGGACCGCAAGAAGGAGAAGCTGTACCTGAACACGGCCATCCACCCGTCGATCCGGATCCTCGGGGTCTGACGGGCCGCGACCGCCAGGCCGGATATCGGTCTGGCGGTCATGCGGTACCGGGCGTAGAGAGGAAGGTTCACCCCAGGGACCCCAAGGAGGGCCGCCGTGGACAGGATCATCGGCAAGGGCACATTTCGGGACGCGTTCAAGAATCAGGTCATCGCCGTCTCCGCGCTGCCGAAGGGCACGGGGCGGCGGCTCGCGGAGGCCGCCAACGCGACAGCGGGGCCGTCCGATGCCGCACTGCGGACGAAGGCCGAGTTCAGCGCCCTGTACGACCTCCTGCTCGCCGAGCAGTCGGCCGCGTCCGGCCCCTCGGCGGACGGCAGCCTCGTGCTCCTCGGCGCGGACGGGCAGCTCACCGCGATCGGGCGGATCGTCGACGAGTTGCTCAACTCGGCCCTGAACAAGGCGGAGTTCTTCGCCCAGGACATGTATCAGGTCAAGGTCACCGGCTGGCCGCCCGGCGTTCTGACGGCCGACGAGGTGACGCAGGCACCGCAGGGCGCCCGGCTGACCCTGGCCAAGAGCGGAACCTCCGACGACACGCTGCTCGCGACTCCGTCGTTCTCGATGGTCAACAGCGGCAACCTGACGGCCCACGCACCCAAGCGGTCCTGGAAGATCGACTTCGAGATCGGCGAGAGCGAGGACCGGCTCTTCGGCATGGAGCGGGTCAACCTCAAGGCGATGTACAACGACCCGTCGCAGATGCGCGAGGCCGTCGCCTGGCGGCTCCTGGAGCGCGCGGGCATCCCGGCGGCGCAGCACACGTACGCGACGTTCTCGATCAACGACCGCTACATGGGGCTCTTCTCGGTCATCGAGCAGGTCGACAAGAAGTTCCTGAAGGACCACTTCGGCAAGAACTCCGAGGGCAACCTCTACAAGGCCTACTGCGGCGACGTCGGCTGCGCGACCCTGGAGCACCGCTCCGGCACGGACGGCGTCGACAGCGGCCGGCAGTACTTCACCGCGGGCAGCCTGGAGGACGACCGTACGTACCGCCTGAAGACGAACGAGGACGATCCTTCATCCAGTACGTACGACGACCTCGCCGCCCTCGTCCGGACGGTCAACGGTGTCCAACTCGCGGGCGGTGAGGGCCGTTTCGCGTCGGACGCGTTCCGCGACGCGGTGGAGCAGGTCCTCAACGTGCCCGCGTTCCTGCGCTGGGCGGGCGCCAACGTCCTCCTCGGCAGCTGGGACAACTACTTCGCCACACCGTCGAACTACTACCTCTACAACTCGGGGCGTCTGAGCGACCCGAAGGGGTTCATGGCCCGCCCGTACTTCACGTTCATCCCTTGGGACTACGACAACAGCTCGGGCATCGACTTCTTCTCGACGCAGTGGCAGTACACGGACCTGCTCGACTGGCCCGCGATGAGCCGAAACTACTGCCGGATCACGCACGCGCCGCACGAGGTGTCGCACCTGCCGCTGTTCACCAACCTGCTGCGGCACCACGACTTCTGCCAGTACTACCTCGACCACCTCGAATACCTCCTGGACACGGATTTCGGCCCCGAGCGGGTCGCCGCACTGCTCGGCGCGGAGGGCTCCGGGAAGACCGACGGCCTGTGGCAGCTCGTCTCGTCCGCCGCGTACGGCGAGTCCACGAGCCAGCACGGACAGCCCTTCACCGGGCGGCAGTTCACCAACGACGAGGTGTACCGCGCCGCGTACCGCCAGTGGGAGCTGAGCCGGGGCTCGCAGTTCACGCTCGGGATCTCGCACTACACGCGCATGCGCTACGACCACGCACGTCAGCAGCTTGCCGAGCTGCGCAAGACCTATCCGAACGGCGCCAGCGGGGCGGCGTTCCCGGCCGCGATGGAGGTACTGCCCTCATGACCGCACCCAAGAAGTCGGCGAAGGCCAAGGCCCTGGTCAACAGCAAGGCCAAGAGCAAGCCCAAGACCAAGTCCGACGCCAAGGTCGAGAAGGCGCGCGAGCTGCGGCTGGTCAAGGAAGCCAAGATCCAGGAGCTGATCGGCGACGGCGCGGGCAAGCGCCTGGAGGCGAGCGGTGTCCTCTACCGCGACGGCGCCTTCCTGATCGTCTGCGACAACCTGCCCTCCCTCATCCGGGTCAGCAGCGAGCTGTCGCCCAAGGCCCCGGAGAACGGCGTCCTCAGCCGCAAGAAGGCCGGTGACAAGGCCGGCGACAAGGGGAAGGCCAAGGGCAGTTCGGCCGCGAACAAAGGGTACGAGGATCTCGCCCACGACGAGGTGCACGACCGCTACTTCACGCTGAGCGAGGCCGAACGGGTCAAGCCCAAGGGCTATCGCGCCCGCGTCCAGGAGTACGACGCGAAGCTGCGCCCCGTCGGCTCCGCGGACCTCGACTTCGATCTGGCGGACGCCAACAAGGGCATGGAGGGCCTGGAGTGGGTCGACCGCTCGGGCACGGGCTATCTCCTCGCCCTGTGCGAGGGAAACCGCTGCGAGGGCGGCAAGAAGGGCAGGACGCCGGGCGGCGGCCGCATCCAGGTCTTCCGGCACGGCGGCAAGCGCTGGATCAACACGGGCACGATCCGGCTGCCCGAGTCGCTGCCCTTCGAGGACTACAGCAGTGTGTCCGTGCGCGACGACGGGCGGATCGCCGTCCTGTCGCAGGCGTCGTCCGCGCTGTGGGTGGGCCGCCTCTCCCCCAGGAAGTGGCAGGTGGTCGACGAGGGCACGGTGCACCGACTGCCCACCGACAGCAAGGGCCGCAGGGTCTACGGCAACCCGGAGGGCGTGTCCTGGGTCTCCTCCGACCACGTGGTGATCGTGTCCGACCGGGCGAAGAAGGGCCCGGGCAGCACGCGGTACCGCGCCAAGGACCAGTCGATCCACCTGTTCCTGATCCCGGGCGACAACAACCACTGAGCCGAGCCGCACAGCTGGGTCACTCGGCCGCCCACAGGCCCCTCACGTGACCGAGGTGGCGGGTCATCACCGCGCGTACGGCGTCCTCGTCACGGGCGAGCAGCGCGTCGAGGATCTCCAGGTGCTCCTCGGCCGAGGCCTCCAGACGGCCCGCGTCGACCAGTGCCTGGAGTCCGTACAGGCGTGAGCGCTTGCGCAGGTCGCCGACCACATCGACCAGGTGGTCGTTGCCGCAGAGCCTGAGCAGACCGAGGTGGAAGCGGACGTCGGCCTCCACGTACGCGATGAGGTCGCCGTCCGCCGCCGCGGTGACGATCTCCTGCGCGACGGGGCGCAGAGCCTCCAGCGCGGCGGGGTCCGCCGATGTGGCGAGCTCCGCCGTGGTGGGGATCTCGATCAGCGCGCGGATGTGCTTGTACTCGTCGAGCTGCTTCTCGGAGACCGCGGTGACCCGGAAGCCTTTGTTCGGCACCGTGTCGACGAGCCCCTCCTTGGCGAGGTCGAGCATGGCCTCGCGCACGGGTGTGGCGGAGACGCCGAAGCGCACGGCGAGGGTGGGGGCCGAGTAGACCTCGCCCGCGCGCAGTTCGCCCGCGATGAGCGCGGCACGGAGCGCGTCCGCTACCCGCTCTCGGTAGCTGCTGCGCGTCCCGCCCAGGCTCGGCAGGGCGGCAGGTGCGGCGGACGCGGCGGACGGAGCGCGGTTGCGCTGGGCGGCCATGAGGGTCGGTCCTCCAAGGTGCAATGTGCAATGTCACGTGCCGCGAGTATCCCAGCGAGAGCCCTAGAGGACGAACCCCGCGGGGAAGGGGTCGTCCGGGTCCAGGAGGTACTGCGCGGTGCCGGTCACCCAGGCGCGCCCGGTGAAGCTGGGCAGCACGGCGGGGATGCCCGCGACATCGGTGGTGCCGAGCAGCCGCCCGCTGAACTTCGTACCGATGAAGGACTCGTTGACGAACTCCGTGTCGAGCGGCAGCTCTCCGCGCGCGTGCAGCTGGGCCATGCGCGCGCTCGTTCCCGTGCCGCACGGCGAGCGGTCGAACCAGCCGGGGTGGATGGCCATCGCGTGCCGGGAGTAGCGGGCGGTGGCGCCGGGTGCGTAGAGGTGGACGTGGTGGCAGCCGCGGATGGAGGGGTCCTGCGGGTGGACCGGCTCGTCCTCGGCGTTGATCGCCTCCATCAGCGAGAGGCCCGCCGCGAGGATCTCGTCCTTGCGGTCGCGCTCGAAGGGGAGGCCGAACTGGTCCAGGGGCAGGATCGCGTAGAAGTTGCCGCCGTAGGCCAGGTCGTACGTCACCGAACGGCCGTCGGGCAGGGTGATCTTGCGGTCGATGCCGACGGAGAAGGACGGCACGTTCCGCAGCGTCACCGCCTTCGCCGCGCCGCCCTCGACGGCGACTTCGGCGACCACGAGGCCTGCCGGGGTGTCAAGGCGGATCGTGGTGACCGGCTCGACGACCTCGACCATGCCGCTCTCCACGAGCACGGTGGCGACGCCGATGGTGCCGTGCCCGCACATCGGCAGATAGCCGGAGACCTCGATGTAGATCACGCCGTAGTCGCAGTCGGGCCGGGTGGGCGGCTGGAGGATCGCGCCGCTCATCGCCGCGTGGCCGCGTGGTTCGTTCATCAGGAGCTGCTTGATGTCGTCGCGGTGCTCGCGGAAGTGGAGCCTGCGCTCGTTCATCGTCGCGCCCGGGACGGTGCCGATGCCGCCGGTGATCACCCGCGTCGGCATGCCCTCGGTGTGCGAGTCGACCGCGTGCAGGACCAGTTTGCTGCGCATGTGCGGTGCCTTTCGTACAGGTACGGATGCGGGGGCGGGGTGTGTCGGGGGAGCTAGGCGAGTCCGGCGGCGATGGCGTGTTCGGAGGCGGTGCGCACCGCCTCCTCCTGCTCGGGCAGCAGTGGCACCCGTGGGGGGCGGCAGGGGCCGCCGTGGCGTCCCGCGATGTCCATGGACAACTTGATGGCCTGGACGAACTCGGGCTTGGAGTCCCAGCGGAGCAGCGGGTGCAGCCGGCGGTAGAGCTTGCCCGCCGTGCCCAGGTCGCCCGTCACGGCGGCGCGGTAGAGCTCGACGCACGCGGCGGGCAGCATGTTCGGGTACCCGGCGATCCACCCCTTGGCTCCCGCGACGGCGAGTTCGAGCAGTACGTCGTCGGCTCCCACCAACAGGTCGAGTTCTGGGGCGAGTTCAGCGATGCGGTAGGCGCGGCGCACGTCTCCGGAGAACTCCTTGACGGCGTGTATGTACCCCTCGGCGTGTAGTTTCGCGAGGAGCTCCGGCACCAGGTCGACCTTGGTGTCGACGGGGTTGTTGTACGCCACGACCGGGAGGCCCGCCTCGGCCACCTCCGCGTAGTGCGCGAGCACCGAGCGCTCGTCGGCGCGGTAGGCGTTGGGCGGAAGGAGCATGACGGACGCGCAGCCCGCGTCCTTGGCCTGCTCGGCCCAGCGGCGGGCCTCGGCGGAGCCGTAGGCGGCGACGCCGGGCATCACGCGCTGCCCGCCGACCGCCGTGACGGCGCTCTCCACGACCTTGGCGCGCTCCTCGGGGGTGAGCACCTGGTACTCGCCCAGCGATCCGTTGGGTACGACTCCGTCGCAGCCGTTCTCGACGAGCCAGGCGCAGTGCTCGGCGAACCGGCCGTAGTCGACGGAGAGGTCGTCGTTCAGCGGGAGCGCGGTGGCGACGAGGACGCCGTGCCAGGGGCGGGAGCGTTCGGCGGGCGCGTTCATGGGCGTGGTCCCTTCGTTGCGGTGCGGGGATGTGGGGTCAGGTCAGGAGGGGGGCTGTTCCTCGTCGGCGCCGCGTGCGAGCACCCCGAGCGGCACCGGCCGGGCGAACGGCCGCCGTGCGGACCGCTCCTCGCAGCCCGCGAGCCCGGCGACGGCCGCCGAGCACATCCGGCCCTGGCACCAGCCCATACCGGCCCGGGTCTGGAGTTTCACGGTCCGCGTGTCGGTGGCCCCGAGTTCCTCGACGGCCTCGCGGACCGCCGACGCCGGGACCTCCTCGCAACGGCAGACCAGGGTGTCGTCATGGAGTTGCTCGGCCCAGTGCGCGGGCGGCACGTACACGGCACCGAGCACCTCGGCGAACTCCCGCATTCTCGTACGGGACTTGGCGGCGGATGCCCATGCGCGGGGGTCGGGGGCGCTCCCCCGGAGCCGCGCGGCGGCCGAGCGTCCGGCGATGTGCCCCTCGGCGAGCGAGAGGGCGGCGCCGCCGATGCCGGTGGTCTCGCCCGCGGCCCAGACGCCGGGGACGTCGGTGCGCTGCTCGGCGTCGACGGCGACGTTCAGGCCGTCGACGCGGCAGCCGAGCCCTTCGGCGAGATCGGTGTGCGGCAGCATGCCGTGGCCGACGGCGAGGGTGTCGCAGGGGATGCGCCGCTCGGTACCAGGTCTGACGCGCCCCGCCGTGTCGAGCGCGACGATGGTCACCGCCTCGACCGCGTCCTTGCCGTGCGCCTCGACGACGGTGTGCCGTGCGGCCAGGGGGACGCGGTGGCGCAGCAGTCGGGCGGCGTAGCCAGCTCCCTCGGCGAGCTTGCCCGGGTGGGCGGCGAGGGTGGCCGCGTGCCGCGCGAAGGCTTTCGGGTCGGCGGACTCGACCAGGGCGGCCACCTCGGCGCCGGCCGCGGCGAGCCCGACGGCGACGGGCATGAGCAGCGGCCCGGTTCCGGCGACGACGGCGGTACGCCCCGGAAGTACGAGGCCTCCCTTGAGCATGGCCTGCGCTCCCCCGGCGGTGACCACACCGGGCAGGGTCCAGCCGGGGAACGGCAGGACCTTCTCGTACCCCCCGGTCGCGAGGAGCACGGCGTCGGCGTGCACGGCCACGGACTCCTGCTGCCCGGGACCGAGGAGCGCGTGCACGGTAAAGCCCGCGGCAGGGTCGTACCGCCGCTCCACGAACCAGACATGATGCTCCGTCAAATGGGTGATGCGGCCCGCCGTGATCTGTTCCGCGAGCCCGTCCCGCAGTCGCTCCCACGTCCGCCACTGGTGATGCAGCGCCTGTGGTCGGCGGGCGCCCAGCGCCCCCGCGGGCCGGCGGTAGAACTGGCCGCCCGCCCGCGCGGCCGAGTCCAGCACCGCGACCCGCACACCCCGCTGAGCCGCGGCAAGCGCAGCAGCGAGCCCGGCGGGCCCAGCACCGACCACAACGAGCGTCCGCGGCGCCTCCGCACCCGCCATCACCGCCGATCACCGCGCATCCGCCCCTGGACGAATGAGCCTTCCCGCCCGTCCATCCGCTCGACCCGCTCGACCCGCACTCCTGAGGGGACGTGCCGGTGTGCCGTTCCTGCGGGCACGCTGTTCGACCCCGCCCGAAGTCGCGACGTACTCATCGCCGCTCCCCCGTCTCCCCGTCGCCATGACCGCTGCCGCTCTGCGTCCTGATCTCGTCTCCGGGTGCCGCCGGCAGCAGGCAAGCCCGTTGGTTGGCACGGCCGTTGACCTCCACCAGGCAGTCGAAGCAGACGCCGATCCCGCAGAAGACTCCCCTCGGCTCGCCGTCCCGGCGCGTGGTGCGCCAGGCGGTGATGCCCGCCGACCAGAGCGCGGCGGCCACCGTCTGTCCCGGCAGGGCCGGGATCTCGCGGCCGTCGAACGTGACGGTGTGCGGCGGGGCCGGGTGGGCGCGGACCAGGTTCAAGGGGGTGCGTCTGCTCATGGCGACTCCTCGGGCACGGTGTCGGCGAACCGGTCGGGGCGGAACGGAGCGAGGTCGAGATCCGGGTCCGCCCCGCTCAGCACTTGGGCGATCAAGTGGCCCGTCCCCGCGGCGAGGCCGATCCCCGCGCCCTCGTGTCCGCAGGCGTGGATGAGCCCCGGCACCCGGGCGTCGGGGCCGATGGCGGGGAGGTGGTCCGGCATGTAGGGGCGGAAGCCCACGTACGCGCGCATCGCGTGGACGCTCTCCAGGAACGGGAAGAGCCGGGTCGCCCCCGCCGCGAGGGCCCGCATGACCGGCAGCGAGAAGCTCCGGTCGAAGCCGACCCGTTCGCGGCTCGCGCCGATCAGGATCGGCCCGGCGGCCGTGCCCTCGACCACCGGCGACGTCTGGAGGGCGGCGGATCCGCTGGCCACGTCGGCCACGTAGTCGGCGGCATACACCTTGTGCCGGACCATGCGCGGCAGCGGCTCCGTGACCAGGACGAAGCCGCGCCGGGGCAGCACGGGCAGGCGCACTCCGGCGAGGGCGGCGATGTCGCCGCCCCAGGTGCCCGCCGCGTTCACGACGTACGGGGCGTGGATCTCGCCCTGGTCGGTGCGGACCCCGCGCACCTCACCGCTCGCGGTCCGCAGTACGGCGCTCACGGTCCGGCCGGTGAGTGACCGCGCCCCCAACACCCGTGCCATCCGCGCCAGTTGGGCTGCGGCCAGGGACGGCATCACCTGGCAGTCCTGTGGATAGTGGACGCCGCCCGCCGTGCCGGGAGCGAGGTGCGGCTCCAGTTCGTACAGCTCATCGGCCGCGACGGCCCGCGCGTCGACCCCGGCTTCGCGCTGCCCGGCGGCGAACTCCCCCAGCGCCGCGGCCCCTTCCCCGGACGACGCCACGACGACGCCGCCCTTGGCCTCGAACTCGATGCCCGCGCCCACTCCCGGCTCGGCGGTGAGCTCCGTCCACAACCGGTTGGACAGGAGGGCCAGGTCGAGCTCGGGTCCTGGTTCCTTGTCGGAGACGAGGAGATTCCCCTCGCCGGATCCGGTCGTGCCGCCGGACACGGGCCCGCGGTCCACCAGGACGACGGACAGCCCGGCCCGCGCCGCGTACAGGGCACACGCGGCGCCCACCATCCCGGCGCCGACTACCACAACATCGCAGGTCAGCCGCTTTGTCACGCCAGTACTATGTCACATGTTTCCTTATGGGCCAAGGGTCCCTAGGCTGACGGGACCGCCCCTGAGCACTCCGCCACGAGCCCCGGAACGGGGAAGAGAAGGTGACTCCCATGACCGAGTCCGCCAAGCCCGCGAAGGCCGCCAAGTCCGAGGCCCGCAAGAACGCCCTGTACCCCGAGGTCTCCGACGAGCTCTCCGCCCTGATGCGGACGGGCTGGGCCGACACCGAGCAGCGCGACCTGCGCCCGGCCGAGCAGGCCCCGCACGCGGCGCGCCGCCGCGCCGCCCTGTCCGCGCTGTTCCCGGGCGAGCGCCTGGTGATCCCCTCCGGGAAGCTCAAGACCCGCTCGAACGACGACCATTACCCCTTCCGCCCCTACTCCGCCTACGTCCACATGACCGGCGACCAGGCGAGGGACTGCGCACTGGTCCTCGAACCGCACGCCGACGGCGATGGCCATGACGCGCACCTCTACCAACTCCCCCGCGACAGCAGGGACAGCGACGAGTTCTGGACCGGCATGACGGCCGAACTCTGGATGGGCCGCAGGCGCAGCCTCGCCGAGTCCGAGCTGCTCCTCGGTCTGCCCTGCCGCGACGTCCGCGACGCCCCGGCCGAGCTCGCCGCCTCACCCGGCGTGCCGACCCGCATCGTGCGCGGCCACGACCCCGCGCTCGATGCGGCCGTGACGACCGACGAGGAGCGCGACGCGGAACTGGAGGAGGCGCTCTCGGGCCTTCGCCTGGTCAAGGACGACTGGGAGATCGGCGAGCTGCGCAAGGCAGTCGACGCGACGGTCCGCGGATTCACCGATGTCGTAAGGGAGTTGGCCACCGCCGTCGCCACGTCGGAGCGCTGGATCGAGGGCACCTTCTTCCGCCGCGCCCGCCTGGAGGGCAACCACATCGGATACGGCTCGATCTGCGCGGCGGGCGAGCACGCCACGATCATGCACTGGCAGCAGAACGACGGCCCCGTGCGCCCCGGCGAACTCCTGCTCCTGGACGCGGGCGTGGAGACCCACACCCTTTACACCGCCGACGTCACGCGCACGCTCCCCATCAACGGCACCTTCACCCCGCTCCAGCGGGCGATCTACGACGCGGTGCACGAGGCCCAGGAGGCGGGCATCGCCGCCGTGAAGCCGGGCGCCGCGTACCGCGACTTCCACGACGCCGCGCAGCGGCACCTCGCGCACAAGCTCGTCGAGTGGGGCCTCCTCGAAGGCGACCCCGAGCGGGTCTTCGAGCTCGCCCTGCAACGCCGCTTCACCATGGCGGGCACGGGCCACATGCTCGGCCTCGACGTCCACGACTGCGCCCGGGCGCGCACCGAGGAGTACGTCGGCGGCGTACTCGAAGAGGGCATGGTGCTCACCGTCGAACCCGGCCTGTACTTCCAGCCGGACGACCTCACCGTGCCCGCCGAGTACCGGGGCATCGGGGTCCGCATCGAGGACGACATCCTCGTCACGGCCGACGGCAACGAGAACCTGTCGGCGGGTCTGCCGCGCGGCGCCGCTGCGGTCGAGGAGTGGATGAGCGGCCTGACGGACGGCCGCTAGGACGGACGGCCGCCAGGCCGGGCGGCGACACCGGGGCACGGGCTCGGCGCACGGGTCCGCGCTCCGCCACCGCCCCGACCACGGCCACGGCCACGGCCACCCCTCTATACACTCCGTATATACATGCCGTGTATAGTGCACGCATGTCCGCTGCGAAAAACAAGATGAGAAGTTCCGCCAAAGGGTTCCGTCGAGCCGCGTCTTTGACGGCCGCCGCCACCGCGGCCATGGCCGTCGCCCTGACGGGATGCACCAAGGTGGACACCTCCGCGCCCAGTTCCGTCCGCAAGGACGGGGCGCCCCTGAGCGCCGAGGACCGGGGAAAGTTCGGGACGGTCGACTGCCGCAAGGCCAAGTGCGTGGCCCTGACCTTCGACGCGGGACCGAGCGAGAACTCGCCGCGCCTTCTCGACATCCTCAAGGAGGAGAAGGTGCCCGCCACCTTCTTCCTGCTCGGCAAGAACCACATAGCCAAGCACCCCGAGCTCGTGAAGCGCATGGAGGACGAGGGCCACGAGGTGGCGAGCCACACCTGGTCGCACAAGATCCTCACCGACATCACGCCTGACGAGGCACACCGGGAACTGCGCAGGACCAACGAGGCGATAGAGAAGCTGATCGGCCACAAGCCGTCGCTGATGCGCCCGCCGCAGGGACGTACGAACCCCGACGTCAACGACATCTCGCGCGAGGAGGGCCTCGCGGAGGTCCTGTGGAGCGTGACCGCCAAGGACTACACGACCGACGACTCCGCCCTGATCCAGAAGCGCGTCGTCGATCAGACCCAGCGTGACGGCATCATCCTGCTGCACGACATCTACAAGGGGACGGTGCCCGCGGTGCCGGGCATCATCGACGAGCTGAAGAAGCGCGGCTACGTCTTCGTGACGGTGCCCCAGCTGCTCGCGCCGGGCAAGGCGGAGCCGGGGAAGATCTACCGCCCGTAGCAGGCGCTGTTCGCCTCCGGGGCCTGGCAGGATCGGCGTGTGGCTCTCTTCCGTATCGACCGGGAATCATCCCTGCCCACCGACGAGGTCTGGCGCCGGCTCACCGCGTGGGAGCGGCATGCCGACGTGGTCCCGCTGACGCGGATCCGCGTCCGGACGCCACCGCCCAGTGGAGAGGGGACGGTGTTCGTCGCCCGCAGCGGGATCGGTCGTCTCGGGTTCGACGACGTGATGGAGGTCGTGACCTGGCGCCCGGTCTCCGGGGACGAGCACGGGAACGGAGGCGGGGGCCTGTGCCGTCTTGAGAAGCGCGGGTCGTTCGTGACGGGGTGGGCGGAGATCGAGGTGTCCCCGCGGGCGGGGGCCGGTTCGACGGTGGCCTGGCGGGAGGATCTGCGCGTGCGGTGGTTGCCACGGATCTTCGACGGGGTACTCGTGGCGGCCGGACGGTGGATGTTCGGGCGGGCGGTGGACGAGTTGCTCTCCGCTCCCTTGCCCCGCACCCGCGCGTGACGGCCGGTCGATGCCGAAGGCGGCGATCGACGCGGCACGGCCGGACTCACGTTCAGGCGCACGGGAATCGAGGCGAACCACGCGCGAAGCCGACGGCCCGGTCCCGTGCGGCCGGGAGCTGGTCCGGCGAAGCCCTCGGCTCAGTCCCGTGACGCCCGCGCCCGCCCGTGCAGCGTCCGCGCCACTTTCGGCCCCAGCCACCGCTTCATCCTGCGCAGCGGCTCCAACTGCTCGGCCGCCCGGTCGATCCGGTAGTACAACTGCGGCGGGATGTGCGGCAGGAGCGGCGAGTGTCGCTGGCCGAGGAGCGCGAACATCTGGGCCGGGTCGAGGCCGATGTAGCGCGGCAGGTTCTCGTACCACTGGGCGCTGTAGCGGGCCGCGCTCTGGACGGAGAGGAGGGCGGACCTGCGCTCCCGTTCGTAGCTCGCGAGGGCGGGGCCGAGTCCAGAGCTCCCGGCCGGGCTCCTCCGCAGGGCGCCCGCCAGGGCGATCGAGTCCTCCAGGGCGAGCGTCGTGCCCGCGCCGATCGAGTAGTGCGTGGTGTGCGCGGCGTCGCCGAGCAGGACCACGTTGCCGCGGTGCCACGTCCGGTTGGTCAGCGTACGGAAGTTGAGCCACTGCGCGCTGCCGTCGGCCTGCGCGCGGCCGATCAGGCGGTGACCGTCCAACGGCCCCGCGAAGAGCCGCTCCAGGAGGGCGAGTCCGTCGGCCTCGCTCGCCTCGTGCAGGCCGAGGCCCGTCCAGACCTGCGGGGAGCACTCGATGACGCAGGTGCTCCGCTCGTCGCTGAAGCGGTAGCCGTAACACCAGATCCAGCCGTGCGGGGTCTCCACGAAGGCGAAGGTGAAGGAGTCGAAGACCTTGGTGGTGCCGAGCCAGACGTACTTGTTCCGCCCGACCGCGACCTCCGTGCCGAAGTGGCCCGCGTGGCGCTCGCGCAGCACGCTCCTGACACCGTCGCCCGCGACGACGAGATCGGCGTCGGGCAGCTGGTCCGCGTCCGTGATCTCACTCTCGAACTCCACGCGCACGCCCAGGGATCGGGCCCGCCCGGCAAGGATGTCGAGCAGCCGGTGGCGCCCGATGCCGTGGCCCTCGTCGCCGTGGTGGACCGTCGTGCGGTCGCCCACGTACGCGATGCCGTCGCTCCAGCGCACCGAGTGCTCGCTGATGGCGCGCGCGGACTCGGGGTCTTCGGCGCGGAGCTTCTCAAGGAGGCCGCCCCAGTAGGTGACCCCCCAGCCGTAGGTCGACCCGGCCGGGTTCCGTTCATGGACGGTGATGTCGTGGGACGGGTCCTGCCGCTTGAGCAGGATCGAGAGGTACAGGGCGGCGGGACCGCCGCCGACGCAGGCGACCTTCACAGATGCTCCCATTGCGTCACAAAGTGGTCATTTTGTAACGCAACGTAGCAGACTCGATACGTCAGGCCACGGATCCGATACGTCCCGCCGGGCGCCGCGAGCCGTCATGGTGGATCGGCGTGTGCGCTCCCGTCAGCGAGATGCCGCTGCCGCCCCGCCGGTTCGCGACGATCTCCGCGGCGATGGAGAGCGCCGTCTCCTCCGGGGTACGGGCGCCGAGATCGAGGCCGATGGGTGAGCGCAGGCGGGTCAACTCCAGTTCGCTCACGCCGACTTCACGCAGCCGGTCGTTGCGTGCCTCGTGCGTGCGGCGCGATCCCATCGCGCCCACGTAGGCGACCGGCAGGCGCAGGGCCAGTTCGAGCAGCGGCACGTCGAACTTGGCGTCGTGCGTCAGGACGCACAGGACGGTGCGGCCGTCGACCTCCGTCCGCTTCAGGTATTTGTGCGGCCACTCGACGATGACCTCGTCGGCGTCGGGGAAGCGCGCCGCCGTGGCGAAGACGGGCCGCGCGTCGCACACGGTGACGCGGTAGCCGAGGAACTTGCCGATCTTGACGAGCGCCGAGGCGAAGTCGATGGCGCCGAACACGATCATGCGGGGCGGCGGGACGCTCGACTCGACGAGGAGTGTGAGCGGCTGCCCGCAGCGCGAGCCGTCCTCGCCGATCTCCACCGTGCCCGTGCGCCCCGCGTCCAGCATCGCGCGGGCCTCGCCCGCAGCGGTGCGATCCAGCTCGGGATGTCCGCCGAGCCCGCCCTCATGAGGGGCGTCGGCGTCGGAACGTACGAGAAGGGCCCGGCCCACGAGCTCGGCGGGACCGGAGGTGATCCGGGCGATCGCGGCGGGCTCGCCCGAAGCGGCCGCCGCGAGCGCGGCGGCGAAGACCGGCCGCACGCAGGAGTCCGCGCGGACCGGGGTGACGAGGATGTCGATGACGCCGCCGCAGGTCAGACCCACGGCGAAGGCGTCCTCATCGCTGTATCCGAAGCGTTCCAGGACGCTTTCGCCGTCTTCGAGGGCCTGCTGGCACAGGTCGTAGACGGCACCTTCCACACACCCGCCGGAGACGGAGCCGATCGCCGTGCCGTCGGAGTCGACGGCCAGGGCCGCGCCCGGCTGCCGGGGCGCGCTGCCGCCGACCGCCACCACGGTGGCGACGGCGAAGTCGCGTCCCTGCTCGACCCACCGGTCCAGCTCTTCGGCGATGTCCAGCATGTCCGTCTCCTAACGGGTGTGTGTGTACAGGATGGGCTACTTGACGCCCATCCAGTTCTCGATCGGATGGAGCGCGAAGAAGGCGAGGAACACGAGCGCGAGCACCCACATCAGCCAGCCGATCTCGCGGACCCTGCCCTGGACGGCCTTGATCAGGACGTGGGCGACGACACCGGCCGCGATACCCACCGTGATGGAGTACGTGAACGGCATCAGGACCATGGTCAGGAACACCGGAATGGCGGTGGCCTGGTCGGTCCAGTCGATGTGCCTGGCGTTGCTCAGCATCATCGCGCCGATGACGACGAGCGCGGCGGCGGCGACCTGGGTCGGGATGAGCTGGGCCACCGGGGTGAAGAAGAGGCACAGCGTGAAGGCCAGACCGGTGATGACGCTCGCGAAGCCGGTGCGCGCGCCGTCGCCGACACCCGCGGTGGACTCGACGAAGACGGTCTGGCCGGAGGCTCCGGCGAGACCGCCGACGACGCCACCGGCACCGTCGATCGCCAGTGCCTTGTTCAGGCCCGGCATCTTGCCGTCCTTGTCGGCGAGGTTGGCCTGCTGGCCGATGCCGATGATGGTGCCCATGGCGTCGAAGAAGCCGGCGAGGACCAGGGTGAAGACGATGACACCCACGGTGATTCCACCGATGTCGCCGATACCGCTGAACGACACCTCGCCGAAGAGTCCGAAGTCGGGCGACGAGACGACGGAACCGTTCAGTTCGGGGGCGTTCAGACCCCAGTCCTTCTGGCTCATGCCCGCGACCTGGTTGACGATCGCGGCGAACACGGTGCCGCCGACGATGCCGATGAGGATCGCGCCCGGGACCTTGCGGACCTGGAGCAGGAAGATCAGCAGGAGGGTGACGGCGAAGCAGAGGACGGGCCAGCCGATGAGCTTGTCGTCGATGCCCATCTGGATCGGCTTCGAGCCCATGTCGCCGTACTTGGACGGCATGGAGGTGACGAAGCCCGCCTGGACCAGACCGATCAGCGTGACGAACATGCCGATGCCCATGGTGATGGCGTGCTTCAGCGCCAGGGGAATCGCGTCCATGATCAGGGTCCGCAGCCCTGTGAGGACCAGCAGGATGATGATGACGCCGTAGATGATGCACATCGCCATCGCGTTGCCCCAGGTCATCTCCGGGGCGACCTGGAAGGCCATGACGGCGGAGACACCGAGCCCCGCCGCGAGGGCCAGCGGCACATTGCCGATGATCCCCATGACGATGGTGGTGGCGGCCGCCGCGAAGACGGTGGCGGTGGTGAGCTGATCGGCGTCGAGGCGGTGTCCAGTGGCGTCGGGCACCGAGAGGATCACGGGGTTGAGAAGGATGATGTAGGCCATCGCCATGAAGGTGGTGACGCCGCCACGCACCTCCCGGCCGACCGTCGATCCTCGCTGGGTTATGTGGAAATACCGGTCCAGCCAAGACCTGCCGGCCGGGACGCGTGAGCCGTTGCCCGCGTCCTCTGCCGTGGTCTTCGGCTCCGTTGACTGCTGGGTCATGGTGCCTAACTCCCAAGGTTCAAAGGGGCACCCGCAACAGGCTGGTCGATCAAGGTTGGGCCTGTGGAGACTGCGGGATTTGGGATGCTGCGTTGGGCGCACGACCCGGGGGACGGCCCGAGACGAACTGGGGCTCCGAAGAGCGTGGGTGCTGCGTGGGTGCTGCGAGACCGCGAGCGGGGCGGTACTGGGGTTCTCCGGGCGGCACGGGCGTCGGGAAGTGTGACGTTCCATGGGAGGCGCGCGCCGCCCGGAGAGATCGTGGGACCAGGTGCCGGTCAGGTACCGGTCAGGTGCTCCGGACGTACCGGTGTCCTGTTCAGCTCCAGACCCGTCGCGTTCCGGATCGCCGCGAGGACGGCCGGGGTCGACGAGAGGGTCGGGGCCTCGCCCATGCCGCGAAGGCCGTAGGGCGCGTTCGGGTCGGCCAGTTCGAGCACGTCGACCGGGATGGTCGGGGTGTCGAGGATGGTCGGGATGAGGTAGTCCGTGAAGGAGGGGTTGCGCACCTTCGCGGTCTTCGGGTCGACGATGATCTCCTCCATCACCGCGACGCCGAGGCCCTGGGTGGTACCACCCTGGATCTGGCCGACCACGGAGAGCGGGTTGAGCGCCTTGCCGACGTCCTGGGCGGTGGCCAGCTCGACCACCTTGACCAGGCCGAGCTCGGTGTCCACCTCGACGACCGCGCGGTGCGCGGCGAACGAGTACTGGACGTGGCCGTTGCCCTGGCCGGTCTCCAGGTCGAAGGCCACGGTGGGCCGGTGGCGCCACTCTGCCTCGACCTCGACGGTCTCGCCCTCGAGCAGTTCGCCGAGGTCCGCGAGTGCCTCGCCGCCGTCGGTGAGGACCTTGCCGCCTTCGAGCACCAGTTCGGCGGTGGCCCACGCGGGGTGGTAGGAGCCGAACTTGCGGCGGCCGATCTCCAGGACCTTCTCGCGGACGAGCTCACAGGAGTTCTTGACCGCGCCACCGGTGACGTACGTCTGACGGGACGCGGACGTCGAACCGGCGCTGCCCACCTGGGTGTCGGCGGGGTGGATGGTGACCTGCTGGACGCCGAGCTCGGTGCGGGCGATCTGCGCGTGGACGGTGATGCCGCCCTGGCCGACCTCCGCCATCGCGGTGTGCACGGTCGCGACCGGCTCACCGTTGATGACCTCCATGCGCACCTTGGCGGTGGAGTAGTCGTCGAAGCCCTCGGAGAAGCCGACGTTCTTGATGCCGACCGCGTAGCCGACGCCACGGACGACGCCCTCGCCGTGCGTGGTGTTGGAGAGACCGCCGGGCAGCGCGCGGACGTCCGCGCCCTCGCTTGACTCCCACTGGCGCTCGGGCGGCATCGGGCGGGCCTTGACGCGGCGCAGGATCTCGGCGACCGGGGCCGGCGAGTCGACCGGCTGGCCCGTCGGCAGCAGCGTGCCCTGCGACATGGCGTTGAGCTGGCGGAACTCGACCCGGTCCATGCCCACCTTGTCGGCGAGCTTGTCCATCTGGGCCTCGTAGGCGAAGCAGGCCTGGACGGCGCCGAAGCCGCGCATCGCGCCGCACGGCGGGTTGTTGGAGTAGAGGGCGATCGCCTCGATGTCGACGTCCTCGATCACGTACGGACCGACCGAGAGGGACGAGGCGTTGCCCACGACCGCCGGGGACGCCGACGCGTAGGCGCCGCCGTCCAGGACGATCTTGCACTTCATGTGTGTGAGCTTGCCGTCCTTGGTGGCGCCGTGCTCGTAGTAGAGCTTCGCCGGGTGGCGGTGCACATGGCCGAAGAAGGACTCGAAGCGGTTGTAGACGATCTTGACCGGCTTGCCGGTGCGCAGCGCCAGGAGGCAGGCGTGGATCTGCATCGAGATGTCCTCGCGGCCACCGAACGCGCCGCCGACGCCGGAGAGCGTCATGCGCACCTTGTCCTCGGGCAGGCCGAGTACGGGGGCGATCTGACCGAGGTCCGAGTGCAGCCACTGGGTGGCGACGTACAGATCGACGCCGCCGTCCTCGGCCGGGATGGCGAGGCCGGACTCCGGGCCGAGGAAGGCCTGGTCCTGCATGCCGAAGGTGTACTCGCCCTTGACGACGAAGTCGGCCTTCTTGGCGGCCTCTTCGGCGTCGCCGCGGACGATCGGCTGGCGGTGCACGATGTTGGGGTGCGGGACGTGCCCGATGTGGTGGTCGTCGCGGCCCTCGTGCACGAGCACGGCGTCGGGAGCGGTGGCCGATGCCTCATCGGTGATGAGGGGCAGTTCCTTGTACTCGACCACGATCTTCGCGGCGGCACGGCGTGCGGTCTCCGGGTGGTCGGCGGCCACGATGGCGACCGGCTCACCGTGGTGGCGGACCTTGCCGTGGGCGAGGACCGGGGTGTCCTGGATCTCCAGGCCGTAGTTCTTCATCTCGGCCGGCAGGTCGTCGTACGTCAGGACGGCGTAGACACCCGGCGTCTTGAGCGCCTCGACGGTGTCGATCGACACGATCTCGGCGTGCGCGACGGTGCTGCGCAGCGTCTGGCCCCAGAGCATGTCCTCGTGCCACATGTCCGAGGAGTAGGCGAACTCGCCGGTGACCTTCAGGGTGCCGTCCGGACGGAGCGTGGACTCGCCGATACCGCCCTTGTTGTGCTTCTGGGTGACTTCGGTGGGCGCGCCCGTGGTGGTCTTGGAAGGCGTTCCCGTGGTGGTCTTGGAGGGCGCGCCCGCGGTGGTCTTGGAGGGGGTGCCCGTGGTGGTTCCAGCCATGATCAGACCGTCTCTTCCTGACGGGCGGCCGCCAGGCGTACCGCGTCGAGGATCTTCTCGTAACCCGTGCAGCGGCAGAGGTTGCCGGAGAGCGCCTCGCGGATGTCGGCGTCCGACGGCGATACGTTGCGCTCCAGGAGCTCGTCGGCCGCGACGAGCAGACCCGGGGTGCAGAAGCCGCACTGGACGGCGCCGGCGTCGATGAACGCCTGCTGGATCGTGGAGAGTTCACCGCCCTCGCCGGTCTGGCCGTCGGTGCCCTTGGCCTGCCACTGGCGGGCCTCCTGAAGGCTGGTGCCGCCGCAGACGGAACCGCAGGCGCCGCCCGGGTGGGCGTCCTCGCGGTGCTTGGCGTAGTCCGCCAGGCCCTCGACGGTCACGACCTCCCGGTCCTGGACCTGTCCGGCGGCGACCAGACACGAACACACCGGTACGCCGTCGAGGCGGACGGTGCAGGAACCGCACTCGCCCTGCTCGCAGGCGTTCTTCGAACCGGGAAGCCCCATGCGCTCGCGCAGGACGTAGAGAAGGGACTCGCCCTCCCAGACGTCGTCGGCTTCCTGCTGACGGCCGTTGACCGTGAAGTTCACGCGCATTATGCGACTCCCTCAGTGCTGCGGCCCTCGCCGCGGTACGACTCCCAGGTCCAGCCGAGCGTGCGGCGGGCCATGATGCCGACGGCGTGGCGGCGGTAGTTCGCCGTGCCGCGGACGTCGTCGATCGGGTTGGCGGCACCGGAGGCGAGCTCCGCGAACTGCTTGGCGATCGAGGGGGTGATGATCTTCTTGCTGTCCCAGAAGCCGCCCTCGTCGAGCGCCGCGTTCAGGAACTCCTCGGCGGCCTTGGCCCGGATCGGGGTCGGGGCCGCGGAGCCGATGCCGGTCCGTACGGTCCGGGTCTCGGGGTGCAGGGCGATGCCGAAGGCGCACACCGCGATGACCATGGCGTTGCGGGTGCCGACCTTCGAGTACTGCTGCGGACCGTCCGCCTTCTTGATGTGCACGGACTTGATCAGCTCGTCCTTGGCGAGCGCGTTGCGCTTCACGCCGGTGTAGAACTCGTCGATCGGGATGAGGCGCGAGCCGCGTACGGACTCCACCTCGACCTCGCAGTCGGCGGCGAGCAGCGCCGGGTGGGCGTCGCCGGCCGGGGACGCCGTGCCGAGGTTGCCGCCGACGCCGCCGCGGTTGCGGATCTGCGGCGATGCGACCGTGTGCGAGGCGAGCGCGAGACCGGGGAGCTCGGTGCGCAGCTCCTCCATGATCGTGGTGTAGGGAACCGAGGCGCCAAGCCGGACCGTCTCCTCGCCCACCGACCACTCGCGCAGTTCGGCGACGCGGTTGAGGTCAAGCAGGTACTCGGGACGACGGTGGTCGAAGTTGATCTCGACCATCACATCGGTGCCACCCGCAATCGGCACAGCGGTGGGGTGCTCGGCCTTGGCGGCGAGCGCCTCCTCCCAGCTGGCGGGGCGAAGGAAGTCCATGAGGCTCTCTTCTTCTTCATATCGAGGGTCGTACGTTCGAGAAGATCCAGCCAAGTCGGACCGGAGGCCTCTCGACTGCTCGTTCATGTGCTGTTAACGCGGAGTGGGCCAAGTACACCGCCCCGTCGTCCCATGGGGTCAGTCACCGAAACCATGAAGGAGTTGGCTGGCCAAGCCGCGCGTCTTGTAGATTCGTATGAAGAACGGGCCTCAGTAACCTCGCGGATTCCCCCTGGAAACCGGAGGCATCCCTGGACACGAGGGCCCGGGGCGAGGTCCAGCGACACAGAGTCGACAGACCTGGACTGTCTGTACATCCCATTCGAGACAAGATCGGCGGCGACCACCATGCGGCTGCGCGCACTCCTTGACACCGACGCGCTGGGCCTGCGGCTGCTGGGCGGTGAGGAAGAGCTCGACCGCACCGTGCGCGGTGTGATGACCACGGACCTGCGCGACCCCAGCCGGTACCTCGCGGGCGGCGAACTGGTCCTGACGGGCCTGGCCTGGCGCCGCGACGCCTCCGACACCGAACCCTTCGTACGCATCCTCGCGAGCGCGGGCGTCGCGGCGCTCGCCGCGGGCGAGGCCGAGCTCGGCGACATCCCGGACGACATCGTCGAGGCCTGCGCGCGGCACCGCCTTCCGCTGTTCGCCGTGAACGAGACGGTGGCCTTCGCGACGATCACCGAGCACGTCGTCCGCCAGGTCTCCGGCGAGCGGGCCGGAGACCTGGCCGCCGTCGTGGACCGGCACCGCCGCCTGATGACATCGGGCCCCACGGGCGGCGGCCCCGACGTCGTACTCGACCTGCTCGGCTCCGACCTGGACCTGCGGGCCTGGGTCCTGTCCCCCGCCGGCCGCGCCATCGCGGGGTCGAGCGCGGGCGGCCCCGCCCTTTCCCGGTCGGTGTGCGCACGCCTGGCGGCCGAGCACCTGGCCGCGGCCCGCACGGGACGGCGAGGCCCGCACCGGGTCCAGGTGGACGGCACGACGTACTCCCTGTTCCCCGTCCGGAGCAGTGGGCGCGGTCCGGCTTCCGCGGCGGCCGCGGCGAGCACGGCGGCCCTGCGTGACGTGCGCGAGACGGTCCTCTCGGACTGGCTCCTCGCGGTCGAGGCCGACGCGGGCGACTGGCCCGAGGAGCGCCTCGACCTGCTACAGGGCGTCACCCAACTGATCGCGGTGGAGCGCGACCGGCGCGACGCGGCCCGCACGGTGCGGCGCAGGCTCGCGCAGGAAGTCCTCGAACTGGTCCAGACGGGCGCGGCCCCCGCGGAGATCGCGGCGCGTCTGCGGGTCGCGGCGCCCGTACTCCTTCCCGGCCTGGGCGCGGCACCGCACTGGCAGGTCGTGGTGGCCCGCGTCGAGTGGGACGGCGGCGGGATCGAGGGCGGCCCGGTGGCCCAGTCCCTCCTGGAGGAGATCCTCGTCGACCCCCTGTCGGCGGGTCCCGAGCCTTCCGACCGCATCGCGGTAGCCCATACGGGTGACGAGGCGATCGCGCTCGTGCCGCTGCCCGCGGTCTCCTCGGAGCACGACGGCTCGGAGACGGGCCTGCTCGCCGACTCCCTCCTGGAGTCCGTCCGCGACCCGCTCTCGGCAGGCCTCGACGGCGACGGCCGTCTCACGCTGGGCGTCAGCGCGTCCGTGCACTCGGCGGAGGGCCTGCGCGGCGCGCTGGAGGAGGCACGGCACGCCCGCCGGGTCGCGGCGGCGCGTCCGGGGCGGGTCTGCGCGGCGGGCCACCAGGAGCTGGCCTCGCACGTCCTGCTGCTGCCCTTCGTCCCCGACGACGTGCGCCGGGCGTTCACGGCCCGCCTGCTCGACCCGCTGCGGGACTACGACCGGCGCCACCGGGCGGAGCTCATCCCGACCCTTGAGGCGTTCCTCGACTGCGACGGTTCCTGGACGCGATGCGCGGCGCGCCTGCACCTGCACGTCAACACGTTGCGCTACCGGGTCGGCCGTATAGAGCAGTTGACGGGTCGTGACCTCTCGCGCCTGGAGGACAAGCTCGATTTCTTCCTGGCACTGCGGATGAGCTGACGCGAACGACCTCGGACGATCCGCTTTCATGGCCCGCCCTTTGTGAATTCTTTCACCCAGCCCCTTGGCCCGATGTACCGATCCATGCTGAGATGCGCCCACGACTCAACAGCTCAATGGCGTGCTCGGGGAGGGCAACGTGGCGCATCCCGCCATGTCTGGTACCGGAACGACTGCAGGGGACGATCCACTCCAGACCGCGGTATGGCGGCTGCGCTCGCGCGGCTGCTGGACCGACGCGGCCGCGCTGCTCGCCTCGCGAGAGGGGCCGGGTCCCGCCCTCCAGAGAACCTCGCTGCTCGTCGAGCGGTGCCTGTTCACGGGTGAGGGCTGGGCCGAGGCGGAGGACGGGCTGCGTACGGCGGAGGCGCTGGCGGTTCAGGACGACGACCGCGGGGCCGCGGCGTGCGAGCGCGGGCAGCTGGCGTACGCCTCCACGGTGCTCGCCGTGCGGGACAGGGCGGACGAGGCGCGTACGGCGCTCGGGCGGGCGGCGGCGCTGCTTGCCCCGAACGCTCCGGGGCGCCCTCTTCTCGACTTCCGCCGGGGTCTGATCGCCGAGCACATCGCGGACTCGCCCCAGGCGGCGCGGGCCGCCTATCGGCGGGCGCATGCGGGGGCGACGGCGCACGGTGACACCCTGCTCCTCTCCTTCACCTGGCGGCATCTGGCCGGACTCGCCCTGCGGGAGGGGGAGTTGGCGGAGGCGCGGCACGGGTTCGCGGAGTCGCTGCGGATTCGGGAGGAGCTGGGGTACTTGGTGGGTACGGCGCCCGCGCTCGCGGCTCTCGCCGATGCGGAGCCCGAGCCGGAGGCCGGGCGGCTTCGGGCTGAGGCCGCTCGCCTGTTCCGGCTGATGGGCGGGGTGCCGTCGTGGCTGGCGCAGCATCTGACGCCACCGGCTCCGGCGGCGTAGGCCTCCGGCCCTCGGATTTCAGCCCGGTCGGCGTTTGAGGCCATCTTGTCGGGGGGGGCCAGGGGGGCACAGCCGCCCCCCTGGTTTCGGGAAGGGGCGGGATCGGGGAGAGCCCCGCGGGGGCACGCCCGAACCTCAGCCCCCCGCCCCCGCGAAGTGCTCCCGTACCAAGGTCTGGACGACCGCCAGATCCTTCGCGACCAGCGCCTCCAGCAGAGCCATGTGCTCCGCCGCGTCGGCGACAAGGTCCGCCCGGCGGCCATGGACGGGGCCACTCACCAAGGGCCACTGCGACCGCCGGTGCAGATCATCCGCCACCTGCACCAACTGCTGATTCCCCGAAAGGGCGAGGACCGCCCCGTGAAAGGCCCGGTCCGCCTCCGCGTAGCGGGCGAGGTCGCCGCCCGCCGCCGCCACCGCGCTCGCCTCCGCGAGCGGCCGCAACTCGCACCACCGCGCCGCGGGCACCGTACGGGCGAGCCTCAGCATCACCGGCACCTCGATGAGCGCCCGCACCTCCGCCAGCTCCCCCAGCTCGCGCGCGCTGCGCTCGGTGACCCGGAAACCGCGGTTGGGTACGACCTCCACGGCCCCCTCGGTCGCCAGCTGCTGCATCGCCTCGCGCACGGGGGTCGCCGAGACCCCGAACCGCTCGCCGAGCACGGGCGCGGAGTACACCTCGCCGGGCGCGAGGTCGCCGCCGACGAGTGCGGCCCGCAGGGCGTCCAGGATCTGTCCGCGGACCGAGTTCCGCCGCACCGTCCTGCGGGGCGCGGGCAGCTCCACCGGCTCCCCGTGCGTGTGCTCGCCCCGGGCCTGCGGGGCCGATGAGGCCCGCACCTGCTCCGGCACACGGACGGCGAGGCGGTACGCGTCATGCGCTCTGGCCTGCTCCACGAGTCCACCCCGAAGTCCGCTCGGTCCGAAAGGTACGAGAGGCACCATAGGCGGACAGCCCCGCAGTTGAAACCTCGATCATCGTGGGTAAGGTTAGGCTTACCTGTAATCGATCGTGATTCGGTGGTCCACCCATGCCCGTTCCCACCTTGGCCGAGCGCGCCCCGAGCGCCCTCGCGGACGCCTACGCCCGCCTCACCGAGGTGTTCCCCGGACTGGGCGTGACCGAGTTCGGCGACGAGGAGCAGGCCCCACAGGGCGGCGGCTGGGTCACCGCCTCCCGGCTCGCGGAGGGCGGGGCCGACCTCGACGCGTTTCTCGCGTGGGACGAGGCGCAGGTGCGCGAGGACTACGGGCAGGAGGGGCGTCCTGACGTCATCGCCGGCTTCGCCCTGCACCGCTATGCCTGGCCGGCCACTCTCCTCATCACCGTGCCGTGGTTCCTGCACCGCCGGGTGCCCCGCTACCCCGTACAGAACGTCGCCTACCAGCGCGCCCTCGGCCGCCTCGCCGTCCGCAGCGCCGGCTTCGCCTGTCTGCCCGGCGATCCGGCCGCCGCGCTGCCCGGCGCCCGCGTCGTGCCGGACGAGGACGCGCTGCGCGCCGAGGTGCGCGACGCCGTCGCCGAGCACCTCGGTCCGCTCCTGGACGCCTTCGGGCCCCGGATGCGACGCCGCTCGCGCGCCCTGTGGAGCCTGGCCACGGACGAGATCGTCGAGGGCCTCTGGTACATCGCCCACCTGCTCGGCGACGAGGAGCGCGCCACGGTCGAGCTGGAGCGGCTGCTTCCGGGTGCCACCAAGCCGTACGTGGGCACGGCGGGGTTCCGTGAGCTGACGGGACCGAACGGCGAGTCGCTGCCGACGCGGGATCGCGCGAGCTGCTGCATGTTCTACACGCTGCGCCCCGAGGACACCTGCGTGACCTGCCCGCGCACCTGCGACGCGGACCGCGTCGCACGGCTGAGCGCCGCCGCCGCGGCCTGACCGGAGCCTCGCGGCGGGCCCAAACCGCCCGCCCCTCCCCGCTGAACCACCCTTTCGCGTTCGTTTAATCGAACTCAAATCCCCTTGCAAAGCGCTGCGTTCGAGCAAACGGCGCGCGCCGCACCCCTTTGCACCCCCCTTGGCGTTCTCTTGCCCGGAAACCCCACTGGGGGCCATCGGGATTGGGTCACTATGGCGCCCGAACGCCCTACCGCGACGCAAGGGACCCCAGATGAGACTGACCGACATACCGCTGGACTGGCTGCTTCCGGGCGGCGTCCTGCTCCTGGGCATGCTGGTGGCGGTGGCGGTACTCGCACGCGGCAAGCGCGCCGGACAGAAGGCGGCCGCCAATGCCTCCGGCGACGAGACCTGGGAACGCAGCGAGGAGCGCCGCAGGCGCAAGGAAGCCATCTACGGAACGGCCTCGTACGTTCTGCTGTTCTGCTGTGCGGCGGTCGCCGCCGCACTCTCCTTCCACGGCCTGGTCGGCTTCGGCAGGCAGAACCTCAACCTCACCGACGGCTGGGAGTACCTCGTCCCGTTCGGGCTCGACGGCGCGGCGATGTTCTGCTCCGTGCTCGCCGTGCGCGAGGCCAGCCACGGTGACGCGGCGCTCGGTTCGCGGCTCCTGGTGTGGACGTTCGCGGGCGCTGCCGCCTGGTTCAACTGGGTGCACGCGCCCCGGGGCATCGACCACGCGGGCGCCCCGCAGTTCTTCTCCGGGATGTCACTGTCGGCCGCGGTGCTCTTCGACCGCGCGCTGAAGCAGACGCGCCGTGCGGCCCTGCGTGAACAGGGCCTGGTACCGAGGCCGTTGCCGCAGATCCGGATCGTGCGGTGGCTGCGCGCGCCCCGCGAGACCTTCGGCGCCTGGTCGCTGATGCTCCTCGAAGGCGTACGCACCCTGGACGAGGCGGTCGAGGAGGTCCGTGAGGACCGGCGCGAGAAGCAGCGCACCCGGATCACCAGGCGGGACCGGGAGAAGCTGGAGCGTGCGCAGCTCAAGGCGATCAGCAGGGGCCAGCGCGGTCTCCCGGGTCGCGGCGGCGGGCGTCAGGTCGACCTGCCGGCCGTCGCGCCGGCCGCGGGGGCCACGCAGGTCACCGCGGACCCTTCCATATCGGCGCAGGACCAATTGCCCCTGCGTTCCCGTCCCTCCCTCCAAGCCGTGAGGAACGGCACTGAACCCGTCACCGTCGACCTCACCGCCGAGGACGACACCCAGGCGCTGCCGCGGCTCGACTCCCTTGAGCGCAAGCTCAAGGATCTGGAGCAGCAGTTCGGCTGATGTCAGCGGCGCAGGACGGGAGTTGGCCGGCGGTCCGGTTCATACCGGGCCGCCGTCCAGTTCGAACCACACCACCTTTCCGACCCCGTGTGCCCTTACGCCCCACGCGTCCGCGAGATTCTGTACGAGCATCAGGCCCCGGCCGTGCGTGTCGTCGTCGGCGTTCGGCACGCAGAGCTTCGGGCGACGCCCGACGAAGTCCCTGACCTCGACGCGCAGCTTGCCCGGGCGGACGGTCGCCGTCAGGATGGCGTCCCGGTCGGTGTGCACCAGTGCGTTGGTGACCAGTTCACTGGTCAGCAATTCGGCTATGTCGGATTCTCCGGGCCTCCCCCAGGACCGGAGCAGTTCGCGCAGCGCGCCCCTCACTTCGGGTACCGCCCGCAGGTCGGACCGCCCCAGTCTGCGCCGGAGCTGGGCCCGGTGGGGCTCTGCCGGCTTGCTGTCGATCGGCTCATCCCCTGCTTTCGGCGAAGAGGCCCCCAGATGAATGGGGCCGCCCCCTCTTACTTGCCTTTTCATGATCCCCGCCCACAAACGAGATAATTCCTCCCTGATCGAACACGCACACGGAATGCATGCCCCTCCCGGTTGGCGGCACTCATGTCCATTCCTCAACGATTGAAGTGGGTGCGCCCCGGCCCGGTGGGGAAGTGAAGCGGTGGACCGTTTCCGCATGATCCCGACCGGGCCCGACCGCACCGGGCAGGGCCCGTCCGAGCATTCCGAGGAGCCGCCGTGCACGACGACCGACTGCTGGTGGAGGGACGCCTGGAGCGCGCCCTGAGGCAGTTCATCCGCCCCGCCCAGTACGCGGACCGCGTGCCGCTCACCCTCTCCGTCTGGCACGCGCCGGGCGAACCCGTCCCCGTCGCCGAAGCCCTCGACGCCTCGTACGAGGACTTCGAGACGGGCACCGCGTGGGGAAAACCCTGGTCAACCAGTTGGTTCCGGTTGCGCGGTCAGGTGCCCGACGCCTGGCGCGGGCGGCATGTCGAGGTAGTCATCGACCCCGGCTTCACCGGCGAGGGGCCCGGATTCCAGGCGGAGGGCCTTGTGTACGACGCCTCGGGCGTACCGCTCAAGGGCATTCACCCCCGCAATCGGCACATCCCCGTGGCAGCTGCCGCGCGGGGAGGTGAGCAGGTGCACCTCCTCCTGGAGGCGGCCGCCAATCCGACCGTTCTGCATGACTTCGAACCGACACCCCTGGGCGACATCCTGACCGCGGGTGATGGTCCCATCTACCGATTCGCGTCTGCCGACGTCGCCGTACTGGACGAGGACGTTTGGCAGTTGACGCTGGACATCGAGGTCCTTTCCGAGCTGATGTACGAACTGGACGTCGCCCGTCCGCGGCGCCACGAGATTCTGCGCGCCCTGGAGCGAGCGCTCGACGCTCTGGATCTGCACGACGTGTCGGGCACGGCGGCAGCGGCCCGTGCCGAGCTGACGGATGTCCTCTCCAGTCCCGCGCATGCCAGCGCGCACCGGGTTTCGGCCACCGGGCACGCCCATATCGACTCGGCCTGGTTGTGGCCACTGCGCGAGACGGTGCGCAAGGCGTCCCGCACCTTTGCCAATGTGACGGCTCTCGCGAAGGACTATCCCGAGCTGGTGTTCGCCTGCTCACAGGCCCAGCAGTACGCCTGGGTCAAGGAGCACCAGCCGCACATCTGGGAGCGCATCAAGAAGGCCGTCGCGGACGGCAACTGGTCTCCGGTGGGTTCCATGTGGGTGGAGTCGGACGCCAACATGCCGGGCGGCGAGGCGCTTGCCCGGCAGATCACACACGGGATGCGGTTCTTCCGCGAGGAGCTGGGAGTGCAGACGCAGGAGATCTGGCTGCCGGACTCCTTCGGTTATACGGCGGCCTTCCCGCAGCTGGCGAAGCTCGCGGGCGTCCGCTGGTTCCTCACCCAGAAGCTGAGCTGGAACCAGACGAACAAGATGCCGCACCACACCTTCTGGTGGGAGGGCATCGACGGCACACGCGTCTTCACCCACTTCCCACCGGTGGACACCTACAACTCACAGATCCACGGCGCCGAACTCGCTCACGCGGAGCGGAACTTCACCGAGAAGGGCCGTGCGTCGCACTCCCTCGTCCCGTTCGGCTGGGGCGACGGCGGCGGCGGTCCGACCCGCGAGATGCTGGAGAAGGCACGGCGGGTGCGCTCCCTGGAGGGTTCGCCGCGCGTCGAGATCGTGAAGCCGTCCGCGTTCTTCACCGCGGCCGAGGAGGAGTACGGGGCACAGGCGCCGGTCTGGTCCGGCGAGCTCTATCTGGAGCTGCACCGCGCCACGTACACCTCGCAGGCCGCCACCAAGCGCGGCAACCGGCGCACCGAACACGCTCTGCGCGAGGCCGAGTTGTGGTGCACCGCCGCCGCCGTGCGCGACCCCGCCTACTCCTACCCCTACTCCACCCTCGACCGGCTCTGGAAGACCGTTCTCCTGCACCAGTTCCACGACATCCTGCCGGGCTCGTCGATCGCCTGGGTGCACCGCGAGGCCCGCGACACGTACGAGCGCGTGCTCGCCGAGCTCGACGAGCTCACCGCGGCGGCGGTCCGTTCGCTCGGCCCGGGAGGTCCGGCCGCGCTCAACTCCTCGCCGTACGCGCGCAGCGAGGTCGTCACGGCCGACGACGGCACCCTGGTGCACGTCGATGTCCCGGCCCTGGGGAGCAAGGGACTCGAAGAGACCGCCTCGTACACGCGCGAGACCGGGGCGACCGCCCTCCTCGCCGACGGCGAGATCCAGTTGCTGAACGAGCATCTGCGCGTCGCCATCGACACGGACGGGCTGCTGACCTCCGTGCACGACATCGACGCGCACCGCGAGGTCCTGTCCCCCGGCTCGCGCGGCAACCTCCTCCAGCTGCACCCCGACCACCCCACGCACTACGACGCGTGGGACCTCGACAAGCACTACCGCAACACCCACACCGATCTGACGGACGCCGAGTCCGTGGAGCTGGTCGAGGACGGGCCGCTGCGGGTCGCCGTCCGTGTGGTGCGGGCCTTCGGGAAGTCGCGGATCACCCAGGAGATCCGGCTCGCGGCGGGCAGCCGCCGTGTCGACGTCGTCACGGAGGTCGACTGGCGGGAATCGGAGAAGGTGCTCAAGGCCGCTTTCCCGCTGGACGTGCACGCCGAACGGTCCTGCGCCGAGATCCAGTTCGGACATGTGAACCGCTCCACGCACGCCAACACCGGCTGGGACGCGGCACGTTTCGAGATCTGCGCGCACCGGTGGCTGCGGGTCGCCGAGGAGGCGTACGGCGTGGCGGTGCTCAACGACTCGACGTACGGCCATGACGTGACGCGCGCGCCGCACGAGGACGGGCTCGGCACCACCGTGCGGCTCACCCTCCTTCGCGCCCCGCACAGCCCGGACCCGGAGACGGACCTGGGCACGCACCGGTTCACGTACGCGCTGCTGCCCGGTGCGACGACGGGTGACGCGGTCGCGGAGGGGCTCGCGCTCAACCTGCCGCTGCGGGTCGCCGCCGCGCCCGTCCTGCCGTCCCTGGTGAGCGTCGACAATCCGGCGGTGACCGTGGAGTCGGTGAAGCTCGCGGACGACGGCAGCGGCGATGTGGTGGTGCGGCTCTACGAGTCGCGGGGCGGGCGGGCGGCGGCCTCGCTCACCACGTCGTTCGCGGTGAGCGCGGCCGAGGTGACCGACCTCCTGGAGCGCCCGCTCGAACCAGCCCATACCGACGACTCGGGGATCGTGCTCGCGCTGCGTCCGTTCCAGATCCTGACGCTGCGGATGCGACCGGCCCGATCGGGCTGATCGCCCGTCAGGGGCGTGGCACGTTCCGCAGGTTGGAGCGTGCCATCTGGACCATGCGGCCGACCCCGCCGTCCAGGACGATCTTGCTGGCGGAGAGCGCGAAGCCGGTCACCATGTCGGAGCTGATCTTGGGCGGGATGGAGAGGGCGTTCGGGTCCGTGACGATGTCGACGAGGGCGGGGCCCTTGTGCGCGAAGGCGTCCTTCAGTGCGCCCGCGAGCTGCTTGGGCTTCTCCACCCGCACTCCGTAGGCACCGGCGGCGCGGGCCACGGCGGCGAAGTCGGGGTTGTGGTTGGCCGTGCCGAACGAAGGGAGCCCGGCCACCAGCATCTCCAACTCGACCATTCCCAGGGCGGAGTTGTTGAACAGCACGACCTTCACGGGCAGGTCGTACTGGACGAGGGTGAGGAAGTCGCCCATCAGCATGGAGAACCCGCCGTCGCCCGACATCGAGACGACCTGGCGCTTGCGGTCGGTGAACTGGGCGCCGATCGCCTGCGGCAGGGCGTTGGCCATCGAGCCGTGGCTGAAGGAGCCGATGATGCGGCGCTTGCCGTTCGGGGAGAGATAGCGGGCCGCCCAGACGTTGCACATGCCCGTGTCGACGGTGAACACCGCGTCGTCCGCGGCGAGATCGTCGACCACGGAGGCCACGTACTCGGGGTGGATCGGGATGTGCTTCTCGACCTTGCGCGTGTAGGCCTTGACGACGCCTTCGAGCGCGTCCGCGTGCTTCTTCAGCATCTTGTCGAGGAACTTGCGGTTGCTCTTGGGCGTGACGCGCGGGGTGAGACAGCGCAGGGTCTCGCGTACGTCGCCCCAGACGGCGAGGTCCAGCTTGGAGCGGCGGCCGAGGCGTTCGGGCCGCACGTCGACCTGTGCGATCTTGACGTCGTCGGGCAAGAAGGCGTTGTACGGGAAGTCGGTGCCGAGCAGGATGAGGAGGTCGCACTCGTGGGTGGCCTCGTACGCGGCGCCGTAGCCGAGCAGGCCGCTCATCCCCACGTCGTAGGGATTGTCGTACTGGATCCATTCCTTGCCGCGCAGGGCGTGGCCCACCGGGGATTTGATCTTCTCGGCGAACTCCATGACCTCGGCGTGCGCCCCTGCCGTTCCGCTGCCGCAGAAGAGGGTGACCTTGTCGGCCTCGTCGATCATCGCGGCGAGCTTGTCGATCTCGGTGTCGCCGGGGCGTACGGAGGGGCGCGAGGTGACCAGGGCGCTCTCCGCGGACTTGTCCGGGGCGGGCTCGTCGGCGATGTCTCCCGGCAGGGTCACGACACTGACGCCGGACTGCCCGACCGCGTGCTGGATGGCGGTGTGGAGCAGCCTCGGCATCTGCTTCGGGCTTGAGATCATCTCGCTGTAGTGGCTGCAGTCCTTGAAGAGCCGATCGGGGTGGGTCTCCTGGAAGAACCCGAGGCCGATCTCGCTCGACGGGATGTGCGATGCCAGGGCGAGGACGGGTGCCATGGAGCGGTGGGCGTCGTAGAGGCCGTTGATCAGGTGGAGGTTGCCGGGGCCGCAGGATCCGGCGCAGACGGAGAGGCTCCCGGTGATCTGGGCCTCGGCACCGGCGGCGAAGGCCGCGGTCTCCTCGTGCCTGACCTGCACCCACTCGATGCCCTTGGTGCGCCTGATCGCGTCCACGACCGGGTTGAGGCTGTCGCCCACGACTCCGTACATGCGGCGCACACCGGCGCGGTGGAGGATGTCGACGAACTGTTCGGCGACGTTCTGCTTGGCCATGGCTACCCGAACCCTTCAGTCCCCTTGACTCTCTTGTGACTCCTTGGGGTCCATGAATTCACAGTGCGGGCGCTCACGCCTCCCAAACAGCGGCCGCCGTTCGGTCGTCCGCGTACCCCTTGACCCTGACCTGGATGTCCGCGAGGAAGGTCGCGAGGCCCGGCGGACCGCTCTTGGCCCACCGCTGCGTGAGGTGCGCGGCGAGCTCGGACTCTCCGCTCAGGGGCTCGGCGAGGCCGCCGCTGCAGAGCAGCAGGGCATCACCCGGGCGGGCTACGGAGGCGCGGAAGCGGAAGGGCTCGCGGGGCGGGGGCTCGGGGGCTGGTTCGTACGGGCTGGGGGGCGTGATGATCCCCATGTCCATGGTCAGCCGGTCGCCGTCCGGGGTCTGGGGCGGCACGGAACCGAACCCGACGACGGGGAGTCCTGTGTCACCGGCGGAGTCGCTGACGCGGGGTTCGATGTCCTGCCAGGCGCCGTCCCTGAGCCGGAAGAGGCCGCCGCTCCCGACGCCGAAGAAGACACGGGTGCGGCACTCGGGGTCGGCGGGCAGGAGCAGGCAGCGCAGGGACGCCGCGTACTCGTCGGGCTCGATGCCGAGATCGGTTGCGTGCGCCCGGAGCTTGCCGAGGCTGCGGTCGGTGAGCCGGTGCAGGCCGCTCTTGAGGTCGCCGCGCCGGGCGGCCCTGATGTCCTCGGACAGCCGCTGGTGGCTGCGGCCCACGGCACGCCCGATCCAGGCGCAGGCCTCGGCGGCGGCGCGATGGGCGCCGGGAGTGGCCCGCGCCCCTGTGGCCATGGCGACCAGGACGAGAGCGCTCTCCCCGGTCCCGAACCGCGCGGTGAGCAGCGAGTCGCGCCGTGGCTCGCCCCGGTACCGCGCGGAGTCCCCGCGCACGGAGACGGCACGCAGCGTGGAGGTGCCGAACCGGGCGCCGTCGAGCACGGTGTCGGCGACCAGATCGCCGAGGTCGTCGGGGTCGGCGGCGGGCAGGACGGTGGGCTCGGCGTCGTAGGTGGGCGGGCCGTCGCCCACGTACGAGACGGCGTTCACGGCGGGCGGCGACGCGACGTCTTCCCGAGGTTCGTGCACTGTGCCGGACGGCCCTGCGGACGCGTCGGGCAGGCGGGGCTCGGGGACCGCGGTGGTGCGGCTGGGGAGTGATTGCGGCGCACCGGCGCCGGGTGGCCCGGGTGCGTCGGGGAAGGTCACGGGGCCCGTGGGCGCCGCGGGGGGCTCCCAGGGGGCGGTGGCGGGGCGGGTGCGGGTGCGGGGCGGGGGTGGCGGCTCAGGCGCTTGCGGAAGCGCTCCTTGCGCGCTCCTGGCCCCTGGGGGCGGCGCCGCGTCCGGTGGCACGGGACCGCCTTCGCCGGCGGACGCGCTGACCGCCGACGCGAACCTGTCGTCGAGGGTGTCGGCCGCCTCGGCCGGACCCGTGTCATGAGCGGAGTCGTCGTACAGCTGACCCCACCAGTCGTCCTCCTGGCCGGAGGCTCCGTCGTGCCTCTCCCCCTGCTGGCTCATGCCCCTATTGTCCACCGCGGAGGCCGCACGAAAACGGTTCATCCGGAAATTCCGGCCGCCGGAAGAGTGATGAAGGACCGCCGGGCGGGCCCACCCCCCACGGGAGGACCGCCCGGCGGTGTCTGTGTGTTTATCGCACGTCGTAGGCGCGAGCCACCGTCTGAGTGACCGAACTTCCGTGCGCATCCGTCAGTTCGGTCCTGAGCCGGACGTGCTTGCCCGAGGCGCCCGCGTGGTTCACGGTGGCGGTCCACTGCCCCCCGGCGGCGGACATCTTGGCCTCGGTCCAGGTCTCGCCCTCGTCGTACGAGTAGGACAGCGCCGCCGACTTGAGCGCGCCGGGCTTGTAGCCGGCGTGTCCCGTGGCCGTGATCCCGATCCGCAGGCCGTCATCGGCGGCAAGGGTCTTCATACCGTCCTCCGGCAGCTGATAGCGCGGGAACAGCATCGGGATGCCCTGCGAGTAGGCCTCCTCGTCGAGGTGCGAGCGGAACGCCCACGTGGTCTGCGTGCCCGTGGACCGCTGCCAGACCTTCGAGCCGATCTTCTGGGTGCTGAGGGTCAGTTCGTACGCCGATTCGGCCGCCGGGACCTCGAACACGCCGGAAGGCCAGCCGGACTCTCCCACGATCTCGCCGTCCCGCTTCAGCTGGACACTGCCGATGTCGCCGAAACCGCCCTGGATCCCCGCGTGTTCGCCGTCGCCCCAGAATCCGGGAGCGACCCCGATCAGATTGCCCTGCCGCTCCCCCGCGAGAGCGAGCCCGCCCCGCTCGTCACGCGGCGCGGCGGGGGTCAGCACTCCGTCGTACCACTTCTCGCCGCGCCGCTCCCCCTTCTCGTACGTCCGCACCGGGTCGATCATGAACTCCCCGAACGGGAAGCTGCTCGACACCTGGTGGCCCCAGCCGGTCGTGCCCGCCGAGTAGTACTCGGTGCGCCTGCCGGGGGCCGGGACCGATTCGAAGTCGCCGAAGTACACCTCCAGCCCCGAGGGACGGACGGCGGACGGCAGATCCACGTAGTCCGTGGCCGTGCCCATCGCGCGGTACGTCGCCTCGTTCGCGGCGAGGTCCTTGTCGCGCACCCGGTAGGTGCGGTCGTCGCGGATCTGGCCGGTCTCGGGGAAGGCGAGGTTGTAGACGTAGGGGCTCTTCGCCGTTCCCTTCCACTTCAATTCGACGGGTCCGTCGCCCAGTTGGCCGAGCAGGGAAGCCGCCTCGTCCGTCTGGATGCCGAGGACCGGCAGCGGCGAGCCGCTGAGGCCGACCGCGGGGTACCAGCGGCCCGGCGCCGTGCGGTGAGCGATGACGGCGACCGCTCCGGCCGTCTTGGCGTTCCTCGCGACGGCGCTCGCGGCGCCGTCGTCCGCGACCTTGACCAGGGCGATCTTGCCCTTGACCCCGGCGGCGTCGAGCTCCTCGGGCGTACCGGACCTGGCGTCCACGAGAGCGGCCCTGCCCGTGCCGTCGAGGTTGGCCGAGCCGGTGGACGCGGTGACGGGGTGCAGCGGCTTGCCGCCCTTCACGGCGAGTTCGGAGAGCAGAGGTGCCGCCGCGCGCCAGTAGCTGCCGGACTCGAAGGTGCCGTCGGTCGCCTTGCCCTCGACGGACTGGTAGAAGCCTCGGATGGAGCGCGGCCCCGCGGCGGTACCGGCGTGCAGCCAGTGGTCGGTGCCCCAGCTGCGGGCGAACCCGAGGGTGGCGCCCCGCACTTCGGACTCCTTGTCCGTCTTGACGGTCAGGCGGTGCGCCTTGCGGGCGTCGAGGGTGACGGTCGTGTCCTTCTTGACCTCGACCTGCGGCCGGGCCAGGTGCGTGAGCGAGTCGGTCAGTGTGCCGCCGTCCGCGTCGGGTGTGGCGATGAAGCCGGTCAGGAAGTAGGCGCCGGGGCGGACTTGGTAGGTCTGGTCGTTGGCGCCCTCGTTGAAGCGCCGCTCACCGGCGGCGTCGTCGGTGCCGATGACGTCGACGGACGAAGCGCCGTCGGCGGGCTTTCCCGCGCGGTCGACGAGCTTCACCCGGAGGCTGACGGTCTCCGGCTGTACGTAGAGAGCGAAGGGCGTGGAGACCGCGACGCCCCCGCTCGCCTTCGCCAGGACGCGGCCGGTCACGTCGCCGTACTGGGCCCGCTTGAGGCTCGCGTCGGGGTCCAGCTTCAGCGGGACCTCGACCGTGGCCCCGGCGGCGACCTTCACGGAGCGCTCGCCGAGCTTGGCGATGTCCGACCGGACGGCGGAGCCGTCGTTGCCGGTGACGCCCTGCACGGACAGCTTCAACTCCACGGCCTTGCCCGTGGTGTTGGTGTACGGGACGTCGACCGTCGTACGGTCCGAGTTGTCCTGGGGCCAGCCGAAACTGCCGCCCTGCACGGCGGGCGAGCCGAACACCTTCTGGTCGACGGCCGCCTTCACGTCGAGGCGACCGCCGCCCGTCTCGGTCACATCACCCGGGATGCCGCTGTCCGCCGACGACACGAGGGCCGACTTGATCTGCTGCGCGTTCCACTCCGGGTGGCGCTGCTTGACCACGGCGGCGGCGCCCGCGACGTGCGGGGTGGCCATCGACGTACCGCTCATGGACTGGTAGGCGTAGACGCCCCTGCCGCCCGCCGCGGCGGCGGAGATGCCGACTCCGGGTGCGGCGATCTCCGGCTTGAGGGTGTGCGAGCCGTACGCGGGCCCCCTGCTGGAGAAGGAGGCCGTCGAGTCGTCGCGGTCGACGGCGCCGACCGTCAGGACGCTCGGCGCGCAGCCGGGCGAGGAGACGGAGTTGAGACTCGGCCCGGTGTTGCCCGCGGCGAGAACGAAGAGGGTGTTCTCGGCGGACTGCGCGAGTTCCTCGGTGGCCGTGCTCATCGGGTCCGTGCAGTCGGTCCGCGCCGGGTTGCCGAGGCTCATGGAGACGACGTCGGCCTTCTCATCGACGGCCCACTGCATGCCCGCGATGATCCACGACGTGGCGCCCGAGCCACTGTCGTTGAGGACCTTGCCGTGCAGCAGCTCGGTGCCGGGCGCGACGCCCTTCTTCTTGCCGCCGCTCGCGGCACCGGTGCCGCCGACGGTCGAGGTGGTGTGGGTACCGTGGCCCTGGCGGTCCTCGTTGTCCGGGGAGTCGGTGAAGTTCCTGGTCGCGCCGATCCGGCCCTTGAGGTCGGGGTGTTCGGCGTCGGCGCCGGTGTCGAGGACGGCGACCTTGGTGCCCTTGCCGTCGTAGCCGGCGGCCCAGGCCTCGGGGGCGTGCACCTGCTTCGTCGACCAGTCGAGGGTGGCCTCGACCTTGGCGTCGAGCCAGAGCTTCTTGAGGCCCGACATGCCGTACCCCGAACGGGACTTGGCCGACGTGACGTCGGCCCAGAAGTCCGCGGCCTTCTTCTTGTCGGCCTTCAGCGCGACGCCGTCGACGGGTTCGAGGACGAGCCCGCGCTCCGCGCCGCGCGGGGTCGCTGGCACCGAGCGCGTGACGTCGACGGACTTGCCGTACACGGCGATGAGCGGCAGCTTCTCGGCGTGCGCGTCGTCGTAGCCCTGGCGGACCAGTCCGGTGACGTTGAACAGCTCCTCGTCGACCTTGCCGTCGGCGATCGCGTGGACGGCGCCCTCGGGGTAGACGTACAGGTCCTTGCCGGACTGCCTGGTCTGGATCAGCGGCACCGTGCCGTCGGCGCCGGGCAGCGCGCTGGCGCCCGCGCGGTCCTTGCCGTCGGACGTGACGAGGATGCGGTCACCGGTGACGAGGGTGACGACGGAGCTCCCCGCACTCCGTGGCGCACCCCCCACCAGCGGACTCGTGTCCGTCGCGGCCGTGCGTGGCTCGGCCACGGACGGGACGGCCGCGGTGACGGCGAGGACGGCGGCGGACGCCGCCCCCAAGGCCGTACGCGATATCGGGCGCATCGCTCTCCCCAAGGTTGTCGGGCATGCGGAACCACAGCCGATATCGGATCAAAGGCCGTATTCGCGGCTGCCGTTGGTGCAGCGGTGGCGTCACCTTGGCAGAGAGGCGGGGGGTGCGGGGATGATGTCCTGGGGCGGGTTTACGCCGTGGCTCTTTTCCGCCATGGAGCCGTCGGAACGGATCTTTGGGGAGGGACGTCGCCGCATGCTGGCCGCGATAGGTCTGGACGAGACACACGAATCGGCGTACCGCGCCCTTGTGGCGGTGGGCGCCGCGGATGTGCCCGATCTCGCGCGGCGGCTCTCGCTGGGCGAGCCCGACACGGTGCGCGCGCTGCGCCGCCTTGAGCTGCACGGCCTCGCGGCCCAGGCGTCGGGCAGGGCGGGCCGGTGGGTGGCGGCCCCGCCGGGGGTCGCGCTCGGCGCGCTCCTGACCCAGCAGCGGCACGAACTGGACAAGGCCGAACTCGCGGCGAAGCTGCTCGCCGAGGAGTACCGCGCGCAGGCCGCCGAGCCCGCGGTGCACGACCTCGTCGAGGTCGTCACCGGCGCGGGCGCGGTCTCGCAGCGCTTCCTCCAGCTCCAGCTGGGCGCGAGCAGCGAGGTGTGCGCCCTGGTGACCGGCAACCCCGTGGCCGTCACCGGCATGGAGAACAACGCGGAGGAGCAGGCCGCGGGCCGCGGCGTCACCTACCGCGTGGTGGTCGAACGCTCCGTCCTCGCCCTCCCCACCGGGCTCATCGAACTGTCGACGGCGATCGGCCGCGACGAACAGGTGCGCGTCGTGGACCGTGTCCCGACGAAGCTGGTGATCGCCGACGGCTCGCTCGCGATGGTGCCGCTGACCTCGCGCAGGGCCGAGCCCGCCGCGCTCGTGGTGCACGCGAGCGGCCTGCTCGAATCCCTGAGCGGGCTCTTCGAGGCGGTGTGGCGGGACGCGCTGCCGCTGCGGCTCGGCGAGGACGGCCGCTCGGTCACCGAGGACGCCGCCGAAGGACCCGACGGCGCGGACCTGGAGATCCTGTCGCTGCTGCTCGCGGGCCTGACGGACGCGAGCGTCGCCAAACAGCTCGACCTGGGCCTTCGGACGGTGCAGCGCCGGGTCAAACGCCTGATGGAACTGGCCGGCGTGACGACGCGCCTCCAGCTGGGCTGGCACGCGTACGAACGGGGCTGGGTGGCGCGCTAGCCCGTGTCGATGCGGCGGGGGGGCGGCCAGGACTGACGCGCGACCTGCGGTTTTGCCCCGTTTCCTGCACGCTTGACAGATGGGAGCGTGGGAACTCCTGCTGGTCTCAGTGGTGCTGCTGCTCGGAATCGGCGGAGTGCTTGTCCCCGGAGTGCCGGGACCGTGGCTGGTGTGGGCCGCGATTCTGTGGTGGGCGCTGCAGGATCCGGAGCCGGTCGCCTGGGGGATCCTGGTCGGCGCCTCCGTCGTGCTCCTCGTGGCACAGGGGGTCCGATGGCTGCTGCCGCCGCGGCGGCTCCGGGAGAGCGGCGCCACGCGCCGGACAGCCGTGTACGCGGGCGCCGGGGCGTTGGTGGGGTTCTGCGTGCTGCCGGTGATCGGGTCGCTCCCGGGATTCGTCGGAGGGATCTACCTCTCGGAGCGGCTGCGGCTGGGTGGGCGCGGGGAGGCGGCCACGGCGACGCGGACGGCCATGCGGGCGGGCGGCTGGAGCGTGCTGACCGAGTTGTTCGCGTGCCTGTTGATCGCGGGGGCGTGGCTGGGGGCCGTGATCTGGGGTTGAGTACCTACTGCGTCTGCGCGGCCCTGGCGCGGCGTCGGCTGCACCCGCTCAGTGCGCGTTCACGTAGACGTACCGCCATCGGTCCGCGCTGGGGCCTTCCGGCGGCCTGGACCGACCACCTGGACCGGCCGCATGGACCGACCGCCCGGACCGGCCGCCTGCCGACCCTAGGGCCAAGGTCCGATGCAGCGGGGACGGGGTCCGCGTGCGAGGCTCGCGCCATGACCGAATTCAGCGAGGCCGAGCGGGCGTACCTCAAGTCCCAGCGTCTGGGCCGGATGGCCAGCGTCGACGCGACGGGTCAGCCGCAGGCGAATCCTGTCGGGTTCTTTCCGCAGGACGACGGGACGATCCTGATCGGCGGGTATGCGCTGGGCACCACCAAGAAGTGGCGCAATCTCCAGGGGAACCCGAAGGTGTCACTGGTCGTCGACGACATCGTGAGCGAGAGCCCGTGGAAGGTGCGGGGCGTCGATATCCGGGGTGATGCGGAACTCCTCACGGGGCCGCATCAGTTGGGGCCTCACTTCAGCGAGGAGCTGATCCGGATTCATCCTCGGCGGATCCATAGCTGGGGCTTGGAGTAGCGAATCTTCCCCGAACCCGCCCCAGCCCCCGAATGTCACAGCCGGGGAAGGGCGAGGTCGGGGAAGGGAAACGCTTCTACCCCGCCGTCAGCAAATGCCGCACCCCGTACGACCGCCACGGCCGCCACCCATCAGGCACCGGCTCACCGGGCAATCCCACATCGGGATCCCCCAACGCCCGCATCCGAATCAGAGCCACAACCCCCTCCCCCACACCCGCCACACCCGCGAGCCCCGCCTCCGCGTCCTCCCGATCCGCCCCCGCGTCCAACCGCACCCGCCCATCAGCGAGCGCACCGGCCAACTCCCCCAACGGGCCCGGCTCCCCGGCAAGCGCCCCCGGCTCGGGGAACACATGGGTGAGGGCCCCGCACGGCGCGTCCAGCGCCTTCCCGTACCGCTCCACCAGCGAGGAAGCCTCCGCACGCCCCACCAGCGCCCGCACCGCGAACTCCTCGGGATCGGCGGCCCCCGGCGACCGCAGTCCGGGCCGCGCGGCGACCAGCGGAGCGAGCCGTGGATCGGCGCCGAGCCGCTCGTCGACGGCGTACGGATCCGCGTCGAGGTCGAAGAGGCGCCGCAAGCGCTGTACGGCGGTCGTGAGGTCCCGCAGATCGGTCAGATGGAGCCGCGCGTCCAGCCACCCGCCGACCCCGTGATCACTCTCCTCGACGGCCACGATCCCCGTGCCGTACGGCAGCCGCAACGTACGCCGGTAGGTCCGCGCACCCACATCGCCGCTGACCTGCTCGACCCCGTCGACGGCCTCGTCGGAGAGCAGGTCGAAGACGGCACCGGTCAGGTAGGCCCCCCGGTAGGCGAGCCGCAGCGGCACTCCGGCGGCCGGGGTGGCCCGCCCCGCGCCCCTGCCGCGCGGCGCGGCGTCCCGCAGGGCGGTGGGCGTCAGCGCGTACACCGCCCGGATCGTGTCGTTGAACTGCCGCACGCTGGCGAACCCCGCCGCGAACGCGATCTCCGTGATCGGCAGCCCCGTGGTCTGGAGCAGCACCCGCGCGGTGTGCGCCCGTTGGGCCCGCGCGAGGGCGACAGGGCCCGCCCCGAGCTCGGCGGTGAGCTGCCGCTGCACCTGCCGGGAGCTGTAGCCGAGCCGCACGGCGAGACCGGGGACACCCTCCCGGTCGACGACACCGTCACCGATCATGCGCATGGCGCGGCCCACGACGTCCGCGCGTACGTTCCACTCCGCGGACCCCGGCACGGCGTCCGGACGGCAGCGTCGGCAGGCCCGGAATCCGGAACCCTGGGCCGCGGCCGCCGTGGTGTAGTAGCGGACGTTCTGGCGCTTCGGGGTGACGGCGGGGCAGCTGGGCCGACAGTAGATGCCGGTGGTCTCGACGGCGAAGAAGAACTCTCCGTCGAAGCGCGCGTCGCGGCTGCGCACCGCCTCGTACCTGGTCTCTTCATCGATCACATGTCCCAGTGTGCGGCCTCGCGGAACGTTCGGCTGGCGGAATTCGGACACCACGTTGCGGGGCGCCCGGACGCCCCGCGACGTGGTGCCGCGCCGCTAGCGGAAGCGGCCCCGCTTGGCCTCCATGGCCGCCTTGCCCTCCGCGCCCCGCAGCTTCCACTCGCGGCGCATGTCCGCCCGGACCTTCGCGTCCGTCTTGGCGACGATGCGCTGGTTCTCCCGGATCAGCTTGCGGTAGCTGTCGAGGCGGCGGCTCGGGAGCGTGCCGTCCTCGACGGCCGCGAGTACCGCGCAGCCGGGCTCGGCGGTGTGGGCGCAGTCGTGGAAACGGCAGTCGGCCGCAAGCTCCTCGATCTCGGAGAAGACCTGGCCGACGCCTGCCTCGGCGTCGAACAGACCGACGCCGCGCAGCCCCGGCGTATCGATGAGGACGCCACCGGCGGGGAGCACGAGGAGGTTGCGGGTCGTCGTGGTGTGGCGGCCTTTGCCGTCCACGTCACGGGCCGCGTTGACGTGCATGACGTCCTCGCCGACCAGCGCGTTGGCCAGTGTCGACTTGCCCGCTCCGGACTGCCCGAGCAGGACGGACGTACCGCCGGAGACGACGGCGCACAGGACGTCGACGCCTTCCCCGGTGGTGGCGCTGACCGGGAGCACCTGGACGCCGGGGGCCGACGTCTCCACGTCCTCGACCAGGTAGGACAGGCCGGTGGCGTCCGGAACCAGGTCGGCCTTGGTGAGGACGACCAGCGGCTGGGCCCCGGACTCCCAGGCCAGCGCCAGGAACCGTTCGATCCGGCCGAGGTCGAGCTCGACGGCGAGCGAGATCGCGATGATCGCGTGATCGACGTTGGCCGCGAGGATCTGCCCCTCGGACCGCTTGGAGGAGGTGGAGCGCACGAAGGCGGTACGGCGCGACAACAGCGTCCGGACGTACCGGGGATCGCCGCCGTCGGGGTCGACGGCGACCCAGTCCCCCGTGCACACGACCTTCATCGGGTCACGGGGAACGACGAACTCGGTGTCGGCACGCACCGTGCCGACCGGGGTGACGACATCGCACTGACCACGGTCGACGCGCAGCACCCGGCCGGGCAGCAGACCCTGCGCCGCGTACGGGGTGAATTCGGCTTCGCGGTCCGCGTCCCAGCCATAGGCCGTCAGGGGGCGCGAAGACGGAAAAGAAGAAGACAGAGAAGCAGACGGAGAAGAAGCCTGCGGAGATGCGGAGGAGGACAAGGGGGACCCTTCACAGGGGTGGCCCCGGCGCCCACGCGTCAGCGTGAGGGGAAAGAGAGGTCAGCCGGAGGCCACGGAGGTGGACTTGATGAACTTCCGGATGCGGGCAGTGCCCATCTCGACGACAGCCATCGTTCACACCTCCTGGACCGAGCCAGATCGAATCACCCACGGCCGCCCCTGGGGCCGCCGTACGAACGACACCAACCTTAGAGACCCACCGTCCGTGACGCCATCCAATTACCGGCCGCCTTCCAGCAGTCCCTGCGCCATGGCCAGCGCATATGCGGACAGGGTGAACGCGTCGGAGATTCGCCGGTCCGCGACCATGGCCCGGAATTCCCCCTGCGGTACGGCCTGGTACGCGTCGATCCCCTCCACCCTGGCACCCCGGGCAGGCCTGTCCGCCAACTGCGCCGCCCCGATACGGGCGAGGTAGAGATGGTCCACGCCGGCGCGTAGGCCTGTGTCCGGAGAGACGGCTCCGAGATACGTGAAGTCCGCGACATGGACACCCAGCTCTTCCTGGACCTCCCGAGCGGCCGTACCGGCACCGTCCTCCCCGGGGGCGCCGAATCCCCGGGGGATCTCCCAGTGCCAGGCCCGGTCGGCGTGACGGAAGTGGTGCAGCAGAACGACGCGCCCGTCGGTGAGGACCGGAAGCACCGCGGCTCCCCCCGACACGGACACGGGCACGATGCGGATGTACGTTCCCAGCCTGCGATCCTTGTCGTGCGCGAACCGTACGGCGTCACGCACCAGGCGGAAGTAGGGGTCGCGATAGACGACGCCGATATCTCCGGTGCTCTCGGGCAGCCCGGCCGCGACGGCTGCCCGAGACGCTTCGTCCGATGCCCGTTCCTGGTCGGCACGGTCGAGCAGGATTTCGCATGCCGCGCCGGGCGGGTTCTCGAAGAGCTCCGGGCGCTGCTCACGCAGTGCGTCGTAGTCCCTGAGTGCGACCTTCTTCCTGGCGGCTCGGTCGTGCGCGCTCATGGCTCCCCCTTGTCTGCGCGCCCCGTCCGGGCCGCCGTGGCGGGGGACGAACGCACGTCGGTCACAGGTACAGAGCGATGGGGAGACGGTCGACCCGGGCCTCCACCGACGTGTACGTCTCCATGCTCTCCCGGTAATGGTCGTGCAATGCCTGCACCACGTCGAAGACGCCGGTGGACGACGATCCCAACACCGCTCTGCTCTCGCGGAGCAAGGCACTCACCGTCGCCGCCAACGCCGTGTCGCGCACGGACCACAGCGGCACGCCGATGGCACCGGCGCCGCTGATGATCAACGAACGCATGAACCCGAGGACGTCACCGCCGTCGGACCCCATGCCCTGCCCGGCCAGACAGGCTCCGAGCACGGTGAGCTTGTTCCTCGGCAGGCTGACGCGCAGGGCGAGGTCGAACTGCGACAGCATGTCCGTCTCGCCCAGGTGGATCAGCGGGCCGGAGACCTCGGGCTCGTTCACGTACACCCCGTGCCCGGCGTACAAGAAGAACTCCGGCTTCACCGCGACCAGTTGCTCGAGTCCGTCCCAGTCGGCGGCGAAGGTGTTCTCGACCTCGCCCAGAAGGGCGTCGGGGACTTCGCCCGCCACATGTACATGCCTTGCGGACCAGCCGGCGTCGACGATCTCGCGGCCCGTCGCCCGCGCATCGGTGGACATCAGCGCCGCGAGGTCGTCGTCGTGCTCCATCAACTGTTTCTTGAGCAGATGGCGGCCACGGGTGACGAAGGCGGCCACGCTCACCGAGTGCGACAGCGGAACCCGTGCGGCGAGCGGCCGGTCGTCCTCCGGTGCGGTGGCGACGTGCAGCGGGATCGCGAATATGACGTCGGTCGGTATCAGAGTGAGATGGGCCGGTGAGCCGCCCCGGTTGGCGCTCTCCCATACCGGCCTGATCAGCAGGTTCCAGATGCCCCGGCAGGTGTCTTCCCTCGGTACCGGAAATTCCTGGTCGTCCAGATCCTCGAAGACCTTGCGTGCGAGACCGGCGACGTCGGCGTAGGGGATGGAGGGCAACAGCGTCAGCACTCCATCGCGGCAGACCATCATGCCGAGCGAGTCGGGCTCGGGTGTCTCCTCGCCGTCCAGGGGCGCTTCCGACGTGCCGAAGCGGAAGTACCGCACGACACAGGAGCCCTGATGGTTGAGGGTGTACTGCACCAACTGATGTGCGATGTCCTCGTCATGTGTCGCCGATGTCAGCGGGTGGTGGAGGAAGTGGTCCTCGTACTGCTGCTCCCGCTCTACGAGCAGTTCACGACGTTCCCTCGCCTTTGCCGCCTCGGCAGGGGGCTGTGCCCGCAGAGGCATGCGACGACCGTCAAGAAGGCCTCCCGCTGCCTGCGATCCGTCCGATGCCATGGGCAGCGGGTGGGCGGGGCGGCCGAGGACCGGCGGGCGGGAGGATGCGAGCAGGTCCAGGAGTTCCCGGCCCGAGGACTCCTCCACCAAGGACACGATCTTCTCCAGGTCCTCCTGTCGATGGCTGCCCCGGGCCATCTGCGCACCGATGGCCCGCAGGTACGCAGGGCGCACGTGGTTGGCATAGGCGCGTTTGTACACGGGGAGAGCGATCGCTTCCCGCACCGACTCCGCCATCTTCAGACGGCGGTCCAGGACGTCCCGCGGACGATCGGCCGCGGGGAGGGCGGCAGCCGTCTCCCGGTAGTAGCGCACGGTGTAGGCGTAGAAGTCGACGTCGAGACCGGCTCGGCGGCCCGCACCGGCCGCGTCGTCCTCCAGTTCGTCCAGAAGCTGCCCCAGGTCGGCCAGACCGTCGCGGCCTCCGCCGAGCCGGGCAAGGTTCTGACGGGCGATCCGCCGGCCTCGCTCCCACCCCGGCCCCTCGAACTCCGTCCGGCCCTGCACCAACTCACGCAGGGCCTCGAAACGCTCTTCGGGACGGTCGCGGCAGAAGGCCTCGTTCAACAGCGACTGTGCCGTGCGGTACATGTCGTTCAATCCCTCGGAGATGGCCTTGGAGCGCGCGGTCAAACGCAGCGACCGCTCGTTTTCTCCGGCCTGCCTCAGGGCGATGGCGAGGTTGTGCAGACTGTTGGAGTAGCCGCGCAGAAACTCCCGGTGCCTCAGGGGAGTCGCCTCGTCCGGAACAGCCTCGACGTCGACACCCTGCTCGCTCGCCTGCTCGACGATCTTGTCGTGCATCTGCTGCAGCGAGACGAACGCGTCGACGTCCCTGCGTGCGCCCTCTTCCGTGTCCTTCGCCCGCGCCGCCTGACCGCGCTCCTCGAACTCGGCACGTGTGTAGTTGCTGAGCAAGTCGGGCAGTGCCCACCACAGCCGGGACCTCTGGGCCACCTGCACCGCGGTTTCGAAGGCACGGCGGGAGGCGGTGTAACTGCCCAGGCGGTAACGGATCCGGCCGGCTCCGTCGTACCAGCGGGCGAGGGCGTAGGCGGGGAAGGCGTCATCAGGGTCGGCGGGGCCATCGGCCAGCAACGCCAACAGCCGTTCGGCGTCCGGCTGCGACGCCTCGATCAGCCGCAGGGCCGAGAGTAACTCGTAGCCGACGTCCGCCTGGATTATTTCGCACCAGTGGGCGCCGACCCGACGGGCGATGCCTCGGGCGCCGCCCGCCGGGTCTTTGGTGTGCGCCCGGGCCAGGCGCAGCATTCCGGTGGCATCCGCCTGGCGCATCGGGGCGTCGAAGTCGATCTCGAACCTCATGATCAGGTCCTCGACGTCCAGGGCCTCGACGAAGGTCCTGATCATGGAGCTGGGGTCCTGCGGGCGATGTCCATCGGCCTGTGGCATGGGGTGAACTCCTCGCAGGAGAGCTAGCGCGGTCGAGTCAGGAGGTGTGTCGTGAGGAAGGTGATCAGACCGGCCACGAAGGCTCCGGAGAGCGTCCACGCGGCGGCAGGCGGCTCCCCGCCTCCTCGCGTTGCCCAACCGGTGACGGCCAGCCATCCCAGGGCAGCGCCGAGCAACCCCGTGGCGCCCGAGTCGAGCCGTCTGTATCGGGGGGTGGTGGGCGCGACGCCCGCCAAGCGCAACATGGCCAGGGGGAGTGCGAGCGCAAGAGCCGCCACTGCGGCGATGACCGGGGACTGGAGGACCGCGCGTATCGGCAACTCGTACTCCATCGCCTGCACCGCTGTGAATGCGGTGAGGATCGACCCCAAAACGGATGTCTGGGCGAGTGTCAACCACCCTCGATGTACTGCGAGTTCGCGCTCGACAAGCCCCGACACGGCGGTACGCACGCTCTCCGCCCGCTCACGCACGGCTTCCAGATGCAGCCGGTCCTCCTCGACCTGCTTGATGAGCCATTCGGCTTCGGCGAGGTCGGTCACGGTCCAGGAGGCCCCCGTGCCGCGTCTGCGGACTCGCGGAGTGTGCAGGCGCATGTTGGCGACGGCGGTCGAGAGGCTGCCGCTCAGCTGGCGCTGCCGTGTGATCGTCCACAGCAGTCCCTGCGGGCCGAATTGCGCCTCGTCGACCAGCGTCGACGCCTTCAGGACGCGCTCCAGGCGCACAGGACGCCGCGTCGCGGACTTGAGCTCCCGCAGGAGCGCTGCGGTCCACTTGTCGCTCTCGTCGATCTGTGCGTGTGACACGCCCGAGGCCTCGTACAACCGTCCTTGGTGGCGGATCTTCGAGAGCTGGAGCAGATAGCGTGCGAGCGGCATCAGCCCGTGCCCGCCCTCGACTGCCCAGGCCCACTCGTCGAGGGCGACCTCCTGGCGGGCGGGTGCGAGGACGTAGAGGTCGGTGGCTCCTTCCTGTCCGGCGGTGTCGGCTGACCGCCATACGTCGAATCCCTGCTCCGTGCGGTCGAAGCCGGTCCACCAGGACTCGCTCCCCGTCCGGGGCGCATACCGACGTACGAGATCGCACATCGCCCGCTCTCTCCGCCCGAACCCGCGTCCGTAGAGAGCCTCGAACACACGGAATTCGCCGATCATCCCCCAGGGCCGGGGCGGCAGGCCCACGGCCGCCACCGCTGCGCTCCACTCGGCGTCGAGGTCACTCCACTGGGCGAGGTCCGCCGTCGAGTCATTGGGCGCGAGCAGCGCGACGACGCCGACGACGTCATGTTCGGCGAAGGCGAAGGCGGAATAGAGGGAGGCGCCTGCCGTCCGCCGCGCGGCCGCCAGCACCTTGAACTCGGCGGTGGTCGAGTGCGCCGCGCCGAAATCGATGTGATCCGCAGGTGCCGGGATCCCCGGAATCGAATCGGTCATGCCCAGCGAACGACACGCTCGCCACAGGGACTCGAGATAACTACGCGAGTGATTGCCGATTTCTGAATCAGCCGGTGCGAACGCCATGATCAGCAGAGCGGGCTTGGTGATTCCGCTCATGCCGCGGGCCCGCCCGGCAGACCTGCGGCTCGGACACAGCCGGTCACTCCGACGTGCCCCGGGCCTCGCGGCCACCTGGGACACCTGGGCCACGGTCTTCCGGACTGCGTAGATCCGCGGTGAGCCGTTCGATCAGGTGATTGCGCCTCTCCCGCTGCTGCGGCGGGATGGCTATACCCTTCGCACCCAACTCGGCCCGCGCGCGGCGCGCCTCTTTTCGCTCCAAGGGCTCAAGCGGAGCGAGTGCGCTCCTGATCTCGGTGTCGTCCCCTTCGGGGAGCGCGGCGCCGAGCCGATCCAGTACGTCACCGACGGTGCGCCACTCTTCCGCGCTGAGCTGCTGCCAGCCCTCGATCTCTCTGAGCCGCTCGATGATCTTCTGTGGATTCACGAAGCTCTCCCCCGACTAGCCGCGCACCCGCTCGCGGGAACCTACCGGCACCCACCTCAGACATGAATATTAGCGCCTGACAGATCGCCTGACAGAGCGTCAACTCACTTATCGGCGAGAAGTGATGGGCTGCTCGGCCGCCGCCACCCGGGCCCCCCGCACAGCGGACACCGGCGTGGGCGCCAGTGTCCTGCGCAAGTTGGTGCGCATCGTCGACGCCGCGTCAAGCACGTAGTTCTGCCGGACCTTCCAGGGGCTGCGGTCGCCCTGTCGGGGGAACGCGTCGATGGAGCGCTGGACGTATCCGGAGGCCAGGTCGAGCAGCGGGCGTTCGTTCAGAGTGCTCGTCGGCCTCGGTTCCACCGCCGCGTAGTCGTGCTCGCGCATGTGGTTGAGCACCTTGCACACGAGGCGGGACGTGAGGTCGGCGCGCAGGGTCCAGGACGCGTTGGTGTAGCCGATGCAGACGGCGAAGTTCGGGACGCCCGTCATCATCGCGCCGCGCCACACGAACTGCCGGTTCAGTTCCACCTGTCGTCCGTCGACGCGCGGGGCGATGCCGCCGAACGCGAGGAGTTGGAGTCCGGTGGCGGTCACGACCACATCGGCCGCCAGGACGCGGCCGGACTTCAGCCGGATGCCCTCGGGGACGAAGCGGTCGATGTGGTCGGTGACGATCTCGGCGTCGCCCGTCTTCAGGGCCTCGAACAGGTCGGCGTCGGGCACCGCGCACAGTCGCTGGTCCCACGGGTCGTAGGACGGCGTGAGGTGGTCGGCGACCAGCTTGTCGTCCTTGACGATGCGCTTGTTGAGGCCGGTGAGCAGTCGCCGTGCGGCCTTCGGGCTGCGGCGGCAGAACTGGTAGAGGCCGATGGCGAAGAGGATGTTCTTCGTCCGCACCACCCGGTGGGCCGCGTTCGCGGGCAGGACGGCCCGGATGCCGTCGGCCAGCCTGTCCCGCGAGGGCAGCGAGCCGATCCAGGTCGGGCTGCGCTGCAACATGGTGACGTGCGCGGCGCCCTCCGCCATCGCGGGCACCAGCGTGACGGCGGTGGCGCCGCTGCCGATGACGATCACGCGCTTGCCCGAGTGGTCGAGGTCCTCGGGCCAGAACTGCGGGTGCACGACCGTGCCGGTGAAGGATTCGGCGCCCGGGAACTCGGGGGCGTGGCCCTGGTCGTAGTTGTAGTAGCCCGCGCAGGAGTACAGGAAGTCGCAGGTGACCGTGGTCAGGGTGCGGTCACCGGCTTCATCGGCGCGCTCCAGCGTCACCGTCCAGCGCGCCGTCGCGGTGGACCAGTCGGCGCCGACGACCTTGGTCCCGTAGCGGATGTGGCGGTCGATGCCGAACTCCGCTGCCGTGTCCTTGATGTAGCTCAGGATGGAGTGGCCGTCGGCGAGCACCTTCGAGCCTCGCCAGGGCTTGAAGGCGTAGCCGAGCGTGAACATGTCGGAGTCCGAGCGCACACCCGGGTAGCGGAACAGGTCCCACGTTCCGCCCATGGACTGCCGGGCCTCGATGATCGCGTACGAGCGCTCGGGGCACTCGGTCTGCAGCCGGTACGCGGCGCCGACGCCGGAGAGGCCCGCGCCCACGATCACGACGTCGATGTGCTCGGGCGGCGCAGCGAGACCGGCGGTGCCGTCGGTACCTTCGGCGCTGGAGTCTGCGGTGTGCGTCATGCTCCTCAGTGTCCGGAAGCACACCCGGCAGGAATTGACCCGGGACGACAGATCTTTGACCCTGGACGACATGTCCGTGATCAGATCGGCGGGTCTTCGCGGTTTCCGCGCGACGGTGGCGGAGCTCGGCGGCGACGCCGAAGCCTATGCCCGGCAGGCGGGCTGCCCCACGGCCGCCCTCGACGGGGACGACCTCCTGGTGCCCGAGGAGGCGATGGCCACGGTACTTGAGCTCGCCGCCGAGGATCTCGGCTGTCCGGATCTCGGCCTGCGCATAGCGACCCGGCAGGATCTCGGCATGCTCGGCGCCCTCGCGCTCGCCATCCAGAACTCCGCCACCCTCGGGGACGCCCTGGAGTGCACCACGCGCTATCTGTTCGTCCACGCGCGCTCGCTGAGCCTCAGCCTTGAGCCGGACCCGTACGGCACCCCGGGGGTGGCCGCCCTGCGCTACGGAGTGCGCGAGGGGGTCGAGGCGCCGCCCCAGGGCATCGATCTCTCCCTGGGGTTCATGCACCGGGCCATCGTCTACCTGGTCGGCCCGTACGGCCTCGGCTCGGTCGAGCTGCCGCATCCCCTGCTCGCCCCGCTCTCGGTGTACGAGGACTTCTTCGGCGTCCCCGTGAAGGCGGACCGTCCGGCAGCCCTGCTGCGCGTCCCGCTCAGCCTGGCCGACCGGCCGCTCGGCGGGGGCAACGCCCATCTGCGCCGCCTCGCGCTCGCGTACCTGGACGAGCAACTGCCCAGGGAGCAGACGGACGCCGTCAGCGGTGTCCGCGCCGTCGTCGCGCGTTCGCTCGGCACGTCGCCGCCCGGGATCGGGACGGTCGCCCGCCTCCTGAACGTCCATCCGCGCACCCTCCAGCGACGGCTGCGCGCGGCGGGCACGACGTTCGCCGAGGTCGTCGACGAGGAGCGGCGCGGCGCCGCCCGCCGCTATCTCATCGACACGGACCTCCCGCTCGGCCAGATCGCCCTGCTCATCGGCCTCTCCGAGCAGTCGGCTCTCAACCGCTGCTGTCGGCGCTGGTGGGGTGCGACACCGCGCGCGGTACGGAGCGGGAACAACGCAGCCGCGGGCTGAGCGGAGGGTCTGATTCCGGCCAGATTCGCCCCCGGAACAGGCCGCCATCTGGCTCATTGTGGAGTGGACCAAGTAGATGCCCCAGGCATCCAATGGGACAGGTAAAGGGAGCCCCTCCGCTTGTGAGGTAAGTCCATGACGGAATCAGTCACGTCCGAACCCACCTCAGCAATCGCGTCCGAAGCAGTCGCCTTCCCACAGGACCGCACGTGCCCCTATCACCCGCCGCAGGCGTACGAACCACTCCGCGAGGCCCGTCCGCTCTCCCGGGTCCGGCTGTTCGACGGACGTTCCGTCTGGGTGGTCACCGGGCAGGGGACGGCCCGTGACCTGCTCATCGATCCGCGCCTCTCCACCGACCGCGAGAACGAGGCGTTCCCCGCGCCGACGGAGCGCTTCGCGAAGATACGCAACCGCCGTGTCGCCCTGCTCGGCGTCGACGACCCCGTGCACAACACCCAGCGCCGGATGCTGATCCCCAGCTTCTCGGTGAAGCGGATCGCCGCTCTGCGCCCACGGATCCAGGAGACGGTCGACCGGCTCATCGACGCCATGGAGGCACAGGGGTCACCGGCCGAGCTGGTCAGCGCGTTCGCGCTGCCGGTTCCTTCCATGGTGATCTGCGCCCTGCTCGGCGTGCCGTACGACGACCACGAATTCTTCGAGGAGCAGTCGCGCCGGCTGCTGCGCGGCCCCCTCGCAGAGGACACCGAGCGGGCGAGGGACGAACTCGACGCCTATTTCTACGCGTTGATCGACAAGAAGCGCCGGGAGCCGGGGGACGGGCTCCTCGACGAGCTCATCCACCGGCAGCTCTCGGTGGGGGCGCTCGACCCCGAGGAACTGGTCAGCCTGGCGACGATCCTGCTGGTCGCGGGGCACGAGACCACGGCGAACATGATCTCCCTTGGCACGTTCACGCTCCTCCAGCACCCGGAGCAGCTCGCCGAACTGCGCTCCGAGCAGACGCTGATGCCCGCCGCCGTCGAGGAGCTGCTGCGCTTCCTGTCCATCGCGGACGGAATGCTACGCGTGGCGAAGGAAGACATCGATGTCGCGGGCAGCACCATCCGCGCGGACGACGGCGTCATCTTCTCCACCTCCCTCATCAACCGCGACAACGCGGCGTACGAGACACCGGAGGAACTGGACTTCCACCGAGCCGACCGCCACCACCTGGCCTTCGGGTTCGGCATTCACCAGTGTCTGGGCCAGAACCTCGCCCGCGCCGAGATCGACATCGCCCTGCGGACGCTCTTCGAGCGCATGCCGGAGCTTCGCCTCGCGGTGCCCGCGCGGGAGATCCCGTTCAAACCGGGCGACACGATCCAGGGGATGCTCGAACTCCCCGTCACCTGGTAGGCGAGAAAGGAGACGAGCGTGCGGGTTCATGTCGAACAGGAGCGGTGCGTGGGTGCGGGGATGTGCGCGCTCACCGCCCCGAGCGTCTTCACCCAGGACGACGACGGCTTCAGCGAGGTGCTCCCCGGCCGCGAGGACGGGGGCGGCGACCCCCTGGTGCGTGAGGCCGTACGGGCCTGCCCGGTGCAGGCCGTCACCGTCGACGAGTCCTGACCGAGCCGTCCAGGCTCTAGCTCAGCGTCACCGTGAAGCTGCGTCCGTAGGCGTGGTGGGTGTCGACGTCGATCCGGGTCCCGCCGTGGACCCGGCTGACGCGCACCCCCTCGTCGGCCTCGACCCGGCGCGGGGAACGGCCGCGCAGCAGCACGCCGACCCTGTCGCGGTCCATCGTCGGATCGGACACGGCCACGGTGGTCCGGCCCCGCTTCTCGCTCCGTACGAGCACCGAGGCGGGGCCCTCGATCCGCAGCCCGGCGGGCCCGGCGACCTCGTGACCGCCTGCCGTGAAGGTGTTCGCGGCGGTCAGGCCGAGGCCCGCGTGGCTGACGGCCTGCAGCCGGACCGTGTTGGCGAGCACCTTCAGCGGCTGTCCGCCCCGGTACGACCTCAGTCCGGCCTCGCCCGCGTTCGGCACCAGCGCGTAGGCCAGGGAGAGCGGCCGGGCCCCGGCGGCCCGGTCCACGCTCACGCCGAGGACCGTACGCGTCACCGCCGTGTCCGGGTTCGCGGTACGGACGATCCGGCGGCTGCGCGTGACCTCGCCCAGGGCGACCCGCACCTTGGGGGTGTCCAGGAAGACGTAGCCGACGCAGGTGCTGCGCGTGGCGTTGGCGTAGCGCAGCCACCGGAGGTCACCGGTGCCCGCGCCGCTCCACGGGCGGCCGTCACGCAGCTCGCCCGTGACGGAGATCTGGTCGTCCGGAGCCGCGACGCGCGCGTCGACCGTCGTCGTCACGGCACGCCCCGCGCCGTCGCCCACCCCCGCCGCGAGCACCACGATCTCCTCGTCGAGCAGGAACCACGACTTCGTCGCCGTCGCACCCCGGTAGACCACGAAGTCGTCCGGCAGCAGCTCCCGGTCGCGGAAGGCGACGTCACTTGACTGCACCGCCCCGACCGCGCCGTACGCCCCGAGGACCGCGCCCCCCGAGTGCCGGTTGGTGCCGCGCGGGAAGTAGACGTACGTGTTCTGCGACTCGGAGGAGGAGGTGAAGTTCAGGGGGTGGCCGGGGTTGTCGTAGAACGGCTTCCCGTACAGCTCGGGGATCGTCCGGCGCTGCTCGACCGGGGCGGTGACGCCCGCGAGGCCGTACGGCGAGACCGTGGTGAAGTAGTCGACGCCGTACGCCTGGGTCTGGTCATGCCCGGAGAGATAGAGGTAGTACGCGCCGTCGCCCTGGAACCACGGCATGAGGTTCTCGCCGCTCATGTACTCGTACTTGCTGATCCTGTCGGAACTGCGCGCGAGCGCGAAGGCGTAGCCCGGTCGGCGATGGACGTGCTTGTCCATGGCGTTGAAGGCGACGCTGCGCGACGCGGGGTTCAGGTCGGCGGGCGGCACGGAGGTGTCGCCGATGATGTCGGCGTAGCGCACGACGCTGACCGGCGAGACGAATCCTGTCGGGTCGAGCGCGGCGCGCGAGGTCGACCTGATGTGCTTCACATAGCTCTTCAGGGCGGTGGCGTCGGCGCCGGTGGAGAGGGACGAGAGGTCCACGACGGCCTCGACGACGACCGCCACGTCCGTGTAGCCGCTGTCGGGGCGCGACACCGCGCGCCCCTTGACGATCTCCATCATCCAGCCCTCGAAGATGAGCGGCGCGAACCCGTCACGCACCCACCGTCCGACCGTCGGCACCAGCTCCTCGCCGTGCGCGAAGCCGGTGCCGTCGAGGATCTTGAGGGTCTGCACGACGCGGGTGAGCAGGCCTTTTCCGTACGATCCCGTGTACGCGACGGAGGCGTGCTGGATGAAGGAGCCGTCGGCGTAATGGCCGTCCGTCACCCCGTGCCGGAGGTCGTAGGGGTCGATGGTGACGAAGACCGTCAGCTGGTCGGTGAGCGCCTTGCGGATGCGGGCCTCGCCCGCCGCCGAGCCGATGAGCGCGCCCTGCAGGATGCGGTTGGTGGTGATGTCGGCGAGGTTGGCGCCGGTGTGGAAGCGCGAGTCGAGGTTCACGTCGCCGCCGGTGCCGTTGCGCAGATAGGCGTCCATCGAGGCGACGTAGGTGGCGACGAGGTCGGGCTTGTAGCTCCGCACCTCGTCGACGAGGAGCGCGAGGGTCTTGCTGACGTGCTGGGAGATGCCGATCTCCCAGTGGAACCAGTTGCCGTAGTAGCCCTTGGACTGATCGCCGTAGTAGCGCTCGTGCAGCCATCCGAGGCCGTCGATCACCCGGTGCTGCACGGCGGTGTCGCCGTAGAGGCCGGAGAGGGTGCCCGGGGCGCGGGTGGCGAGGGCGATCTCGTACAGCCGCTTGAAGGCCGTGTTGAGGTTGGTCTCGTCCGTGCCGAGCACGAGGCCCGCGAACAGCTCGCCCTCGCCCGCGTCGTCCATCGACCTCAGGTTCGTCCGCGCCGTCTTGTCGATCGCGAGGAGCTTGGCGGCCGTCTCGGGGCGCGCGTTGGACTCGGTGGTCCCCGCGAAGATCCCCACGGTGTTGGCCAGGAGACGGGTGCTGTCCGCCGTGGCCTCCGCGGCGCTCACGGGCAGCGCGGGGAGCACCGACAGGAGACCGGCGGCCGAGAGAGCGGACAGCAGACGTCTGCGGGTGATCTCCATGGCGACCTCCGCCGGTTGGGTTGGCGTTCTGGCGTTCTGGCGTTCTGGCGTTCTGGCGTTCTGGCGTTCTGGCGGGCGGAGTCAAGCAGACGCCCCGAACGGCGACAAGGCTGAGCGCAACGCCGTCCCGCGCCCCGGTACCGATCGGACCGGCAGCGACTACCCTTGACAGCGTGAGGTCGGAAGAGCACACACCAGGGCCGTTCGCCATCGTGGCCATCGCTTCGTCCGCCGGGGGTATTCAGGGTCTCGTGACGATCCTGGGCGCACTCGGCTCCGAGCTGCCCGTGCCCGTCCTCGTGGTCCAGCACCTCGATCCCCGTCACCGCACGCTCCTCGCGGAGGTCCTCAGCCGGCGCACGGAACTCATCGTGAAGCTGGCCGAGAACCAGGAGAGCATCGAGCCGGGGACCGTGTATCTGGCGCCGCCCGACCGGCACCTCCTGGTGGGGCCGGAGGGGATACTGACGCTGTCGAACAGTAAGCTTGTGCACTTCGTACGTCCCTCGGCCGACCTGCTCTTCGAGTCGGTGGCCGGAGCGTACGGCCCGCAGGCCATCGCCTGTGTGATCACCGGCACCGGCATGGACGGCGCCATGGGCGTGGAGGCGGTCAAGTCGCGCGGCGGCACCGTGATCGCCGAGGATCCGCAGAGCGCACAGTTCGCGGGGATGCCCAAGGCCGCGGTCGAGACCGGAGCCGTGGACTTCGTACTCCGTATCGAGGAAATCGCCGCGGCCATCCGCGGACTGGTAGAGGACAAGAGGCAGTGATGGGTGAGTCGTCCGGCGCCGAGGCAGGGCAGAACGCGGAGCCGGGGGCGCAGGGCCGTCCGGAACCGGACAGCGGGACGGAAAAGCCGCGTGAGGCGGAGCGGACGGGTGACGCGGAGCAGAAGCGTCAGCCGGATCAGGGGACGGGACAGGCGCGCGAGGCACAGCCCGCCCAGCTCGTCGACCCGGGCCTGGAGAGTCTGCTCGGGTTCATCCGTGACGCACGTGGATTCGACTTCACCGGCTACAAGCGGTCCACCCTCGGCCGCCGCATCCGCAAGCGCATGGGAGACGTCGGTGTGCAGGGCTTCGCGGACTACCGCGACCTCCTGGAGACCGACGCGGACGAATTCCGTGCCCTGTTCAACACGATCCTGATCAACGTCACCTCCGTGTTCCGCGACCCGGACGCCTGGGCCCTCCTCCGGCGCGACGTGCTCCCCCGGCTGCTCGAGACCGTCAGCCCGCAGGCGGAGATCCGGATCTGGAGCGCGGGCTGTTCCAGCGGTGAGGAGGCGTACTCCCTGGCCATAATGCTCGCGGAGGAAATCGGCGTCGAGGAGTGCACGAAACGCGTCAAGATCTACGCCACGGACGTCGACGAGGAAGCGCTGCGTGACGCCCGCTCGGGGCAGTACCCCGCGAAGGCTCTGGAGCCGCTGTCCAAGGAACTGCGCGACAAGTACTTCGAGCGCAACGGCACTCAGTACGCCTTCCGGACGGATCTGCGCCGCCGCGTCATCTTCGGCCGTCACGACATCACCCGTGACGCCCCGATCTCCCGCCTCGACCTGCTCGTCTGCCGCAACACGCTGATGTACTTCAACGTGGAGGCGCAGACCCAGATCCTCGACCGTTTCCACTTCGCCCTGCGCGAAGGGGGGCACCTCTTCCTCGGCAAGGCCGAGATGCTCCTGAACGACACCGATCGCTTCGAGGCGGTCAGTATCCGTCAGCGCGTCTTCCGCCGCCGCCCCGGCGGCAACGGGCCGCCGTACCCCGCGACACCCCCGCTGAAGGCCAGGGTCGGCATGGCTATGGAGAGGCAGCAGGCCACACAGACGGTACAGCTGCGTGACCTGGTCCTGGACTCGTCGCCGGGGGCGAGCATCGCCCTGGACAGCAACGGAATCGTCATCATGGTCAACCACGGAGCGCGGGCCCAGTTCGGCCTCACGCCCAACGACGTGGGGCGGCCCTTCCAGGATCTGGAGATCTCCTACCGGCCGGCCGAGCTCCGTTCCCTGATCGACCAGGCCATCTACGAACGCCGTCCGATGCACGTCCGCGGCGCGGAGCGCCGCCTCGGCAACGATCTGCAGTACTTCGACATCGACATCCAGCCGATCCTGAGCGGGCCGGGCGGTCCGGGTCTGCCGGTCGCCATCAACGTCACGTTCCTGGACGTCACGCAGTCCACCCGCCTCAAGGCCGAGGTCAAGCGCGTGCGTGAGGACCTGGAGACGGCGTACGAGGAACTCCAGTCGACGAACGAGGAGCTGGAGACCACCAACGAAGAGCTCCAGTCGAGCATCGAGGAGCTGGAGACCACCAACGAAGAGCTCCAGTCGACGAACGAGGAGCTGGAGACCACCAACGAAGAGCTCCAGTCGGGCAATGAAGAGCTCGAGACGATGAACGACGAGATGCGGCTGCGCACCACTGATCTGGACGAGGCGCATGCCTTCCTGGAGGGCGTGGTGAGCAGTATCGCGGCCGGGGTGGTGGTGCTCTCCGCCGACATGCGCACCAAGAACTGGAACCGTGGCGCGGTCGACCTGTGGGGGCTGCGCCCGGACGAGGTGATCGACGAGCATTTCTTCGCCCTCGACTTCGGGCTGCCCACCGACCGCCTGCGCGATGTCATCCAGCAGTGCGTCGCGTCGGGCAAGCGTTCGGGCCCTGTGGTCATCCCCGCGGTGAACCGCATCGGACGGAACATCGACTGTTCGGTCATCTGCTCTCCGTTCGACGGACACAACGGCGGCGTCGTCCTCCTCATGGAAGATGTCGCCGACACAGGGGGCAGCTGACCCCGCAGGTCGTACGCTGGTGGACATGAGCGCCATGGAGGGCAGTTCACCGGAGCCAGGCGGCCGGGCCGACACCGCCCGGCGGCGTGCCGTCCGAGCGGACGAGCGCGCCACGCAGGAGACGGCGACCGCCGAGCGCCATGAGCGGCTCTTCGTGGAGACCGGCCGCGTGCTCCACTCGACGATGGCGACGCGGCACCACGCGATCGCGGAACGCCATCGCACCACGGCCCGTCTCCAGCAGGCGTACGCCCGCCGACTGGTGGAGGCGGAAGGCACAGACGACCTCCTCTCCCCCCTGTTCATGGCGGGGGTGGCGGAGGCCTGCGGAACGCTCAGCGCCGCGCTCACGCTCGTCGGGCCCGATCTGAGCCAACTCTCGGTCGCCGCTTCGGACCAGCCCTCACGCGGCGCCCAGGATCTGGAGTACGTCCTGACGGCGGGCCCCGGACGCGACGCGGTCCACGCCCGACTGGCGGTGTACGCGTCGGGCCCGGTGCTCGAAACCCGCTGGCCCGGTTACGGCTCCGGCATCGCCGCCCTCGGCCTGACCTCGGTCGCGGCGCTCCCGCTGAAGGTGTCGTCGGGCTGCATAGGGGTGCTCACGGTCTTCGATCCCCCGTCGGCGCTCGCCAGGTCGGGGAAGTTCAGCGAGGTCGCCGCCGCGCTGGCGGACGGCGTGCTGATAGGGCCGGACGCGGATCCCGGACTCTACGGCGGCTCGGATCTGCGGGCCCCGGTGCACCAGGCCGCGGGCGTGCTGTCCGAGCAGACGGGCGGTTCGGTCAATGACGCCCTGGCGCTCATCAAGGCACGGGCCTTCGCCTCGGGTGTGCCCCTGGAGTCGGTGGCGCAGCGTGTCATCTCCGGGGAACTGAAGCTGCGATAACCCACGCCTCACCGGCCCGTTCACGGCAGTCGGGATTGCATCCGGATAATCGGCAATGTGCGACGAAATCCGTAGTACCCGCGTCATCCGTCCAACTCCCCCGCCGAGAATCCAACAACCCCCGCCGCGTGCGTGTTGTGACGTCCCGCCTCCGGGCTGTCTGATGGAGGTCATGGAGCTCCCCTACCTTGAGGACGTATCCCCCGGCACCGGCAGCCTCCCGCCCCGCGCGTGGTACGCAGGCTCGGATGCCGTCTCCCTCTCCCTGAACGGCAGTTGGCGCTTCCGGCTCTCCCCGACCGCCGACGCCGCCGACGACTCCTTCGCCTCGGACGGCTTCGACGCCGGGGCCTGGGACACCGTGGCGGTGCCGGGCCACTGGGTGCTGCAGGGGCACGGCGCGCCCATCTACACCAACATGGTCTATCCGTTCCCGGTCGACCCGCCCCGCGTACCCACGGAGAACCCGACCGGCGACCACCTGCGCACCTTCGACCTGCCGGACGGCTGGCCCGCGACCGGGGGCGGCGCCCTGCGCTTCGACGGCGTCGAGTCCTGTGCCCGCGTCTGGCTGAACGGCACGGAGCTCGGCGAGTTCAAGGGCTCACGGCTTCCGCACGAGTTCGCGGTCGGCCACCTCCTGAAGCCCTCGGGCAACGTCCTGGCGGTCCGCGTCCACCAGTGGTCGTCCGGTTCGTACCTGGAGGACCAGGACCAGTGGTGGCTGCCGGGCATCTTCCGGGACGTGACCCTGCTGCACCGCCCCGAGAGCTGCGCGCTCGACTTCTTCACGCACGCCTCGTACGACCATCGCGCGGGGACCGGGACACTGCGGGTCGACTCGGACGTGGACGGCCGGATCACCGTGCCCGAGCTGGGGGTCGATGTCGCGACGGGCGAGTCGGTGACGGTGGCCGTCGAGCCGTGGACGGCCGAGACGCCCCGCCTCTACGACGGGATCCTGGCCACCGCGGGCGAGCGCGTCCCGCTGCGGATCGGCTTTCGTACGGTGGCCGTCGAGGACGGGGTCATCAAGGTCAACGGCCGCCGGATCCTGTTCCGCGGCGTGAACCGGCACGAGTTCCACCCGGAGACGGGGCGCGCGCTCGACCTCGCCACCATGCGCACCGACGTCCTGCTGATGAAGCAGCACAACATCAACGCGGTCCGCACCAGCCACTATCCGCCGCACCCCGCCTTCCTCGGCCTCTGCGACGAGCTGGGCCTGTGGGTCGTCGACGAGTGCGACCTGGAGACCCACGGCTTCACCGAGCAGGGCTGGCGCGACAACCCCGTCGACGACGACCGCTGGACGCCCGCCCTCCTGGACCGAGCGGCCCGCATGGTCGAGCGCGACAAGAACCACGCCTCGGTGATCATCTGGTCCCTCGGCAACGAGTGCGGGGCGGGCCGCGGCCTGAGCGCGATGGCCCGCTGGATCCGCGCACGGGACACCGGGCGCCTCATCCACTACGAGGGCGACCGGTCCTGCGCGTACACCGACATGTACTCGCGCATGTACGCCGACCATGCCGAGGTCGATCGCATCGGCCGCCGCGAGGACACGGAAGGACCGGCATCACGGCTCCAGCTCCCCTTCATCCTCTGCGAGTACGGGCACGCGATGGGCAACGGCCCCGGCGGTCTGAGCGAGTACCAGGCGCTGTTCGACGCCCATGAACGCAATCAGGGCGGCTTCATCTGGGAGTGGATCGACCACGGCTTCACGCACCCGGAGCTCGGCTACGCCTACGGAGGCGACTTCGGCGAGGAGCTGCACGACGGCAACTTCGTCTGCGACGGCCTGGTCTTCCCCGACCGGATGCCGTCACCGGGGCTCGAGACGTACAAGCGCGTCATCCAGCCGGTGGGCTTCGCGTACGACGCGGACGCGGGGACGGTCGGGGTCACCAACCTGCACGACTTCGCGGACCTGTCGCACCTGTCCTTCGAGTGGTCGTACACCAGCGATGACGGCGCGGCGTCCGATGCCGGAGAGCTTGCCGTGCCACCGGAACTCGGGCCCGGCGAATCCGTCGAACTGAAGCTGCCGGACGCGCCGCCCGCGAGCCGCGCCGCCGAGACCTTCCTGCGTCTCACGGCGGCGGTGGGCGTCGTCGACACGAACTGGACGAAGCTGGATCACGTAGTCGCGCGGGCCGAGTTCGCGGTGACGCCGCGCCCCGCCGTCCGCGCCGCCGTCGGCGAACGGCCCCTGAGTGACGGCCGCTTCATCACCCTCGGCCCCGGCACCTTCGACGCCCGCACCGGCGAACTGCGCACCCTGAGCACCATCGTCCTGTCCAGCGCCCCGCGCCTGGACATCTGGCGGGCCCCCACCGACAACGACAACGGGGCGTCCTGGCAGGGCGGACAGCGCAACGGCCTGGTGTGGCGCGAGCTCGGCCTGCATCGGATGCGACACCGGCTCGACGCAGTCGAGTCGACCGACGAAGCGCTCACCGTCCGCACCCGCGTGGCGCCCGCGTCGCGCGACATCGGCCTGCGCACCACCTACCACTGGACGTCCGACGGCACCCGGCTGCGCCTCACGGTCTCCGTGGTGCCCGAGGGCGAGTGGAAGGTTCCGCTGCCCCGGCTCGGCATCCGGCTCGGGCTGCCCGCCGCGTACGGCTACGCGCACTGGTTCGGCGGCGGCAACGGCGAGGCGTACCCGGACACGGCGGCGGCGTCCGACATCGGCCACCACTTCATGCCGGTCGACCGGATGCAGACCCCGTACGTGCGCCCCCAGGAGAACGGCGCCCGTGCCGACGTCCGCCGGGCCGAGCTGCGGGCGGGCTTCAGCGGTGAGGGCGTGCGCGTGATCGGCGAGCCCGCCTTCTGGTTCACCGCGCGCCGCTGGACCACCGAGCAGCTGGACGCGGCCACCCACCGCACGGACCTGGCCCCCGGCGAGACGGTGTGGGTCCATCTCGATCACGGCCAGCACGGCATCGGCTCGCAGTCCTGCGGGCCCGGGGTCCTGCCGCAGTACGAACTCCACGCCGCACCCGCACAGTTCACTTTTACTTTCGCGCACCGCGATGCCACGCCCGAGGATGAGCCACCCGTGCCGCCGATGCCGCCGCCGGCCGGGTGAACCTCGCCCTGACCGGGGTTTTCCGGTGACTCAGCACTAGACTGGAGGTCACCGTCGAACCACGTGCCACCCTGGGGGGAGGGAGCACCCCGTGTCACAACCGCGGCTCGGCCGCAGCCCGTTGAGGCCGTCGGCCACTCCTCCTCCCTCGCCGGGTGACGCGCGCCCCGGCAGGTTCGTGGGGTGGATCGGGGGCTTCGGCTGCGTGGCGGCGGCCTACGCGGTGTTCCAGTCCCTGGTGGGCGTGTTGCCGGACTCGATCTCCGGCGACACCGCCCGCTACGGCATCGCGGCGGTCAGCGGCATCGGCACGGGTGTCGCCGCCTGGCTCGCCGCCGCGCTGATCCGGGCCAGGGCGGACGCGGACGACCTCACCCGGCAGCCGGCTCCGAGGTCGCCGCGGGCGGCTCCCGCCCCCGGCCCGTTCCCGCTGCTCGCCGCCGCCACCTATGCCACACTCATCGCCGAACTCGCCACCGTCGACACCCCGGAGAGCGGCCGCCTCACCGGCTGGGCGCACGCACTCGACGAGCAGACGCAACCGGTGCGGCCCACTGCGACCGGCACGGCGTACGGACTGCACATCGCGCTCGAACTCGGCGTGTCCGACGGCAGGTTGCGCGCATCGGAACTGGTGGAGACCCTGTGGCGGCTGCGCCTGGCCGACGGCGGCTGGGCCGCGCGCTCCCAGGGCTCGACGCCGCGCCCCGAGGTGACAGCCCTGGTGCTCGGGGCGCTCGCACGGGCGGGCGCGGACCCGGAAAGGCTCGCGGAGGAGGCGGCGCAGTGCGCGGCGCGTTTCACCGAGGAGATCGAGCCGTCCGGGCTCGGCAGGACCCACGTCGTGACGACCATGCTGCGCGGCCTGCTGCGCGCGGCGCCGGGCTCCCCCGACCTCGCACGCCTGCGGGCCGAGCTGGTCGACCGGACGGTGACGGATCCCCTGCGAGAGCACCGGCGCTGCTGGGGCCCCGCCCTGCGCGCCCGGATCACGCGGCCGTCCGCGGTGCACACCGCGCAGGCGGTCGTCGCCCTGGACCGCGCCGCCCGCGTACTCGGCGAGGACAGCAACACCCGCGCGGCCCGCGAGGACGGCATCCGCTGGCTGCTCGCCTGCCCGGCGCCCGAGCACGAGGAGTGCGCCGATCTGCGCAACACCCAGGAGGAGGTGCGCCGCCCGCACCCCGTCGACTCCTGGCGCCAGGAGGTGCTCTCCGTACGGCACTTCACCGCCGCCTGGATGATGCGCGCGCTGCTCACGACGAGCGCCTGGGAGATCGCTTCGGAGGAGGGCCGCGAGGACGCGTGGCACGCGCTGGTGGCGGGGGCGGTCGGCGCGGTGTGGCGCCAGCAGGACGCCGGGATCTGGAACTGGGACGGGTACGATCTCGGCCGCCCGATGTGGATGACCTATCAAGGGCTTTCGGCGCTGCGGGCCCATGCCGTATGGATGTATCAGCCGGGTGGATGATCCCCGGCGGCGCGCTCGCGACCGAGGGGAAGAGTGACCGCATGGGTGGTCGGCACGTCGAAAGGGCCCGGCGTCTGCTCGAAGGGGCCCTGGACACGGCGCTGCCGGAGGAGCGACTGGTGCGGGCGGCGCGTGCGGTCGTCGCCGAACTCGGCTCCCCCGGGCGCCTCTGCGGCCTGGTGCGCGAACTGGCGGCGAGCGGCGGCGCCCCTTCGGAGTGCGCGCTCCTCTCGTACCGCCACGTCCTCGGTTTCGACAAGCTGCTCCTGATCGACGGGGGTCCGCGGCACAAGCTGCGCGCCCACGTCTGGCACCCGGGCCCGCGCTCGGCAGGCCGCGAGGACATCCACAACCACCGTTCGGCGCTCGCCTCTTACGTGGTGCGGGGGACACTCGGCATGGAGCTGTACGAGCCCTTGCGCGAGCCGGTGGGGTCCGACTCCGGTGAGAGTGAGAGCGGTCTCGCGGCGTCCTGGTACCGGGAGTCCCTGTCGGACGTTGAGGGCCACTGGCTCCTTGAGCCCGCCGGACCTGCGCGGCTGCGGCTCACGCAGACGGCGGAGTACGGGACGGGCAGCGGTTACGGTCTGCCGTCGCACGCCCTGCACCGTGCGTGGTGCGCGTCGGAGGGGACGGCGGTGACCCTGTTCCTGGAGACGGGGGCGGGGCGGCGGCGCTACACGGACGTGTTCGCGGACGTGTTCGCGGACGCGGGCGCGGAGGTCGGCAGCCGCGCGGAGGCGGTCGCCAAGCGGCCGATGGAGATGGACGAGTATCTGGCGGAGCTGGAGTCGCTGGCGGAACTGATCAGCCGGTGAACGCCTGCCGCACGATGTCCATGTTGTAGTCGTCGATCTCGACCGTGCCGAGGTCGGCCGGGGCGAGCCACCGGTGCTCCTGGTCGGGCAGCGGCAGAGACACCTCGAAACTCAGCGGTCTGACCAGGAAGTTGTCCTGCCAGTTCTTGACCTCGTGCCCGCGGTACTGGCTGACGAAGGACGATTCACCGACTTTGCGGAGCACCTCGCCGAGCAGTCCGGTCTCCTCTTTCAGCTCCCGCAGCACGCCGTCCAGCGGACTCTCGCCCGGCTCCAGCTTTCCGCAGGGGACGCCCCACACGCGCGGCAGGAACCGCTCGGTCTCGCTGCGCCGCACCAGCAGCACACGCCCCTGGTGCGCCACTACAGCAGCCGCGAGTCGGTTTTCGCTCGGCACGCTCGGCAAGTCCATGGCATCCACCGTAGCGAGGATTCGCGGACCGGGACAGTCACCCGAGGGGCTCCAGCTCTCCCTGATCGAGGCGGTAGGGCGGATATACGTCCGTGAGCAGCAGGCCATAGGCCAGGACGCGCGCCACCCAGCGGTGCGGACCGATGTTGAGGTCGTACATCCCACGGGGGTAGCGGCCGGTGCAGAGCAGCGACACGCCGGAGTCGGCGGCAAGGAGTGGCGCGGCGTCCGTTTGGCGCGGCGTCCGTTTTCTTCAAGACGGGCGTGGGGCGGCTGCCTAGGCTGCGAGGCATGAACACGAAGATCACACCCCGCTTCGATCTGATCGGCATCGTCGTCTCCGACATGGCCGCGACGCTCGCCTTCTACCGCCGCCTCGGCCTGGAGTTCCCCGAGGGTTCCCAGGATCAGCCGCATGTCGAGGCGGCGCTCCCCGGCGGTCTGCGCATCGCGTTCGACACGGAGGAGACGGTCCGCTCCTTCACCGAGAACTGGGAGCCCCCGCGGAGCGCGGGCCGCATCGGGCTCGCGTTCCACTGCGAGACTCCGGCGGGCGTCGACACGGCGTACGACGAGCTGGTCGACGCCGGACATCACGGTGAGCTCAAGCCGTGGGACGCCTTCTGGGGCCAGCGGTACGCCTCCGTCCTCGACCCGGACGGGAACGGCGTCGACCTGTTCGCGCCGCTCTCTACGCCGTCCGGACCGGCCGCGGGCTGAGCAGTTCCCCCAGCGGCATGCCGGCCAACTCCTTCACGTCGCGCGCCAGATGGGCCTGGTCGGCGAAACCGGCCACGGCAGCCGTCTCCGCGTACGTCAGACCCCCGCCGGCCAGGGCGAGCGCACGCTGGAGCCGCAGGACACGGGCGAGCGTCTTGGGTCCGTAGCCGAACGCCGCGAGTGAACGCCGGTGCAGGAGGCGGGCGTTGACGCCGACCTCCTCGGCGGTCGCCGCGACGGACCGCCCCGCGTCCAGCGCCTTCACGACATGAGCGAGCAACGGGTCGGGCGGCTCCGTCCCGACCGCGCGCTCAAGGGCGACGGACTCCAGGACGGCGGCCGGATCGCGCGCCGCGTCCATGCGCTCGGTCAGGCGACGGGCGGCGGCGGACGGCCACAGATCGGCGAGGTCGACACGCCGGTCGCGGAGTTCGTGCGCGGGCACGCCGAGGAAGGCGGGGGCGGTGCCGGGGTAGAAACGGATGCCCACGTACCGGGCGGACGCTTTCGCTTCGGGCCGGTGCGCGCGGGTGTCGGGCCCGGCCACCAGGAGCGTGCCGTCGGCCCACAGCAGATCCATGCAGCCGTCGGGGAGGACGGGGCGGGCGCCGTCGGCCTCACCACCGCTGGTGCGGGTCCACAGGACCGCTCCCGCGACACGGGACGGCCGCTCCGCGTACTCGACGGTCTCGGACGACACGCCTTCAAGGTTACGCCGCTCGGTGACACCGCCAAGAGACACCGCCAAGAGTCACCGCTCAGGAACTACACGGCCCGTGAGCGGTGCTCCTGCGGGCTGACCCCGTACACGCGCTTGAAGGCGCTGGACAGGGCGAACGCGCTGCCGTACCCGACGCGCCGTGCGATCGCGCCGATCGTCTGCTCGCCGTCCCGCAACAGGTCGGCGGCGAGCGCGAGCCGCCAGCCCGTCAGGTACGCCATCGGCGGCTCCCCCACGAGCTCGGTGAACCGCCGGGCGAGCGCGGCCCGCGAGACCCCGGCCTTCGCGGCGAGCGCGGCGATCGTCCAGGGGTGCGCCGGGTCGTCCTGGAGCAGCCGGATCGCCTGTCCGACGATCGGGTCCCCCATCGCCCGGTACCAGGCGGGCGCCTCCGCCTCCGGCCTGGAGAACCAGGCGCGCAGCGCGGCGATCATCAGCAGGTCGAGCAGCCGGTCGAGCACGACGTCCTGCCCCGGCTCGTCCTTGGCCAGCTCGTCGGCGAGCAGCGGGGTGAGCGGGCAGTCCCACACGTCCGTGGGCAGCACCAGGAGCGCGGGCAGCGCGTCCAGGAGCCGTCCGGTGATCTCGCCGCGCGCCGGATAGGTGCCGATCAGCATCTCGGCGCCGCCGTCGAGCGATTCGCCCCAGGTGCGCAGGCCGAGGTCCTGGTACTGCCCGACCGGTGTGCCGCCGAGGGGTACGCAGCGCTGGCCGGGCTGGATCCCGGCCCTGGGCGGCGTGTCCTTCTCGTCGGCGACGGTGTAGTGGTCGGGGCCGCGCGCGACGGCGACGTCGCCGGGACGGATCAGCTGGGGTTCGGCGCCGTCGGGCACGATCCAGGCGGTGCCACGCACCATGATCATGACCGAGAGGGGCGCCTCGTCCGCGATGCGGACGGACCAGGGCGGGTCGAAACACGCGCGGATCATGAAGGCTCCCCGCGCGCGCGGGCCCTCCAGCAAGCCTGCGAGTACGTCCATGCCGGAAGCGTAGACGCACGCGCAGGGGGGTGAGCCCCTGGCGGATGGCTCCTTGCGGCGGGCGGCAGTTGACTGGGACGCACGACGAAGAACGCGTCACCGACGCAGAAGATGACACTCCTGGTCACGGGCGCTTCCGGCAAGACCGGACGCCGGGTCGCGCAGGCCGCGCGGGCGGCGGGACGCACGGGCGGCGGGACGCACGGTGCGGGCCGCTTCGCGGTCGGGGGCGGTGAAGTTCGACTGGTACGACCCCTCGACCTGGGACGACGCGCTGCGGGGCGCGGACGCGGCGTACCTCGCGTACCTGCCGGACGTCGGCGCGCCCGGTGCGGGCGAGGCGGTGGGGGCGCCGGCCCGGCGGGCGGTGGAACCGGGGGTGCGGCACCTTGTACTGCTGTCCGCGCGGGGCGAGGACCAGGCGGAGCCCGCCGAGCGGGCGGTGCGGGAGTCCGGGGCCCAGTGGACTGTCGTACGGGCGAGTTGGTTCGCCCAGAACCTGAGCGAGGGACCGCTGCTTGAGGGCATGCGGGCCGGGGAACTGGTGTTCCCCGCCAGGGAAGTGCTCGAACCGTTCATCGACTCGCGGGACATCGCGGATGTGGTGGTGGCGGTGCCGCGCCCCGGCTCGGGCTACGCGGGACGGGGCGTGCAGGTCTCGGGGCCGCGGCCGCTCTCGTTCCGCGATGCGGTGGCCGAGGTCTCGGCGGCTACGGGACGGGAGATTCGGTACGTTCGCACGCGGGACGGGCCGGAATTCCAGCCCGTCCGGGCCCCTACTCCGGCGGCGTCTCCCCGCTCCCCCCAGGCTTCTTGACGTGCGTACGCAACCGCGAGGAGACGTCGTCCGGGGGCAGGAACCGCGACCACCGCTCGGGGAACTCGGACGGCATGTCCTGGTCGTCGGGGTCCGTGGAAGCCTCCCGCGCGGCGGCAGCGCGGGCCACCACCTCCACCGCCCGCGCCTCCCGTATGCGGTCATTGGCCGCTCGCGCGGCAGCCGTGGCGACGGACGGCCACACCCGGTCGATCGCGGCGTTCACCGCGGCCCCCACAAGGACCGCGAACGCCGATACGCCGATCCACAGCAGCACCGCGACCGGCGCCGCCAACGAGCCGTAGATCGTCGGACCTTCGACCGTGCTCGTCAGGTAGATCCGCAGCAGGAAACTCCCCAGGACCCACATCCCGAGGGCGACGAGCGCACCGGGCATGTCCTCCACCCAGGGCGACCTCACCGGCACGGACACGTGGTAGAGCGTCGTCAGGAACACCACCGAAAGCAGCGTCACCACCGGCCAGTACAGGACCTGCACCACCGTCGTGGAGCCGGGCACCAGCTTCACCACCGCGTCAGGCCCCGCCACCATCAGCGGCAGCGCCACCGAACCGATCAGCAGCGCCACGATGAACAGGCCGAACGCGAGCAGCCGGGTCTTCACGATGCCGCGCGCGCCGTCCAGGCCGTACATGACCGTGATCGTGTCGATGAAGACGTTCACGGCGCGCGAGCCCGACCAGAGGGCGAACAGGAAACCGATCGAGATGACGTCGGGCCTGCCGACGCGCATGACGTCCTCCAGTATCGGCTGCGCGATCTGGCTGACGCCCTTGTCGGAGAGGACGGTGCGGGACGCTTCGAGGATGTTGTTCTCGACGCTGGCGATGGTGTTCGCGCCGGTCCACCGGTCCACGTACGCGAGCAGGCCGATCAGGCTGAGGAGCAGCGGCGGCACGGAGAGCAGAGTGAAGAACGCCGCCTCGGCCGCGAGACCCAGGATCCGGTATTCCACGCACGAGTTGACCGTGTCCTTGAGCAGCAGCCAGGCAGTCCTGCGCTTGGAGACGTTGCTGTAGAGAGCGCGGGCCCGGTTCCAGCGGCCCTTCGGCCTCCCGGGTGTTTCTTTTGCCTGGTGCACCTCCTTACCGTAGCGGCATGGCAGCCAGCACCCACACAGTGACCAACCAGGCTCCACCCCTGGTGGGATATGACGTCTTTACGTCGGACCGCGCCCTCACCGAGGGAGTCGAGCGGCATCTGGATCCCGCTCTTCTCAGTACCGCGCGCGAGCAACTCTCGGAACTCGGGCGCACCGCGGGTTCGGCCCAGGCACGGGAATGGGGGTTTCTGGCCAATGAGAATCCGCCCGTTCTGCACACCCATGACCGCTATGGGAATCGCGTGGACGAAGTCGCCTTCCATCCGGCGTGGCACCGACTGCTCGGCAAGGCGGTGTCGTCGGGGCTGACCACCGCCTGGTCGCGACCCGGGGGCCATCTGCGGCGCGCGGCCGGGTTCCTGGTGTGGTCGCAGGTCGAGGCGGGGCACGGCTGTCCGGTGTCGATGACGCACGCGGCGGTGCCCGCACTGCGGGCCGATCCCGCGCTCGCCGCCGAGTGGGAGCCACGGCTCACTTCCGTGGTCTACGACGAAGGGCTCAGGCCCGCGTCCCAGAAGGCCGGAGTGCTCTTCGGGATGGGTATGACGGAGAAACAGGGCGGAAGCGATGTGCGCGCGAATACGACACGTGCGCGTGCTCTCGCGGAAGAGGGCGCCTATGAACTCACGGGGCACAAGTGGTTCTGTTCCGCACCCATGTCCGACGGCTTTCTCGTGCTCGGGCAGACCGATGCGGGACTTACGTGCTTTCTTGTGCCGCGCGTACTCGACGACGGCACCCGTAATGCCTTCGCCATTCAGCGCCTGAAGGACAAACTGGGAAATAAGTCGAATGCGTCCAGTGAAGTCGAGTTCGACGGGACATGGGCGCGCCGGGTCGGCGACGAGGGGCGCGGGGTGCGCACCATCATCGACATGGTGGCGGCCACGCGGCTCGACTGCGTCGTGGGCTCGGCGGCGCTCATGCGGCAGGCCGTGGCACAGGCGGTGCACCACGCCACGTACCGCGAGGCGTTCGGCGGCAAGCTCATCGACAAGCCCCTCATGCGCAACGTACTGGCGGACCTGGCCCTGGAGTCGGAGGCGGCCACGACGCTCGCGCTGCGGCTCGCGGCCGCGTACGACGACGGGAGCGAGCAGGAGCGGGCGTTCCTGCGGATCGCCGTGCCGGCCGCGAAGTACTGGGTGACCAAGCGCTGCACGCCGCTCGTGGTGGAGGCCCTCGAAGTCCTCGGCGGCAATGGATACGTCGAGGAGTCGGGGATGCCGCGGCTGCTTCGCGAGTCGCCGCTCAACTCGATCTGGGAGGGCTCGGGGAACGTACAGGCCCTTGATGTGCTGCGTGCGTTGCAGCGGGAGCCGCAGGCGCTGAACGCCTTCCTCCAGGAGGTCGGCGTCGCGCGCGGCGCCGATCACCGCCTGGACGGCGCGATCAAGGCGCTGCTCACCGAACTGGCCGACCTGGACGGCATCGAGGCGCGGGCCCGTCGGCTCGTGGAGCGGATGGCGCTGGTGCTCCAGGGTTCGCTGCTCGTTCGGTACGCGCCCGCGGAGGTCGCCGACGCGTTCTGTGCCTCGCGGCTCGGCGGGGACTGGGGCTCGGCGTTCGGCACGCTGCCGCACACGCTCGACCTTGCCGCCGTGGTGGAGCGGGCGGCGCCCGGCGGCGGGACGCAGTAGGCGGGAGGGCGTGGGCGGGAGGAGTAGCGGGGGTGATGCCGCGCCGACACGGCGTCACCCCCGCCCTCAAGCCCCGATGAGGAGCGTCAACGCCGCGTGAACGGCGTTGACCTCAGCTTCGGCCGCCGCATGCCTGTTCGCGAGGGTTGCAGACGGTTGCAAGTCGGCGGCTGCGGCTGCGGCTGGGGCTGATCACTCTCACCGGACTACGTCGGTTCATCACTGAATCAGCACCCTCGCGGGCACCGAAGGGGCACGATGGGTGGATGCCCCCGACGCACTGGATCTGCTCGGGAAGGACCCAGTGATGGAAGCGACTTCGACGCTCGACCTCGCGAGGATCTCGACCATGGACCGCACGCAGGCCGCGCGACTGCTCGCGAGCGTCCGTCACGCGGCGCTCGCCGGGCAGCAGCCGCGCGTGTCGCCCCGTCCGGTGATCGAGGAGTCCTGGGAGCGCATGCTGCTCGGCGGGGTCGATCCGGACCGCGACTTCCGCTCCCGGCTGCTCGGCGTCGAGGAACTGGAGGAACGCCGCCGTACGTCGCCGCTGGTCGAGATCATGCCGATGCTGCGCGATGCCCTCGTCTCGGTGGCGGACGCGGCGCACCACATCATGGTCGTCTGCGACGCCGATGGCCGGGTCCTGTGGCGCGAGGGCCACTCCACGGTGCTGCGCAAGGCGGACTCGCTCGGTTTCGAACTGGGCGCGGACTGGAGCGAGGGCGTCGTCGGCACGAACGGGATAGGGACACCGCTCGTCGTACGCCGACCCGTACATGTGTTCTCCGCCGAGCACTTCGTGGAGACGCATCACGCGTGGACGTGCATGGGCTCGCCCATCATCGATCCCCGTGACGGCCGCCTCCTCGGTGTGGTCGACATCAGCGGCCCGCTGAACACGATGCATCCGGCGACGCTCGCCCTGGTCGACGCGGTGGCGAAGCTCGCCGAGGCCCGGCTGCGGGAGAGCCATGTGACGGCGCTCGACCGGCTGCGTTCGGTGGCGGCGCCGGTCCTCGCCCGCCTGCAGGGGCGCGCCGTCGCGGTGGACACCCGCGGGTGGACGGCGGCGGTCACGGGAATGCCCCACACGGACCGGCTCGCCCTGCCCAGATCCATGGCGGCGGGCCGTACGTGGCTGCCCTCACTCGGCACCTGCGCGGTGGAGCCACTGCCCGGCGGCTGGCTGCTGCGGGTGGACGAGGATCCGCAGCCCCTGGCCGCGACCCGCGTCATCCTGGACGTGAGCGGGCCGCGCCGCTGGTCGGTGACCGTCGAGGGCGGTGGCGCGGGCGGCTGGACACATGAACTGAGCCCGCGCCACGCGGAACTGCTCTATCTCCTGAGCGCCCACCGCAAGGGCCGCAGCGCTTCGGGCCTCGCCGATGACATGTTCGGCGACCCGGCACGCACGGTGACGGTCCGCGCCGAACTCTCCCGCGTACGGCGCTACTTGGGCGACCTCCTGGCCCACCGCCCCTACCGCTTCCCCGAGGACGTGGACGTGCGGGTGATCCTGCCCGAGCACCCGGCGAACCTGCTGCCGCATTCGACGGCGCCCGCGGTGCGGGAGGCACGGAGAGCGGCGGAGCCTTGAGTGCCGTCGCGAGAGCATCGAAGGCTTCGCGTGCCGCTACTCCCCTCGGACACGATCTCCCCGGGGGCGCGATCTCCCCGCGGGCGCGGGCGAGTGAATTCGACGGATCCTGAAGATGCACACGGAATCCTGACGATGCACCACGACCAGGGCCAGATCGCGATGAAGCCCATGGGCTTCCACGGCGGCGTCAGCTTCGCGGGCGGCTCCCCGATCCCGGTCGGCGCCCCGGCCCACGGAACCGCCTTCGGTCTGGCGGCGCGGCCGACGCGACGCCGAGGCCCAGGGGCTCGGGGTACCCGCCTTGGCCGGTACCCCCGCCCCGTGATTCTCTGACCGGCATGAGCCTCACTGTCACCACTTGGTCCCTGGAGCAGACCGCTCCCGGCGATCTGCGGCCGGCCGCCGCTCCCGACGGCGACGTCACGATCGTCCGGGCCGAGATCCCCTCCCCCGAGTTCAGCCGCTTCCTTTACGCCTCCGTCGGCGGCGACATCCGCTGGATCGACCGGCTCTCCCTCACTTACGCGCAGTGGCAGGAGCATCTGACGAAGCCCGGCGTCGAGACCTGGGTCGCGTACGACAAGGGGACGCCCGCCGGGTATGTGGAGCTGGCGGCGCGGGATGACGGTGACGTCGAGGTCGTGTACTTCGGGCTCATCCCCGCCTTCCGGGGGCGGCGGATCGGCGGGCACCTGCTCTCGTACGGGGTGCGGCGGTCCTGGGACCTGGCCGAGCGGTGGCCGGAGCTGCCCTCGACCAAGCGGGTGTGGGTGCACACCTGCTCCAAGGACGGGGAGCACGCGATGGACAATTACCTGCGGCGCGGTTTCAAGCTGTTCGACACGGAGGTCTCGCAGGAGCGGGACGTACCTACGCCTGGACCCTGGCCCGGGGCGTAGCGCAGCGCTCCGCGCGGGGGGTGCGATATTTGACTGCGGGTCCGGTTGTGGCTGGGCGCGCAGTTCCCCGCGCCCCTTCAGGGCGCCCTCACTGGTCCAGGGATGAGTGATCGAAGCCACACTATCTCGCATCGCGAGACCGACACGTCCACATTCTGGATAATGGTGGACTGGGCCGAAAGTCCCGTGACACGCTTCCGTCATGGATCGCACTGGAATTGCCTTGGTGAGTCGACGCCACGTCGATCTCTGCCGCATGTCCAGCGCCATGTGTCCGGCGAGCTGACAGCACCAGCGCCGACGACTTCCCTTTCCTGACCACCCTATTGCGCACCGCCGCGCCTCCTGCGCGAAGTGTGCAGGTCAGCCCAGCCCTCAGCCCGCCTTGAAGGACGTATAGCCATGGCTGCCACCCCTGAAAAACCCACGACTGCCGCGCCCCGGCGCAAGGCGAGCCGTCACCGTGGTGAGGGCCAGTGGGCCGTTGGCCACTTCACGCCACTGAACGGCAACGAACAGTTCAAGAAGGATGACGACGGTCTCAATGTGCGGACACGCATTGAGACGATCTACTCCAAGCGCGGGTTCGATTCCATCGACCCGAACGATCTTCGCGGGCGTATGCGCTGGTGGGGGCTGTACACCCAGCGTCGGCAGGGCATCGACGGCGGCAAGACCGCGATCCTGGAGCCGGAAGAGCTGGACGACGAGTACTTCATGCTGCGGGTGCGGATCGACGGCGGGCGGCTCACCACCGAGCAGCTGCGCGTCATCGGCGAGATCTCGCAGGAGTTCGCACGCGGGACCGCCGACCTCACCGACCGGCAGAACGTGCAGTACCACTGGATCCGCATCGAGGACGTACCCGAGATCTGGGAGCGGCTCGAAGCCGTGGGGCTCTCCACGACCGAGGCCTGCGGTGACACGCCCCGCGTCATCCTCGGTTCGCCCGTCGCCGGTGTCGCCGAGAACGAGATCATCGACGGCTCCCCCGCCATCGACGAGATCCAGCGTCGCTTCATCGGCAACCCGGAGTTCTCGAACCTGCCGCGCAAGTTCAAGACGGCGATCTCCGGATCGCCGCAGCTGGACGTCGCGCACGAGATCAACGACATCGCGTTCGTCGGGGTCGACCACCCCGAGCACGGCCCCGGCTTCGACCTCTGGGTCGGCGGCGGGCTCTCCACCAACCCGAAGCTGGGCGTGCGGCTCGGTGCGTGGGTACCGCTGGACGAGGTGCCCGAGGTGTGGACCGGCGTCATCGGCATCTTCCGTGACTACGGCTACCGCCGCCTTCGCACCCGCGCCCGGTTGAAGTTCCTCGTCGCCGACTGGGGCCCGGAGAAGTTCCGGCAGATCCTTCAGGACGAGTACCTCAAGCGCGAGCTCGTCGACGGACCCGCGCCCGAGCAGCCCGCCGGAACCTGGCGCGACCACCTCGGCGTGCACAAGCAGAAGGACGGCCGCTTCTACGTCGGCTTCGCCCCCCGCGTCGGCCGTGTGGACGGCACGACGCTGACGAAGATCGCCGAGGTCGCCGCAGCCCACGGCTCGGGCCGTCTGCGGACCACCGCCGAGCAGAAGATGATCGTGCTCGACGTCGAGGAGTCGCAGGTCGAGTCGCTAGTGGCGGGGCTCGAAGCCCTTGATCTGCGGGTGACCCCCTCTCCCTTCCGCCGCGGCACCATGGCCTGCACCGGCATCGAGTTCTGCAAGCTCGCGATCGTCGAGACCAAGGCGCGCGGCGCCTCGCTCATCGACGAACTGGAGCGCCGCATCCCGGAGTTCGACCAGCCGATCACCATCAACGTCAACGGCTGCCCGAACGCCTGCGCCCGTATCCAGGTCGCCGACATCGGCCTCAAGGGCCAGCTCGTCCTGGACGGCGAGGGCAACCAGGTCGAGGGCTTCCAGGTGCACCTGGGTGGCGCGCTGGGCCTGGAGGCCGGGTTCGGCCGCAAGGTCCGCGGCCTGAAGGTCACTTCGGCCGAGCTGCCCGACTACGTCGAGCGGGTCCTGACCCGGTTCCAGGAGGAGCGCGCGGACGACGAGCGCTTCGCCACCTGGGTCGCCCGCGCCAGCGAGGAGGCACTGAAGTGAGCGAGCGTGCCGCGCCCTTCCACTGCCCCTACTGCGGTGACGAGGACCTGCGCCCCAACGAGACCGGTCACGGCGCGTGGGAATGCGCCGCGTGCAATCGAGCCTTCCAGTTGAAGTTCCTCGGGCTGCTCGCCCAGGGAGTTCAGCGCAACAGCGGTGGAGGGGAAGAGATATGACGGCCGTTCAGGCTCAGGAGCAGCGTACGGGCGACGAGTTGAAGGCTCTCGCCGAGCAGGCCGGGCGGGATCTGGAAGACGCGTCCGCCCTTGAGATCCTCCGGTGGGCGCTCGACACCTTCGGTGAGCGCTTCTGCGTGACCTCCTCCATGGAGGACGCCGTCGTCGCCCATCTCGCCTCGCGGGCCCGCCCCGGTGTGGACGTCGTGTTCCTCGACACCGGCTACCACTTCCCCGAGACCATCGGCACCCGCGACGCGGTCGCCGCCGTGATGGACGTCAACGTCATCACGCTCACGCCGAAGCAGTCGGTCGCCGAGCAGGACGCCGAGTTCGGCGCGAAGCTGCACGACCGCGACCCGGACCTGTGCTGCGCCATGCGGAAGGTCAAGCCCCTTGAGGAGGGCCTGACTTCGTATGCCGCGTGGGCGACGGGCCTGCGTCGCGACGAGTCCCCGACCCGGGCCGATACCCCGGTCGTCGGCTGGGACGAGAAGCGCCAGAAGGTCAAGGTCTCGCCGATCGCCCGCTGGACGCAGGACGACGTGGACGCCTACGTCGACGAGCACGGTGTCCTCACCAACCCCCTCCTCATGGACGGCTACGGCTCCGTGGGCTGCGCGCCCTGCACCCGCCGCCTCCTGGAGGGCGAGGACGCCCGCGCCGGGCGCTGGTCGGGCAACGCCAAGACCGAGTGCGGGATCCATTGATGACAGAGCCTCAGCGGACCGGGCCTCAGCAGGCCACCGGTCCCCGGAACGCATCGGAGAAGCACGTGAGCACCGGAGCCACCATCTGGCTCACAGGGCTGCCCAGCGCGGGCAAGACCACCATCGCGTACGAACTCGCGGACAAGCTGCGCGGTGAGGGCCACCAGGTGGAGGTGCTCGACGGCGACGAGATCCGCGAGTTCCTCTCGGCGGGCCTCGGCTTCAGCCGCGCGGACCGGCACACCAACGTGCAGCGCATCGGCTTCGTCGCCGAACTGCTCGCCCGTAACGGCGTGAAGGTCCTGGTGCCGGTGATCGCGCCGTTCGCGGACAGCCGTGAGGCGGTGCGGGGACGCCACCAGAAGGGCGGCACGCCCTACCTGGAGGTCCACGTGGCCACGCCGGTCGAGGTCTGCTCCGTACGCGACGTGAAGGGCCTGTACGCCAAGCAGGCGGCCGGCGAGATCTCCGGTCTCACCGGGGTCGACGACCCCTACGAGGCGCCCGAGTCACCCGATCTGCGCATCGAGTCCCAGGACCAGACCGTGCAGGAGTCCGCGGCGGCCTTGCGCGCGCTGCTCATCGAAAGGGGTCTGGCATGACGACCACCGTGGCCACCGTGAGCGAGGGCACCGACAGCCCGTACGCCCTCAGCCACCTGGACTCCCTGGAGTCCGAGGCGGTGCACATCTTCCGCGAGGTGGCGGGGGAGTTCGAGCGGCCGGTGATCCTGTTCTCCGGCGGCAAGGACTCGATCCTCATGCTGCACCTGGCGCTCAAGGCCTTCGCCCCCGCGGCGATTCCCTTCTCGCTCCTGCACGTCGACACCGGGCACAACTTCCCCGAGGTCCTGGCGTACCGCGACCGTGTGGTCGCCGAGCACGGGCTTCGTCTGCACGTCGCCTCCGTGCAGGACTACATCGACGCGGGCAAGCTGCGCGAGCGCCCCGACGGCACCCGCAATCCGCTGCAGACCGTCCCGCTCACCGAGAAGATCCAGAACGAGAAGTTCGACGCGGTGTTCGGCGGCGGGCGACGGGACGAGGAGAAGGCGCGCGCCAAGGAGCGGGTGTTCTCCCTGCGGGACGAGTTCTCGCAGTGGGACCCGCGCCGCCAGCGCCCCGAGCTGTGGCAGCTCTACAACGGCCGCCACGCCCCCGGCGAGCACGTCCGCGTCTTCCCGATCTCCAACTGGACCGAGCTGGACGTGTGGCAGTACATCGCCCGCGAGGGCATCGAGCTCCCCGAGATCTACTTCGCGCACGAGCGGGACGTCTTCCAGCGCTCGGGCATGTGGCTGACCGCCGGTGAATGGGGCGGCCCCAAGGACAGCGAGACGACTCAGAAGCGGCTCGTCCGCTACCGCACGGTCGGCGACATGTCCTGCACCGGCGCCGTCGACTCCGACGCCACCACGCTGGACGCCGTCATCACCGAGATCGCCGCTTCGCGACTGACCGAGCGCGGCGCCACCCGCGCCGACGACAAGATGTCCGAGGCAGCGATGGAAGACCGCAAGCGCGAGGGGTACTTCTAAACATGACCAGCACCACCGAACCCGACAAGGCGCAGCCGCTCTCCAACGAGCAGCTGTCGGCCACCACCCTGCTGCGGTTCGCCACCGCCGGGTCCGTCGACGACGGCAAGTCCACCCTCGTGGGACGGCTCCTGCACGACTCCAAGTCCGTCCTCACCGACCAGCTCGAAGCCGTGGAGCGCGCCTCCGCAAGCCGCGGCGCCGAGGCCCCCGACCTGGCGCTGCTCACCGACGGCCTGCGGGCCGAGCGCGAGCAGGGCATCACCATCGACGTGGCGTACCGGTACTTCGCGACGCCCCGGCGCCGGTTCATCCTCGCCGACACCCCGGGCCACGTGCAGTACACCCGGAACATGGTCACCGGCGCATCGACGGCGGACCTCGCCGTGGTCCTCGTGGACGCCCGCAACGGCGTCATCGAGCAGACCCGCCGGCACGCCGCCGTCGCTGCGCTGCTGCGCGTCCCGCACGTCGTGCTCGCCGTGAACAAGATGGACCTCGTGGAGTACGAGGAGACGGTCTTCGCGAAGATCGCCGAGCAATTCACCGCGTACGCGAGCGAGTTGGGCGTACCGGAGATCACCGCGATCCCGATCTCGGCGCTGGCCGGCGACAATGTCGTCGAGCCGTCCTCCAACATGGACTGGTACGGCGGCCCCACCGTCCTGGAACACCTGGAGACGGTCCCGGTCAGCCACGACCTGACCTCCTGCCACGCGCGCCTGCCCGTCCAGTACGTGATCCGTCCGCAGACCGCCGAGCACCCCGACTACCGGGGCTACGCGGGACAGATCGCGGCGGGCACCTTCCGCGTCGGCGAGTCCGTGACCGTGCTGCCCTCGGGCAAGACGTCGAAGATCGCCGGCATCGACCTGCTCGGCGAGCCGGTGGACGTCGCCTGGACGCCGCAGTCCGTGACGCTGCTCCTGGAGAGCGACATCGACATCGCGCGCGGCGATCTGATCGTGCCGAGCGGCGACCAGCCGCCGATCTCGCAGGACCTCACGGCGACGGTCTGTCATGTCGCGGACACCGCCCTTGCCGTCGGTCAGCGGGTGCTGCTCAAGCACACCACCCGCACGGTCAAGGCGATCGTCAAGGACATCCCCTCGCGGCTCACCCTGGACGACCTCTCCCAGCACCCGGCACCCGGAGAGCTGGTCGCCAACGACATCGGCCGCGTCGTCATCCGCACCGCCGAGCCGATCGCGGTCGACTCGTACGCCGCCTCGCGCCGCACCGGCTCCTTCCTCCTCATCGACCCGGCCGACGGCACGACGCTCGCGGCGGGCATGGCGGGCGACGCGTTCGCCGAGACGGCCGAAGAAGCCAAGAAGGTCGCGGACGACGAGGGTTGGGACTTCTGACATGATCTCGATCGACTATTTCTCGACCTTCGCGAAGGAGGGCGGCCGTGTCGGCAGCGGTGCCCTCGGCAGCGGACAGGGCGGGGTCGGGCGATGTCCCGACGTGACGCTTCCAACGGGGCGGAAGCACGCGCACCGCTTGCGCGCCCACGCCCCCAGCGAGTTCGACCTGCGAAGACGAAAACCTGCCGATCTCCCGGCCACGCCCTGACGGCGTGAGAGCCGGGCCAACGAGGGGACCACCTCCCGTGCCTGCCAGCTTCCGCGCACCACGTACCACCGGCGGCCGCCGTGCCCTTGCCGCCGTCACCGCCCTGCCACTGCTTGCCGTAGTGCTCACCTCCTGCGGCTACGGATCCGACTCGAAGGACGAGAACGACAAGGCGGAGGTGGCTTCCGGCGCCAAGAAGATCGAGGGCCTCGACGAGGTGAAGATCGGGTACTTCCCGAACCTCACGCACGCCACCGCCCTGGTCGGCGACCAGGAGGGCCTGTTCCAGAAGGAACTGGGCGCGACGAAGGCCAAGTACACGCAGTTCAACGCGGGCCCTTCGGAGATCGAGGCACTGAACTCGAAGTCCATCGACATCGGCTGGATCGGCCCGTCGCCCTCGATCAACGGCTACACCAAGTCCCAGGGCAAGAACCTGCGCATCATCGGCGGCTCGGCTTCCGGTGGCGTGAAGCTGGTGGTCAACCCCAAGAAGATCAAGTCCCTGGACGACGTCAAGGGCAAGAAGATCGCGACGCCTCAGCTCGGCAACACCCAGGACGTGGCCTTCCTCAACTGGGTCAAGGAAAAGGGCTGGAAGGTCGACGCGGAGAGCGGCAAGGGCGATGTCTCGGTGGTCCGCACCGACAACAAGATCACCCCTGACGCCTACAAGTCCGGCTCCATCGACGGTGCCTGGGTGCCCGAGCCGACCGCGTCGAAGCTGGTCGCCGAGGGCGGCAAGACCATCCTCGACGAGTCCGACCTGTGGCCGGACAAGAAGTTCGTGATCACGAACATCATCGTGTCGCAGTCGTTCCTCAAGGAGCACCCGAAGGTCGTCGAGGCCGTCCTGCGCGGTTCGGTGAAGACCAACCAGTGGATCAAGGACAACCCCGAGAAGGCGAAGGCCTCCGCCAACGCGTCCCTCAAGGAGGCGTCCGGCAAGGAGCTGCCGCCCGAGGTCATCGACCCGGCGTGGAAGTCCATCCAGACCACGGACGACCCGCTGGCCGCCACGCTCGACACCGAGGCGGAGCACGCGGTCAAGGCCGGCCTCCTGGACAAGCCGAACCTCAAGGGCATCTACGACCTGAAGCCCCTGAACAAGGTCCTCAAGGCCGAGGGCAAGTCCGCCGTCGACGACGCCGGTCTCGGCGTCAAGTAACCCCGGCATCCGACCAGTTCCCAGGAGGTGACGACCATGGCGACGACCCTCGCCAAGGCGGCCGACGACACCGCGGTGGCCGAGCACGCGGCCCGGATCGAGCATGTCTCGAAGTCCTTCGCCACACCCGCCGGGCAGCAGCTCGTCCTGGACGACATCACGCTCGATGTCGCTCAAGGCGAATTCGTCACGCTCCTGGGGGCCTCGGGCTGCGGCAAGTCGACGCTGCTCAATCTGGTGGCCGGGCTCGACAAGCCGTCGGCGGGCGACATCGTCACCGACGGCCGCCCCGCCCTGATGTTCCAGGAGCACGCGCTGTTCCCGTGGCTGACCGCGGGCAAGAACATCGAGCTCGCCCTGAAGCTGCGCGGCGTCGCGAAGACGGAGCGGCGCGAGCGGGCCGAGGAACTCCTCGGCCTCGTACGGCTCCAGGGGGCGTACGGCAAGCGGGTGCACGAGCTGTCCGGCGGCATGCGCCAGCGTGTGGCCCTTGCCCGCGCGCTCGCGCAGGACAGCAAGATCCTCTTGATGGACGAGCCGTTCGCGGCGCTCGACGCGATCACACGTGACGTCCTGCACGACGAGCTGACCCGTATCTGGCGCGAGACGGACGTCTCCGTCCTCTTCGTCACGCACAACGTGCGCGAGGCCGTCCGCCTCGCCGAGCGCGTCGTGCTCCTCTCGTCGCGTCCGGGCCGGGTGGCGCACGAGTGGCGGGTCGACATCCCCCACCCGCGCCGTATCGAGGACTCCGCGGTCGCGGAACTGTCCGTCGAGATCACCGAACAACTGCGTGGGGAGATCCGCCGACATGGCCAGCACTGACACCCCGGTCGACAAGGCCGATGTCGACAAGGCCAAGAGCGACAGCGGCCAGGACCTGGCCGGTCTGGAGGCGGGCCTCGACGCCCTGGACGCGGTCCAGACCCGGCGCACGCCCTTCCGTCAGACCTTCGTCCAGAAGGTCCTGCCGCCGATAACCGCAGTCCTGCTCGTCCTGGTCGTCTGGCAGATCCTGGTGTGGACGAAGACCACCGACACCTACAAGCTGCCGCCGCCCGCCGACGTCTGGCACGAGGTGCAGGACGCCTGGTTGCAGGGCACGCTCCTGGAGTACATCTGGACGTCCGTCTCGCGTGGTCTCCTCGGCTTCCTGATGGCGCTCGTGATCGGTACGCCGCTGGGTCTGATCGTGGCCCGGGTGCGGTTCATCAGGGCCGCGATCGGTCCCATCCTGTCCGGTCTGCAGTCGCTGCCGTCGGTGGCGTGGGTGCCGCCGGCCGTGATCTGGCTCGGGCTCAACGACCAGATGATGTACGCGGTGATCCTGCTCGGCGCGGTCCCCTCGATCGCCAACGGCCTGGTCGCGGGCGTCGACCAGGTGCCGCCGCTCTTCCTGCGGGCGGGCCGCACCCTGGGGGCGACGGGGCTGCGCCACACCTGGCACATCGTGATGCCGGCGGCGCTGCCCGGCTATCTGGCGGGCCTGAAGCAGGGCTGGGCGTTCTCGTGGCGCTCGCTCATGGCCGCGGAGATCATCGCGCAGTCACCCGACCTGGGCATGGGGCTCGGCCAGCTCCTTGAGGCGGGCCGCACGAACAGCAGCATGGCGCAGGTGTTCTTCGCGATCCTTCTCATCCTCATCGTCGGCATCGCCATCGACCTGCTGATATTCAGCCCCCTTGAGCGGCGCGTCCTGCGCAGCCGCGGACTCCTCGTGAGGAGCTGACCCACCATGTTCGGCCGCCCCGTCCACACCGTCCGTCCCGTCCTGTTCGTCATCGCCCACGGCAGCCGCGATCCGCGGCATGCCGAGACGGTGCGCGCCCTGGTGCGACGGGTGCGGGAGCAGCGGCCGGGGCTGCGGGTGGAGACGGGCTTCCTCGACTTCAACTCGCCCTCGGTCCCCGAGGTCCTTCAGTCCCTGGACGCCGAGGGCATACGCGACGTGATCGCGCTGCCGCTGCTCCTCACCCGGGCGTTCCACGCGAAGTCGGACATCCCGGCGGCCCTGAGCCAGGCGCCGTCCCGGCTCCGCATCCGGCAGGCGGGGGTGCTCGGCCCCTCGCCGCTGCTCCTGACCGCGCTGGACCAACGCCTTTACGAGGCGGGGCTCACCCCCGCCGACAAGTCCTCGACCGGGGTCGTTCTTGCCTCGGCGGGGTCATCGGACCCGGAGGCGATCGCAGTGATCGCTGAAATCGCGCGGGAGTGGCGGCACACCGGTTGGTGCGCCGTGCGGCCTGCGTTCGCCTCCGCATCTCTGCCCCGCACGGAGGACGCCGTGCGAGAGCTGCGCGAACTGGGTGTGGGCAGGGTGGCGGTGGCGCCCTATGTCATCGCGCCCGGTTTTCTGCCGGACCGCATCGCGCGGGGCGCCGCCGAAGCGGACGTCTCGGCCGAAGTCCTCGGCCCCTCCGCCGGGTTGGCGCGGCTGCTCGTGCGGCGCTACGACGAGGCATGTTCCGAGTCCGGTGTGGTCGGGCGTATGGCGCGGGTTCCCGTGCTGGCTTAGTTTGTGGGGTCATGACCCTCACCAGATCCCGCACTCTCTGGCTGCGGACCGAGCCCCTGCACGCAGTGATCTACTTCGAGGAGCGCTGCCGCGATCTGGGCAGGTCCCTTGGCCTCAAAGGCTTCTGGATGGGCTACTTCGCGGCCCGTACGGCTCCCATGGGCCCGATCGAGGCGGGTCCCGCCACGGCCTCGCTCGGCGTCTTCGCCCCCACCATGGTGGAGCGGGCCCTGCCCTCCGCCTGGCAGTACGCGTCGCCCGGGCGGATAGTGGAGGAGCGCGCGGCCTGCACCGCACGGGCCCTGCGCGCCCTCGTGCCGGACATCGAGGACCAGGCCATCGCCCTCTGTCCGCCCCTCGCGGCCATGGTCGAGGACGCGCCGTCGCTGTCCCGCCCGCTGTTCGCGGCGAACCGTGACGTGAGCGAGCGGGCCGATCCGGTGCAGCGGCTGTGGCAACTGGTCACCTGCGTACGCGAATTCAGGGGGGACGCCCATGTCTCCGTACTCGCCGACCACGGCCTCGACGCCTGCGAGGCGGTGGTGCTCGCCGCCGCCACGGGCCGTGTGGACCCGGACACCATCCGGCATGACCGGGGGTGGGGCGAACAGGAGTGGGCGCACGCGATGGACCGGCTGCGCGGGCGCGGCCTCCTCGACGGGGACGGTCACATCACCGAACACGGCCGCACGGAGCGGGAGTCGGTCGAGGACGCGACGGACCGTCTGTCGGCCCGTTTGCTGCGCCCGCTCGCCGCGCGGGACGCGGACACGCTCCTGGCCGCCCTCGAACGTCCGGTGCGGGAGATCCTCGCGGCGGACCTCATTCCCTTCCCCAACCCCATCGGGCTGCCGCGCCCCACGGGCTGAGCGGGTTGAGAGGGTTGAGTGTTTCGAGCGGATTGGGCGGGCTGCGCCAATCCGGTTGCCGAATCACCGCGCGTGGCCCTACCGTCACGCCGATGACCCCCGTACTCCGTTCCGAGCGCCTGAACCTGTCCCCTTATGCCGCCACCGACGAGGAGCAGTTCGTCTCGCTCCTCCAGGACGAGGCCAGGGGCCGCTGGTTCGGGGACGGGACGCAGAGCGTGGAGCAGACCCATGCGCTGTTCCGCCGGATCTTCGGCCTCGTGTACGCCGAGAGCCAGTTCCCGATCTGGGCTGTGCGGCACGAGGGACGCTATATAGGCCACGCGGAGATAAAGCCGTCCCCCGAGAGCTGGCTCGACGGGCACGAGATCGTCTGCGGCCTCTTCCGTGGCAGCTGGGGGATGGGTCTGGGCACAGAGCTCGGTCAACTGCTCACCTCGTACGGCCATGAGACTCTGGCCCTGTCCGAGGTGCACGCGACCGTGGACTCGGAGAACATCGCGCCCATCACCGTCCTCAAGCGCCTCGGCTTCACCCAGGGCCGCACAGTCGCGGAGGACAACGGCCGCACCACGCTTCTGATGACCTCGGTGCAGCTCAGCTGAAGTCGAGGCCCGTGGTGCGGGTGCGCTCGGCACCGTCCGGTTCGGCCCCGTGCTGCGGGCGATTCCGCGCGGCGACGACGCGGTGCGGCTCTTCGACAGCTTCCGGGGCCATTCGCCCTCCCTCCTGGCGGGCCATCTGCCTGGCCCGTCAGCCCGCCCTCTCCTCCGCCTCCGCCACCAGACCGAGGAGTTCCGGCACCGGCATCGACCCCGCGTCGCGGCGCTCCCGCGCGAACGCGTTCGCCACAGCCCGCAAGACGTCGTTCACCGGCGTCGGCACTCCGTGCAGACGGCCGAGCAGCACGATCTCGCCGTTGAGATAGTCCGCCTCGATGCTGCCCGTTCCCCGGCTCAGGCTCTGCCAGGACGAGCCGCCGCCGCGTTCCGAGCCCTCGAAGGGTTCCAAGCGGACGCGGTCGCCGCGGGTCTCCTTCTGTTCCTGCTCGCCCACCGCCTCGATGCCCGCGGCGGCAAGCACCGCCTCGCCCTCCGCGCGCGCCCGCCGATAGAGCGCGATGGCCTCGTTGCCGACGAGCGGCCCCGTGACCGCCTCGATGGAGTTGGCCAGATTGGCGAGCAGCTTCCCGTACTTCCAGCGCATCACGTCCGCCACTACGGGCGAGAGCAGCTTCGACTTCTCCAGGTCCGCGGAGATGAGACGGGCGGTGTCGTCCGTGCCCCTCGGATAGCGGCCGAGGTGCAGGATGCCCGTGTAGGGGGCGCCCGCCGCGGAGACCGAACCCGGCTCGACATGGGTCGCGGGCAGCCAGACGCACATCCCGTACACCCGACGGAAGCGGCGCAGCGCCATACGCTCGCTCTCCACGCCGTTCTGCGCGCAGACCAGCGGAAGGACCTCGCCGGCGGTCCCGCCGCCCACCACCGGACGCCCGCTCCAGGCGTCGAGGGCGGCTTCGCAGTCCTGTGTCTTCACGGCGAGGAAGAGCACGTCGTCCGCCCTCAACTCGCCGAGTTCATCGGGGTTCCGGACGACGGAGAGCCGGTGGGTCGCCGTCCCTTCGGGCGTTCTGACCCGCAGTCCGCTCTCCCGTACCGCCTCGTAGTGCGCGCCCCGCGCGACGAGGACCACGTCATGTCCGCTCTCGGCGAGGCGTCCGCCCACGGTGCCGCCGATCGCCCCTGCTCCCACGATGATGTAGCGCATGGAGCCGAGCCTCGCACACGGCACCGAGGAAGATCAGACTTCGGGCGGGGCGACTTCGCCGAAGGGCGTTCCCTGGTGGAACCAGAGCAGCCAGACGCCGTCGCACAGCCGCCACAGCGAACTCCGGTGGGCACTTCGGCCGTTGCTCTCGGTGTCGAAGGTCAGGTGCACCATGTCGTCGGCGAGCTGGACGCCCCGCATCCGGGAGGTCGTGATCGAGAGGCCGGTCCCGCCCGGGTCCGCGGACAGGGCCGTGATGATCGACGGCCGGTCCCAGTGGGTGCCCGAGACACCGAACTCGGTGAACTCCGGGTGCAGCAGCTCCCCGAGCAGCTCGGGCGACGCACGCACTTCGGGGGCGAGCAGCCGCAGTTCGGCCTCGACGGCCGCTTCGACGGCGGGCGTGCGGTCAGCCACGGGGCGGCTCCCGCGTCAGCTCCACCAGCTTGGCGACGGTGTTCCAGTTGCGGGATGTGGCGATGACGCCCTCGAACAGGGCGGGGCGCGAGAGGACCTCGCCCAGTTTCGAGCGGCCGAGCCCGTCAGGCGCGTAGAGATAGAGAGCGCGGTCGCCGAGCCGGAACTCCTCGGGCAGGAACGCCGCCGGGTCGATTTTGTCCAGCCGGGACGCGTCGACCGGCTCGGAGAAGTACGTGACGTGCAGCTGCTTGCCTTCGAGCGATGCCGCGGGGAAGGGGCAGGCGTCGGCGACCGCCTTCAAATACGCGCCGTCGCGCACCAGGACGTCCACGTCGAAGCCGAAATGCCGCTCGATGGCCTCGCTCACCCGCGCGGCCAGGGCGTCCTCGTCGGCGGCCGCACTGGTGAAGACCGCGTTGCCGCTCTGCAGATGGGTGCGTACGTCATCGAATCCGAGACCGGAGAGGAGAGTTCGCAACTCCCCCATCGGGAGCTTTCTCTTGCCGCCCACGTTGATGCCGCGCAGCAGCACCGCGTATGCCTTGACCGTCATCCGCACACCATAGGACGACCGCGAGACGGCCGCCGCGCCCCGTGGGGGTGGGCGCGGCGGCCGCCGGTCCGGTGGGTGTTGCTCAGCCGGGTGTTACGGGTCCTACAGGTCCTACGGGTCCCACAGGTCCTACTCGACGACCTTGAGCAGCTTGTTGGGCGTGCCCTGGCTCGGGTTGGAGATCTTGTCCGCGGTCGCTCCGTCGGTGAGCGCCTTGGAGACGGCGTCCGGCTTGGCGTCCGGGTGGGCGCCGAGGTAGACGGCGGCGGCACCCACGACGTGCGGGGTCGCCATCGACGTACCGGAGATGGTGTTGGTGGCGTCGTCACCCGTGTTCCAGTCGGACGTGATGTCCGAGCCCGGGGCGTAGATGTCGACGACCTTGCCGAAGTTGGAGAAGTCCGACTGCTCGTCGTCCTTGGTGGAGGAGGCGACCGTGATGGCCTCCTTCACGCGGGACGGGGAGCCCTGACCGGCGTCCGAGGACTCGTTGCCGGCCGCGACCGCGAAGGTGACGCCGGAGGCGATCGCCTTCTGGACCGCCGCGTCGAGCGCCTCGTCGGCGCCGCCGCCCAGGCTCATGTTGGCGACCGAGGGGCCCTTGTGGTTCTTGGTGACCCAGTCGATACCCGCGACGACCTGCTCGGTGGTGCCGGAGCCCTGGTCGTCGAGGACGCGGACCGCGACGATCTTCGCCTTCTTGGCGACACCGTGCGCCTCACCGGCGATGGTGCCCGCGACGTGCGTGCCGTGGCCGTTGCCGTCGTCCGCGTCGTCGTCGTTGTCGACGGCGTCGAAGCCGGACGTGGCGCGACCGCCGAAGTCCTTGTGGCTGACACGGACACCGGTGTCGATGACGTACGCCGTGGCACCCTCACCCGCCGCGTCGGGGTACGTGTACTTGCCGTCGCCCTTGGTGTCGTCCTGGTCGATGCGGTCGAGGCCCCACGACGGCGGGTCTTCCTGGGTGGCCTTGGTGCTGAACTTCTTGGACTGGACGACCTTGCCGACGGCCGGGTCGGCGGCCAGGCGCTTGGCGTCGGTCTCGCTGAGGCCCTGGGCCGAGAAGCCGTTGATCGCGGACGAGTAGTTCCGCTTCAGCTCGCCGCCGTACTCCTTGGCCAGGTCGGACTTGACGCCCTTGTCGGCCTTCTCGTCGAGCATGACGATGTAGCTGCCGGAGACGGCGCCCTTGGCGTCGGCTCCGTAGACCTTGCCCTCGGCGGGGGTTGCCGCGCCGGCGAACGAGGTGGCGAATACGGTGACGCCGACCGCGGTGGCCGTGGTGGCTATCGCCGCGACGAGCTTCACCGAGCGGGCACGCTTGTGATTTGCCATGAAGAGGGGTCTCCTCGTGGTGCTTGTGGGGGGATGTGGGGGGTTTCAAAACTTCACTGCGACGCCCCCTGAGATCCGGAAGATCTCCGGGCGTTGGGACGAAACCATGTCTGATTGACGCGCGCAGATCAATACCTACATACACCTGTGACTTGTTCAACAAGCTTCTGTAATAACAAATCGGGCCCCCGTCGGCAGATCGGACACCGCAGGGCTGAATCCCGTAAGTCGTCATAGATGTAAGGGGCTTGTGACGGTCGGGCCCCTTCCTTACGAGGAGGGGTCAGCCGCTCGCGCCGACGGATGGAGCGTCAGGCACCGATGGGCGGCCGTGATCACGGCCGCCGTCTTCGCGATCTTCGGGACGCTGCCCATGCGGTTCATGCGGTTCATGCAGCAGATGGGCGTCGGGGTCGCGGCGGCGGTCCTGATCAGCGCGGCGACCCTGATCGGCGCTGCGGTGATGCGCGGGGCACTGCTCCCGGCGGTGATGGCGCCGCTCGGGGAGCGGGTGCGGGCGGTGAGCGTGAGCGTGTGCGACTGACTGAACAAAAGCCCTCAGACGCCGGACGGGCTGAAGAGCTTCAGCCCGTCCGGCGTCTGAGGGTGCACTTGGCGAAGCCGGTGACCCCTACACCGCCGCCGAAGCCGTGGTCGAATTCGTGGTCGCGGTCGTGGTCGCGGTCGCGGCGGTGGTCGCGGCCAGGGCCTTGCGCTCCTCGAAGGAGTCGATCGTCCGCGTGAAGTCCCGCGTCGAGAGCAGCAGCTTGTAGATGATGGCCAGCTCGAAGACCAGGAGCAGCGCGCCGGAGACGATGGTCGCCGGAAGCACCACGTCGAACAGCGGGCCGATCATGAAGACGCCCATCTGGAACTCGATGCCGCTCACCAGGTGCGTACGGATCCGGTGCCGCAGCAGGAAGGAGCGCGCACGCAGATACGCGGGGAACTTGCCCCGGAACTCCTGGTGCAGGTCGATGATCTGTCGCTTGGGCGCGGGCGCGGCCCCCTCGGCCCCCTCGGTCTCCGGGGCCTCCGGGGTTTCCGGAACACCCATCTCCGACCGCGTCTTCTGCATGTCCTGCTCGATGTCGGCCTCGGGGTTCTCCCGGAGGAGGTCCTCCATGAAGGCCAGCTCGGCTTCGTTCTCGGCCCGGCGGGCCGCCCTCATGCGCACCTTGATCTGCTTGCGCATGGTGTGCCTGATCTTGAAGATCTCGAGCCCGTTGATGTAACGCAGCGTGTCGAGGGCGACCACGGCGACCGCGGCCCAGATATAGAAGGCATCCCCGGTGCGGTGGAACTGCCCGCCCATGAGGGCAACCGCACACGCCATGACTCGGATGCGGTCGAAGACGAAGTCGAGCCATGCGCCGAACACCGAACCGGTACCGGTGAGGCGGGCGACCTTTCCGTCCATGCAGTCCAGGATGAAGCTGAAGTGGTAAACGACGGCGCCGACGACCAGCCACTGCCAGTCACCCAGCGCGAAGAACGCCGCGGAGACGAGCCCCAACAGGAACGCGCCCCAGGTGATCTGGTTGGGCGTGATCCGGGTCCGCATCGCCGTCCACCGTACGAGCGGCGTGGCGACCGGATCGACGAGGACCACCGTCCACCAAGCGTCGCGCTTCTTCTGGGTGATACGGCGCACCTCGTCGAGGGGCGGTATGTCTCGTCGCATGGGGGTCAACTTCCTGGCGTTCGCGGAACGTTCATCTAACGCTAAGAAGATATTGGTTCAAGTAACAAGGACCCGGGCGTGCAACCTTTTGGCGGGGGTAATGGTCAAACAGGCAAGACGAGTCAATACCTATGCCAGAACCACCCTGCGTTACCTGAGCGTTATCGAATGACGGGGTCGTAACAAAAATGACCGGGATGTAACAGAAAGACTTCACGGAGCGTCACGCCGCGTCACACCCCGGCCAGTCGGACCCACCATCAGGCCTCGATCGCCGTCAGGCCCCCTTCGCCGTCATGCCCCCTTCGCCGTCATGCCTCCATCGCCATCAGGCCCCCACCGGCGTCACGCCCCGATCCGCCCGGGCGCCTTGGCGAGCTCCTCCTCGATCAGGTCCGCCGCCATTCTCGTGCCACCCTCCCCCGCCATCCCGGCCCGCACCTCGGCGAGGCGGCGCGCCACCTCCGGGTCGCCGGCCAGTCCGAGCACCGCCGCCCGCAAGGTCCGCGCCGTGGCCTCCTCCATCGGTACGTGCCGGGCCACCCCGAGCGCCTGGAGCATGTCCGCGTTGCCGAACTGATCGACGGCCTGCGGCACCGCGACCATCGGCGTCCCGGTGGCGAGCCCCTCCTGGCTGCCGCCCGCACCGGCGTGCGTGATGAAGGCATCGGCCTGCTTGAGGACCGCGAGCTGCGGCACCCACCGATGGACCTCCACGTTCGCGGGGACATCCCCCAGTTCACTCGTCTCGACGTGCTTGCCGATCTGGAGCACCACATGCCACCCGGGCAGATCCCCGAACGCCTTGGCGCACTCGCGGTAGAAGCCGGGCCGCTTGGTGAAGGACGAGCCGAGCGAGACGAGCAGCACCTTCTCCGCCCCGGCCGGACGCTGCCAGTCCCCCTGCGCCGAGCAGTCCCCCTGGCAGGCGCCGACGAACGTGTGCACCGTCTCATCGACCCGGTCGGCGTTGGGCTGGAGCGCCTTGGGTATCAGGACGAGCGAGCGCGGCGGGCGGCCGACGAAGGGATCGGGGTGCTGGGTCACTCCGTTCTCCTCCAGCCAGGCGTGGAAGCGCGCGTAGTAGGCCTGTCCGCGCCCGGTCTCCTTCAGCTCGGCGTACATCGGCTCCGAGACCTCTTCCTCGTACCCGTCCCAGGCCACGAGGTTCGGGGAGAGCGAGATCTCGGGCACGCCCCAGCGGCGGGCGAGGACGCGCGCGGGATAAGAGGTGATGTCGTGCAGGACGAGGTCCGGCTCATCGCCTTCGTACGCCGCCGCCAGCTGGGGCAGCGTCTCGATGCCCTCGGTGAGGAAGGGCTCGATGTTGTCGATCAGTTCGGTCCCCCAGGCCTCGGGGTCGTCGTCCGGGCCCGGCAGGGTCGTCTCGTAGAGGACGGGCTCGGCGCCGGTCTCGGCGACCTTCTCGGCGAAGAGCCGCGGGATCGCGTACGTGACGCGGTGACCGCGGGCGACGAGTTCACGGATCACTTCGAGGCTCGGGTTGACGTGCCCGTGCGCGGCGATCGAGAACATGGCGATGTGGGCACGCTGGCGAGTGGTCATGACCGGACCCTAAGCGAGACGAGACGTCTCGTGCAACCTTATTCGGGATCCCCGGCGTCACTCCGGGACGCCGCGTCGTTGTAGCGCAGCAGACACTCGGCGAACTTCTCCAGATCCGGCCCGCTCCACTCCGTGAGCCGCTCGTGGAAGGCGATCCTGCGCGCGTCGGTGACCTGCGAGAGGACTTCATTGCCCCGGTCGGTGAGGTGCAGCACATGCACGCGGTGATCGGTCGGATCGAGGCGGCGCTCCACGAGTCCGCTCTTCTCCAGCCCACCCACCTGCCTGCTGATCGTCGACTTGTCCAGCGTGTAGTGCGCCGCCAGATCAGTGGCCCGGCAACCGCCCTCGAACTCGAGGTGACTCAGGAGCGTGTACGACACGAGCGAAAGCTCGGGGTGCATCCGCGCGGCGGTGGCGCGGGCCCGCCGCGCGAATGCCGTCATCTCCCGCTGAATGATCTCGATGGACCCGTCTCGGTCGGCCACGATTTCTCCCTCTCCACGAATGGTTGTACAGTACAACACTGAGATTGTGTGTATATACCAACCATCCACGACTGCCCACCACCCGCTACCCGCTACCCGCTACCCGCTACCCGCTACCCGCTACCCGCTACCGATCTATCGCGAGAGGTCACCCGATGACCGCCACCTCGGCGCCCGCCCACAAGGCACACGCCGGCCCGGCACCCGCCTCCGGACCGCTCCGTCACGTCCTGCTCCACCTGCTGACACCCCTGCTGATGTGCCTCGGCATGGGTCTCGCCTACATGGGCGCGTTCGTCACGCCCGAGCCGCACGACCTGCCGATCGCCGTCGTCGGCTCGGGCGAGCAGACCCAGGCCCTCGCGCAGACCGTCAAGGACAAGGCGGGCGACGCCCTGGACGTACGGACCGTCGGCTCCCGTGCCCAGGCGGTCGACGAGCTCAAGTCGATGGACATCTCGGGGGCCTACCTCCCCGACGCCAAGACCCCCGAGGTCATCGTGGCCACCGCGGGCTCCGACATGAGCGCCATGGCGGTCGAGAAGATCTTCACTCCGGTCGCGGCCGAGCAGGGCGTCCCGCTGAAGGTCAGCGATGTCGCGCCGACCGTCGACGACGACCCCACGGGTCAGGGCCTGTTCTTCCTGCTCGTCGCGGTGAGCATCGGCTCGTACGCGTCGGTGGCGGCGCTCGGCGCCGCCGGGGCCGGGATGCGGATGCGGGCCCGTGCGGGGCTCGCCGCCGGTGTCTCGTTCGCCGTGAGCCTGATCGGCGCGGCGCTCGCCGGGCCCGTCTTCCATCTGGCGCACCAGGGGCTGTGGGGCGTCTGGGCCATGGCGTGGCTGTACTCGGCCGGCATCCTCTTCATCGGCATCGGACTGCATACGTTCCTGAAGCGCTGGACGACGCTGACCATGATGGTCCTCTTCGTCATGCTCAACTTCACGTCGTCCGGCGGTCTCTTCAGGCCGGAACTCCAGAACGGCTTCTTCGGCTCGCTGCACGCCTTCTGGAACGGCGCCGGGTTCGTCGAGGGCATCCGCGGCCATCTCTACTTCGGCGGGCAGGGTGTCGGCGGGCACGTCTGGACGCTGGCGGCCTGGCTGCTCGTGGGCCTCGCGGTCACGGGGATCGCGGCGCTGTGGGAACGGCGGCAGCGGGCGGCGGCGGCTCCGTCGTCCGATGCCGGGCGGGCGCGGGAGGAGCAGGTGGAACAGGAGGAGGAGATGGAGGAGTCGGTCGCGGTGTGACACCGCGGCCCCCGCGTACGGGTCCGTACGGTGTGACACCGCGGCCCCCCACGTACGGGTCCGTACGGTGTGACACTGCGCCCCCCCGCGTACGGGTCCGTACGCGGGGGCCGGGCAGGAGGTTCTAGCGCTGGTAGCGCGCGAGCACCAGGTTCCCGTCCTTCACCAGCCGTTTGCGCAGCTCGGCCAGGCCGATCGCCCCGCTGTAGTACTCCTGGAGCGCCGGTGTCGCCACCTTGTCCTTCCACTCCGCATAGCCGCGCACCGACTGCGCGGGTGCCGAACGGAGGTCCTTCGCGAGGGCGGTGCCCGCGGCCCAGTCGTTCTTCTGGGTGTGCAGGGCCGGATCCTTCAGCGCCTGCTCGCCCGTCGGCAGCATCCAGTCGCCGCGCGCGAGTTTCACCATGTTGTCCGGCTGCAGGAAGAAGTCGATGAACTCGGCCGCCTCCTTCTTGTGCGGGCTGTCCTCGGAGACGGACAGCGTCTGCGGACTGACGCCCTGCGCGAGCCCCTCCGATCCGGCCGGAGCGGGAAGCACCTGCCAGTCGAAGCCCTTGGGCGCCTGCTGGACGATCTGCTGACGGTAGGAGAAGCCGAGCGGGACCATCGCGTACTTCCCGCCGAAGAAGCCCGGCAGAGTGTCGGATCCGCCCATGCCCAGGGTCGTGCTCGACGCGCTCTTGTCGTCGTTGACCTGGTCGTGGACCGTACGCGGCATGACCTCGTCGGCCTTGTCGAAGCGGACGCCGACCTTGCCGTCCTCGCCCCGGTGGAACATGCGGCCGCCGGTGGAGAGCGAGAGGTTGAGCGTCGCGGAGACCGGCTCCTTGAGCGGCCAGGCCACCCCGTACTTCCCGTCCTTGCCGTCGCCGAGTTCCTTGGTGACCGACCGGAACTCCTGCCAGCTCCACGGCTTCTCGGGCGTGGGAATCCGCACGCCCGACTTCTTCAGCCACTTCGCGTTGGCGATCAGGACGCGGGGTTCCTGCAGGAAAGGCACTCCATAGACCTTGCCGTCAAAGGTCGTGGTCTCCCAACTGCGCCGCGGGATGTCGGACTTGAGCCGGTCGGGGAGCAGGTCCCCGATGTCCGCGAGATACCCGCCGTACGCGAAGTCGGCGAGGTCGTCCGACGCGTCATGGATGATGTCCGGAGCCTCGCCGCCCTCGAAGGAGGTGAGCAGCTGGTCGTGGACGCTGTCCCAGCTTCCCTGGCCGTACTCGACCTTGACGTCGGGGTGAGTGGCGTTCCACTCCTTGACGAGCGCCTTGTTGGCGTCGACTGACTCCTTCTGCCAGGCCAGGGACTGGAACTGAAGGGTGATCTTCCCGTCGTCGTCACCCGAGTCACCGCTGCAGCCGGTGAGCAGCAGCGTGAGGGCCACGGTGGCGGCGGTCGCGATACGTGGTGCCGCGCGCATCAGGCCTTCACCGCCCCTGCCAGCATGCCGCCCGTGATCCGCTTCTGGATGATCGCGAAGATGACGAGCGAGGGGAGGGTCGCGAGGAACGCCGCCGCGGCGAGCGGCCCGAGGTCCGCGACGCCCTCCGTACCGATGAAGCGGTTGAGGATGACCGGCAAGGTCTGCTTCTCCGGGGTCTTGAGCAGGACGAGTGCGAAGAAGAACTCGTTCCATGCGGTGATGAAGGCGAACATCGCCGTGGCGACGATGCCGGGGGCGAGCAGTGGCGCGACGACCGAGACGAACGCGCGCGCCTTGCTCGCGCCGTCGACCGCCGCCGCCTCCTCCAGCTCGGTGGGCACCGCGCGGACGTACCCGACGAGCATCCACAGCGCGAAGGGCAGCGACCACACCACGTACACCATGATCAGGCCGAGCAGTGAGTTGATCAGGTGCAGATTCTTCAGGATCAGGAACAGCGGAATGATGATCAGGACGAAGGGGAAAGCCTGACTGATCACCACCCAGCCCGTCGCCGCCTTCGAGACGCGATTGCGGTGCCGCGCCATGACGTACGCCATGGGGGTCGCGATGACGACCGCGATCAGGGACGCGCTGAGCGCCGCGACCAGGGAGTTGCCGGCGGCCTGGAGCAGCGGCTGCTCGTCGAAGGCCTGCCGGAAGTTCTCCAGGGTCGGGTCCTTGGGGATCCAGGTGGGGTGCAGACTGCCCAGTTCCCGCGCGGGCTTGAAGGCCGTGGAGATCAGCCAGAGGAACGGGAAGGCGAGGAAGACGAGATAGGCGGCGAGAGCCACGTACTGCGCGGCGCGCGTCGACTTCTTCGTACGTGTCATGACTCGTCGCCTCCCTTCAGGCGGCCGACGAGGTAGCAGGCGAGGATCACGGAGATCACCGCGACCATCACGCAGCCCATGGCCGCGGCATAGCCGAACTGGCCGTAGCGGAAGGCTTCTTCGTAGGCGAAGAGCATGGGGAGGCGGGTGCGGCCGCCGGGTCCGCCCTGGGTGAGGACGTAGACCAGGGCGAAGGAATTGAAGTTCCAGATGAAGTTGAGCGCCGTGATGGCCAGCGCGATCGGCTTGATCGCGGGCCAGGTGACGGTGCGGAAGCGGCGCCAGGCGCCCGCGCCGTCCATCGCGGCGGCTTCGTGCAGCTCGCGCGGGGTGTTCTGCAACCCGGCGAGCAGCGCGACGGTGGTCTGCGGCATACCGGCCCAGATGCCGACGACGATGACGGCGAAGAGCGCGGTGGCCGTCCCGGTCAGCCAGTCCTTGCCCTCCCCCAGGCCGAGGTTGGCGAGCGTCTGGTTCAGTACGCCCGCGTCCGGGTGGTAGACGAGCCGCCACATGATGCCGACGACCACCTCGGGCATCGCCCAGGGGATGATCGCCAGCGCCCGCGCCAGCCAGCGCATCCGCAACGGCTGGTTGAGCAGGAGAGCAAGGCCCATCGCGAGGAAGAACTGCGGCACGGTGACGCCGAACGCCCACAGCAGGCCGATCCGGAACGAGTCCCAGAACAGCGTGTCGTGCAGCAGGTCCGAGAAGTTGAGGGCGCCGACCCACTGGGTCGGTTCGGTGCGGCCCGACTGGGAGTCGGTGAACGCGAGCATGATGCCGTAGAGGAGCGGACCCACGCTGAGGACCAGGATCGGGATCAGCGCGGGGAGGACCAGGAACCAGGCGCCGTGGTCCGCTCCTCCGCGGGCGGACGCGCCTCTCGTTGACCGCTTCATTGCGGTCGCCAATGTCACGGAATCGGCTCCTTTGGGCGGCTCATCGGGGTTTGGCCGCCCACGCGGCCCCCGTCATCGTGCTGATGGGATCTGGATACGTCAAGCAGCTACGCAGGCCTCGCAGCCTCTTGGCCAGTGCGAATGGGAGACTGTGCCAGCAAACGTGGCGAACGGCGCGAGCGGTGCGGGAGGCAATGGATGGACGAGGCGCGGGCACGGGACGTACTGAGCGCTGTGGGTCTCGATCGGGACGCGGCGCTGCTCGCGCTCGGCGAGAACGCGGTGTTCGGCGACGGTGAGTCGGTGGTCAAGGTCGGGCGTGCGGCGCCGGAGCTTCTCGACCGTGCGCGGCGGGAGTTGCGCGTCGCGCGATGGCTGGAGGAGTCAGGCGTGCCCGCGGTGCGGGCGGCCGAGGACGAACCCCGTCTTGTGGACGGGCATCCGGTGACGGTGTGGCACCGGCTGCCCGCGGCTGTGCGGCCGGCTGAGCCGAGTGACCTCGCCTCCCTCCTCCGCCTGGTGCACGCGCTTCCCGCGCCCGGGTTCGAGCTGCCCCGGCGTGAGCTCCTCGGTGGAGTCGAGCGGTGGCTGCGGCTTGCCGGTGACGCGATCGACGTCGAGGACGCGGACTATCTGCGGGAGCGCAGGGACGGGTTCGAGGCGGCGGCGTCCGCGCTCGCCCCCCGGCTGGACCCTGGCCCCATCCACGGCGACGCCCTCCCCCGGAACGTCCTGGTGGGCGCGGACGGTCCGGTCCTGGTGGATCTGGAGACCTTCTCCGCCGATCTGCGGGAGCACGATCTCGTGGTGATGGCGCTTTCACGGGATCGGTACGGACTGCCGGCCGAGGCCTACGACGGGTTCGTCGCGCGGTACGGCTGGGACGTGCGGGAGTGGGAGGGGTGCGCGGTGCTCCGGGGGGCCCGGGAGACGGCCAGCTGTGCGTGGGTCGCGCAGCATTCCCCCAGCAATCCCAAGGCCCTGAACGAGTTCCGCCGTCGTGTGGCCTCACTGCGTGACGGGGACCCGGGTGTGCGGTGGTTTCCGTTCTGAAGAGTCCCCCACCGCGCCCCTTCCCGTGACCAGGGCTCTGCCGGACCCGCCCCTCAGACGCCGGACGGGCTTGAACTGATGCCGGAGGGCCTTGCGCTGCCGGCCGCGTCCCGGAGTGGCCACGTGCCGTCCACCACCGCGTCCGTCTCCCCCTTCTTCCGGAGGAACGTCTGGAAGTCCGCCGCCCACTCGGCATACCAGCCGATCTGGCGGCGATGCAGCTCCGCGGGACCGAAGGCGGCCAGCTTGGGGTGGCGGTCGGCTATGGCGGTGGCCAGGCGGGCCGCGGCCAGGGCGTCCGACGTGGCGTCGTGGGCGGACTCCAGGACCACGCCGTACTCCGTGCAGACCGCTTCGAGGTTCCGCTTGCCCTTGCGGTAGCGCTCGACGGAGCGGTCGATCGTGTACGGGTCGATGACCGGGGCCGGTTCCGCGCCGCCCAGGCGCTCGCGCAGCGACGGCAGGCCGTGCCTGCGCAACTCGGCGGAGAGCAGGGTCAGGTCGAAGGTGGCGTTGTAGGCGACGACCGGGACGCCCGACTGCCAGTACGACACGAGGACGGCCGCTATTGCGTCGGCGACCTCAGCGGCCGGTCTGCCGTCCGCCGCCGCCCGTTCGTTGGAGATGCCGTGCACCGCCACGGCCTCCGCCGGGATCTCGACCCCCGGGTCGGCGAGCCATTCCCTGCGGCCCAGTGTCCCGCCCGCCCTGACCTCGATCACCGCGCCCGTGACGATGCGTGCCTCGTGCGGATCCGTCCCGGTCGTCTCCAGGTCGAACCCGATCAGCAGCTCCCGGTGCCAGCCCATGGCCGCCCCCTTCTCTGTGGTGCTTTCCCCCATTGACCACCACGATCCCACGCGCCACTGACAATCCCGGGCCCGCGTTCCGCTTACCGCCCGGGGCGGCTTCGCGGGCGGCTCCTCGGACGGCTTCGCGGACGGCTCCTCGGGCGGCTCCTCGGCAGGGCCCTCCGGCGGCTCAGGACACCGGCCGCGAGTCCGCCCAGGCCAGTTCGAACTCCTCCCGGTACGTCTCGAAGAGTCCGCTCTCGTCCGTCTCGTCCGTCTTGACCACCCGGCGGCCGCCGCGCAGCACGAGCACCGGCGCCTCCATCCCCCGCGTCCTGCGCAGATACGACTGGACGACCGCGATGCCGTCCGCGCCGTCCCCGTCGACCAGATACGCGGTGAAGCGCGGCGTCTCGTCGAAGACCTGGATCTCGAAGGCGCCAGGATCGCGGAGACGGGCCCGCACCCGGCGCATGTGCAGGATGTTCATCTCGACGCTGCGGCTCAGCTCACCCCGCTTCAGGCCCAGTTCGCGCTCCCGGCGCTTGACCGCGCTGCTCGCCGGGTTGAGGAAGAGCAGCCGTACCCGGCAGCCGGACTCCGCGAGGCGGACGAGGCGGCGCCCTGAGAAGTTCTGGACCAGGAGGTTCAGGCCGATCCCGATCGCGTCGAGGCGACGCGCCCCGCCGAAGATGTCCTCGGCCGGGAACTGCCGCAGCAGGCGCACCCGGTCCGAGTGGACGCCCACCACGTCGGCGTACCGGTCGCCGACCAGGGACTCGACGGCGTCGACCGGCAACCGGCGCGCGGACGGCGTGTCGGTGCCCGCGCCGAGTATGTCCAGGAGCTTCGCCGACGCGCGCTCCGCCTGGGCGAGCACGGCGGTGGACAGGGCGCGGTTGCGGGAGACGACGTTCCGGGTGACCTCCAGCTCGTCCAGGGCCAGTTCGACGTCCCTGCGGTCGTCGAAGTACGGCTCGAAGCACGGCCAGTGCTGCACCATCAGCTCGCGGAGCTGGGGCAGCGTGAGGAAGCTGAGGACGTTGTCGTCGGCCGGGTCGAGCAAGTACCCCTTGCGGCGGCTCACTTCGCGTACGGCGACGGCCCGCTGCACCCACTCCTGTCCGGCGGGTCCGGCGGCGGCGACCACCCAGTCGTCGGCGTGCACGGGTTCGTAGATGGGACGCAGAACAGCCGCCACGACCGCGCGCAGCCGCTGCTCCACGAGATTGAGCCAGATGTAGGCCCGCCCGGCGCGCTGGGCGCGCGTACGCACCTCGCGCCAGTCGTCGGCGCCCCAGTCCAGTTCGGGTCCGATCTGAGATCCCATCTCCATCGGCCGTGCCAGGGACACCGCTCCAGGCGGGCCGTCCACGGAACTCCCCTCGTGACCCTCGTCACCAGGGGGCAGTTCCCGCCCTCCCGAGCTCACCCAGCGCACCCCTTCCGCTCCCCCGAGCACCCCCCGGTTCAACGATCAAGGAAGGGTACTCCGGGAGCGGCGGGCGGTGCAGCCGGATGGCAAGGGTGGATTCTCAACGACCCTGCGCGGGCTGGCCGTTCTGGTCGGCGAGGTCCTGCGGAGTGAGCGGACTCATAGCGGTCACGTCGCGCGCGGCCAGCGAGAAGCCCTGCCAGTGGACCGGCATCGGCTGCTGGTCCTCGTCACGGGCGATGTGGTGGAAGCCGATGTGGACCCAGGTGACCGGGTGTGTGAGGGACTGACCGTTCACCCACTTGTCGACGCTGGTCGGTGTGCCGTTGGGGCACCCGGGGTTGTCGCTCGCGTACTGCTCGCACTTCTTGTACTCGGTGAAGTACACGTCGTGCTTGGTGAAGGGGCGCCCGGCGTGCTTGTTGCTGGGGCCCGGCACGATCTCGTACGAGCGCGGGTGGCCGTCCTTGTTCTTGCCCGCCCCGCTGACCACGCGCCACCAGCGCATGTCCTTGCGGTCACCGGCGAGCTCCTTGGTGACCTTGGTGCGGGTGGTCTTGGTGGTGGGGCTGCCCTGGCCGGTGGGCGGGGTGACCTTGGAGTCGTACTGCTCGACCTTGCTCTTCGGGGAGCCGTCCAGGCCGAAGTTGAGCCGCCAGAAGACGTTGTGGGCGTGGCTCTCGGCCTTGGCCTGGTCGCCCTTGCCGATGGGCCAGCCGCGGTTGTCGCCGCCGTCGTAGTCGTACGGCGAGAGGCTGCCGGTCGCGCCGACCTGGGAGGTGATGGTGCCGTCCGATGAGAACCGCCACTCGGTGATGTACTCGTACCAGGAGGCCTTGTTCACCGTGTAGACGAGCAGGTCCTTGCCCTGACCGGTGTAGACCTTGCCGGTGCCGCCGGTGCTCTGGTCGTCGTTGAGGCGGTACGCGTGCCCACGCGCGCGCGTGGTGGTGCACAGGCCCTTCACGTTGCCCCGCTGCGGGACCTTCACGGTCTTGATGGTGCCGCCGGGACACTCACCGGGGTTCAGGTTCTGCAGGGCCTGGCCGAAGTCGGTGCCGGTGACGTCGTCGTACTCGGCCTCGCCGTCGTCGTAGGGGACGTGGACCTGCGCGAGCCGGGCGCTGGTCAGGACGGGTATCGGCTTGGTCTCCCCCTTGGGCTGGTAGCTGATCTTGTCGAGGACCAGGCCGGAGAGGCTGTTGTAGTGCCAGCACATGCGCCAGGTCGTACCGCCGTCGACGGTCTGCTCGATCTTGTAGGCGTCACTGCAGTCGCCCGCTGCCGCCGCGGGGGCGGCGGGCGCCATAGGGGCGGCCGATGCGGGCGAGGCGACGGTGGCGGCGCCGCCGATCAGCGCGAGGGCCGCGAGGGCCGTGGTGGCCCGTCTGCGGGCGCGCGAAAGTCTGTTGACGTGCATTGCGGTGTGGACTCCCTCGTCCGAGGAGAAACAGAAGTGTGGTGTCGTGCGCGGGCGGCCGGAATCAGCCGAGGCGGCCCACGGAACGGGTGCTCAGGTCGACGACGAGGGACCGGGTGTCGATCCACGGTCCGTTCTTGACCTTGGTGACGACCTGGAGGCACCGGTGCTTGCCGCACGCGGTGAGGTCGGACGGCACGCGCTCGACGGTCTCCTTGCGGAAGACCATGCCGCTCAGCTGCAGCTGTCCGGGGCCGGTCAGCGCCTTGCCCGTGGCGTGCTTGAAGTCCTGCTTCAGGCCCTTGCCGAGCGGGTCGGCGATCAGCAGCTCGGCGCCCTTGGCGAGCTCCTCCTGGCTGGGCGGCGGCTGCACGTTCTGTGTGGTGGTCGTGTTCTCCACCTTGCCGGTCTCCACATTGACCGTCTTGGTGATGACCGCGTCCTTCTTGTAGTCGTAGTAGACGACCTCCGCGCTGCGCTGGGCGGCGGCGCCCGCGTCGGTGGGCTCCTGCTCACTGAGGTTCGTCGAAAGGAGCTGCGGGCCGCGGTCTCCCTCGACGTCCCTGGCGCTGGAGCGCAGGGCGCCCGTCACCGAGGCCTTCTCGGCGCGCTCGATCTCCGCATCGGTCAGCGGGTCGCTGCCTATGCCCTTCTCGCCCTCATCGGGTGCGGCCTCGACGACGCCGTCCTTCGCGATCGCGTCCTGCTTCGCGGCCGCCGCGTTGGCCTGGCGGCCCCCCGACTCGCCCGCCCCCGGCAGTGTGACGCCCACAAGCACCGCGGCAGCGGCCAGCGCGACTGCCGTGCCCGCCACCACCTTGCCCAGGTTACGTCTGACTATCTCTCCCACTTGCTCCCCTTTTTTCCCCCACGAGCCCCATATAAAGGCATACCGAGTGTGTGGTCGGACGGTTAGACGGCTGCAACTCCCGCGTGGTTGCCCCGCTTTCGGGGAGACTCTGACCAATGTGACCCCGAGCCGAGGGGGCGGTAGTGGAAGAGTCATATGCATGCAGGTGTGGCCAGGGCAGGCGTATCCACTCGGTGCCACGTACGACGGCGCCGGTACGAACTTCGCGGTCTTCTCCGAGGCCGCCGACCGCGTAGAGCTCTGTTTGTTGCACGACGACGGCTCGGAGACAGCCGTCGAGCTGCGTGAGTCCGACGCGTTCGTGCTGCACGCGTACCTGCCCGGCGTGATGCCGGGCCAGCGGTACGGCTTCCGTGTGCACGGTCCGTACGAACCCGCGCGGGGGCACCGCTGCAACTCGGCGAAGCTGCTGCTCGATCCGTACGCCAGGGCGGTCAGCGGCCGGATCGACTGGGGCGAGGAGGTGTACGGCTACCGGTTCGGCGCCCCCGACAAGCGCAACGACATGGACTCGGCGCCCCACATGATGACCTCCGTGGTGGTCAATCCGTACTTCGACTGGGGCGACGACCGGCCGCCGCGCACCCCGTACAACGAAACCGTGCTCTACGAGGCCCATGTGAAGGGCCTGACCATGCGACATCCGGATCTTCCCGAGGAGTTGCGCGGTTCGTACGCGGCGCTCGCGCATCCGGCCGTCATCGATCACCTCACGCAGCTGGGCGTGACGGCCCTCGAACTGATGCCGGTACACCAGTTCGTGAACGACCACCGCCTGGTCGACATGGGCCTGAACAACTACTGGGGCTACAACACGATCGGCTTCTTCGCGCCCCACAACGCGTACGCCTCCTGGGGCGACCGCGGTGAGCAGGTCCTGGAGTTCAAGCAGGCCGTGAAGGCGTTGCACGAGGCGGACATCGAGGTGATCCTCGACGTCGTCTACAACCACACGGCCGAGGGCAACCACCTGGGCCCGACGCTCTCCTACAAGGGCCTGGACAACGGCTCGTACTACCGCCTCATGGACGATTCCCGCTACTACATGGACACCACGGGGACCGGCAACTCCCTCCTGATGCGGTCACCGCACGTGCTTCAAATGATCATGGACTCGCTGCGGCACTGGGTCACCGACATGCACGTGGACGGCTTCCGCTTCGATCTGGCGGCGACGCTCGCCCGGCAGTTCCACGAAGTGGACCGTCTCTCGTCGTTCTTCGACCTCGTGCAGCAGGACCCCGTGGTGAGCCAGGTGAAGCTGATCGCCGAGCCGTGGGACGTCGGTGAGGGCGGCTATCAGGTCGGCAATTTCCCGCCGCTGTGGACCGAGTGGAACGGCATGTACCGCGACACGGTGCGTGACATGTGGCGGGGCGAACCGCGCACCCTCGCGGAGTTCGCGTCCCGGCTGACCGGCTCGTCCGACCTCTACCAGGACGACGGCCGGCGCCCCTTGGCGTCGATCAACTTCACCACCTGCCACGACGGTTTCACGCTGCACGACCTCGTCTCGTACAACGAGAAGCGCAACGAGGCCAACGGCGAGGACAACCAGGACGGCGAGAGCCACAACCGCTCCTGGAACTGCGGAGCCGAGGGCGAGACCGACGACCCGGACGTCCTGGAGCTGCGCGAGCGGCAGATGCGCAACTTCATCGCGACGCTGATGCTCTCCCAGGGCGTCCCGATGCTCAGCCACGGCGACGAGTTCGCCCGGACCCAGCAGGGCAACAACAACGCCTACTGCCAGGACAACGAGATCGCCTGGGTGCGCTGGCCACAGGGCGAGAGCACCCAGCTGGAGTTCACGCGGGCGATGGCGTGGCTGCGGCGCGATCACCCGGTCTTCCGCAGGAGGCGGTTCTTCCACGGCCGCCCGGTCGAGGGCACGCACGACGAGCTGTCGGACATCGCCTGGTTCACGCCGGAGGGCGAGGAGATGGCGCGGGAGGACTGGGACGCTTCGCAGGCACGGGCGCTGACGGTGTTCCTGAACGGCAACGCGATCTCCGAGCCGGGTACGCGCGGCGAGCGGATCTCCGACGACTCGTTCCTGATGATGTTCAACGCGTCGGCGCAGCCGCTGGAGTTCGTGATTCCGGTCAATCACGGCCGCCAGTGGCAGGTGATCGTGGACACCGCGCTGCCGGAGGGCGTGCCACCGGACTCGGGGCCGAAGGCGGGGGCGGGCGAGCGTCTGACACTGGCCGACCGGAGCCTCACCGTCCTGCGGCGCCCTGGGTGACCAAGGAGACGTCGTTCGCGCTGTCGTCCGTCGCGGGGCGGGCGATCAGCGCGACCAGGAACGCGACCGCCGCGGCCGCGCTGCCGAGTGCGAACGCCGCGCCGGGGCCGTGTGACTCGGCGAGGCGTCCCGCCACGGCGAGCGTGACCGCCTGGCCGCCGACGAAGGCGCTCGCGGCGAACGTCATCCCCTCGGCGAGCCGCCGCGGCGGGCAGGAGCGCTCGGTGAGCGCGAAGCCGGTGATCAGATTCGGGGCGTAGACGGCGCCGAACACGGTCACCACGACGTACAGGCCCGTCATGCTGTGCGTCCACACCAGCGGCAGCGAGAGCAGCGCCGCTGCGGCCGTCGCCACGCGCCAGCGCGTGTGAAGCCCGAAGCGCTCGGGCAGCGCGGCCATGGAGAGCCCCACGACGGCGCTCATGACGCCCATGGCGGCGTAGACGAGGCCCGCCTGGCCCGGAGCGCCCAGCTCCTGGGTGAGGGCCGTGATGCCCGCTCCACAGGCGCCGAGCAGGACGCCGACGAAGACGAGCCCGACGCGTACGACGAAGACCTCCCGTGGGAGGCGTTGTCGGCCCCCACGCGCGCGCGTCGTCGTGCGGGTGGCCCGCACCGTCCGCCCCGTGGGGTGCAGCGCGAAGCCGGAGCCGCAGACGGCGACCAGGAGCGCGGCCACCCCGAAGGCGTACGCCGGGTGGCCCGCCACGGCCGCGAGGCCCACGAGCGCGGGCCCGAGCACGAAGGACAGCTCGTCCATGGTGCTCTCCAGTGACAGCACGGTGTTGACCAGACGGTCGTCACCGCCCGCGCCGCGGACCAGTGGGACGGCGCGTGCGCGGGCCAGCGGGCCGATCCCCGGGATGCTCGCGCCGGCGAGCACGGCGAGGGCGACGAGCACGGGTGTGGGCAGCTCGAAGAGGGCTCCGAGCGTGTACACCGCGATCGCCACGGCGTTGAGGAGCGAGAAGCCGAGGACGACGGTGCGCTGGCCGCGACGGTCGGCGAGGCGGCCGACGACGGGGCCCATGGTCACCTGGCCGAGCGCGAGCGCGCAGGCGACCACCCCGCCCGTGGCGAGCGATCCGCTGGTCTCGGTGACGAGCAGGACGCTGCCGAACTGGATCATGGCCACGGGGAGCCTGCCGAGGAACGAGATCACCGGAAGGAGCGCTCCGGTGTGCCCGATCACTTCGCGGTAGGTGTCCAGAAGCCGTCGTGCGCCGGGCTCGTCCCGTCCTGCCTGTTCCTTTGCAGCCATCGTCCGACGCTAACCACGCCCACACGGCCACACGCATGAGTCGATGGCACGAAAGCCCGTCAGGCGGGTACGTAGGTTCGCATGACACCTGAGCGCTCGGAGCCCGCGGTGCCACCACCGCCCACCGCCACCTACCGGCTGCAGCTCCAGCCGGAGTTTCCGTTCGCGGCCGCCGAGGCGGCCGTCCCGTATCTGGCCTCGCTGGGAGTCTCGCACCTGCATCTGTCGCCGGTGCTCGATGCCGTCCCCGGCTCGACGCACGGCTACGACGTCGTGGACCACGCGCGCGTACGGGACGAGCTGGGCGGCGAGGAGGGGCTGCGGGCCCTTTCGCGCACCGCGCGGACGTACGGTCTCGGCCTTGTCGTGGACATCGTGCCGAACCACATGGCGGCGGTGCCGCGCCACAACCACGCCCTCTGGGAGGTGCTGAGGGAGGGACCCGGCTCTCCCTACGCGCGGTGGTTCGACATCGACTGGGAGGCGGGCGGCGGGCAGGTGCTGCTTCCGGTGCTCGGGCGCGGGGTCGGGGACGAGCTGGAGCGCCTGCGGGTCGACGGGGACGTGCTGCGCTACCACGAGCACGCGTTCCCCCTCCGCGAAGGCACCGGGGAGCTGCCGTTGCCGCGGCTCCTCGACGCGCAGTGGTACCGCCTGGCGTGGTGGCGCCTTGCCCGCACAGAGCTCAACTACCGGCGCTTCTTCACCATCTCCGACCTCATCGGGGTACGCGTCGAGGACCCCGAGGTGTTCGACGCGACCCACGCGAAGATCCTCGAACTGCTGCGGGAAGACGTCGTGGAGGGGCTGCGGATCGACCACCCCGACGGGCTCGCGGACCCGGGGGCGTACCTCCAGCGGCTCCAGGAGGCCACGCACGGGCGCTGGACGGTCGTCGAGAAGATTCTCAGCGACGGGGAGCAGCTGCCCGCCGCGTGGCCCGTCGCGGGCACCACCGGGTACGACGCCCTTCGTCACCTCGACGGCCTCTTCACGGACCCGGCGGGGGCGGGTGAACTCCTCGGCCAGTACCGCAGGTTCACCGCCCCCGCGGTGGACCGGGGCGGCGACTGGGGGGCGACGGTGCGACGCGCCGCGTACAAGGTGCTCACCCACGAGCTCGCCGCCGAGACCGACCGCCTCACGCGCGAGGCGACCGCGCTCTGCGCCCCGGACCCGGCGCTGCGCGACCACGCGCCGTGGGCGCTGCGCACCGCGCTCCTGGAGCTGCTCGTACGGCTTCCCGTCTACCGGCCGTACGTCTCCGGGGGCGTCGAACCGGCTTCGGTGCTGACGGTGGGGGCCGCCGCCGAGGCGAAGGCGGCCTTCGCGGTGCGGGAGGAGGCCGAGGCGGTCGATGTCGTACGGGATCTGGTGCTGGGACGCCTTGGCTCCGGGCCCGCGCTCGACGGCTTTCGCGCACGGTTCGCGCAGACCTCGTCGGCGCTGCGGGCCAAGGCGGTCGAGGACACGGCGTTCTACCGGCACGCGCCACTCCTGTCGGCGGCCGAGGTGGGCGGCTCCCCCGCGCACCCCGCGGTGGCTCCGGAGGCCTTTCACACCTACTGCGCGCGCGTGCAGCGCGACTGGCCGTACGCGGGCACGGTGCTCACCACGCACGACACGAAGCGCAGCGCCGATGTGCGGGCGGGCATCGCCGTCCTCACGCAGTGCCCGCAGCGGTGGGCCGACCTCCTGGTCGAGGTGACCGAGCAGACCGCGCGCGCGGGCGGCACCAGCGCACCGGACCCGCAACTGGCCTGGGCGGCCTGGCAGACGGCCGTCGGCTTCGGCTTCCCCTACGACGAACGGCTGCAGAAGGCCCTGCTCAAGCACGTGCGCGAGGCTGGCCTGCACACGAGCTGGACCGAACAGAACGAGGCGTACGAGAAGGCCGTGACGGCGTTCGTGGAGGCGGGTCCCTGCGGGCCGCCGCTCTACACGGTCGCGGAGTTCGCGGGCGGGCTTCGGCCCCATGTGCGGGCGAACGTCCTGGGGGCCACGCTGCTCCAGCTGACGATGCCGGGGGTGCCCGACGTCTACCAGGGCACGGAGAGCGAGTACCGGGCCCTCGTGGACCCGGACAACCGGCGGCCCGTGCGGTTCCAGTCGCATGTCCTTGAGTACCTGGAGCAGCACCGAGAGCGCTGGGACCTCTCCGAGGAGAAGCTGGCCCTCACGGCGACCGCGCTGCGGCTGCGCAGGCGCCGTCCGGATCTCTTCGGCGACGCGGCGACGTACGAGCCCCTTGCGGCGCTTGGCCCCGGCGCGGAGCACTGCGTGGCCTTCGCGCGCTCCGGAGAGGTGATCGCGGCGGTGACCCGGCTCTCCTTGCGCCTTGCCGAGGCGGGCGGCTGGCGTGCGACGGAACTGGCCCTTCCGGAGGGCCGGTGGGTGGATCTGCTCACTCGGGGGCGGGAGTTCACGGGGCACGCGCGCGTGGAGGAGCTTTTCGGGGAGATGCCGGTGGTGCTTCTGGAGCGGGTCAGGACAGCGCAGGACTCAGCAGGGGCGGACGAGTAGCAGGCGTGGCGCCCGCGCAATGATTCCCCGCGGCGCGGGCCTGAAGCCGGGCGCGAGGCGCAGGCCCGGCATGGCGTCGAGCAGGGCCCGCAGGCCGCACTCGGCGGCGAGCCCCGCCAGGGTGGCGGCCGGGCAGAAGTGCGCTCCCGCGCCGAACGCGAGGTGTGCCGGGTCCGCGCGGAAGATGTCGTAGCGGTCGGGGTCGGCGAAGCGGAACGGGTCGCGCCCCGCCGAGCCGATGAGGCAGGCCACGACGGACCCCGTGGGCAACGTGGTGCCGCCCAGGGCGATCGGCGCACTCGCGCGGCGCAGTACGACGGGGGTGGGCGGGTCACGGCGCAGGGACTCCGCCCAGGCGCCGGGTATCAGCCCCGGACGGGCGCGCACGAGGTCCAACTGGGCGGGGTGGTCGAGGAGGTTGGCGAGGAAGGAGGCCAGGGCGAGGGCGGTGGCCTCGCCGCCGCCGGTGAGGAGTGTCCCGGCGAGAGCGGTGACGGTGTCGTCCGAGAGCGCCTGCCCGTCCGTCCGGGCGCCGCACAGCGCGGAGAGCAGGTCCGCGCCGGGACGTGCGCGCCGCCGCGCGACATGGGGGCGCAGCAGCGCGCCGAGATCCGGGTGGACGCCGTCGGCACGCGCGGACCCCGTACGGCACCACTCCCGCACCCGTGCGGCGTCCTCCCAGGGCAGCCCGAGCGCCGCGACGGCGGCAGCCGCGGGCAGCCACGCGCTGAACTCGGCGACGAGGTCGACCTCGCGCCGCCCGGATACGCGCCGGGCGAGAACGTAGGCGGTGCGCTCGGCCGCGGCCCGCAGGACGGGCTCCAGGAGCCCCCGGTGGCCCGGACCCGGCCGGCCGGTCACCGGCGGGCCGAGCCGGGCGTCACCGAGCGCGGCCCGCACATCCGAGTACCGGCTGAGCAGCCAGGCCCCGAGGAGCTCGTCACGGACGAGGGGGAAGCTCTCGCGGAGGCTGCGATAGAGCGGATAGGGGTCATGCTCGACGCCGGGAGCCAGGAGGCTGGGGGTGGTCCCGGCCCGTCCGGCGTTCGAGGACGGGCTCGGCGGAGCGGGTGAGAGACGGTGCCCACGAGGGGCCGGGCTCAGAGACACAGCAAACCCCGTTCAGGCTCGGCACCGGCGACCAGGTGGGGTTTCAGGGGACCACCGCGCAGCGCCTCGCGCAGTTCCCGTACACCCATTCGGGTGACACTGCGGGGCGGAGGCGCCCTGGGGTGACATCCCTCGGGTCGCACGCTTGACACGTGCCCGACCGCGTGGCGTACTGCGGATTGCTTCAGCGGACAAGACGGGGGTGAGTCAACTGGCGGAGCAGCGCTATCTCAATGTGGCCGAACTCGTACTGTCGGCACGGAGGTTGGCGGTACACCGCCCCGAGCTGTGCTCCCTGCGCCAGGTGGGCACCTCGCGCGCCGGAAGACCCTTGCACCTGCTGTCCGTGGGCCACTCGCGCCGCGCCGTCCTGGTCGTCGCGGGCGCGCACGCGAACGAACCGACCGGTGGTTCGACGCTGCTGCACCTCGCGGAGTGGGCCCTGCGGGACGAACACCTGCGTGCCGACACCTCCTGGCACTTCCTCCTGTGCGCCGACCCGGACGGCGCGAACCTGCACCGCACGCCCTCGCCGCGCACCCTGTTCGACTACCACCGTCACTTCTTCCGCCCCGCGGGACCCGAGCAGCCGGAGTGGTCACCCTCCGTCCTTCCGCCCGACCGGCTGCCGCCCGAGACCCGCGCCCTGACCGGCGTCATCGACGAGCTGCGGCCCTACTTGCAGGTGTCGCTGCACGGAACCGATCTCGGCGGCAGCTGGGTGCAGTTGACGCGGGACATACCGGGGCTCGCGGAGCCGTTCGCCAAGTCGGCGGCGGAGCTGCACATACCGGTGGAGACGGGGGCGTCCGACGCCGCGGGCTGGCCGGTCTCGGGGCCCGGGGTGCATGTGCTGCCCGGCCCTGGTTCGGCGGCCGCCTATCCGAGCCTGCCCGAGGACGCCCGGCACACCACCTGGCACCACGCCCATCGGTACGGCGGTCTGACCGCCATCGTCGAGGTCCCGATGTGGGCGAGCGACCTCGTGGACGATCCGGCCGTCCACCCCGCCCCCGAGCTTGCACTGCGCGGCTTCGCGCGGCGGCTGCTGCACGACGCGCGCCTGGTCGAGGACATCCTCAGCGAGGCGCTGCCACGGCTCCCGGAGGCACAGGGGCCGCTGCTGCGCGCGGCGCGCTGGGCGCTCGACCTGGTGCCGGGGCTCGCCGACGACTGGGCCAGGATGCCGCCCGCGGGGACGTCGATGGCGTACATCGGGAGCGTCGACGCCTTCGGGCGCCGCCTTCCGCTGCGGGCCGCCGCCATGCTGCTGCGGGTCCTGGACACGGCGGGCGACCGCGCCGCGCCGCGCCTCGAACGGCTCGTGCGGCACTGGAGCGACACGTTCGCCGAGCGGTTCAAGGCGCGCTGGGTGCCGGTGGAGCACCAGGTCGAGCACCAGTCACGGACGACGGTCGCTGCCGCGCGCCACGCGCGCGTGCGGGGCGATTGACCGCACGCTTCACGAACCGGAGAGCCGGAAGATCATCTTCCCGAAGCTGACCTGATCGCCGTCCTGGACGACGGCCACGCCGATCACCCTGCGGCCGTTCACGGACGTGCCGTTGGTCGACCCGAGGTCACGCAGCACCCACATGCCGCCCTGCCTGCTCAGCTCGGCGTGCACCCGGGAGACCGTCTCGTGGCTGAGCCTGAGTCCGTTCGCGGGGTCGCGGCCGATCCGCAGCGGGTACGGGTTCCCGGGCACCGGCAGGAGCAGCTTCGGCAGCTTCTCGGCCTGCCAGGCCCTGCGCAGCCGGACCGTGAACCCGGAGACCGCGCCGACAGCGCCGAACACCACACGCGAGAGACGTCCCTCGGTCCGCAGGTCGGCGGTGAGCGCGGCGAGTTCGTCGGGCTGACGGGCGGCGAGCGCCAGTTCCATGCGCCGCACGAACGTGTCGTGCGAGAGCTTGCCCAGGGCAGCGCCCTCCCTGAGCACCTTCAGCGCCCTGTCCCGCTCGGCATCGGTCAGCCGCGCGGGGTGCATTTGGATCTCAAAGGACGACGTCACCCTCGTGATTGTCTGTCAGCCCGGCCGGAGTGTCCAGATAACGCGGAACGACCGCGGGCCGATCACTTCTGCAGCACGATGGACGGGCGTGACCACGGATGACGTACGGACGAAGACAGATGGCCGTCAGCGGATCACAGACGAGGGGGGAACTGTCGGTGGAGTTCGAGGTGTGGGCACCCGGGGCGGAGCACGTCGCGTTGCTGTGCGAGGGCACCACGCGCGCGATGGAGCGCGCCGACGGCCGGGCCGGGTGGTGGACGGCGCGTGCGGACGCCACCGAGGGGGCGCGCTACGGCTTCTCGCTCGACGGAGGGCCCGTGCTGCCCGATCCCCGCTCGCGCCGCCAGCCGGACGGCCCCGACGGGCTCAGCGCCGTCGTCGACCACGACAGGTACGCGTGGCGCGCGCCCTGGTCGGGGCGCGGCGTGCGGGACGCGGTCCTGTACGAGCTGCACGTGGGGACGTACACACCGGACGGCACGCTCGACTCGGCCGCGGGGCGCCTCGGGCACCTCGCCGAGCTCGGCATCACCCATGTGGAGCTGATGCCGCTCTGCCCGTTCCCGGGGCGGCACGGCTGGGGGTACGAGGGCGTGTCCCTGTGGGCCGTGCACGAGCCGTACGGCGGGCCCGACGCGCTGAAGCGCTTCGTCGACGCCGCGCACGCGCACGGCATGGGCGTCGTGCTCGACGTGGTCCACAACCACCTCGGCCCCTCCGGCAACCATCTGCCCGCGTTCGGGCCCTACTTCACCGACACCCACCACACTCCGTGGGGCGCCGCGGTCAACCTCGACGCGCCCGGCTCGGACGAGGTGCGCGCCTATCTGATCGGCAGCGCGCTCGCCTGGCTGCGCGACTACCGCCTCGACGGCCTGCGTCTGGACGCCGTGCACGCGCTGCGCGACACGCGCGCGTGCCACTTCCTCGAGGAACTGTCGGCGGCGGTGGACGATCTCGCCGTCGGGCTCGGCAGGCCGCTCTCGCTCATCGCCGAGTCCGACCAGGGCGATCCGCGTGTCATCACCCCGCGCCGACAGGGCGGGCTCGGCCTGCACGCGCAGTGGAACGACGACTTCCACCACGCGCTGCACTGCGCGCTCACCGGCGAATCACACGGCTACTACGAAGACTTCGCCCGCGCCCCCTTCGCCGCGCTCGCCAAGACGCTGACGGGCGGCCTCTTCCACGACGGTACGTACTCGACCTTCCGCGGGCGCCGCCACGGGCGCCCCGTCGACCCCGCCCGGACGCCCGCCTACCGCTTCCTCGGCTACACGCAGACCCATGACCAGATCGGCAACCGCGCGCAAGGGGACCGGCTCTCCGCCACCCTCTCCCCGGGCCTGCTCGCCTGCGCGGCCGCGCTCACCCTCACCGGACCGTTCACACCGATGCTGTTCATGGGCGAGGAGTGGGGCGCGGCCACGCCCTGGCAGTTCTTCACGGACCACACCGATCCCGAGCTGGCGGATGCCGTGCGCCGGGGCAGGCGCCGGGAGTTCGCGGCGCACGGCTGGGCCGAGGACGACATCCCGGATCCGCAGGACCCGGCGACCAGGAACCGGTCCTGCCTCGACTGGGCCGAGCCCCTGACCGACCCCCACGCGCGCGTGCTGGCCTGGTACCGCGAACTGATCGCCCTGCGCCGCGCCCGCGGCGACCTCCTCGACCCGGATCTGGCGGCGCTCAGGGTCGCCTACGACGAGGAACAGCGCTGGTTCGCGGTGCGGCGCGGCGATCTGCGGATCGCGGTGAACGTCGGCAAGGAGGCGGTCGACATCCCGCTGGGCGGCCGGGGCGCGCGGGTGGTCGCGGCGTGGACGCCGGTCACCGCGCCCGGCACGGACGGGCTGCTGCGGCTGCCCGCCGAGTCGTGCGCGGTGCTCGCGACACCATGAGGGCGATACCGGCAGCACCGTGAGGGCGACGGTGGACGTCAGTTGACGATCGCGAGATCGCGCCGCGTCGAGTTGAGGCGCCGTACGCCGTCGTCGGTGACCGTCACGATGTCCTCGATGCGCACTCCGAAGCGGCCCGGCAGATAGATGCCGGGCTCCACGGAGAAGCACATCCCGGGCACGAGCGGGAGTTCCTCGCCCTCGATCATGTAGGGCGGCTCGTGGGTGGTGACGCCTATGCCGTGCCCGGTGCGGTGGATGAAGTACTCGCCGTACCCGGCATCGGCGATCACCGCCCGCGCCGCCCTGTCGACGTCCTGGCACGTACTGCCGGGTCGCACCGCGCGGCAGCCCGCCTCCTGCGCCTCGCGCACGATGTCGTGGACCTCGCGCTCCTCGGCGTCCGGCTCGCCCACGTGCACCGTGCGCGAGGTGTCCGAGCCGTAGCCGTGCATCAGGCCACCGAAGTCGAGGACGACCATGTCGCCGTCTCCGATGACGCGGTCGCCCACCTCATGGTGCGGGTTGGCTCCGTTCGGGCCGGAGCCGACGATGGTGAAGTCGACCTGGGAGTGTCCGAACCGCCGGAGCAGCTCGGCGAGATCGGCGGCGACGTCGGTCTCCCTGCGGCCCGCGAAGGGGACCTTCTTGATCTCCTCGTACGTCGAGTCCGCGGCGGCACCGGCCGCCGTGAGGCGCTCGAGTTCCGCGGCGTCCTTGACGGCGCGCAGCATGGGGAGCGCTTCGGTGAGGGACACGTAGGAGGTGTTCGGCAGCTCGTTCTGGAAGCCGAGAAGGTGCATGGCCCAGGAGTTGTCGCTGATCCCGAAGCGGCCGTCGACGTCAAGGAGCGGCGCGGTCGTGGCGTAGGGGTCCTTGCCGTCGGTCCAGTCGCGCAGGGAGAGCGCGCTCGCGCCCGCCGCGCGTTCCGCGTCCGGGGCCTCCAGAGTGGGCACCACGAGCACCGGTTCCTGGCCCGCGGCGAGCACGAGGACGGTGAGGCGCTCGGTGGCGACCGGCTGGTAGCCGGTGAGCCAGACCAGATCGGGGCCCGGCGCGACGAGCAGTCCGGCGAGCCCAGCGTCCGCGGCGGATGCCGCGGCGCGGTCCATGCGGGCCTTGTAGTCGTCGGCGGTGAAGGGCGCGGGGGTGCCCGCGGGGGTGCCGGTCATGGGGGCCTCCAGGGCTGCTCGCTGCTGCGCGTACGGCGTGCTGCCGATGAAGCCGATCCTGCCCGCATCACCGCGCGCACGCGACCGGGTTACGGCGGCCCCCGCCGCATCGCGTCGGGCCTGGCCACCTCACGTCACGAAGCCCGGCGTCACCCGCAGGGACTGCCGCTGCCCGCTCACGTGCCGGACGGTCACGGTGAGATTCCTTCCCGGGTCCGCGGCGGCGACCGCGGCCGCCAGGGCCTTCGCCGAGTCGATACGGGTCTTGCCGAGGGCGAGCAGTACGTCGCCGCGCACGAGACCGGCGCTGTGCCCGGCGCCGGGGCTGTGCACGCCGACGAGCAGGGCGCCGGAAGTCCTGGGGGCGTCGACCGCCTCCACGCCGAGGGCGGGGCGCGCGCCGGCCCTCCCACCGGCCTTCTGGGGCGGGTTCGGTGGAGGCTTCGGCGGGGCGGAGGGCTTGGCCGCCGCGCCCGCCTGCGCCTGAGCGCCCGCACCCGCACCCGCACCCGCACCCGCACCCGCACCCGCACCCGCCTGAGCCTGCGCCTGCGCCTCCTTCTGCATGTCGGCGAGCTTGCTCATGCCGATCACGGTGGCGCTCACCGTGCCGAGCCCCACCCCCGACAGCACGAGGACGATCGAGAAGAGCACTCCGAAGAGCAGGGTGGCCACACGCCGTCCGCGCCGCCGCACGGCATGCGGGCGGTGGCCGGGACCGGGCCTGCGGCCCGTGCCGGGCGTCCGCCCCGCACCGGGCTTGCGCCCGATGCCGAACTTGTGGCGGATTCCGAACTTGCCCTCTGTGCCGAACTTCCCTCCCCTGCCGTGCTCCTGTCCGGGCATCGGCTTGGGCCGCAACGCAGTCTGTTCCATGGCTCGCCTCCGGCCACAGCCCTACCCGGCGTGACCCGGCGCGACGATTCACGAACGAGTGACGTCCAGGTGTGCGGCCGACGCGGCCACGGAGACCGTGACCGCGTGACGCCGAGGACCCGGGCGGCCGTTCGCGGGCTCTGTCAGCCCGTGTGACCTCCCTCGTGCCCGCTCCCGTGCCCGTCATGGCCCCCGTGCCCCGCCCCGTGGTCGAACTTCAGGGCCTCCTTCGGCATGACCACGAAGGGGCGCATCATGCCCATGTCCTCGTGTTCCAGGAGATGGCAGTGGTACATGAAGCGGCCGTACGCGCCGTCGAACCTGCCCATCACCCGCAGCAGTTGACCGCCGGGGACCAGGAAGACGTCCTTCCAGCCCCGCTCGTTCGGAGCCAGGGGGATCTCCCTCTTCGGGTCGAACGCGATCGGGGCCAGGGTGCCGCCCACGGTGGCGTCGAAGCCTGAGACGTCGTACGCGTCGCGGCCCAGGAGCTGGAAGTCGGCCAGGTGGATGTGCATGGGGTGGGTCACCGGCGGGTTCACCGCGAGGTTCAGGAAGCTCCACTGCTCGTAACTGCCCTCGGCGATGGTGAAGCCCAGGCCGTCGTTGAAGGTGCGGGCGGTCCTGCGGTAGGTCTTGTTCTTCCCGTCCGCGCCCTGGACCTGGATGACTCCCTCGGCCGGCAGCTGGATACCGCCCGCGTCCTGGACCTCGGTCATCTCCCAGATCTCCGGGTGCCCCCCGCCGCCCTTCGTGGCGGGCGGCGTCAGGACGACCAGGCGGTGGCCGTGCTCGATGTCATGGCTCAGCGGGCGGAACGAGCCCGAGAGGATCTCCGGGAGCGAGAACGGGTCCTCGCAGTCGGCATCCCGCACGCGGAACTCCATGACCTGCGGATGGCGCACGTCGTTCGCCGGGTCCGGCACCCCTGGGGGCTGCGCCCTGCCCTTGTTCACGAGCCGCACCCGCGTGCCCGCGAGCGCGCGGAAGTCGATCAGCAGGTCCATCCGCTCGGCCGGACCGACGGTGAGCGTGGGCAGCGCCTCGTCGAAGTCGACCGGGACGGGACGCGGCAGCAGGCCGCCGTCACTGCCGATCTGGTGCAGGACGCCGGGCACCGGATTGTTGTCCTCGTCGACGAGGACAAGGTCGTAGACACGGGCGTTCGACGCGTTCACCAGGCGGAAGCGGTGCCAGGCGGCGTCCACGTCCGCGTACGGCCAGATGCGGCCGTTGACCGTGCTGTACGGGCCCGTGAAGGGCACCGAGACCGGTTTGCCCGTCTCCGGGTTCTCGGCCTGGACGATCACGGTCTTGTGCAGCAGGCGGCCGTTCAGACGTCCGTCCTCGTCCGTGTCCAGGTTCCGGTCGGCGAGCAGCAGCGGGATCTCGCGCTCCCCGGAGGGGAGGTGGAGTGCGTCCTCTTCGTCGTCCCTCACCAGATAGGTGCCGTAGAGACCCGCCTGGACGTTCCAGCGGGTGATGTTCATGGCGTGGTCGTGGTACCACCACTGCACCGCCTGGTGGTCGTTCGGGTACTCGGAGAGCTGGGCGTCGCCGAATCCCACGGCGTTGTCCGCCCATCCGTCGTTGCCTCCGCCGGTCTGCGCGCCGTGCAGGTGCGTCACCGACCAGGCCGGCAGCGCGGCCACGTCCTTGTTCGGCTCGACGCCCGCGCGGCCCGGCAGAGTGCTGGGCCGCGGATCGGCCTGCGGCACCTCCACGGAGGTGACGGGATACTCGCTGCCCTTCGGGATGCGGTTGGTCCAGGCGATCCGGATGCGCCGCCCGCGCCGCACCTCGATGGTCGGGCCCGGTACACACCCGTCGTACCCCCACATCTGGGTCGGCGGCAGCTGCGGGTGCAGCCGGATCCAGGCCGGGCGCAGCGCGATCTCGGTCTCGGCCGGTACGTCGGTCTCGTCCCGCACGTCGACGGAGTCCGGCCGCAGGACCGGCGGCACCGGGAGCGGTGTGACGTACGGCGTCAGCTCCCTCGGAGCCGAGGCCGGTGCCGATGCCGGTGCCGGTGCCGATGCCGGTGCCGATGTCCCGTCCGCGTCGGCCCGCGTGCCCGGCAGACGGTCCGTGATGTGCTCAGTGATGTCGCTCAAGTCGGTCAAGATGAACTCCCCCGTGTCGCTCCACGCTGTTGATCAATGCAAATGCAACGGCCGCTGTCGTGCGGCTGGTTGAGCGGCCCGGTCGGTGGTCGCCCCTCACATCAAGAGAGACTCACGGCGCGTCACCCAAGTTCCACGAATCCCCCATTCCGCTAGAAAAGTATCGGAAACCGCATATGGAATTGACTAGTCCTGTTGTGGGTCGGCCGTCAGTGACCGCTGTTACTTTCGGAGCATGACCGAACGTGCACTCCGTTTGCTGCGACAGGACCCGCGCCTGGCTGAGCTGGCCGCGTTCCCTTTCGCATTCGACCTGTCCCGCGCGGACCACGTCGAAGAGGTCCGCCTCGCGTCCGGCGGCCCGCTCGAACCGATCGCGGGGGACGATTCCGGCGGCACGTACTTCGTGTGCGGGGACGGGTCCGTTCTGTACGCCGACTCCGAGGGTGCCGCCGGGATCATCGGGGACAGCGTCGACGAGACCCTGGAGATGCTCGTCGGCCTGCCCGGCTGGCAGGACTACGTACGCCTGTCGCCGACCGACGGCGAGGCACGGATACTCGCCGAGATCGCCGACACGGAGGGCGACTTCCGCGAGGACTGCGTACCCGACCTCGACGCGCACCGCACCGAACTGCTCGCCGCGCTCGGGCTCCCGGAGCGCTCCCCCGTACAGCTCGTCGCGCGCCTGCACACCGCGCTCCTGCGCACCGAGCCGGACCACCTCCTCCTCAACGCCGTCGAACACCTGGCGTACAAGCGTCTCGATCCGCATCCGCGCCCGCCCCTGTGGGAACAGGTGCTCGCCAGGGGCCGCACCGACCTGGCCCTGCTGCGGACGGGCGATCGCACGGCCTGGGACGGCGTGGCCGTGGACCGGGCGCGCAGAGTGGCGGCGCTGCGCGCCGCGCAGTACGACCGGCGGAACACGGATCGCCCCCTCCTGCGCCACCTCCTCAAGCACGAGGCGGACGCCTCCATGTCCGACGAACTGCGGCTCGCCGTCGTCCTGGTGGGGCTGCACTGCCTGGCCGAGGACCTGCCGCTGCTGCGCGAGGTGCACGAGACGACGTACGACACCTGGTGCGGTCTCGCCGGGCTCCCGGAGGAGGCCGGTCAAGTCCAGGCGTGGGCGCGCTCGTTCGACGACTCCAACTACGGGGACGACCCCGACGACGAACCGGAATCCACCTGGCTCGAACTGGCGCGGGATCAGGGAATGGTGGAGGCGGCTCGCGCCTACCTGATCCGCGAGCTGGACGACACGGGCCCGGACCCGGCCCAACTGGCGGTACTGCGCGATGAGTTGACGCTGATCGGCGACTACACCCAGGCAGTGCGCGCCCAGCGCCTGCATCTGTCGCTCCAGGACACCGACCACGGCCGCGCGGCGGCCGACGCGCGCCTCGCCGAGCTGGAGCGCAGGGCCATGGACACGGCGGCGGAGTCGTAACTCGCCCCGCCCCCCCTGACGCGCCGCCGGACACCGTTCAAGATCCATCTCGTACGCGGCCCGATCGCCAGGGCGAGTACCACGACGATGTCTTCCCCCCATGGCCCACCGCGAGCTGGTCTCGGATCCCGACAGCCCGTGACCGACAGCGCCTTTCAAGTGATCCGGTAGCGGCCCGGGGAGAGTCCTCGACCACTCCGCCCTCTCCGCTCACCTGAGCACCTCTCATCACAATCTGGTCTCGCTGCCCCTCCAGGGTCTTGCCACCCACCCGTGTAATCGATTCCAATCCTCCGTGTAATCGATTCCACAAGGAGGTGGACCGGCGATGGCGAGCATCAAGGACGTCGCGGCCGAGGCAGGCGTGTCCGTCGCCACGGTCTCGCGCGTCCTGAACAGTCACCCCTCGGTCAGCCCTGCGGCCCGGGCCCGCGTCATCGCCGCGACAGAGAGCCTCGGCTACCGGCCGAACGCCGTCGCCCGCTCACTGCGCACCGCCCAGACCCGCACGCTCGGCCTGGTCATCAGCGACGTACTGAACCCGTACTTCACGGCCCTGGCCCGGTCCGTCGAGGAGGCGGCCCGCGAACTCGGCTACAGCGTGATCATCGGCAACGCCGACGAGCGGCCCGAGCTCCAGGACCACCATGTGCGAACGCTCCTGGACCGCAGGATCGACGGGCTCCTGGTCTCCCCCACCGACGGCGGCTCCCCGCTGATGCTCGACACCGCGCGCTCCAGCACGCCGATGGTGTTCGTGGACCGCTGGATCCCGGGCGTCGATGTCCCCGTCGTCCGCGCCGACGGCCGCGAAGCCGTCCGTGACCTGGTCGCCCACCTGCACGCCATCGGCCACCGCAGGCTCGCGATCATCGCGGGGCCCGCCGCCACCACGACCGGCAGCGAGCGCGTCGACGCCTTCCGTGAGGCGCTCGGCGCGTACGGGCTCCCGCTGCCCGACGAGTACATCGGACAGGGCGACTTCCAGGCGGACAGCGGGCGTCGGGCCACCGAGCGGTTCCTCGCGCTGCCCCAGCCGCCCCACGCCGTCTTCGCCGCCGACAACCTCATGGCGCTCGGCGCGCTCGACGCGATCCGGGCGCACGGCCTGCGCGTCCCGCACGACATCGCGCTCGCCGCCTTCGACGACATCCCGTGGTTCGTGCACACCGATCCGCCGATCACCGCCATCGCCCAGCCCACCGGCGATCTGGGGCGAGCCGCCGTGCGGGCCCTGGTCGACCGGATCGAGGGCAGAAGCCCCCGGTCCGTCACCCTGCCCGCACGTCTCGTCGTACGCCGCTCCTGCGGCGAGTCCCCCAACGACCAGAGGAGCACCACGTGAGCGACCCGGACGAGTTGCCGCGCACCGCCGACCGCGGCCCGGAACCCGGCCACGACGCGGCCGAACCGCCGCGGCCGGTCGAACTGCTGCGGATCGAGGGCATACGCAAGACCTTCCCCGGCGTCGTCGCACTCGACTCCGTCGACTTCGACCTGCGCCGCGGCGAGGTGCACGTCCTGCTCGGTGAGAACGGCGCGGGCAAGAGCACGCTCATCAAGATGCTCTCCGGCGCCTACCGCCCCGACAGCGGCCGCATCCTCGTGGACGGGAAGGAAGCCCGCATCCACGGCGCGCAGGACGCCGAACGGCTCGGCATCGCCACGATCTACCAGGAGTTCAACCTCGTACCCGACCTCACCGTCGCCGAGAACATCTTCCTGGGCCGCCAGCCGCGCCGCTTCGGGATGATCGACCGGAAGGCGATGGAGTCGGCCGCCGAGAAGCTCCTGAAGCGGGTCGGCGTACAGGTGTCACCGCACGCCAAGGTGCGCGAACTGGGCATCGCACGGCTCCAGATGGTGGAGATCGCCAAGGCGCTGAGCCTTGAGGCCCGCGTGCTGATCATGGACGAGCCGACAGCCGTCCTGACGAGCGAGGAGGTCGACAAGCTCTTCGCGATCGTGCGGCAGTTGCGCGCGGACGGCGTCGGCGTCGTCTTCATCACCCACCACCTGGAGGAGATCGCCGCGCTCGGCGACCGCGTCACCGTCCTGCGCGACGGCCGCAGCGTCGACCAGGTGCCCGCGTCGACCGCCGAGGACGAGCTCGTACGGCTGATGGTGGGCCGGAGCATCGAGCAGCAGTATCCGCGCGAACGCCCGGACACCGGGGCCGCGTTGCTCACCGTCGACGGCCTCACCCGCGACGGCGTCTTCCACGACGTCAGCTTCGAGGTGCGGGCCGGTGAGGTCGTCGGCCTCGCGGGACTCGTCGGGGCGGGCAGGACCGAGGTGGCGCGCGCCGTCTTCGGCGCCGATCCGTACGACGCGGGCTCCGTGGACGTACGGGGTGAGCGGCTGCCCCGGCATGACGTGATCGCCGCGATGGGCGCGGGAATCGGCCTCGTACCGGAGGACCGCAAGGGCCAGGGGCTCCTGCTCGACGCCTCCGTGCAGGAGAACCTCGGTCTGGTGACGCTGCGTTCGGCGACGCGCTCCGGGCTCGTGGACCTCAAGGGGCAGCGTGTCGCGGCCGCCAGGATCGCCGAGCAGCTCGGCGTGCGGATGGCCGGGCTCGGCCAGCACGTGCGCACGCTCTCCGGCGGCAATCAGCAGAAGGTCGTCATCGGCAAGTGGCTGCTCGCCGACACCAAGGTTCTGATCCTCGACGAGCCGACGCGCGGCATCGACGTGGGCGCGAAGGTCGAGATCTACCAGCTCATCAACGAACTGACGGCCTCCGGCCACGCGGTCCTGATGATCTCCAGCGATCTGCCCGAGGTCCTGGGCATGAGCGACCGCGTGCTCGTCATGGCGCAGGGCCGCATCGCGGGCGAACTCACGGCCGACGACGCGACGCAGGACGCGGTGATGGCACTCGCCGTCAGCACAGCGGCGGCGGACACACCCTCAGCAGCAGGTCAGAACGGAACAACCGAAGGGGAGGCCTCCCGTGGCCACTGAAACGCTGAAGAGCAACGCGGGCGGCGCCACGGGTCTTCGCCGCGTGCTGCTCGACAACGGCGCCCTGAGCGCCCTGGTCGTCCTCCTGGTGGCGATGTCGCTGCTTTCCGGCGACTTCCTCACCACCCAGAACCTGCTCAATGTGGGCGTGCAGGCCGCCGTCACGGCGATCCTCGCGTTCGGTGTCACCTTCGTCATCGTCTCGGCGGGCATCGACCTGTCGGTCGGCTCGGTGGCCGCGCTCTCGGCCACCGTCCTCGCCTGGACGGCGACTTCGCAGGGCCTGCCGGTCTGGCTCGCGGTCGTCTTCGCCGTCGGCACCGGCATAGCGTGCGGTCTCGTCAACGGACTGCTCGTCTCGTACGGCAAACTCCCGCCGTTCATCGCGACGCTCGCGATGCTGTCGGTGGCCCGCGGCCTCTCCCTGGTCATCTCGCAGGGCAGCCCGATCCCGTTCCCCGACTCGGTCTCCAACCTCGGCGACACGATCGGCGGCTGGCTGCCGGTCCCGGTCATCGTGATGATCGCGATGGGTCTGATCACGGCCCTCATCCTGGCCCGTACGTACATCGGGCGCTCCATGTACGCGATCGGCGGCAACGAAGAAGCCGCCCGCCTCTCCGGCCTGCGCGTCAAGCGGCAGAAGCTCGTCATCTACGGCCTCGCGGGGCTCTTCGCCGCCGTCGCGGGCATCGTCCTCGCCTCCCGGCTGGTCTCCGCGCAGCCGCAGGCCGCACAGGGTTACGAGCTTGACGCGATCGCCGCTGTCGTCATCGGCGGCGCGAGCCTGGCGGGCGGTGTCGGCAAGGCGTCCGGCACCCTGATCGGCGCGCTGATCCTGGCGGTCCTGCGCAACGGCCTCAACCTCCTTTCCGTGTCCGCCTTCTGGCAGCAGGTCGTGATCGGCGTCGTCATCGCGCTCGCCGTGCTGCTGGACACGTTGCGCCGCAAGGCCGGGGCGACTCCCGGGGCCTCGACGGGCGCCGCGGCCGGTGGCGGGAAGAAGGGACCGCGGGTCCTGAAGCTCGCAATCGCGGCCGTGCTGGTGGCGGCCGTCGTCGGCGGCGTCTCCTTCTTCAACAAGGACTCCTCCTCCGGCACGACGACGAAGGTCGGCATGTCGCTCTCCACGCTCAACAACCCCTTCTTCGTACAGATGAAGGAGGGCGCACAGGCGGAGGCCAAGAAGGCCGGCATCGACCTCACGGTCACCGACGCGCAGAACGACGCCTCACAGCAGACCAACCAGCTGCAGAACTTCACCGGCGAAGGCATGAAGTCGATCATCGTCAACCCGGTCGACTCGGACGCGGTGGGCCCGGCGGTGCGCGGCGCCAACAAGTCGGACATCCCGGTGATCGCCGCCGACCGCGGTGTGAACAAGGCGAAGGCGGCGGCCCTCGTCGCCTCCGACAACGTCGCGGGCGGCAGGCTGGCCGCGAAGACCCTCGCGGAGAAGCTGGGCGGCAAGGGCAAGATCGTCACCTTGCAGGGCGTCGCTGGCACGTCGGCGAGCCGCGAGCGCGGCAAGGGCTTCGCCGAGGGCATCAAGGAGTACCCCGGCATCAAGGTCGTCGCCTCCCAGCCCGCGGACTTCGACCGCACCAAGGGCCTGGACGTCATGACGAACCTCATGCAGTCCAACCCCGGCATCGACGGCGTCTTCGCCGAGAACGACGAGATGGCCCTCGGCGCGGCCAAGGCACTCGGCGGCAAGGCCGGCACGTCGGTCTCGGTGGTGGGCTTCGACGGAACGCCCGACGGGCTCAAGGCGGTCGAGGCGGGCACGCTGTACTCGTCCGTGGCGCAGCAGCCGAAGGAACTGGGCAAGATCGCCGTGCGGAACGCGGTGAACGCGGCGCGGGGCAAGGACGTCGAGACGATGGTGAAGGTGCCGGTGAAGGTGGTCACGAAGAAGAACGTGGCCGACTTCTCCTGAACTCCACCGCGCCCCCGGACTCCATCGCACCCCGGACTCCATCGCACGACCACCCGCCGGATGAACGAACACAGGAGCTGGATCCACAGATGCAGGACCACGACCACGACGACGCCACGTACGACCTCCTGGTCGTCGGGTCGGCCAACGCCGACCTGGTGATCGGCGTCGAGCGCCGCCCCGCCCCCGGCGAGACGGTCCTCGGCTCCGACCTCGCCACGCATCCCGGTGGCAAGGGCGCCAACCAGTCGGTCGCGGCGGCCCGTCTGGGCGCCCGTACCGCCCTGCTCGCGCGGGTCGGCGACGACGCCCACGGGCGGCTCCTGCTCGACTCGCAGCGCGCGGCGGGCGCGGACACCGTCGGCGTCCTGGTCGGTGGGGCGCCCACGGGCGTCGCGCTGATCACCGTCGACCCGTCGGGCGACAACAGCATCGTGGTCTCGCCGGGCGCGAACGCCCGGCTGGCCCCCGAGGACATCCGCGCGGCGGGCAGCCTGCTCGCCGCGTCCCGGGTGATCTCGACCCAGCTGGAGATCCCCGTCGAAACGGTCATCGAACTCGTACGTACGCTGCCGTCCGCCGCCCGTTTCGTACTGAACCCCTCACCTCCGGCACCGCTGCCGTCCGAAGTCCTCGCGGCATGCGACCCGTTGGTGGTGAACGAACACGAGGCGCGCTACATCCTCGGCGATGACGCGGGCTCCTCTGCCGCATCGGACTCCCCCGCGGACTGGGCGCGGGCGCTGCTCGCCCTCGGCCCCCGCTCGGTGGTCATCACCCTGGGCGCGGACGGAGCGCTGACGGCGGACGGCAGCGGCTCCCCCGTCACCGTCCCCAGCCCGAAGGTCGACGCGGTGGACACCACCGGCGCGGGCGACGCGTTCACGGCGGCCCTGGCCTGGCGCCTCGGCCTGGGCGACGGCCTCCCGACGGCCGCGGCGTACGCGGCGCGCGTCGGGGCGGCGTCGGTCACCCGGCAGGGGGCGCAGGAGTCGTACCCGACGTCCAGTGAGGTGCCGGCGCCGGGAGAGGCGGCCTCCGCATGAAGAAGACCGGCATCCTCAACCGCCATCTCTCCGGCGCCCTGGCCGAGTTGGGTCACGGGGACACGGTCCTGATCTGCGACGCGGGCATGCCCGTCCCGCAGGGCCCCCGGGTCGTCGACCTGGCCTTCAGAGCCGGGGTCCCGTCCTTCGCCGAGGTCCTTGACGGGCTGCTCGCGGAGCTGGTGACGGAGGGCGGGACGGCGGCGACGGAGGTCCGGGAGGCGAACCCGGCGACGGCCGGACTCCTGGCGTCCCGCGTCGCCCCCCTCACCCTGATCCCGCACGAGGAGCTCAAGCGCCGCACGGCGACGGCCCGCCTGGTGGTACGCACGGGCGAGGCCACGCCGTACGCGAATGTGCTGCTGCGGTGCGGGGTGTTCTTCTGAGCCGGATCTGTCTGAGCCGGATCTTCTGAGCCGGACTGCTCGCGCGACTCTGGCTCCTCAGGGGAAACTCAGCGTCCGGTACACCGTGACCCCGCCCGCAAGCTCTTCGCACGCCCGTGCCGCCGCACTGACGCGCCGCGTGTACGAGGGGTCGCCGGTGTCCAGCAGGATGCCAAGGGTCGTGCCGCTGTGCGCGACGGCGACGCCCAGGCCTCCCACCTCTCGGCAGATCTCCCGCATCGGCTCCAACGACCACTTGTGGCGCAGGAGTTGATTCATCCGCGCACTGCGGGTCGCGACCCGGCCGACCTCCGCGAGGTCGCGCCGGCGTACGGCGCGGGTGAGGCGGTCGAGCAGGCGCGCGTACGCGTGGCGGTCGGCCAGGGTGAACGGCTTGGGGATGCGGTTGAAGTCGACGGTGTCGACCGAACCGCCCTCGTCGATCCCCACCACGGCCATGACCGGGAGTGAGCCGAGGACACCGCGAAGGCGCACGGCGCGGTGGTGGAAGGCGACGATCGCCGGATAGAGCACCCCGTCCGTGGGCTCGATGTCCGCGAGCAGCCGCTCGATCCGGGACGGCGGCATGCCGACCCCCAGCGCCTGCCCGACCGCACGCGCGGTCGCGACGAGGTCGGCGGACGAGCTCGCAAGGCCCTTGCCCTCGGGGATGACGCTGTTGACATGGAGGGTTCCCCCGGCCGGCTCGCCGGTCCGCAGCTCCGCCAACTCGCTGATCGTACGGGCCAGTCGCAGCGCCTTGGTCTTCCCGGCGGGCCGGACCACCACATCCCCGGAGTCGCAGCCGAGCTCCTGACGGAACGTGGCCATCGTCCACCGCGCGACGGGCAACGTGACCAGGAAGTCCCCGTCCTCCTCCGGCAGCACGCCCTGAAGCAGCTCACCGAAGGTCCCGAAGGCGGTACCCACTCCGGTTCGGACTCCCGCGCCCACTCCGGTTCCGGCCGATCTCGCACCACCCAACGGGCGGGGCGGCCCGACCTCCCGGGACAGCTTCACAGGTCTCCTCTCAACGTCCCGACGCCTGCGGGTCCACAGGCTGCCACAGCGCTAACCGTCTTGACAATCATTTTCATCTAGTGTGATGCTCTCGGCTCGGCGACCGATCCAGGTGACGACGCAGGGGGCAGAAGCAGACATGCACGACCACATAGCCGAAGCGGTGAAGAAACCCGATCTCATCGCCCTGGAGCCGGACCTGGTCTGTCTCCGGTTCGAGACGATGAAGATCTATTCGGCACTGGGGGCGGTCCGTCACCTTCTTGACTCGGGTGCCGTGAAACCCGGTGACACGCTCATCGACAGTTCCAGCGGTATCTACGCACAGGCCCTGGCGCTCGCCTGTCACCGCTATGGGATGAGGTGTCACATCGTGGGTTCCACGACCGTGGACCACACCCTGCGCGTCCAGCTCGACATACTCGGCGCCACGCTGGAACAGGTGCGGCCGTCGAAGAATCTCCGGCTCGACCAGGAGCTGCGGGTGCGGCGCATCGCCGAGATACTCGAGGCGAATCCGTCGTACCACTGGATGCGTCAGTACCACGACAGCATTCATTACCTCGGCTACCGCGACGTGGCCGAGACGATCGACGCCGAGCTCCCCGAGAGGCCGCTCGCCCTGGTGGGCGGGGTCGGATCGGGGGCGTCGACCGGCGCCATCGCCCGCTATCTGCGTGCCGCGGGCCGGGATGTGTCACTCGTCGGCGTGCAGCCCTTCGGCAGCGTCACCTTCGGCTCGCAGCACGTGGCCGACCCGGACATGATCATCGCCGGGATCGGCAGCGCCATCGAATTCAGGAATGTCCGGCACGAGGCGTACGACCGCGTGCACTGGGTGAATTTCGACTGTGCGGTGTCCGGCGCGGTCTCGCTCCTCAGGACGAGCGGCATCTTCGCCGGTCTCTCCACCGGGGCCGCCTACCTCACCACTCTCTGGGAACAGCGTCGCGACCATTCCCGTACGTACGTGTTCATCGCGGCGGACACCGGTCACCGCTATGTCGAGAGCGCCTACGCGAAACACGCCGACGCCCCGGACATCGACACCTTGAAGCCGCATGAGATCACCTCGCTCGACGAGCTGAGGCATCCCTGGTCGACCGCTTCCTGGCCCGCCCTTCCCTGACCGCTCCACCACCTCCTCCAGCATCACCGCCTCCTCCACCACTCTGAGAGAACTCCACATGTCACACCCCGAGCCGCGCACGCCCCTCAACATCGCGGAGCTCATCGACGCCGTCCTGGCGGGCGACTACGGCCCCGCACCCAAGGACCTCTCCGTCACCAGCGCGTTCTGGCTGTACAACACCACCCGGCTCGCCGACAGCCAAGTCACCTACCACAACCACTACTTGCTGCTCAGGGTCGGCACAGCCTTCGGCGCCTGTTCCTTCGAGGCCGGTGAACTCGCCCCGGAATTCTGCGAGAACGCATCGGGCCACACCCTCGACAAGCTGCTGCGAGCCGAGTCCACGCCCGTCCGCATCGCCGCACTCGACGCCTATCTCGCACAGGTGAGCCCGCACCGGGACGCCGCCGAAGCCGAGCGCGTCACGCTGCCCACCGGCACCCCGGAAGAACGGGCGAAGGCCCGCGACGCCGCCATCGCCGGGCTGCTCGACATCGGGCCGGGCGCGAAAGTGGCGCTGATCGGCGTGGTCAATCCCCTCGTCGCGGCGGTACGTGAGCGGGGCGGCGTCTGTCTGCCGTGCGACCTGAATCTCCGTACGACCCAGTGGGGCGACCGGATCACCGACGACATGACCGAGGTCCTTGAGGAAGCCGACGCCGTGGTCGCCACCGGTATGACGCTGAGCAACGGCACCTTCGACCTGATCCTCGCGCACTGCCGCGAGCACGAGGTGCCGCTGGTGGTGTACGCGCAGAGCGGCAGCGCCGTGGCCCGCGCGTTCCTGTCCGCCGGGGTCACCGGCCTCTCCGCCGAGCCCTTCGCGTTCTCGCAGTTCAGCGCCGACGAGACGCCCCTCTACCGCTACCGGGAGGCGGCGTGAGCGTCCACTCCAAGGGCGCCACGGTGGATCCCGGACCCTCCCGGCCCTCCGCCGCCGGCGAGGAGTTGCCCGGCGACCTGCGGATGGCCCGCACACTGTGGCCCGTCCTGGTCGCGTCCGCGGTGGGCCTACTGCCGTTCACCATCTTCAGCACGTACCTGGTGCCCATGGCCGAGGACGCCGAGAGCAGCGTCGCCACGCTGGGCGGCCTGCGCGGACTCGGCGGTCTCGCCGCCCTGCTGGTGGGCACCGCGCTCGCCCCGCTGATCGACCGCGTGCGCAAGGAGTGGGCCGCGGCGGGCGGTCTCGCGGCGCTCGGCGCGTCCGCCGCACTCGGCGCGAGCGGGGACTTCATCCTGCTCGCCGTGTTCTGCCTGCTCGTCGGCGCCAGTACGTCGGTGCTCAACCCGGCGCTCACCGCGGCCGCCGCCGACCGCTTCGGCTCCGGAAAGGCCGCCGGGCGCGCGGCCACGCTCGTCACGGCGACCCAGTCGATGACGGCGATGCTCGCGGCGCCGGTCATCGCGCTGCCCGCGCTGTTCTGGGGCTGGCAGGGCGACCTGTTCGCCGTGACCGGGGTGTCGCTGCTCCTCGCCGCCGTCTTCTTCGCGCGCGGCAAGGACAAGCCGGTCCAGGAGAAGGCGGACGCCCAACGCCTCGGCTACATAGCCTCGTTCAAGGCGCTCGGGGCGATCCCCGGTGTCGCTGCGCTGCTGCTCATCGCCCTGCTGCGCACCGCCGTGTTCATGGGCTACCTCTCCTATCTGGCGGCCTACTACGACGACCGGTTCGCGCTGAACCCCGGACTCTTCGCGTTCGTGTGGACGCTCAGCGGCGCGTCGTTCTTCGTGAGCAACCTCCTCACGGGACGGATCACGAACGCCGCCGAGCCGCGGATCGGCACCGAGCGGCTGCTGACCATCGGTCTGCTCGCCGCGCTCGTCTCGGTCGTGGGCTTCTACTTCACGCACTGGCTGCCGCTCGCGCTCGCGCTGACGTCCCTGCACGCGGCAAGCCACGCCGTCGTGGCCGCGTGCGTGATCAGCCTGCTCGTCCGTCGCTGCGGGACCCGGCGCGGCGCGGCCCTGAGCGTGAACGCCGCGGGGATGAGCCTCGGAGTCTTCGTGGGCGCGGGTCTCGGCGGGCTCGGGCTCGGGCTCGCCGGGTATCCGGGGATCGCCGTGGCCTTCGGGGCGCTGGTGGTCGTGGCGCTCGTGGCCGGGGTTCTCGTGTCGCGGGCGGGGCCGGTGGACGGGGATCCGGCCGATGGGGATCGGCCGGAGGATGCGGAGCCCGCCGCATAGCGACTGTCCGGAGTACGAAAACACCTGCTGTCGAGGCGACTTGACCCGTAGAGACTTGAAAGGCCCGACCGCCCATGCCTCTGCCCCTTACGGCAACCGCCGCCGCGGCGTCCGACGCGCCTCCCCCGGAGCCACCGGCCAAAGGCGTACGGAGCCCAGTCGCCGCCTCCCGCGCGGGTCTGGCGGCGACCTGTGCCGCGCTCCTCCTCATCCTCCTCGTCTCCGTCGTCGTGGCCATCGGTCTGGGCTCCGCGGTGGTCACGCCGGGCGACACCGCACGGTTGCTGTGGGCGGCACTGAGCGGCGGGAGCATCGACGCCGACGAGGTGACGACGTATCAGATCATCTGGCAGATCCGCACACCGCGGGTGCTCCTCGCCGCACTTGTGGGCGCGGGCCTGAGCGCGGTCGGCGTCGCCATCCAGGCGCTCGTGCGCAACGCGCTCGCCGACCCCTTCGTCCTGGGCGTCTCGTCCGGGGCGTCGGTCGGCGCGGTCGGCGTCACGGTCACGGGCGGACTCGCGGCCCTCGGCGTCTACGCGGTGTCGGCGGGGGCGTTCATCGGCGCGCTCGTCGCCTCCCTTCTCGTGTACGTCGCCTCGGCGGGCCGCGGTGGCGGGCTCTCGCCGCTGCGGCTCGTCCTGACGGGCGTCGCGATGGCGCTCGGCTTCCAGGCCGTGCTGAGCGTGATCATCTACTTCGCGCCGGACACCGAGGCGACCAGCATGATCCTGTACTGGACGATGGGCGGCTTCGGCGCCGCGAGCTGGGGCGCCCTGCCCGTCGTTGCCGCCTGTGTACTGCTCGGTCTCGCCGTGCTCCACCGGTACAGCAGGGCGCTCGATGTCCTGGCGCTCGGCGACGAGACCGCGACGAGCCTGGGCATAAGCCCCGACCGGCACCGCAAGGGCCTGCTCCTGCTCGCCTCCCTTGTCACCGGGACGATGGTCGCCGTGAGTGGCGCGATCAGCTTCGTCGGCCTGGTCATGCCCCATCTCGTACGCATGGTGGTCGGCGCCACGCATGCGCGGGTGCTCGCCGTCGCGCCGCCGGCCGGGGCGGTGTTCATGGTCTGGGTCGATCTCCTGTCGCGGACGCTCGTGGCGCCGCGCGAGCTGCCGCTCGGGGTCATCACGGCGCTGGTCGGGGTACCGGTGTTCATCGCGCTGATGCGGCACAAGGGCTATATGTTCGGGGGTCGTTGAGATGGAGCTCGCACTCGACGGCCTGTCCGTGCGGATCGACGGCAAGCTGCTCGTCCGGGACCTGTCCCTCACGGCGGGCAGCGGCCAGATCGTGGGCTTGGTCGGCCCGAACGGCAGCGGCAAGTCCACCGCCCTCAAGTGCGTCTACCGCGCCCTGCGTCCGAGCTCCGGCGTGGTCCGGGTGGGCGACGATGACCTCTCGCGGCTGACGCCGCGCCGCAGTGCGCGGATCGTCGCCGCGGTGGCCCAGGACGGCGCGGTGGACCTCGACTTCACCGTGGCGGAGGTCATCGCCCTGGGCCGCGCGCCCCATCTGCGCGGGAACCAGGCGCTCAGCGCGCGCGAACAGGACCTGTGCGCACGGACGACGGCCCGTCTCGACCTCACCCGCCTCGCCGACCGGGGCGTACTCACCCTGTCGGGCGGAGAACGCCAACGCGTGCTGCTGGCAAGGGCGTTGGTCCAGGAACCTGAAATCCTGGTCCTCGACGAGCCGACCAACCACCTCGACGTACGCCACCAGATCGAGCTCCTCTCACTCCTGAGGGGTTCGGGCCTCACCGTCCTCGTGGTCCTGCACGACCTCAACCTCGCGGCGGCGGCGTGCGACCGCATCGGGGTGCTTTCCCAGGGCGCGCTGGTGGCCGCGGGGACGCCGGAAGAGGTGCTCACCACGGGCCTCGTCGACGAGGTCTTCGGCGTCAAGGCCAGCGTGATCAGCCACCCCCTGACCGGCGACCCCCAACTTCTCTACGCACTGAGCCCCTCGGCTCCCCTGTGAACCTCCCTCTGAAAGGCACCACCAGGCCATGCCCGGAACACGTACCACCATCGGATCGGCGCTCGCGGCGGCCCTGCTGCTCGGCGGCTGCGGCGCGGAGGTCGACTCGGACTCCAAGGCCGCGGGCACGCCCGGGAAGGTCACCGTCAAGCGCTGCGGCGAGCCGGTCACGTACAGGACTCCGCAGCGCGCGGTGGTCTACGAAGGCGGCAGCGCGGACAAGATGTTCAGCCTGGGCCTGACCGAGCACGTCCACGGCTATGTGATGCCCCCGGCCAACCCGCCGGTGAGCGAGTCCCCTTGGGCGTCGGAGTACGCCAAGGTGAAGATGCTCAGCGACGACCTGCTCAACAAGGAGCTCGTCGTGGAGGCCAAGTCCGACTTCGTCGTCGCGGGCTGGAACTCGGGCTTCAGCGACCAGCGGGGCATCACCCCGAAGATCCTGGACAAGCTCGGCATCCAGAGCTTCATGCACACGGAGAGCTGCTTCAACTACCCCGGCTATCCACAGAAGCTCACCCCGTTCGAGGCCCTGTACTCGGACCTCGAACGCCTGGGCAGGATCTTCCAGGTCGAGAAGAAGGCGGACGAGGTCGTGGGCGGCCTCAAGAAGCGCGTGGCCGCCGTCGAGTCCAAGGCCCCCAAGGGCGACCCGGTCCCCGTCTTCCTCTACGACTCCGGCACCGACCAGCCCTTCACTGCGGGCAGCCAGGTCCCGCCCGACGACATCATCAAGTCCGCCGGCGGCAAGAACATCTTCGACGGCCTCGACGAGCGGTGGACCCAGGTGAACTGGGAGGCCGTCGCCAAGGCCGAGCCCGAGGTCGTCATCATCTTCGACTACGGCGACATGCCCGCCAAGAAGAAGATCGACTTCCTGAAGAAGTCCCCGCACACCAAGGAACTGCCCGCGGTGCGCAAGAACAACTTCTTCGTCCTCGACTACAACGAGGGCATCAGCGGGCCGCGCGACATCGACGGCCTGGAGAAGTTCGGGAAGTACGTGCGCTCGCTGAAGCGGTGACCTCGACTCGACCGTGCCTCAGTGAGCCCCGTCGAGAGCGCCTGCCAGACGGCCGAGGAGCCCTTGCAGGGCGAGAATCTCCTCGACCGTCATACCGGTCGCGGCGAGGATCCGGCGCGGCACGGGCAGCGCCCGCTCGCGCAGCTCGGCTCCGGCGTCCGTCAGCCGAACGGTGACGGAGCGCTCATCGGCGGCGCTGCGCTCACGCCCCACGAGTCCCGCTGTCTCCAGGCGCTTGAGGAGCGGCGAGAGCGTGCCGGAGTCCAGGCGCAGCCGCTCGCCTATCGCCTTGACGGGCTGCGGGCCGTCTTCCCAGAGCACCAGCATGACCAGGTACTGGGGATAGGTGAGCCCCAGGTCCTTGAGGGCGTCGCGGTAGACGCCGCCGAAGGCGCGCGAGGCGGCGTGCAGCGAGAAGCAGACCTGGTGGTCGAGGCGCAGGAGGTCGGCGTCGGGCAGGTCGGCCTTGTCCGGTCGGTCGGTGCCGGGGGGTACGGCTGTCGGCGATGACGTCATGGGTCCAGGGTACCTGGCACGCGTCATTAAGTTGTGCACAACTAAGTCGTGTGCAACCATTGCTCGTGAGCGAACGAAACCCGTTCCTCACGTTCTTCGACCGAGGGAAGAGGACATCCCATGAACGCGCTGTACACCGCCGTCGCCACCGCCAACGGCCGTGAGGGCCGCGCCGTCAGCTCCGACGGCCAGATCGACCTCACGCTCGCCATGCCCCCGGCGCTCGGCGGCGACGGACAGGGCACCAACCCCGAGCAGCTCTTCGCCGCCGGGTACGCGGCCTGCTTCGCCAGCGCGATGGGGGCGGTCTCCCGTGAGATGAAGGTCGACGTCAAGGACGTCTCGGTGACCGCGGAGGTCTCCATCGGCAAGGACGACACGGGCTTCGGGCTCTCGGTCGTGATGCGCGTGGAGCTGCCGGACTCCCTGGCGGGCGAGACCGGACGGAAGCTGGTCGAGGCGACGCACGCGTACTGCCCGTACTCCAAGGCCACGCGCGGCAACATCGAGGTCGAGCTCGTCATCGAGTAGCGGCGGATCGGGATTCGGGACAAGGCCCCGACGGCGGGTACCGTAGAGGTACCGATCTCATGGGCCTCCTGGTGGGCTGCGTGAACCCCAGGAGGCCCAGCATGACGACGAACCGCGGACGCAAGGACGTGATCCGGAACCGGATGACGTCGACCGGCGAGTCGTACAACGTCGCCGCCCGCAACCTCAAGGCGATGAAGGACATGGGCGCCACCCGCGAGGCCGTCGTCACGCAGCGCTGGCAGCCCGCCGAGACCCTGGACGTGCCGTGCCCCTGCGGCGGCACCTGCGAGCCCGGCGAGAAGTGCGACCACTGCCACGCCCGCCACCGCCACGTGGCCCGCTACCCCGGCAGCCGCACCGAGGTGGAGACCTGGGTGGACTGCTACGAGTGCATGGGCTGCGCGAACTCGTACACGATCCTCGTCGACCTGCCGGGCCGCCCGTGGGGCATCGCCGAGACGGTGATCCAGGGCGCGTCCGCCGAGCCGGTCGTCAAGGCCCGGGTGTTCCCGGGCGTGAAGCACCCGCTGCTGCGTCCCGAGGCGTCGGACGAGGAGCAGTAGGCCTCCGGCCCGTATATCGCGCGCCCCGCACCACCTCCCCGACCTCCCCGCCCTACGATCACCTCTCTACAGCCGGAGGAGTCGGGGGCGGTCGCGGCCGGGGCTCCGGAGGTGGACGTACCGCTCGACCGGCACCGGCACCTCTTCAGCGACCATCTCCTGGAGAGGCGCAAGCGGGAGGCTGGGCTGCACGGCTGAGTTTCCGCCGAGCCGCGCCGCTCGGCCGGATCCCGCACGCGGCACCCAGCGCCACGTCCGACATAAGTCCGACATAAGTCCGACATGCGCCCGACGGAAGTCCGGCACGCGCCCGGCATGCGTCCGATATGCGAACCCCGCTTCCCGGTTTCTGACCGGATTCCTCTCTTGACGGCGAGTCGGCGCACCCCCAATATCAGGCAACGCACTTCGCGCCACCCACCTGACTCAAGCTCAGCGCAGCTCCAGCGCCCTGCGGCATCCGCGTCGCAGGGCGTCAGTACGTTCCGTCCCCCTCGCTGTTCGGAATACGGAGCCCCACATGCGAATCTCCAGACCTGCCCTGCCCCGCACCCTGAGACGGGCCACCGCGGGCGTCGCCGCACTCGCCGCCGCCGGGCTGATCGCGGCCACCGCGCCCGCGGCCCTCGCGGCCCCGTCGCCGACGCTCGCGGCCCCCGACATCCCGCTCGCCAACGTCAAGGCGCACCTCTCGCAGTTCCAGTCCATCGCCACGGCCAACGGCGGCAACCGCGCCCACGGACGTGCCGGCTACAAGGCGTCGATCGACTACACGAAGGCCAAGCTGGACGCGGCCGGTTTCACCACCACCGTGCAGCAGTTCACCTCAAGCGGCGCCACCGGCTACAACCTCATAGCCGACTGGCCGGGCGGCGACCCGAACAAGGTCCTGATGTCGGGCGCCCACCTCGACAGCGTCACCGCGGGACCCGGCATCAACGACAACGGCTCGGGCTCGGCAGGCATCCTGGAGACCGCGCTCGCCGTCTCGCGCGCACAGCTGCAGCCGACGAAACATCTGCGGTTCGCCTGGTGGGGCGCGGAAGAGCTGGGCATGATCGGCTCGAAGTACTACGTCAACAACCTCCCCGCCGCGGAGCGTTCGAAGGTCTCCGGGTATCTGAACTTCGACATGATCGGCTCCCCGAACCCGGGCTACTTCGTCTATGACGACGACCCCACGATCGAGAAGACCTTCAAGGACTACTACGCGGGCCTGAACCTCCCCACGGAGATCGAGACCGAGGGCGACGGCCGCTCCGACCACGCCAGCTTCAAGAACGTGGGCATCCCGGTGGGCGGCCTCTTCTCGGGCGCCGACTACACCAAGACGTCCGCGCAGGCCCAGAAGTGGGGCGGCACGGCGGGCCAGGCCTTCGACCGGTGCTACCACTCGTCCTGCGACACCTCGGCGAACATCAACGACACCGCCCTGGACCGCAACAGCGACGCCATCGCCTACGCCGTCTGGACCCTCGGCACGGGCACCACCGTCCCGCCCGGTGACTCGTACGAGAACACCGCTGACGTCACCATCCCGGACAACGGCGCGGCCGTGACCTCGACGGTGAACGTGACCGGCCGCACGGGCAACGCCCCGGCCGCCCTCAAGGTGGACGTCGACATCCGGCACACCTGGCGCGGTGACGTGGTCGTCGACCTGCTCGCCCCCGGCGGCACGGCGTACCGCCTGAAGAACTCCAGCAGCAACGACTCGGCGGACAACGTCATCGCGACGTACACGGTCAACGCGTCGAGCGAGGCGGCGAACGGAGCGTGGAAGCTCCGCGTGCAGGATGTGGCGGCGCAGGACACCGGCTACATCAACAGCTGGAAGCTGACGTTCTGACACCGTCCGGAGCGCACACGCCCGGCGCCCGGCAGCGTGGGTCCGCTGCCGGGCGCCGGGATCGTGACCGGTGGCTCAGCCCTCTTCGGGCGCCAGCGTCAGCGAGATCGAGTTGATGCAGTACCGCTGGTCCGTCGGCGTCGCATAGCCCTCGCCCTCGAATACGTGCCCGAGGTGCGAGCCGCATCGTGCACACCGGACCTCCGTGCGGGCCATCCCGTGCGAGGTGTCCTGGAGCAGCTCGACCGCGTCCGTGTCCTTGGGGTCGAAGAAGCTCGGCCAGCCGCAGTGCGACTCGAACTTCTCCTTCGAGGTGAACAGCTCCGCGCCGCAGGCGCGGCAGGAGTAGACGCCCTTGGTGCTGGTGTCCGTGTACTCACCCACGAACGCGGGCTCCGTGCCCGCCTGGCGAAGGACCGCGTACTCCGAGGGGCTCAGCTCCGCGCGCCACTGCTCGTCCGGCTTCTCGACGTCGTACGACATGAGACTGAACCCCTTACTACTTCGGCTTGCTACTTCGACAGCTCGGTCAGGATCTGCGGGCCGAGGTCCGTGACGTCGCCCGCTCCCATGGTGAGAACGAGATCACCGGGTCGCGTCATTCCCGCGATGGCCGAAACCGCCTCGGCCTTGTCGTGCGCGGCCCGTACGTCCGCGCCCGCCGCCACGGCCGCGTCGATGATCAGGGCACTGGTGATGCCGGGGATCGGGTCCTCGCGGGCCGGGTAGATGTCCAGGACCACGGAGGCGTCCGCGAGGGCCAGGGACTGGCCCATCTCCTTGCCGAGCTCCTGCGTGCGGGAGAAGAGGTGCGGCTGGAAGAGGACCAGGAGGCGGGAGTCGCCCGCGGAGGAGCGCATCGCCTCCAGGTCGGCCGTCATCTCGGTCGGGTGGTGCGCGTACGAGTCGATGACCTGGACGCCTGCCGCCTCGCCCTTGAGCTGGAGGCGGCGCTTGACGCCGGTGTAGGAGCCGAGGGCGGAGGCGAGGTTGTGCGCGGGGATGCCGAGCGCGATGCCCGCGGCCAGGGCGGCCACCGCGTTGTGGGCGTAGTGGCGGCCGGGGACCGAGACCGTGAAGGTCAGGAACTTGCCGTTCAGGACGACCGTGACCTCGCTGGTCAGGCCGCGTGCGGTGATCTTGTGGATGCGCAGGTCGGCGCCCTCGGACTCGCCGTAGGTCACCACCTTCAGCTCGCCGAGGTCGCGGACGCGCTTCGTCAGCTCGACCGCTCCCGGCTGGTCCGCCTCGATCACCAGCGTGCCGCCGGGGACGATCTTGCCCGCGAAGGTCTCGAAGGACTCGTAGATCTCGTCCATCGACGCGTAGTTGGCGTGGTGGTCGAGCTCCACGTTCAGGACGATGGCGACCTCGGGCGCGTACTTGTGGAAGCTGCGGTCGCTCTCGTCCGCCTCGGCCACGAAGATGTCGCCTTCGCCGTGCAGCGCGTTCGATCCCGGGGCGTCCAGGTCGCCGCCGATCGCGTACGAGGGGTCGAGGCCCAGGGTGGAGAGGGTGACCGCGAGCATCGACGTCGTCGTGGTCTTGCCGTGCGTGCCTGCCACCGCGATCGGGCGCAGGCCCTCCATGAGGGAGGCCAGGGCGTCCGAACGGTGCACGACCGGGATGCCGAGCTCGGTGGCACGGGCCAGCTCCGGGTTGTCGGCGCGGATGGCCGAGGAGACGACCACGCTGGTCGCGTCCGACGCCAGGTGCGCGGCGTCGTGGCCGATGTGGACCGTGGCGCCCAGGGTCCGCAGGGCCTCGGCCGTGGCGGACTCCCGCGCGTCACTGCCCGCGACCTTGGCGCCGCGCTGGGCCAGGATCTTGGCGATACCCGACATTCCGGCGCCGCCGATGCCGATGAAGTGCGGTCGGTCCATGGCGGTGGGCAGGCCGGGTGCCATACGTGTGTCTCCCCAAGAGTCCAAGAGTTACGGCAGATGAGCAGAGCTCAGACTATTGCCTCGGGCAGGCGGCGAGCACACCTGCGCCCCGTGAGGGGCGCGGGGAGGCGCTCAGTCCTCGGTGTGCGAGAACAGCTTCAGGACCGGAACGCCCACCTTGTGCCGGGCACGTGACGCCCAGTCCCGGTGGAAGAACTCCTCTACGTAGTGCGGGTCGGTGAGGACGATGACCTCGTCCGCGTTCGCCTCGTCGACCAGCTGCTTGAGCGCGTCGAGGGGGTGGTCCTCGATCAGCTGCCCCGACGCCTCGCAGCCCGCCGCGCGCAGCGCCGTCAGCGAGACCCCCAGCGCCTTCCGAGCGGGGCCCGTCGCATCCTCGCCTTCGGGTACGTCCCCTTCCCTCGCCGCGTCGTCGATCTCCCCCAGAGCCACGTCGTCGATGGCCCGCAGCAGGCGGTCCGCCTGGTCGCCGCGGGGCTGGAGCAGCACCCGGAAGGTGACCGGCTCCTCGCCGTGCAAGGTGGTGACGAACTCCACGTCGGCGGAGGTCAGGGCCTTCTCGATCATCAATACGCTTGTGAACACGACAGGCGCCCTTCTCATCCGTGGGCCGCCGAGAGTCTGTCTCGACAGGCCCCTGCGGAAACCATCCTGCCCCGTGGCCACACGGGGTCTGCGACTTTTAGTGTGCCCAGCGGAAGCGAAACGGAACGGATGATTCCGCTGATTGTCAGGTTTGACGGTATCGGGTGAAGAGGAACCCGGCCTCCTCCAGCACGGAAACCAGTGCGAACCGTTCCGGCACCTGGACCGCGGAGCCCCAGGAGATCCGCTGCGCGTCCCCCGCGGTGAGCATCGGGGACACCGTCAGACAGAGCTCGTTCAGGGCCCCCGCCGCCACGAACTGGCCGAGAAGGCAGGGTCCGCCCTCCGTCAGCAGCCTGGTCAGGCCGCGCTCGGCCAGGGCGGGCGCGACCCGCTCCGGCTCGACGACCGCCCCCTCCCCCGCGATCACCACCACGGCGCCCGCCTTCTCGGCCGCGGCGATGCGGTCGGCGGGCGCGGCGGCACCGGTCACCACGAGCGTGGGCGCCAGCGGCTCGGTGAAAAGCGGAAGGGTGAAATCCAGGTCGAGGCTCGCGCTGACGACGGCGATCGCGGGCGCCACCGTCTGCCCGGCCGCCTCCCTGCGCGCGGCGAAGGCTTCACGCGCGCGTGCCGGTCGGTACCCCTCTTGGCGGACCGTTTCGGCGCCGACGATCACGGCGTCGGCGATTCCCCGCAGGGTGCCGAAGATCCGCATGTCCGCGTTGTTGGAGATCGGCTGTGACCGGCCGTCGTGCTGGGCCGCGCCGTCTAGCGTGGACACCATGTTGGCGCGCAGCCAGGCGGTGCCGCCCGCGGGAGCGGTGCCGCCGCAGGGAGCCGCGTCGCCCGAGGGATAGGCGTACGCGTCGGCCAGCTCCCCCAGTCCCCATTCTCGTACCGCTGTTTCTCGTACCACTGCTTCTCGTACTGCTGTTTCGTCTGTCTGGTCGGTCACAGGGAACAGGCGTCGCATGTCCAGCAGTCTTGCACGGCGCTTAGAGTTAGGAACCGTGTCGTCCTCCACCACCGCCCCCGGCCAGAGCTCCATAGCCGAAGCGGGTCCCCAGTCGCTGTGCGCCCGCGAGCCCCACGTACCCGCCGACCGTCTGGTCGCCGAGATGGTACCGCCGCCGCGCTTCGACTCCGTCCGCTTCGATACGTACATCCCGGACCCCAATCAGCCGAGCCAGACCGAGGCCGTGCGGGTCCTGAGCGGCTTCGCGGCCGGGCTCGGCGGGGCGCACTCGTCCGGTGCGGGCAAGCGCCGCTGGTTCCAGAAGAAGGCGGCGGCGCCCACCGGACCCCGCGGCGTCTACCTCGACGGCGGCTACGGAGTGGGCAAGACCCATCTCCTCGCCTCCCTCTGGCACGCCACTCCCGCGGCGCCCGAGCAGAAGGCGTTCGGCACCTTCGTCGAGCTGACGAACCTGGTCGGGGCCCTGGGCTTCCAGCAGACCGTACGCACCCTCAGCGGGCACCGGCTGCTCTGCATCGACGAGTTCGAGCTCGACGACCCGGGTGACACCGTGCTCGTGTCCTCGCTGCTCGCGCGCCTCGTCGACGAGGGCGTCGCGCTCGCCGCGACCTCGAACACACTGCCGGGCAAGCTCGGTGAGGGCCGGTTCGCCTCCGCCGACTTCCTGCGCGAGATCCAGGGCCTTGCCACCCACTTCAAGTCGCTGCGCATCGACGGCGAGGACTACCGCCACCGGGGTCTTCCGCAGGCGCCCGCTCCGTACTCGGACGAGCAGGTCACCAAGGCCGCGTACGCGACCGCCGGGGCGAGCCTCGACGACTTCCCGCATCTGCTCGACCACCTCGCGCGCGTCCACCCCAGCCGGTACGGAGCACTCACCGACGGGCTCGAAGCCGTCTGCCTCACCGATGTGACGCCCGTCCCCGACCAGTCGACCGCACTGCGCCTCGTCGTGCTCGCCGACCGCCTGTACGACCGCGAGGTCCCCGTGCTCGCTTCGGGTGTCCCCTTCGACCAGCTGTTCAGCGAGGAGATGCTGAACGGCGGATACCGGAAGAAGTACTTCCGGGCGATATCGCGTCTCACGGCGCTCGCGCGGGACGCGCAGGGCCTCGTCAAGGCGTAGCGACTCACCGCTACGCGCGTGGTTCCCGCACGCCTAGGCGCGTGGTACACACATCCGGTCATGTTCCTGTCCGCCAGCAGGAGGTCGACCTTTTATGTCCACGACACGACGTCAGGTGCTAGCCCGTACCGGTGCGGTGGGTGCGGGAATCGCCTTCACCGGCGCGCTCTCGGAACTCTTCGCGGGGAGCGCGGCAGCTCAGGGCAAGGCCGGGTACGGGCCGCTGGTGCCCGACCCCGCCGGACTGCTCGATCTGCCGAAAGGTTTCCGCTACAAGGTCCTCTCGCGGGAGGGCGACGATCTTCCCTCCGGTGAGGGCAAGGTGCCGAGCAACTTCGACGGCATGGCCACCTTCCGCGGCAAGCGCGGCGGAACCAACCTCGTACGCAACCACGAGAACCGCGTCACCGGCAGAGTCCCCGTGCCCACGGTCGAGGGCATCACCTACGACCCGATGGGCAAGGGCGGCTGTACGGCGCTGGAGCTCGACCGCCACGACAACGTCCTGAGCGAGCGCGTCGCGATCGCCGGGACCGCGGTCAACTGCGCGGGCGGCCCTACCCCTTGGGGAACCTGGCTGACCTGCGAGGAGACCGAGGACAAGGCCGGCACGAACGGCTACACCAAGGACCACGGCTTCATCTTCGAGGTCGACCCCGTCGACCCGCACCGCACCGGAGCCGTGCCGCTCACCGCGATGGGCCGCTTCCAGCACGAGGCGATCGCCGTAGACCCCAGGCGCGGTGTCGTCTACGAGACCGAGGACGCCTTCCTCAAGCCCTTCGGCCTCTTCTACCGCTTCCTGCCCAAGAAACCCGAGGGCGGCCGGGGCTCGCTCCGCGCGGGCGGCACGCTGCAGGCCATGCGGGTGCCGGGAGTGCCCGACCTGTCCGCGATCCAGGAGACGGGCGCCAGCTTCAAAGGCATCGAATGGGTCGATGTACCGGACCCGCTGGCCGCCCGGACGCCCATCAGGGACCAGGACTTCGGCCCCAAGGGCATCACGCACGCGCAGAAGCTGGAGGGCTGCTACTGGGGCGGGCAGTCCGTCTACTTCGTCTCGTCGTTCGCCCACAGCGCGGAGGGGTCCGCGGCCGACCACTTCGGCCAGATCTGGCGCTACGACCCGTCCGAGCGCCGTCTCACCCTGGTGATCGTCTTCGGTCCGAGCACCGACATCCAACTGCCCGGCGAGTCCCCCGACAACATCTGCCTCGCCCCCAGCGGCGGCCTGATGGTGGCCGAGGACGGCGGTGGCGCACAGCACGTGTACGGTCTGACGCGCCGCGGCGAGGTCTACGCGATGGCCCGCGGGCAGCAGAACATCGGCACCCCCCAGGAGCCCGAGTGGGGCGAGTTCGCGGGCGTCTGCTTCTCGCCGGACCACGACACGATGTACGTCAACTGCTACACCCCCGGCACGACGTTCGCGGTGACGGGGCCCTGGCACAGGACCTGACGGGGCGCGGGGTGCGCGGCGACCGGCCACGCACCCCGCGGGTCTCGCCCGCGGTCGCTAGGAACCGATCAGCGGGTAGTGGTCGGACAGGTTGGTGTAGGTGTACTTCTTGCCCCAACTGGAGACCGTCCAGGGCGCGCTCTGCTCCTTGACCACCTCGTTGTGCCAGGTGGCGGGGCGGGCGTTGCCCTTGCGGTGCAGGACGTAGTCCAGGTCCTCGCGGGGGTCGTCCGGGTAGCGCTCGGAGGCGATGGAGTTGTCCCGGGTGTCGAAGGAGTACGGGTGACCCGTACGGCCGTCGGCGGGAGCGAAGCCGCCGTCGGCGAGCATCGAGGCGTACTCACCGCTGTGGGAGTCGACGTTGAAGTCGCCCGCCACGAGGACCTGTTCGTCCGCCGGGATGTTCTTGGCGTCCAGGAAGGCGTCCATCTCCTTGAGCTGCGAGGAGCGGGTCGCGGCCGCCTCGCCGGAGCCGCAGCCGGGGTCGGTGGACTGGGTGTGGGTGCCGACGATGTGCACCTTCTTGCCGTTGACGTTCAACTGGGCGTAGACGAAGCCCTTGTTGGAGTACGAGTCGGAGCCGCAGGCCTCCTTGTAGACGTACTGCTCCTTGCGCTGAATGGGCCACTTGCTCAGGACGGTCACTCCGCCGTCCTCCGGAGTCACCGAGGAGTAGGCGCCGCCGGTGGCGTCCCAGCCGTCCTTGCTCCGGCCCATGACGGGGGTCTGGTGCGGGTAGCGGTCCGCCGCGTCGGCCTTCAGCGCGTCGGACGAGGAGTTGTCGAAGGCCTCCTGGAGGACGATCACGTCCTTGCCCTGGAAGAAGTCCGCGGCCGGTATCGCCTTGGCGCGGTGGTCCTGACCCCAGTTCGGGTAAAGGTTCTTGCTCATGAGAAACGCGTTGTACGAGAGCACCTTGAGTGCGGGAGTCGCTGAAGTCGCTGAAGTCGCGGGAGTGTCGACAGAGGCGGCAGGCCCGTCGGCGGCGGTCGCGGACGGAGCGACGGCGACGAGCGTGGCCGCGGCGAGCACCGTGGTGATCACGGCGGCGTGAGTCCTGCGCGGCGCTGGGTGCGGCACTTGGTCTCCTGAGAGTGGGGGGTATGGCGTCGCATATCCAATCAGCCGCGATTACTTCTGGGGATACGTCGCGTGAACAAAGATCCTGCGGCATGCGCATGACGTTTTTGTGTGGGCTGTTCCGTGCGAGCCGGTCCGTGCGAGCCGGTCCGTGCGAGCCGGTCCGTGCGAGCCGTTCCGTGCGAGCCGTCAGAGACCGGCGAGTGTGCTGTCGACCGTGTCGAGGAGTGCCTGTCGGTCGTCCTGGACGCGGGCCAGGACGCGCAGGCCGTAGTACGTGCTCTGCACCCGGCGCGCGACGGCCACGGAGTCGGCCTCCACGTCGGCTCCCGCGTCGGCTCCCGCGTCGGCCGGGGAGCGGAGCTCGCCCGTGCGCCTGCCTGCCGTCACGACCGCGCGCAACTCCTCCTCCACCCGGGCGAAGTTGCGCCGCACCGCGTCCTTGACCTCCGGGTCGAGCCCGGCGATCTCGACGGCCGCGTTGATCGCGAAGCAGCCGCGTCCGTCCGCCTCGTCGAGATCGGCGTCCACGGCGTGGACCATCATGTCCCGCAGCCGCTGTTTCGCCGGTCCTTCGCCGCGCAGGATCTCGATCTGCTCGGCGGTGATGGTGTCGTAGTAACGCCGCAGGGCGCGCAGGTAGAGCTGACGCTTGCCGCCGAAGGTGTTGTAGAGGCTGGAGGGACCGAGTCCGGTGCTTTCGCACAGCGCGCGCGTCGATGTGCCCTCGTAGCCGTGCCGCCAGAACGTCTCCATGGCCGCGGTGACGACACGGTCCTCGTCGAACTCTCGTGGCCTGGCCATGGTCCTCACAGTACGGGTTTTGGAATACGCGTACAAAAAGCGTGGTCCCGCTCCACCCGCTGAAGCCGTGCCGCCCAGAGCACGGCCACCGCTCCGGCGCTGGCGAGCGCGGCGCCGACCCAGGCCACGGAGGCGTAGCCGAGTCCGGCGTCGATGGTCAGGCCGCCGAGGAGCGGGGCCAGGGTGTTGCCGACGTTGAACGCGGCCGTATTGGTGGCGCCGACCAGCGTCGGGGCCGCCGGGGCGAGGGTGAACACCCGTGACTGGAGCGCCGGGTTGGTCACGTATCCGACGAGGCCGAGCAGGAAGACCAGCGCGATCACGACGACGGTGGAACCGGCCGTCAGCGCGAGCAGCGCGGAGAAGAGGGCGAGGGCGCCGAGCCCGAGGCCCAGGGTCCGCAGGGGGCGCGCCTCGGCCGTGCGCCCGCCGATGACAAGGCCCACCATCCCGCCGACGCCGAACAGGGCGAGGACCGCGGGCACCCACCCCTCGGACACTCCGCTCACCTCGGTCAGCAGGGGCGCGAGATAACTGAAGGTGACGATGACCGCGCCGAAGGCGAAGGCCGTGACGGCGTACGAGAGCCAGAGCTGAGGTCGTGCCATGCCGCGCAGCTCGGCCCTGGCCGACGTGCGCCCGGTGTCACCCCGGCCGCCCGGGACTACGAGCAGCGTGCACACCAGGCTCACCACGGTGGCCGCGGCCACCGCCCAGAACGCGGCGCGCCAGCTGGAGTACTGGCTCAGGACGGTGCCGGCCGGCACGCCGACGACCGTGGCGAGGGTCAGACCGCCCGCCACTACGGCGACCGCCCTGCCCTTGGCCGCCGACGGCACGAGAGCGACCGCGGCGGCCACGGCCACGCCCCAGTACCCGGCGTACGCGAGGGCGCTGACCACGCGGCTGACGAAGAGGACTCCGTAGCCGGGCGCGAGTGCGCCGATCACATGGGCGACGACGAAGGCCGCCTGGAGCGAGACGAGGGCGGTCCGCCGGGGCCAGCTCAGGGTGGCCACCGCGAGCAGCGGCGCGCCGACGACCATGCCGATCGCGAAGGCCGAGATCAGCAGCCCCGCGTCCGGGATCGACACCCCCAGGTCGGCGGCCATGCCGGGCAGCAGGCCGGACAGCATGAACTCCGAGGTCCCTTGAGTGAAGATGCCGAGCCCAACTATGTACACCGCAGGCGGCATTGACGTACACCCTTCCGATCGCGACCGACTTTTGAAGCACTCGCTCCAAAATTGACGATCAGGACGCTAGCACATTATGAATCGATCGCTTCAAAATGGCCGTCGCGGGGTCGCGCCCATGCGCCGTTGTCAGTGGTGGGTGCCATTCTGATCGTCATGAATCCGCTGCACCTGACCGGTGCGAATCCGCTGACTCCGACCGGCATCGAAGCGGCGTTGCGCGCCGCGTGGTCCGCCGACACCTGCTCGCCCGACGACGCCGACCGCTCCCCGTGGACCACCGAGAACCCGTCATGGGGGCACTGCGACATCACGACGATCCTCGTGCACGACATGTTCGGCGGCGAGTTGCTGGTCGGCGAGGTGTGGTCGGTCGACGGCGAGCAGCAGGGCTTCCACTGGTGGAACCGCCTCGCGAGCGGGGTCGAACTGGACCTGACACGGGAGCAGTTCCTGCTCGGCCAGCGGGTCACGGTGCCGCGCTCCGTGGTGCGCCCACCGGGCCGACTGCCGCGCCGCCAGGAGGAGTACGAGCTGCTGCGACAGCGGTTCACCGAGGCGGCGTCGCCGACGGGGGTGATTTCGGCGCGTTGAACACTCCGGCATTACCGCTCGAAGCGGCTGACCGGCAGGCGTAGCCCGCGTCCGCACCCACTCCCACGCCCGCGTCCACGCCCACCCGCGCCCACCCACGCCCCGGGAGACCCACCGGGCGGTTCGACGGTTCGGCCGTCCGGGGCAGTGCGGCTCAGCCTTCACCATTTAATCCTTTTTGTGCCGATACGTTCGCCACATGATCACCCTGGCACGAAGACTGACCGCACAGAGACTGGCCGCACGGAGACTGACCGCACAGAGACTGGCCGCCACCTGCGCCCTGACCGCCCTGACCCTCACCACACTCACAGCCTGTGGCTCGGACCCGGCTCCGGGCAGCCGCGACCCGGCAGCCGTGCGTGCCGCGGCGAGCGCTCCGCCCCGCCCCGCGACGCTCGCCCCCGGCCCCGCGGGCCTCACCCCGGTCTTCAAGAACGCCCCCCGCACCCCGGCATCCGCCGCCCCCACCGTCGCCCTCACCTTCGACGCCGACATGACCGCCGATCAGGGCCCCCGCGCCGCGTCCGGTGAGCGCTTCGACCATCCGGCGCTGGTGGCGGCATTGCGCCGGCTGAAGGTACCGGCGACGTTCTTCATGACGGGACGGTGGGCCGAGGAGTACCCGGCGCAGGCCAAGGACATCGGACGGGACCCGCTCTTCGAGGTCGCCAACCACTCGTACAGCCATTACGCCTTCACCAAGCGCTGCTACGGGCTGCCGACCGTCCCCGCCTCCGGCATGCGCGCCGACATGGAGCGCGCCTTCGCCGCCTTCCGCAAGGCGGGCGTCGAGCACCAGGTGCCGTACTTCCGTTTCCCCGGGGGCTGTTACGACAAGCGGGCGCTGCGCGCGCTGGCTCCCGGCGGGGTCACGGCCGTGCAGTGGGACGTGGTGAGCGGCGACGCGTTCGCGACGGACGCCGACGCGGTGGCCCGGCAGGTGCTCGACGGGGTGCGTCCCGGCTCGGTCGTCGTCATGCACTGCACGCGCAGCGCGGCTCCCACGACGGAGCGCGCCCTGCGGAAGATCGTCCCGAAGCTGCGCGAGCGGGGCTTCCGGTTCGTCCGGGTGTCGGAGCAGATCCGGGCGGCGGGCGCACACGGACCACACGGACCACACGGACAGCACGGACCGCACGGACAGCGCGGACAGCACGGATAGCCTGGCCCGCATGGTCGACACCGCAGAGACCGCAGAGACCGCAGAGACCCCAGAGACCGCAGACACCGCCGAGGGCCCGTTCGCCGAGTGCGTGCTGTGCCGCGAGCCCACCGAGTACCCGGAGACGCACAAGGGCGTGACGCTGTGCCCCGTATGCGAGTGGCACGAGGCACAGCGCACGGCCTGCTCGGGCTGAGCCACCCGGGGTCCCGCGCTTCGGGGCGTCGATCCCGGCCATCTGCCGCAGCAGCGTCGATGTGCCGGTGCCGTTCGCCCCTTGGCCAAAGTCATAGGGGCACCCCCCCTCGATCCGCACCAGCGTGCCCGCGCGCAGGCCGATCCCGACGGCGCGCAGGATCCACGGCCCGCCGATCGCATGGCGCCGCCCCGCCCTGTCGAACCGCGGCGCGGCCCTCGCAGGATCCCTGTCCAAGCGGGCATCCTCGCGCAAGGGTGGGGCGGCGGGACAAGAGGCGAGAGCAGGAAGCAAAGCCCCTGACCGGCCCGGTCTTCCGCCTGGCGGCCTGGCAGACTGGGGCCGTGAGCAGCGACCAGGCCTCCGCCGGGAACACCCGGCCGCAGGACACCCCAGACCCCCAGGACAGCCCCTTCCGCGTGGAGCAGACGACGCGCGACGAGGCACCGCAGTTCGTGCTGCCCCTGGTGGCGCGCATCGAGCGCGCCGAGCCTCCGCACCGTACGGACGCCCTGGAGACGGCGGCCCGCGCGGTGCTCGTCATGCTCGGCGACGAGCGGTCCCTCGGTGACGGCGAGTGGGCGCAGGCCATGCGGGACTGGCAGGACGCCCGGATCCGCAAGGTGGTGCGGCGGGCGCGCGGGGCCGAGTGGCGGCGGGCCGAGGCGCTGCCGGGCATCACGGTCACGGGCAAGTCTGCGGAAGTCCGCGTCTTCCCGCCGGTGCCGCTGGACGGCTGGCCCAAGGATCTGGCGCGGCTCCAGGTCTCGGGTACGGACCTGGACGATCCGGAAGCCGTGCCGCCGCCGGACGCGGCCTCGCCGGTCCTGTGGATGAACCCCGACGTCGACATGTCGGCGGGCAAGGCGATGGCGCAGGCGGGGCACGGCGCCCAACTGGCCTGGTGGGAGCTGTCGGACGAGGAGCGCGCGGCCTGGCGGGACGCCGGCTTCCCGCTCTCCGTCCGCACCCCGGACGCCGCGCTCTGGCGCGAACTCGTGGCGAGCGGCCTGCCGGTGGTGCGGGACGCGGGCTTCACGGAGATCGCGCCCGGTTCCTGCACCGTGGTCGCCGACCACCCCGCCCTGCGTTGATCCGCCTCGCCCTGCTCTCAGGTGGTGACGGTGGCCACGGGGGCGAGGCCGTAGGTACGGGCGTAGCCGTTCTCGGTGCCGACGAGAAGATCGATGATCTCGAAGTAGCGGTCCCAGAACGGGGTTTCGCGCAGTGCGTCGATGAGGAGCTGGTAGGCCTCGTGGTCGTCGGCCTCCCAGACCCACACGTCGGTGACGCGGGTGGAGTAGAACTCCGTGTCGTAGAAGCGTGACCGGACGCCGGTCGTCTTGGCCTTGATCGCGGGAATGACCTGGGTGGAGAAGGCGTCCACCCGCTCCTGAACGGTCATGGCGAGCCACTCAGGTGTGGTCTTGATGAGCATGAAAGCGGTGACCGGGGGTGTCGTGTTCTCGGCGGACATGGCAGGTGCCTCCTGGGCGTTGGGCGGTTGATTGCTTGGGTGACTGATTGCTTGGGCGGCTGATTGCTTCGTTGGTTGGTTGGATCGGTCGGGGCGGGCCATTCGGGGCGGGCCGTTCGGGGCGGGTGTCCGGTGTGACGCGTTCGCGGGTCCTCAGGAGAGGACCGCGGATCATGGAAACCTCATGGGGTCGCGCCGGATCGGTACGTCCCTCATCCTGCGGAGGACCACGGTGTTGCCACAATGGGAACATCAGCAAGGGATCATTGCCTGAAATGGAATTACGCCTGTGAGCAGCAGTCCAGCACCCCCAGAGGCCTCAGAACCCGTCATCGACGCCAATCTCGCCGTCGCGCTTGACGCTCTGCTGGCCGAACAGAGCGTCACCCGCGCCGCCGCGCGTCTGCACACGTCCCCCGCCGCCATGAGCCGCACGCTCGCCCGCCTCCGGCGCATCCTCCAGGACCCCCTCCTGGTCCGGGCCGGCCAGACGATGGTCCCCACCCCCCGCGCCCAGGCCCTGCGCGACGAGGCCGCCACGGTGGTGCACCGGCTCGGAGCGCTGCTCACTCCCGGCGCCGGGGTCGACCCCGCCTCATTGCGCGGCACCTTCACCCTCCAGGCAGCAGACCTGGTCGGCGCCGCCCTGGCCCCCGGGCTGCTGCGCCTTACCCACCAGGAGGCGCCGGGGGTGTCGTTGCGGTTCCGGGCCGAGGATCTGGAGGCCGGACCGGCTCTCCGCGACGGCCGGATCGATCTGGAGGTCGGATCCATCGACCACGTCGATCCCGAGACCCGGGTCGAGGAACTCGTCACGCTCCGGATGGCGGCAGCCGTCCGCCCCGGACACCCCCTCACCGAAGGGACGTTGACCCCGGATCGGCTCGCTGCCGCCGAGCACGTCGTGGTGAGCCGCCGCGGCCGGTTCAAGGGGCCCGTGGACACCGCCCTGGCCGAGCTGTATCTCCGGCGGCGGGTCGCCGTCGTCCTCCCCAGCCACCTGGCCGCGATGACCCTCAGCGCCGCCAGCGACGTCGTCTGCCTCGTCCCCACCGCACTCCCCGGCGCCGCCCCCTCCCCCCTCACCGACCCGGCTACCACCCTCGGCCTGCACCTCCTCGACATCCCCCTGCCCCTGCCACCCGTGTCCGTCGGCATGGCATGGCACCCCCGCCAGGCAGCCGACGGAGGCCACCGCTGGCTGCGCGACACCGTCCGCCGGACGCTCCTCGCACCCCGGAGACCGGCTGCCTGACGTGTGCGCCCACAGGCCGGCTGCCTGACGTGTGCGCCCACAGGCCGGGTGCGACAGGAGAGGATGTACCTCGACCAACGCACGACGGAACGGCGCCGAGGAGACCGGCATGGCGAGCGAGACCGGCACGGCGAGGGAGCTCGGCGTGAGCGACGACGCGCAGGCGGGAGCGGGCACGGCGGGCGCCGAACCCGGCCGAACCAAATCCGACGGCCGAACCAAATCCGACGGCCGCGCCAGACTCGACAGCAGCCGCGCCAAGCTCGACGGCCGCGTGGAGCGCGGCAACCAGACCCGGCGTCTCGTCCTGCGCCGCACCGTCGACATCGCCTCGGTCGAGGGTCTGGACGCACTCTCGGTCGGCCGCATCGCCACCGAGCTGAAGCTCAGCAAGAGCGGGGTCTTCGCGCTCTTCGGCTCCAAGGAGGAGCTGCAGCTCGCGACCATCCGCGCGGCGGGCCGCATCTTCCTGGACAACGTGGTGGAACCGGCCCGGCAGACCCCGCCCGGCATCGGCCGCGTGTGGCAGCTGTGCGCGCGCTGGCTCGACTACTCGGAGCAGCGGGTCTTCCCCGGCGGCTGCTTCTTCTACGGGGTGATCGCGGAGTTCGACGCCCGCGAGGGCGCGGTGCACGACGCCCTCGTCCACGCCGACCGCGGCTGGAACGGCCGGGTGAAGGACTGCATCGCCGAGGCCCTCGACACCGGTGAACTGCGCCCGGACACCGACATCCCCCAGCTCGCCTTCGAGTTCATCGCACTCATGGAGACGGCGAACGCACACTCGGTGCTGCACGACGAGCCGGACGCCTACCGCAGGGCGGGCGTCGCCATCACGGCTCGGCTGCGTGGGGCGGCGACGGATCCGTCGCAGGTGCCGCGACTCCCCTGAGCGTCCGGCCGATCGGATCCGGGACCGACTTCAGGACCGACTCCCGAGTCCGGGATCAACTCCGGGATCAACTCCGGGATCAACTCCGGGAAACAAGTAGCACGACCGTTCGTTTAGATTTACGCTTGCCGCATGCTCCCATCGATGACGCGATCGATCATGCGGACACCCTGGCAACCAGGACCCGAGGCACACACGCCGGACCCGGGCCCGTCCCTGGTGAGCCTCACCGAGTTCACCGCCCACCGGCGCACCCAGACCGTTCCGATCGCCCTGGCCGGGCTGCGGCTGCGCCGGAGCTGGCCCAGGACTCCCGGCGCCATCGGCATGTGGCTCTGGGTCGACCCGTGGCGGGGGCGCTCGGGGTCTCTCTCGGTCTGGGCCGACGAGCGGTCGCTGTACGCGTTCGTCGGGCGCCCCGACCACGTACGGATCGTCCGCGCCCACCGGGACCGGGGCGTGATGCGCGCCACCGCGTGGACGGCGGACCGGCTCGACCCGGATGCCGCGTGGGCCGCCGCGCACACGCTGCTCACCGGCCCAAGTCCCTGGCCGGAAACAGCCGTTCACACCACGGAAGGATCCTGAGGACCCCATGACCGACCTCACCACACCCGACCTCGCCCCGCCCGACCGCACCACACCCGGCCTCATCGCACTCGACCGCACCGCCGTCCAGGAATCGCTCCGCGTCCTGCGCGCCGCCCGCGGCGCAGACTGGGCACGCCCATCCCCCTGCGCGGGCTGGACGCTGCGCGACCTGGTGGCGCACATGACCGCACAGCACCATGGATTCGCGGCGGCGGCACGGGGATCGGGCGCCGACCGTACGTACTGGATCGCGCCGGATCTCGGCCGCGACCCGCTCAAGATCTACGAGGAGTCGGTACGCCACGTACTGGCCGCGTTCGCCGAAGGGGACGAACCAGGCGTCCTGGAGCGGGGGTTCACGCTTCCCGAGATCGGCCGGACGTTCACGGGACGGATCGCCGTCGGCTTCCACTTCCTGGATTACGTGGTGCACTCCTGGGACGTGGCGAAGACCATCGGCATCGACATCGATCTCCCCCTGCCGGTCGTCGAGGCCGCGCTCGAAATCGCCCGCAGGGTGCCGAAGGACCCCGGACGCCGGGTCCCAGGTGCCACGTTCGCGCCGGTCCTGCCCACACCGGAGCACGCGTCACCGCTGGAGGAGATGCTCGCTCTCCTCGGACGCCCGGACGTGGACCCGGGGCGTTGAACATCACGCCCGCCTCTTCCGTATCTCCTGGTACCAGGAAGTAGCTTGCCTCCAGGGCAGGTTGACGGTCAGGAAGGCACGGCACATTGCGGCGTATCAACGGCACGGCTCTGATCATCGCGGCACTCGTGGCCACAGTGGGCGCGCTCGCGTTCCCCATGTGGTCCTACGCCGACCGTTCGGGCACGGGGCCCGCCAATCTGGCCGCCGGGTCCGTGGCCACACAGTGGGGCCCGCTCTCGACGGCCGACCGCGACCTGCTGGTGAAGGTGCGGCTCGCCGGTCTGTGGGAGATACCCGCGGGCCAGCAGGCGGTCGAGCGGGCACCGACGAAGGCGATCAAGGAGGCCGGTGACCATCTGATCGTCGGCCACACGGACCTCGACAAGCGGGCCCGCTCGGTCGCGGCGCGGCTCGGCGTGGAGCTGCCCAACCAGCCGACCGCCCAACAGCAGGGCTGGCTCCAGGAGTTGACGGAGGCCGGCGGCGAGACGTACGAGCAGAAGTTCGCGAATCTCCTGCGCGCCTCGCACGGCAAGGTGTTCGCCGCGATCGCGCAGGTGCGGGACAGCACGCGCAATTCGCTGATCCGGCAGCTGGCCACCGACTCCAACCAGACCGTCCTCGACCACATCACGATGCTGGAGGCGACCGGACGCGTCGACTTCGACGACATCGCGAACGGCGGCGCCGCCACCGCCACGGCCAGCCCCACCGGGCCTCCGCCGCCCTCCGGCGCCGCTCCCCCGGAGCCTCCTCCCGCCGGTCCGACCGGCGACGTGTCCACGACGTCGCGGCCTTCGCCCGCCGCGCCCGGAGAAGTCGACACGAACAGGCCGGAACCTCAAATGTAGCTCTGAACGTCCCCTCTCATGGGTTCGGCCGCGGCTGCCGGGGCCATCACCTCTGCACACGTTCACAAGACACGGGCACGACGCGGGGTGTTGGCGGCGGGGTGTTGGCGAAGGAGGGGGAACATGAGGCATTTGGGGACCGGTATCGGGTGGCGTCCGGAGATCGCGGACGCCGTGGAGCGGATGCCCGGCATCGACTGGGTCGAGGCCGTCGCGGAGAACCTGTGCCCGGGGCACCTCCCCGATTCCCTCCTGCGGCTGCGCGAGCGCGGCGTCACGGTGGTGCCGCACGGCGTCTCGCTCGGCCTCGGCGACGCCGGGCGCCCCGACGAGACCCGCCTCGCCGCGCTCGCCGAGCGTGCGCGGGCTCTCGGCTCGCCGCTGGTCACCGAGCACATCGCGTTCGTACGCGCCGGGGGCCCGCTGACGGCTTCGCAGCCGCTGGAGGCGGGCCACCTGCTCCCGGTGCCGCGCACCCGTGACGCCCTCGACGTCCTGTGCGAGAACGTACGCATCGCGCAGGACGCGCTGCCGGTGCCGCTCGCGGTGGAGAACATCGCGGCGCTGATCTCCTGGCCCTGCGAGGAGATGACAGAAGGGCAGTTCCTGTACGAGCTCGTCGAGCGCACGGGCGTACGCCTTCTCATCGACGTGGCCAACCTCCACACGAACCACGTCAACCGCGGCGAGGACCCGGCGAAGGCCCTGGACGAGCTGCCGGTCGAGGCCATCGCGTACGTCCACGTCGCGGGCGGCTTCGAGCGGGACGGCGTCTGGCACGACAGCCACGCCCACCCTGTCCCCGAGCCGGTCCTGGACATCCTGGCGGACCTGGCGTCACGGGTGACGCCGCCGGGCGTCCTGCTCGAACGGGACGAGAACTTCCCGGCGCCGCAGGAACTGGAGCGGGAGCTGGACGCGATACGGGAGACGGTACGGGCGACCGCGCCGACCTCCGCTGAGCCCACCACCGTCACAACACCGGCCACATCTCCTGCCCCGGTCCCCGCCCCCACCCGGCAGCGGCTCGCCCTCGCGCAGACCTCGCTCCTGTCCGCGCTCGTCGCGGGGACGCCCGCACCCGAGGGGTTCGACCGGACCCGGCTGACCGTGCAGAGCCGGGCACTGGCCGGAAAGCGGGCCGACGTCGTGGCGAAGGTGGCGCCCGAGCTGCCGGAGATTCTCGGCGAGGCCTACCGCGCGCGGTTCCTCTCGTACGCCCAGACGCGGCCGATGTCCGGCGGATACCGCCGCGACGCTCTGGACTTCGCCGAGCGGCTGCTGCTCGCCGGGCAGCCCGAGGACTCCGAGGCGCGCGGCCGGTTGACCCAGTGGTGGCTGGAGCGTTCGGGGCCCGCGCCGCTGGACGCGCGGCCGGTCACGCGGTGGCTGCGGGCGGCCCGGTTCGCCCTGCGGCGGGGTTAGGGGGCGGACGTGCAGATCCTGTCCGGCTGCTTCGCCCTCCTTCTCGCGGCCTCGTCGTTCGGTCTCGTCGTCGGCGTCTCGCGCATCCGGCAGGCCGCGCCCCAGCAGCCCGACGCACAGCACGGAGCCGTGTTCGACCCCCTGGAGGCCGCCTTCCTCGCGGGCGGCCCCGGCCGGGTCGCCGACGCCGCCATCGCCGCCCTGCACGAGGACGGGCGCCTTGTCGTCGCCTGGCCAGGCATCGTCGAGATCCGGTCGGCCGAGGCCCGCAACCCTGTGGAGGGCGCGGTGCTCCAGGCCCACGCCGACGCACCGAGCGGCGCCCTGCACTGGCTGCGTATCGGCGCGATGCGCGGCCCCGCCGTACAGGCACTCGGCGACGCGCTCGCCCGGCGCGGCCTGATGGTGCGGCCCGAGGCCCTGAACCGTCTGCGGCGTCGGAGGATCCGGCACGACGTCCTGAGCTTCGTCGGGTTCTTCGTCGTCGTCGCCGTCATCGCCGTCGAGGACGACGACGGGCCCTCGTGGGACCCCGTGAGCGTGCCGACCATCGTCCTGATCGTTGCCTGGGTGCTCGGCGCTCTGATCGGCTGGCTCTGCCGCGGCGCCGCCCGTACCCGGGTGACCGCCTCGGGCCGGACCGCGCTCGCGGAGTACCGCGCCGCCGGAGCGGACGCGCACGGCGCGGCACACCGCGTGGCGGTGGACGGCCTGGTCGGCGTGCTCGACCCTGATCTGCACGCGCGGTTGCGTGCCGCGCACGGCTTCCGGCCGGGGCGTACGACGGGGACGTCCTCGTCGTACGCGAGCTCCGGGAGCACCGTCGCGTGGTGCGCAGGCGGCGCGGGCGGGGACGGGGGCGGCGGCGAGGGTTCGGCGTGCGGCGGCTCGGGCTGCGGGAGTTCCGGCGGCTGCGGCGGAGGCGGCGGCTCCTCGTGCGGTGGAGGCGGAGGGGGCGGCTGCGGGGGCGGAGGGAGCAGTTCCTAGCGCTCCCGCCCGGGGAACAGCGCACGCCCGCAGCCGATGCCCCTTACCCGTACGGCGGTTGACGTACTCCGGGAGGTATCCCGCAGGCGCCTCCTCGCGGCGCACTAACGTGCGGTGCCGCAACAGGAGGCGTCATGCGATCCATCAACGGCACCGGCCTCATCGTCGCGGGGCTCGTCGCGACCCTGGCCGCGCTGCTCTTCCCCCTCTGGTCGTACGAGGACAGGTCGGGCACCGGCCTGGACCAACTCAACGCGGAGACCGTGTCGACCCGGTTCGGCCCGCTCTCCGCGCTCGACCGTGAGTTCATCACCAAGGTCCGGCTCGCGGGACTCTGGGAGCTCCCCGCCGGAGAGCAGGCGGAGGTGCGCGGCACGACCAAGGCCGTCCAGACCGCCGGCGAGCATCTCGTCGAGGGCCATACGTTCCTGGACGCGCGGGTACGCGAGGTGGCGACGCGGCTCAGCCTCGAACTGCCCAACCAGCCGAACCCGCAGCAGCGGAGCTGGCTCGACACGCTGAGCGCCGCACACGGCGAGGCGTACGACGAGAAGTTCGCCAACATCCTGCGCACCGCCCACGGCAAGGTCTTCTCGGTGGTCGCCCAGGTCCGCGCGAGCACCCGCAACTCGCTGGTGCGCACGCTCGCCGACGACGCGAACACGACCGTCCTCGACCACATCAAGGTCCTCGAAGGCACGGGCCTCGTCGACTTCGACAAGCTGGCCCGCGACGCGGCATCGGCGAGCCCCGCCCCGGTGACCCGCTCCCCTGCCCCACCGGGCCCGGCCGATTCGCCCGCTCCGGCGACTCCCATCTCCCCCTCCCCGACGTTCCCGCTCCCTCCACCGGCGTCCCGCCCCAAGCCGACGAAGGAGAAGGAACGCCATAAGGACAAGAGCCAGGAGAAGAGCAAGAGCAAGAGCAAGGACAGCGGCAGAACCCGCACCAGAGCGGAATCGCGTTACGTACCCGCGACCCCGCGTCCGCATGCTGAATAATCCGTGGCGCCGCCCCCGCTCCCTCGCATACAACACCGGCATGTTCTGGCTTCCCCTCCTTCTCGTGGCCTGGGCCGTGTCGGGCCTGACCTGCGCCCGGCTCTGCCTCACCGCGTTCCGCGCCGCCCCGCACGGGGCGGCCCCGGGGCACCGGCACGAACTGACGCTCTACGAAGCCGCGTTCCTCTCCGGCGGCCCCGCACGCGTCGCCGACCTCACCCTGGTGTCGATGGCGCGCACCCGGCGTCTGCTGCTCGCGCACACCGGCTGGGCGACGGTCGTCGACCCGGTGGGCGGGGACGACATGGAGCGTTCCGTGCTCGGCGCGATAGGACCCGCGGGGCAGTCGCCGATAGCGCCGGTGCGCCGGGCCGCGGCAGGCACCGACGCGATGCGCACCCTCGCGGACCGACTCGTCGCGGCGGGCCTCGCCCTGCCGGACGGCATCTGGTCGGGGGTCGCGGGAGCGGTCAGACAGGTGCGGGCGGCCACCGTCGCGGTGGTCGCCCTTGGGGCCGTCGCGCTCCTGATGCCCGCCCAGGAGCCGGAGGGGCAGGTGCCCGTGGCGCTCTGGTTCGCCCTGCCCCTGGTCCTGAACGCGAGCTGCCTCGCCGTGGCCCGCTTCGAGATCCACCCCTACCCACGCTGGGCCTCACCCGCGGGCCAGCTCCTCCTGAGCGCGCTGCCCGCGCGCGGCGGCTCCGACCTCACCGCCATCGCCGTACGAGGCACGCGCGCCCTCGCCGACCCGAAAATGCGTGCGGCGTTCGCACACCGGGATGCGGCGCATCGGGGTCATTGAGCCGACATCGGCGGGGCGGTGCTTTACTTCGCCATTTACCGAACGAATCATCCCTTTTATTCGAGCAACGCACGGCCGAATGAAGGAATGAAGAGCGATGAGAGCAGCAGCCGCCCTCTACGGAACCGCCGGATCCCTGGTCCTGACCGCACTCGTCGTCGCCCCCACGGGAAACGCGTCCGCGGCCGATCCCTCCCCCTACCCGGAAGCACACGGCACCCTGGTCGCGGCCCAGCGTGCCCAGGCGGCCGGTGTCCGCTTCGGCGCCTGTCCCGCGGCGGAGGGCCTGCCCTCCTCGGTCAAGTGCGGCACCGTATCGGTGCCACTCGACTACGCCAACCCGGACGGCAAGCAGATCAAGCTGACCGTCAGCCACACCAAGGCCACGCGGAAGGCGGAACCGCGGCGGGGCAAAGCCGTCAAGCGGCAGGGCGCCCTCGTCTTCAACCCCGGCGGTCCCGGCGGGTCCGGCATGTACTTCCCGATGGTCGGCATGCTCCCGGAGTGGAAGCGCATCGCGGCGGCGTACGACCTCGTGGGCTACGCCCCGCGCGGTGTCGGCCGCTCGGCCCCGATCTCCTGCCAGGACCCGAAGGAGTTCGGCAAGGCACCGAGCCAGGCGCCGACCCACCCCGACGACGCGTACAAGCTCAAGCGCGTCAAGCAGGCGAAGGCGTACGCGGAGGGCTGCGTCAAGCGCTCCGGGCAGGCCGTGCAGTACTACACGAGCCTGAACAACGCCCGTGACCTGGATGTGCTGCGGGCCGCCCTCGGCGAGAAGAAGCTGACCTTCATGGGCGCTTCGTACGGCACGTACTTCGGCGCCGTGTACGCCTCGCTCTTCCCCTCGCACGTGCGGCGCATGGTGTTCGACTCGGCGGTCAACCCCGACCCGGCGCAGATCTGGTACGGCAACAACCTCGACCAGTCAGCGGCCTTCGAGCACCGCTGGGGCGACTTCCGCACGTGGGTGGCCAAGCACGACAAGGCGTATCACCTGGGCAAGACGCCCCAGGCGGTCCTGCGCAGCTACGAGAAGGTGCGCGACAGGCTGGCGGCCAAGCCCGCGGGCGGCAAGGTCGGCCCCGGCCAGCTGCAGGCGGCGTACCTCCAGGCCGGGTACTACGACGACTACTGGCCGACGCGCGCGTCGGCGCTCTCGGCGTACCTGAAGGGCAACCCGAAGCCGCTGATCGAGCAGGCCGCGCCCGAGCGGAAGGCGGCCAAGGAGCAGGAGAACGGCAACGCGGTCTACACCGCCGTCGAGTGCAATGACGCGCCCTGGCCGACGGACTTCGAGACCTGGAACCGCGACAACTCGGCGCTCGCGCGCAGCGCCCCCTTCGAGACGTGGGACAACGCCTGGATGAACCTGCCGTGCGCCTACTGGCCCGCGCCCCGGCAGCAGCCGGTCGACGTCCGCACCCAGGAGGGCGAGCTTCCCCCGACGCTGATCCTGGCCGCCGAGCGGGACGCCGCGACCCCGTACGAGGGCGCCAAGGAGCTGAACCGCAGGCTGGGAGGTTCCGTGCTCGTGACCGAGCGGGACGCGGGTACCCACGGCATCGGCGGGGGGCCCAACAAGTGCGTCAACGGCCACATGGAGTCCTACCTCCTGGAGGGCAGGCTCCCCGTGCGGCGCGCGGCGTGCGCACCGCACAAGGAGCCCCAGCCGCTGTCCGGCGCGCGGGCGGCGGCTCTTCCCAAGGGGCACTGACCGCTAGAGGGCTCCGAGCCGTTCCAGCGGGAACGGCGGCTGGGCCAGCGGGCGCACCGCGAGCCGGGTGAGCGGCAGGACGTTGTCGTCGCCCGCCGTGCGGTTGGCGTGCAGGACGCCGCAGTGGGTGCAGCGGTGGACGAGGATCCACTCGCCGTCTCCTCGTACGGAGATGGCGAGGGGTTCCATCCTGGCGCCGCAGTCAGCGTCCCGGTCGCCCGGGGTGTCGTCGAGGTGACGGCTCCAGAGGCAGTTCGGACAGTGATTGCGGTGGTCGGTGCCGGGTGCGGTCATCGAGACGTCGAGGCCGCAGTGCAGGCAGCGGAAGGACTGGGCGCGCGCTTCAGTGCGGGCCCGCCGAGAGGTGTTGCGGGACATGGTGGGAGTGACTCCAGTGCGTCGCGGAATGGGCTGACTTCGAGCTGTTCCGCGGGGCCCTGGGCATACAAGCACCATCTTTCCGTCTCGGCTTCGACCTGTCGGGCCGACTTCTTGGGTTCGACCTCTCGATGAAACGCGCACCGGGCGGGCACGGCAACCGAATTACCGGTGCCACGCCCGCCCGGTGAACGGTGCGGGTGGGAGTGGGGGGCGCTTACGCGAGGCCCGCCACCAGGTCGGCCACGGACTTGCGGCGGCCGGTGTAGAACGGGACCTCTTCGCGTACGTGCATGCGGGCCTCGGAGGCGCGCAGGTGCCGCATGAGGTCGACGATGCGGTACAGCTCGTCAGCCTCGAACGCCAGGAGCCACTCGTAGTCGCCCAGGGAGAACGAGGCGACCGTGTTGGCGCGCACGTCGGGGTAGCCGCGGGCCATCATGCCGTGGTCCTTGAGCATGCGGCGGCGGTCCTCGTCGGGCAGCAGGTACCAGTCGTAGGAGCGCACGAAGGGGTAGACGCTGATGTAGTTGCGCGGCGTCTCGTCGGCCAGGAAGGCCGGGATGTGCGACTTGTTGAACTCGGCGGGGCGGTGCAGCGCCATGTTCGACCAGACCGGCTCCAGGGCGCGGCCCAGCTTGGTGCGGCGGAAGAGGTTGTAGGCCTCCTGCAGCTCGTCGGCGGTCTCGGCGTGCCACCAGATCATGACGTCCGCGTCGGCGCGGAGCCCCGACACGTCGTACGTGCCGCGGACGGTGATGTCCTTGGCGGCGAGCTGGTCGAACAGCTCCTGGACCTCGTCGGCATAGCCCGCGCGGTCCTCGGGAAGCAGGTCCCGAAGCTTGAAGACGGACCACAGCGTGTAGCGGATGACCTCGTTGAGGTCCTTGGCCTTCTTGCCCGCGTTCGGGCTCTTGGCGGGGGCGTCGTCACTCATGGCCCTATTCTCCTCCGCCGCCGTGCGGGCTCCGCACCGGGTTGCCGGTGAGCTCCTCCACACCGGCCAGGTCACCGCCCAGCTCGTCGACGGCCGCGTACGCGCTCGCGATACACGCGGGGATGCCCACTCCGTCGTACGCCGCTCCGCACACGGCGAGGCCCGGCAGCTTGCCCACGTGCTCACGGACGCGGGCCACGCGCGCGTGGTGGCCGACGGGGTACTGCGGCAGGCCGTCGTGCCAGCGGGTGACGCGGGTGGCGACGGGCTCCGCGTCGAGGCCGGTGGCCGCGCGCAGGTCGCGCCGGGAGAACGCGATGAGGTCGGCGTCGTCGTGCCCCAGGATCGCGCTTTCGCCGTACCGTCCCACCGAAGTACGCAGAACCAGCAGGTCGGGGTCCTCATCGGCGATCCAGCCCCACTTGCGCGACGCGAAGGTGGAGGCCTTGATGGTGTGTCCGTCGACGGGCGGCACGAGAAAACCGCTGCCTTCGGGGAGGTCGGCCTCGCCGCGGCGGTAGGCGAGGGTCATCAGGGCCATGGAGGCGTACTCGATGCCCGCGAGCTCGGCCGCGGCGGCGGGCGCCTCGACACCGAGCAGCGCGGCGGCGGCGTAGGCGGGCACGGCGACGACCACGGCTTCGGCGTCGATGGTCTGCTCACCGACGGTGACCTGCCAGCCGTCCGGGGTGCGCCGCAGCTCGGTGACCGGCGTCCCGGTGCGGATCTCCCCGCCCCGCGCGCGCACCGACTCCGCGACGGCGAGCGGCAGTTGGCCGACGCCGCCCTCGATGCCCATGAAGACGGGTCCTGTCTGCTGGTTCTTCGCGGCGCGGGCCTGGATGTCGCGGACGCCCTCGGTGAGCGAGGTGTGGGTGCGGGCGGCCTCGAAGAGCTGCGGGACGGCCGAGCGCATCGAGATGCGGTAGGCGTCGCCCGCGTACACCCCGCCCAGGAGCGGCTCCACGAGGCGGTCGACGACCTCGCGGCCCAGGCGCGCGGCCACGTACTCCCCCACCGCGACGTCGTCCCCGACCTCGGTGGGCGGCAGTTCACGGTCCCGCTCGATGCGGTGCAGGCCTTCGTCGGAGAGCACTCCGGAGAGGGCCGACGCGTCGCCGGGCACGCCCATGACGTGGCCCTTGGGCATCGGCCGCAGGGCCCCGCGGGTCCAGATCGCCGCGGTCGCGGTGGCGGGCGGCCGCAGCCGGTCGGCCAGGCCCACCTCGCGGGCGAGGGCGACGGCCTCCGGGCGGCGGGCCAGCATCGACTCGGCGCCGAGGTCTACGCGAACGCCCTCGATCTCGCCGGGGAGCAGCTTGCCGCCGAGCCGGTCGGACGCCTCCAGGACGGTCACGCGGGCTCCGGTGGCGAGCAATCGGTGGGCGGCCGCCAGTCCGGCGATCCCGCCACCGATGACAACGACATGACCCGTACGTGTGTCCGTTTCGCGCATGCCTCCACTCTACGAGTCGGCCACGTCGAGTCGGACGAGTCCCGACCGTGACCCCATCGGGACCGGTCGGCAACCACCGTTCCGCCCCTTCCAGGCGTCAAAGGAGCATCAGTCACCACGTCCCTCGGGGGGTACGTCGAAATGCACGCGTCCAGCACATCCAGGCACCGCACCGCCGTCCAGGCACTCTCGGCCGTCCTGCTCGCTGCCGCCCTCGCGCTCACGGGGTGCAGCGCGGGCGGCGGCTCCGGCGACAGCGGCAGCAACGACAAGGCGGCGGCCGGCAGCCGGGCGGACGAGGGGGTGGGCGGGAGCGGCCGGGCGGATCAGTCCGACAAGAAGAAGCCGCCCACGCTCACCGGCACGCACATCATCCGCACCGCGACCCTGACCGTCCGCGTCAAGGACGTGCCGAAGGCCCTGGACGAGGCACGCGCGGCGGCCACCGACGCGGGCGGTGTCGTCGGCGACGAGACCACGGACCGCGACGGCCGCGGCCACGAGCGCTCCCGCATCGTGCTGCGTGTCCCGCAGGACAGGTACGAGGAGGTCCTCACGTCGCTCGAAGGAACCGGCAGGCTGATCGAGCGCAAGGCCAAGGCGCAGGACGTCACCGATCAGGTCGTCGACGTCGAGAGCCGCGTCAAGTCGCAGCGGGCGAGCGTGGCCCGCGTGCGGGAGCTGATGGACAAGGCGACGAAGCTGAGCGATGTCGTCAGCCTCGAAGGGGAGTTGAGCAGCCGTCAGTCCGAGCTGGAGGCGCTGCTCGCACAGCAGTCCTCGCTCAAGGACCGTACGAGCCTGTCCACGATCACGCTCTCGCTCAGCGAGAGCGCCGTGAAGAAGGCGGACGCGGACGATGACGACCCGACGTTCGCGGACGCCCTGTCCGGCGGCTGGAGCGCCTTCGTGGCGATGCTGCGGTGGGTGGCGGTCGTCATCGGCGCGGTCCTGCCGTTCGTGGCGTTGGCGGCGCTCCTGTCGCTGCTGTGGAGGCGCGTGGTGCGGCCCCGGCTGCCGCGGCGCCCGGAGCGGCCCGCTGTGGCGACACCGGCGCGCGAGGGCGATGACGACTAGGCGGCCGTCAACTGCCGCCGCGTCGTAGCGTGTCCGTATGAGTAGCGCGAGAGAGCGACTGGTGGTCATCGGGGGCGACGCGGCGGGCATGTCCGCCGCGTCGCAGGCACGCAGGCTCAAGGGGCCCGACGAGCTGGAGATCGTCGCGTTCGAGCGCGGCCACTTCACCTCGTACTCGGCCTGTGGCATCCCCTACTGGGTCGGCGGCGACGTCCCTTCGCGGGACGAGCTGATCGCGCGTTCGCCCGAGGAGCACCGGGCCCGCGGCATGGATCTGCGGATGCGCACGGAGGTCACGGAAATCGACCCCGCGGGCCGCCGGGTCCACACCCGGGATCTGGAATCGGGCGCGGAGAACTGGACGGCGTACGACAAACTCGTGATCGGCACCGGCGCCCGCCCGGTCCGTCCGTCCCTGCCCGGCATCGACGCCCCCGGCGTGCACGGCGTGCAGACCCTGGACGACGGCCAGGCGCTCCTGGACACGCTGGCCCGCACGCCGGGCCGCAAGGCGGTCGTCATCGGCGCCGGTTACATCGGTGTCGAGATGGCCGAGGCCCTGATCCAGCGCCGCTACGAGGTCACGGTCGTCAACCGCGGCAAGGAGCCGATGTCGACGCTCGACGCGGACATGGGCCGTCTCGTCCATGACGCGATGTCCGGCATGGGCATCGAGATGGTGAACGACGCCGAGGTGACCAAGATCCTCACCGGGGACGACGGCCGCGTCAGGGCGGTGGCCACCGAGGACGCGGAGTATCCGGCGGACGTGGTGGTGCTCGGCATCGGCGTGCGCCCGGAGACGGAACTGGCGAAGGCGGCGGGCCTGCCCACCGGTGAGTACGGCGGGCTCCTCACGGATCTCGCGATGCGGGTGCGCGGTCACGACGACATCTGGGCGGGCGGTGACTGCGTGGAGGTCCTCGACCTGGTCTCGGGCCGCGAGCGCCACATCGCGCTCGGCACCCACGCCAACAAGCACGGCCAGGTCATCGGCTCGAACGTGGGCGGGAGTTACGCGACCTTCCCCGGGGTCGTCGGCACGGCCGTCAGCAAGGTCTGCGATCTGGAGATCGCCCGCACGGGCCTGCGCGAGAAGGACGCGAGGGCGTCCGGTCTGCAGTACGTGTCGGTGACCATCGAGTCGACGAGCCGCGCGGGCTACTACCCGGGTGCGGCCGTGATGACCGTGAAGATGCTCGCCGAGCGCCTCACGGGGCGGCTGCTCGGCGTCCAGATCGTCGGGCGCGAAGGGGCGGGCAAGCGCGTCGACATCGCGGCCGTGGCCCTGACGGCCCGGATGACGGTGGACCAGATGACCGCGCTCGACCTCGGCTACGCCCCGCCGTTCTCACCAGTGTGGGACCCGGTCCTGGTGGCGGCGCGCAAGGCGGTCGCCGCGGTGCGGTCGGCGCGCTAGGGGCACCGGGAGGGCTCGGGGCCCCTGAGGGGACGTCTTCCACCGCGGACGCGTCCCCTCCCCCGTCTCACCTGTCATATTCAGGCGAGATTTTCAGCCAACTACGAACCGGCTCCGTACCTGTCTCCGTACCTGGCTCCGTGCCTGTCTCCGTACCGGCTCCGTCAGCGCGCGGTCCGGGTGTGGACGTGCTCCACGAGTCGCGTCAGCGCCTCCGGGTCCGTCGTCGGCAGGACGCCGTGGCCGAGGTTGAAGATGTGCCCATCGAGGCCGGACGCGGCGGCAAGGACCTCGTCCGTCTTGGCCTCGATCGCCTCCCGCGTGGAGAAGAGGACCGCCGGGTCGAGGTTGCCCTGCAGCGCCTTGCCGGGGCCGACCCTGCGCACCGCCTCGTCCATCGGCACGCGCCAGTCGACGCCCACCACGTCGGCACCCGCGTCGCCCATCAGACCGAGCAGTTCACCCGTACCGACACCGAAGTGGATGCGCGGGACGCCGTACGGGGCCACCGCGTCGAACACCTTCTTCGAAGCGGGCAGTACGGAGCGCGTGTAGTCGGCGGGAGCCAGCGCGCCCACCCATGAGTCGAAGAGCTGCACAGCGCTCGCGCCCGCCTCGATCTGCACCTTGAGGAAGGCGCCGGTGATCTCCGCGAGCCGGTCGAGCAGGTCGGCCCAGAGCTCCGGGTCGCCGTACATGAGCGCCTTGGTGTGCTCGTGATTACGGCTCGGACCGCCCTCGACCAGGTAACTCGCGAGGGTGAAGGGCGCACCGGCGAACCCGATGAGCGGGGTCGACCCCAGCTCGGCCGTCAGCATGCCGATCGCCTGCGTCACGTAACCCACGTCGTCCGGCGTCAGATCCCGCAGCTGGGCGAGGTCGGCGCGCGAGCGGATGGGGTTGGCGACGACCGGGCCGATGCCCGGCTTGATGTCGAGGTCGATGCCGATGGCCTTGAGGGGTACGACGATGTCGCTGAAGTAGATCGCGGCGTCGACCTTGTGACGGCGCACCGGCTGCAGCGTGATCTCCGTGACCAGCTCCGGCATCATGCAGGACTCCAGCATGGCCGTGCCCTCGCGCACCTTGCGGTACTCGGGAAGTGAGCGCCCCGCCTGCCGCATGAACCAGACCGGCGTGTGCGGCACGGGCTCACGCCTGCAGGCCTTCATGAAGGCTGAGTCGTACGTCGCTGCGTTCGTCGTCGCTGCATTCGTCGTCGCTGCGTTCTGCTGGCCCGCGGGGCTGTTTTTGGCACTCACGCGGAAAGTCTCGCACGGGCGCGCAGGACCCCGCCCCGAGGGACACCCTGCCTTGACCGGGGACCCTCTCAGGGGTGTCTCTCCCTGCACGAAGCCACGGTTCCCCTTAACCTTCCCCGCATGGCTGCGGCTCAGGGACAACGGTCGGACGGCGCTGGCGAGATGGAAAGTACGGAGGGGAAGGTGGCGGAATCGGCTCCGTTGCCCTTCCGCGCGGCGGTCGAGGCGCTGCGCGGGGCACGGCTTAGGCCTGAGATCGAGATCGACCCGACGCGGCCGCCACAGCGCCTCGCCCCGCATGCGTACGCCCTGGAGGCGGCGGTGGTCGAGGAGGACGAGGATCTCGCGGACGGTCGTCTCGTCCTGCTGCACGATCCGGCGGGACACGACGCCTGGAAGGGCACCTTCCGCCTCGTCACGCTCGTCCGGGCGGAGTTGGAGGCGGAGATGGCGGCGGATCCGCTGCTCCCGGAGGTCTGCTGGTCCTGGCTGACGGGCGCGCTGCAGGGGCGCGGCCTGGCCTGCGGGGAGCCGAGCGGCACCGTCACGCGCGCGAGCTCCCACTACTTCGGCGGGCTCTCCGAGCGGGCGCCCGCGTCGCAGATCGAGATCCGGGCTTCGTGGACGCCGCGCGAGGGAATCGACGGGGTGCCGGACACGGCGGCGCATCTCGCGGCATGGTGCGATCTGCTCTCCCAGGTGGCGGGCCTTCCACCGGCGAACCAGGGCCAGGGCCAGGGTGACGGGTCCGTGGTGTCGCTTCCGCAGCGTCGGGGGCCGCAGAGCCAGTGACCGAGGGCGGGGGCCATGGGGACTGCCGCGGGCCGACCGGTGCGAGCGGCCGGTGCGAGCGGCCGGTGCGAGCGGCCGGTGCGAGCGGCCGGTGCGAGCGGCCGGTGCGGGCGGGCGGCCGGTGCGGGCCGAACGGTCACGCGGATGAGCGATTCTGAACGACTGCGATTCGGGTTGATCTTCGGATGATCGATCACGTGTCCGAATCGTCCGAATTGTTACCCATCAAATCGTGATCATTCTCTAAAGGCGAGCGGGTTTGATGCCGAAGAGGTTGGTGACCTTGAAAGCACGGTTCGTCCCGGCTTCATCCCCGAGCCGGTTCAGTCCCGCACCCCAGGAGGCCTGGTGTCCGTTCTCCTCGAGCAGCCTGCAAGCCTGGTCGCCTACCGCCCGAACAAGCCGACCGCCATGGTCGTCGTGGCCGACCCGCGCGTCCGTTCCACCGTCACCCGCCACCTGTGGGCCCTCGGTGTTCGCGACGTCATCGAGGCCTCGTCGATCGCGGAGGCTCGTCCCCGCATCGGCAACCCCCGTGACATCTGCGTCGCAGATGTGCACCTCCCCGACGGCTCCGGCCTGACGCTCCTCTCAGAAACCCGCGCGGCGGGCTGGCCGAACGGCCTCGCCCTCTCCGCAGCCGATGACATCGGTGCCGTACGCAACGCCCTCGCGGGCGGCGTCAAGGGCTACGTAGTCACCGGCACCCGCAACAATGTCGGTCTCCCCACCCGTCCCGGCGCCGCGCCCATCGGCTCGGCCGCCGCCCGAATGCACCGCCGCCCGCCGGGCTCCCCGAGCCACCCCGGTGGCTACCGCGAGCTGTCCGGCCGCGAGGTGGAGGTTCTCCGCCTCGTCGCGGAGGGCCAGTCGAACAAGGCCATCGGCGTCTCGATGGGGCTCTCCGCGCTGACCGTGAAGAGCCACCTCGCCCGGATCGCACGCAAGCTCGGCACGGGTGACCGGGCCGGGATGGTGGCGGTGGCTCTGCGCACCGGAATCATCCACTGACTGATTTACACCCCTCGCACGCCCGTCGACGGAACGTTCCGTCGACGGGCGCTGTACATACACAGATACCCTTGACAGGTGACCGACGCCCAAGAGACCGCAGCAGACAATTCACTGCGAACCACCGGAGGCGGCCCTCCGGACGACGTCGAAACGGCGCCGATCCCTTTGCTCGAGCCGCGTGATGGAATTCCTCCGGTGGTCGCCGACGAAACTTCGCTCGCCGAAGTGATCGCCGCATTCGCGGCGGGCAGTGGCCCGGTGGCCGTGGACGCCGAACGTGCGTCCGGCTATCGGTACGGCCAGCGTGCCTACCTCGTGCAGCTGCGCCGTGAAGGCGCGGGCAGCACTTTGATCGACCCCGTGGCGTGCCCCGACCTCTCCGGACTCGGCGAGGCGATCTCCGGCGCGGAGTGGGTACTGCACGCCGCCACGCAGGATCTGCCCTGCCTCCGCGAAATAGGCATGATCCCCACCAGCATCTTCGACACGGAACTGGCGGGGCGCCTCGCCGGTTTCCCCCGGGTCGGCCTCGGCGCGATGGTCGAGGGCGTACTCGGCTTCGTCCTGGAGAAGGGCCACTCGGCGGTCGACTGGTCCACACGGCCTCTGCCCGACCCGTGGCTGCGGTACGCGGCACTCGACGTCGAGCTGCTCGTGGACCTGCGGGACGCGCTGGAGAAGGAGCTGGACCGGCAGGGCAAGCTGGAGTGGGCCCGCGAGGAGTTCGACGCGATCTCCTCCGCACCGCCGGCGCCGCCCCGCGTGGACCCCTGGCGGCGTACGTCCGGCATGCACAAGGTGCGGCGCCGTCGCCAGATGGCGGTCGTACGTGAGCTGTGGACCACTCGCGACAAGGTGGCCCAGCGGCGGGACGTGTCGCCTGGCAAGGTGCTCAGTGACGGCGCGATCGTGGAGGCGGCACTGGGTCTTCCGCCCAACGTGCACGCGCTGGCCGGTCTCACCGGCTTCGGACACCGCATGGGACGGCGTCAGCTGGAGCAGTGGCAGGCCGCGGTGGACCGGGCCAAGGCCCTGCCCGACTCCGAGCTTCCGCAGCCTGGGCAGACCGTGTCCGGGCCTCCGCCGCCCCGGTCCTGGGCGGACCGCGACCCGGCTGCGGCGGCGCGCCTCTCCGCGGCGCGGGCGGCTGTCTCGGCGCTGGCCGAGGAGTTGAACATGCCGCAGGAGAACTTGATGACTCCGGACACGGTGCGCCGCGTCTGCTGGGAGCCGCCGGCTCAGGTCGACCCCGAGTCCGTCTCCGCCGCGTTGGCCGCGCACGGGGCGCGGCGCTGGCAGATCACCCAGGTCACTCCGGCCTTGGTGACGGCACTCACCACCGACTGACCTGCCGGCGGGGCTGGCCTTGCGGCACGACCCGACCGGCTGTCCCCCAGCAGGGTCGACGCCCTGCCGCCGGGGCCTGAGCAGCTGTGCCCGCCGCCGCGGGTGTCCCGGACTGGCCCGCCGCTTCGCGGCGGATGTCTCCCACCCACCCACCCGTTTACCCCGCGTTTCGAGGTGAGGGGGCGGGTGGGTGGTTCGCGTTGCGGTGCCGTCCAGGGGGGGCGCCCTACGGTCCCTGGCGGATGCGGGGCACTCGGGTGGGTGGGAGGGAAACATCCGGCGCGAAGCGACGGGACAGGGAACCGCCCCACCCGGCCGCAGAAACACACCGACCCGGCCCCGGTGGATGCCGGGCACTCGGGCGGGTGGGCGGGAAACATCCGGCGCGAAGCGACGGGACAGGGGACCGCCCCACCGGACCGCGGAGGCGCACCAACCCGCACCCACCACGACGCACCCCCCACCGACACCCAAGTGTGACCTTCGCCTCGCCGAGGCACCCCGCGCCAGCCCTTGGCCGCGTAGTTACCGGCAAGTAGCATGGACGAGGAAAAGCGCCGCCAGGCGCCCCGCACCCTGGAGGAGAGCCATCGTGCCTCGTACCGTCAGGGACGTCGTCTTCGTAGATGGCGTCCGCACCCCGTTCGGCAAGGCGGGCCCGAAGGGCATCTACCACGAGACCCGTGCGGATGACCTGATCGTGAAGGCCATCCGGGAGCTGCTCCGCCGCAACCCGGCCCTCGACCCCGCCAAGATCGACGAGGTCGCCATCGCCGCGACCACGCAGATCGGCGACCAGGGTCTGACGCTGGGCCGCACCGCCGGGATCCTGGCGGGCCTGCCCCAGTCCGTGCCCGGCTACTCCATCGACCGCATGTGTGCGGGCGCGCTGACCGCCGTGACGGCGACCGCGGGCTCCATCGCGTTCGGTGCGTACGACGCCGTCATCGCCGGTGGCGTCGAGCACATGGGCCGCCACCCCATGGGTGAGGGCGTCGACCCGAACCCCCGGTTCGTGAGCGAGAAGCTCGTCGACGAGTCCGCCCTCTTCATGGGCATGACGGCCGAGAACCTGCACGACCGCTACCCGGGCATCACCAAGCAGCGCGCCGACGAGTACGCCGTGCGCTCGCAGGAGAAGGCCGCCAAGGCGTACGCCAACGGCAAGATCCAGCAGGACCTGGTGCCCGTCTCCGTACGACGGACGAACGAGGAAGCCGGCGAGACCGGTTGGGGTCTGGCGACCGCCGACGAGCCGATGCGTCCCGGCACCACCCTGGAGAGCCTAGCCGGCCTCAAGACGCCGTTCCGTACGCACGGCCGCGTCACCGCGGGCAACGCCGCGGGCCTCAACGACGGCGCCACGGCGTCGATCATCGCCTCCGAGGACTTCGCCCGCGAGCACGACCTGCCGGTCAAGATGCGCCTGGTCTCGTACTCCTTCGCGGGTGTCGAGCCCGAGGTCATGGGCTACGGGCCCATCCCGGCCACGGAGAAGGCGCTCGCCCAGGCGGGCCTCTCCATCTCCGACATCGGTCTCTTCGAGATCAATGAGGCCTTCGCCGTGCAGGTGCTCGCCTTCCTTGAGCACTACGGCATCGCGGACGACGACACACGCGTGAACCAGTACGGCGGCGCCATCGCGTACGGCCACCCCCTCGCCTCCTCCGGCGTACGTCTGATGACGCAGCTGGCGCGGCAGTTCGAGGAGCAGCCGGACGTCCGCTACGGCCTGACGACGATGTGCGTCGGCTTCGGCATGGGCGCCACCGTCATCTGGGAGAACCCGAACCACAAGGACGCCGGAGGCGACAAGTGAGCAGCTCCACCAGCTCCACCACCGAGCTTCTGAAGGGCGCGGCCGAGCTGTTCCCGGACGAGGTCGTCACGCAGGCGCACGTACGCCACCTCGACCTGCCCGCGGGCGCCGGGCGCTTCGCGCTCATCACGCTCGACAACGGCTTCGACCACACCAAGCCGACCACCTTCGGTCCGGGCTCGCTCGCGAACCTGAACACCGCCATCGACCAGGTCGAGAAGGAGGCGGCCGAGGGCACGATCGTCGGTGTCGGTGTCACCGGCAAGCCGTTCATCTTCGCCGTCGGCGCCGACCTCAAGGGCGTCGAGATCCTGAAGCGCCACGAAGACGCGCTCGCCATCGGCAAGGGCGGCCACGAGGTCTTCAAGCGGCTCTCCGGGCTCGCCGTGCCGACGTTCGCGTACTACAACGGCGCTGCCATGGGCGGCGGTGTCGAGGTCGGTCTGCACTGCTCGTACCGCACCGTCTCCAAGGCGCTCCCCGCCTTCTCGCTGCCCGAGGTCTTCCTCGGTCTCGTACCGGGCTGGGGCGGCTGCGCGCTGCTCCCGAACCTGATCGGCGCCGACAAGGCCGTCTCGGTCATCATCGAGAACTCGCTGAACCAGAACCGCCAGCTCAAGGGCAAGCAGGTCTTCGAGCTCGGCATCGCCGACGCGCTCTTCGAGGGCGCGGACTTCCTGGAGCAGTCGCTGATCTGGACGGCCTCCGTCCTCAACGGCTCGCTCACGGTGGAGCGCCCCGAGATCGACCGCGGCGAGGCCTGGGACGCCGCTGTGGCGCGTGGCCGCGGCATCGCGGACTCCAAGGTGCACGGTGCGGCCCCGGCCGCCTACCGCGCCCTGGAGATCATCGCGGCCGCCAAGGACGGCGACCCGCAGCAGGGCTTCGACGCCGAGGACAAGGCGCTCGCCGACCTCATCATGGGCGGCGAACTGCGCAGCGGCATCTATGCGTTCAACCTCGTCCAGAAGCGCGCCAAGCGCCCGGCGGGCGCCCCGGACAAGAACCTGGCGCGCCCGGTCACCAAGGTCGGCGTCGTCGGCGCGGGACTGATGGCCTCGCAGCTGGCGCTGCTCTTCCTGCGCCGCCTCGAAGTGCCGGTCGTCCTGACCGACATCGACCAGGCGCGCGTCGACAAGGGCGTCGGCTACGTCCACGAGGAGATCGACAAGCTCCTCCTCAAGGGCCGCGTCAACCAGGACAAGGCGAACCGCCTCAAGGGCCTGGTCTCCGGTGTCCTGGACAAGGCCGAGGGCTTCTCCGACGCCGACTTCATCATCGAGGCCGTCTTCGAGGAGATCGGCGTCAAGCAGCAGGTGTTCGCCGAGGTGGAGGCCGTCGCCCCGGCGCACGCCATCCTCGCCACCAACACCTCCTCGCTCTCGGTCTCCGAGATGGCGTCGAAGCTGAAGCACCCCGAGCGGGTCGTCGGCTTCCACTTCTTCAACCCCGTCGCGATCCTCCCGCTCCTGGAGATCGTGCGCGGCGAGCAGACGGACGACGCCTCCCTTGCCACGGCCTTCGGTGTCGCCAAGAAGCTGAAGAAGACCGCGGTCCTGGTGAAGGACGCCCCGGCGTTCGTCGTGAACCGCATCCTCACCCGCTTCATGGGCGAGATCCAGAACGTCATCGACGAGGGCACCCCCGTCGAGGTCTCCGAGAAGGCCATCGAGCCGCTCGGTCTGCCGATGTCGCCGCTGGTGCTCCTGGAGCTGGTCGGCCCCGCCATCGGCCTGCACGTCTCCGAGACGCTCAACCGCGCCTTCCCCGAGCGCTTCACGGTCTCCCCGAACCTCGCGGCGGTCGTCAAGGCCGGCAAGCGCGGCTTCTACGTCTACGACTCCGGCCGGCCGGAGCTCGACCCCGAGGTCGCGGCTCTCCTCAAGCAGGGCGACGTCGTCCTGACCGAGGAGCAGGTCCGCGACCGCGTGCTCGACGCCGTGGCGCAGGAGATCGGGCTCATGCTCGACGAGGGTGTCGTCGCCGAGGCCCAGGACATCGATCTCTGCCTGATCACCGGTGCGGGCTGGCCCTTCCACCTGGGCGGCATCACGCCGTACCTGGACCGCGAGGGTGTCAGCGAGCGGGTCAACGCCAAGCGGTTCCTCGCGCAGGGCGTGGCGAGCGTCCCGGCGTAACTCCTCGCCCCGGCACGTCAACACGGCTGGGCCGTACGGGATTCGCTCCCGTACGGCCCAGCCGTCGTTCCCGTGCCCCCAGCGGCGTCAGAGCGTGGTCCACGCCTCCAGGGCGAGCCCCTTCTCCGCCTTCTGGCGGGCGAGTCGCAGCGTCCCGTCGGCGCCGACGGCCGCGATGACCACGCGGCCGTGCGCGTCGAGGGCCAACGCCGGTGCGCCGACGCACGGTTCACCGGTCTCGGCCCACCACAGTCCGGCGTCCTCGTCCTCGGTGGGGAACGCGGCGATCGCCGGGCGCCCGGTGCTCGTGCGGTGCGCGAGGACCGTGCAGTCGTGGCCGTCTATGGTCGTCCGCACGGCCGCCGTGGCCTCGGTGCCGGGGGCGCCGCCGAGCGGGAGGGCGGGGCCGCCGTCCGCGAGGCGGTGGGCCAGGACGCCGCTGCCCTGGACGTCGGCGGCGTAGTACGTGAGGCGGTCGGGGGCGGTCTCCAGAGCGGTGCCGGAGCCGGGGGCCGGGGCGAGCGGCACATCGTCAGCGCGCAGCAGCTCACCGCCACGCTCCTCCTGGGCCCAGCGCAGGGTCGCCTCGGCGCCGGGCGCGAGGACCTCCACGCGGCCCGCGGACGTGGCGAGGGCGACGATGCCGTCCATGGCCTTGCGGACCTTGAAGTCCTTCCAGCCCTCCCACTTGCCGCCCTTGCCCTCGCGGCGCATCCGGACACTGTTCACCGCGTCCCGTACGAAGACGTGGACCGTGCCCGCGGCGTCGACCGCGGCTGCGGGAGCGCCGAGGTGCGGCGCGCGCTCGACGAGCTTGGTGTGCGGGTTGCCCAGGGACCGCCAGTCCATGAGGGGCCGACCCGACTGGTACTGGACCGAGTGCACGATGTCGACGGCCGTCTTTCCCTCGGCGTCGAGCTTCTCGCGGCGGCCGAGGAAGTGCACGTAGCCGTCGGCGCCCTGTGCCAGGGTGAGGTAGGTCAGGTCGGGCACCTCGAAGAACTCCGGTCCCCTCCAGTCCGGGCCGCCGGGCGCGCTCTCCGTCCAGCGCAGCAGTCCGTCCTCGGTGCGGGTGTACGCGGTGAGGCGGCCGTCCCGGCCGCGCAGCAGCCAGCGGGCGCTCTCAAGGACACCGGTGCTCACGGTTCTCGACCTCGACGACATGACTCGGCGGCACCTTCCACGTCCCTATCGACGTCCACGTACGCACAACGTTCTACTCGTTAGTTTACGTTTGCCGTATGAGAACTCTCGTCGTGGTGGACGCCGCGAACGTCGTCGGGTCCGTACCCGACGGCTGGTGGCGTGATCGCCGCGGTGCCGCGGAGCGACTGCGCGACGGGCTCGTGGGGTACGCGGAAGAGGGCCTGCCGGGATATCCGGGGCCGCTGGAGATCGTCCTCGTGGTCGAGGGCGCGGCGCGGGGTGTGGATTCCGTGCCCGGCGTACGCGTCGAGAGCGCGCCCGGCAGCGGCGACGACCGCATCGCGGAGCTGGCCGCCGAGGCCGCTGGCCGCCCCTGCCTCGTCGTCACGGCCGACCGTGAACTGCGGGGCAGGGTGGCCGGGTCGGGGGCCCGGTGCGCGGGCCCCCGTACGGTTCGCCCCTAGGGCCGGTCTGGCGGGGGATGCTCTAGAGGCGCTTCGCGCTCCGCAGGGTGGAGGCGTAGTAGCCGTTGCCGTCGAGGCGCGATGTGCCGCCCTTGTCGCCGATCGTCGGGCCGTTGACTTCCTCGCGGCTCGAGATGAAGAGCTTGTGGCCGTCGGCGTCATGGCCGAGGAAGATCCCCACGTGGTCCAGGCGCTGCTTGGTGCGGGCGTCCAGCTTGAAGAAGACCAGGTCACCGGGTTGGACGACGTCGATGGACTTGGGGCGGTCCGCCGAGCCGACGCCCTTGAGCTTGATGACGTCCGTACCGGCCTTGCCGCGCGCCATGCCGTTGGCGGTACGGGGCAGGCCGTCGCCCGCCTGGTCGTTGGACATCAGGGGGTAGCGGGCGCGGTAGCCGAAGACCGTGCGGACGAAGCCGGAGCAGTCCATGGAGCGGGACCGCACCTTCTCCGGCTGGATGGTGGTGCCGTTGCGGAACGTGTACGGGATGCCGAGGTAGTCGAAGAAGTCCGACTGTTCGAGGCGCAGGTCGTTGCCCGCGCTGCCGTCGGGGTTGAGAGGGCCGAAGTTGGCGTCGCCCGCGTAGGCGATGCCCTCGTCGTCCTTCTTGACCGGTGCGCCCTCCACGTACTGGAAGGCCATCGCGAAGATGTCGTCCTCCTCGCTGCCGGAGAACTCCTTGTACCAGTCCTTGAACCACTTCTCCTTCTCGGCGCCCTCACGCCAGTTCTCCGGCATCAGGCGCACCCAGTCGTTCGTCACGACGCGGGACTTGGTGTTCGCGGGCTCGGTGAAGGTGCGGCTGGGCCCTGTCAGCGTCGCGCTGCGGGCGCCGTCCGTGAAGGTGGCGATGACCTTGCCGCCCTCGGTGCGCAGGACGGAGCGGTCGGGGTTCTTGAGGCGCTCCCACTTCTGCTTCCCGCTCCCCGGCTGCCCGTTGCTGTTCTGCAGGCCGCCGGGGGTGTCGGTGACGGCCTGCACCTTGGGTGCCTTGGCTTCTTCGTCCTTGCGCAGTTCCACGGTCAGGTACGCGCTGCCCGCGAGGAGGGCGAGCACGGTCGCCGCGTGCAGGACGGGACGCTTCTTCTTGGGCGGCATGAATGACTCCTGGGAATCAGGCGGACGGCATGAAGCCGAGGAGGATCCCGGCGGTGAGGACGACGTAGGCCATGAGCGTCACCGAGCCCGTGGCGAGCAGGGTGGGGCCCTTGGGCTGGCGCACCAGCTGATAGGCGATCAGGCCGGGGACGATGAAGCCGAGGGTCTGGTTCGCGTACATGAGCGGGAACTCGATCGAGAGCACGATCATCACGGTCGCCTGGAGGGTGACGCCGAGCAGGACGACCGCGGCGAAGAGCCGCTTGCCGTAAAGGATCACGTACTTCTGCATCAGCAGGGTGCCGACGTAGGTCAGCACGGTCACGCCGAGCACCATGGCCGCGCGCTGCAGGTCCTCGACGAGGGTCAGGGCGAGCCAGCCCGGGGTGATCATGCCACCGGGCGAGAGGTTGGTCGTCAGATAGCAGACCAGGGAGAAGAGCAGCCCGAGCGCGATACCGACCGCGGCGATCTCGGGGGTGAGGACGGAGGGAATCAACGGGGCTCTCCTGGACTGTGCCACTGCTGGTCGTCGTCTTGGGCGGGCGGTACGGGCGGCACCCGCGGCTCGAACATGCCGCGGGGCGCGGGGGGCTGGGGACGCGGTTGCGGCTGCGGCTCCTGGGGCGGGTACTGCTCGTGCGGTGTGTACGGCGCGTGCGGCGCGTGAGCCTCGTACCGCTGGTCCGGAGTGCGCTGCACGGGAACGTGGACCTGCGGGACCTGCGGGACCTGCGGGACCTGCGGGACCTGCGGGACCTGCGCCTGCGGGACCTGCGGCAGCTGGACCTGCTGGAGCTGGGCCGTGGAGTACCGCGACTCGTACGCCTCCGGATAGTGCTGGTACGGATCGACGTGCGGCTCGTAGAACGGGGCGGGCTCCTCGGGAGCCTCCTCCTCGCTCTCGTCCGGCGGCAGTTCCGCGAGGCGCTCCAGGAGCAGCTCGCCCTGGCCGTGGATGTTGCCGATCGCCACGAGCGAGGAATCGGCGCCGAGCTGCGCGAGCATCTCGGCCATGAACTCCTCGGGGTCGCGCCGGTCGCCGCCGAGGTCCACGGCGCGCCCGCGCCACTCGGCGGGGATCGCGTCGATGGCGGACTTGGCGGGGTGGCCGATGACGAAGACCTTCTCCGGCTGGAGGTCGGGGATGATCTCGCCCATCTGGCCGTTGCGCTCGACACGGTCGGGACGGCAGTTGACGACCACGTGCAGCGGGCGGTGGATGGCGCCGAGGTCGAGCAGCTGGTTGATGTTCATCAGCGTCGACTCGGGGTCGTTGGCCGCGAAGACGTTGGCGAAGCGCACCTTCTTGCCGTCCTCGGTGGCATACCGCTCGACCGACAGGACACCGGGGTCCGGCGGAGCGTCGTACATGCCCTGGAGCGCCACCTCGCGACCGACGCCGAGGAGCTCGGCGACCTTCAGCGCGATCGCCACGTTCTCCTTGAAGGTGAACCAGCTGAAGCCGCGCAGCTCGTCGTCGCTCACCGTCCGGGGATCGGCGTAGATCAGCTCACAGTTCCGCGCGTCCGCCTCTTCCTTGAGGATGTCGAAACGATCCTGCTCGGCGGTGACGCAGATCCCGCCCTCCGGCATGGAGCGCGAGAGGGAGCGCGCCACATCGTCGAGGGTCGGACCCATCTCGGCGAGGTGGTCCTCACGGACGTTGCAGAGCACGCCGATCGTGGAGCGGATCAGCTTGGACTGGTTGATCTCCTGGAGCGCGGGCATGACGGCCATGCACTCGATGACCAGGGCGTCCGGGTTGTACGCGGCGGCCCGCCGCACGATGCCGATCTGCTCGACGACGTTGGCGATGCCGAACTTGCGGTAGACGGGCTCCTCGGTGGCGTCCGGGTGGATGAACCGGGCCGCGGTACCGGTGGTCTTGGCGACCGTGTTGAGCCCGCCGCCCCGCAGGGCGCCCGCGCAGAGGCGGGTGATGGAGGACTTGCCGCGGATGCCGTTGACGAGGACCCGCGACGGAATGTGCTCCAGGTTGGTGAAGTGCCGCCGCTGTTCGACGACTCCGGCCACCAACAGGATGGCGCCGCACACCACGAGCACGGTGTAGAGGAAGAGCACGGGGTTCAGTTCCTTCCGGCGAGGTCGGCCGTGGCGCCGTCCCGCTTGCGCTGTGTGCCCGTCGGCAGTTGCTGCCGCAGGAGTTCCAGGCTGCGGGTGACGGCGCCGACCTCGTCGTGGTGGCGCGGGTAGAGGACGGTGCGGCGGTCCCCGTCGGCGAGCGCCTCGGCCTGGTCGGCGAGGTGCCGCAGCGGCCGTACGACGACGATGTGCAGCCAGCCGAGGCAGGCGGCCGCGGCGGTGATGCCGAGGAGGCCGGCGAGGACGGTGCGGTTCTGCAGGCTGTACTCGGGGATGGCCAGGCTCGACGCGGGCTGCCAGCTGAGCACGGTCCAGCGCAGCGAACCGGCGGCGCCGCCGCCCGCGAAGGGCGCCGCGGCCGCGATCTCGATCCCGTCGCCACCGCCGCGGTAGAGGACGCCGCTGGGGCGCGGGCTGAGGCCCACCTTCTGCCCGGTGCCCTCCGCGAGCGCGTCGAGCCGTCCGTTGGGCAGGCTCTCGAACTCGCGGTAGCCGGTGTTGGCGCCGATCACCTTGCGCTTCTCGTCGACCACGCGGACCTCACCGAGGCCGGGGCGCTTGAGCAGCGAGTTGAGGAACTCGATACGGAACTCGCCGACCACGGCGGCTCCTTCGCGGCCCGGCACCTCGGCCGTACCGAAGATGACCGGCTCCTTGCCGCCCTCGTCGACGACCCGGATGGCCTCGTTCGAGGGCCCCTTGCCGGACGGGCTGCGCGGGTCGTCGCCCGCCTTCGCCAGGACCTCGCCCCGCGCGTCGAGCACGTAGAGGGACTGGTAGCGGCCGTGCTGGTTCAGGGTGCTCTCAAGGACCTTGGCCATGTCGGAGGCCTCGGTGCGGTCGCCCATGAGGGAGGCGACCGATGTGAGGTCGGCGTGGCCTTCATTGAGGGCGCGGCGGACCCGGTCGGTGAGGGTGTCGGTGCGTTCCCGCTGGTCGTTGACCATCTGCTGGGGTACGACGACGGTATCGCCCGCGCGGTTGAGCATCAGCATCAGCGGCGCGGACCACGCGAGCAGGAGGACCGCGCAGACCCCGATCAGGGTGCGGCTGCCGAACCTGCGGCGGCGGGCGGACTCCGGATTCGTGTCGACGGGAGCGCCGAGCAGCTGGCGGCGCAGCCGTTCGAGGGCGGCGCCGATGCGGGCGGCCTCGCCGCGGCGCGGTACGGAGACCGGCCGTTCGAGGTCGCCCCGGGTCAGCCTGCGGCCTTCGAGGAACAGCTGGATCAGCGGGCGCTGCACGGTCCGCAGGAGCAGGAAGACGGTGACTCCGCCGATGAGCAGCAGGGCGGCCGCGGCGAAGAGGCCGAAGGCCGAACTGCTGGTGGCCGTCGGGTCCTCGGCTACGGGGACCATCGCGACGACGCTCAGGCCGAGCCGGGTGGCCACGGTGGCCTCCCCCGCCTCGGGCCCGGCGAGGCTCGCGTAACCGCCGATGGCGCGCTCACCGAGGTAGCGCTCGCCGGTGAGGTGGCCGCTGACGCCGAGGAAGCCGCCGGAGCCGGGCTCCTTCGACTTGATCGGGTGCGCGCGGGTCTTCTTGGCCGCGGTCGCGGCGAAGGACGTGAGCTGCTTGTTGGACTGCTTGACCTCGTCGCGCTGCAGATCGGTGAGGACCTGCTCGGGCTCGGGGATGCCGTCGGTGCTGAGCACCTTGCCGTCCTGGCCGACGACGGCGATGGAGCGGAACTTGCCGAGGCTGATGCCGGGGAAGCGCAGGCTGCCCGAGGCGACGAGGAGCTGCTGCGGCTGTCCCTTCCAGGTGAGCAGGGCGAAGGAGAGCAGGCGCGTCTCGCCGTTCTCCAGGCGCACCATGCGCGGGGCGAGACCGTCGTCGTCCGCGAGCTTGCCGCGGTCGATGGCGGTCAGCGGCAGGTTCTCACCGCGGGCGGCGAGCAGCTTGCCCGATGAGATCTCGACGACCGCGGTGCCCATCCACTTCTGGTAGACGCTGCCGATCTTGTCGAGGACGGCGTCGGCGGGCACCGGGTCGCCCGCGCTGAAGAGCTCGGCGGTCCGGGTCAGGTCGGTGACGGACTCGTCGATGGAGGCGCGCAGTGCGATGGCGCCGTCCTCGGCGAAGTGCTGCTGAGACGACTTGATCGCTTTGGGTACGGCTTCCTGGCCGGCGCGGCCGAGGGTCAGGGCGGTGATGCCCGCGAGGGCGAGGAGCAGGACCGACAGCACGGCGATGGGGGGACGTATACCACCCAACAGGGACATGTCGGTTCTTCGGCGGACCTTGTGCCGCCGCTTCGAACGCGAAGCGGCCAAGGGAGGCTCCTCTCCTGGAGTGACGCGGGGACGCGGGTGACGGGGGAACACATGAGCGCAGAGTGATGCGTTCCGGAGTGCTTGGACTTACGAGACACCCGAAGGGATGTACGAGATATGGGAAATGTGAGCTAGCTCGCGCCGATCGCCCGACAACCCTTACGTCAGGAGACGCACCACTCCTCCGTCAGCCGATGCAGGCGGAGGTCACGGCCGAGGTCACGGTGGAGCCCCCGGCGCAGCAGCTCGCGTCAGCTGCCCGGCAGGGCCTCCAGCGGCTCAAGGCCGTCCTTGCTCGCGCCCCGGTTCAGGAGCGTGCCCTGGGTGCGCTCGAAGGCGAGGCGGTAGCGGGAGCGCTGCTCCTCGCTGAGGCCGTCGCCGTCCCGCAGGGTGGCGGCCAGGTCCAGGAGCCGGTGGTCCTGGACCGCGTCCTTGGGCAGGGCGCCCGCCTCGTCCGGGTCCGGCGGGATGTCCACGAACGTCGGCACGTACTTGGCGTCGACGTCCCACTTCCCACCTCGCTTGACGAACTCGAACCAGCCGATGGCGCCCTCTTCGGTCAGTCCGTTCGGCACGTCGTGCCGGGCGATCTGGTTGCCGAGTCCGTACGCGACCCAGGTGCCGTCGACCTTCTCCATCGGCTGGACGACGTGCGCGTGGTGGCCGATGACGAGGTTCACGCCGGTCTCACGGGCGATCCTGCGGGCCAGCTTGAGCTGCGAAGAGCTGGCGTTGGGCTGGTTCTCACGCCCCCAGTGGATGCTGAGGATCACGACGTCGGCGCCCGCCGCGCGCGCCTTCTTCTCGGCGGCGGCGATCGCGTCGAACTTGTTCTGGTTCACGATCCACGGCTTGTCCTTGGGGACCTCGCGGCCGTTGAACCCGAACGCGAAGGCTATCTGCGCGACCTTGACGCCCTTCACCTCGGTGATGAGCGGTTTGCCCGCTTCCGCCGCGCTGCGCGCCGATCCCGTGTGCCTCAGGCCCGCCTTGTCGAGCGTGTTCAGGGTGCGGGTGACTCCGGCGGGGCCGTGGTCGAGCGTGTGGTTGGACGCGGTCGAGCACTGGTCGTAGCCGACGTCCTTGACCGCCGTGGCGATCTGCGGCGGCACGAGGAAATCGGGGTAGCTCTGGAAGGGGCCGCCCGGTTTGCCCACCACCGGCTCGAAGTGGCAGATGCCGAGGTCGGCCTTGCTGATGACGGGTTTGATCCCGGCCATCATCGGCCCGAAGTCGATGCCCTTCTCGCCCTTGCCCGTGGCCTTGGCGTCCTTGCGCGCCTGATCGGTCAGTTGCGGGTGGATCAGGATGTCGCCCGCCGCGGCGACGGTGAACGAGGGGCCGCCGTCGGCGGCGGGCTTGCCGTCGTCGCCGAAGGGGCCGCAGGCGGTGGCGGTGCCGGCGAGCAGGAACGCGGAGGCCGCACAGGTCACAAAATGCCTGCGGGAGGGACGTGTCATCACAGGGATATCTTTATACAACCATGAAGTACTCCCGCACCCGACCGATGACGATCGCAAAGAGGCTCGGGGTCGTCGCCGCCGTGACGGCGGTCGCCCTCAGCCTCGTACAGTGCGACTCGGCCCCCTCGGACACGTCGGCCCCCTCGGACACGTCGGACGCCCCGGGCCCCTCGGACAAGGGCCACAAGCCCTCCGGCCGCCCCGGCCTGGCACGGCTGATCACCGACTACACCTCCGGCTTCCACGAGGACAGCGGATACCGCCACCCCACGCGCGAGGACCGGCGCGCGGTGGCCGCGGGCGTCGCGCTGCTCCTCGACCACAAGCGCACGGAGGCCGAGCGCCGCCTGGGCGACGTGGACTTCGCGGTGCGCACGGTCACCGACAGGGCGAGCGGCCGACGGTTCGCCGAGGTCGCCGACCGCTCCGAGGGCGGCGCGGCACCGCGCGGCTGGGGGCGGGTCTACATCGACCTCGAATCGCCAGTCCGCTGGTCGGTCCAGATCCCGCACCCCGTCGCCGACCGGTACACGGAACGGCTCGGCGCGGAGCTCCTGAGCCGCTCCCCCGGTGGCGTGCTGGTCGTCGCGGGAGCACATCGCAAAGCCGGGCGCGGTGACGCGGCGGATGTGGCGCACCGCAGGGACAGCGTCTTTCACGCCATTTGCGCCGAACTCGTACGCCGTGGGCTCCCCGGTGTGCAGCTGCACGGGATGGATGACGACTCCGCGCCGAAGCACGATGTCGTCGCCTCCACGGGCCGGGGCAGGGAGGCCGTCGCTGAGGGCCGCGACCTCGCTGACGCGCTGCGGGAGCGGGGCTACGACGTCTGCCGGGCCTGGGCCAGGTCGTGCCCGCTCGCGGGCCGCACCAATGCGCAGGGGCGGACGGCGGCGGCGCACGATGTGCCCTTCCTGCACGTCGAGTTCGGCGCCCGCATCCGCGAGGACCGCGACCGCTCGCGGGAGACGGTCGAGGCGCTGGTGGACGTCACGCGCAGTTGGCGGCACGACGGTTGACCGCCGCGCTCACCGGCCGCGGCCAATCCTCACCGCCCCCGGCCCGCGCGGGCGTACACCACCGCCCCCTCGACCCGCAGCACCGGACGGTAGCCCTCCGTGAGGATCCGCCGCAGTGACGGCACCCGGTCCGGGCCGTACGGTTTGCCCCGGGAGTCGTCGACCACGAGCTTCGGCGGGTGGCGGCGCAGCTCTTCGCGGAAGACGGGCCAGGTGCCCTCGACCGCGTACTTCTCCCCCACCTGAGGGCCGTTGCGGCCCCCGCTGTAGTTGGTGAGCAGCCCGGCCGTGAGGTAGCGGCTCGCGGGGGCGCGGTCGGCGAGCCAGTACGTCTCCGGGTGTATGCCCCACACCAGCACCTTGTCCTCGGGCCCGGCGGCATGGGACCCAATCACCTCCGCGAGCCGTTTCGCGTGCGCGAGGTCGGGGCGGGGTGCCAGGAAGCCCCAGGCCAGGAACACCGCGCACGAGCACCCCGTGGCGACGATCGCCCTAACCGTCCGTTCACGCGGCAGGATCTGCAACGCCGCCGTGCCGAGCAAGGCGAGCGGCGGCATGAGTTGCAGGTAGTAGTGGCCGAAGAAGTGGAAGCCGAGCAGTACCGCCGCCGCCGAGGACGCGAGCCACAGCCACAGCTCCGGCGCCCCCGTACGGGCGACGCGCAGGACGCGCACGACCGCCGGGACGATCCCCGCGCACACCCCCGCGAGGAGCAAGGTGTTCACCAACCCCCGCCCCAGTACGTGGAGTTCGGAGCCGGTGAAGGAGGCGTACGCGCCCGAACCCGTCACCGTCCAGAACACGAGGCCCGAAGGGGTCGTCAGGGCTGCCGCGGCGAGCAGGGGAGCACACAGGCCTGCCGCCAGGCGGGCCACGGACGGCCGGGGCGCTCCCTCCCGCCACAGCAGCCAGGCCACCGGCAGAAGCACCGCTCCCCCGGTCTGCTTGGCCAGCAGCGCGCAGGCCACCGCCACCCCCGCGGCGCCCCATCGGCGGCGGTCCGCGCACCACATGGCGGCCGCCGTGCACGGCAGCATGAAGATCTCGAAGGTGGCCGCCTGGGCGTCCTGCGGGTTCAGGCCGATCGAGATCAGCAGGTGCACCACACCCGCCGTACGCCCCGCGCCGTCCCCCCAGCGCCGCCGGGCCAGCGAGGCAAGGAGCGCCGCCGTCAGGAGCTGCGCGGTGACGGCGAGCACCTTCAGCGGCAGGAGCGAGGAGTCGCCGAAGAGGGCGAAGGACCCCTCGTAGAGCCAGGGGACGAGGGGCGGCTTGCGGTCGACGACCGTCTCGTAGAGCTCGCCACCGTGCGCCAATATCCGCGCCTGCACGGCGAGATAGCCCTCGTCCGGGCTCCACAGCGGCCCCCGGAAGGAGGGCAGCCGGGTCACGCACGCCAGGGCGGCGAGCAGCGGGAGCAGGCGCGCCCAGTAGGTGCCCCCGCCGCCGGGAACGTGCTCCACGAGCGGACCCGGCCCCGGAAGGGCGCGTACGGAGCGTAGCGGTGTGGTGGATGCGACGGGCATGCGACGCACGCTATCCGGCCCCGCAGTCCCCATCGGAACGGGACATACGGGGCCGGGAGTGAAGAGGTGCGAAGGAACTGGCGAGGAGTGGTGACTACCGTGCGTCGTCAGCCTGCGCTTCGCGCTGGTGCAGACGGCTGTGCGAGCGGCCGTACACGAAGTAGATCACCACGCCGATGACCATCCAGACGGCGAACCGCAGCCAGGTCTCGGCGGGCAGGTTCAGCATCAGCCACAGCGAGGCGAGCACCGACACGACGGGGATGAACGGCACCAGCGGAGTGCGGAAGGCGCGCGGCAGGTCGGGGCGCTGCTTGCGCAGCAGGACGACGCCGATCGCGACCACCACGAAGGCGAACAGCGTCCCGATGTTGACCAGTTCGGCCAGCTCGTCGATGGAGGTGAAGCCCGCGACGATCGCGACGATCCCGCCGAGCAGGAGCGTCGAACGGTAAGGGGTGCCGAACTTCGGGTGGACCTTGGAGAAGGTCTGGGGCAGCAGTCCGTCACGGCTCATCGCGAAGAAGACGCGGGCCTGGCCGAGCAGCAGGATCATGCAGACCGAGGTCAGGCCGACCGCCGCGCCGAAGCTGATCAGGCCCGCCCAGAAGGGGTGTCCGACGGCCTTGAAGGCGTCCGCGAGCGGCGCGTCCGTGGAGAGGTCGGTGTACTTCTGCATCCCTGTGACGACGACGGAGACGGCGACGTACAGGATCGTGCAGATGATGAGCGAGCCGAAGATGCCGCGCGGCACGTCCCGCTGCGGGTTGCGCGTCTCCTCCGCCGCCGTCGCGACGACGTCGAAGCCGATGAACGCGAAGAAGACCACGGCCGCCGCGGTGAAGATGCCCATCACGCCGAAGTGCGAGGGCGTGAAGCCGAACATCAGCTGGACGAGCGGCGCGGCGATGCCGCTGCCGCCCTCGGCGGCCTGGGACGGCGGGATGAACGGGTCGTAGTTGGAGCCGGTGATGAACAGGGCGCCGACGATGACGACCAGGAGCACCACCGTCACCTTGATGGCGACGATGACGTTCGTGACCCGCGAGGACAGCTTCATCCCGATGACCAGGATGCCGGTCAGGACGAGCACCAGGACACAGGCGAGCAGGTCGAAGCCGAATTTCCCCTCGTGCGTGCCGCTCAGCGCCTGCGGCATGTGCAGGCCCGCCGTGTCGAGGAGCGAGCGCATGTAGCCCGACCAGCCGACGGCGACCACAGCGCAGCCCAGCGCGAGCTCCAGGATGAGGTCCCAGCCGATGATCCAGGCCGGCAGCTCCCCCAGCGACGCGTAGGAGAAGGTGTACGCCGATCCCGCCACCGGCACGGTCGACGCGAACTCGGCGTAACAGAGCGCCGCGAGGCCGCAGACGAGTCCCGCGACGACGAAGGCGAGGGCGACCGAGGGCCCCGCCGTCTCCTTGGCGATCTTTCCGGTCAGTACGAAGATGCCGGTGCCGATGATGACGCCGACGCCGAAGACCGTGAGATCGAGGGCGGACAGCGACTTCTTGAGCGCGTGCTCCGGCTCCTCCGTGTCCCTGATGGACTGCTCGACACTCTTCGTCCTGAAGAGGGTGCTGCTCACGGGCGTACCTCCCACGATTGTCGTCCCACGCGCTGGTCGTCGCTTGTCGACGCTTGTCGTCGCTTCTCGTCCTCGACATGATCGAGAGGCCGACTACCCCGTATGCCCCGGCACGGGCCCATTCACGCGAATGGGCCGGTTCCACCACCCGTACAGGGTGCTGGAACCGGCCCATCGGCGGTGCGGGTTGACTCAGTCGCGCGCGGGCTCCCCCGCCTCGACGGAGTCCACGGCGGCCGTGCGTTCGAAGCGCCCGTCCAGCTTGGCGACCAGGCCGGTGACCTGGCGGGAGATGTCCGGGGCCGTCAGACCGATCTCCGCCATCACCTCCTTGCGCGACGCGTGGTCCAGGAAGCGCGGCGGGATGCCGAAGTCACGCAGCGGCACGTCGACGCCCGCGTCGCGCAGCGCCTGGGAAATGGCCGAACCGACACCACCCGCGCGGGAGTTGTCCTCGACGGTGACGACCACGCGGTGCTGCTCGGCGAGCGGTGCGAGCGCCTCGTCGACGGGCTTGACCCAGCGGGGGTCGACGACGGTCGTCGTGATCCCCTGCTTGTCCAGGAGGCCCGCGATCTCCAGGCACATCGGCGCGAGGGCGCCCACGGAGACCAGGAGGACGTCGGGGCGGTCGGTGCCCGCCTCGCGCAGGACGTCCATGCCGCCGACCTTGCCGACGGCCTTGACCGCCGGGCCGACCGCGCCCTTGGAGTAGCGGACGACGGTCGGGGCGTCGTCGACCTCGACGGCCTCGCGCAGCTGGAGGCGGACCTGGTCGGCGTCGCGCGGGGCGGCGATGCGCAGGGTGGGCACGCACTGCAGGATCGACATGTCCCACATGCCGTTGTGCGATGCGCCGTCCGTGCCGGTGACGCCCGCCCGGTCCAGGACGAAGGTGACGCCGCACTTGTGCAGGGCCACGTCCATCAGGAGCTGGTCGAAGGCGCGGTTGAGGAAGGTCGCGTACACGGCGAAGACGGGGTGCAGACCGCCGGTGGCTAGGCCCGCCGCCGATGTGGCCGCGTGCTGCTCGGCGATGCCGACGTCGTAGACCCGGTCGGGGAACTCCTCGGCGAACTTCTTCAGACCGACCGGCTGCAGCATGGCGGCGGTGATCGCGACGACGTCCTCGCGCTCCCGGCCGAGCTTGACCATCTCCTCGCCGAAGACGGACGTCCAGTCCATGCCGGACGCGGCGATGGGCAGGCCCGTGTCGGGGTGGATGACGCCGACGGCGTGGAAGTGGTCGGCCTCGTCCTCCAGGGCGGGCTTGTAGCCGCGGCCCTTCTCCGTGATGCAGTGCACGATGACCGGGCCGCCGAAGCGCTTGGCGCGCGTCAGGGCGGACTCCAGGGCCTCGATGTCGTGGCCGTCGATCGGGCCGACGTACTTCAGGCCGAGGTCCTCGAACATGCCCTGCGGGGCGATGAAGTCCTTGAGGCCCTTCTTCGCACCGTGCAGCGTCTCGTAGAGGGGCTTGCCGACGACCGGGGTGCGCTCCAGGAAGTCCTTGCCGCGGGCCAGGAAGCGCTCGTAGCCGTCGGTGGTGCGCAGGGTCGCCAGGTGGTTCGCGAGGCCGCCGATGGTCGGGGCGTACGAACGCTCGTTGTCGTTGACGACGATCACCAGGGGGCGGTCCTTGGCGGCGGCGATGTTGTTCAGGGCCTCCCAGGCCATACCGCCGGTGAGCGCGCCGTCACCGATGACGGCGACCACGTGGTCGTCCTTGCCCCGCACCTCGTTGGCCTTGGCGAGGCCGTCGGCCCAGCCCAGGACCGTCGAGGCGTGCGAGTTCTCGATCACGTCGTGGTCGGACTCGGCGCGCGAGGGGTAGCCGGACATGCCGCCCTTGGTGCGCAGCTTGGCGAAGTCCTGGCGGCCGGTGAGCAGCTTGTGCACGTAGCTCTGGTGGCCGGTGTCGAAGAGCACCTTGTCCTGCGGGGACTCGAAGACGCGGTGCATGGCGATCGTGAGCTCGACCACACCGAGGTTGGGGCCGAGGTGGCCGCCTGTCTTGGAGACTGCGTCGACGAGGAAGGCGCGGATCTCGCCGGCCAGCTGGTTCAGCTCCTCGGGGCTGAGCCGGTCCAGATCGCGCGGTCCCCTGATGCGGGTCAGCAGCGGCACCCGTGCCTCCTTGCAGTAGAGCTGTTCGAGCGTTGACCGGATGTTGCCGGGCCTGTTGAGTCTAATGTTCCGTCGTTGACGACGGCGCCTGGGCCGTGAGTTGCGCGTCACGCGATCGGCGGTACGCCGGCGCCGCCCCGCAGGCGCACAGAGAGCTGCCCGGCACCGCGCCATTGCGGTACCGGGCAGCTCTGCTCTGGGTTCTGGCAGGTCAGGCGCGTCCTGCCGTCTTCTGGGTCTTACGGGTGATGGAGTCGATCACGACCGTGGCGAGCAGTACGCCACCGGTGATCATGTACTGGACCGGCGTCGCGATGCCTTCGAGCGCCAGGCCGTACTGGATCGAAGTGATGACCATGACACCCAGGAGGGCGTTCCAGGTGCGGCCCCGGCCGCCGAAGAGGCTGGTGCCGCCGATGACGGCCGCCGCGATGGCGTTCATCAGGAGGTCACCGGTGCCGGCGCCCTGGTTGGCCGCGGCGATCTTGGAGGCCATGAAGAGGCCGCCCGCCGCCGCGAACGTACCGGCGATCGCGTAGACCGACGTACGGATCAGGGTGACGTTGATACCGGCGCGGCGGGACGCCTCGACGCTGCCGCCGAGGGCGAAGACCTTGCGGCCGTAGGTCGTGCGGCGCAGCACGAAGTCGGTGCCGACCAGGAAGACCAGGAAGATCACCAGGGCGAGGGGCAGGCCCTTGTACTGGTTGAACATGATCGCGGCGGCGAAGGCCACCACCGCGAGGACCACGGTGCGCACGATGATCTCGCTCAGCGGCCTGGACGGCACACCGGCCGCGTCACGGCGGCGGCTGTCGAAGAAGGCCGAGAGGAAGAAGGCGGCGACCGCGACCACCGCGAGGCCATAGGCCGCGGCGACGTCCGTGAAGTAGTACGAGGTCAGCTTGGCGATCAGGCCTTCGGAGTCCAGGTTGATCGTGCCGTTGTCGCCCAGGATCTGGAGCATGAAGCCCTGCCAGAACAGCAGGCCTGCCAGGGTGACGGCGAACGCCGGGGCGCCGATGCGCGCGAAGAAGAAGCCGTGGATGGTGCCGATCACGGTGCCGGAGAGGATGGCGACGATCATCGCGATCCACTCGGGCGCTCCGTGCGTGACGGCGAGCACGGCGGCGACCGCGCCCGCGACACCGCTGACCGAGCCGACCGACAGGTCGATCTCGCCGAGCAGCAGCACGAACACGATGCCGACCGCGATCATGCCGGTGCCGACCATGGCGACGGAGATGTTGTTGAGGTTCTCCGCGGTCAGGAAGCGCGAGTTCATCGAGGCGAAGATCGCCCAGATGATGATGAGGCCCACGACGACCGGGATGGAGCCCAGGTCACCGGCGCGCATCTTCCGCTTGAACTCGGTGATGTATCCGGCGAAGCCCTGCTCGCGCACGAGCAGGCGGGGGTCGACCGCGGTGACGGCGTCAGCGGCGGCGGCCGGGGCGTCGACCGGGGTGGAGGTCTTCTCGGTACTCACTTCTGTGCCTCCACGTTGCGCGCCGCGCGACGGGTCACGGCATTTTCCGTGGCGCCTGTGATCGCGGAGATGATCTCTTCCTGCGAGGTGGCCTTCACATCGAAGACTCCGTTGTTCCGGCCGAGCCGGAGCACCGCCACCTTGTCCGCGACGGCCTTGACGTCCGCCATGTTGTGGCTGATGAGAATGACCGCGTGGCCACGCTCGCGCAGCCGCTCCACCAGGTCGAGGACCTGGGCGGTCTGCTCGACGCCGAGGGCGGCGGTGGGCTCGTCGAGGATGACGAGCTTGGGCTCGCCGAGCATCGAGCGGGCGATCGCCACCGTCTGCCGCTGACCGCCGGAGAGCGAGGCGATCGGGATGCGGACGCTGGGTATGCGGATCGAGAGCGTGGTGAGCAGCTCGCGGGCGCGGCGCTCCATCTCGACCTCGTTGAGCACGCCACGCTTGCGCAGCTCACGGCCGAGGTAGAGATTGCCTACGACGTCGATGTTGTCGCACAGCGCGAGGTCCTGGTAGACGGTCGCGATGCCCAGGTTCTGGGCGTCGTGCGGCTTGTTGATCGATACGGCCTTGCCGTCCCACTCGATGACGCCGTCATCGATGGGATGCACGCCGGCGATCGTCTTGACCAGCGTGGACTTTCCTGCGCCGTTGTCGCCCACCAGGGCGACCACTTCACCGGCGTGGACCTCAAGCTCTACGTCGGTGAGCGCCTGGACGGCACCGAATCGCTTGGAGACCCCGCGCAACGCCAACACGGGCGTAGCGGACACGTGAACCATCTCCTTCGCCGCCTGACCGGCGGGAGGTTGAACAGAAGAGAACGAGAAGAACCAGAAGAACGAGAAGAGCCGGAACCCGGCTCGGCTCGGCTCAGCGGAACGAGAGCCGACGAGCGACCAGAGCGCGTTTCTGTCCGGCGCCCCGCCATAGCTGCGGGGCTGTTGGAGCGGGGCGCCGGACAGGGCTCAATGGTGGTGAAGTCCCGGAGAAACGGGGGGACTTACTTCAGGCCGACCTTGGCGCAGTCGGCCTTGTACTTGGCCGTGCAGATCTCGTCGACCGAGTAGATGCCGTCCTTGATGACGGTCTCCTTGATGTTCTTGTCGGTCAGCGAGACGACCGGCACGAGCACCGTGGGAACGCCCTTGGTGGTGGGGCTGTCGACCTTCGTCTTGGCGATGGAGTCGAGCTTGTCGCCCTTGCCGAGCGCGACGGCCATCTCCGCGGCGACCTTGGCCTCCTGCGGGTAGGACTTGTAGACGCTCATGAACTGCTCGCCCGCGACGATGCGCTGCACACCGGCGAGTTCGGCGTCCTGTCCGGTGACCGGCGGAAGCTTGGAGATGCCCGCGGCCTTGAGCGCGGTGATGATGCCGCCCGCCATGCCGTCGTTCGCGGAGTAGACGCCGACGATCTTGTCCTTGCCGATCGCCGAGATCGCGCCCTCCATGTTGGCGTTGGCGTTGACCGCCTTCCACTCCTTGGTGTCGTACGACTTGCCGATCTTGACCTTGCCCTTGAGCTCGGCCTCGGCGCCCTTCTTGAAGAGCTTGGCGTTCGGGTCGGTGATCGCGCCGTTCATCATCACGATCTCACCGTCCTTCGCCTTGTCGCCGAGCTTCTCCAGGAGGGCCTTGCCCTGGACGTGGCCGACCTCTTCGTTGTCGAACGAGGTGTACGCGTCGATGGGGCCCTCGGCGAGGCGGTCGTACGCCACGACCGGGATGCCCGCTTCCTTGGCCTTCTTGACCGACCCGGCGATCGCCTTGGAGTCCACCGCGTCCACGATCAACACGTCCACCTTGTTGGTGATCATCGTGTCGGCCTGCTGGTTCTGCGTGGACGCGTCCTGCTTGGCGTTCGCGTAGGTGACCTTGCCCTTGCCGTCGGTCAGATCCTTGACGGTCTTCTCGATCAGCGGCTTGTCGAACTTCTCGTAACGCGCGGTCTCGTTCTCCGGCAGGAGCAGACCTATATTCAGCGCGTCACCCTTCTTGGACCCGCCCTTATCACTCTTGTCACCGTCGGACTCCTTGGCACTGCCACAGGCAGCAAGGGTGACGGCCATCGTGGTGGCGGCAACGGCAACGGCGGCACGACGCATACGCGTGTTCATTCGGGAACCTCCCTGACGTGGCCGCGTCGTTGCGGCCGAGGTGGCTCGAAGTCAACTCGGCCGCCACACCGGCGTCAAGGAGTAAATCCTTAACGAGATGACAACGGTGCCATGCGTTATCTAAGTGAAGGCAGGTGCCGTCGCGGACAGAGAACCGTCCAAAAGCGTCGAATCGCCCATCTCGCTGAGCGCGAGTGCCAGCGCGCCCAGGACTTCGGCACGGCCTCCCAGGGCCCCGGGAAGCACGGAGAGCTGGCGCGCGGCACTGGGGATCGCATAGCGCCCCACGGACTCCCTGATGGGCCCGAGGACCAGCTCACCGGCCTCCGCGAGATCACCGCCGAGCACGACCCTGCTGGGGTTCAGGAGGTTGCAGAGGTTCGCCACACCGCTGCCGATGTGCCGCCCGACGTCCGCGATCACGCGGCGGCAGCCCGGGTCTCCCTCACGCGCCAGGGAGACAACGCGCTCCATGGTCAGCTCGGTGCCGTGGCTCGACTGGAGCAGGGGCAGCACATAGCGGGCCGCCGTGAAGGTCTCCAGGCAGCCGCGGTTGCCGCAGCGGCAGACCGGGCCCGACTCGTCCAGGGTGATGTGCCCGATCTCGCCCGCGGTGCCGCCGGGGCCGCGGTAGATCCGCCCGCTGATCACGAGCCCGGCGCCGACACCGCTCGCGACCTTGATGTACGCGAGGTCCTTGACCCCCCGGCCGCTCCCCCAGACCAGCTCGCCGAGCGCGCCGAGGTTGGCGTCGTTGTCGACGTGCACGGGGACGCCGATGCGGTCCTTGAGCTCCTCCGCGGGCTTGGTGCCCGTCCAGCCCGGCAGGATCGAGGTCGAGCCGAGCGTCCCTGACTCCACGTCGATGGGCCCCGGCACGCCGAGACCGATGCCCGCGATCTTCTCGCGGTCCACGCCGGTCACCGAGATCAGCCTGCTGACCAGCTGCTCGGCGCGGTCGAAGCCCTGCGCGGCGGACGCGTCCACGTCCAGCGGCTCGGACTCCTCGGCGAGCACCTGGTGGGCGAGGTTGCCGACCGCCACGCGCAGGTGCGTATGGCCGAAGTCGACGCCGATGACGATGCCCGCGTCACCGCTGAGCGAGACGCTGCGGGCCCTGCGGCCCCCTGCCGAGGTGGGCGTGACCTCGACCGTTCCGCCGTCCTTGAGCTCCCGGACGATGTTGGAGACCGTGGCCGCGGACAGACCTGTCGTCCTGGCGATCTCCGCCTGAGTGAGCGACCCGGCGAGCCGTACGGCACGTACGACCCGTTCGAGATTGGCCCGGTGCAGCGACGACTGCGACCCCGGAGTCTCCATTGACTCAGCCACCCTTTTCGGTATGACGTAACGGCTACTTCGCCGCCCGTACAAGTTGTGAACTCCAAGCTCTGCTGAACGGGTCAGCGCAGTCAAGTCCTTGACCCAAATCGGCACTCTCGAACAGCGGGACAGGCCGGGCCCAAGTGGCGAGGATGTACCCCAAACCACCCGGACCCGGCCTGAGAGGGCCGATCCGTTACTTGACCGATCCCGCGGTGAGACCCGAGACGACGTGCCGCTCGATGAAGGCGAACAGCACGATGACCGGCACGATCGCCACCACGGAGGCCGCGAAGAGGTAGTTCCACTCCACGGTGTAGGCGCCGATGAAGTTGTTGATGCCGACGGTCAGCGGCTGCTTGTCGGGCTCGGTGGTGAGCGTGAGGCCCATCACGAACTCGTTCCACGAGGTGATGAAAGTGAAGATCACCGCGGTGACCACACCCGGCAGCGCGAGTGGCAGCGTCACCTTGATCATGGCACCGAACCGGCTCGTGCCGTCCACCATCGCCGCCTCCTCGAGCTCGGGCGGGATCGAGCTGATGTAGGCCGTCAGGATCCACACCGCGAACGCGAGGTTGAACGCCGCGTTGGTGATGATCAGCGTCCAGACCGAGTTGAGCATGTCCAGCTGGTGGAACTCGCGGTAGAGACCGACGAGGAGGGCGGTGGGCTGGAACATCTGCGTGATGAGGACGAGGAGCAGGAAGGCCTTGCGTCCGCGGTAACGCATGCGGGCCGTGTAGTACGCGGCGGGCAGCGAGACCAGGAGCACCAGAAGTGTCGCGCCGCCCGCGACCAACAGGGTCACCTGGAGGTTCTGGCCGAGCTCCGACTCCTTCCAGACCTCGATGAAGTTCGACCACTCCAGGTCGGTCGGCAGATAGGTCCGGTCCCGCAGCTCGCTCTTGGGGCGGAGCGCGGTGATCACCATCTCCAGGTACGGAGCCAGGAAGATCGCCGCGAGCGCCCAGGCGACCACCGTGATGACCAGCGTGCGCGGCCGGAACGTGCGCTTGGGCTTGAGCTGGGGCGCGGACCCCTTCGGGGACCCCGCGCGGGGTGCCGTCGCGGTGGCCATCAGTCCTCCTCGTTCCACCGGCTGACCTTCAGGAAGATCAGCACCAGCACGACGACCATCGCGAAGTTGACCACGGACATGGCGGCGGATTCGCCGATGTCGGTCTCCTTCAGCTTGTACATGAACACCATGGTCGTGGAGGTGTCATAGCCGGGACCGCCCTGCGTCATGGCCCAGATGATCGGGAAGGAGTTGAAGACGTTGATGAGGTTGATGACCACACCGACGAGGAACGCGGGCCGCAGCATCGGCACCGTGATGTGACGGTACGTCTGCCAGGGGCCCGCCCCGTCGATCCGCGACGCCTCGTAGACCTCGCCCGGGATGGTCTGCAGACCGGCGAGCAGTGTGTACGTGGTGAAGGGCAGCGAGACGAAGACCGCGACGGCCATCATCCACGGCCAGGCCGTCCCCGGTTCGCCGAGCCAGTCCTTGGACTTGTCGATGAGGCCGAGGTCCAGCATCAGCGTGTTGAGCACGCCCGCGGTCTGGTTGAGCATCCACTTGAAGCCGATGGCGGTCATCAGGACGGATGCCGCCCAGGGCGCGATGAGCGCCCAGCGGGTGACGGTGCGGCCGGGGAACTTCTGGTTGAAGAGCTGGGCGAGGGCGAGCGAGAGCAGCATCGTCACGCTCACGACGACGACGGTCCACACGACCGTCCAGAGCAGGACCGCCCCGAAGTCGGTCTCCTCGAAGAGCTTCTTGTACTTGTCGGTCCCCGCGCTGCCGCGCACGATCCCGGCGATGGAGATGTTGAGGAACGAGGTGCGGATCAGCTCGACGACCGGCCAGATGACCACGGCGAGGATCAGCAGGATGACGGGCGCTATCCAGGGCAGCGGGCCGAGTCGCGCGATACCGCTGCGACGGCTCACCGGCCTGGGCGCGCGCCCGCTCCGTCCCCGGCCGGTGTCGGCCGGGGGCGGAGGGGCCTTGAGTGACACAAGGTCTCCTAGCGAACGGGACTACGGGACGAAGTACGGCTGTATGCCTGCCAAGTGCTTCTGACTGCGTGCTACTTGTTCTCGGCAGCAGCCGATTCGGCCTTCTTCTGCAGGTCACCGAGGACCGTCTTGGGGTCGTCGCTCACGGCCTTGCCACCGGTCTTCTTCATCTCGGAGGAGATGACGTCCCAGGAGGTGTCGCCGAGCGGGTAGAACTTGGCGTTCGGCAGGACCTTGAAGAACGGCTCCAGGTCCTTGTGCTTGCCGCTGGTCTGCATCGTCTTGAGGGTGTCCTGGGTGACGGGCATCAGGTTGTACATCTCGTCGAACTGCAGCATCTTCTTGGAGTACGTGAAGTCCAGGAACTTCTTCACGCCTTCCTTCTCCGCGCCGCCGTCCTTGAACGCCATCATCCAGTCGGCGACACCGAGGGTGGAGTCGAGCGGGCCCGTCTTGCCGGGGATCGGTGCGACGCCGTAGTCGACCTTGCCGTCCTTGGCCATCTGGATCAGGCTCGGGTGGCCGTTGAGCATGCCGACCTTGCCCGCCGCGAAGTCGGCGAAGGCCGTCTTGCGGTCCGTGGAGGCCGGGTTGGAGTACGTGAGGCCGGGCTTGACCAGGTTCTTCTGCAGCCAGTCGAAGGTCTCTACGTTCTTGGCGCTGTCGAGCGTGTACTTGCCGCTCGCGTCGGTGTAGCCACCGCCGTTGCCGAGCTCCCACATCATCGTCTCGCCCTGGGTCTCCTCGGGGCCGAGCGGGAGGGCGTACGGCGTCTCGGCGGCCTTGGACGACTTGATCTTCTTCGCCGCGGCGGCGACCTCGTCCCACGTCTTGGGCGGCGTCTTCACGCCCGCCTTCTTCAGGACGGCCTTGTTGTAGAACATCACGCGGCTCGATGAGACCCACGGGATGCCGTACTGCGTGCCCTTGACCTCGCCGGCCTTGGCGAAGGTGGGGATGAGGTTCTGCTGCGTCTTGGGCGAGAGGACCTCGTCGGCCTTGTAGAGCAGGTCGTCCGCGACCTTGTCGGCGTAGCCGCCGGTCTGCAGGAGGTCGGGCTGGTTGCCCGCCTGGATCATGTTCTTGACGGACTTGTCGATCTCGTTCCAGTTGATGACCTGGACGTCGACCTTGTAGCCCTTGTTCTCCTTCTCGAACTCCTTCTTCACGCCGTCCCAGTACTTCTTGGAGGCGTTGGAGGCCTTGTCGCCGTAGTCGGCGGCGACGAGCTTGATGGTCTTGCTGTCACCGCTGCCGCTGTCACCGCCGCAGGCACTGAGTCCCAGTGCCATCGCGAGCGTCGCCGCACCGGTGGCGATCAATCGATTCCTCATGCTGTTCAACCCTTCGACATCGGTGTCGACTTGAACGCGGGCAAAAGGTTCCCCCCGCGGCGCCGTGGGGCCGACATTACTCACGGCCGGAATTGGCGCAACAGGCCTAGACCACTTTCGTGGCCAAGCTGAAATCACCTGTGCGCGGGGTCACTTGATGGCCCCCGCGGTCAGGCCCGCCTGCACCTGACGCTGGAACACCGCGTACACGACGAGCACCGGAACCATCGCGATCGTCAGGCCCGCGAAGAGCGCCCCCCAGTCACCGCGGTAGCCCTGCGAGACCGCGAGCGTGGCGAGCCCCTGCGGCAGCACATAGCTCTTCTCGTCCTCGTTGTTGAGCAGCAGCGGAAGCAGGTACTGGTTCCACTGGCCGAGGAAGTTGAAGATGCCGATGCTGACCAGACCCGGCTTGGCCATCGGCAGCATGATCTGGAAGAACGTGCGCGTGTGCGAGGCCCCGTCGACCATCGCCGCCTCCTGTACGCCGGTCGGCAGCGTCCGGAAGAAGGACGTCAGGAAGAAGACGGTGAAGGGCAGCGAGTACGCGATGTACGCGATCATCAGGCCGGGACGGGTGTCCAGGAGGCCGAAGTTCTCCATGACCGCGAAGAGCGGCACGAGCGCGAGGATGACCGGGAACATCATGCCGCCCGCGAACAGCATGAAGACAAACCGGTTGCCCGGGAAGGTGAAGCGGGCGATCACGTACGCGGCCATCGAGCCCAGGAGCATGGTGCCGGTCAGCGAACCCGCGAGGATGATCAGCGAGTTGAGCGTGTACTGACCGATGTTGGCCTCGGTCCACGCGTTGGTGAAGTTCTCCCAGTGGAAGGAGGACGGCCAGCCCATCGGATCGCTGAGGATGTCGACCGAGGGGCGGAACGCTGTGAGGGCGACCCAGACGAGGGGCCCGGCCGCGAGGATCACCCACAGGGCGAGGAACGCGTGCGAGAAGACGTTCAGCGTGGCGCCGCTCCTGGAGCCCGTCTCACGGCGGGGCTCGTCGGCGGGCTTAGTGCGGGGCGCGGTGGTGGAGGTGGTCATGATGCAGTGCTCCCGCGGTCTCAGTATTCGATCCGGTCGCGATTCCCGATCCTCATGACGATCAGCGAGAACGCCATGCTGAGGAGGAGGAGGACGACGCCGATGGAGGTGGCATAGCCGTACTGGCCGTCACGGAATCGTTCGTAGAGGAAGACGGGGGTCACCTTCAGGACGTGCTCGGGCACCATGACCAGGACGATCGCGAACGAGTCGAGCGCCTGGATGCCCATGTAGATCCAGCCCGTCCGTACGGTGTCCCAGATCAGCGGAAGCGTCACGCTGAAGAAGGTCCGCCCCCGGCCCGCGCCGTCGAGCAGCGCGGCCTCGTAGATGTCCCTGGGGATCGCGCCCATCGCGGCGGAGAAAAGGACCACGTAGAAGCCGACGAAGCTCCAGCAGATCACGACGAGCACGGCGATGACGGCGAGGGCGCGGTCGCCGCCGAGCCAGGCGGGACCGTCGATGCCCACCTTGTCGAGACCGCCGTTGATCAGGCCGCTGTTGGTGTTGAGGACGCGGCCCCAGACGACGGCGATGATGGCGACGGACAGGACCTGCGGGAAGAAGTAGACGACCTTGTAGAACGACGAACCCGCGACACCGGCGATGGCCTGGCCCCTACGGTGCCTGCCGCCCGACGTGATCATGTAGGCGAAGAACATGCCGAGCATGAGCGTGATCACCGGGGCGACGATCGCGAGGACGACGCTCACTTCGAGCGAGTCCCAGAAGCGTTCGTCGTTCCACATCTTCGTGAAGTTGTCGAAGCCGATGAAGTTCGCCACCGGGCCGCCGGACCAGTCGGTGAACGAGTAGTAGATCGCCTGCACGAAGGGCGAGATGACGAAGAGGGCGTAGAACGCGAGCGGCACGCTCAGGAAGCCCATGATGAAGCGGTACTTGTCGAGCGTGCGGTAGCGCCGGTCGTAGCGCACGCTCTCGGGGGTGAAGCGGGGCGGAAGGAGCACCGCCAGGAGGAACAACAGCCGGTTCGCCGCCTTGGGTTCGGGCGTCCGCTCCGTCGTCTTCTTCGGGGGTGGGGAATCGTCCACCCGGGTGTCGGTCGTCATGCTGCTCCGCCCCGCCTCGCTCACATACCTGAAGACTCGGTTCCGATGCCGGTTCCGATGCCGGTTCTGGTGTCGGTTCTGGTGCCGGCTCCGGCGGTGGTTCCGGTGGTGGTCAGGACTTCTTGATCTTGCTGATGTCGGGGTCGTTCTTGATCCGGTCCGACGCCTTCTGCATCGTCTCCATCGCCTGCTTGGTGCCGATCTGGCCCAGCATGAACTTGGCGATCATGTTGTTGTAGTCCTCGCGGAACAGCTCGTTGTACCAGTCGAAGAACTTGGGGATGACGATGTTGTCGCCGGCCGCCTCGATGGCCGCCTTCGCGCTCGCCGTGCCGGGCGGCAGCTTCTGGCCGTCGATGGCGCCCTTGACCACGGGGATCGAGCCGACCTCCTTGAACAGGTTCAGGGCGGCCTCCTTGCTGTACATCATCCGCAGCCACTCCATGCCGCCCTGCACGTTCTTGGCCTTGGCGGGGACGATGAAGGGCTCGCCCGCGGGGGCGTAGAGCGTGCCGAAGGGCATCTTGTCGCCCGAGTCCAGGGACGGGGTCGCGCCGACCGCCATGTCGAAGTCCTTGGGCGTGGTGTCCTTGGCCTCGTTCTCCACCCAGGAGCCGTCGGGCACGAAGACGCACTTGCCGCCCTTGGTCCAGGCGGTCTGCATCTCCGTGTGCGCCTCGGTGCCGTCGAAGCCGGTAAGGACGTACTTCTTGGCGACGAGCTCTTCCCAGGCCTCGAAGACGTCCTTGACCGCGTCGCTCTTCCAGGCGTCCGGCTCCAGGTAGTCCATGGCGTCGGTGACGTCGCGCCCGCCGCGCTGGGCGAACATCGCGTACATGCTGAAGAACACGTAGCGCGGGTGGCCGCCGGGGTAGCTCCAGCCGTGGATGCCCTTGGCCTTGGCCTTCTTGCAGAGGGCGAGCATCTCGTCCCAGGTCTTCGGGTACGCGCTGTCGAGGCCCTGCTCCAGGAGCTTCTTGGAGTACCAGTTGCCGTAGACCGTCGAGGCGATGTTGAGCTGGTAACACTCCTTGCCGCCGAAGGTGCCCATCTGCTCGACCACCGGTACGAGGGTCTCGCGCACCGTGACGCTCGGGTCGTCCCAGGAGGGGGCGCCGAGCAGTTCCCGCAGGTCGGCGACCTGCTTGTTGTGCACCAGCTTGCCGATGTTCATCTGGTCGGCGCCGGAGTTGTTGACCACGTCCGACGTCGGCTTGCCCCGGACGATCTTCGGCTGGACCTGGGTGGCGATCTTCTCGGTGGGCTTCTGCTCAGGGTGGGACTTCGGGTACTTCTTGGCGTACATGTCCGTGACGAACTGGGCGTACTTGTCGCCGTAGCCGCCGTTGAAGATGTAGACGGCGAGACCGGCGTCGGCTTTCACGCCCAGCGGGTTCTTCTTCGACTTCGTGCCCTTTTCCGCCTTGTTCTCTTCACCGCCGCCGCTCGCGCAGGAGCTCAGGGCGCCCACGGCCGGCACTGCGAGAAGGCTGGCGGCCACCGTCCTCTTCATCACGTCACGACGGTTGATGCTGGTGGATCCCATGCTCAAGTCCTCGCCTTCCAGGACTCAGGCGGCGCACGGGGCTCCCGACAACTCGCCAGTGGCGAAGGGCCCGACACCGCGGGTCAGTTGAAGCTTGGTGGTACCGAACGTGCGACAACTACATGGCAAGGGCTCGCACCCGCCACTCAGGGTGCCGATAGGTATAGTCCACTTCTCGGCAGCAGAGCAAGATCGAATGCAGCTTGGGCCAGCAGTCTTTCCCGAGTTGAGACCTCGCGGAGACACGGACTGGTTCGTTCACGGCGTGAGCAAATTCAGCCGGGGAAATCGGTGGCGTCGGGTCCCCGCCGCTCCCCCCTCCTGATCCTCTCTCGCCCCTCCTTGCTCCCCGTTGGACTTTCTCCTCGGCCCCCTTGGACTTTCTCCGGGCCACCGCCGACTCCACCTGGCCCTTTCAACAGCCTTGACACCACCCACCACTTGACGCCCTACTGGACCTTGCGCAGCGATTTGACAACGTTGTCCAACTCGCAGGGAGGGGCTCGGGGATGCCGCACAGATCACGCAGACCTCGCTTCAGACACCATCGTTCGGCCGCGGTTCTCGGAGCGGCCGCGCTCACGCTCGTCGCGACGGCACAGGGCGCCGCCGTCGCCAAACCGGAGAAACCACCCAAAGCAGCGCGGGAGTTCGTTTCTTCGTTCGAAGAAGGCGATGTGCAGCCCGACTGGCTGAACACCGTCGAAACCGGCCCCGACGGCAAGAAGCGGACCGCCGGAGTCAACGGCGCGTTCAGCGCCGGTATCCCCGGCAGTGTGAACGACCACGTCACCGAGGTCCGCGCGAGCGGCGAAAACTCCTCGGGCGGTGAGGTCAAGGAGAACCTGACCGACGGTGAGCCCACCAGCAAGTGGCTGACCTTCAAGCCCACGGGGTGGGTCGAGTTCGACCTCGACGAGCCCGCCAAGGCCGTGACGTACGCGCTGACGTCGGCGAACGACCACGACGAGCGCGACCCCAAGGACTGGACCCTGCAGGGCTCCACGGACGGCAAGGACTGGAAGGTCCTCGACACCCGCAAGGGCGAGTCGTTCGACAAGCGCCACCAGACCAAGAAGTACGACTTCGACAACGGCACCGAGTACGCCCACTACCGCCTGGACGTCACCGCCAACAACGGCGCGTCCGACGCCCTCCAGCTCTCCGACGTCCAGCTCTCCGTCGGCGGCAGTCAGACGCCCGCCCCCGAGGACATGCTCTCCCTCGTGGACCGCGGCCCCAGTGGCTCCCCGACCGCGAAGTCGGGCGCCGGGTTCACCGGCAAGCACGCCCTTCGCTACGCGGGCACCCACAAGGCGGACGCCCGCGGCTACTCGTACAACAAGGTCTTCGACGTGAACGTCTCGGTGCGGCGTGACACCGAGCTGTCGTACCGGGTCTTCCCGTCCATGGCCGAGGGCGATCTCGACTACGACGCCACGAACGTGTCCGTGGACCTCGCCTTCACCGACGGCACCTATCTGAGTGACCTCAAGGCCACCGACCAGCACGGCTTCCCGATGGACCCGCGGGGGCAGGGCGACGCGAAGGGCCTCTACGTCAACCAGTGGAACAACGTGGCCTCGCGGATCGGGCAGGTCGCGGGCGGCAAGACCGTGGACCGGGTGCTCGTCGCGTACGACTCGCCCAAGGGCCCGGCGAAGTTCCGCGGCTGGGTGGACGACGTGTCCCTGAAGGAGAAGGCTCCGGCGAAGCCGAAGGCCCACCCTTCGGACTACGCGGACACCACCCGCGGCACGAACTCCAGCGGCGGCTTCTCGCGCGGCAACACCTTCCCGGCGACGGCCGTCCCGCACGGCTTCAACTTCTGGACGCCGGTGACCAACGCGGGTTCGCTCAGCTGGCTCTACGACTACGCGCGCGGCAACAACGCGGACAACCTGCCGACGATCCAGGCGTTCAGCGCGAGCCACGAGCCAAGTCCCTGGATGGGCGACCGGCAGACCTTCCAGATGATGCCGTCCGTCGACAAGGACACCCCGTCCGCGGACCGCACCAAGCGCGCGCTGCCCTTCAAGCACGAGAAGGAGACGGCACGCCCGCACTACTACGGCGTGACCTTCGAGAACGGTCTGAAGGCCGAGATGGCCCCGACCGACCACGCCGCGATGATGAAGTTCACCTATCCCGGTGACGACGCGAGCGTCATATTCGACAACGTCTCGGAGAAGGGCGGCCTCACCCTCGACAAGGAGAGCGGCGTCGTCAGCGGCTTCTCGGACGTCAAGTCCGGCCTCTCCACCGGTGCCACGCGCCTCTTCGTGTACGGGACGTTCGACGCTCCCGTCACCGCGGGCGGCAAGCTGGAGGGCGGGGGCGGCGGTGACGTCACCGGCTATCTGCGCTTCAAGGCGGGCAAGGACCGCACGGTCAACCTGCGCCTGGCGACCTCACTCATCAGCCTCGACCAGGCCAAGGCCAACCTCAACAGCGAGATCCCGTCCGGCACCTCCTTCGACCGCGTGAAGAACCGCGCGCAGAAGAGCTGGGACGACATCCTCGGCAAGGTCGAGGTGCAGGGCGCGAGCGAGGGCCAGCGGACCTCGCTCTACTCCTCCCTCTACCGCCTCTACCTCTACCCAAACTCGGGCTTCGAGAAGGTCGGCAAGAAGTACCAGTACGCCTCTCCCTTCTCGCCGCAGACGGGGCCCGACACCCCGACCCACACCGGCGCGAAGATCGTCGACGGCAAGCCGTACGTCAACAACGGCTTCTGGGACACGTATCGCACGACCTGGCCCGCGTACTCCTTGCTCACGCCGAAGAAGGCGGGTGAGCTGGTCGACGGCTTCGTGCAGCAGTACAAGGACGGCGGCTGGACGTCGCGCTGGTCCTCGCCGGGCTACGCCGACCTGATGACGGGCACCTCCTCGGACGTGGCGTTCGCCGACGCGTACGTCAAAGGCGTGGACTTCGACGCCAAGGACGCGTACGACGCGGCCCTGAAGAACGCGACGGTGGTACCGCCGAGTTCGGGCGTCGGCCGCAAGGGCATGGAGACCTCTCCCTTCCTCGGCTACACCCCCAGCGAGACCCACGAGGGCCTTTCCTGGGCGCTTGAGGGCTACCTCAACGACTACGGCATCTCGCGCATGGGCCAGGCCCTCTACAAGAAGACGGGCGAGAAGCGCTACAAGGAGGAGTCGGAGTACTTCCTCAACCGCGCCCGTGACTACGTCAAGCTCTTCGACGACAAGGCGGCGGGAGGAAGCACCGCGCCGGGCTTCTTCCAGGGCAAGGACAAGAAGGGCGACTGGCGCGTCCCGTCGGACAAGTTCGACCCGCGCGTGTGGGGTTACGACTACACCGAGACGAACGCCTGGGGCTACGCCTTCACCGCCCCGCAGGACTCGCGCGGCCTCGCCAACCTCTACGGCGGCCGCAAGGGTCTCGGCGACAAGCTCGACACGTACTTCGCCACTCCGGAGACCGGGTCCGCCGAGTTCGCGGGCTCCTACGGAGGTGTCATCCACGAGATGACCGAGGCGCGCGACGTACGCATGGGCATGTACGGGCACTCCAACCAGGTCGCCCACCACGTCGCCTACATGTACGACGCGGCGGGTCAGCCGTCCAAGACGCAGGAGAAGGTCCGCGAGGTCCTCTCCCGCCTCTACACGGGCAGCGAGATCGGGCAGGGCTACCACGGCGACGAGGACAACGGCGAGCAGTCGGCCTGGTACCTCTTCTCCTCGCTCGGCTTCTATCCGCTGGTCATGGGCAGCGGCGAGTACGCGATCGGTTCGCCGCAGTTCACCAAGATGACGGTGCACATGGACGGCGGTCGCGACCTGGTCGTCAAGGCGCCCAAGAACAGCGCGAAGAACATCTACGTCCAGGGCCTGAAGGTCAACGGCAAGAAGTGGACCTCTACGGCGCTCCCCCACAAGGAGATCGCGCGCGGCGGAGTCCTGGAGTTCGACATGGGCCCCAAGCCGTCCTCGTGGGGCACGGGCAAGAACGCCCAGCCGTCGTCCGTCACGCAGGACGACAAGGTGCCCGCGCCGCGCGGTGACGCCATCAAGGGTGACGGCGCGCTCTTCGACGACACGTCGAAGACGGAGGCCACTTCGGACTCCGCCGTGGACCTTCCGGTCGGCAAGGAGACCAAGGCGGTGCAGTACACGCTGACGTCGTCCGCCGACAAGGCGAAGGCGCCGCGCGGCTGGGTCCTCCAGGGCTCCACCGACGGCGAGAAGTGGAAGGACCTCGACAAGCGGTCCGGCCAGTCGTTCGCCTGGGACAAACAGACCCGGGTGTTCACGGTCGACCGTCCGGGGACGTACGGGCACTACCGGCTCGTACCGGACGGGTCCGCGACGCTCGCGGAGGTCGAGCTCCTGAGCTGATCCCTCTCGGGAGGCAGTACCGCAGCTCGTCGACGCGGGGGCGGGAGTGAAAGGTTCACTCCCGCCCCCGCTTGCGCTCTCCGGCCTCGGCCCCGCCTCCAGGAAAACCGCGGAGACAGCGAAAGACGCCGCCCCTACGATGTGCCGATGGCAACGATCAAGCAGTTCCAAGTCACTTTCGACTGCGCGGAACCTCGGCGAGTCGCTGAATTCTGGTGCGGGGCGTTGGGGTACGTCATACCGCCGCCACCGGAGGGGTTCACCACTTGGGACGACTACGATCGCACGCTGTCGCCCGAGCACCGCGGCTCAGCGGCCTGCGTGGACCCCACCGGTGTCGGCCCGCGACTGTTCTTCCAGCGCGTCCCCGAGGGCAAGGTCGTCAAGAACCGGGTGCACCTCGATGTGCGGGCCGGCACCGGGCTCGTGGGTGAGGAGCGCCTCGCCGCGCTTGAGGCCGAGTGCGCACGACTGATCCCGCTCGGCGCGGTACGCGGGCGACTCCTGCTCGCCGATGACGACTACGAATCGTGCCTCAACATGCAGGACGTCGAGGGCAACGAGTTCTGTCTCGACTGAGCGGCCGTGAAAGCGGGCCGGGGCTTCCTCAGCTGACGCTCACATGGATCCCGGCGCTGCGCATGTCCTTCACGGCGTCCTTGGACTTGCCCTTGCCGCCGCGCATGTTCTGCGGCTGGTAGTAGTGCGCGGCGGTCATGGAGATGGTGAACTTGTGCCCCATGTAGCCGTTCTCCGCGTAGTCGATGAGCCTCTCGGCGCAGCCCTCGCCGTACGTCTTCCTTGAGGTTCCGTGCTTGCTGGAGCACGGGCTCGCCGTGATCGAGATCGCCAGCTGGTGCCTCATGCCGCCACGACTCCTGGGTACACCGGTGGACATGACGGAGTCCGGGTTGCCGGTGGCCTCGTAGTGAGCGATTTCCGAGTCCAGGTAGTCGAGCAGTTGGTCTTCCGCGTGGTCGCCCTCCGACTGGGCGGTGGTCTTGCTGGTCCATGTCCCGATGGCGTGCCCATTCAGTGTCGCCGTCAGAATGGTGGAGAAGCCCGGATTCTCCGTCATCTCCTCCTCCGGAAGGTAGTAGGCGGCGGGCGCCCGCTGCACGGTTCCGGTCTTCGTGAGTTCCTCACCGTGGTCGGTGGTCTTGCGCTGGGCTGTGAGGGAGGGTGCGGTCGCTTCGCCCGCGGCGTAGGCGTGGCCGTCGGCTCCGGCGGCGTGTTCGGAGCCTTGGCGGGGGTCGGTGGTGGTGACGCCCGCGCCGTTGCTGTGGCCGGTCTCGACGACGCCGCGGGTGTTCTTGTCGACGTGGCTCAGTTCGTGGCCGATGGTCTCTTCGTTGCCGACGGCCTTGGCGGACAGGAAGATGTGGTTGTCGATGGTCATGGCCTCGGCGCCCATGGCGGCGGTGGCGCGCTGGGCGATCGCGTCGCGGTGGACGCGGGTGGAGGCGATCCTCTGGTTCTGGTAGAAGGGCACGGCCTTGTCCACGACCGCGGAGGGCAAGGACTCGCTGGGAGAGTTCCTGGCCTCGGCCACCAGGGCCGCCTGTCCCTCGGGGCTGGTGTCCGGCACCACCATGTGGGCGTGCTCGTCCTCCAGCGCCTCGCGCGCGACCGTACTGCTGACGGACCGCTGGACCCGCGCCTCCTGCGATCCCTGCGCCGCCTGCGTCTCGTGTCCGCATCCGGCGCCGTGCTGGTGCCGGGCCCACTCGTGCCCGGTCTGACGCAGCATCTGGACGACGCCACCGTTCCCGATGGATCCCTGCAGATCGAGCATCCGCTGAACAGCCGCGTCGGCGCGCGTGGTTGCCGGTCGCACTCGCTCGGACGCGTCCCTCCTCCGGGCCCCGGCCTTGTTGTTGTCGTCGCGGGCCAAGGCCATCTGCGTTCCTCCGGCGCTCAAGGGGTTGGGTGGACCAACCTCCACCCTTACGCGCGAGGTTCGTGCGGCTCCAGGGCCGCGGGGGCAGACTTGCGGGCCGAGCGGGCAGTCCGCCGCTGGCCGTCCTTGGCGGTCCTCCGCATCTGGGCATGACGGCGCCTGTCCCTGCCGCTGCCCCTGCCCCTGTCCCTGCCGCTGCCCCTATCCCTGTCGCTGCCCCTGTCACCCCTGTCCGCCTTCGCGGCGACGTAGACGCGCTTGATGTCGTCGTCGAAGTACGACGCGTACGAGGTGTCGGCGCTGTGGCCGCCGGTCATCCAGCCGCCGGTGACACCGATCAGCCTGGGCGGCTCAGCGCCCGCCGTGATGAAGGGGCCGCCGGAGGTGCCGCCGACGTAACCGTCGCAGTTGATCTCGGTGAAGGTGCCGCCTCGCCAGACCCTGCCGCCGCCGTCCCTGACGTCCCCGGTGGTGTACTTCTTCGTCGGCGTGGTGCAGCCGAGGGGGTCCTGCTTGGGCTGGTAGCTGCCGCCGCCGTACAGATACGGGTATCCGATGGCGAGCACGGTGTGGTGGAAGCCGGTGTCGAACCCCATCGGGATGGCCCCGACGACATCCTCGACCTCCTTGCCGTCACCGCGCGGCTCGGTGGCGAGGAACGCGACATCGACGTCGGTCAGTGCCTCCTCGCTCTTCTTGCTCCCGGTGTAGCCGGGCTTCTTGAAGATGTGGCCCTTCTCGACGGGGTACATGCCGTGCGGCATCGGGCTCTTCGCGCTGTGCTGCGGCACGAAGACCAGGTTTTCCTGGCGTCCATCGGTGTCGAAACAGTGCGCTGCCGACACGACCAGGTTCCTGCCCGGGGAGGGAACGACGGTCCCGCCGCAGAAGCGGTAGTCGTAGCGGTCCGGGTATTCGTCGCCCGCCTTCCGCGCCCAGTAGAAGGTGCCGACTTCCTTGATCCCTTTGAAGGTGTGCGAGGGGAAGGTGTGCGAGGGCGAGCCCGACACTCCCTCGCGGGCCTGCCTCTCCTCGACCGGCTCGGCCCGCGCCATACGCTCCGGCGTCCAGAACTCCTCGATCGGCGTCGGGTCCGGAGCTGACCAGGCCGGTCCCACGGCTGCCAGGAGCGCGGCCGTGACCGCCAGAAGCGCGGACGCGGCGGCTGTCGCCGTCAGGCTGTGTTTCGTTCTCACAGTCGAGTTCTAGTCCATGGGCGGAGTTCCGCCGGGCGACCTAGCCGGGGTCGCGTTCCGCGATGCCCCACTCGTCGGCCGGCGCCGCCACGAGCGGCGGACCGTGCCCCGCCGGTCCTGGTCGATCGGGGCACGACGGTGCCGTCAGGCGGGTGGCCAGTTGCGCAGGGCTACGTCGGCCACCTGCTGGAGGTCGTCGCGGGAGGTGCCGCCCGCGGCTTGGACGGCGATGCCGTTCGCCACGGTCATGAGGTAGCGGGCGAGCAGCCCGGGATCGGTCTCGGCGGGTAGATCGCCTTCGTCGACGGCCTGTCGGAACCGGTCGTGCAGGAGCGCGATGGCCTCGTTGCGCCAGGCGGTGAGTGCGTCGCGGGCGTTGCGTCCGGGGTCGCCGACGGCGAGGGCGCCCTGGACGCCGAGGCATCCGGCGGGGCAGTCGGGGCGGGTGCTGGCCCGGGCGGAGCCGCCCAGGAACGCGGTGGCCACCTGCTCGGCGGTCGGTTCTCGCAGGGCCCGTGCCGCGTACGCGGCGGGGCCTTCGGTGTAACGCTCCAGAGCCTTGCGGAACAGCTCGTCCTTGTTTCCGAAGGCCGCGTACATGCTGGTGCGGGTGATGCCCATGGCCTTGGTCAGGTCGGTGAGGCTGGCGCCTTCGTAGCCCTGCTCCCAGAAGACCCGCATGGCACGTTCGAGGGCCCCGTCGGCGTCGAAGCCTCTGGGCCGACCGATCGGCGCCTTCCGCTGGATCTCCATGCGGCCAACCCTACTCTTCTGTACCGATCGGTGCGGAAGGTGCTACGGTCCCATTCAGTACCGATCGGTACTGAACTCTGTGGAGGTCATTCACATGGGACAACTCGAAGGCAAGACCGCCGTCGTCACCGGCGGCGGCACCGGGATCGGCCTGGCCACCGCGGTACGGCTGGCAGCCGAGGGCGCGCACGTGTTCATCACCGGCCGACGCAAGACCGAACTGGACGTGGCTGTCGAGACGATCGGGTCGGCGGGGGCCACCGCGGTGGCGGGTGACATCTCGAACCTGGCCGACCTGGACCGGCTCTACGACGCGGTCCGCGCCCGGGGCCAGGGCCTGGACGTGGTCTTCGCGAACGCGGCTAGCTTCTCGTTCGCGACCCTGGAGCAGGTCACCGAGGAGCACTTCGACCAGACCTTCGACGTCAACGTGCGGGGCACGCTGTTCACCGTCCAGAAGGCGCTCCCTCTGCTCAACGACGGCGCGTCCGTGATCCTGAACGCGTCCACCGCCGCCGACAACGGCACGGAGGCGTTCGGCACGTACGCGGCGTCCAAGGCCGCGGTCCGGTCCTACGCGCGGACGTGGGCCAACGAGCTCAAGGGCCGCGGCATCCGGGTCAACGCCATATCGCCGGGCCCGATCGACACCCCCGGAATCACGACCGTCTTCGGCGAGGAGAACGCGGCCGACGCCAGGGTGAACCTCGCCGCGGGACTGGCGATCGGCCGCATGGGCCGCCCGGAGGAAGTCGCCGCACTGGTGGCGTTCCTGGCCTCCAGCGAAAGCAGCTTCATCCTCGGAGCCAACCTGTACGCGGACGGCGGCGAAAACCAGATCTAACCCCGGCCCCATGGGCGAGCGGGTTGCGAGAAAGTCCCACCCAGGAGGGCGAAATGCCCGCTTGGGGCGGGACTTTCTTGCATCCCCCGCATATCCAGCTGCGTGCGGCGGGTCCTCGGGGACGGTCCGCTCCGTGAGTGCGGCCGACCGTGACGAGGTGTCGCCTTCGTCCGCATCACGCGCCCTCGTCCGACGAGGACGAGGCCTCAAGAATGGTCTCGACCTCGGGTGTGGCCCGCTTCGTCCGGCCCGACCGGACACGGCTCTCGTGCTTGGCCCCACCGGGACGTCCCTGCGGGTAGTCGTTGAGGAACTCCGGCGCTTCGTGGGCCGGGTCGGCCTGCCGCCGGAGGGCGCTGCGGATGTGCTTCAGCGCTCCCGGCTCGCGGACCCTTTCGGCGTTGGCGATTCCCATGAGCATCGCCGCCGCCCGGCACTGGTCGTCGCTCAGCCCCTCGATCTCCTCCTCGCTCAGCTTCCGCCCCTTCAGCGCGTCGACGAGGGGGGCGAAATGCTCGGCGTCGAGTTCGGGGACCAGGCCGATGAACTGGCTCTCTTCCTCACGGACGTAGCGGCCGTCGGTGTTGTGGGTTCCCGGATACTGAGTCTTGTTGGTGGTGACGTTCGGAGCGCTTCCGCGCCCGGGGCCATCGTTGTACGGACCGAACGGGGTCTCGTGCGTGCTGAAGCTCTCCGCCTGCCGGCCGCCGCCGCGTTCGGTGTCGCGCTCGGCCCAACGCTCCCGCCTGCTGTTGGCTCTGTCGCGGTCCTCGTCGGTGACCCTCTGCACATACGCGGTGGCGGCAGCGTTTCCCGCCAGGCGCTGCACGGCCAGGACGGACGACTGTGTGACCTGCCGGTTCCCCGAGAAGGGCGCCGCGTCGACGCTCCGGGTCGCTGAGGTCCGAGGTGGCGAAGCCTTCTTCTCCTGCTCGCCGTGCTCGTTCTTCCGGTCGAAACCCATGCCGCTGCCGCTCCCTGTAGTGGGGCCGGTAGCCGCGCGTAACACCTGGCCCCGAGCCGTTCCGCCAGTCGCCTTCGACGATAGGCGTCCCGGAGACGTCCGTAGATGTCCATGAGGGCAGTCCTGCGTACACCGAATTCAGTGAGAGATCCGCGGCGGCCGGTCGAGTGACCGTCGAGTGAGCGGCATGACAGGAACGCTCGGAAACATCAGGGCGGCCGTGGCGGCCGGCCGTCCGCCTGAAATGGCTCGACAGCGTGATGCCGCCGTGCCTAAGATCCACGGCGACGTCGCGTGTCGGTCACCGGCCGGGTGAGGCATGGAGGTGTCGGGAGATGCCTTCTGGAGGCATTCCTTGTCGGTCGAACTGAATCACACGATCATCCACGCCCGGGACAACCGGGAGTCCGCCGAGTTCTTCGCGGACCTCATGGGCCTTGAGATCACCTCGGAGTGGGGCCCGTTCATCGCGGTGGAGTTGAGCAACTCCGTCACCCTGGACTTCGCCACCATCCCCGCGGACAAGATCACCCCGCAGCACTACGCGTTCCTGATCTCCGAGGCGGAGTTCGAGGCGGCGTACGAGAAGATCAAGGCGCGCGGCGTCGCGCACTGGGCCGATCCGCATCAGAAGCTGCCGGGCGAGATCAACACCAATGACGGTGGCCGGGGCGTGTACTTCCTGGATCCGGCGGGGCACGCCATGGAGATCATCACCGTGCCGTACGGCGGATTTCCGGAGTAGTCGCGCCCGTCGTTCATGACGGACAGCTCTTCGCCTTGTCCCCTCGGTACGTCCGGTACAGCGGCATCCTGTCCTCGTCGCCGGGCCGGTCCGCCGAGGGGAACTCGACGATCGGGACGGGCTTGCAGACGGCCCACTGGTTGTTCTCGCCCGGACCGGTGAAGCCGTAGGTGCCGCTCGCCCCGACGAGGCAGCCCCTGCACGTCCCGTCGCTGATGGTCGAGATGGTGAGCGTGCTGTACACATCCTTGGTGGAGGGCAGCCGCGCCGGAACGGGGGTCTGCTTGCCGTCTTCGGTCATCTCGCCGTACGTACGGTCGACGGCGGACGCGAGAAGGGCGAACCCGTCGTAATACATGGCCATGTACCCGTCCGCCAAGGGCCTCGCCCCAAGAGCGTGCTCGCTGACTATCTTCTTGTAGCGCGCGTGGAAGGGAGAGAAACCGGACGGCGCATGACCGATGTCCGACTCCCAGGCGGGGTCGAAGGCCGAGGCATCGACGATCGTGGCGTTGGCCCTGTGCAGGCTCCGGCTGGTGTCCGTGGAGGTGAGCGTCGGTTCCATGCCTATGCCGACCTTGAGGATCCGCAGCTTGCCGCTGCGGTCACAACCACCCTCGTTCGCGAGGCGGTTGATGAAGGCGGGCAGATCCTGGTCGCGGCCCGCGAAGAAGACGGTGTCCGCCTTGTCCCGGCAGATCCTCGTGACGGCGTCGGCGAAGCGCCGCGGGATGCCCTGGTCGTCGCCCGACGAACCGATGTAGTGGGAGTTGTGGTTCTTCAGGTCGTAGGTCTTGCCGAAGTGCCGTTCGAAGATCTCACGCAGGTTCTTGGAGTACACGTCGCCCTCGCGGCTGTCCCAGAGCAGCAGGCCCTTCTCCTCCTGCGGATAGCGGTCGATGTAGTGGGACAGGGCCTTGATGAACTGTTCGTTGTTGGGCGACGTCTTGAAGAAGTACCGGAAATTCATGGAGGCGGCGGTGATGACCGGGCCGACCGTCGGAATGCCGCGCCTGGTGAGTTCGGCGACTGCCTTGCGGGTGTCCGTCGTGCTGCTCGGAATGCCGGTCACCCCCACAAGCGGCGCCTCCGTGTCCCGCGTCATCTCGGCGAGGCGGTCGACGACGGGCCTCCACTGCTTGAGGTCGTTGCCGTCGGGGGCGAAGAGCAGCTGATAGTGCGGCCCGCTGGCGCTGTTCGCCTCCAGCTGCGCCGCGAGAGCTCCCGCGAGGGCGCGCCGGATCATGTCGCCGGTCATGGCGCTCGACTCGTTCGACGTGAAGGGCATCATCAGGGCGATGCGTACGTAGGGAATGCGGGCTTTGCGGTTCGGCGGGTTCTCCCAGTCCTGGGCGACCCGGGCGTTCTCGTCCGCGATGGCCGTGATGAGGCTCGCGGCCTTCTTGTCCGCGTCGAAGGCGTGGGCGGTGACCCCGACGCACTCCCCCGCCATCTCCTCCAGTCCGTCACCGCACGGGCCGGGGCGCGAGTTGTTCCAGGTGGCGCCGCCGACGACGAGGGCGGCGACCACCACGGCGGCCACGAGCCATTCGAGGGGGCCCCACTCCTTGGGCGGGTGGTTGAACATCATGACCCCTCACTGGCGGGGACGGGCAGGACCTGCCGTTTGCGGGCGGCCGCCGGCCAGTCACGGGCGGCTCTGCCGAGGGCTGCGTACCAGGTGCGGTGGCGCCGGGAGAGGTATCCGAGTTCGTCGCCGACCGCCTGGCACAGGGTTTCGGCATCCGGGTCGATCACCGGGTCGGCGTACGGCTCGGACAGGTACCACAGGGCGTGCAGGAGCCGGTTGATGCAGCGGCCCGCCTCGTCGAGATGGGCGTAGCGGGCGGCGTGCTCCCCCAGCGCGATCTCCATCCGGTGATCGCTCCAACCCACCGCGTCCTCATGCGCGTTCATCGACCACTCGGCGATCCCCGACGGCGGAGTCGGAGCGGTGGCGCAGTCCCGCAGGCACTGCAGCCAGTGCTGGACGCTCTGCTCCGCCTCCTCCGCACCGAACTCGTCGGCCAGCATGTCCACCACGCGTGCCGCGTTCCCCGCGGCCAGGCTGTGGCGCAGCGCGTCCGCCTCCTCGTTGGCGGAACGCTGCACGTGGTGCAGATGCAGGAAGCGGTGGATCTGGTGCCAGCTGTGCGGATCGTCAGGAGGCGGCGACGTGCGGCGCGCCTCATGGACCAGGAGCGCCTGCAGCAGCCTGCTCTCCACCAACGGGGCCTCGGCGGGGACGGTCTGCTGCCACTGCCGCTGCACCAGGTACTGTGCCGCCGCGTTGGCGGGCAGCTGCTCGGGGCCGTCGAGGCGCAGGTTCTCGGCGAGGGCCTCCGCGGTCTCGTTGTCCCGCGCGAGGCACAGCACGAGCAGCCGGTCGCGCTGGCGCCGGTCGGGCAGCAGATCCTCCAGGAGGACCTGGGTGACCGGGCGCCCCTGCGCGGTGGGCAGGTCGAGCAGATCCCTCGGGGCCACCTTGCGGTTCTGGCGGGCCGCGTGCACGACGGCCTCGCACAGCACGGTGCTCGCCGCCGGGTGCCCGCCGGTCAGCGAGTGCAGCGCCGACGCCAGGTGCGGGTGGAGCAGCCGCACGGACGCCCGGTCGAGCATCGAGAGGACTTCGTCCCGGCTCAGCGGCGTGAGCGGCACGACGAGCAGTCCCGCGGACGGGTCGTGTCCCGCGCGCTGCCAGATGGCGGCGGCCTGCTTGCGCCGCGCGCCGCCTCCGGTGGGCAGCAGGTCGGCCAACTCACGGCGTACGGCCTGCGGCGCCTCGTCCTGCGGTACGTCGCCGAGGCGGGTGGCGACGACGGTGATCCGGTCGCGGTGGGGCCGCCGCGCGGTGGCGCGGTGTTCCAGGAGAAGGTCCAGGAAGCGCTGCCCCGCGGGGGCGTGCGCCTCGTCGAGGAGGATCAGCGGCCAGGGTTCACGGTTCATGGACCGCACCCAGCCGTAGGCGGTGGCCACCTCCTCAAGGAAGGCGGCCATGAGGGTGTTCTCGACGGCGTGTTGGTAGTCACCGCCCCGGTGGAAGCGCCGGCCGAGCTCAAGCAGGGCGTCGAGTTTGCCGGTGGCGCCGTCCGGTGTGGTGTGCCGCTGCGCGTACCAGTGCCGGGCCGTAACGAGGCCGCGCAGCGACTGCAGTTCACGCAGGATCGCCGCCGTCACCGGCTGCGAGCCGTCGTCGTCCTCCACCGCGACACCGGCGGCGGACGCGCCCGCCGCATCGGCGATGGAGGCCTCGACCCGCTCCGACCACTGCCGCGCCACGTCCCGCTCGGCCCCGGCGAGGAGCCCGCAGGCGATCAGGAGCCTGGCCTGCCGGACGCACACGGCGTCCCGTTCGTCCGCATCGCCCAGGAACCAGCCGGAGACCGCGAACAGGCCCGGCAACAGGACGGGAAAGAGGCCGAGTCCGGGCGCGAGCGCACACACGATCCGCTCCAGGACCTGCACGAACTCGGCGGCCGGGGCGGCGGGCACCCCCTCGGTGTCCGCGGGGACGACGGGCACGGGGACGGACGCCGTCCCCGGCGCGACGACCCGTACATGGGCCAGCGGAAGCCGCCTGTCGTAGTGGCGCGCGAGCCCGTCGAGGACGGCGCTGCGCCCCAGGCCGTGCTGCCCGGTGAGCAGGACGACGGGCACGTCGTCGCCGAACTCCCGCTTCCTGCGCGCACGTTCGTCGTAGGCCAGTCCGGTGAGGGACGGGATGAGTGAACTCACCAGAGGATCGCGACCGTACAGCAGTGGGGTTTGCGGCTTGCCCATCCGACGACATCCTGCTTCCGCTGGGAGCGTTCGGCCGCGAACAGGGCGAGCCGCAGTGCTCCCCCCGTACACCAGCCGCTGACTACTGCTCCAACTCCTCCCGCACCAGTGGAACTTATCTGTGCATCCGGTCACCCGCCAGCGGAATCGCGGGAGACCAGCGGCACGTAAGAACGTTGTTCTACCCTCTTCAGGGCTGTGGATAAATCTCGAGGTCGAACCGGCCGGGAAGGTCCACCGCCGCGCGGACCTCTCCCGGGTAAGCGAGCCTGACCCGTCGCAGCCCGGCCAGACCGGCCAGGTGCGAGAGGTCGATGTCGGTGCCCTGGATGAGATGGATCTCCACGAGCCCCGGCAGCCTGCGGGCGATGCGCCGCAACGACACGGGTGCGCCCGGCTTCGCGTACACGTAGAGGTGTGTGACCTGCGAGACCTGTGCCCTCGGGTCGAAGAGCAGCGTGCTCAGCTGCTCGGGTGAGAGGGTCAGCGTGCGCAGCTCGGGCAGCCGGGCGAGCAGGGCGCCCCACTCGTCCGGCAGGAGTCGCTCGCCCGCCTCGTGCAGGCGCAGTTCCTCAAGGGCCTGGAAGTGCGCGATCTCCGAGAGGTCGACCGTGCCCATCGGCAGCGCGAGGACCCGCAGGTGCCCGAGGCGGGACAGGTCGGGGAGCCCGCGCCAGGGCACTTGCAGCCCCAGGTGCAGGGCGGTCAGGCGCGGGCAGTCCGCCAGCTTCGACAGCGGTTCGAACTGCGGGAGGTCTTCCAGTACGAGGGTGTGCAGCTGGGGCAGCCCGGTGAGCGGTGCGGGCTCCCTGAGGTTGCGGCAGCCCCGCAGGGTGAGGCTCTCAAGGGCCGGGAAGTCCGCGAGCAGGCCGAGGTCGTCCAGCTGGAGCGCGCCGCGCAGCCTCAGCTCGCGCAGGCGCCGCGGGTCGAGGGCCGCGCGTACGGCCTGGGGGTCGAAGTCTCCGTGGATACCGACGCGTTCACATCCGGGCATGCCCGCGAGGGCGTCGAGCTCGGACTGCGAGCGTACGGTGACGGGCTGCGAGGAGTCCGCGGTCAGGAGCGGCCGGATGATGTCGTCGGCGTAGACGGCGGTGTCGAACCGGTCCCAGTGGCCGAGGAGTTGGGCCCGCACCAGTGGCTGCCGGGTGTTGAGGAACTCCTTCAGGCGCGGGATGGCGGCGTCACCGCCGATCTGGCAGATCGCGTGGACGGTGGCGAGCTCCTCGTCGCCCTCCAGGTCCCCCGCCCTGGGCAGCAGGCCGAGCAGCAGCGGCCCCGTGCGCGCCAGGACCCTGGCCTGGCGCAGGCTGCGCGGCGGAACCATGCGTGCCGCCTCGGTCTCGATGGTCAGCCGCACGGCGGGGTCGAGACGGGTGGCCTGCTCGAGCGAAGCGAGGGCGAGCAGCCGCAGCCTGGCCTGAACCATCGCGTCTTTCTCGCGGTTGCCGCGTTCGTTGAGCCGCATGAGCAGGTCGGCGCGTCCCACGTGATCGCTCTGCGCGACAGCCATCTGCACCACGTCCTCCCACTCGTCCGCATGGGCGTTCTTCACCAGAATGCCGAAGTCCCGCTCTTCAAGCACCGCCTTGGCCCCGAGATAATCCTGAAAAGTGCGGTGAATGAAGTCCACGGCCCCCGGCGCGGGCTCACGCAGCAGTCCGGTGCGTACGAGGAGGTACCGCAGGACCTTCTCCGGTTCCCCCATCTTCTGAAGGCTCGGCACCTGCGGCTGAAGCCTGCGCAGCAGCTCAAGGGCGTCCGTGCGCTCGATCTGGGTGCGTTCGTTTCTGATCAGCCAGTACGCGAGGCGCTTGAGCGGTTCGGAGGCGGCCTCCTCGCTGAGCTCGGGGGGCACGCCGCGCTCCTTGTCGCGCCGTTCGAGCAGCATGGACAGGGCCGCCTTGTAGAGAGCGGCCCGCCCCTCGGGCAGAAAGCCGTTGCGCTCCTCGTGCAGGGCGCACATCAGGCTGCACATCAGCGGGTTGGTGGCGAGCCTGCTCAGCTCCGGTCGCGTGCGCAGGGATTGGATCAGGAGGTCGTCCACCCCTTCGGGCGCCTCAGCCGCCGCGTGCCACCGCTGGATGAAGCGCCGCAGGTCGTCGGGGCGCAGCCCGTTCAGCGTGAACTCGTGGAAGCCCTCACGCTCAAGCCAGCCGGGGGCGAGCGCGGAGGGCCGGGTGGTGGCGAGCCACAGGTTGCCGGAGAAGGCGGCGACGAGCCGGCGCAGCCACTCCCGGGTGCGTGTGCGGTCGGACTCGGGAATCTCGTCGAGGCCGTCGATGAGCAGGAGGCCGCGGCCGTTCTGCAGCACGCGCGCCGTCCAGCCGTCGGGCTCGGTGCCCACGTGCGGGCAGCCCATCCGGCGCAGGAAGTCGTCGGGCAGGGGCAGTTCGGTGCCCTCGCGGACCAGGGTGCGCAGCGGCAGGACGAAGGGAACACGGCCGAGGAGCTGTGGCAGATGCCCCGGCACCGTGTCCTGGCGCGCGGTGGTCAGGGCCAGCCACTGGACGAGCGTCGTCTTGCCCGTACCGGCGAGGCCCTGCAGCAGTACGCGCCGGTGGCCGACGAGGATGGACTCGACGCTGTCCTCCAGTTCCGCCGTCCTTCCCTCGCGGGCCACGTCGGGGTCGACGTCCACGGCTGCCGTCGCGACGGCGCGCAGGCTCAGGTAGGCGCTCTCCAGGGGCCACTCCGGGTCGCCGGGTTCGCGCAGGTCGACTCCGTGGAGAGTGAGGCTGCTGTGCTGCTGGATGACGTAGTCGGAGTACTTCTCCTCGAAGCGGGCGTCCGCCGCCGTCCAGTCGTCCCCCGAGACGCGGCGCAGAATCACCTCCAACTGGTCGCGCTGGCGGCGTAGTTCATGGAACTCCTCCAGTTGGGCCCGGGCCGCGAATCCGGGCCGCTGGGTGAAGAAGCGCACGAGGTGCACGCAGGCCGTCCGCAGGAGTACGTCGTGGAAGAGCGCCGCGTCGCGGGTGAGCAGCCTGCGCGTGTCGGGACCGGCCTCGCGGGAGAGCTCCTTGGCCAGCTCCTCGGGCCCGAGGACGAAGATCTGCACGTCGTCCATGTCGAGCTCGCCGAGGGCGAAGAGGGTGCGGGTCAGCGCCTGCCCGACGGAGTCGTGCTCGTCGTCCGCGATCGGCCGTTCGTTCGGCCCCGCGGCCCGCACCGCCCGGCGCACCAGCTCCTGGGCGAGCCGGTGCATGTCGTCCTTGCTGAGCGTGGGGTGGTCCCCGGCGAAGGACAGCAACCCCTTGATGCGTACGGGCTGTTCGGAGTACTCGGCTCCGGGCGCCTTGGGCGGTGGCAGCAACAGCCGCTTCAGCAACGGTACGACGACCGAGGACGCGACCTTGATGCCCATTGCTCCAGCGTCCACTGCAACCCCCGTCGCCGCCGCGAGTTCCCTGCGCACTCAAAGGGTAGGGCCCGCACCCCCTTCACGGGAGTACGGGCCCAACTGCCCTGGTACAAGGTTTACTTGCGGATGAGCGAACGCAGCACGTACTGCATGATGCCGCCGTTGCGGTAGTAGTCCGCCTCACCGGGGGTGTCGATGCGGACGACCGCGTCGAACTCCACGCCCGTGTCGGTGGTGACCTTGACCGTGCGCGGGGTCGTGCCGTTGTTCAGCTCGGTCACGCCGGTGAAGGAGAAGGCCTCTTCGCCGGTCAGGCCGAGGGTCTCGGCGGTCTGGCCCTCCGGGAACTGGAGCGGCAGGACGCCCATGCCGATGAGGTTCGAGCGGTGGATGCGCTCGTACGACTCGGCGATGACGGCCCGCACACCGAGGAGCGCGGTGCCCTTGGCGGCCCAGTCGCGGGACGAACCGGAGCCGTACTCCTTGCCCGCGAGGATCGCGAGCGGCGTACCGGCGGCCTGGTAGTTCTGCGAGGCGTCGTAGATGAAGGAGACGGGAGCGTCGTCCTTCGTGAAGTCGCGGGTGAAGCCGCCCTCGGTGCCCGGCGCGATCTGGTTGCGCAGGCGGATGTTGGCGAACGTGCCGCGGATCATGACCTCGTGGTTGCCACGGCGCGAGCCGTAGGAGTTGAAGTCGCGACGCTCGACGCCGTGCTCCGTGAGGTACTTGCCTGCCGGGGTGTCGGCCTTGATCGCACCGGCCGGGGAGATGTGGTCGGTGGTGACCGAGTCGCCCAGCTTGGCAAGGACGCGGGCGCCCGTGATGTCGGAGACCGGGGTGGTCTCCATCGTCATGCCCTCGAAGTAGGGGGGCTTACGGACGTAGGTCGACTGCGGGTCCCACTCGAAGGTGTTGCCGGTCGGGATCGAGAGCGCCTGCCACTGGGCGTCGCCCGCGAAGACGTCCTGGTAGGACTTGTTGAACATGTCCTCGCCGATGGAGTTGGCGACGACGTCGTTCACCTCGGCCTCGGTCGGCCAGATGTCCTTCAGGTAGACGGGGTTGCCGTCCTGGTCGGCGCCGAGCGCGTCCTTGGTGATGTCCACCTTCATCGAACCCGCGAGGGCGTACGCGACGACCAGCGGCGGGGACGCCAGGTAGTTCATCTTGACGTCGGGGTTGATGCGGCCCTCGAAGTTCCGGTTGCCGGAGAGGACGGACGTGACGGCCAGGTCGGCGTCGTTGACCGCCTTGGAGACCTCCTCGGGCAGCGGGCCCGAGTTGCCGATGCAGGTGGTGCAGCCGTAACCGACGAGGTTGAAGCCGACCTTGTCGAGGTAGGGGGTGAGCCCCGCCTTGTCGAAGTAGTCGGTGACGACCTTGGAGCCCGGCGCGAGGGTGGTCTTGACCCACGGCTTGCGGGTCAGTCCCTTCTCGACGGCCTTCTTCGCGACGAGCGCGGCGGCGACCATCACGTACGGGTTCGAGGTGTTGGTGCAGGAGGTGATCGCGGCGACGGTGACGGCGCCGTGGTCGATCTCGTACGTCGAGCCGTCGGGGGCGGTGACCGTGGTCGGCTTCGACGGGGTGCCGTTGGAGACGGCCGGGGCGTCGGAGGCCGGGAAGGACTCCTTGCCCGCCTCGGAGTCGTCCGCCACGTAGTTGCGCACGTCCTGCGCGAACTGCTGCGAGGCGTTGGCGAGGACGATGCGGTCCTGCGGGCGCTTCGGGCCCGCGATGGAGGGGACGACCGTGGAGAGGTCGAGCTCCAGCTTCTCGGAGAAGTCGGGCTCGGCGGCCGGGTCGAGCCAGAGGCCCTGCTCCTTGGCGTACGCCTCGACGAGCGCGACCTGCTGCGCGTCACGGCCGGTCAGGCGGAGGTACTTCAGCGTCTCGTCGTCGATCGGGAAGATCGCGGCGGTGGAGCCGAACTCCGGCGACATGTTGCCGATGGTGGCGCGGTTGGCGAGGCTGGTGGCCGCCACACCCTCGCCGTAGAACTCGACGAACTTGCCGACGACGCCGTGCTTGCGCAGCATCTCGGTGATCGTGAGGACGAGGTCCGTGGCGGTGGTGCCGGCGGGCAGCTCACCGGTCAGCTTGAAGCCGACGACGCGCGGGATGAGCATGGAGACCGGCTGACCGAGCATCGCGGCCTCGGCCTCGATGCCGCCGACGCCCCAGCCAAGGACGCCGAGGCCGTTGACCATCGTGGTGTGCGAGTCGGTGCCGACCAGGGTGTCGGGGTAGGCCTGGCCGTTACGGATCATGACCGTACGGGCCAGCTTCTCGATGTTCACCTGGTGGACGATGCCGGTGCCCGGGGGGACGACCTTGAACTCGTCGAAGGCGGTCTGGCCCCAGCGCAGGAACTGGTAGCGCTCCTTGTTGCGGCCGTACTCCAGCTCGACGTTCTGGCCGAAGGCGTCCGCCGTGCCGAACTTGTCGGCGATCACGGAGTGGTCGATGACCAGCTCGGCCGGGGCCAGCGGGTTGATCTTGTCCGCGTCACCGCCGAGCTCCTTGACGGCCTCACGCATCGTGGCGAGGTCCACGACGCAGGGCACGCCGGTGAAGTCCTGCATGATCACGCGGGCCGGCGTGAACTGGATCTCCTGCGACGGCTGCGCCTGGGAGTCCCAGGAGCCGAGCGCGCGGATGTGGTCGGCGGTGATGTTCGCGCCGTCCTCGGTGCGGAGCAGGTTCTCCAGCAGCACCTTCAAGCTGTAAGGGAGGCGCGCGGAGCCCTCGACCTTGTCCAGCTTGAAGATCTCGTACGACTCGTCGCCCACGCGCAGCGTGCTGCGGGCGTCGAAGCTGTTCGCCGACACGACAGTCTCCTTCATATATGTGCGCGTTTCCGTCACATCCTGCCGCCACGACTCCTCGTCGATCCGCTAAGGTAAGGCTTAGTTAGGTAACCCTTACCGAGTGGCGGCTCCTGGTGCGCCTCGGCAGATATCTCGATGTCGAGATAACTCTAGTACATCACTCGCGCGTACGACGAGGCGCGCCAGCCTGCCCGCACGCCGAAGGGAGCACGGAGAACTCCATCGCACGCGGCCGGTCCGGCGCGGAAACCACCCCGTACGCGGCGCCCCGCTCACCGTCGACCCTGATCAGAAGGGTGAGCAGCAGTCGTCCGTACGGGGTCACGACCACGCCCACCCCGTCGGCTGAGCGCCGGACGACGCGCGTACGAGGAGGGCGGCGGGAACGACGACCCGTCCCGGTGCCGGTGCCCTCTCGCCGCGGCCCTCGATCAGGTCGGCCAGGAGGCCCACGGCTGCCCGCGCCGTGCGGTCCGGGTCGAGGGTCACCGTGGTCACGGGCGGCCGGGTCGCCGCGTAGGCGGGGTCCTCGCTCGCGCACACCACTCGCAGCTCGTGCGGGACGCGCAGGCCGGCCCTGGCCGCGGCGGCCAGGAGCTGGTGGCCGCCCGGGTCGTACGCCGCGTAGACGGCGTCGGGAGGGACCGGGCCCCGCAGCAGCGCGTCGAACGCCCGCCCCTGGTCGTCCGCCACGCCGAAGGGCACGATCAGCGGGTCGGCGCCGCGCTCCGCGCACCATCCGGCGTAGGCCGCCGTCACCGCGCGTGCGTAGTGCTCGTCGCCGTTGCCGGACTGGAGCGCGATCCGGCGGGCGCCGGACGCCGCAAGGTGGTCGAGGACCTCGCGGGTGGTCGCGTCGTGGTCGTTGTCGACCCAGTGGTCGCCGGGCAGCGGATCGCCGGGTACGCCGTCGAAGACGACCGGGATGCCGCGGGCGCGCAGCGCGCGGACCATCGGGTCCCCGCGCGGGCTGTCCATGACCAGCATGCCGTCGACGGCGAGACTGTGCCACGCGTCGTCCGCCGCGCGCACGGCCGGCAGCGTGGTGAGGGCGTAGCCACGTGTGTGGGCCGCCGCTGTGGCCGCCGTGACGACGCGCGAGAAGTACGCGATCTCCGTGTAGTTCCAGGCGGCGGGGAACGTGGTGACGGCGATGCCGAGCGTGCGCGTGCGCGGGGCGGTGCGGCGGGTGCCGTAGCCGAGGGCGGTGGCGGTTTCCCGCACCCTGCGCCGGGTGGCCGCGCCCAGCCGGCCGGTGCCGTTCAGGGCGTGCGAGACCGTCGCGGTCGACACCTCCGCCGCGCGCGCTATGTCGGTGAGGGTGGGCCCTGGCACGGCGGTGATTCTACGGATTCCCTGTGCCGGGGGCCATGACTCCACGGAATCCGTCGTGGGCGACGGCTTCTGGTTAACGGGTTACTCGGTGAGTCTTTGAGCCTCCCGCGAGTCGTCGCGCCGCTCGCTTCGCGGCGGATTCCTCCCGGCCACCCACCGAATGCCCCGTGTCACAGCAGCTAGGAGACGCCCTATGCCCTCTTCGCACTCCTTCGCCCTCTCCCGGCGCGGGCTCCTCGCCTCCGCCGGTGCCGCAGGAGCCTCTGTCGCCGTCGGCGCGAGTGGCGCGGCCGCCTCCTCCCCCCGCCGCTCCGCCGCCCTCGTACTGCACAACTCCCGCGTGTTCACCGGCACTCGGGGACACGCCCCCGCGCAGGCCGTCGCCGTCGGGCGGGACGGGAAGATCCTTGCCGTCGGGAGCGACTCCGCTCTCAAGCGCTTCATCGGGCGGGACACGCAGGTGGTGGACGCTCGGGGCGGCACCGTGATGAGCGGCATTCACGACGGGCACGCCCACCCCATGGACGCGGCGAACCGCTCGCTGCGGCCCTCGCTGGCCGGCGCCGAGCAGACCGTCGATGAGCTGCGCAAGACGCTGACCACGTTTCTCAAGGATTCAGCCCTGAAGGACTCCGCCGACCAGGAGCCCGACGGATGGCTCGTGGTGGAGGACTGGAACCCCGTGGGGCTGCTGCCGCGCGGGACCGCCCCGCATCACTCCATGCTCGACGCGCTGCCGACCCGGCGGCCGATCGCGCTGCGCGGCGGCGACGGGCACAACCTCTGGGCCAACCAGCGCGCCCTGGACATCGCGAAGATCACCGCGTCGACGCCCGACCCGGTCGGCGGCAAGATCGTCAAGGGCGCGGACGGCAAGCCGACCGGCGTGCTCAAGGACGACGCCCAGCCGCTCGTCTCCCGGCACATCCCCGAGCCCGACGAGACACAGCTGGCGGACGCCGCCGCCAAGACCCTCGCCGAGGCCGCCGCGTCCGGCGTCACCACCTTCATGGAAGCCGTGGTGGGCCGCGGCGAGCTGAAGACGTATCAGCGCCTGGCCGAGTCCGGACGCCTGCTCCAGCGCATCGTGCCCGCCCTGCGCATCGAGACCGGTCAGACCAAGGACCCGGCGGCGGCGCTCGCGTACGCGAAGGGGCTCCGCGAGGACTTCAAGGACGTACGCGGGCTCCGCTTCGGCACCGTCAAGGTCTTCCTCGACGGGGTCATCGAGTACCCGGCGCAGACCGCCGCGCTCCTGAAGCCCTACCTCGACGAGGACGGCAAACCCACCGACCACCGCGGCGACCTGTACGTGTCGTCGGCGGACTACGGCCGCCTCACCGCCGCCTTCAACAAGGACGGCTGGCAGATGCACGCGCACGCCATCGGCGACCGCGCGGTGCGCACCTCCCTCGACGGCTACGCGTACGCCCTGCGCACCACCTCAGCGCGCGGCCTGCGCAACACCACCGCGCATCTCCAGCTCGTCGACCCCGCCGATCTGCCCCGGTTCGCCCTGCTCGGCGTCATCCCCTGCATGCAGCTCCAGTGGGCGACCCGCAACATCTGGACCATGGATGCCCTGCTGCCCTACATCGGCGCCGGACGTCACCGCCGGCTGTACCCGGCGCGCAGCCTGGAGGGGCACGGGGCGCGGCTCTCCGGTGGCTCGGACTGGCCTGTCGATCCGCTCCAGGTGTGGAACCAGGTGCGGACGGCCGTCGACCGGTTCGGGGCCGAGGGCGAGGGCGATCTGTACCGCGAGCAGGAGGGCCTCAGCCGCTCGTCCGCCCTGCTCATGCACACCATCGGCACGGCGCGTCAGCTCCGTATGGACCACCTCACCGGAACGGTCGAAACGGGAAAGTCGGCCGACCTGGTGCTGCTCGACCGCGATGTGACGCGGTGTCCGGTGGCCGATATCAGCTCTGCCGAAGTGCGGCTGACGCTGACCGGAGGCACAGTGGTGCATGACGCCGACTCGTCGGCCGGGCGCGCTGCCGCCGCCCGGGTGACGCGCGCGGCGGCGGGACCGCGACCGGCGGCGCAGGCCGCGGTGCACGGCGGGCGGCACGCCTCGTGCGGTTGCGGCTGACCCGACGTGGTGAAGTGGCGTACGGAATAGACGTACGGGAACTTCCGTGTTGAACCGGTCATTTCACGTATGGCCTACCCCAGCGCATGCGTCATCTCATATCTGAGATAACCTGCACAACATGGCAGACGATTACCTCGTACGTATCGGCAAGCTCATCCGCGACGCCCGGCAGCACAGGGGCTGGACGCAGTCGCAGCTCGCCGAGGCGCTCAACACAAGTCAGAGCGCCGTGAACCGCATCGAGCGCGGCAACCAGAACATCAGCCTTGAGATGATCGCGCGTATCGGCGAAGCGCTGGACAGCGAGATCGTCTCCCTCGGGTATGCCGGGCCGATGCATCTGCGCGTGGTCGGCGGGCGGCGGCTCTCCGGCTCCATCGACGTCAAGACGAGCAAGAACGCCTGCGTGGCGCTGCTCTGCGCCTCCCTGCTCAACAAGGGACGCACGGTGCTGCGCCGCGTGGCGCGCATCGAGGAGGTCTACCGCCTCCTCGAAGTCCTGAACTCGATCGGCGTGCGCACCCGTTGGATCAACGACGGGGTGGACCTGGAGATCGTGCCGCCCGCCCAGCTCGACATGGAGGCGATCGACGCGCAGGCCGCGATCCGGACCCGCTCGATCATCATGTTCCTCGGTCCGCTGCTGCACCGCATGGACCGCTTCAACCTGCCGTACGCGGGCGGTTGCGACCTCGGCACCCGCACGATCGAGCCGCACATGATCGCGCTGCGCCGCTTCGGGCTCGACATCGCCGCGACCGAGGGGCTCTACCACGCCGAGGTCGCGCGAGACGTCGTCCCCGACCGCCCGATCGTGCTGACCGAGCGCGGCGACACCGTGACCGAGAACGCCCTCCTCGCCGCGGCCCGCAGCGACTGCACCACCGTCATCCGCAACGCCTCGTCGAACTACATGGTCCAGGACCTGTGCTTCTTCCTGGAGGCGCTCGGCGTGAAGGTCGAGGGCATCGGCACGACGACCCTCACCGTGCACGGCGTCCCGACCATCGACGTCGACGTCGACTACTCCCCCTCCGAGGACCCGGTCGAGGCGATGAGCCTGCTCGCCGCGGCCGTCGTCACGGAGTCCGAGCTGACGGTGAACCGCGTCCCGATCGAGTTCCTGGAGATCGAGCTCGCGGTCCTGGAGGAGATGGGCCTCGACCACGACCGCACGCCGGAGTACTTCGCGGACAACGGCCGTACGCGCCTGATCGACCTCACCGTCCGGCCCTCCAAGCTGGAGGCGCCGATCGACAAGATTCACCCGATGCCGTTCCCCGGCCTGAACATCGACAACGTCCCCTTCTTCGCGGCCATCGCGGCGGCGGCGCAGGGCAAGACGCTGATCCACGACTGGGTCTACGACAACCGCGCGATCTATCTGACCGACCTGAACCGCCTCGGCGGGCGCCTCCAACTCCTCGACCCGCACCGGGTGCTGGTCGAGGGCCCGACCCGCTGGCGCGCCGCCGAGATGATGTGCCCGCCCGCACTGCGGCCCGCCGTGGTCGTGCTGCTCGCGATGATGGCGGCCGAGGGCACGTCCGTCCTGCGCAATGTGTACGTGATCAATCGCGGGTACGAGGAGCTGGCCGAGCGGCTCAACTCCGTGGGCGCGCAGATCGAGACGTTCCGGGACATCTAGGAGGCCGTCGGCCGTTCGCCTACGTGGTCTTCACGAACTCGCGGATCGCCTCGGCCAGCGCGTCGGGGCGATCCAGCGGGATCAGGGTGCGGCAGTCGTCCAGTTCCACCAGGCGGCTCTTGGGGAGCAACTCGGCGAACCTGCGGCCGTGTTCGATGGGCATCATCCTGTCCTGCCTGCCCCAGACGATCAGGGCGGGACTGTCGTACGTGCGCAGGGCCTCCGCAGCCTCCCGCATCTCCGTCCTGCGGGCGGAGCGGAGGTAACGGACCAGGACCTGGCGGGCCTGGGGATCGGTGCGCAGGGGTTCGAGCCAGCGGTCCGTCAGGTCGTGCGGGACGGGGCGGTGGGCCATGACCGCGAATCCCGTGCCCGGGACGCGGCGCAGGGCGCGTACGGACAGGACGCGGATCAGGAGGGCGATGCCGCCGGGCACGCGCGCGGCGGCGTCCATCATCTTGCCGCCCGCGCGCGGCGGGTAGTTGTCGAAGGCCTCGCAGCCCGCGATGACCATGCGGCCCACGCGGTCGGGGCGTTCGGCGGCCAGTTGCTGGAGCCGCCCGGCGTCGTTCTCGACGAAGACCGCGTCGCCGCCCAGACCCAGCGCGTCGGCGAACTCACCGATCAGCCGGGCCATGGTCGACGGCGTCAGCTCGGCACCCTGCTTCAGCGGTAGGCGATGGCTGCCGTACGGAAGCGTCGGCACCAGGCAGCGGAAGTCTTCGCCCAGTTCCTGCACGACGTGGCGCCATACGCTGCCGTCCTGGACGAGGCCGTGCAGCAGGACGATCGGCGTGCCCGTGCCTCCCGTGTCCTCGTACTCGACGGGCCCTGCGGTGAGTTCGATCCGTGCCATGGCCGCCCCGTTTCCTAGCCTGATCTTCTGCCCGACGCTAAGCGGCTCAGTCGAGGACCGCCACCCCGTCCAGCTCCACCAGGCACTGCTCGTCCCAGAGGCGGACCGCGCCGATCACCGCCATCGCGGGGTAGTCGCGGCCCGCCAACTTCTTCCAGATACGGCCCAGTTGTGCCGCCTGACTGCGGTAGTCGGCGACGTCCGTGGCGTAGACGGTGACGCGGGCGAGGTCGGCCGGAGTACCGCCCGCGTGGCGCAGGGCGGTGAGCAGATTGCTCAGCGCGAGCTCGAACTGCTCGGGCAGGGTGGTGCCGGTGACCTTGCCGTCGGTGTCGAGGGCGGTCTGGCCCGCGAGGAAGACGAGGCGGCCACCCGTCGCGGTGACGGCGTGCGAGAAGCCGGTGGGCGGGGAGAGTTCGACGGGGTTGACGCGTTCGATGCTCATGCGGAGGGCTCCTCATGGGGCGCGGGATGCGGTGCGGGCTGTGCTGCGTACAACTCCTTCGCGATGATGGTCCGTTGGACCTCGCTCGCGCCCTCGTAGATGCGGGGCGCCCGCACCTCCCGGTAGAGGTGCTCAAGGAGATGGCCTCGCTGCAAGGCGCGCGCACCGTGCAGTTGGACCGCCGCGTCCACGACGTACTGTGCCGTCTCGGTGGCGATCAGCTTGGCCATGGCGGCGCGTCGGGCGATGTCCGGTTCGCCGCGGTCGTACGCCGCCGCTGCCGCGTGCACCATGAGGCGGGCCGCCTCCGTGCGCGTCGCCATCTCCGCGACCTGGTGCGCCACCGCCTGGAGGTCTTTCAACTTGCCGCCGAACGCGTCCCGCCCGGCGGTGTGCGCGAGTGTCGCGTCGAGTGCCGCGCCCGCCATGCCGACCGCGAAGGCGCCGACGCTGGGGCGGAAGCGGTTGAGGGTGGTCATGGCGACGCGGAAGCCGCGGTCGGGTTCGCCGAGCATGTCGTCGCCGGTGACGGTCACCCCGTCGAAGGCGAGGGCTCCGATCGGGTGCGGGGAGAGCATGTCCAGGGGCGTGCCGGTGAGGCCCGCGCGGTCGGCGGGCACGAGGAAGGCGGTGACGCCGCGGGCGCCGGCGCCGGGGGTCGTACGGGCGAAGACGGTGTAGAAGTCGGCCTCGGGGGCGTTCGAGATCCAGCACTTCTCGCCGGTGAGCCGCCAGGAGGAGGCGCCGTCCGGGACGGCGCTCAGGGCAAGGGCGGCGGCGTCCGAGCCCGCGCCGGGTTCGGAGAGCGCGAAGGCGGCGACGGCGCGCCCCGCGCGGGCGGGGGCCAGCCACTGCTCGCGCTGGCGCGCGGAGCCGTACGCGGCGACGGGGTGCGCCCCGAGCCCCTGCAGCGCGAGCGCGGTCTCGGCCTCCGTGCAGGCGTAGGCGAGGGACTCGCGCAGGAGGCAGAGGCCCAGGGCGCCCGAGGTGGCCGGCGGGGCCGGGGACCGTGCGGCGGCCGAGCCACCCGGCCCCTCCCCCGCGAACAGGCGGTCGAGGAGGCCCAGTTCTCCGAGGGCCTCCACCAGTGGGCGGTTCACGCGGCCCGGCTCGCCCTTCTCCGCCAGCGGACGCAGCCGCTCGTCGGCGAGGGCGCGTAGCTCCGCACACCAGGCGGTTTGTTCTGGATCGAGCGAGAATGCCGTCATGCGGGCCCCTCCTCTATCGCGCACCGTTGACTGTCGTCACCATCACGATACGCTCGTTGCGCGAGCTCACCACAAGCCCGAACGGCAAGGGGGCGACCCGCTGTGGACGCCAAGAGTGCACTGCGACTCCACCCATCGGCTCACGTCGACACCTTCGCCCGGGATCATCTCCCGCCGCCGGAGCAGTGGCCCGCGTTCGTCCGCGACCGGCCCGAGGTGCACTACGCCGACCGCCTCAACTGCGGCGCCGAGCTCCTCGACCGGACGGTGGAGCGGCACGGCGCCGAGAGAACCGCGTTCCGTGCGGGTTCCGGCGACGCGGGCTCCACAGGCGTGTGGACGTACGGCGAGCTGCAGCGGCACGTCGACCGGATCGCGCACGTCCTGACCGGCGAACTCGACGTACTGCCGGGACAGCGCGTCCTGCTGCGCGGCCCCACGACGCCCTGGCTCGCGGCCTGCTGGCTGGCGGTGATGAAGGCGGGCGCGGTCGCGGTCACCGTCCTCGCCCAGCAGCGCGCGCACGAGCTGGCCACGATGTGCGAGATCGCCGAGGTGAGCCACGCGCTGTGCGACGCCCGCTCCGTGGACGACCTGATCAAGGCCGGGATCCCGGGACTGAGCGTCACCACTTTCGGCGGGGACGCGGACGACGACCTCCTCACGCGCGCCGCCCGGCAGCCCGACGTCTACGAACCCGTCGACACCGCCGCCGACGACGTCGCCCTCATCGCCTTCACGTCCGGCACCACCGGGCGCCCCAAGGGCTGTATGCACTTCCACCGTGACGTGCTCGCCATCGCCGACACCTTCGCGCGCCATGTCCTCAAGCCGGTGCCCGACGACGTGTTCGCGGGCAGCCCACCGCTCGGTTTCACCTTCGGACTCGGCGGTCTCGTCATCTTCCCGCTGCGGTTCGGCGCCTCGTCGCTCCTCCTGGAACACGCGGCTCCCAAGCAGCTGCTGCCCGCGATCGCCGAGCACGGCGTGAGCGTGCTCTTCACGGCGCCGACCGCCTACCGCACGATGCTCGACGAGCTGGGCAAGCCGGACGCCCCCGACGTCTCCACACTGCGGCGGTGCGTCTCCGCAGGGGAGAATCTCTCCACCAACACCTGGCACGCCTGGCACGAGCGCACCGGGCACCGCATCATCAACGGCATCGGCGCGACCGAGCTGCTCCACATCTTCATCTCCGCCGCCGACGAGGCGATCCGGCCCGGCACCACAGGCCGCCCCGTACCCGGCTGGCACGCGCGCGTGGTCGACGATTCGGGGGCTCAGGTGCCGGACGGGGAGCCGGGTCTGCTCGCCGTGCGCGGGCCTGTCGGCTGCCGGTATCTGGGCGACGAGCGCCAGCTCCAGTACGTACGCCACGGCTGGAACGTCACCGGCGACACCTACGTCCGCGACGCCGACGGCTACTTCACCTACGTGGCCCGCGCGGACGACATGATCATATCGGCGGGGTACAACATCGCGGGCCCGGAGGTCGAGGAGGCGCTCCTGCGCCACCCCGATGTCCTGGAGACGGCCGTCGTGGGGCGCTCCGACGAGCTGCGCGGGCAGGCGGTCGTCGCGTACGTCGTCCCGCGCGCGGGCACCGAACGGGACCCGGAGCGGCTGCGCGAGTTCGTGAAGGGCGAGCTCGTGCCGTACAAGTGTCCGCGCGAGATCGTCTTTCTGGACGCGCTGCCGCGCACCGCGACGGGCAAGCTGCAACGGTTCCGGCTGCGGGAGCCGGGGCCCGTAGAGTGATCACGTGTCCGAGCAGCACACTCCACGGTCCCTGATCGTCACCTTCTACGGCGCCTACGGGCGCGCGGCCCCCGGCCCGGTGCCGGTCGCCGACCTCGTCAGGCTCCTCGCCCCCCTCGGCGTGGACGCCCCGTCCGTGCGCTCGTCCGTGTCCCGGCTCAAGCGGCGCGGGCTTCTCGTACCGGCGCGGACGGCGGCGGGCGCGGCGGGGTACGCCCTGTCGCCGGACGCACGCCAGCTCCTGGAGGACGGCGACCGGCGCATCTACGCCACTCCCCCGGCCGCACGGCGGGGCGGCGGCTGGGTGCTGGCCGTCTTCTCCGTACCGGAGTCGGAACGCCAGAAGCGGCACGTCCTGCGCTCCCGCCTGGCCGGACTCGGCTTCGGGACGGCGGCACCGGGGGTGTGGATCGCCCCTGCGCACCTCTACGAAGAGACCCGGCACACGCTGGAACGCCTCCAACTCGCCTCGTACGTCGACCTGTTCCGGGGCGAGCACCTGGGCTTCGCGGCGACGGCGGACGCGGTGGCCCGCTGGTGGGACCTGTCCTCGATCGCCAAGGAGCACGAGGCGTTCCTCGACCGGCACGAGCCGGTGCTCCGAGCCTGGCAGGGACGGACACAGACCCCGCCCGAAGAGGCGTACCGCGACTATCTCCTCGCCCTGGACTCCTGGCGCAGGCTGCCGTACGCGGACCCGGGCCTTCCGGGGGAACTCCTCCCGGAGGGGTGGCCCGGTGACCGGTCGGCCGAGGTGTTCAGGGCGCTCGACGGGCGGCTGCGGGACGCGGGGGCGGGGTTCGTCAACTCCCCAGTTTGAGGCGGGGCTTGGGGGCGTCCGTGCGCCCTGTCTGTGGGCGGCGGCTGCCCGCGCCGTACTGCACCGGCCAGGCGACGCCAGGTCCCGCGTAACCCTGCTCGGCCGCCGCGTGCAGCGTCCAGTGCGGGTCGTACAGATGGGGACGCGCGAGCGCGCACAGGTCGGTGCGGCCCGCCAGGATCAGGGAGTTGACGTCGTCCCAGGAGGAGATGGCGCCGACCGTCAGGACGGGGATGCCGGTTTCGTTGCGGATGCGGTCGGCGAACGGGGTCTGGTAGGAGCGGCCGTACGCGGGGCGCTCGTCGGAGACGACCTGCCCCGTGGAGACGTCGATCGCGTCGGCTCCGTGCGCGGCGAAGGCGCGGGCGATGCCGACGGCGTCGTCCGCCGTGGTGCCGCCCTCGGCCCAGTCGGTGGCCGAGACGCGGACGGTCATGGGTTTACCGTCCGGCCACAACTCCCTTACCGCGTCGAATACTTCCAGAGGGAAGCGCAGGCGGTTCTCCGGGCAGCCGCCGTACTCGTCCGTCCTGCGGTTCGTCAGTGGCGAGAGGAACCCGGAGAGCAGATAGCCGTGCGCGCAGTGCAGTTCGAGGAGGTCGAACCCGCCACGCCCGGCCCGCCGGGCCGCTTCGGTGAACTGTTCGCGGATCTCGTCGAGCCCGGCCCGGTCCAGCTCGTGCGGGCGTTGGCTGTGCGGCTTGTACGGGAGGGGCGAGGGGGCCACCAACGGCCAGTCGCCCTCGTCGAGGGGTTCGTCGATGCCCTCCCACATCAGCTTCGTGGAGCCCTTGCGGCCCGAGTGCCCCAGCTGGACGCCGATCGCGGTGCCCGGCGCCTGTGCGTGCACGAAGTCCGTGATCCGGCGCCAGGCGTCGGCCTGCCCTTCGGTGTAGAGGCCCGCACAGCCCGGTGTGATGCGGCCCCTCTCGCTGACGCACACCATCTCGGTCATGACCAGGCCCGCGCCGCCGAGCGCCCGCGCGCCCAGGTGTACGAGGTGGAAGTCGCCGGGGACGCCGTCCGTCGCGGAGTACATGTCCATGGGCGAGACGACCACGCGGTTGCGCAGGGTGAGGTCGCGCAGCTGGAAGGGCGTGAACATCGGCGGCGTACCGTCCGGGCAGCCGAAGTCGCGTTCGACGGACTCGGTGAAGCGGGCGTCGCGCAGGCGCAGGTTGTCGTGGGTGACGCGGCGGCTGCGAGTGAGCAGGTTGAAGGCGAACTGGCGCGGCGGCTGGCCGAGATAGTCGGGAAGCCGCTCGAACCACTCCAGGCTGGCGCGGGCGGCGCGCTGCGTGGACTCGACGACGGGACGGCGCTCCGTCTCGTACGCGGCGAGGGCCTCGGGGATGCCGGGCTGCTCCTGAAGGCATGCGGCGAGCGCGAGGGCGTCCTCGACGGCGAGCTTGGTGCCGGAGCCGATGGAGAAGTGGGCGGTGTGGGCGGCGTCGCCGAGCAGCACCGTATTGCCATGCGACCAGTGCTTGTTGAGGACCGTGCGGAAGTTGATCCAGGAGGACTTGTTTCCGCGCAGGGTGCGGCCGCCGAGCGCGTCGGCGAAGATCTTGGCGCAGCGTTCGGTCGAGTCGCGCTCGTCGAGCTCCGCGAACCCGGCCGCCTCCCACACCTCTTCGCGCATCTCGACGATGACCGTGGACTCACCGGTCCCCGCCGTGGAGAAGGGGTAGCCGTGCAGCTGCATCACGCCGTGCTCGGTCTCGGCGATCTCGAAGCGGAAGGCCTCGAAGGCGAAGTCGGCCGCGAGCCAGATGTAGCGGCAGCGGTGCGTCTCGACACTCGGCCCGAAGGCCTGCGCGTGCGCCTCGCGCGTGAGACTGTGCACGCCGTCCGCCGCGATCACCAGGTCGTACGAGGTGGAGAGCTCGGCCGCTGACGGCGCCTCGGCGCAGAAGCGCAGATCGACGCCGAGCTCCCGGCACCGCTCGTGCAGGATGCCGAGCAGCCTGCGCCGCCCGAGCGCCGCGAATCCGTGCCCGCCCGAGGTGTGACGGCTCCCCCGGCGCACGATGTCGATGTCGTCCCAGCGCACGAACTCCGCCTGGAGCGCGGCGTAGACGACGGGGTCGGCGTGCTCGATGCCGCCGAGCGTCTCGTCCGAGAGAACGACTCCGAAGCCGAACGTGTCGTCCGGGGCGTTGCGCTCCCAGACGGTGATCTCGCGCTCCGGGTCGAGCCGCTTGAGCAGGGCGGCGGCGTAGAGCCCGCCGGGTCCGCCGCCGATAACGGCGACGCGGTGTGCGGAGTCGCGCGCGGGGGTGGCCGGGGTCTCGGGGGTGGCCGGGGTCTCGGGGGTGGCCGGGGTCTCGGGGGTGGCCATCGTCAGCGCCCCTGCCACTTGGGCGGGCGCTTCTGCGTGAACGCCGCGTGGAATTCCTTGTAGTCCTCGCCGGTCATGAGGAGGGCCTGCGTCGCGGCGTCCAGCTCCACGGCGGCCGCCATCGGCATGTCGAGTTCCGAGGTCAGCAGCGCCTTGGTCTGCGCGTACGCAAGGGCGGGGCCGTCGGCGAGGCGGCGCGCGAGGGACTGTGCGGCCTCGGCCGCCTTGCCCTCGTCCGTCAACTCGCTGATCAGGCCGATCCGTTCGGCCTCCGGGGTGCGCACCGGGTCGCCGAGCATCAGGATCCGGGTGGCGTGGCCGAGGCCGACGACGCGGGGCAGGAGGTACGCGGCTCCCATGTCACCGCCCGACAGGCCGACCCGGGTGAAGAGGAAGGAGAACCGCGCCGAGGGATCGGCCACCCTGAAGTCCGCGGCGAGCGCGAGCACCGCGCCCGCGCCCGCGGCCACCCCGTGCACGGCGGCGATCACCGGGAAGGGGCACTCGCGGATGGCCCGTACGACCTGTCCCGTCATGCGGTTGAAGTCGAGCAGCGCCGCGGTGTCCATACCGAGGGTCGCGCCAATGATCTCGTCGACGTCACCGCCCGAGCAGAAGCCGCGCCCCTCTCCGCCGAGCACCAGCGCGCGTACGGACTTGTCGCGGGAGAGTTCGGCCAGGAGATCGCGCAGGTCGGCGTAGGCACCGAAGGTGAGCGCGTTCAGCTTGTCGGGGCGGGCGAGGGTGACCGTGGCGACCCCGTCGTCCACCCCGAATCGGAGGTGCTGCCAGTCGGGGGTGCGGGGGGCGGAGCCGGTGAAGGGACTCATGACGACGTGCGGCCTCCTCGGTCGGGGCGGCGGCGGTCTGCTTCTCGAAGGTGCCTCTTCGAAGGTGCCTCTTCGAAGGTGCCTCTTCGAAGGTGCCTCTTCGAAGGTGCCTCTGCCTTTCGAAGTTATCACCTGTCCGTGACTGTCGTCACGCGTACGCGATACGTCACGACCGTGCGATCACGCGGTCACGCGTTCGCATCAGGGGCTCCTTGAGGGAACGGAAATCCCGACATGCATGTCTTGTCGCCTGAGGCACCCAAGGGCCGGACGTCCCGGAAATGCCCGACCGTCGACCCTGTCGACATAGCGCTTAAGATTCGTACGGTTGAAAGCAGGACCTCCTGCTGCCTTGAACGGACCCGCCTTGCACAAACCTTCCGCTCCAGCCTCGTGGCGCATCGCGCTGCCGCACACCACCGCGGCCGTGCCGATCGCCCGAGCACTGGTGCGCACCGCACTCACGGAGATCGAGTCGCCCGCCGACAGCGATACCGCTGAGCTGCTCACGGCCGAGCTGGTGGCCAACGCGGTGGAGCACACCTCGGGCGACGACCCGATAGAGCTCGTCATCGAGCTCCTGCCGAGCGGCTGCCAGGTGGAGGTCCACGACTCGAACCCGCTGCCGCCCGGCGATCTCAGCGATCCGGCACCGATGAGCGAGCCGGACCCCTGGCAGGAGCACGGGCGCGGTCTGCTCCTGATCCGCACCCTCAGCTCGTCCTGCGGTCACCGCCCCACCGACTCCGGCAAGGCGGTCTGGTTCACACTCCCCGCGGCGTAGCCCCGGCCGCCCCGGCGAGCCGGGAGTGACGGCGCCCGTACAGCGCGTACACCAGGGCACCCACGACGAGGAACACGGCGAACTGCACCCACGTCGTCCAGCCCGTGCCCCAGATCAGATAGAGGCAGAAGCCCACGCCGAGGACCGGGCACACGGGGTACAGCGGCACCCGGAAGGTGCGCTTCAGCTCCGGCGCCGAGCGGCGCAGCGCTAGTACCGCGACATTCACCACGACCATGATCGCCAGCGTGCCGATCGTCGTCAGGTTGACCACCACGTCGAGCGACGAGAAGGCGGCCGGGACGGCGAAGACCGCCGCGACGATCCAGGTGTTGGCGACCGGCGTCGAGGTCCTGGGCGAGACGCGCTCGAAGACGCGCGGGATGAGCCCGTCGCGGGACATCGACATCAGGATGCGGGTCTGCCCGTACATCACGGCCAGTACGACGGACGCGATGGCCACGACAGCGCCGAAGGCGATGACGCCGCCGCCGACCGTCGAGTCGGTGACCTGGTTGACGATCAGCGAGAGCGCCGCGGGCTTGTCGGCTACCGCGTCGGCGCCCAGGGCACCGATCGCTCCGATGGCGACAGCGACGTACAGCAGCGTGGCGACGCCGATGCAGATCAGGACGGCGATCGGGATGTTGCGCCGGGGGTTCTTGACCTCTTCGCCCGCCGTGGTGATCGCGTCGAAGCCGATGAAGGAGAAGAAGGCGAGCGAGGCGCCCGCGGTGATCCCCGAGACCCCGGCGCCCGCGAAGGGCGTGAGGTTGCCGGCCTTGAACGCGGTGAACGCGATCGCCAGGAAGAGCAGCAGGATCCCGATCTTGAGCACGGCCATGGCTGCCGTCGCCCGCGCGCTCTCGCGGATGCCGCGCACGAGCAGCACCGCGGCAAGGAGGATCACGACCACGGCGGGCAGATTCACGACGCCGCCCTCACCGGGCCCGGTGGAGAGCGCGTCGGGCAGATGCCAGCCGGTGAGGCTTTCGAGCAGCTCGTTCAGGTACTGGCTCCAGCCGACCGCGACGGCGGAGACGGAGACGCCGTACTCCAGGAGCAGGCACCACCCGACGAGGAACGCGGTGCGCTCGCCGAGCGAGGCGTACGCGAAGGAGTACGAGCTGCCGGAGACCGGGATCGCCCCGCCGAGCTCGGCGAACGAGAACGCCGTGAAGATACAGGTGACGGCGGCGAGGAAGTACGAGACGGCGACCGCGGGGCCCGCCTCGGCGACGCTGTCGGAGAGGCCGACGAAGATGCCGGTGCCGACGATCGCGCCGACGCCGAAGCACACCAGCTGGAACAGGCCCATGGTGCGCTTGAGGCCATGGCCTTCGAGGTCGGCGCCCGATTCGGCGACGAGGAGTTCGGGGGACTTGATGCGGAGTCCTGCCGGACCGGTCGAGCGCATGCGGTGGTTCTCATTTCGGTGGTGCTGGGTGCGGCGAGGGGTGGTGCCGCAACGAAATGGGGCCGGGGGAAGGTGTTCCCCGGCCCCACCAGTGTGAGCTGGTAACGCGTGTGTGGCAGGTCGGACGAGTGCCGACGGCCCGTGGTGTCAGGCGAGCGTGGCGACGAGGACCGCCTTGATGGTGTGCAAGCGGTTCTCGGCCTCGTCGAAGACGACGGAGTGCGCCGACTCGAAGACCTCGTCGGTGACCTCGAGAGAGCTTAGACCGTGCTGAGCGTGGATCTCACGGCCGACCTCCGTGCCCAGGTCGTGGAAGGCCGGGAGGCAGTGCAGGAACTTCACGTCGGCGTTGCCCGTCGCGCGCAGCACGTCCATGGTCACGGCGTACGGCGCGAGCGCGGCTATGCGCTCGTCCCAGATCTCCTTGGGCTCGCCCATGGAGACCCAGACGTCGGTCACGACGAAGTCGGCGCCCGCGACACCCTCGGTGATGTCCTCGCTGAGCGTGATCCGGGCGCCGCTGGTCTCGGCGAGCTCGCGGGCGCTGGCGACGATCTCGGCGGCGGGCCAGTAGGCCTTCGGCGCGACGATGCGTACGTCCATGCCGAGCAGTGCGGCCGTGATCAGGTACGAGTTGCCCATGTTGAAGCGGGCGTCACCGAGATACGCGAAGGCGACCTCGGTGAGGGGCTTGGCGCTGTGCTCGGTCATCGTGAGCACGTCGGCGAGCATCTGGGTGGGGTGCCAGTCGTCGGTCAGGCCGTTGTAGACGGGCACGCCCGCATGGGCGCCGAGCTCCTCGACCGTCGACTGGGCGTCACCGCGGAACTCAATGGCGTCGAACATCCGGCCGAGCACCCGGGCGGTGTCCTTCGGGGACTCCTTGCTGCCTATGTGCGATCCGGCCGGGTCGATGTACGTCGTGGAGGCACCCTGGTCGGCGGCCGCGACCTCGAAGGCGCAGCGCGTCCGCGTGGAGGACTTCTCGAAGATCAGCGCGATGTTCTTGCCGCGCAGACGCTGCGCCTCCGTACCGGCCTTCTTGGCCGCCTTCAGCTCGGCGGCGAGGTCGACCAGGCCGCGGAACTCCTCGGCGGTGAGGTCCAGCTCCTTGAGGAAGTGGCGGCCGGTGAGGTCGATGGCCATGATGGCGCTCCAGGGGTACACGTATGAGGACACTGGAAGTCTATACGACGCTCCACATTTCTATACGGCATCCCGCTGCACCGGACAGCTCATGCAGCGCGGCCCGCCCCTGCCGCGCCCCAGCTCGCTCCCCCGGATCTCGATCACCTCGATGCCCTCCTTGCGCAGATGCGTGTTCGTCGTCGAGTTCCGTTCGTACGCCACGACGACGCCGGGCTCGACCGCGAGCACGTTGCAGCCGTCGTCCCACTGCTCGCGCTCGGCCGCGTGCACGTCCTGGGTGGCCGTGAGGACCCGGATACCGCTCAGCCCCAGGGCCGCCGCGATCGCCCGGTGCATGTGCTCGGGCGGATGGTCGGTGACCTTCAGCTCCCGCCCGTCGACGCCTGGTTCGATGGTGTACGAGCGGAGCATGCCCAGGCCCGCGTACTGCGTGAAGGTGTCGGCGTCGACCATCGTCATCACCGTGTCGAGATGCATGAACGCGCGTCTCTTCGGCATGTCCAGGGCCACGATCGTCTGCGCGGAGCCCGCCGCGAAGAGCTTGTGCGCGAGCATCTCGACGGCCTGCGGCGTGGTGCGCTCGCTCATGCCGATGAGGACGGCGCCCCGGCCGATCACCAGGACGTCGCCGCCCTCGATGGTGGAGGGGTAGTCCGCCTGCCCCTGGGACCAGACGTGGAAGCCCTCGGACTTGAAGAGGGGGTGGTGCCGGTAGATCGCCTCGAAGTGCACGGTCTCGCGCTGCCGCGCGGGTCGGCTCATGGCGTTGATGGAGACGCCGTCGTAGATCCAGGCCGAGGTGTCGCGGGTGAAGAGGTGGTTGGGCAGCGGGTCGAGCAGGAAGTCGTCCAGGTCCATGCAGTGGAAGCGCACGGATGTCGGCTCCGGGTGGCGCTCCAGGAACTCCCGCTTCGTCATCCCGCCGATCAGCGCGTCGGCGAGCTCGGCGGAGGGCAGCGTTTCGAACGCGGCCCGCAGATGGTCCGTCGCGAGCGGCCCGTACTCCTTCTCGTCGAAGACCCGGTCAAGGACCAGCAGGCGCGCCCCTGGCACGTCCATGGCCTCGGTCAGGAGGTCGCCGAAGAGGTGGACGGCCACCCCGCGATCGCGCAGCACGTCGGCGAATCCGTCATGTTCCTGGCGGGCTCTGCGGACCCACAGGACGTCGTCGAAGAGCAACGCGTCCTTGTTGGTCGGCGTGAGCCGCTTGAGCTCCAGATCGGGGCGGTGCAGTATCACGCGGCGCAGCCGCCCGGCCTCGGAGTCGACATGGAATCCCATGGAGTCCATCTTTCCCTGGCCGGACGGCCGACGCCCGCTGTTGCCCAAAGCCGCGGAGCGGCATCCGGAGCCGCCGGTCAGCGGCTCCCAGGGCCGCGGACCGTCCCTAGAACCGCGGACCGTCCCCAGAGCCGCGGGCCGTCCCCAGAGCCGCGGGCCGTCCCCAGAGCCGCGGGCCGTCCCTAGAGCCGCGGGCCGTCCCTAGAGCCGCGGGTCGACCGGCTCCGACTCCAGGGCCAGGACCGCGAACACCGCCTCGTGCACCCGCCACAGCGGCTCGCCCGCCGCGAGGCGGTCCAGTGCCTCGATACCGAGCGCGTACTCACGGATCGCGAGCGAGCGCTTGTGGCCGAGGAAACGGCCGCGCAGCTTGTCGAGGCGGTCGGGGCGGGTGTACTCCGGGCCGTAGATGATCCGGAGGTACTCGCGTCCCCGGCACTTGATGCCCGGCTGCACGATCCGGCCCTTCCCGTCGCGGACCAGCGCCTCGACCGGCTTGACGACCATGCCCTCGCCACCGCGGTTGGTCATCTCCAGCCACCAGTCGATGCCCGACTGGACCGACGCCTCGTCGCCGGTGTCGACATAGAGCCGCCGGGTGGTCTGCAGCAGCCCGGTGCCGTCGTGCTCCACCATGCGGTCGATCAGGGCGAGCTGTTCGTCGTGCGGGAGCGCGGCGAGGCTGCGGCCTTGGACGGCCAGGATCTGGAACGGCGCGAGGCGCACGCCCTCAAGGCCTTCGGTCGGCCAGCAGTAGCGGCGGTAGGCGTCCGTGAACGCGGCGGCGTCCACGGCCCGTTCGCGCTGCGTGGCCAGGAGTTCCCCGGTGTTCACGCCGCGTGCCGTCGCCGCTTCCAGGGCGGCGATCGCGCCGGGGAAGACGGCTGCGGACGCGGCGCCCACGGCTGCGTACTGCGTGCGGAGCAGGCCGGACGCCTTCAGCGACCAGGGCATCAACTCCGCGTCGAGCAGCAGCCAGTCGCAGGTGCCGGAGGCGCTGTCGGACCCGGCGAGCTCCTGCCACAGGCCCGCTTCGGTGACGGCGGCGCGCACGCGGCCGAGTATCTCCTCGGTGACTTCCGGGTCGTCGAAGAACGGGCGCCCCGTGCGGGTGCAGAGCGAGCCGGTCGGCCCGTCCACCCCGAAGCGCTCGCGGGCCACGTCCGCGTCGCGGCACACCAGGGCCACGGCGCGCGAACCCATGTGCTTCTCCTCGCACACGACCCGGGCGACCCCGTCCCTGGCGTACGACGCGAAGGCCTCGGCCGGGTGCTCCAAGTACCCCTCGCGCTGCGATGTCGCGGTCGGGGCCATTGTCGGCGGGAGGTAGGGAAGCAGCCGCGGGTCGACGGCGAAACGGCTCATGACCTCCAGGGCCGCCGCCGCGTTCTCCTCGCGCACGGCGACGCGGCCCGCCTGACCGGTCTCCACGGCGCGGCGGCCGTGCACGTCGTTCAGGTCGAGCGGCCGCCCCTCGCGGCCCCCGGGGGCCTGGGTGCTGAGCGGCTTGACCGGCTCGTACCAGACCTGCTCCGCCGGTACGTCGACGAGCTCGCGCTCCGGCCAGCGCAGCGCGGTGAGCGCACCGCCGAACACGGCGCCGGTGTCCAGGCAGATGGTGTTGTTCAGCCAGGTCGCGGTGGGCACGGGGGTGTGGCCGTAGACAACGGCGGCGCTGCCGCGGTAGTCCTCCGCCCACGGGTAGCGCACGGGCAGGCCGAACTCGTCGGTCTCGCCGGTCGTGTCGCCGTAGAGCGCGTGCGAGCGCACCCGGCCCGACGTACGCCCGTGGTACTTCTCCGGCAGACCCGCGTGGCAGACGACGAGCTTTCCGCCGTCAAGGACGTAGTGCGAGACGAGTCCGTCCACGAACTCCCGCACGCTTCGGGTGAATTCCTCGCTCTCCGCCTCCAACTGCTCGACGGTCTCGGCGAGTCCGTGGGTGAGCTGGACCTTGCGGCCCTTGAGGTGACGGCCGAGCTTGTTCTCGTGGTTGCCCGGTACGCACAGGGCGTTGCCGTCGCCGACCATCGACATCACGCGGCGCAGCACGCCCGGGGAGTCCGGGCCGCGGTCGACGAGGTCGCCCACGAAGACGGCCGTACGCCCTTCGGGGTGCGCGCCGTCGACGTAACCGAGCTTGCCGAGCAGCGTCTCCAGCTCGGTGGCGCACCCGTGGATGTCGCCGATGATGTCGAAGGGGCCCGTGAGGTGGGAGAGGTCGTTATAGCGCTTCTCGGTGACGATGGTGGCGCCGTCGACCTCGTCCACGCCTCTGAGGACGTGGACCTTTCTGAACCCCTCGCGCTCCAGGTGCTTGAGGGAGCGGCGCAGTTCGCGCTGGTGGCGCTGGATGACGCGGCGCGGCATGCCGGCCCGGTCGTCGCGCTCGGCGTTGCGCGCGGCGCAGACCTCCTCGGACACGTCCAGGACGATGGCTATGGGCAGGACGTCGTGCTCCCTGGCCAGCGCGATCAGCTGCTTACGGCTCTCGCTCTGTACGTTCGTGGCGTCGACGACGGTGCGGCGGCCCGCGCCGAGGCGCTTGCCCGCGATGTAGCGCAGCACGTCGAAGGCGTCACCGCTCGCGCCCTGGTCGTTCTCGTCGTCCGCCACGAGGCCACGGCAGAAGTCGCTGGAGATGACCTCGGTGGGCTTGAAGTGCTTGCGGCCGAAGGTGGACTTCCCGGAGCCGGTGGCACCGACGAGGACGACGAGGGAGAGGTCGGTGACGGGCAGCACGCGTCCCGCGTGAGTGGCTTCGGTATTGGCTTCAGTAGTGGCTTCGGTAGTGGCTTCAGTACGGGAGCTGTTGCTGGGACCGGTGCCGGATTCATTCGTCATGCCGCCTGCACCTCCTTCGCGTTCTTGTCGGTGTCGCTGTTCTTCGCGGTCTCGTACGTCTTGTTGTTCTTCTCGGTCTTGTCGGCCTTATCCACCTTGTCGGTCTTGTCGGTTCGCGTGAACACGGCCATCTGAGTCGGGGGGCCCACCTCGGGGTCGTCCTCGCCGACGGGCACGAAGTCCACTCCATAACCGTGCCGTTCGGCCACCTGGCGGGCCCAGCCGCGAAACTCCTCCCGCGTCCACTCGAACCGGTGGTCGCCGTGCCGGACATGTCCGGCGGGGAGCGTCTCCCAGCGGACGTTGTACTCGACGTTCGGGGTCGTCACGAGCACGGTGCGCGGCCGCGCGGAGCCGAACACCGCGTACTCCAGGGCGGGCAGCCGCTCCACGTCGAGGTGTTCGATGACCTCGCTGAGCACGGCGGCGTCATACCCCTTGAGCCGCTTGTCGGTGTACGCGAGCGAGCCCTGGAAGAGCTTGACGCGCTCGGCCTGCCGCTCGCCCATGCGGTCGAGATTCAACCGCCGTGAGGCGATGGTCAGGGCCCGCATCGACACATCGACACCGGCGATTTCGGTGAACCGCGTGTCCTTGAGCAGTGCCTGCACCAACTGGCCCTGTCCGCATCCGAGATCGAGCACGCGTCCGGCGCCCGAGCCGGTCAGCTCCGCGAGAATCGCCTCGCGACGGAGCACCGCGAGCGGCACGGGCTTGTCCATCCCCTCCTCCGCCTCTTCAACATCAGCGTCAGCGCTCTCCTCCTCGACCGCGTTGTCGAGGTCGTCGACGTCCGTGTCGTCCGCGTCGGCGAGCCGCACCAGTTCGAGCCGCTGCATGGCCTCCTGGGTCAGCGACCAGCGCCGCGCGAGATAGCGGCTGGTGATGACCTTCTGCTCCGGGTGGTCCGCGAGCCAGCCCTCACCGGCTCGCAGCAGCTTGTCGACCTCGTCGGGCGAGACCCAGTAGTGCTTGGCGTCGTCGAGGACGGGGAGCAGGACATAGAGGTGCCGAAGCGCCTCGCCCAGGGTCAGCTTCCCGTCCGGCACTTCGAGCACGAGGTGCACGTACCGAGATTCGCCCCACTGCGGGAACCGCACGTCCAGCGGGATCCGCGTCACCGTGGCCGTCCAGCCCAGCGGCTCGAACAGCTTGTGCACCAGATCCGCGCCGCCGCGCGAGGGCAGTGCGGGCACCTCGATCCGCAGCGGCAGCGGCTGCACCGCCCGCTCGGGCCGTGCGTTGCACACCCCGCGCATCGCGCTGGAGAACACCGCGCTCAGCGCCACCGCGAGCAGCGACGAAGCTGCGTAGGGCCTGTCGTTCACGTACTGGGCGAGTGCCGCGTCGGGCGCACCGCCCTTCCCCTTGCCCTTCCCCCGCCGCACCAGTGCGACGGGGTCCACCTCCAGCAGCAGCGCGGCTGTGCAACGCTCCACGGACGCCTCTGGGTAGAAGACGTGTGCCGTGCCGTAGGACGTGGAGAACGCCTGCGCTTTGTCGGGATGCTTGTGCAGCAGGAACCCGAGGTCGGTCGCAGGGCTCTCGGGGGTACCGGAGGTACTGATCGTCAGGAACACGGGTTTGCCTCGAAACGCAATCTGAACTGCGGAAACTTACGGTTGCGGCTCCAGCGCGCCTCTAGACCGTACAGCGAACACCTGCGCCACACTCAGGGGTTTTCGCTCCCCCTGGCTCCCCTCGGAACCCGGCCCGCTCGCTGCGTCACCGCGTGTTCAGCTCACCGTGCGTCCCTCCACTCAGCCCTCCACTCAGCCCTCTGTTCAGCCCTCTGTTCAGCCCTCTGCCCAGCCGTGGCTCTTGCCGTGCTGCACCAACTGTTCGCGGAGCTGCTTGATCTGCTCACCGGTCATCCACGGCGCCGTGCCGAGCAGCAGCTCGGTCACCTCGAACGAGTACTCCGCGACGCTGAGCACATCGCAGGTGGGCTCCTCACCGTCGTCGAACCCCGGGGCGGACGCCTGAATCGACGGCGGCGCCTGGGCCCGGCCCGCGAACGGCGGTGCCGCCGGCGCCTGCGCCCCCTTGGGAAGCCGGACGGACGACGCCTTGGGCCCGCGCTCGCCCTCCTCGATCTCGAACTCGACCTGCGCCCCCGTGTACACCAAGGGCTCCGGAATCAGCAGATCATTGGCGTGCAGGAACACGTCTTCCCCACCGTGCTCCGGGGCAATGAACCCGTAACCCCGCGCGCCGTCGAACCGGACAACTCTGCCAGCGACCATCTCAACCCCAACACACCATCTCCGGGCCCCTCGCCCGGACAGCCAGTTCCGAAGCCTAACCCCCGCAACACGACCCGTGCGGGGCTGAAAGTGGATCCGGCGTCCGGGCAAGATATCTGTATGGACCTTCGAATCTTCACCGAACCGCAGCAGGGTGCGACCTACGAGACGCTTCTCCGCGTCGCCAAGGCCACCGAGGACCTCGGCTACAGCGCCTTCTTCCGCTCCGACCACTACCTCGTGATGGGCTCCTCCGACGGCCTTCCCGGCCCCACGGACGCCTGGGTCACTCTCGCCGGACTGGCCCGCGAGACCCAGCGGATCCGACTCGGCACCCTGATGACCGCGGGTACGTTCCGGCTGCCGGGCGTTCTCGCGATCCAGGTCGCGCAGGTCGACCAGATGTCGGGCGGCCGCATCGAGCTCGGCCTCGGCTCGGGGTGGTACGAGGCGGAGCACTCCGCGTACGGAATTCCCTTCCCGAAGGAGAAGTTCGGGCGCCTTGAGGAGCAGCTCGCCATCGTCACCGGCCTGTGGGAGACCCCGGTCGGCGAGCGCTTCACCTTCGACGGCACCTACTACCAGCTCTCCGATTCCCCCGCCCTTCCCAAGCCCGCGCAGTCCAAGGTGCCCGTCCTCATCGGCGGACACGGCGCCAAGCGGACGCCCGCCCTCGCGGCCCGCTACGCGAGCGAGTTCAACATCCCCTTTGCCTCTCTTTCCGATACCGAGCAGCAGTTCAAGCGCGTGCGCGCCGCCGCCGAAGAGCACGGCCGCACCGCCGATGACCTCACCTACTCCAACGCCCTTGTGGCCTGCGTCGGCAAGACGGACGCCGAGGTGAAGCGCCGCGCCGACGCGATCGGGCGCGAGGTGGAGGACCTGAAGGCGAACGGGCTCGCCGGATCCCCTGCCGAGGTCGTCGAGAGGATCGCCGCCTACCAGGCGGTCGGCTCGCAGCGCATGTATCTCCAGATGCTCGACCTGGACGACCTCGACCACCTGGAGCTGATCTCCTCGGAGGTCATGCCGCAGCTGACCTGACGGCAGCTGGCCTGACGGCAGTGGGTCTGACGGCAGTGGGTTCGACACCAGTCGGCCTGACGGCAGTAGGTCCGACACCAGTCGGCCTGACGGCAACTGACCTGATGGCGAGGTGATCGGGCCACGGCCGGGTGAAATTCCGTCAACCCCGCATCCGGTGCGGCTCCGCCCCAGTGACCCGCCACCGCGGGTGATCGTTGGCTCGGGCGGAGCCGGACCGCCCGGCACCCGCGCCGGTGGCCGCTGCTGGTGCGTCGCTTGCATCAGCTGCCCTCCTCCACCCGGAGGGCGAGGGCCGAGGAGGCCGTCATGTCCCAGGAAGCCGTACCCGAGCAGGAGGCCGCGCGCGAACCGTCCGTGCCCGAGCAGGGCCCCGCAAAGAGTCCAGCGAAGGGCCCGGCGAAGAGTCCGGCGAAGGGCCTGCTCCAGCAGATGGAGGAGCTGATGGCCGCGCTCAACGCGGATCTGACGCAGCTCGACGCGGAGCTCCAGCAGTCCACGTCGTCCGCCGACGGTTCCGCGCACCCCGTTCCTCGTCCCCCCGTAGGCGACGAGCCCACCCGCTTCTGAAGGCACCGGCACTCCCCCGGCGCCCCCGGCGTCTGTGCCATCGGACCGTCCGCGGCCCCCGTCACGGCGCCGGCTCATGACGACCCCGCCGCCGAGTCGGGTTCGGGCAGCATCTGTTCGCGCACCGCGAGACCGCGCAGCATTTCGAGCACCCGGTCCCTCGACTCGTCGGCGGCGTCGATCGCTTCCATGCACTGCCAGTACAGCCCCTCGTCCTCCGCGCCCATGGCCACGCCGACGAGCGCGATGCCCACCTCGCCGAGGAGTTCGTCGAGCCCCTGCAGCACCTCGTACACCTGGTCGACGCCCGTCAGCCGCGCCGCGCGGATGCTCTCCTTCCCCAGGCCCTGGGCATCGAGAACCCCGCAGCCTCTGCCGCCGACCTCGCTCAGGTCGAGCGCCTCGCCCCGCAACTCCTGCGGCCCGGCGATCGCCAGCCGATTGCCGATCGCCTGAGCGAGGGCCTGGGACTGCCACACCTCCGCGACGATGTCCGACGGCTCCTGACTCCGCGCCAGAGCATGTCTGCTCGCCTCGATGAGCCGCATCGCCTCCATGCGCACCCCCCACCCATCCCGCGCGCACCCGCCGCACGCTCGCCACAGCCACTCTGCCCACTACCCAGAGTGAGTGCCAGCGGGACGAAAAGCTAGAGCAACCTGGAAATCTGTGGACAAGTTATCGACTGTGGACGGTATGTCCACTCCGGAGAGTGACGGATCTACAGAAAATGGGTCCATGAACTGGGGCACGAAACCGGGGGCTCAGGGAACCGAGGGCCAGGGAACCGAGGGCCAGGGAGCCGAGAGTCAGGGAGCCGAGAGTCAGGGAACTCATGGCGCCGGGAAGCGCTGCTCGTTCCGGTCGATCTTCGCGGCGAGCGCCGCCAGCGCGTCGACGCCAAGGACCTCGCAGAACTGCAGCAGATAGGCGAGTACGTCGGCGACCTCGTCCGCCACCCGGTGCGCCGAATCCGGGTCGTCCATCACCCTCGCCGACTCGTCGGGCGTCAGCCACTGGAAGATCTCGACCAGTTCGGACGCCTCCACGCTGAGCGCGGCGGCCAGATTCTTGGGCGTGTGGTACTGCTCCCAGTTCCGCTTCGCCGCGAAGTCGGCCAGTCGGCGCTGCAGTCCCGCTACATCAAATTCAGTCAGTTCGCTCACGGCTCCAGGTCTACCACCGCGGCCCCGCCCACCTCAGCGGCCCACGACGCGTCACTCACCGTCCCGACCAGACGGATGTGCCCCCGCTCGCAGGTACGCGCGGCCAGTTCGGCGAGTGCGCGCTTCTGCCGCAGGTCCAGGAAGTGGTCGAGGCCGTCGGCGAGCACGGTGAGGTTCTGGTACGCCGACGGCACCTCGGCCACCGGGTCCACCTCAAGGACTCCGGGTCCGGTGAGCAGCACAAGGGCCAGCGCCAGATACCGCAACTCGCCGTCCCCGAGCCGTCCGACAGGCGACCTGATCCCTGCGCCCCGGTCGATCAGCGCGTGGACCGACCCGTCGTCGGCCACCTCAGCGAACACGTCGGCGACCGGCCCCGCACACCCCGCCCGCACCGCCGCCACCAGCCGCGCATGACGGTTGCCGCACTCCTCCTTCGTACGGAGGAGGACCTCGGCGAGGTTGTCGCAGCCGCTCAACAGGCGGCCCGCGCCGATCAGACCAGGGGGCACGGGCAGCCGCATGAGTCCGGGCCGGGGAGTACACGGGAACACCGAGCGCAGCGCGACCACCACCTGCTCGGCCGCCGCGAGCACCAGGCGCTGCCCCTCGGTCTTGCCCGCGACCCGCAGCGGGAGCAGCGCCGTGCCGAGCCGGTCGTCCGGCAGCGGACCACGCGTCACCGGCGTCATGCCCGCCGTGTGCCAGGCCGCCTGCACGGCACGCCGCCCCGGATCACGCAGGGCCGTCTCGAGCAGGGTGAGCCCGCCCCGGGTCAGCCGCTCGCCCACGACGCGCAGTTCCGGCTCGGCCTGTACGGCGATGTCCAGGCGCACCGCCCCGACGGGACCGTCGACCGTGCAGCCGATACGGAAACCGCGCCGCTGCTGCCCGTCGCCCCGTGCGCGATCGGGCACGCACGCCACGGGATCGGCGAAGACATCGGGGAGTTCCTCGCCCGCGCCGAGCCGCGCCAGCGCTTCGTACACGGCGAGCACGGTGGACTTGCCGCTCCCGCTCGGCCCCGTGACGAAGGTCAGCGGACCGAGCGGGAACACGGCGCCCCGGTGCGAGGCGAAAGCCGAGAGCCGCAGTTCGGTGACGCGGCTCCGGTCCGGACCCGACGGCGGCTCGGCGACCGCCTCCGGAAGGTGCACAGTCATGACCGGACGGTAGGCGGCGGCGGAACTGGTGAACCGTTCCGCCCGAGTGACCTTCCTACGAATGAGGGATTCCGGACGGAGCGGCTCCGGCTCCGCCCACGAGCGGCTATGCGTCTGGCCTATGCCTGCCGACTACGCCGAGGGCCCGGCTCTGGCCAGAGCCGGGCCCTCCCCTGCAACCGTTCCAACCGTATTGCTACGACTGCGCCGCCGCGACGAGCCCCTGCACCTCGGTGCCGGGCGGCGCGAGCAGGAAGACGTTCTTGTCGACGCGGTGCATCCCGCAGCCGAGGCCGAGGACCACGCCGCTGCTGAAGTCCAGGACGCGCTTGGCGACGTCCGTCTCGGCCCCGGTCAGGTCGAGCAGCACCGGAATCTGCGCCATCACGGTCTCGGCGACCTCGCGGGCGTCCGCGAAGATGTTCACCCGCATCACCACAAAACGCCGCCGCGCCTCGGTCTCCGCGTCGGGCAGCGCACGGTGCCCGGGCCAGGACGGCCATTCGTTGCGGCTGCGCAGCGGTACGACCTGGGCGAGCCCTTCCCACTGTTCATCTGTGACGTCGTGGCTGTTCAACGATCCACCCCGTCCTGGCTCGCACTCGATATCTGCACTGGCTCATTCTTACGCGACCTCACCCGTTCGGCCCAACAGCGACACGGGGCGAGCGAACCAGTGTGCCAGGGCCGACGGGTCAGTGTCCCAGAAGTCCCACAAGCCCTTCGGTCAGACAGCGGCGCCAACAGGCCCAGTCGTGACCGCCGTTGTACACCCGCAGGGTCACCGGACAGCCGCGTGAGCGCAGGACCTCGTACAGATCCCGATGGTGATCAAGAATTTCGCCCTCACGCAGTCCGACGTCGAGGCACACGGCGATGGGCCGGGACACACCACCGCTGAGGCGGGAGACGGGCGCGGACTGGGACAGGACGTTGCCGAACCGTTCCGGCCGCAGGAAACCGGCGTACAGGGAGGCCAGCCCGCCGAGGCCCTGGCCCGCGACGAGCGTGCGCGCGGGGTCGGTGGTGAGGGGCCAGCGGCCCGCCGCCCACGGCAGCAGTTCGTCGGCGAGGAAACTCACATGGCTGTCGTAGGCGTCAAGTTCCCGGCGGCGCGTGTCCCTGTCGACGGCGTCCGGGGCGAGGACGGCGAGCGGCGGCAGGGCGCCGTCGGCGATGAGGGCGTCCAGCGTGTCCTGGAAGGCGAGCCGCCCGAACCACATGTCGCCGTCGCACAGCACGAGCACCGGCAGTTCGGGCGTCGCCTCGCCGCCCGGCGGGAGGTACGCCCACACGTCGCGCTCGGCGCCGAGCACCCCCGCGGGCAGCCGGTGCCGCTCGACCCTCCCCCGGGACACCCCTGACACCCCTGACATACCGTCCGCCGGCTCGCCGCGCAGCCGCGCGGGCGCCCGCGGAAGCTCGAAGACGGAGGTGTCTCGGTCCGGCCAACGACCGCGCATGCGGCTGGAGTTGAGTGGGTCGGGCGCGGCGTGCGCGGACAGGGAGAGCAGGCGCCGCTGGAGGAGTGCGGCGGAGGCGGGTGGTGCGCCGGGCGAGATGTCGGCGGCCATGCGGTACGAGGCGCGGTGGTCGGCGCGCAGCCGGTATCCGAGATGCCAGATGTCCGTGCCGGGGAGCGGGCTCAGCAGGGACGCGGCGAGATCGGCGTGGTCCGCGACGCCCTCGGCGAGCAGCAGGACCTGCCGGGTGGCGCGGTGGCCGCGCCACAGGAACGTCACGGCGCAGTGGTCGGGGTCGCCGTCGATGGCCTCGATCAGGGGGGTGCCGCGGTGCGCGGCATCCGCCCAGAACTCCTCCAGGAGGGCCGCCCGTTCGGCTTCGGAGGCATCGGCGAGGCGGGTGGCGACGCGCTCGATGCAGGGCGCGACGCCCGTCGGCCGACGGGGCACCGCGTCGGCCGCGAACACCCCCGCGGTTTCCGTAACCCCCGCAGCCCCCGCAACCCCCGCAACCCCCGCAACCCCCGCAGTCACACTCATCCGCACACGAAGAGGACCCGCATCGTTCCCCGCCTTCCTGGTCCAGCACACGACAATATCGACCACACAACAATATCAACTTAGCTTAGCCTAACCTAACTGCACCAGTGGCGAGCGAAGGGGCGGCCCTCCGGATCGCGTAAGAATCTGCCCATGGATTCTGACCAGACGGATGCCTATCTGCGCCGCATCGGCGCCGAGCGCCCCGCCGCCCCCACCACGCGGGCCCTGCGCGATCTGCACCTCGCGCACCTGCGCGCCGTCCCCTTCGAGAACCTCTCCATCCACCTCGACGAGGACATCGAACTCACCGATGACTCCCTGGTAGCGAAGGTCGTCGGCGCCCGCCGCGGCGGCTTCTGCTACGAACTCAACGGCGCCTTCGCCGCGCTCCTCACCGCTCTCGGCTTCGAGGTCACCCTGTTGCAGGCCCGGGTGTACGACGCCTCCGGGCACCCCGGGATCCCGTACGACCACCTGGCGTTGCGCGTACGCACCCGTGACGGCGGCGACCGGCTCGCGGACGTCGGGTTCGGCACCCACAGCCACTTCCCGCTGGTCCTCGGCGAGCGCGGCGACCAGTCGGACCCCGGCGGCACGTTCCGTATCTCCGAGACCCCCGAAGGCGATCTGAACGTCGGCAGGGACGGCAAGGCGCAGTACGTGGTCGATCAACGCCCGCGCGCGCTGGCGGACTTCACGTCCGGGGCCTGGTGGCACCGCACCTCGCCCAAGTCCCACTTCACGCGGTCACTTGTCTGCTCGCTCCTCACCGAGACCGGCCGGATCACCCTCAGCGGCCGCACCCTGACCACGACGACGGCCGGTGAGCGCCACACCGTCGAGCTGGCCACGGACGCCGACGTGCTCGACGCGTACGCCACGCACTTCGGCATCACGTTGAAGCAGGTGCCACAGGTCAAGGAGACCGCGCCCCCCGGAGGCGCCACCGCCTCTTGACGATCCCTCTTGACGACCCCCTTGACGCTTCCTCCAAGGAGGGTGGCATCTGCCATGGACAATCACCCATACATGTTGTAGATGCCAGGTGAGGCGGCTTATCGTGTCGCGCATGCAGTCCTACACGATCGGTCAGGCAGCGCGTCTGCTCGGCGTCAGCCCCGATACCGCTCGTCGCTGGGCGGACGCCGGACGGGTCACGACCCACCGCGACGAGGGCGGCCGTCGGCTCATCGACGGCCGCGCTCTCGCCGCGTTCTGCGTCGAGGTCGCGCAGGGGCAGGGGGGCAACGGCGATGACGACATCCCCTACACCTCCGCCCGCAACGCCTTTCCCGGCATCGTCACCGCCGTGAAGCTCGGCGACGTCGCGGCCCAGGTCGAGATCCAGGCGGGGCCGCACCGGCTCGTCTCGCTCCTGACCCGGGAGGCCGTGGAGGAGCTGGGCCTGGAGGTCGGCATGCAGGCAACCGCCCGCGTGAAGTCCACCAGCGTGCACATCGACCGCACCTGACCCCTGGTCCGCACCCCAGGGTCCGCAACCACGGGCCGGACCGCGCCGCCGGCCTCGCCTCCAAGGAGTTCCACGCTGATGTCCCTCGCTCTCACCCCCGCCCGGCGCCGCACTGCCGCCGCCGTGCTCACGGCCGCCCTGCTCGTCCCGCTCGCCGCCTGCGGCAACGACGACAAGAAGGACAGCGGCAGCGACAGCGGTACGAAGTCCTCGGGCAGCGCCGCCCCGAAGGCCAATCTGACGGTGCTCGCCGCCGCCTCGCTCACCGACGTCTTCGCGACCGCCGGTGCCGCGTACGAGAAGGAGAACCCGGGGACGAAGGTCAACTTCTCCTTCGCCGGTTCCCAGGAACTGGCGGCCCAGGTCAACCAGGGCTCGCCGGCCGACGCCCTGGTCACCGCCGACACCAAGACCATGGACGGCCTGAAGTCCGACACCGGGACGCCATCCGTCATCGCCAAGAACCGCCTGGTCATCGCGGTCGGCGAGGGCAACCCGAAGAAGGTCGCCGAGCTGAAGGACCTCTCCGACAGCAAGCTGAAGGTCGTCCTCGCCGCGCCCGAGGTACCGGTCGGCCGCTACAGCGAGCAGATCCTGGACGAGCAGAAGATCGACGTGAAGCCGGTCTCGCAGGAGCCCAACGTCCGCGCGGTCCTGAGCAAGGTCGAACTCGGCGAGGCGGACGCCGGGCTCGTCTACAAGACCGACGCCGCCACCGCCACCGCCACCGAGAAGGTCGACGCGATCAAGATCCCCGACAGCGAGAACGCGATCGCCGAGTACCCCGCGGCCACGCTGAAGTCGTCGAAGCACGCGAAGGCCTCGGCGGCGTTCGTGAAGTGGCTGTCCACGCCCGCCGCGCAGAAGATCCTTAAGGACGCGGGCTTCGAGAAGCCGTAGCGTCACCGTCGCCTCGCGAAAGCCGTAGCGTCACCGTCGCCTCGCGAAAGCCGTAGCGTCACCGTCGCCTCGCGAAAGCCGTAGCGTCACCGTCGCCTCGCGAAAGCCGTGGCCGCGTCCTTCCCGGGAGAGCCTTGCCGTCCGGGGAAGGATGTGACCACACCGAGCCGAGGTGAGGGGGCCGACCGCCTCCCCGGTCGGGGCGGGCCGGGCCGTCCCCCGGCCCGCCCCTGACGCCCCCTCACCTCGCGGCACCGCCCCGAGCTCACCCCAGGGACCACGATGAAACGCCTGCGCGGCCGCACCCCTGGCCCCCGCACCCCGATCGCCCTCGCGATCCCCGCGCTGCTCGCCATCGCGTTCCTGATGCTGCCGCTGCTCGGGATCCTCGTCCGTACCGAATGGGGCGACCTCGGCACCCATCTGACCAGCGAAGAAACCACGCAGGCGCTGAAGCTGTCCCTCATCGTCTCCTTCTGGGCCCTTGGCCTCTCCCTGCTGCTCGGGGTCCCGCTTGCCTGGCTGCTCGCCCGTGTCGACTTTCCCGGCAAGGCGGTCGTACGTTCCCTCGTCCTGCTGCCGATGGTCCTTCCGCCCACCGTGGGCGGCGTCGCCCTGCTTCTCGCCTTCGGGCGGCGCGGACTGCTCGGCCCGTGGCTGGAGGACACGTTCGGGATCACCCTGCCGTTCCACACGTCCGGCGCGGTGATCGCGGCGACCTTCGTAGCGATGCCGTTCCTCGTCATCAGCCTGGAAGGCGCGCTCGGCGGACTGCGCCCCCGTTACGAGGAGACCGCGGCGTCCCTGGGAGCCTCGCCGGTACGGGTGTTCTGTACGGTCACGCTGCCCATGGTCGCTCCCGGGCTCATCGCCGGAGCGGCCCTGACCTGGGCACGGGCCCTGGGCGAGTTCGGCGCGACCATCACCTTCGCCGGCAACCTCCCCGGCACCACCCAGACCCTGCCTCTCCAGGTGTACCTGCTCCTCCAGAGCTCTCCCGAGGCCGCGACATCCGTGTCGCTGCTGCTGCTCGCCATCGCCATGGCGGTTCTGGTGGCGCTGCGCGGGCGCTGGATGAGCACTCCGGGAAACCGTCGGGGCGGACGGTCCAGCGGACTGTCCGACGACGTCGCCGCTCCCGTACTCCCCGAGCCCACCTCGGCACTCCCCGATCCCACCTCGGCACTCCCCGATCCCACCTCGGCACTCCCTGATCCCGCCGCGACCGAATCCGCCTCACCCGACCCCACCCCGCCGCCCCAGGAGCGCTGGCCCCTGCACGCCGACGTCACCGGCTTCAACCAGCTCACCCTGGACGCCGAACCGGGCACCACCATCGCCGTCGTAGGGCCCAACGGCGCGGGCAAGACCACGCTGCTGCGCGCGCTCCTCGGGCTCACCCCGCGCGCCCACGCCGAGCTCCGTCTCGGCGACACCGACGTCACCGGCCTGCCGCCGCACCGCCGCCACGTCGCCTGGGTCCCACAGGACGGCGCCCTGTTCCCGCACATGAGCGCCCTCGCCAACACGGCGTACGGGCCGCGCGCCCTCGGCGTCCCGCGCGCCGAGGCCCGGCGCCGCGCGCAGGAGTGGCTCGACCGGCTCGGCGTCGGCCACCTCGCGCACCGCAGGCCGGCCCAGGTCTCCGGCGGTCAGGCCCAACGGGTCGCGCTGGCGAGAGCGTTGGCGGCCCGGCCCCGGCTGCTCCTCCTGGACGAACCACTGGCCGCGCTCGACCAGACGACGCGGGCCCACGTACGCCACACCCTGCGTACGCACCTCGACACCTTCGGCGGTGTCTGCCTGATCGTCACGCACGACCCCGTCGAGGCGGTATCGCTCGCCGACCGCGTTCTCGTACTCGACCAGGGAATCGCGCTCCAGGACGAGGCGCCCGCCGAGGTGACACGGCATCCGCGTTCTCCGTGGGTGGCCAGGATGCTGGGCCGCAACGCGTGGCCCGGCACTGCGGGACCCGAGGGCCTCACCCTTCCCGGCGGGGGGACCCTCGTGATCGCCGACCCGCTTCCGCAGGGCACCGAGGCCCTGGCGATCATCGCCCCCGAGGCGGTCTCCGTACACCGCGACAAGCCCACCGGCAGCCCCCGCAACGTCTGGCCGGGCACCATCCGCGAGATCACCACCAGCGGCAGCCGCCTCCGCCTCCTGATCACCTCGCCGCAGGCCCCGGACCTCGTGGCCGAGATCACGCCGCAGGCCGCGGCCGAACTCGGCCTCACCGACGGGTCGCCGGTGTGGACCAGCGTGAAGGCGACGGAGACGACGGTCGTGCCCACGTAGGCGCGCCGGCCGCGCGCCCCTCCCTCCCCCGAGTCCGGCGTCAGCCGAAGAGCTCGTGGTCGGCCAGGACGTCGGCGATCACGCGCCGTTCGAAGGCCGCCCGCTGCGGATCGGTGTCGATGTGCTCGGTCAGGGTCAGCAGGCACTTCCACAGAAGCCAGCCGCGTGCCCGTGCCCACGTGCCTGCGTCCTGGCCGACCGCACTCCGGAACGCCTCCCGGCTCTCGCCCGAGAACATCCCCCACCCGATCACCAGATCGCAGGCCGGGTCTCCGACGCCCGATGTGCCGAAGTCGATGACGGCGGTCAGCTTGCCGTCGGCGACCAGCAGGTTGCCGGGGGCGATGTCGCCGTGGAACCACACGGGCTCCCCGTGCCACTCCGCGCCGATGGCGGCTTCCCAGACCGCCGCGGCCCTGCCCGTGTCGACACGCCCCTCAAGGGCGGTCAGGCAGCGCCGGGTCTCCTCGTCGTAGTACGCCAGAGACGCCCCTCGGTACCAGCTGTGCTCGCCGGCGAGCGGACCCCCGGTGGCGTCGCAGCGCTGGAGGGCGAGGATGAACTCGGCCACCGAGAGCGCGAACTGCCGTATGTCGTCGATGCGTTCGGGGGAAGCCGTCTCACCGTCCAGCCAGCCGCGGACCGACCACGGGAAGGGGTAGCCCTCGCCCGGGTCTCCCTGGCCCACGATCGGCGGAACGGCGAACGGCAGGGACGGCGCGAGCCGGGGCAGCCACTCGTTCTCCTTGGCGACCGCGGGGACATAGCCGGAGGCTGTGGGCAGCCGGGCCGTCAGGGCATCCCCGAGACGGTAGGTCCGGTTGTCCCAGCCGTCCACGTCCACCGGCCTGACCGGCAGGCCGCGCCACTGCGGGAACTGCGCGGCGACGAGTCGTTCCACCAGGGCCGCGTCGATTCCGGCGCGGCCGTCGGAAGGTGTCGGAACCATGCGCGGATCATCGCTTCTGGCGATCGCACCCCGCAACGAATTATCGAGTTGTCGAGCGATAGCAACGACTTCAGTCAACAGTGATCACGGACGGCGTGACTCCTCGCGCGGACCCTAGGGTCTGCCCCATGGATGCCAGTTCTGTGACCAGGACGGTCTCCGTCACCCGTATGAACTCCGGGGATCACGCCTGCCTCGGATTCGACGACGACGAATCCCGTTGGGAAGTCCGTGCCGCGTACGCCGACATCGGCCTCTCGCGCGGCGAGAAAGTGCTGATCTTCACCGACCGTGCGACCACTCCCGCCGTGGCGGCCGAGCGGTTGTGCGCCGGCGGATTCGCGCTGGGTCCCGCACTCATGGACGGACGCCTTGTCGTGGTCGACGAAGCCCCCGGATACGACCCGGCGACCGGCTTCGACCCGTCCGAACGAGCGGAGACCTGGGTGAAGTTGACCAACAGGGCCCGTCGCGACGGCTTCTCCGGCATCCGGGTGGTCGGCGACATGGGCTGGGCCGCCGAGCCGGGCGTCGACGAGGATCTCCTGGTCGAGTACGAGACCGGACTCTCGCCGCTCTTCGCCAAGATCGGGTTCACCGCGGTCTGCGAGTACGACCGGCGCAAGTTCGGCGACGGTCTCCTGGGCCGGATCCACCTCGCGCATCCCAACCGGGTCCTGGAGCGCCTCGGCGCTCTGGCCATCACCCGGACCGGCGCCGAACTGAAGATCGCCGGAGACATCGACCTCGCGACACACGAGGAGTTCGACGCGGCGCTGACGCACGCCTTGGCCGGTCCCGACCGCCCGCGCGTGCTCGACCTGTCCGAGCTGTGCTTCATGGACATGCGGGGCGCGTCGACGCTGGTGCGGCTCGCGAGCGGACTCCCCTGCGGACACCTCCTTTCGATCCGCTGCCAACCCGCGCAGGACAGAGCGATACGGCTCTGCGGAGCCGCCGAAGTGCCTCAACTCGTCCTGGGCGAAAGGTGATCCGCGAAGTGGTCCTCAACCGCGGCATCGGCAACGACGACAACGGCGGCGACCCGGCCCCACACCGAAAGCAACACATCAACGACACTCTCCTCCCCGCTCCGGGCAGGATGCTCCTCGAACTCCCTTTCACCATGGCCGACTTGGCACGTCTACGTTTCCTGGTCACCCGCCGCGCCGAGGACACGGGCCTGTGCGACCCCCGCCTCAGCGACTTCGTACTCGCCGTGCACGAGGTCGCGAGCAACGCCGTCGTGCATGGCGGCGGCAAGGGACGCTTCCAACTCGCTTATACGGGCCATGGGCTGCGGTGCGTGATCACGGACAGCGGTCCGGGGATGATCCGGCAGAGGCCGTGCGAGTCGGCCACCCTTCCCGAGGGCGAGGAAGCCGAGGACGGCCGGGGCCTGTGGCTGGCCCAGGCCCTCACGGACCACTTCGAAGTCACGGTCAACGAGGACGGGACCACGGTCACGCTGGTGATGTTGCTGTCTTGAGCGTGCGCCCGGGGTGGTCTCGGCTCCGGGCGCGAATTCCTGGGCCTGGGGGCTCCGGCCTCAGGGGCGAATTCTTGGGCCTGGGGGCTCCGGCCCCAGGGGCGAATTCTTGGGCCTGGGGGCTCCGGCCCCAGGGGCGAATTCTTGGGCCTGGGGGCTCCGGCCCCAGGGTGACCTTGGGACTCCGGCGCCAGGATGGCCTCGGGACTCCGGCCCCAGGGTGGCCTCGGTCCCGGTCATGCCGACGCGCGCTCCACCAGCGTCGGGCGGAACACCATCGACGGCGGTGAGTCGCCCGGCTGCTTGATCCGCCCAAGGAGCAGCCGGGCCATCTCGGCGGCCATCTCCTCCACCGGCTGCCGGACCGTGGTCAGCGCGGGCTCGCAGGCCCCGGCGGCCTCACTGTCGTCGAAGCCGACCACCGCCACGTCCGTCGGCAGCCGCCTGCCCGCCCGCACCAGGGTCTGCAGCGCACCCTGCGCCATCAGGTCCGATGCGACGAACACCCCGTCCAGGTCGGGGTGTTCGGCCAGGAGCCGCCGCATCGCATCGGCGCCGCCCACTCGCGTGAAGTCCGCCTCCGCCCAGGGCGCGCAGGTGATGCCGCGAGCGGCCAGCGCGGCACGGAAGCCCTCCAGGCGTTCCTGGGCAGCGGGCATGTCCTGCGGCCCGGCGATGGTACCGATCCGGCGGCGGCCACCGCGGACCAGCCGGTCGACGGCCATCCGCGCCCCCGCCCGCTGGTCCACCTCCACGTACGGCAGCGGAACCGTCTCGGCGGGGCGCCCGGCGAGCACGGCGGGCAGGCCGGTCTCGGCGAGCAGCCGGGGCAGCGGATCGGAGGCGTGCGAGGAGACGAGCACCGTGCCGTCCACGTGCCCCTGCCGCAGGTACGAGAGGAACTGTCGGCGCGAGGTGTCGTCGTCCACCAGCATCAGGACCATCTGCACCCCGGCGGGCCGCAGCACGTCGAGCAGCCCGCCGACCACACGCCCGAAGTGGGGGTCGGAGAACATCCGGCCGACGAAGGGAGCCGCGACCGGCCGCCGCTCCCGCTCGGAGACCACGAGGGCTATGGAGTCGGTCCGTTGGGTCACCAGAGAGCGGGCCGCCTGGTTCGGTACGTACCCGGTGGCCTCGACGGCCTCCTCCACCTTGCGGCGCAGCACCGGATCGACGGTGGGCGCGCCGTTGACGACCCGGGAGACGGTGGCGCGCGACACCCCCGCCGTCCGGGCCACGTCCTCCAGGGTCACCGGGCGGGCGAAGCGCGGGGCATCGGCAGTCACGAGGTCTTTATAGCAATCAGGTGGGCTGATGTTCAGGCCTGCGTCCCTGATGGGACGTCACATATGCTGATCACGCGCCCAGTTGAACCCGGCCGACGCCCCCTCGCACTCCGCCGGACATATCGCCCACGTACGAGCGTTTGGCGTCAACTTGCCCACAGCGGCACCTAGTTGACTTCTCTCCACCGAGTCAGTGCGACATCGTGCGCACCCCCTTGACGCGCCTTGCCGCAGACACAACTATCCAACGCGAGAGAGCGCTCTCTCAGCGATCACCGTTCATGTTCTGAACTCAGGCTGAACGCACACGGCACCGCTCTGCCCACCCACCCGGAGCGGCACCACCCCACAGCACCACCACCCCGCAGCACCACCACCCCGGAGCACCACCCACCCCGGAGCGGCACCACACCCCCCACCATCAGCGCCCCCACCCCCACCAACGCACCCCACCCGCACCATCGGCGACTCAAAAATCCCGCAACCAGAGAGACTTGCCATGTCTGAGCACATGCCTTCGCCCGCCGCGCGAACCACCCTCTCCCGCCGCACCGCCCTGGCCGCCGCCCTGGCGGTCCCGGCCACCGGTCTGCTCGCCTCCCACGCGGTCGCCGCTCCCGACTCGCCGTCGGCGCAGGCCCCCGCCGTCCGCCGCCCCCAGCCGGCGAACGCCCTGGCTCCCGACTTCGGCCCGAACGTCATCATCTTCGACCCGTCCACCGGGGGCATCCAGGCGAAGCTTGACGAGGTCTTCAAGAAGCAGGAGTCGGCGCAGTTCGGCAAGTCCCGCTACGCCCTGCTGTTCAAGCCCGGCACCTACGGCGGGCTCAACGCCCAGATCGGCTTCTACACCTCGATCATGGGCCTTGGCCTGTCCCCCGACGACACGCACTTCAACGGTGACGTCACCGTCGACGCGGGCTGGTTCAACGGAAACGCCACGCAGAACTTCTGGCGTTCGGCGGAGAACCTCTCCCTCTCCCCGGTCAGCGGCGCCAACCGCTGGGCGGTCTCCCAGGCCGCCCCGTTCCGCCGCATGCACGTGCGCGGCGACCTGAACCTCGCGCCCAACGGCTACGGCTGGGCCAGCGGCGGCTACATCGCCGACAGCCGGATCGACGGCACCGTACAGCCGTACTCCCAGCAGCAGTGGTACACCCGCGACAGCTCGATCGGCGGCTGGCTGAACGCGGTGTGGAACATGGTCTTCTCCGGGGTGGAGGGCGCCCCGGGTGACTCCTTCCCCAACCCGCCCTACACCACCTTGAACAACACGCCGTACTCCCGCGAGAAGCCCTTCCTCTACCTCGACGGCGGCGAGTACAAGGTCTTCCTGCCCGCCCTGCGCACCAACGCCCGTGGCACCAGCTGGGGCCACGGCACCCCGCAGGGGCAGTCGCTCTCCCTCTCCGCCTTCTACGTCGCCAAGGAGGGGGACAGCGCCGCCACGCTCAACGCCGCCCTCGACCGGGGACTCCACCTCCTGCTCACCCCCGGCATCTACCACCTCGACCGGGCGATCGAGGTCAAGAAGGCGAACACCGTCGTCCTCGGCATCGGCTACGCCACCCTCATACCGGACAACGGAGTGACCGCGGTGAAGACCGCCGACGTGGACGGGGTGCGCCTGGCCGGGTTCCTGGTCGACGCCGGGCCGCAGAACTCCAAGACGCTCGTCGAGATCGGCCCCGGGGGCGCGAGCGGTTCGCACGTCGGCAACCCGACCACCGTCCAGGACGTGTTCATCCGCATCGGCGGTGCGGGCGCGGGCAAGGCCACCACCAGCATGGTCGTCAACAGCCGCCACACCATCGTCGACCACACCTGGATCTGGCGCGCCGACCACGGCGACGGCGTCGGCTGGGAGACCAACCGGGCCGACTACGGCGTCGTCGTCAACGGCGCCGATGTGCTCGCCACCGGCCTGTTCGTGGAGCACTTCAACAAGTACGACGTGCAGTGGAACGGCGAGCGCGGTCGCACGATCTTCTACCAGAACGAGAAGGCGTACGACGCCCCCAACCAGGCCGCCATCCAGAACGGCAGCATCCGGGGCTTCGCCTCGTACAAGGTCGCCGACTCCGTCACCACCCACGAGGGCTGGGGACTCGGCAGCTACTGCTTCTACAACGTCGCTCCGAACATCGTGCAGGAGCACGGCTTCCAGGCCCCGAACAAGCCGGGCGTGAAGTTCCACCACCTGCTCGTCGTCTCGCTCGGCGGCAAGGGTCAGTACGCGCACGTCATCAACGGAACCGGCAATCCGACGTCGGGCTCCGACACGGTGCCGTCCACGGTGGTCTCCTTCCCCTGACCTCCGCCCCCTCCGTCCCGAGTCGTACCCACACCCGCAAGGAGAGCACCATGCGCTCCGGCACCCCCCGAAGAAGCTCCGGCACCCCCCGAAGAAAGAGACGCAGCCCCAGACTCACCCCCGTCCTCGCGCTGGCGACGGCCTGCGCCCTGACCCTGCTGACCGGCCTCGCCTCGGCCGCGCCGGCCGACCCTCCCGGCGCGGTCGCCGCAGCGGCCTGGGACACCGACCGCGCCGCCGAGGCGTACACGGCGAACCCGGCCGCCGCGACCGCGTCCGGCAACGAAGCAGGCACCCCCGGTCCTGGCGCCGCCTTCGACGGCAACGCGTCGAGCCGCTGGTCCAGCCAGTTCGCCGACGACGCGTGGATACGCGTCGACCTCGGCGCCACCCTCCGCGTCGATCGTGTCGTCCTCGACTGGGAGGCCGCCTACGGCAAGAAGTACGTCCTGGAGGTGTCCAGGAACGGCACCGACTGGACCCCCTTCTACACCGAGACGGCGGGCACGGGCGGCTCCGTCACCGCCCACACCTACCCACAGGAAGTCACGGGCCGCTACGTCAGGATGCGGGGCGTCGAACGCGCCACGCCCTGGGGCTACTCGCTGCACGCCTTCAAGGTCTACGGCGGCGAACCCGCCCCGGCCTCGACGACTCGCTCGAACCTCGCCCTGAACCACCCCGCTCGCTCCAACCGCTATCAGCACGCGGGCAATTCACCGGCCTTCGTGACCGACGGCGGCTGGCCCGCCGACCTCAAGGCCGACCAGACCCGCTGGTCGAGCGATTGGAACGCCAACCGCTGGATCTCGGTCGACCTGGGCGCGCGCTCCACGATCGACACCGTGGACCTGTACTGGGAGGCGGCCTACGCGGTCGACTACGAACTCCAGGTCTCCGACGACAACCAGACCTGGCGTACGGTGCACAAGCCCTCCACCGCGGAGGTCGCCGCGCGCCGGGCGGACGTCAAGTCTCCCGCCGACGCGGTGGGACGGCACGACAGTGTGAAGCTCTCGCAGCCCGCGACCGGCCGCTATGTGCGGATGCTCGGCAAGGAACGCAGGTCCTTCTACAACCCGGCCCCCTCCACGGCCCAATTCGGCTACTCCCTCTACGAGTTCCAGGTGTGGGGCACGGGCGGCAGCGCCTCCGCCGCGTATCCGGCGCTGCCGGGTGAGCAGTCAGGGACGTACAAGACGAAGTTCTTCGACGACTTCACCACGGAGGGCCTGGACCGTTCGAAGTGGCGCGTCGTCAGGACCGGTCAGGAGATGGGGTCGGTCAACGGCGAGTCGCAGGCGTACGTCGACTCCACCAACAACGTCCGTGCGGAGAACGGCAATCTGGTCCTACAGGCCAAATACTGCGACAACTGCACCACCGCGGGCGGCGGCACCTACGACTTCACCTCGGGCCGCATCGACACCAACACCAAGTTCGACTTCACGTACGGCAAGGTCAGCGCCCGCATGAAACTGCCGGTCGGCGACGGATTCTGGCCCGCCTTCTGGATGCTGGGCAGCGACGTCGACGACCCGAACGTCTCGTGGCCCGCCTCCGGTGAGACCGACATCATGGAGAACATCGGCTACGCGGACTGGACGAGCTCCGCCCTGCACGGCCCCGGTTACTCGGCGGACGGCAACATCGGCGCCCGCCAGACCTATCCGAACGGCGGCACGGCCGATCAGTGGCACACGTACGCGGTGGAGTGGACGCCGACGGTCATGCGCTTCTACGTCGACGACCGCGTCGTCCAGGAGACGACGCGCAACAAGTTGGAGTCCACGCGCGGCGAGTGGGTCTTCGACCACAACCAGTACGTGATCCTCAACCTCGCTCTGGGCGGCGCCTACCCGGCCGGCTGGAACAAGGTGACCCAGCCGTACTGGGGTCTGCCGCAGTCCAGCGTCGACAAGATCGCGGCGGGTGGGGTCAAGGCGGAGATCGACTGGGTGCGGGCGGAACAGAAGGGGTGACCTTCCCTGCCGGGTGGGGGGGGCGGGGACTCGCTGGGGTACACGATGCACGTCGACTTCATCGATGCACGGCGACTTCATCAACGTATGGCCGGAGGCGGAGATGGAACGCCGGGTGCGTGACTGCATCAACCCCATCATCAAGTGTGGTGCGGACGGCCACCCTTCCTGACCGCCTGTCTGCGCCCCCTGTTGCACCGCATGGCCTGCCCGACACCCATGTGCACCAGGGCCACGATATGCCCGGCATGGTCACCGAGATCACCGAGAGCGACCTCGCCCGGGGTCGTCGGCTGACCGGCGGCGCCTTCGACCGCTTCGTACTCCGGGAACTCCGCGACCACCTCGGCCAATCGAGGCGCGTCTCCCGCTCCGCCGCGCGGTCGGCGGGAAGCAGCGAGGTCCGCCGCATCGCCGCCCGCGTCGCCGATACACGCGCCGCCCAACTGAAGGCGCTGCCGGGCCGTTGAGTGGCCGACGGGGCGCAACGGTTCGTACCAACTACGCACATGTGTACGGACTTTAGGGCAAAGAGGGAGTAACGTCGTGGTGGTGCGATCGGAGCGGCTGGTTGATGGCGGCCGCCGCGCACTGGGCGGCGACGGCCGCCCAGGACGCGAGGAACGAGGCTCCCCCTCGTCGCTTCCTCGCGCGGTGCCCTCCAAGGGTGAGATGCGGGATTCCTCCCACCCGCGAAGGGCTCCGGCGGGAGCCGTGTCGTCGGTGATGCGGCTCCTGCCGACCGAGAGGGACTCACCGCCGACGGAGCCACGTTCTCATTCCACCGGGTTCTGGCCACCAGGAATTGCGGCACATGTTGTCGACGTCAGAGGAGCGGCCACCGGCGCCGTCGCGAAGACCTCCGATGCCCTCGGCAGGCGATTGTGACCTCAGCGACCGATGTAGAGGAAGCGCAAATAGCACATCAGCGACAGTTCGCGCTGTCGGAGCTTGGCAGCCACGACGGAGTCGCTCAGTGTCTCGTGGAGCGCGCTGTTCTGCTGGAGCCCGACCGTGCGCCGACCAAAATCCTGCCGCTGCTGTCGGGCCCGATCGCCCGCAACCGAGTTCTCTCGGCTCAGTCGGTCCTGACCGTCCACCATCTGCTTCCGTGCCTTCGCACGCAACGCATCGGTTTCGGACTCCACCTCATCGCGCCGGGCGATGAGGTGGAGTCGACGCCTGGCGACGCTTTGCTCGATCGGCTGTCGCTCTGACTCACTGAGGGAGACCGGTTGCCTTGCCTGAGCGGCGGCGACCAGTTGTCTGCGCCAGCGGTCGAGGGCGATGGCTTTGGTCTCGCCGATGCCAAGGACATCGACGACCCGGCCACCGCTCAACACGAGAACGGCGCCGGTGCTGTTGTAGTGGGTGTTCTGCACGGGCCGATAGCCCGTGAAATCGGCTGCCGTCCGGATGCCCGCTGCCGCCAGGCGCGATGCCAGTTTCGGCCCGATGCCGGTCGGCGGGGACTGTGCGATCAGCCGTCGGCTGAGCTGGTCCCGCACATACACCGACTGCTTGTCGGTGAGCGCTTTGGTCAGGGCACTGGTGAGTTCGCCCGTAAGCCCGGCGATCTGCCTGTTTATGTCGCGCTGCTTGCGGACCTTACGCTTCTCGGCGTCCTTGAGATCGACGCGGTATCGGGCAGTGATCTTGTCCTGATCCCGCGGGAAGGCAACGGCTCGCTTCGCCTCCGCCTCGTCGAACTTCGCCCGCTCCTGGCGCAGCTTCTCTGCTGCCTTGAGCGGGTCCTCAAGCTGGGCCAGTTGATCCGTCAGCCGGGCAAGGGCGGCCCGTGCCCGCATCCGTTCCGCACGGCGGCTTCGGGCGAACACGGTGAGCACGACGGCAGCGAGAGCGGGCACCCCCGGTCCGACCGGTGACGCCGAGAATCCCGTGACGATCATCAAGGCGGTCGCGATCAGCATGAGCGGGCAGAGCACGGCAGCGGCGACATCCAGCAACGTCCGGGTACGGAAGCCGTCCGGGACGGTGTCCGAAGGCGCAGTCGGCGTTGGCGTGGTCTGTGGAGAGATGTGCCCAGTCATCCACCCGGGCAGTCCGCTTGTACCGGGAGCAGCGGCTGCAGTGTCGGGAGCTGCTGCGGCTGAGTTCGTCGCGGCGACCCGTTGCTTGGGGGCGGCCACGGCGAGCGGGGGCAGCACGTCCAGCGGCTGGAAGGCCAAGGACCGGACTTGGTCGGCGAGACCGCTCACCGTCCGGTCGGGGTGGGTCAGCAGCGTCTGCAGTCGCGTGGAGCCACCCGGACTCTTGAAGTCATCCTCGGTGAGCAACAGGAACTCGCCACTCGGCTCGTGCAGCCGATTCCACAGAGCGGGATCGGAGGCGATCGCTTTGAGCGACAGGAAAATGACCCAGGCGGAGAACCGATCCAGTGACGCCCCGAAGTCATCATTCCCGCGCATGGGCGACTGGTAGTTGCGGTGTCCTCGCTCAGTACCACCCATTCCATCGAGTGCGGGGACGTACATCCCGTCGTAGTCGACCAGTCGTAGCGTGTCATCGCCTGCTACGAGCAGGTTGCCGTGCTGAAGGTCGCCGTGGGCTATCTCGTGGGCGGCCAGATCACGGGTCAGCGCCTCGAACCGGTCTGCCATACGGTCGACGGCGAACCCGTGGGCATGATTGTCGTCGAGCCAGGAGGACAATGTGACGGCCTCGGCCCATTCCATTTTCAGGACCGGATAGTGATCCTGCCCGACGCTGATGGCGGAAGGGAGGTACTCGAATCCAAGATTCCACGGTTGCGAGAGCTCGGCCCGGTTCAGTCCTGCCAGTCGGGAGCTGATGGCCTGATAGCGGCGCTCCTGGTCCGGGACGTGTCGGGTGAAGCATTTGATCGCGTAACGCCGACCCGAGGTGTCCGAGGTCAGCGAGAAGACACTCGCGAAGGCGCCGGAGATGGCTCGAGGTAGGCCGAGCTTGGTCAGTTCCGGCCGTGCGCCTTGGAGTTCGGGGTGCCGGAAGCACAACTGCGTGTGCTGCAAAGCCTCCGCGTATTCGGCACCGCTCGGAAATTGACGCTGCGGACCGGTGGCCTGGCCCACGTTCACCGCCCCTCGAAATCGATCCGTACGAGTGCCACGTCGTCGTTGCGCAATTGCCGGCGCTCCCGTAGACCACTCAGCCAATTCTTGAACTTGTCCAGGTCGTCAGGCCCGGCGTACTCCAGCAACTGATTCACGGCGTCCTCTTGGTCGGAGACTGACAAGAGCCACGCGGCCAGGGCGTCCGTCATCAGGAGTAGCCGGTCGCCGGGGCCGCACCGCCCTTCGGTGAAGCACGTGCGGCGGGCAAGCAATGCCACGTCGTGGTTGCGACTGCCGAACAGATCGGGAGTCAAGCCGAATTCCTCGGCTGTCGACACCGGGAACGCCTGTACCAGCTGATCGTTGTGCAAGTGGAAAAGGCAGCTGTCCCCGAGCGCCGCAGCGCGCCATCGCCAGGTCGGTTCAGCCGGACCGGAATCGGAAGCGGCGACCGGGTCGACGCGCACGGTGAGCAGGGTCGCGTAGGCACCCTCGGCCATCTTGGTGTGCTCGTACCACTTCAGTGGGCGCCCTTCGTCGTGGCGCGCCTGTGTGTACTGCCCGAGCCAGGGCTCCCACTGGGAGACAGCCGACGATGCGAAGTCCTCGAAGGCGGCGCCACCTCCCAACAGGTCCGGCCGTTCCATGGCACACTCGGCCGCCGCACGGGACAGCAGCCTGGCCCAGTCCTTGGCCAGTGCACTCTCCGTCGCACCGTCGCAGACACCCGCTGTGAGCGGCTCCTGCAGCTCGTCGTCGTGCGGGCGGCCGGGAATCACGGCGACAGCGTCTTCGCATTCCGCGTCCGTACTTCCGTGCTTGGGAGCCACGAACTGCGTGACGTACACGCATGATGTGGAAGTCGTCACCGCAGTTCAGTGGCCCGAGTGCCGATGTCGAGGAACTGCACGACGGTGGTGATGTCCGCGTTGTAGACGAATCCCCGGGTGGTCTCGCTGACCCGCTGCCCCTGTGAGGCTGCGTACGAACGCATGTGGCTGGGCAGCGGGCTCGACATGGCGAACAAGGTCCGGGCGTAGCTGTCGGGGAGACCACTGTCCGTGTCCGGGAAGGCAGTGGGGGTGCCGCCCGCAGCGGACACGTGCAGGTTGAACAGCAGCGCCGCTCCGTCGGCGGTGGCGTGCGAGGTGACGGCCTCGGCAGCCGCGGTGGGGTCGCCGTCGGTGGACTCCCCGTCCGTCAGGTTGATGACGATGGGCGGGAAACTGGCCGGGAAGCGCTCGGTCCACCCGGCGACAAGGCTCTCGGCGTATTGGAGCGCGCGGTTCATGGGAGTTCCGCCGTGGGCGATCGGGTCCATCCACAGCGGAAAGCTGACCGCCGTTTCCACCAGGCCGCCGGCACCGTCAGGCACTTTCTTGCTTCGCTCGTCGACGCGGGCCGGGTTGTCCGCCACCTCGCTGAGGGGGACGATGTCGCGGCCCGCCAGCGACCCCGCGAACGCTGAGCCCACGGTGGCGCCGTAGCCGATTACCGCGACGTGGAAGTAGTCGCGTACGCCTTCCTCTTTTGCGCACTTGACCGAGAGTTCGGTGAGTAGCCGGTTGATGGCGTCGGCGACGACATCAGCCTTCTGCTGGGGAACTTCACCGCCAATGGGATCGCTCATAGAGGTCGACTGATCGATCAGGAAGATGATGCTCGTCGGGTTGCTGCGGCTGATCTCTGCCGTGTACGGCACATTGAGCTCCTGGCGGGCTGCGAAGAAGGCGGTCGTCGGAGAGGCTCGGACGACATGCTGACGGGCCGGTGGCGGGCCGCCGTCGCGCAGGTCAAGTCAGTGAGTTCCCCCAACTCCACTGTAGTGTGCAGGAATTGGTGGCGGGCATATTCAGGTTGATCTCTACGAAATTCCGCGCTTCGACCTCATTGGCCGCCGAGCCGATCCATCACCCGTTCCGCTCGGCCGGCCCACACGTGCCAGGCGGGCAGTCGTACGCCGTTCGGCAGCAGGGCCGCGTGACTGAGGGCGAGTCTCAGGTGGCGTGCTCCCTCCATGTCGGCGGGCGCCCCGTGGTCCAGCCGGACCTGGGCCGCGTCCGTACCCCGGCGGACGTCGAAGTCGTAGGGATAGCCATCGGCCGTGATGTTCCGGTCGAGCTGGACTCCGGAGATCTTGCCCGTCAGGAGGTGTTGAAGCCGGTCGCCGACAAGCTCGTCGGCCTGTCCGGACTCCGCGCCGGGCGAGACCTGTGCAGCTTTGGCCTCAGCGGCGTCCAGCAATGCGCGCGGCATCCCCGCACGCACCGACCAGAAGTCACGGCCCCCGAACACGATGAGATGCGAACGAGCACGAGTGATGGCCACGTTCCACAGGTTGACCTCGCGGCACAGCCAGCTGACCGCACTGGGGCGCATTCTTTCGCCCGCGACCAGTGACAGCAGAATCACGTCCTGCTGCCCTCCCTGGAACGTGTGCACCGTACCGACCCGCACGCGCGGCTCGTGCTCCCAGCGCTTGGCGATCAAGTCTTTCTGGGCGCGGAACGGGGTGACGACTCCTACCGTCGAGCCTTGAGGAAGCCGCCTCAGCAACCGCTCCACCGACATATGAACGCGATCCGCCTCCTCCTGGTTCATCCAGGACCCGCTGCCGCCTCTGCGCGCCGTCCCCTGCACATCGAGCCACTGCACCGCGTCGACCCCTTCGAGGCGCCGCAACGACCGAGGCTCGGTGAGGACGGTCAGCCGGTCGCCGTAACAATGCCGGTTGGAGATGCCGACGATGTCCGGGTGGCAGCGGAAGTGCTCGTCCAGCAGCAGGGTCTGGCCCGCCGCATGGGCGGCCGCATGGAACGAGGAGTATCGACGGTGCTCGAGCCGGTGCTCGTCGAGCCAACTGGCCCGTAGCCCCGCCCCACGGTGTGCCTCGGCCTCCTGCCGGGGCTGAAGGGTGGTGATGTGCTGCAACTGCATGGGGTCGCCGATCACGAGGGCCCGACGTGCGCGAAAGAGCAGAGGGAGCACGTCCGGCGTGGAGCACTGGCTCGCCTCATCGACAATGACCAGGTCGAAGAGGCCGGCGCGGTCCCGGAATCGCCGTGGGGACCTCGCGGTGACGGCCCAGCCCGACACCTGCGGCAGGATGCGCTCCAAGGACGACCATTGGCGCGGCGACCGTGACTTCACGGCTTCGATGCGGTCGTGGATGGCCGCGCGGGCGGTCGTGGCCTGCTCTGCCACCGAAGTCTGCAGGAGTGCCGCCGCCGTCTCCCGAACCCGCCGATCGGTCTCACGAAGCGTCGTCAGGAGCTGGGTGTCGTCCGCGGCCGCAGCAGCTTCGGCGCCCGTCTGCCGCCAAGCGGCCTCCGCTTTCGCGAAACACACCAGACCGTCGAACTCCCGACGCTCTGCGGTCTGTGCGGACAGCGGGGCGAGACCGCGCAGACACCGCCTTCGCAGCCACCCACCGAGCATCCCGAGGCGCGCTGCCGTGCGAGCCCGGCGCAGCCACCTGCCGAGGGAGACATCGTCGCCCAGAGCCGTAGCGAGCGTCTCGGGGTCGCCATGGTGTTGTTCGGCGTAGGCGAAGCGGAGCCGTCCGAGGTCAGCGAGCTCCCGCTCCCGGGCGGCGGCCTCCGAGAGTTGTCGGCGCAGCGCCTTCTGCTCGCGAAGATGGTTCCGCAGTTCACCCCGGTGCATCTGGGACGACTGGTGGGGCTGCACGCTGCGGGTCAGCTTCTCCAACGTCCGCAGCTCTTCATCGACAGCTGTCTGGTTGCCCGTACGTACCAGAAGACCCGGAGCCAGGGCTTCGCAGCGCTCCCACACCTCGTCCACCGCTTTGTTGTTGGTGGAGGCGACGAGCACGGTCTGGCCGGCCGCTCTGGCCGTGGCAACCGCATTGACGATGAGCTGGCTCTTCCCGGTGCCAGGCGGTCCGGTGGCGACGGTGAGCGGGCGGACCATCGCCGCCCGGATGACCTCTTCCTGTCCTTCGTTCAGTTCCAGCGGTGCGACGACCTGCACCTCCTGCTCAGCGCTCTCGTCCACCGCCTGGTTCGCTCTCGCGGTGAGCGCCCCGAGCGCGGTGTCCGGGAACTGCCCGACGCTCTTCTGCAGCGTTTTGTAGTCCTTCATCAGCTGTGCAGTGGCCGCCGAGTCCGACCGTGCGGCGAAAACGATCGCCACGTTGCGGGCGCCCTCGTGCGCGGCGTAGAGCGAGCTGCCGTCGCCGAGGGATCCGGGATCGAGGTGCTCTGTATCGGGCAGCCCCAGTTCCTGCAGCAGACTCCGCAGGTCACGGACCATGTCTTCCCGGAACCCCGGACGCCAGTTGGGCTGGTAGGCGGCGAGCAGTTCCCTTCCTTCGTCCTTGCCCAACCGGTCGAGAACAAGTTGGGGATGCAGGACGATCGGCCCTGTGGGTGTCACCACGCTGCGTCCCTGCGGATCGCGTTCGACCTCGATCTGACGCATGGCAAGCGGCGCGCACATCTGCCGTTTGCCGTCGTAGAGAACAGCGGCGGGGTACCCGTACCACAGGTCCGCACTGTCCTTCTGCGCACGCTCGGCAAGGTCCACGACGCGTTCCGGCGCGTGTACCGCGGATTCCGTACCGGAGAGCAGAACTTCCTCCCCAGCGGGCCAGACCGCGCGTGGAGGGTCGCTGCCCACCAGCGGCAGGAGTTCGCCGGTGGAGTTCTCCGCCTCCAGGCAGTGCTGGTAGTACGCCAGTAGCCGGCTCCAGTCGGCGTCGGTGAAGGAAGAGTCGTCGTGGGCTGCCTCGGCAGCCTTGACCGGTGCCGGTGTGACGCCTCCCGCTCCGTCGGAAACTGCGGTGAGACCGGCGGGCAACGGCTTGAGGGCGGGGATCTGACGGCCGGTGGAGGCAGTGGCGAGATAGATGTCGCCGGTCACCTGCAGACTGGACTGCGTCGGTGTCTGCCTGCGTCCGTCAGGTGCTTTACGCAGGTCACGGCTGATGTACCGGAACAGGTCGTTGGCCGAGACCCTCCCGTCACCGTCCAGGTCCGCTTGTCCCGAGTGCAGACCTTCGACCATCGCTTTGGTGAACTGCGAGGGCTGGTCCGCATCGGTGGTGAAGGCCTGTTCCCAGTGCTGCGACGCGGTGATGACGTACACACCGCTGGCCTCGACCACCGGTGCCGTGCCCGAGTGAGCGGCCCCCTTGCTGCGAAAGCCCTGCACTGCGCTGCCGCTGAAACAGCAGTCGAGCAGCAGGACCTTGCGCCGCGCGGCGCATTTCTCCAACTGGTCGGTAACGTAAGAGGCTTCGAGTGCTGTCTGCTGGAGCCGGTCAGCCTCGGTGTCCGTGGTGACGTAGTAGAGCTGACCGTCCTCACGGTCGTACGCGCCATGGCCGCTGAGATAGAGCACGACCAGTTCGTCCGGCTCACGGCCCCTGAGGAACTCTTCGACGGCCTGCTTGATAGCCGCCTTCGACGAGTCCTCGACCCGTACACATTTCTCGTACCTGCCGACCGCAGGCATCTCCAGGATCTGGCTCAAGTAGTGAACATCCGCGCGTACGGACGGCAGAGCGGAGAATTGCGCGTCCTCGTAGACAGCGGTGCCCACGAGCAAGGCGTGCTGACGGCTCATCGCTCGTCTCCCGGTCCGGCGACGCCCGGCCCGGCGCCCCGTCCGTCCTGGCCGTCCCGCAGCGCCTTCACCTCACGCCCGGACACTCCGCCCTGGAACTCCGTGACCGTGCCGTCGGAGTGCACGACACGCACCTTGCGGCTCTTACGTACGTCGACCCACGCCTTGATGGCAGTTCGCGCCAGCGCGAAGGTGCCCGTGGTGAGGATGAGCACGACCTCCGGGGTCAGCAGTTCCGCCCCCTTCGCACTCTCCGCCTTTCCCTGCCCTTCAGAAGGGGCGAAGCGCACCTGGGCTCCGTTCAGCCGGCGCAGAACATCGCGGAGTTCTCGCGCTTCTAGCTCCGCATGCCGCGGGTCGGCACCGAAAACCTGGATCTGCGCGGACTCGATCTCGTCGGACATGTTCTCCCTCATATCGCCAACTCGCTTACTTGCGCCCAGGGTTACCCGCGCCCCTGACACCCCGTCAGTCACGTGATCTTTCCCGCCGCCATGCGGCGGTCGTCCAGCGCCTTTGTGGTGCGTCCACGTCCGCGATCCGCAGGATTCTGTACAGCGACTCGCCCATGTCCGCCCACCTCTCCAGCGCGTCCCGGTCCACCAGGTGGATCCCATAGCGTGGACCGCTGGCCCTCGCGGCTGCCGTAAATCCTCCGGTGGTGACGATCACCGCGAAGTGAGCACCGTGGTCGTGGCGGTACGTGCCGTTGACTCGCTGTACGTCCTGGTCCCCGACCCTGCGGTCCGGCCGCAGCCGCTTGCACTGCACGACGACCCGTCGTCGCGAACGGTCGACTACGAGTACGTCGGCGCCCTTGTCCCCGGCTCTGCCCACGTGCTCCGCGGCCAGTCCGTCCCGACTCAGCAGAGAACAGACCGCCAGCTCGAACTCCCGGGGATCCAGGGCATCGAGATGCGCCAGCGAATATCGCACGGGCCCCGCAGGAAGCGCCGAGCGCCCACTCCACCTCCGTAGGGCCAGCCTCCCCGGCTTCAACCCCAATCCCACTGCCGCGGCGGCCAGCACAATGCCCGTCCGCACCGGCCACTGCGCGGCCGTCTGCCACAGACCGCTGATTCCGGCCAGGCCCCCTATCCCCCACGCCCACCAGGGAATTGCCTCCCAGCCTCCTTGGCTCCGCCTACGCCGCATCAGACGGCCGGGCCGAAGAGCGCAAACATGCCACCGGCCAGCCCGAACAGCGCGAGGCCCGCCAGATCGGTGATCGTGACCAAGGTGAAGGTGTGGTCGCGGCAGCGCGCGAACAACCCTCTGCGTCTACGACGGCACGGCCGGTGGAGTGCCGTCGGACCGCCACACCGCGACACCAGCGCGATACCACCGATCACCAGTAATGCCATGGCGAGCAGCATCAGATCCCCCGTCCCCCGCCTATGCCTCATGAGTATTCGGGAAAGCCATCCACCCCGACCAGTACTTCTTCGGCCGAGCTGGCCGAAATGGGGGCGCGTGGGAGTATCGGCGCCGCCCATTTCCGCGCGTGTCCCTTGCGCGCGCCCCCCAGCATCGACAGTTGCGGATCCACGCACGCCTTACCCGCCGCTGTCGGCCACGGCTAGGATTCCTTGAATCCGTGACGTGGTGGAACGGCATGTAGACACACCAACGGACAGTGGCTGGGGACAGATTCAAGGGGCGGGGACAGCGCATGCGGCAAGGTCGGTGGACCACGGTCACCGAGTCGGAGTTCGACCATGAACACCGTGGCCTGGAAGCCATCCGGGAGAGGCTGGCGGACGCCGATCCCTGGCGCGCGTGGTCGAACTTCACCTTCACCGCCCACACCGGACACGTCCGCGAGGTCGACCTCCTCGTCGTCGCGCCAGGCGGTGTCTACATGATCGAGCTCAAGGACTGGCACGGCTCCGTGACCAGCGAGAACGGCACCTGGGTGCAGACGACCCCCGGTGGCCATCGCCGCCCGCACGGCAACCCGCTCCACCTCGTCAACAAGAAGGCGAAGGAACTGGCCTCGCTGCTCGGCCAGAACGGCAGGCGGGTGTGGGTCGGCGAGGCCGTCTGCTTCACCGACGGCGGGTTACGCGTCCGCCTGCCCGCCCACGATCAGAACGGCGTCCACACGGTCGACGAGCTGGTCACGATGCTGAAGCAGCCGCCGCGCGACGAGCGGCGACGCATCAACGCCGTCGAGTCCCGTGAGATCAAGACCAAGCTCGAACGGATCGGCATCCGGCGCAGTGACGCCGAGTACAAGGTCGGCCCGTATCAACTGGACCGCAAGTCTTTTGATTCAGGGCCGACTTGGACCGACTACAAGGCGAGTCACAGTGAGCTGCCCGAAGTGGCCCGGGTCCGCGTCTACCTCAGCGAGCGCGGATCGGACGCCTCGCTGAGGCGGTCGGTGGAGAACGCGGCCCGCCGCGAAGCGGCCGTGCTGCAGCGCTTCAAGCACCCGGGCGTGGTCCAGCTCAAGCAGTACTACCCGTCCGGGCACTCGGCTGGCCCCTCCCTGATCTTCGACTACGACCCGCGCACGCTGCGCCTGGACGAGTACCTGCTCCAGCACGGCAAGGGTCTCGACATCCTCGGCCGCATGGCACTGGTCCGCCAGCTCGCCGAGACGATACGTTCCGCGCACTCCGCCCGCATCCACCACCGTGCGCTGGCCGCCCGCGCCGTTCACGTGATTCCCCGCGACCGGGGCCGTCGCGGTCGGGCGGTCGGGGAGGACGCCGCCTGGCTCACCCCCCGCCTGGAGATATCGGACTGGCAGATCGCCACCCAGCGCGCATCCGGCACGGACGGCGACAGCGGGCAGGGAGCGACCCGCTTCGCACCGACCGCGTTATCGGCGATGCACCTGGCGGAGGGCTCCGATCCCTATTTCGCCCCGGAGTTGACCGCCCTCAAGGCCGACCCGGTCTACCTGGACGTGTACGGCCTCGGCGTCCTCACGTACCTCCTGGTCACGGGCCGGGCCCCGGCCGCGAGCCAGGCCGAGCTGCTGGCCCGTCTTGAGGCGGGCGAGGGTCTGCGCCCCAGTTCGTTGGTCGACGATCTCTCCGAGGACATCGACTTCCTGGTGCAGGCGGCGACCGCCTACCGGCCCGGTCAACGTCTCTCCTCGGTCGACGAGTTCCTGGAGATGCTGGAGATCGTCGAGGACGGCCTGACCGCCCCGGCCTCGGCACCCGATCCCGAACCGGCCGAGCACCCCGAGAAGGACCCCCTCGAAGCGGTGGCCGGAGATGTGCTCGGCGGGCGCTGGGAAGTCCGACGCCGCCTCGGAACCGGTTCCACCAGCCGGGCCTTCCTCGTCCGCGACCTGGAGGCCGAAGCGCGCAAGACCCGCCCGCTGGCCGTCCTGAAGGTGGCTCTCTCGGACAGCAGGGGCCAAGTCCTGCTTCACGAGGCCGAGGTGATGAACCGGCTGCGCCCCGACTCTCGCGTGATCCGGCTCGTCGAGCCGGAACCCCTGCACATCGGCTCGCGTACCGTCCTCGCCCTGGAGTACGTGGGCGACGAGCGCGAGGCCACTGAGCCGGACGCCGAGCCCTCCGATTCCAGCACCGGCGCCGGCACCAACACGCGCACCCGCCGCCGCGAGGAGACCGTCGCACGCCAGCTGCGCGAGCACGGCCGCCTGAAAATGGACCAGTTGGAGGCCTACGGCGACTATCTCTTCGGTGCCGTGGACTTCTTGGAGGGCGAGAGCGTCTGGCACCGCGACATCAAGCCGGACAACATCGCTATACGCATCCGTCCCAACCGCACCCGCGAACTGGTCCTCATCGACTTCTCCCTGGCGGGCTACCCGGCCAAGGACTACGAGGCCGGCACGGACGGTTACCTCGACCCGTTCATCGGCAGCCTGACCCGCACCGCGTACGACTCGCACGCCGAGCGGTACGCGATAGCCGTCACCCTCCACCAGATGGCCTCGGGCGAATTACCGAAGTGGGGCGACGGCTCGCTCCCGCCGAGGATGACGGACGCGAAGGAATTCCCGTACCCGACCGTCCAGGCCGACGCCTTCGAGCCCGCTGTAAGGGACAGTCTGGTCGCCTTCTTCCGCAAGGCCCTCCACCGGGACGCGGCGAAGCGCTTCGCCGAGCTGAAGCCGATGCGGGACGCCTGGCGGAAGATCTTCCTGGACGCCACACAGACGGTGCCGTCCAGCCACCGTTCCCGCCACCCCGAGCCCGCACCACAGGAGACCGCTGCCGGTGAGCGGTCCACGGCGATCGCGGACGCCGAGCCGCTCACCGCGGACGAACAGCGTGAGCGTCTGGCGGCGGCGGTCACCCGCGACACGCACCTGTCCGCGGCCGGTCTCACCCCGGCCGCGGAGTCCTTCCTCTACGGCCTCGGGATCACAACCGTCGGCGGCCTTCTCGACTACAGCCGCAGCAAGCTCCTCAACGCACCGGGCCTGGGCACCAAGACCCGCACCGAGGTTCAGCGACGCCAGCGCCAGTGGGGCAAGCTGCTGCGCGAGGCCTCGCTCTCGCCGCTCACCCCCAAGGGCCGCGCGGAGGCGAAGGAGGAGCTCGCCCAGCTCACCGCCACCGGGTCGGCGGTGGCCGGAGCCACGGTTCTGGGTGAGGGAGCGTCGCGGCTGACGGATTCCGTCCTTCGTTCGGTGAGCCTGGACACCCTCGCCACCCTCTTCGTTCCCGAGCTGAACAACAACCGCTCCAACAGCAACAAGGTCGAGATGGTACGGCTGTTGCTGCGGCTGCCCGACGAGCGCGGAGAGCTGCCCGGCATCGGCGTCTGGCCCAAGCAGAAGGACGTCGCGGAAGCGCTCGGCCTGTCCGCCGGGCGCATCCCGCAGATGCTGAAGGAGGAGAGAAAGCGCTGGAAGAAGCACCCTGCGGTCCAGGCTCTGCGGGACGAGATCGTCGGCCTGCTGGTGGGCCTCGGCCGGGTCGCCCCCGCCGTGGAGATCGCCGATGCCCTCGCCGTGCGACGCGGTACGCAGTTGCCGGGGCGCGAGCAGCGCCGGGCGCTGGCTCTGGCGGCGGTTCGGGCGGTCGTGGAAGTGGAGCAACTCCAGCCGGAAGAGGCGGAGTTCCAGCACCAAGCCAACCGCAGGGCGACGGAGGACGTACTAGCAGCGGGCCTGCTCGCGCTGGACGTGCGGGAAGGTGACGCCCCGGACACCCCGACGGCTCCGGGCCTCCTCGACTACGCGACCCGCCTGGGCAAGACAGCCGACCGCCTGACCCGTCTGGATACGTTGCCGACGGCCACGACGGTCCTGAGCGAGCTGGGCGCACTCACCCCACCGCCCGGTGTCGTGGACTGGGACGAACGGCGCCTGGTCGAACTGGCCGCCGCCGCGTCCGTGAACGCGGCGGCCACGCCCCGCCTGGAGATCTATCCGCGCGACCTGCCCTTGGTACGGGCCCTGCGCCTGACCCAGGCCGGTCTAGTACGGCTGATCGCAGGCGTACCCGAATCCCGGCAGCCCGGCCTGACGGGCGAGGACGTCAACGAGCGGGTACGGGCCCGCTTCCCCGAGCTGGTCATCAAGGACAGCCGGGGCACGAGCACACACGAGCTGCCGACCGGCGGCCCGCTGACCAAGGCATTGCGCGACGCCGGTTTCGACCTCACCCTCTCGACGCGCGAGGACACGAGGACGCCCCGCTATCTGCCGACGCGGATGGACAGTGCGTCCACCTATCTGACGGTCGCGGACTGGCGGCAGTCGACGGAGGCCGGTGCGGTGACGCGCTACTCCGACGATCCGCTGGTCGCGGGCGGGGTGCGCGCGGACGAGCGACTCCTCGCGTCGGCCCGGCGGGACGGCTACCGGGTCCTGACGGTGCATCATGCGCGGACGGTCGAGGCGGTACGGAGGCTGGCGGGCCATCGCATCGGGGCGCAGCCGGTCTCCGTGACCGAACTCTTCCTGTCGTCGATGCACGCGCTTGTCCCTCCGGGCACGAAGCCGACGTGGGAAACGCTCCTGAAGGCGGACGTGGCCGAGCCGGGCTCGCGGGGTGCGCTCAAGTTCGGCGAGTACGCGCGGACCGCGTGGGGCGCGGTGGAACCGCAGGTACGGGAGCTGTTGGACCTTGGGGCCGGCTCGGGCCCGGTTCTCCTGACCGAGGCGGCCGTGTTCGCCCGGTACGACGGCATGGGCATCCTGGACCGGCTCGCGGAGGCGGCTCGGCAGGGTGGGCGCGGGCTGTGGCTGCTGGTGCCACAGGCGGACCCGGGGCGGGAGCCGAAGCTTGGGCACACGGCGGTGGCGTACCAGGCCGGCCTGGGGGAATGGATCGACCTGCCGGACTCGTGGGTCAGGAAGGAGTACCTGTCCAGCCTGACGAACGTGAGTGTCTTAGGCACGAACGGTAAGAAGGGGGCGGCGAGTGATCGACCGCAGGGCCCTGCTGAATGACCTGAAGCAGCAGGTCACGGCAGTCGAGGCTGACCTTGGCAAGCAGGTCGGAGTGGTGGCGGAGGGCGAGAGGTTGCGCTCCGAATACGAACGCGCGCGCAAGCTGGGCCGCACTGCGGCAACCTGGAACTCCTGGTTGGACGATCGGGTCACGCAGGTCGCGGTGGCATGGGTACTGGGCGCGGTCTTCGTCCGGTTCGTCGAGGACAATGGGCTGATTCCCGAGCCGTATCTGACGGCGCCGGAGGCCGATCGGCGGGATCTGGCGCTGGCACGGTTCGAAGAGTACGTCTCGGAGTCGGAGGACCCGACGTACCGGGGCTGGCTGGAGCATGCGTTCGCGGAGCTGGGGGCGGGGCAGGCGGGTCGACTGCTATTCGACCGGCGGCACAACCCCCTGTTCCAGATTCCGTTGTCGCACGACGGCGCGCGAGAATTGGTGGAGTTCTGGCGTCAGCGGGATGCGGACGGCGCCCTCGTCCACGATTTCACGGACCCGCTGAAGAGGGACGCGGACGGGACGCGAGGGTGGGACACACGGTTCCTGGGTGACCTCTATCAGGACCTGGATGGGTCTGCGCGGAAAACATACGCGCTGCTTCAAACACCCGAATTCGTGACGGAGTTCATCCTCGACCGGACAATGAATCCGGCGGTCCGGGACTTCGGGTACGAGGGTCTGAGGGTGATCGACCCCACGTGTGGCTCGGGGCACTTTGTGCTGGCAGCGTTTCAGCGGCTGGTACGGCTGTGGGCGGAGGGTCGGCCCGGCAAGGACGTGCACGAGCGGGTGAAGGAGTCGCTGAACTCCGTGCACGGGGTGGACTTATATCCCTTCGCGGTGGCTATAGCGCGGTTCCGGTTGTTAGTGGCAGCAATGGCTGCAAGCGGAGTGCGCACACTGAGGGAAGCCGCTGAGCACGAATGGCCAATTCACCTTGCGGTAGGCGACTCTCTTATCAAAGCTCAACAATTGGAGTTACCACTTACCTTAAGCGAGGATGAGGGCGGCGACATCGAGGGTGACCCACTAGCCGCATTTACCTATACGACGGAAGACGTACACGACCACCCTGAAATTCTGCAGCAGGGGCGCTACCATGTGGTAGTCGGTAATCCCCCGTACATTACCGTACAAGATAAGAAACTCAATCAACTTTATCGGGAACTGTACTCCGCATGCAACCGCGAGTACGCACTTTCAATCCCATTCACGCAGCGATTCTTCGAGCTCGCAAAGCAAGGTGATACAGACGGTTTCGGATACGGAATCGTAGGTCAAATCACAGCCAACTCGTTCATGAAGCGCGAGTTCGGCGGCAAGCTGATTGAAGAATATTTCGCACATAACATTGAATTAACTGAGGTTATTGACACGTCCGGGGCATACATCCCAGGACACGGGACCCCGACGGTGATCCTGGTTGGAAAGCGACGGTCAGGCCCAAAGCGTTCAACATCAATTCGAACGGTGCGTAGCATCCAAAGTGAGCCTTCAGTGCCGGATGAGCCTGCCAATGGGCTTGTCTGGAATGCTATCGTTAAACAGATCGAAGACCCCGGATCAGCAAGCTTGTGGGTCTCTGTAGATGACTTAGATCGCCAACAGTACTTCGCCAAGCACCCATGGGTCCTGACTGCTGGGGGGCTAGAGATGATCGAACAGATCGCTCTAGCCCAACAGGCTCCACTGAAGGATTCACTTGCGCTCGGCATCGGCGCAGCAGCGATCAGCGGCGAGGACAACGCATTTTTCTTACCTGATGCGCAAACCGCCCGCCGTCTGCGCCTGAACAGGTCACTTCCTGTGGCCACAGGTTCGACAGTTCGAGACCTCATGGTCAACTCATCAATGATCTGCAATTGGCCTTATGGCTCCAACCTAGAAAGACTCCCAGAAGAAGAAATACCCGGAAACATCTCTTCGCTCTGGCCGTATCGCAGGATCTTACAGAAGCGCAGGCGCTTTGGTGTTGAAATCGACACCATCCCTGGGCTTAAATGGTACGAGTTTCGCGAGCTATACAAGGCAAAATTGCAAAATCCGAGCTCCATTGTCTTCGCGGAGGTTGCGACACATAACCATTTTGCCATATTTGAAGGGGAAGGAGTTTTCAACCAAACATCCCCCTTGATCAAGTTGACGCCTCCCGCCGAGCGTAGCGATTACGCCACCGCGCTAGGCCTGTTGAGCAGCTCAACTGCCTGTTTCTGGCTGAAGATGGCATGTCACAATAAGGGAGGAAGCGGACTGGGGCGAGGGTTCCAGGACCAAGAGTGGGAAAACCGCTACCAGTTCAATGGAACCAATGTCGAGAGATTCCCTCTTCCCTCAACATCTCGTATCCTCCTTGCCGCCACTCTAGACAATCTTGCTAAAAACTTCAGCTACGCAAGCCCCTCCGCTGTTCCTTCCGAGGCGCCCCCCACGATCCACACCCTCCGCGAGGGACACCACATGTGGCTCTCAACCCGTGCCCGGATGATCGCTCTCCACGAGGAGTTGGACTGGCAGGTCTACTCGCTCTACAACCTCTACCCCGAGGACCTGCGTGTGTCCAAGGACCCCGAATCCCCTAACCTTCCCGACCTCGGCCTCGGAGAGCGCGCTTTCGAGATCCTCCTCGCCCGTCAGGTCGCCGCAGGCGAAGCCAGTGGCGAATGGTTCAAGCGGCATGGGTCCACGCCAATCACTGAGGTTCCCACTCACTGGCCTGCCGCCTACCGCGAGGTTGTCCAGAAGCGGATCGATGCCATCGAGTCGTCCCGCGCTATCGGCATGGTCGAACGGCCCGAGTACAAACGACGTTGGGCCACCGAAGGGTGGGACACGCTTCAGGAAAAGGCGCTGCGTATCTGGTTGCTCGACCGGATCGAGGATCGTGCGCACTGGTTCGACGAGAACGGGATGCCCGCCCTCGTCACGCTGTCCCGCCTCACCGACAACCTCTCCCGCGATGAGGACTTCGTCTCCGTCACCAAGATCTATGCCCCCCGCAAGGACCTGCACTCCGTCATCGCCGAATTGATGACCGACGAGCATGTGCCCTTCCTCTCCTCCCTGCGCTACAAGCCCGCCGCCCTCAAGAAGCGCGCCGACTGGGAGCACGTCTGGGATCTTCAGCGGCAGGAAGACGCCGCTCCCGACGAGCCGGCCAAGCGGAAAATCCGGGACCGCATCCCCGTACCGCCGAAGTACACCTCTGCCGATTTCCTGCGGCCCTCCTACTGGCGAGCGCGCGGCAAGCTGGACGTGCCCAAGGAGCGGTTCATCTCGTACGCGCGGGCCAACGTCGCTACCCCCGACCTGTACGGCTGGGCCGGCTGGGACCACCGGGAGCAGGCCATCGCGCTCGACACGTACATCGCCACCCACGAGGGCCTGACCACCGAAGAGGTCACCCCACTCCTCGCCGGGCTGCTCGAACTCCAGCCCTGGCTGAACCAGTGGCACAACGAGCCCGACCCGCTCTTCTCACCGACCCCCGCCAAGTTCTTCGAGGGCGACCGGCAAATGGAACAGGGCAAGCACGGCCTCACCGACGACGACCTGCGCGCCTGGCGACCGGCCGCCGTGACCAGAGGGCGCCGCACCGCCAAGAAGTAGTCCCCCAGCTACGCCAACGGCCCCGCGATCCGAGCAGATCGCGGGGCCGTTGTCTTGCCTGGTCAGTCGTCCAACTGCCCGCCGCTGATTGCCGAGACGAAGGAAGCCCAGCCAGCGGCAGGGAACACGAGCACCGGACCGTGTGGAACCTTGCTGTCCCGTACCGGGACGACGGCGGCGAAGTCGTCAGAGACCTCGACGCAAGCCCCACCGTCCTGGTTGCTGTAACTGCTCTTGCGCCAGGAGGCGGCAGTCAGGTCGATGGATCGCACGTTGCTTCCTCCAAAATCCGCAGGATGAACTTGCGCGACTCAGCCGGGGTGAGCGCCAGGTCACGCACCGCATCGTACGTCTTCTGCAAACGCACAACCGGGGCTGGTTCCTCAATGAGTTCGCCCTGGTACCCATTCTCGGTATACGCCACGGTTCTGCCCTCCGGAAGGAGCAGGTACCACATATCGGCGCTCACGAGACCGTGCAGGCCCGCGCTCTGCAGAAGTACGTGAACCGTCACGTTGGTTCGGTCCGCCGCATCCCTCAGATACTCCAACTGCCCGCGCCACTCCCCCACATCCCGCAACGGCATTCGCAACGCCGCCTCCGACAGGATGGTCCGGAACGGCGGCGCGTCCTCCCCCGCCAACAACTCCCGCCGCCCCATCCGCGCCTCCACCTGCTGCTCAAGCTCCTTGCCCTTAAGCCCACCCGCTGCCAGCACCTCTCGGGCGTACCCCGGCGTCTGCAACAACCCCGGCAGCACACTCACCGCAAAGTGCCAAAGGCTCACCGCCTCCGCCTCCAGCGCCATATACCGCCGATACCGCTCCCGGAACTGCGTATGGTCCCCGGCAGCCAGCTCCCACAGCGCCAGCAACAGCCCCGGCGTCCCGTAGTGCGTATCAAGGGCCTGGACGACCTCCGGGCTGCCCAGCGTCTCGCCCTTCTCCATCTTGCCGAACAACGACCAGTCCCAGCCCAGCCGTTCGCCCAGCACGCGCAGGCTCGCCCCGCTCTCGCCCCGCAGTTTTCGCAACTCCTCGGCGAACCGCTGACGGGGTTCCTGACTGCGGCCGGTGATGACGCGTCGTTGCGGCATACCGCTCCCTCCGGGACGTACGAGTAACCGACGTGGAACGTGTGGAACCACCTCCGCGCGGCGAGGAACCACCACCCCGCCCACAACCCGGCCGCCCACCTCCGGGCGCATTCTCGTCACGACCGGACTACACAGCGTAATTGGCGCAGGGCAGTCGGGTCACGAAATCAGCGGAACAGCACCGGAACCCCACCGAGAACCACCGACGAGAAGCATCAACAAGGACCCACATGAACCCCACGCCGCCCGCTCCCCACACCCCCAAGGTCCAGGAAGCCGTAGAAGCCCGCGACGCCCTCGCCACCGCGCTCTCCCAAGCAGGCATCCAGCTCCCCGCGATGGACATCCGCACCCCCTGGGCGGACGACCGTAAGGCCGAAGCGCAGTACGCCCTCGTCCACCTCGGCGTGTGCTCGGCCCCGATCGCCCTGATGCTCGCGGACGTGATCACGAAGGGGATCACCGGGTGACGGAGGACGCCGCCGACCGGGCACCCACCGTCGGCGAGGCCGTCCACGACAGCGGGCGCGACCGCGTCGGACGGGTCATGGGCTACGAGGGCCCGTACATCCAACTGCGTCCGCTCGCCGGTGGCCGGGAGTGGGACGCCGACCCCGACCGGCTCCGCACCCTCACGCAAGACGAGCTGCTGAGTGCCCTCCTCGCCGAGGTGAACGCCCGTAGCAGACAGCCCAGATGACATCACCACCCCCTCATGGCCGACTCCGTACCAACCACCTCCCCGTGATCAACACCCTCACCTAGGATGGCGAGAACCAATCTCAGCGGCCCGACGGGCTTCCTGACCCGCCGCGCGACATCGCGCGGCGGACCACGAAGGACATGCCCCCACCCGCACGAGTCTTCTTCGTGCTGCCTGGGGGCATTGCCTTGCTGTTCCGTGAGTCCGCGGCGTCCGTAGCCGCCCGTATCCTCGAAGGGTCACTGGCGCTGCATCTGACCGAGAACTTCCGTCATCTGCACGGCCACAGCGCCGGGCAGTCGGAAATCCGGTCATGGGAACGCAGTCTCCCCGCTCTCGTCAACGCCCTCGTCGAGGCCGGGCTCGACGACGTCGAGGTGCTCATCGAGTACAGCCTGCCCCTCACCAGCAAGCGCGCGGACGCCGTACTGGCGGGTGTGCACCCCGCCACGGGCGAACCGTCGTACGTCGTGGTCGAGCTGAAGCAGTGGAGCGCCGCCTACCCGGAGGAGGACGAGCCGCTGCTGTGCCGGATCGACGCGTACCCGGCCGCCGTACTCAACCCGATCGAACAGGTCCGGGGCTACTGCGAGTACCTGCTGTCCTTCAACGGCGCGCTGGAGCGGATGCCGAAGTCGGTAGCGGGGGTGGCGTTCCTGCACAACGCCGTTGAATCCCGCATCGCAGGTCTGCGCGGCGTCGAGGAGGACCAGCACGGCCGGCTGTACACCGGCGAGCAGCGCGGGGCCTTCCTGGACTTCCTGCGCTCGCGCCTCGCAGCAAAGCCTGGTGCGGAGGCGGCTGACGTACTGCTCGACGGCAAGATCCGGCCGTCGAAGCAGCTGATGGCCCTCGCGGCGGCCGAGATCCGCGACCGGGAGCAGTTCGTCCTCATCGCCGAGCAGCGGGTCGCCTACGAGAAGGTGATGTCCGCCGTCCGCAAGGCCAAGCAGTCCAACCACAAGCAGGTCGTCGTGGTGACCGGCGGTCCCGGCTCCGGCAAGAGTGTGGTCGCCCTGTCGCTGCTCGGCGAGCTGTACCGGCGTGGGGTGACCGCGCTGCACGCCACCGGGTCCGCGTCGTTCACCAAGACCATGCGCAAGGTCGCCGGGGCGCGGAAGCCCGACGTGCAGAAGCTGTTCATGTACTTCAACAGCTTCATGGACGCCGAGCCCAACGACCTCGACGTGCTGATCTGCGACGAGGCCCACCGGCTGCGCAAGACGTCCGCCAACCGCTACACGAAGGCTGAACTGCGCACAGGCCGACCTCAGGTGGCGGAGCTGATCGACGCCGCCCGGGTTCCGGTGTTCCTGCTCGACCAGCACCAGGTGGTGCGGCCCGGCGAGATGGGCACCAAGGCGGAGATCCAGCGGGCCGCCGCCGCTCAGGGTCTTGAGTGCACGGTCGTGGCGCTGGGCGGGCAGTTCCGGTGCGGTGGCAGTGACGCGTACGAGAAGTGGGTCGTCGACCTGCTCGGCCTGGAGGGCGGCTCACCCGGACCGTGGGAGCCGGACGGCAAGCTGGACCTGCGGACCGCCGAGAGCCCGCAGGAGCTGGAGGATTTCCTCGTCGCCCGCCGGGCGGAGGGCTACGGGGCGCGGATGTCGGCCGGTTACTGCTGGAAGTGGACCACCAAGGTCACTCCGGGCATGACCGAGTTGCCCGCCGATGTCGTCATCGGTGAGTGGGCGCGGCCCTGGAACGTGTACGGCGACCGATCCCTCCTCGGTGCGCCGCCCGCGCCCCTGTGGGCCACCGACCCGGACGGTTTCGGGCAGGTCGGCTGTGTCTACACCGCGCAGGGCTTCGAGTACGACTGGTCGGGCGTCATCATCGGCCCCGACCTGGTGTGGCGTACGGACCACTGGGTCGTGGACCGGTCGGCGTCCAAGGATCCGATCTTCACGAAGGCGACGCCGGACAGCGATATCGGCCGGCTGATCCGCAACACCTACAAGGTGCTGCTGACGCGGGGCATGGTCGGCACGGTCATCTACTCGACCGACCCGGAGACGCGCGACAAGCTGCGCTCGCTCGTGCATCCGACGTCCAGGGTGGAAGCGCCCGCCCTCGCCTAGTCGGGCATATGCGAAAAGAGGGCATCGATTGACAGCGATACGTCCTACGATCGGATGAGCCTGTGCAGCCGCTCGTCGGGGGAGTGATCGTTCATGGCCCAACAGCCGCTCTTACTCCGCGATGTCATCGACATCAAGGAATCCATATCCACGTCCGACTTCGTCCTCCAGCTCTCGGAGGCGACGGCCCCGGAAGGCGCCGAACGTGCGCTGCGGGACTACGTGGTCACGGAACGGCTGCTGGAGAACTTCGACGAGGCGCTCGGTCTTATCCGGGCCGCGCTCGACGGACACACGTCGAAGGCGGCCTACCTCCACGGGTCGTTCGGTTCCGGTAAGTCGCACTTCATGGCGGTGCTCCACGCACTGCTCAGCGGGGCCCCGGCGGCCCGCGCGCGGACGGACCTCGACCCGGTGCTCACCAAGCACGAGTGGCTCGGCACGGAGGGGAAGCGATTCCTGCTCGTGCCGTACCACATGCTCGGTGCGAAGGCGCTTGAGCAGCGGATCCTCGGTGGGTACGTGAGCCACGTCAAGAAGCTGCACCCCGAGGCTCCGACGCCGCAGGTGTACCGGACGGACACCCTGTTCGAGGACATTCGCGCGATGCGGTCCCGCATGGGCGACCAGGCGGTGATCGGCGGCCTCACCTCGGCGGACGACAGCGACGGCGCCGGGGACGAGGAGGACGAGTGGGGCGAGGCGTTCGGCTGGACGCCTCAACTGCTCGACACCGCCCTCGCCGCCGAGGAGGTCCACGAGGGCGGCCAGGCACTCAACCTGGTCAGTCCGTCGACGCCCGCCGAGCTGCGGGCACGCCTTGTGCAGGACGCGAGCACGCATCTGCTGCCGGGCTTCGCGAAGAACGCCGTCGAGGACGAGCACGGGTTCGTCTCGCTCGACGCCGGCCTGTCCGTGATCGCCGAGCACGCCAAGTCGCTCGGTTACGACGGCCTTATCCTCTTCATGGACGAGCTGATCCTGTGGCTCGCGACCCTCATCCACGACCAGAAGTTCGTGGCCCGGGAAGCCGGAAAGATCACCAACTTCGTGGAGGGCGGCGACGCCCGCCGTGCCGTGCCGGTGATCTCGTTCATCGCCCGTCAGCGCGACCTGCGCGAACTGGTCGGCGAGGAAGTGTCGGGGGCGGCCGAGGCGTCCATCCAGGACACGCTCAACCTGGCCTCGGGCCGGTTCGACAAGATCACGCTGGAGGACCGAAACCTCCCCCAGGTCGCGCACGCCCGCCTGCTCAAGCCCAAGGACGACAAGTCCGCCGCGCTCGTCGAGGCCGAGTTCGAGAAGACCCGCAGGATCCGCCAGGAGGTGTGGGACACGCTCCTGGGATCCGACCGCGGTGCTGACGGCGTCGGTGCGGACGAGGAGAGCTTCCGGCTGACGTACCCCTTCTCACCGGCGTTCATGGACACCCTCGTACACGTGTCGTCCGCGCTCCAGCGCAACCGGACCGGCATGAAGCTCATGGGACAGCTGCTCGCCGACCACCGGGCCGAGTTACGGCTCGGCGACCTGATCCCGGTCGGCGACTTATATCCGCTGATCACAGCCGGCGGCGACAAGCCGTTCACCGACAGCCTCAAGGTGGTCTTCGAGGCCGCCGACAAGCTCTACCGGACGAAGCTGCGGCCGTACCTCCTCCTCACGCACAACGTGTCGGAGGAGGTCATCGAGCAGTACGCCCACCGGCCCGACAGCATCACCGATCCGGAGCTGCTCCCCCGCATCAAACAGTTCACCGGTGACAACCGCATCGTGGGCACGCTGCTGCTCTCGGCACTCGCCCCGAGCGTCCCGGCCTTGTCCGATCTCACCATCCGCCGTTTGTCCGCGCTCAACTACGGCTCGGTGGCCGCCCCGATCCCGGGCCGCGAGTACGGCATCCTCAAGAACAAGGTGGCCGAGTGGGCGGGCCGCTTCCCCGAGATCAAGGAGACCGGAACCGAGGCCAATCCGGGTGTCCGGCTCGAGCTGTCGGGCGTCGACGTCGACTCGGTGATCGCCAACGCCAACGTCAACGACAACCCCGGCAACCGCGAGGCCCTCGCCAAACGGCTCCTCGTCGATGAACTCTGTGTCGAGCAAGACCAGTTGATCAACGAGCTGCACTTCGCCTGGCGGGGCACTGAGCGCAGTGTCGAGGTGGTGTTCGGCAATGTCGCCGATACGGACGAGCTGCCGGACCACGACCTCATGCCTCAGCAGGACGGGCACTGGCGGCTCGTGATCGACCTCCCCTTCGACGACAGCGAGTACGGGCCACGCGACGACGCCATCCGGATGGAACGGCTGCGTGAGCGGCAGGGCGAGCCGTCCCGCAGCGTCGCCTGGTTACCCACTCACCTCTCCAGCCAGCGGTACGCGGACTTCCGCCGCCTCGTCGTCATCGACAAGGCCCTGTCCGACAGCCAGCGGTTCGACGGCCAGTACGCGAGCCATCTGAGCCCCGACAACCGGGCCCGCGCGAAGGGACTCCTGGAGACCCAGCGCGAGTCGCTGCTCAAGAGCGTGAAAGCTGCCTTCAAGCAGGCGTACGGCCTCGCCGACAAGAAGGCCACCGATGTGGAACTCGGCTTCGGCGACCATCTGCGGTCGCTGCGCGAGGTCGAAGGGCTGACCCTGTCCTTCGGCCAGTCGTTGCGGGACGGCATCCGGCACATCGCGGGCAAGCTGCTCGCGAGCCAGTTCCCGGACCACCCGAATCTCGACCCCGAGGGCAACGGCACCGTCGTCAAGCCTGTTGACGCCAAGAAGGTCTTCACGCACGTACGAGCCGCCGCCGAGGCCCGCGACGGACGCGCCGAAGTCCCCGCCGCCGACCGGAACCTGATGCGCCGAGTAGCCGCCCCGCTGCGGCTCGGGCAGCAGAAGGAGGCGTACTTCGAGGTGTCGGAGTACTGGGCCGATCATTTCCGGCAGCTCGCCAGGGGGCAGGGCGTGACCGGAGACCTCAGCCTGATCACCCTCACCGACTGGACGGACCGGCCGACACCACGCGGTCTGCCGGTCTTCCTCGCCCGCCTCATCGTGGCCTCGTTCGCCGAGATGGACGACCGGGTGTGGGTCCGCGCGGGCACGCCGCTCGACCCGGCGCCCCAGTTGAACGAGATCAAGGACCATGACGCGCTGCGCAGCCAGCCGCTGCCCTCCGAGGAGGACTGGTCCGGCGCCCGCGAGCGCTTCTCCACGGTCTTCGGCGATCCTGCCCCCACGCTGCGACGTGGCCGCATGGTCAACCAGCTCGCCCGGCAGATCGCCCAGCAGGCGAGCGCCCACCTGGAGTCGGCCCGCGAGCTGGTGACGCAGCTGGAACGGCACACCGGTTTCCTCCATCTCGACGAAACCGTCGAAGGCGGGCGCCTCGCCCTCGCTCGGCGGGCCGTCGAGCTGCTTGAGGAGCTCACGCGCTCGGCCGGTCAGGGCGCTGCCGGAGCAAGGAAGACGGTGGAGGCCCTGGCCACCTTCGACTTCGGTCAAGTCGGCGCGGACCGGTTCGGGACCTCCGTCAAGCAGGCTCGTGCGGTCGCACAGGCTCTGGACTCGGCGTCCTGGACCACCCTCGACCTCGCCACCTCGGAGGGGCCGGAGGGAGAAGCGCTGCTGGAGTCCCTGCGCAACGTGGCACAGAGCGACCAGCGGACCAACGACCTGAAGGAGGCGCTGGCCAGGACGCAGCGCGAGGTCCTTGCGCTGGTGAAGCGCAACCGTGCGACGCCGACTGCGAATCCGACTCCGCCGCCTGCTGACCCAGCGCCACGCCCCGGTGACGTACGCCTCGACACCCGAACGAGCCATCCGGCCATCCCCGTACAGAGATCGGGCACAGGCGCGTCCGCTCAGGTACAAGTGAAGCGCTCCGGGGGCGGACGGACGACCGCTTCCAGGGCGGCCGCCGAACTTCAGGCCGAAATCGCGGAGTTGGCCGCACGCGAGCCCGGCATCGAGGTCGAGATCACCTGGCAGGTCGTCGAACGATGAGCACCGCGACGACCAGCACGGTGGCCGTGCGGCTGAACCTCGCAACGATCACCCAGTACCTGTCGACCCAGAGTTCTCTGGCCGACGCCTTGGCGGACGAGGACAAGGGCCGACACCGGGCCGTGCTGCTGCGCTCCGCACCGCAGTGGGACGGCCCCGCCGAACACATATGGGGCGACGGCCTTTCGGCTCGGATAGTGGCGGCGCCCTCCCCGCTCGCCGTGCACGAACTGCTGCTCGGCCACCTGGCGGACACAGACGCGGACGCGGCGTCCGGCCCTGCCGTACTCGTCGTCCTGACCGACCGCGAACCGAACGAGCTCGACCCCGGAATCCTGGCCCGCACCCACAAGAAGCGCATCGACACGGTGGACAGCTGGGACGTGGTGCGGGACGCGTTCGGAGCCCATCAGGTCGACCAACGGCTCAAGGACGACAAGTGGGCCGCGGAGGCCCTCCTTGACGCGTCGCCGCCGAGGGGCGGCTGGCCCCGTCTTGGAGGCGGCATCCTGTCGCGCGGCACCGCGCTGTCAGCGCTCGCGCTGCGGCGCCTGAGACTGGGCAGTTACGAGGACGAGGCGGCCCGCCAGGACCACACCACGTCCGCCGACCGCCTCGACACCCACGCGCTCCTTGGCTGGTCCCTGCTTCAGGGCCGTCCGGAGCACTTCCTGGCCCTCCGCGGACCCGAACGCGGCGGCCTTGCGCGGTTCCTGAGTGAGGACGACCGCGCCGGACTCGCGGGGCGGGCGCTTCTGGACCTCGTCGAGGCCGAACACGGTCCGGACGCGGTGGCCTTCGGACTCGTCTGCGCCTCGCTGTGGTGCCACGCCGAACCGGACGCCGCCGTCTACACGGCGCGCGGTCGCGCGGAGCGCTGGTTCGGAGAGCGCCCTTCGGCGCAGGGTGAGCAGCTCGACGCCATGGCGACCGCCTTCGGCCGGGCCTCGGAGGACTACGTGGGCACACTGCTCGCCGCAGCCGCCAGGGAACGTTCCGCGGCTGCGGGCTCGGAGTCGGTCCGCGAGGCACGACGAACCAGCGACACGGTGCTGGAGCGTGCCTCGCTGCTGGTCCGCCAGTTCGGTGCGGAAGCCGCCGCCAGAGCCAGTCCTCTCCTGTCAGCAGGCCTGGACGCCAGGTTCACGACTGTCGGAATGGCTCTGACCGCCGGTGAGCCGGGTCCGCTCGACGCCGCCGTGCTTTCCTTGAGTGAGCACCGGCGTGCACAAGGGCCGGAGGTTCAGTCACGGATCGAGCGGACCCGCATGGCCCAGCGGCTCGTCGGGTGGCTGGCGACCGAGCCGCAGGCCGAGGCGTCTCACGTGGGCGGAGCCATAGAACGGCACCTCCAAGAGACCGCTTGGGTGGATCGCGCCCTTGAGCACATCGAGGCGGGCGGGGACTCCGACGACCGGCTGAGGACCGCGTACGACTCACTGGCCGTGCGCGTGCGGGAGCGGCGCCATGAGATCGACCGTGAATTCGCACGTGTCCTGGCGACCTGGACCGCTGCCGGTACTGATCCCGGCGGAATGCTGACGGTGGAGACGTTCCTGGACCGGGTGGTGAAGCCTGTGGTCCGAGGGGCCCCCGACCGGCGCGTGCTGCTGATCGTCCTGGACGGGATGAGTGCGGCCATCGCCACCGAACTGGGCGAGGAACTGCGCGCCTCGTGGGCCGAGTTCGACCCGGTGGCCGCTGAAGGTGCTCCACTCCGTCGTGCGATGGCAGCAGCTCTGCCCACCCTCACCTCCGTGTCCCGTACTTCGCTGTTCGCGGGCAGGCTGACGCAGGGAACGCAGAAGGACGAAGCCCAGCTCTTTCCCACACTTCCGCTCTGGAACGGTGCGCGGGCGGCCGTGTTCCACAAGGACGGCCTGCGAGCCGACAGCGCGGGAGACACCTTCGGGCCCGAGCTCACCGAAGCACTCATGGACGGCCGCACGCATGTGGCCGTCGTCCTCAACGCGATCGACGACCGACTGGCCAAGGAGCAGAAGCTGGGGGACGGCGCCTGGCAGTCCGGGCACATCCCGGGCCTTCCGGATCTGCTGCGGATCGCCGCCTCGCAGGGGATGGCCGTGGTCGTCACCAGCGACCACGGGCATGTCGTGGACCGGCACGGGGTGAAGGTGGACACCGGCTCGCCGCAGTCCGCCCGTCACCGGACACCGGACGGCGAGGTGGGCCCGACGGAGGTCGCGCTGCACGGGCCCCGGGTCATCGCGCCGGAGTCCGGTGGATCGATCACCGCGCTGTGGGACGCCGACTCGCGGTACACAGCTCGCAAGGCCGGATACCACGGCGGAGCGTCCCTCGCCGAGTTCACGATTCCTGTGCTGGCCTTCCTGCCCTTCGGAGCGACGCCTCCTCCGGTCTGGCGGGAGCTGGCGGATCAGCGACCGGCCTGGTGGCTGCCTACCGGGTCCATGCCTCCCGCAGTCAGTGTTCCGCCCGCCCCGACAGCCCCGGCGAAGCGGCAGGCGCGGCAGAAGCCGACGAAGGCCCAGGTCCAGGCGCAGGCCCAAGTGGCCCGTACGCACGACTCGTTGTTCGAGGTCGCGTTGGTTCCGGCACCCGACAGCGAGGGAGCACTGGTGACCACCGCATTTGTCGGCCCCGACGACACCCTCGTCTCGTCCCTCTTCGCTTCGGAGGCGTTCCAGGGACAGACCGGCCTGCTCGCCCGCAAGCCGCCCATGGACAAGGTCGAACTGGCGATCCGAGCCCTGCTCGACGCCGGAGGCACGCTGCCGGTGTCCGCGCTGGCGCAGCGCGTGTCCTACCCGGTGACCCGGGCGGACGGCTTCGCAGCGATCCTGCGCCAACTGCTCAACTACGACGGGGTGCAGGTCCTGGAAACCCTGCCGGACGGGCGCACCCTCCGCCTCGATCTCGCCCTGCTGCGCCTGCAGTTCGACCTAGCCTGACCTTCCATCCGTCGTCCCCTCCACCGATGAGCCGGGAGCCATGAGCGCCAACGACCGTGTGCTGATCAACCAGATGATCGAGGAGCGCCGCAACGCCCGCGCTGTCCCGCTTACGTTCGACGCGGCCTTCGAGAGGTTCGCCGGTGAACACGCGCTGCACGGCTTCGGCCTCTCCGAGGAGGAGATCGAGGCCGGCGTGATCGGAGGCGCCAACGACGGCGGCATCGACGGGGCCTACGTCTTCCTCGGCGGCCGGCTCCTGCACGAGGACAGCGAGATCTTCCAGCAGCACTCCGCTGTCTCGAACGTGGAGCAGGGAAGCCAGCTGACGCTCTGGCTCATCCAGGCCAAGACCAGCGCGGGGTTCTCCGAAACGGCCCTGGACAAGGCGGCGTCCACCTGCGCGAACCTGTTGGACATGGAGGTCGACGAGGGCACCGTCGGGGTGCTGTACACCGCCGATCTCCTCGCCCGCTTCAGACTTTTCAGAACCGCGTTATCGCGTCTCCTCACGCGCCACCCGACCGTCCTCATCAAGTTCTCGTACGTGACGCGCGGTGAGGCGAGCGAGGTGCACCCCAAGGTTCAGGCAAAGGCCAAGATCCTGGAGACGCAGTTCTCCAACGCTTTCGCCATCTCCACGGGTGAGGTCGAGTTCCTCGGCCCCGCGGAACTCTGGCAGCGCGCCAGCACCCTCCCCTCGTACACCCTGGAACTGCCCTATAGGGAGAGCATCACCCACGGCACGAGCCACATCGCGCTCGTCGGTCTGGGCGAATACCTCGACTTCCTCAGCGACGAGACCGGGGCGATCAAGTCGCACATCTTCGACTGGAACGTCCGTGACTATCAGGGCAATGTCGAGGTGAACCGGGAGATCACGGCTTCCCTCCAGAACCCTGGGGCGCCGGAGTTCTGGTGGCTCAACAACGGCATCACCATCGTGTGCTCGCAAGCGACCTCCGTCGGAAAGCGGCTCAGCCTCTCCGACGTACAGATAGTCAACGGTCTCCAGACCTCGTACACGCTCCACGAGACGCTGCACGACCTCTACCTGACCGAGCCCACCGACCCCGTCTTCGACAGGCTCGTGCAGGTACGCATCCTCGTCACCGTGGACCAAGCCGCGCGGGACTCCGTCATCCGCGCCACCAACCGGCAGACGAGCGTGCCGGTCGCCTCTCTCCGGGCCACTGACGACATCCAACGGCAGATCGAGTCGTACTTCCTGGAGCACGACTGGTTCTACGACCGGCGCAAAAACTTCTATCGGAACCAAGGCAAGCCGACCGACCGCATCGTCAGCATTCCCTTGCTGGCACAGTCCGTGATGGCTATGGCGTTGGGACGGCCCGACGACGCCCGCGCCCGCCCCTCCAGCCTGCTGAAGTCCGACACCGACTACCGGCGCGTCTTCTCGGCGAAGACGGAACTTCCCGTCTACCTGTGGCTGGCCAAAGCCCAGCGCCAAGTGGACGAGTTCCTGCAGTCGATGTCGGATCCCGCCGCCCGCTCCTTGCACACGAATCTCCACTTCCATCTCGCCATGCTCGGCGCGGTCGACCTCATGGGCCGCGTGTTCAGCAAGCCGGAGGCCCTGGACAACGCCGCCAGAGAAGAGGTCTTTCCGAGCGCGGCGCGCCTCGAATCGTTGTGGGCATCGCTACAGGAGCAGTTCGAGAACTTCCAGCGAGAGAACCGGTCGGGGGCCGACAAGACCGCGAAGAGCAGCGAATTCGTCTCGTACCTCACGACCAACCTCGGATACGGCAGCCACCGCCGCAGGTGACCCCCGAGGGGGGTACTTCACCATGCGGGAGAACGGTTCTTCACCATGCACGGATGGGACAATGAGCGAGTGATCGATCCCCGCCCCTCTCCCGTCTCCGCCGCCCGGCGGCGCACAGCCCTGGACGCGCTCCGGCGTGGTGCGGTGCCCGAGAGCGGCCTGGATCTTCTTGCCACCGGCCTCGACCGTTTCGAGTCCGCGCTCGACGCGGAACTCGACGCGGTCGCCTCGGGTGCCTCGGTCTTCAAGGCTGTGCGAGGTGAGTACGGTTCCGGCAAGACGTTCTTCACCCGGTGGCTCGGAGAGCGCGCCAAGCAGCGCAACTTCGCCGTTGCCGAGGTCCAGGTCTCGGAGACGGAGACTCCGCTGCACAAGCTGGAGACCGTCTACCGGCGTCTCACCGAACGGCTGTCCACCCCGAGCTTCCCGCCGAGTGCCCTGCGGCCTGTGGTGGACGCATGGTTCTACGCCCTGGAGGAGGACGCCCTCGCCGCCGGTGCCGACGAGGACGATCTGAGCAGCGCGGTGGAGGAGTTGCTGGCCGCCCGGCTGACTGAGGTGTCCCGGCACGCACCGTCCTTCGCTGCCGCGCTGCGCGGCTACCGGACCGCGCTCGCCGAGGGCGACGAGGCGACGGCAGCGGCCATCCTCGCCTGGCTGGGCGGTCAGCCCCATGTGGCGGCTGCGGCCCGCCGTTCCGCGGGGGTACGCGGCGACCTCGACCACTTCGGGGCCCTGGGTTTCCTGCAGGGCTTGCTCACCGTCCTGCGGGACTCCGGCCACCGAGGGCTGTTCGTCGTACTGGATGAGGTGGAAACCCTTCAGAGAGTGCGATCGGATGCCCGGGACAAGGCACTCAACGCCCTGCGCCAGCTGATCGACGAAGTCCACTCGGGACGGTTCCCCGGCCTCTATCTGGTCATCACCGGCACACCCGCCTTCTACGACGGCCAGCAGGGCGTGCAGCGACTCCCGCCGCTCGCCCAGCGGCTCGCAACGGACTTCACGACCGATCCACGCTTCGACAACCCGCGGGCGGTCCAACTGCGCCTTCCCGGTTTTAGTTTGGAGTCGTTGACCGGCCTCGGTGTGACCATCCGGGATCTTTTCGCGTCCGGAGCAGACTCTCCCGACCGGGTCAAAGCGCTGGCGGACGACGCGTATGTTGCCGATCTTGCCCGTGCGGTGGGCGGAGCCCTCGGTGGCAAGGTGGGCGTCGCGCCCCGGCTTTTCCTCAAGAAGCTGGTCGGCGATGTCCTCGACCGGATCGACCAGTTCCCGGACTTCGACCCACGGCAGCACTATCGGCTCACGGTCGGCGGCAGTGAACTCACCGATGTGGAGCGGAATCTGGCCGGATCGCCGTCGGCCGACGACATCGACCTGGAGCTGTGATGACTTCGGCCACGGATCCTGTCGACCGGCTCGACCCCGTCATCCTGCACCACGTGGTCAACACGCTCGGCTGGCCGGACCTGCGGCCCCTGCAACGGGCTGCGATCAATCCGGTGATGGACGGCGAGGACACCGTGCTCCTCGCGCCCACCGCCGGCGGCAAGACCGAGGCGGCCTGTCTGCCGATCCTGTCGGCCATGTCCGAACGGGGCTGGACCGGCACTTCGGTTCTGTACCTCTGCCCCCTCAAGGCGCTCCTCAACAACCTCGTGACACGCGTCGACAGTTACGCGCAATGGCTCGGACGGCGCGCGGCACTGTGGCACGGGGACACACAGGAGTCGCAGCGCCAGCGCATCCGCACCGACAGGCCCGACATCCTGCTGACGACGCCCGAGTCGCTGGAAGCCATGCTGATCGGGGTGAAGACGGATCACGCGCACCTGCTGGGCGGCGTCCGGGCCGTCGTCGTCGACGAGGTCCACGCGTTCGCGGGCGACGACCGGGGATGGCATCTTCTGGCGGTCCTCGAACGCCTCCAACGGGTCACCGGGCGGCCCATTCAGCGGATCGGCTTGTCGGCGACCGTCGGAAATCCCCACCAACTGCTCACCTGGTTACAAGGATCCGGCGCCGGTCGGCGCGTAGGGCGGGTCATCGGCCCGGAGCTCACGGCCCCGTCGGTTGTGCCGTCCGCCCAGGTGCCCACGGAGGACGCGACCGGGCCCCCACCCGGCGAGATCGAACTCGACTACGTAGGCTCGCTGTCCAATGCCGCCAAGGTCATCGCGGCCCTGCACAGAGGCGAGAAGCGGCTGGTCTTCTGTGAGTCGCGAAGGCAAGTCGAGGAGCTGGGCGCGGCGCTGCGGGCGCGTGACGTCACGGTGTTCCTGTCTCATGCCTCTCTCTCCGCCGACGAGCGGGCCCGCTCCGAGCAGGCATTCGCCGAGGCCCGTGACTGTGTCATCGTGGCCACGTCGACCCTGGAACTGGGCATCGATGTCGGCGACCTCGACCGAGTCGTCCAAATTGATTCGCCCAGCACAGTCGCCTCCTTCCTCCAACGCGTCGGGCGTACGGGGCGTCGCGAGGGAAACACCCGCAACTGCCTGTTCCTGGCCACCCACAAGGACACCCTGCTGCAGGCCGCCGCGCTGCTGCTCCTGTGGGGCCGCGGTTGGGTCGAACCGGTTGTCGCACCACCTGCGCCGCGCCACCTCGTCGCACAGCAGCTGCTGGCCGCGACACTCCAGGAGCACAAGCTGGGCGATCAGGTGTGGCCCGAGCAGTGGAACGGCCTCGCCCCCTTCGACCGTTCCGCCACTCCCATCCTGCGTCACCTGACGGAGGAAGGCTTCCTGGACACCGACGAAGGCATGCTGTTCATCGGCCTGGAGGCCGAACGGCGTTTCGGGCGACGCCACTTCATCGAACTCACCGCGTCTTTCACCGCGCCACCGCAGTTCACCGTCCTGTCCGGACGCTCCGAGATCGGCCGGATGGATCCGTCCGTGCTCACGGAGGAACGTCCAGGCCCGCGAAGACTGCTTCTGGCGGGCCGCAGCTGGCAGGTGACATACATCGACTGGGGGCGCAAGCGGGTCTTCGTCGAACCGGTCGACGGCGGTGGGATCGCCAAGTGGTCCGGAGGCACACTCGTCGGGCTCTCGTACCAGATGACGCGGGCCATGCGGGATGTCCTCCTGGGCACGGACCCGCAGGTCTCAATCACCCGACGAGCCGAGGTCTGCCTCCAGGAGTGGCGTGACGAGGACGCTCAGCACCTGGTCCACCCCGGCGGGACGCTGATCTCGCGGCGCGGAAACGACGTCCGCTGGTGGACGTGGGCGGGCTATCGGGCCAACGCGACGCTGGGCGCGACACTCTCGTCCATCGCTGATCCCGTTCAGCGGCCGACGGACTGCTACCTGCGGCTACGGGAGGACTTGAGCCCCGGCATGTGGCGCACAGCGCTGGACGCCGTCCAGGCCGGGCCAGCACTGAACGCCTCACAGGGCGGGCCGGCACTGGTCTTTCCCGAAGTCGACCAGCGGGCGGTGCGCGGCCTGAAGTTCTCGGCAGCGCTCCCCCAACGACTGGCCGTGGCCACCTTGTCGGCGAGGCTGGCCGACTTCGACGGGGCACGCGCCGCTCTGGCCGAACCGAAACGCTTCCAAACCGCCCAGTGATCCGAGTGCCGCCGCCTCCAACGGGAGCACTCACATGACTCCGCCCGCCCGAATGCCTTCAGGGCCCCGCCTCAGAAGGCGTATCTGACGCGCAGCCACGGTGCGTGTGCCGCCAGGAGTTGCTGGATTCGTGTCAGGGCCTGCTGCTTGACCTCCAGGGCGTAGCGAACGTTCACGGCCCCGTTCTGGGAGCGCTTGGTCTCCTGTGCGGTCGGCTGCCACAGCACGTCCTCGGCGCGGGGGTGCCAGCCCAGGTTGACCTCGTGGAGCTGCTCGTTGTGGGTCAGCATGATGATCTCGGCCGCCGCCTGCTCCTTCACGCGGGCGGGCAGGACGTCGTCGAGGTGGGTGAGCAGGTCGGCCCAGTCGCGCTGCCACCCGGGGCGCAGGACGACGGGTGAGAGGTTGAAGTGGACCTCGTATCCGGCGTCGAGGAAGTCGGCGGCCGCGGCGATCCGCTCGTCGACCGGGCTGGTGCGGATGTCGAGGAGGCGGGCGTCGTCGGGCGGCATGAGGGAGAAGCGCACGCGAGTACGTCCCCGCGGGTCGAGGGCGAGCAGGTCGGGGTTGACGAACTTGGTCGCGAAGGAGGCTTTGGCGGTCGGAAGGCGGCGGAACGCGGCGACGAGATCTGCCGTGTTGTCGCAGACAAGGGCGTCGACGGAGCAGTCGCCGTTCTCGCCGATGTCGTAGACCCAAGCCCGCGGATCGCACTGGTTGGGCTCCGTCTTGGGGCCCTGGGCGCGCACGTGACGCCGGACATGGGCCACGATCGCCTCGATGTTGGTGAACAGTGTGATGGGGTTGGCGAAGCCCTTGCGACGGGGGACGTAGCAGTAGGCGCAGGCCATCGCGCAGCCGTTGGAGGGGCCCGGCGCGATCCAGTCGGCCGATCTGCCGTTGGGGCGCGTCGCGAGCGTGTGCTTGACCCCGAGGACGAGCGTCTCGGTCTTGATGCGGACCCACCGGGCGATGTTGCCGTCGTTGCCGTGCAGGGCGGGGATGTTCCAGTGGCTGGCGACCTCGGTCACGCGGGCTTCCGGCAGCCGGGCCATGATCTGCTGACCGCGCGGTGAGTCGAGGGCCGCCGGTTCCGCGTAGACCTCGCGTACGTCGAGCATCCGACGCGCCTGCGGACTGTCCCGGAACGACCCGTGCGCGGCCTGGGCCGATGCGGACTGGGCCGGTGAGGCATGGGCCGGTGGGGCATGGGCCGGTGGGGCGTCCGACCACCCGAAGAGCGCTTGCTGCTCAGGTGCTCTCGGGGCGGTCTCTCCCGAGGCGGGCTCTCCGGCCGACTGACCCACGTGCTGTTCCTCTCCGCCGCTTCTTGTCTGCTCGTATCCGGCGGCCCGGTGGCGCATCGCCGAGAGGATCAGGTGGGCCTTGGCACGATGGAACCGCCGCCGCCGGAAGACGCCGCGGGCCTCGATCATGAGGAGCGGCGCGTCCCTGTGCGGGCCGCCCCGCGCCGGATCGACGAAATGGGGACCGAGCTGGTCGCCGAAGAGCCAGTGGGGAGTACCGGGCTCCCCCGCCTCCCCCGCCTCCCCTGCCTCCTCCGCCTCCCCCACCTTCTCCGCCTCGTCCGCAGTCATGCCGAGCGCTCCGTTGACGATCTGTTGCCTTGCCTGGCCTTGCCTGGCCTGGCCTTGCCTTGCCGGACGCGATCCGCGACACGACGCTTCCCTCACAGATCAAAGCGCACGACGATGGAGGCGGTACGCGGCACACGCCGGACGCGGGTCGGGCGGGGCAGCGCTTCCTCTCGTACGCGGCGCGGCACTGACGCCGCCGACGCATGCGCGAGTGCCCTGCCCGGACGGGACGCACATCCCGGGCAGGGCACCGTCGCGTACATCACGTGCAACGGTCAGGCCAGCGTCGACACCAGCAGTGCCATCAGCAGTCCGCAGACGCTCACGATGGTCTGGATGGCCGTGTGGGACTTCGTGGCCTGGCCCAGTGTCATTCCGAAGGACTCCTTCACCAGCCAGAAGCCCGCGTGGTTGACGTAGTTGAGGCCGATCGAACCGGCGCCGATGGCCACCACGAGCAGCGAGGTGTGCAGGGTGCTGCCGCCCTGTGCGAGAGGGGCGAGGATGCCCGTCGCGGCGACGATGCCCACCGTGGCGGAGCCGGTGGAGAAGGACAGGAGCAGGGCCATCAGCCAGCCGAGCACGATCACGTTGATGTGCATGCCGGATGCCGCGGACTCGACGGCCTTGCCGATCCCTGAGTCCTCCAGGACCTGGTTGAACGCCCCGCCGCCCGCGATGATCAGCAGGATGCCCGCGACGGCCTTCAGGCTGTCCGCGAGCGAGGAGCGGATCGAGTCCGGGGACAGACCGCTGCGGTATCCGAGGGCGAACAGTGCGAAGAGGAAGCCGATGAGCATGGCGATCACCGGCTCACCGGTGAAGGTCAGGACGTGCCGCACCTGGCTGGACTCGTCGTACGCGAGTTCCGCGATGGTGCGCAGGAGCATCAGGACCACGGGGACCAGTACGGCGGCCAGCGCCCAGCCCGTGCGGACCTTGTTCTTCCGCGGTTCCTGAGCTTCCGGAGCCTCTTGGGGCTCCTCGCATTCCTGGGGCTTCTGGGGCTTCTGGGGCTTCTGGGGCTCGTCGCCGCTCCCCGTGAATTTGGCTATCAGCTCCGGGTCGGGGCGCACGTCCAGGCGCGGGGCTATCCACCGGCCGTACACCGGGCCCGCGATGATGATCGTGGGGATCGCGCAGATCAGGCCCACGGCGATGGTCATGCCGAGATTCGCGTGCAGGCCCTCCACCGCGACCAGCGGGCCGGGGTGCGGGGCCACCATGCCGTGCAGGGTGGACAGGGCGCCGATCGCGGGCGCCGCCAGGTACACGTACGGGGATCCGTTGATCTTGTGCGTACGTTCCAGGCGCTGGGCCACGCTGAAGATCAGCGGGAGCAGGACGATGAGGCCGATCTCGAAGAACATCGGGATGCCGATGACGAAGGCCGCGCCCGTCACGTACCAGGGCAGCGAGCGGGCGCTCGCACGGTCGACGATCAGGCGGGCGATCCGGTCCGTGGCGCCCGATGTCGAGAGCAGCCGTCCCAGCATCGCGCCGAACGCGAGCGTGACGCCGACGTCGCCGAGGATGCCGCCCGCGCCCGACTCCAGGGACTCGGCGATCTTCTCGACCGGCTGTCCCGCCGCCAGGGCGACCCCGACCGAGACGGTCATCAGAGCGATGAAGGGGTGGAACCGGAGCCGTGAGTTGATCAGCGTGATCAGCGCGGCGATGGCCGCCGCCAGGATGATCAACAGCGTCCACGTGTGGCCCGTCACAGTCGGCCTCCCGAGCGGCCGTCGGGGCCCGTGGACAGGCCCGTACGCGGGCGTGATGCGGTGAGTGCCGTCGTCATTGAAGAAACTCCTGGTATGCGGCTCGTTGTGTCCCGGCGGGAACGTATCGGCCGGTCACCCGGCGCCTCCAGGTTGTGCTCGTAACCCGTGAAACCCCTGATCTGAGCGTTCTGCGCATTCTGTGCACGGCCCGCGCCGGGGTTACCTTCGGTTGGTGAGAATCGTCGAACCGCCGGGTCGGAAACGCCCCCGGCCGGGTCCCCGGCCGGGTCCCCGGCCGCGGACCCGGCCACGGACCCGGCTTCGGCTGCGGACCCAGGTGCTGCTCCTGCAGTGCGCGGTGGTCGCGATCACCGTCGCCGCGGCTTTCGCCGCCTTCGCGTACTCCAATGAGCACCGGCTCGACCGGGAGTACCAGCTGCGTGCGCTCGCGGTGGCCAGGACCATCGCCTCCGAGCCGTCCGTCCGGCGCGCCACCGCCGAGTTCTCCGCGGCCAACGACCGCCCCGGAAGCGGCGCGGCACACACCGCGCGTGCCACGCTCGCGAAGGGCACGGCGCAGACCGTGGCGGAGGCCGCCCGGGTCAGGACCGGATCACTGTTCGTCGTCGTCACGGACGACCGTGGCATCAGGCTCGCCCACCCGGAACGCTCACAGCTGGGCAGGAAAGTGAGCACCGACCCGTCCGGCGCGCTCGCCGGAAACGAAGTCCTCGCGCGGCACCGCGCCCACCTCGGTGAAGAGGTCGTCGCGAAGGTTCCCGTGTACGCACCCGGCTCGACCACCGAGGTCGTCGGCGAGGCGAACGCGGGGCTCGCCGTATCCGCCGTGCAGGCCCAGTTCCTGCGCGTCCTGCTCGGTGGCCTCGGCTGGCTCGTGATCGCCCTGCTGCTCGGCGTCGCCGCGTCCGCGCTGCTCGCCAGGCGGTGGAAGCGTCTGACGCTCGGGCTCGAACCGGAGGAACTGGCCGGGCTCGTGCAGGAACAGGAGGCGGTCCTGCACGGCATCGGCGAAGGCGTCCTCGCCCTGGACACGGAGGGCAAGGTCACGGTCGTCAATGACGAGGCACGTCGCCTGCTGCTCGTGCCCGACGCCGCCTCCGGCTGTGACCTCGGGGAACTGGGGCTGACTCCCCGGGTGGTCGATGCGCTGCGCAGTCCCGGACCCGGACCCGGACCCGCTCACGGTCCTGTCATCACCGCCGTCGGCGAGCGGGTGCTTGTGATCTCGTCCCGCACGGTGCGCCGGGACGGGCGCGATCTCGGCACGCTCCTGACCGTCAAGGACCGTACCGATGTGGAGTCCCTGACGCGCCAGCTCGACGCGGTGCAGGCCATGAGCTCGGCGCTGCGCGCGCAGCGCCACGAGTTCGCCAACCGGCTGCACGTCGTCTCCGCGCTCGCCCACGGCGGGCACCTCGCCGAGACCACCGAGTACATCGACACGATCCTCGGTACGGGACGGCTCGGCGAAGCGCTGCCGGGCATCGACGCGGTCCGTGACTCCTACCTGCGCGCCTTCCTCTCGGCGAAGGCCGCACAGGCGCGGGAGAGCGGGGTGACCGTGGTCATCGGGAGCGCCACCTGGGTCGACGGCACCCTCGACGCGCCCGTGGATGTCACCACCGTGTTCGGCAATCTCGTCGACAACGCGATCGAGGCAGCCCAGCACGGGCAGCGGGCCGCCAAGTTCGTCGAAGTGGAACTCATGACGGAGGAGACCACCTTGCTCATCACCGTCGCCGACACCGGTGACGGTGTTCCGGTCGGCCGGGTCGACCCGGCCGACCCGGAGGCGGAGGACGACGTGTTCCGCGAAGGCGTGTCCACGAAGAACCACGCCTCGGTCGTCGGCGGACGTGGCATCGGCCTCGCCCTGGCCCGCCAGATCGCCCGCACCAGGGGTGGCGACGTGTACATCGCGGAACCCGGTACGCCCCCGCCGCCCCCGAAGGCCGACGCCGACATGACCATCAACCGGCCCCCCGAACAGATCTCCGGCGGCGCGGTCTTCGTGGCCCGGCTCCCCGGTGTCATGGAGGTCGTGGAGGCAGGACGAAGGACTAAGGACGACGAACGATGACCGACCGCGCAGCCGCCGAACGCGAGCCCCTCTCCCCCCTCTCCGTCCTCGTGGTCGACGACGACTTCCGCGTCGCCGGTATCCACGCCTCGCTGGTCGAAGAGGTGCCGGGCTTCAGGGTGGCCGGTACCACGCACACCGCGACGGCGGCGCTGGAGGCCGTCGGCGCCTTCACGGCCGCCGGCGCCACCGTCGATCTGGCCCTGGTCGACATCTATCTGCCCGACGGTTCCGGCATCGACCTGCTGCGCCGCCTGGACTGTGACGCCTTCGTCCTCAGCGCGGCGGCCGAGGGGCCCGTGGTGCGGCGCGCGCTGTCGGCGGGCGCACTGGCGTATCTGATCAAACCGTTCCCGCCGGAGCTGCTCGCCGAGAAGCTGCGGGGCTACGCCCGGTTCCGGCAGCTGACGGATGCGCAGTCCGTGGACCAGAGCACCGTCGAGAGCACGTACCGCGCACTGCGGGAGACCGTCGGCCGCCGCCCCGACCGTCGGCCCACCACCCGTACCGTGACGGCCGACGCGGTGCTGACCGCCGTACGGAACTCTCCCACGTCGCTGTCCGCGGGGCAGGTCGGCGAACTGATCGGCGTCTCACGCGCCACCGCGCAGCGCTACCTCGCCTCGCTCGTCACCTCGGGCCTCCTGCGGATGAGCCTGCGGTACGGGACCACGGGGCGGCCCGAGCAGGAGTACCGGACGCAGTGACGGCCTGCCCGTGCCCGAGTCGGGCGCGGGCAGGCCGACTTGGCGTCAGTCGGTGGAGAGGTCCTCCTCCCCCGCCATCCCGGCGGCCAGCGTCGTGCCGTCCGCCGGGTCGATCAGGAGGAACGAGCCCGTGCGGCGCGAGTCGGCGTACGCGTCGAGCGCGATCGGGTCCGCGGTGCGCAGCACCACCCGGCCGATGTCGTTGGCCGACAGCGAACCCGGCTCGGGGCTGCGGCTGAGGTCGGCCAGGGTCAGCCGGGACGGGATGTCCTTGACGATCGCCTTCACGGTGCGGGTGGTGTGCTTCAGGAGTACCCGCTGCCCCACCGTGAGCGGCCGGTCGGCGAGGTGGCAGACGGTCGCCTCGACGTCCTGGGTGACCGCGGGAGCGCAGGCGCTCGGTGCGATCAGGTCGCCGCGCGAGATGTCGATGTCGTCGGCGAGCAGCAAGGTCACCGACTGCGGGGCGCGGGCGCTCGCGCTCGGCTCGCCGAGGACGTCGATGCCGGTGATGGTGCTGGTCCGTCCGGCGGGCAGCACCGTGACCCGCTCGCCGACCCGAAGGACCCCGGACGCGATCTGGCCCGCGTAGCCGCGGTAGTCGCGGTGTTCGGCGCTCTGCGGGCGCACGACGTACTGGACCGGGAAGCGGGCGGGCGCCTCGGTGGCACGGCCGCCCACCGCGACCGTCTCCAGGTGTTCGAGGACGGTGGTGCCCGCGTACCAGTCCATGTTCGCGGACGCGTCCACCACGTTGTCGCCGAGCAGCGCGGATACCGGGATGGCCGTCACGTCGTGGATACCGAGCGACGCCGCGTACGTGGTGAACTCGTCGGCGATGGCGGCGAACGCCCGCTCCTCGAAGCCGACCAGGTCCATCTTGTTGACGGCGAGCACCACCTGCGGGACGCGCAGCAGGGCGGCGACCGCGGCGTGCCGACGGGTCTGCTCGACGATGCCGTTGCGCGCGTCGACCAGGATGACCGCCAGTTCGGCGGTGGAGGCGCCGGTGACCATGTTCCGGGTGTACTGCACGTGGCCGGGGGTGTCGGCGAGGATGAAGCGGCGTCGCGCGGTGGCGAAGTAGCGGTAGGCGACGTCGATGGTGATGCCCTGCTCGCGTTCCGCGCGCAGGCCGTCGGTGAGCAGCGCGAGGTCCGGTGTCTCCTGGCCGCGCCGCAGGGAGGCCGCCTCCACGGCCTCCAGTTGGTCGGTGAAGACCGACTTGGAGTCGTGGAGCAACCGGCCCACCAGGGTGGACTTGCCGTCGTCGACTGATCCGGCGGTGGCGAGGCGCAGGGTGTCGACGGCGGGTGCGACGGGCGGTGTCGGTGCGGCGGGCGGTGTCGGCGTGGCGCCGGTGGCGGCGGCGGTCGCTGCCGCCGCCCTCAGGTCGATCGTGGTCATCAGAAGTACCCCTCGCGCTTACGGTCTTCCATGGCGGCCTCGGACATCTTGTCGTCGGCGCGGGTGGCGCCGCGCTCGGTGAGACGGGAAGCGGCGATCTCGGTGATGACGGCGTCAAGGGTGGTGGCGTCGGAGTCGACGGCGCCGGTGCAGGACATGTCGCCGACCGTGCGGTAGCGGACCTGACGCCGCTCGACCCTCTCGCCCTCCCTCGGGCCGCCCCAGTCGCCCGCTGTCAGCCACATGCCGGAGCGCTGGAAGACGTCCCGCTCGTGCGCGAAGTAGATCTGCGGCAGTTCGATGTTCTCGCGGGCGATGTACTGCCAGACGTCCAGCTCGGTCCAGTTGCTCAGCGGGAAGACGCGGACGTGCTCGCCGGGGGCGTGGCGGCCGTTGTAGAGCTGCCACAGCTCGGGGCGCTGGCGGCGCGGGTCCCACTGCGAGAACTCGTCGCGCAGGGAGAAGACGCGCTCCTTCGCGCGGGCCTTCTCCTCGTCACGGCGCCCGCCGCCGAACACCGCGTCGAAGCGGTGCTCCTGTATCGCCTCGGTCAGCGGCACCGTCTGGAGGGGATTGCGTGTCCCGTCCGGGCGTTCGCGCAGCTTGCCCGCGTCGATGTACTCCTGCACGGACGCCACGTGCAGACGAAGGCCCGACCGCAGGACGGCGCGGTCGCGGTAGTCGAGCACCTCGGGGAAGTTGTGCCCGGTGTCGACGTGCAGCAGGCAGAACGGCACCGCGGCGGGGGCGAACGCCTTGCGCGCGAGGTGCAGCATGACGATGGAGTCCTTGCCGCCGGAGAACAGGATCACCGGCCGCTCGAACTCCCCCGCCACCTCACGGAAGATGTGCACCGCCTCGGACTCCAGGTCGTCGAGGTGGGTCAGCGGGGCGGGGGGTGCCGTCGTCGGAGCCGTCGTCATCTCGCTCGTCAGGGTGGTCATCACACCAGCCCCCTGTCGGCCAGCAGCGCCCAGACCGCGTCCGCCGAATCCCGTTCGCTCCTGCGGTGGGTGTCCAGGCGCAGTTCGGGGCGTACGGGGATCTCGTAGGGGTCGTCGACGCCGGTCAGGCCGGTCAGCTCGCCGGACGCCTGCCTGGCGTACAGGCCCTTGACGTCGCGGGCGCCGCACACCTCGACCGGGGTGGCGACATGCACCTCCAGATAGGCGGCGTCGCGGGCGGCGTGGCGGGCGCGGACGGCGGCGCGGCTGTCGGCGTACGGCGCGATCACCGGGACCAGTGCGATCACGCCGTTGGCGGCGAGCACCTCTGCCACCAGGCCGATCCGCCGCACGTTGGTGTCCCGGTCGGCGCGTGAGAAGCCGAGGTCCGCCGAGAGGAAGCGGCGGATCTCGTCGCCGTCGAGGACCTCGACGCGGCGGCCCGCGGCGCGGAGCCGGTCGGCGAGGAGTCCCGCGATGGTGCTCTTGCCCGCGCTGGGCAGGCCGGTCAGCCAGACCGTGGCACCGCAGGTGCAGTGGCAGGGAGTCGGGGCCGGGGGGAGGTGTGGAGGGGCGGGCGCGGTCTCGGGCCCGGCCGTGGTCGTCGTGGTCACAGTGGTGGTCACTCTCCTGATGGGTTGGGCCCGGTTCTCAGGCCGTCGCCTCGGTGGGGACGGGGGTGGCAGCGGGGGCCGGACGGGTGCCGCGGTAGCGGCTGCGGTCGGCCCTGCGGACGGGGGCGCGGACGGTGACCTGCCGAGTTGCCTCCTCGTCGATGTGAGCGGCGAGCGCCGCGACCGTCGGGTGCTGGAAGAAGGCGCCGAGGCGTACCTCGGTGCCGCAGGCGTCGGCGAGCCTGGCGGTGACCCGGGTGGCGAGCAGCGAATGGCCGCCCAGTTCGAAGAAGTTGTCCAGGGCGCCGACCCGGCTCACTCCCAGGACGTCCGACCAGACCATGACGACGGCCCGCTCGGTGGGGGTGCGCGGCGCGACGTACACGGCGGTGGTGGCATCGCGTCCCGCGCTCGGCTCGGGCAGCGCCTTGCGGTCGAGCTTGCCGTTGGCGCTCAGCGGCCAGGCGTCGAGGACCAGGAAATGCCGCGGGACCATCGACTCGGGCAGCCTGTCCTGGAGGTGGGCACGCAGCTCCGGCACGAGCGAGCTGCGCCAGGCGGCCTCCATCGGGTTGTTGGAGTACGCGGCCCAGCCCCGGTCGGGGGCCCGCAGCGGCAGATCGCGTACGGGACGCAGGGCGCGGTCCGCGTCCCGTGTCAGCAGTACGTCGAGGTGGCCGGGGCGCTCCGGACGCAGGGCCGGCACCACCTCGTACCCGAAGTCGGCCACCGCGGCGGCCAGTTCCGCCGGGTCGAGCGCGCTGTCGCCCCGGGCGGCTTCGAGGTCGGCGCCGAGCCGCTGGTCCGCGACGTCCGGGATCAGTACGCTCTCGGGCCGTTCGGCGTCGAGGCGCGCCGCCAGGTCGGCGACGGGCGCGCAGGACCAGGTGGCCGGTGCGTCGGCGGGCGGGGTGGCCGGGTGCTCGTCCGCGAGGTGCAGAACCGCGTCGTAGCGGTACTTGACCAGCTCGTTGCGGTGGTGGCCGCGCTTGGCGAGCAGGGAGACGCCCTCGATCTCGGGGCGGTCACCGGCGAGCGCGGTGAAGAAGTGGGGGTCGATGACGAGTTCGGCGTCCTGGGCGACCCGCTCGGCGACAGCCCGCTCGAACTCCTCCCCTTCCTGGCCCTGCTCCTGTTCGCCGCCCGGGTCGGTCCGCTGGAGCGAGGCGTGGAACGTGTCGAGCAGCGCGTGGTTGCGGACATCGCCCACGATCACCGCGCCGCCGGGCCTGACTACCCGCAGCGCCCGCGTCAGTACGTCGGCGAGGTAGTCGGCGTTGGGGAAGTACTGGGCGACCGAGTTGATGAGGACGGTGTCGAAGCTGTTGTCGGCCACTCCGTCGAACTGCTCGGCCGAGCCGTGCACGAGCTCCACCTCGCCCGAGCCCGGCGGCAGCAGGTGCAGCTTGGCCGCCAGGTCGCGCACGGCGACCTCGGAGACGTCGACGGCGCGGTAGTACTCGGTGTGCGGGGCGATGGGGAAGAGCAGCAGGCCGGTGCCGCAGCCGATCTCCAGGACCCGGCGGTGGGGCAGCGCGAGCACGCGGTCCACGATCGAGTCGACCCACCCGTGCATCTCGTCCGCGCCGAGCGGCTCCCCGGTGTACGAGCTGATCCAGCCGGAGATGTCGAACGTCGGGTCGGCGGTCTGCTGCTCGCCCGCCCGGTAGATCTGGTCGAAGACCTCGCTCCACCGGTCGACCTGCGCGTCGTGCCCGGCGGCGGCGGGCTTCGCGGACTTGGTGAGGTAGGCGACCAGCTGGGGTGTGCCGTCCGCGTCGGGCGCGGTGGTGACGAGGACCTGGTCGACCGCGTGGTGGCCGACGAGGGCGGCCTCGACCTCGGCGGGTTCGATGCGCTGGCCGCGGATCTTGATCTGGTTGTCGAGGCGGCCGAGGTACTCGACCGCGCCGTCGGCCCTGCGGCGCACCAGGTCGCCGGTGCGGTAGAGCCGCTCCCCCGCCTCGAAGGGGTCGGGCACGAAGCGGTCGGCCGTCAGGCCGGGCCGTCCGTGGTAGCCGCGCGCCAACGGCACGCCACCGATGCACAGTTCGCCCGCGACGCCGATCGGCTGCATGCACAGGGCCGCGTCGAGGATGTGGATACGGGCCCCGGTGATCGGGGTGCCGATCGGGATGCGGCCGGTGACCGGAGCGGTGACGTGGTGGGCGGTGACGTCGATGGACGCCTCGGTCGGCCCGTACAGGTTGTGCAGCTCGGCGTGCGGGAACAGCGCGTGGAAGCGCCCGGCGACCTCCGGTGTCAGCTCCTCGCCGCTGCACACCACGCGACGCAGCTCCGGCAGCGCGGCGCCCACGGCCCCGGCAGTGCCCGGAGCCTGCGCGGTGTCGAGGAACACCTTCAGCATGGAGGGCACGAAGTGGGCGGTGGTGACGCCTGCGGCAGCGGCGGCCCGCGCCAGGTACTCGGGGTCGCGCTGGCCACCCGGGTCGGCGAGTACGATCCGGGCGCCGGTGAGGAGCGCCCAGGTCAGCTCCCACACGGACACGTCGAACCCGATCGGCGTCTTGTGCAGCACCCGGTCGGTGGCGTCGAGCCGGTACCGCTCCTGCATCCACAGCAGCCGGTTGGTGATGGCGTGGTGGGAGTTGGCGGCGCCCTTGGGACGGCCGGTGGAGCCTGAGGTGAACAGGACGTAGGCCGGATTGTGCGGGTCGACGGCGACGGCGGGGCGGGTCGTGGGCCGGGTCGCGAGCTCGTCGGCGATGTCCTCGACACGGACGATCCCGATGTCTGAGGCCGTGCCCGCGAGCACCGCGTCCGCGCCCGCCGATGTCAGCACCAGAGCCGGACGCCCGTCCGTCACCAGCTGACCGATCCGCTCCGCCGGGTAGGACGGGTCGAGCGGCAGATAGGCGGCGCCCGACTTGAGCACACCCAGCAGCACCGGAATCAGATCGCGGCCACGCTCCAGGCACACGCCCACAAGCGACTCGGCACCCACCCCACGCTCGCGCAACCACCACGCGATCCGATTCGCCCGCTCATCCAACTCACCATACGAATAAGACCACTTACCGGCCTCCCTCACACCATCACCGCACACCGCCACCGCCGCCGGATCCACATCCACCCGGCGTTCGATCAGTTCGTGCAGCAGCGCAGGAGCGAATGGCGCGACGCCGAGGCCACTGAACTCCCTTACACGAGCCTCCTGTTCGCGGTCCATGACGTCCAGGAGATCAACCTGCGCGTCGGGGTTCTCGACGGCGGCGGTCAGCAGGGCTATCACGCCCTCGACCAGACGTTCGGCGGTGGACCGGTCGTACAGCTCGGAGGAGAACTCCAGGGCGCCTGTGAGCGAGCCGTCGGCGGTGAGCGTCAGTTCCAGCTCCAGGTCGAACTTGGCGGTGCCGGTGTGCTGCGGCACCACCTCGAACGTGACGTCGGGCAGCCGCACTTCGGGGTAGGGCGTGTTGTGCAGGACCAGCATGTGGTTGACGAAGGGGATGCGGCCCGAGCTGTGCCGTTCGGGGCTCAGCTCCTGCACGATCCGCTCGAAGGGCAGGTCCTGGTGGGCGAAGCCGTCGAGCGCGCTCTGCCGTGCCCGCCGCACCACCTCACGGAACGAGACACCGCCCCCCACATCGACGCGCAGCGCGAGGGTGTTCACGAAGAAGCCGACCAACGGCTCAAGCTCCGTACGGGTACGGCCCGCGACAGCCGTGCCGACCACCACGTCACCACGGCCCGACCAGCGGCCCAGGACCGCCGAGAAGGCGCCGAGCAGGCCCATGAACAGGGTCGCCGACTCGTCCTCCACGAGCCGCGTGAGGCCCGCGACCACGGGGGCGGGTACCTCCACGCGTACGGAGTCGCCCGCGAAGGAGTCCACCGCCGGACGGGGCCGGTCGCCGGGGACCTCCGGGGCGGTGGCGCCGTCGAGCTGTCCGCGCCAGTAGGCGAGCTGACGCTCCAGGCGCTCGCCGGTCAGCCACTCGCGCTGCCAGAGGGCGAAGTCGGCGTACTGGACGGGAAGTTCGGGCAGTTCGTCGGGACGGTTCGACACCCTGGCCGCGTAGGTCTCGGCGAGTTCGTCGACGAGGACGCCGAGCGACCAGCCGTCCACCACGATGTGGTGCACGCACAGCACGAGCACCCACTCGGTGTCACCGAGCCGGATCAGGGAGCCGCGCAGCAGAGGGCCTTCGGCCAGGTCGAAGCCGCGCTCGTTCTCCTGTCGCACCCGCTCGCGCACCGCGTCCTCAGCGCCGTCCGGGGCCTCGCCGCCGTCCCGCGCCTCGGTGACGGGCAGCGTCACCGGCGTCGCGGGTCGCACGATCTGGTGGACCGTACCGTCGGCCGCCGGGCGGAACACGGTGCGCAGCACCTCGTGCCGGGCCACCACGTCGCCGAGCGCGCCCTCCAGGGCCGATACGTCCACGGCGCCGCGCAGCCTGACGAGGCCGGTCATCGAGTAGAGCGGCGATCCCGGCTGCATCCGGTCGAAGAAGTGCAGGCGCTCCTGCGCGTACGAGAGGGGGGCCGGGGCCGCGGGGTCGGGGCGGCGCTCGATGGCGCTTGACCGGCGGGCCACTCCCTGGCCGTCGAGGAGCTGATCGAGGAGTTTCTGCTGTTCGGCGGAGAAGGGCGCGAGGGCCATCGGTGTCGTACCTCCAAAGTGGTGGAGCCGTGGGCTGGTCAGTCCTTGAGCTGCTGCGTGATCTCGTCCGCGGCCAGGCCGCTGATCTGGAGGACGAGTCCGGCGATCTGGTCGACGTCGAGCCCCTCGCCCCGGGCGGCCTCGCGCACCACGGCGGCGAGCCTGCGGACGGTGGACACCCCGACGAAGGCCCGCAGCGGGACTTCGACGCGCAGCATCGCGGTGATGCGGGAGACCACCTGGGTGGCGAGCAGGGAGTGTCCGCCGAGGTCGTAGAAGTCGTCCTGGGCGCCGACCCGTTCGGCCTTCAGGACATCGGCCCAGATCCCGGCGAGTACCTCTTCGAGGGCGTCGCGGGGCGGCTCGTAGGCGGTCACGGTGACCAGGCGCTCGCCCGGCGCGGCACTCAGGGCCTTGAGGTCGACCTTGCCGTTGGCCAGGAGCGGGAACGCGTCGAGGCGTACCAGGGAGCTGGGCAGCATGGCGGGGGGCAGCCGTTCGGCGAGGAAGCCGCGCAGCTCGGCGGCGTCGAGGGCACCCGTGCCGGTGAGGTGGGCGACCAGTTGGGCGGCGCCGTCCGCGCCGGGTTCCGTGGTGACCAGGGCCTGGTCGACGGCGGGGTGGTCGAGCAGCGCGGCCTCGACCTCGGCGGGTTCGATGCGCTGGCCGCGGATCTTGATCTGGTGGTCGAGGCGGCCGAGGTACTCCACCGTGCCGTCGTGCCGCCAGCGCGCCAGGTCGCCGGTGCGGTAGAGCCGCTGTCCCGCCTCGAAGGGGTCGGGCACGAAGCGGTCGGCCGTCAGGCCCGGCCGGGCGTGGTACCCCCGCGCCAACGGCACGCCGCCGACGCAGAGTTCACCGGGGACGCCGACCGGCTGTTCGCACAGGGCCTCGTCCAGGATGTACACCCGGGAGCCCGGGACCGGGCGGCCGATCGAGACGCGGCCGTCGGGGACGGGGGCGGTGAGGTGGTGGGTGGTCGCGTCGATGGTGGTCTCGCTCGGCCCGTACATGTTGTGCAGCTCGGCGCCCGGCAGACGGCGTACGAACTCCGCGGCCAGGTCCGGGGGCAGTTCCTCGCCGCCGCACAGCATGAGCCGAAGGCCGGCGGCGCGCGCGTCGAGCCCGCCGTGGCCGAGGAGCGCGCGCAGCATGGACGGCACGACGTCGGCGCAGCTGATCCGGGCGCGTTCGCACAGGTCGAGCAGGTACCCCGGGTCGCGGTGACCGCCGGGCGCCGCCATGACCACGCGGGCGCCCGTCATCAGCGGGACGAAGCACTCCCACAGGTGCGGGTCGAAGCCGAGCGGCGACTTGTGCAGGACCCGGTCCCCGGGGTGGAAGCCGTACTGGTCGACCATGCCGCGCAGCCGGTTGGTGAGGGCGTGGTGGTGCAGCAGCGTCCCCTTGGGGCGGCCGGTCGAGCCGGAGGTGTAGAGCATGCAGAGCGCGCTCAGGGGGTGCAGCGGGACGGCGGGGCGGGTCGTGGGCCGGGTCGCGAGCTCGTCGGCGATGCCCTCGACACGGACGATCAGGGTGTCCGAGGCCATGCCCGCGAGCACCGCGTCCGCGCCCGCCGATGTCAGCACCAGGGCCGGACGCCCGTCCGCGACCAGATGACCGATCCGGTCCGCCGGATACGACGGATCGAGCGGCAGATAGGCGGCGCCCGACTTCAGCACTCCGAGCAGCACCGGAACCAGGTCACGACCGCGCTCCAGGCACACCCCCACGAGCGACTCGGCACCCACCCCGCGCTCGCGCAACCACCACGCGAACCGGTTGGCCCGCTCGTCCAACTCGCCGTACGAGTAAGACCACTTGCCGGTCTCATCCGCACCGTCACCACAGACCGCCGTCGCGGCCGGATCCACGTCCACCCGGCGCTCCACCAACTCGTGCAACAACGCGGGCGCGAAGGGTTCGATGTCCCTGCCCCCGAAGGCGTGCAGCAACGCGCGCTCCTGATCGCCGACCATGTCGAGGTGCGCCACCGGGGCTTCCGGGTCCGCGACGGCCGCCTCCAGGAGCGCGACGGCGCCCGCCGCCAGACGCCGGGCGGTGGCACGGTCGTACAGCTCGGAGGAGAATTCGAGGGCGCCGCTCAGGCCGCCGTCCGGCGTGGGCGCCAACTCGACACTCAGGTCCAACTGGGCCACGGGACGGGGAAGTTCGACCACCTCGACGCTCAGGTCACCAAGGGCGGGCGGGCTCATGGGGACGTTGCGCAGCGCGAGCATCACCTGGGCGACCGGGGGGTGACTGGTGCCGCGTTCGACGCCGAGTTCCTGGACCACGCGCTCGAACGGGACCTCCTGGTGGGCGAAGCCGTCGAGCGCGGTCCGCCGTGCCCGCCGCACCACCTCACGGAACGAGGCACCACCCCCCACATCGACGCGCAGCGCGAGGGTGTTCACGAAGAAGCCGACCAACGGCTCAAGCTCCGTACGGGTACGGCCCGCGACCGGGGTGCCCACGACGACGTCCGGCTGCCCGGCCCAGCGTCCCAGGACCGCCGAGAACCCGGCGAGCAGCCCCATGAACAGGGTCGCCGACTCGCTCTCCGCAAGGCGGGTCAGCCGTCCGACCAGGGCGGCGGGCAGGTCGAGCGGCACCGAGTCCCCGGCGAAGGACTGCTCCGCGGCGCGCGTCCTGTCGCCCGGCACGTCGAGCACCGGGGCGCCGCCGAGGTGGCCACGCCAGTACGTCAGGTGCTCCGCGAGCTGCTCGCCCGAGAGGCGCTCGCGCTGCCAGACGGCGAAGTCCGCGTACTGCACGGTGAGTTCGGGCAGCCGCGGGGCGCGCCGCTCGGCGCAGGCCTCGTAGGCCTGCGCGAGTTCACCGACCAGGACGCCGAGCGACCAGCCGTCCACCACGATGTGGTGCACGCACAGCACGAGCACCCACTCGGTCGGGGTGCGGCGCAGCAGCGAGGCCCGCACCAGGGGTCCGGCGGCGAGGTCGAAAGGGTGGGCCGTCTCACCGCGCACCCGCTCCCAGAGGGCGTCGTCGCTCACTCCCGGCGCGAGTTCGGTGACCGGCAGCGGCACCTCGCCCGCGGGCCGCACGACCTGCTGGATCAGGCCGTTGGCGTCCTCGCGGAACACGGTGCGCAGCACTTCGTGGCGCCGGACGAGCGTACTGAGTGCTCCTCGCAGGGCGGCCGTGTCGACGGTGCCGCCGAGCCGCAGGACGATGGGCAGGACGTACGCCGTGGAGTCGGGCTCCAGGGCGTGGAGGTACCAGAGCCGCTCCTGGCCGGGCGAGGCGGGGAAGGTCTGTTCGCCGCCGGTGGTGCGCGGCAGGGCTGGGACCACCGGGTTCTTCGCGGCCTTGCGGCGGGCCAGTTCGAGCGTGAGCCGCGCGCGCTGCTGCGGGGTGAGCCCGGCCAGGGTCTCGGCGAGTGGGGCTTGGGGGTTCATCTGCTGCTCCTGGGCTCAGGCGCCGGGTGTGACGAGGGCGAGATCGCGGGCGAGGCCGTCGAGGACGGGGCCGGGGTGCTCGTGCAGGAAGGAGTGGCCGCCGGGAAAGAGGCGGAGGCGGCGGTCGCCCGCGATGTCGCTCGGCGACCAGGGCCATGCCTCGGCCTCGGAGACCAGCGGGTCGTCGGCGCCCACGTACACGCGCAGCGCGCACGGCAGGGGTTCTTCGCGGCGGGAGCGGTGGCCGGAGAGGATCTCCAGGTCGGCGCGGAGCACCGGCAGGTAGAGGTCGAGGAACTCGCTGTGCTCGCGCAGTTGGTCCGGCAGGCTGCCGGAGTGGTCGAGCAGGGCGAGCAGTTCCTCGTCGGGGGTGGCCGCGCCCTTCGCCCAGCGGTCGGGCGGCGGCGTCGAAGGGGCGGGCGACGCGGCGGCGATCACCGCGTGCACCGGGTGGCCGTGGCGGTGGCGCAGCGAACGGGCGAGTTCCAGGCCGACGACCGCGCCCATGCTGTGGCCGAAGATCACCAGCGGGAGTTCGGGGAGGCCGTCGAGCGCCGTCTCGACGCCGGTGACGACGTCGGCCATCCGCGTCAGCGGGCGCTCGCCGATGCGCGTGCCGTGGCCGGGCAGCTCGACGGCGACCACCTCGGTCCCGGCGGGCAACCGAGTCGCCCACCGGCCGTAGACGTGCGCGGCGCCACCGGCCGGCGGCAGGCACAGCAGACGCCGCCGGGTGCGGCCGCCGGAGTGCCAGGTCCGCAGCCAGGGCGAGCCTGCCCCCACCGCACGGCGCTGTTCGTCCTGCGCCTGCGCCTGCGCCTGCGTCTGCGTCTGCGTCTGCGTCTGTGTCTGCGTCTGCGTCTGCGTCTGCGTCTGCGTCTGCGCCGAGGATGGGATGGATGAACCGCTCATGCCCCTACCGCTCCTCTTATTCCTCGAAGTGACCGGGCGCGAGGCTGCGCAGTACGCAGAACTCGTTGCCCTCGGGGTCGGCGAGCACCGTCCAGCTCGCCTCCTTGGCCGTGCCGATGTCGATGGGGCGGGCGCCGAGCGCGATGATGCGCTGCACCTCGGCCGCCTGATCGCTGTCGATGGGGCAGACGTCCAGGTGCAGCCGGTTCTTGCGGATCTTCGTGGTGTGGCCGCGGGCGAAGACGATCTGCGGGGCGACCGGGGTGCGGCGCAGTTCGTCGAGCGGGGCGAGTGCGGCGGGGCCGATCTCCACGAGTTCGCCGTCGCGGTCCTCGTGCACGGTGTAGTCGAGGACGGCGCACCAGAACGCGGCGAGCCTGCGCGGCTCAAGGCAGTCCACGGCGAGCTGTTCGAAGCGGCTTGTCATACGGCGGCTCCTCCCCGCGTGGCGACGCGGTCCCCGATGCGGTGGGCGCGCAGCTCCTCGTGGAAGGGGAGCTGGGCGGCGTGCAGGGCGGCGAGGCGCGGGTTGTTGTGGACGGTGTCCGCGTAGTCGCCGGACCGGGTGTGGATGCCGGTGCTGGCTGCCGCGTCGCGGTGCCACTCCTCGAACACCTGCCATTCGCCGCGCTCACCGGCCTGCCAGCTGAGCGCGTCGGGCCGGTGCGGCAGTCCGGTGCGCAGGCTGTACGCGGCTGCCGTGCCCGCCGGGTCCGCCACCAGGTCGTCGGCGTCCACGACGGCCGGTACGGTGCCGGTGGCGGCGCGGACGGTCTCGAAGATCTCGTGGCAGAGGCCGAACCCGCCCTGGTCCACGGTGAGTTCGGGGTTGCGGGCGAAGTGCGAGGCGATGGCCTCGGCGGGGTCGCGGATGATGAAGGTGTGCTGGATCTCGGTGGTGAACCGGGCGTCGGCGAGCAGTTCGGCGTACCGGAAGTCGGTGGTGTCCTTGAAGTAGACCGGGCGGCCACCGGTCCTCGCGAGATCGATGATCGCGTCAAGGAGCTCGGTCTGGCTCCGCAGGGCGCGGCCCTCGATCTCGTAACTGCCCTTGCTGACGAGGACGTTGAACGGCTCGTGCAGGACGGTCACGTCTCCGCGCTCGATCATCATGCGCTCGAAGGCGGTCGAGCGGCAGCGCGGGGGGCTCCACATGGCGATCACGGCCGGGCCGGTGCGCGCGGTCCTGGGGGTGGTCATGAGGTTCCTTTCGGGGTGCGGGAGAGCACGGGGAGGCTGAACGCCCAGGCCACGGCGAGGACGGCGGCGGCCAGGTAGAAGGGGGCCCGCATCCCGGCGAGGGAGGCGGTGGCGCCGCCCGCGAGGGCGCCGAGCGGGGACATGCCGACCGCGACGAGCCGGTAGGAGCTGCCGACCCGGCCGAGCAGGTGGGCGGGGACCAGGACCTGGCGCAGCGAGGTGGTGACGATGGTGATGACGGCGAGCGCCATGCCGACGGTGCTGAGCACCCCGGCGGCGAACAGCGGCTGCGACGTGGCGCCGGCGACGGCGAAGGAGAGCGGGGCGAGCCCGCAGAAGAGGAGCACCGTCCGCTCGCGGCCGAGCCTGCGGGTCAGCGCCGGGGTGACGATCACGCCGACCACCCCGCCGACCGCGATGACGGCCATGAGCAGTCCGTAGCCGACGCTGTCGACGCCCAGGACGTCGTAGGCGTACAGGACGGCCACCGCGACGACGGCGCTGAGCGCGAAGTTGAAGGCGCCGACCAGCGCGCACACCGTCCGCAGGGCCTTGTGCCGCCACAGCCAGCGGATCCCCTCTCCCGCGTCGGCCAGGAGCGAGGTCTGCGCGGTACGGGCGGGCGGTGGCGGCACACGACCCGCGAGGCCCGCGATCAGGAACGCGGAGAGGACGAAGGTGGCCGTGTCGACGGCGTACGGGAAGGACGTACCGGAGACGAGGAGGAGCGCGGCGAGCGGCGGCCCTGCCAGCTCCACGCAGAGCATCGCGCCGCCCTGCAGCAGACTGTTGGCCTTGTCGAGCAGGGGTTCGGCGACCAGGCGGGGAAGCAGGGCGAGCGCCGCGCTGTCGCGCAGGGTCTCCACCACCCCCATCACCAGGGCGAACGCCATGAGCAGCGCGATGTGACCGTGCCCCGTGAACAGGGCGAGGGTGAACAGTGCGGCGACCCCGCCGCGCGTGACGTCGGACCAGAACATGACGCGCTGCTGGTCGTGCCGGTCCACGAAGGCTCCGGCGAAGGTCCCCGCGAGCACCCAGGGGAGCTGGCCCGCGAAGGTCACGAGGGAGAGCAGCAGTGGGTCGCGGGTGAACAGCGCGGCGGTCAGCGGCAGCGCGGCGAGCCGCAGTCCGTCGCCCCAGGAGGCGACGAAGGTGGTGGTCCACAGCCGCCAGAAGGGTCCGCCGAGGCTGGTGGGGGCTGTCGCCGCCCCGCCGGTCAGCTCGGCCTCCTCGGGCGCGGCCGTCATGACGCCGTCCCTTCTCGCGGGGCACCCTGGGGGCTCTGGACTCCCAGGTCGTTTCCGGTACTCCGGCGCACCGGGCGCCGCCTCACGCGGCAGGCCTTGCGGTGGGCACCGGCTCCTGGGCGACCAGGTGGGCGGCGCGGCCGACCATCGCGGCGACCTCGGCCCGTGAGCACACGCCCAGCTTCTTGAAGATGCGGGCGAGGTAGGTCTCGACGGTCTTCGGGCTCAGTTCGAGGGTGCGGGCGATGCGCTGGTTGGTGTGGCCCTGGCTGACCAGGACGGATATCTCCCGCTCCCGTCCGCTCAGTTCGGGCAGCAGCGGCGCGGGCTCCTGAGGGGCGGGACGGGCGACGCCGTGCAGCAGGTCCAGTTCCTCGCGCAGCCCCGCGGCGAGCGCCAGCATCGGCGTCGCTCCGGTGCCACGTGCGATGCGCTCGGCCTCGTCCGCGCAGGCGAGCGCCTCGGGGAAGTAGCCGAGGCGCAGCCGTGCCTGGCCGAGGCCGACGAGCAGCCGGGGCGCGAGGTGCTCCTGCCCGAAGCGCCGGGCCAGTGCGACCGCCCGCTCCAGGTGGGTCTCGGCCGCGCGCGGCAGGCCGAGGAACAGCTCGGTCCCGGCCAGCCACTGGAAGGCTTCCAGGTGGGCGGCGAGCATCTCGTCGGGGAGCGAGTCGACAACGGCGGCGGCCCGCTCGGCGTGCTCGGTGGCCGCGGACGTACGCCCGAACTGCGCCTCGGTGGCGGCGAGCGCGGCGAGCGCGGACGGGTCGCGGGGAGCGGCGGCGCCCAGCGCGGTGAGAGCGGCCCGGTCGGCCCCGCTCCACGAGCCGCCGGCCTCCAGGACCAGCGCCGTCATGGCGAGCCGGAGAGCACAGCAGCCAGCCCCGGCGGCGTCCTCGGTGTCGGCGGAAGCGGAAGCGGAAGCGGCGCAGTCCCCCTCGCACGTGGTGAGGGAGGGGAATTCCGCGTGCAGCAATTGGCGTGCGGCCTCCGGGCGGCCCATCAAGCGGTGGGCCAGTGCCTGCGAGGCGACGGCCTCGGAGCGCTGCGCGGCCGGAACGTCCGCACCGGGGGCGAGGAGGCGTTGCAGCACGGCCGCGCCTTCCTCGAACTCACCGCTGTGCAGCAGTGCCCGGCCGAGCACGCTCTGGGCGCGGGCCCGCAGCGCGACGTCGGCGGTGACGGCGGGCCGCAGCGCGTGCCGGGCCCAGCGCACGGCCGCGTCGGGATCGCGCGGGGCGGCGTCCTCGGCGGCGTCCACCAGAGCGCGTACGTCCTCGTCGTCGGCCACCTCGACGGCGTACAGGAGCTGCTGGGCACGGAGTTCGGCCGGGCCCTGGTGGCAGCGCAGGGCTGCGGCGGCACGGGCGTGGGCGCCCGAGCGCCAGCCGCGGCCCGCCGAGTGATAGGCGACGGCCCGCACGACGGCGTCCCGGAAGCAGTAGTCGGCCCCCTCGCCGACGGGCCGCACCAGGTCCTCGGCGAGCGCCTCGTCGAGCCCGGCGCGCGCGGCGCTCTCGTCGAGTCCCGCGACGGCGGCGGCGATGGCGAAGTCGAAGGCGTCACCGAGCACGGCGGCGGCGCCGACCATGGCACGGCCGGAGGGTCCCAGCCCCTGGAAGTCACCGAGCGCGGCAGCGGCCACCCGGGCGGGCGGCTCGGCCGGGACGGCGAAGGGCGCCTGGGTGCCGGTCGCGGCGAGCGCGAGCAGCAGCCCGGGGTTGCCGCCGCTGCGCCGCAGCAGGGTACGCCGGGTGCGGTCGTCGGCGCCGGACGGCACGAGCGCGGTGAGCTCGGGGTCGTCCAGGGCGTACGGGGCCAGCTCGACGCGGTGCGCGAAACCGCGGGCCGCCGCGTCGGCGAGCAGGGTGTGGGTGCGGTGGTCGAGCTGGCGCGGGCGGTGGGCGACCGCGATGAGCACGGGCCCGCCCGGCGGCCGCTCAAGGAGGTAGCCGAGCAGGTCGAGCGAGTCGGCGTCGGCCCGGTGCAGATCGTCGAGGATCAGCAACAGGCCGCTTTCTCCTGCCAGTTCATGGATCAGAGTACGGATGGCCCGGCACTCGCGGTACAGATCGCAAGAGGGGTGGTCGTGCGGCACCCCCTGACTCATCGAGGGGAACAGGGCGGCGAGCCGCTCCTGCTCCTCCTCGCCGAGCCGGGCGCGCAGCTCCCCGCCCCGCGCGGTCACCAGATCGTCCAGGGCATCGAGGAACAGCCCGAACGGCGCCGAGTCCTGGAGCCGGCCCGGACGGCCACGGGCGACGGACCAGCCGCTGTTCGCGGCACGGCGGGCGAGTTCGTCCAGGCGGCGGGTTTTGCCGCTCCAGGCGTCCCCGGCGATCTCAAGCCCACGGGCGGATCCACCCTGGGCCAGTAGCTCATCGAGCAGTTGCTGCCAATGGGCCATCACAGCTCGTTCCCCCTCGTTGGTCGGTTGGGCGGTTCGGCGGGAGAGGTCAGGCGGAGGCGGCCGGAGCGTCACCCATGGAACGGCGCAGACTCAGCGGCCGCATGTCGGTCCAGTTCGCGTCGATCCAGGTGAGGCACTCGTCCTTGGGACCGGTCACCCCGACGGTGCGCCAGCCCTCCGGCACCTCACGCCCGGTCGGCCACACCGAGTACTGCTCCTCGTCGTTGACGACGACCCAGTAGGTCTCAACGGCAGCATTGATCATTGTTTTTCTCCGGCTTCTGCATTCGACGGGGAAGTTCAATACCGACGTAAAGCTAGCCAGCGAACGAGGGGCCGCCAGAACGACGGCCGGACTTTGTCAATTCGCCCCGGCGGACCGCCCGGACTATGTCAACTCGGCGAAACACCTTGTCAGATGGGAGCGACAAGGCACCTTGGGCCTCTCGATAATTCCGGTGAAGTACGCGTTCCGAGCCGACCGCCCGAATTGCCGAACATTCCGAGACACGGAGAGACTGGTGCTTCACCATGCCCAATTCCGGGGCCAGCGCCCCTGTTCCCGCGCGCACGATGACACCATCGGACACGAAGGCAGCGTCGAACACGAAGGCGCCGTCGGACACGAAGGCACCGTCGAAAGCGCGCTGGGCCGCGCTCGTGGTCCTCGCCCTGTTCGCGCTGTTGACCGGTGCGTCCGTGTGGACACTGCAGGCGCCGGACGCGAAGCCGGCCGGCGCGTCGCCCACTGAGTTCTCCGCCGCACGCGCCCTGAAAGACGCCAAGGTGATCGGCAAGGAGCCGCGCCCGCTCGGCAGCCCGGCTTCGGCCTCGGCCCGCGACTACCTCACCCGGCGCCTCACCGATCTCGGCGGCAGGGTGAAGGCGCAGGCGCAGCCGGTGTCCCGCGACGAGGAGGGCACCGCGCTGGTGGCCACGGTCGCCAACATCCATGCCGTCTTCCCCGGCACGGCGGGCGCCGACGCCGGACATCTGCTCCTGATGGCGCACTACGACTCTGTGCCCGCCGGGCCGGGAGCGTCCGACAACGGCGCCAACGTGGCCGCCGTACTCGAAGTGGTGCGGGCCCTGCGGGCGGACGGCAGGACGGCCCGCAACACCGTGGACGTGCTGTTCACCGACGGCGAGGAGCCCGGCCTGCTCGGCGCGCACGCCTTCGTGGCGGGCGGCTCGCTCGACCCGGCGAACACCGTCGTCCTGAACCTGGAGGCACGCGGCACATCCGGCCCGTCGATCATGTTCGAGTCGGGCCCCCGCAACAGCGGAGCGCTGTCCGCGCTGAGCGGCGCGGACCGGCCCATCGCCACGTCACTCGCCGACGAGGTCTACACGTACCTGCCCAACGACACCGACTTCTCCGAGTTCAAGAAGGAGGGCTTCGGAGGTCTCAACTTCGCCTTCGTGGACGGGTCCGCCAACTACCACACGCCCGGCGACTCGGTCGCGAACCTCTCCGCCGCGAGCATCCAGAGCCAGGGCGACAACACCCTGGCCGCCGCCCGTGACCTGTCAGGACGTGACCTCACCGAACTGCGCGACGGCGGCGACGACACCTACTTCACGGTGACCGGCCTGCTCGTCCACTACCCGCGCTACCTCGTCCTGCCGCTCGCGCTGCTCGCCGCGGCGGGTTACGCGGTCACGGTCTGGTACGCGGGCCGACGAGGCATGGCCCGCGGCGGAATCGGCCGCGCCGCGCTGACCTTCCCGCTCGCGCTGCTCGCCGCCGCCGTGGTCGGCTTCGGCGGCTGGGAGCTGCTGTGCGCGATACGGCCCGGATACGCCGACCTCTCGATGGGCGACAGCTACCGCCCCGGGTGGTTCCGTGCCGCGTTCCTGACGCTGACCGCGGCGGCCGTACTCGGCTGGTACCTGCTGCTGCGCCGCAAGGTGACGGCCCCTCAACTCGCCCTGGGCGGCTGGGGCTGGCTCACCGGCCTCGGACTGCTCACCGCCTTCCTCGCGCCCGGCGCCGCCTACCTGTTCACCTGGCCGGTACTCCTCGGCAGTGCGGCCCTGTGCGTCGCGCTGCGCACCACGGAGCCCACGGAGCCCACGGAGTCCGGGGACACCTGGCGCACGGTGGCCGTATCAGTGGCGGCCCTCACCGCCCTGCCGCTGCTGCTGCCGGTGATCGTGCTGGTCTTCCCGACGCTGGGCCTGTCCCTCGCGGTGGCGCCGCTGGCCGTGATGGCGCTGCTCGCCACGGCGTCCGTACCGCTGCTCGGCCTGCTGCCGCGCCGTACCGCACCGATCACCACATGGCTGGCCCTGGCGGCCGGAGTCGCCCTTGTCCTCACCGGCGTACGCCTCGACACCTTCGACGCGAACCACCCCCGCCACACCAACCTGGCCTACGCGTGGGACGCCGACCGTGGCACGGGGCACTGGATCAGCTCCGACAACGCCCCGCCGAAGTGGACGAGCGCCCTGGCCGGGTCCGAACACGCCGACATCCGGGCCGAGTTCCCCACCTTCCCGACCACCCTCGCAGGCGGTCTCGCCACCCAGACGCACATCGCGACGGCCGCGTCGGGCAGCGGCCCGGCCGCGCCGACCGTCACGGTGAAACCCGGCCCGGCGGGACGGGGCGGGGCCCGCACCGTACGCCTCCACATCAAGCCTGAGCCGGGCACCTCGTACGTGAGCCTGTTCGCCGACACCTCCGCGCACACCGTCGCCGGGGCCGATGTCATCGGCGCCCATGTGAAGGGCGGCACCAACCGGCCCACGTCCGCCGGGCCGTGGAAGTGGGGCTTCGCCCTCTACAGCATCCCCGCCGCCGGTTTCGACATCACGGTGAAGGTCACCGGCAAGGGAGAGATCCCGCTGCGCGTCACCGCGTACTCGCGCGGCCTCCCGCAGGGCGCGGGGTCCCTTCCCAAGGACCTGACGTGGGGCACCTGGGGCGCCAGCCTGACCGACGTCACAGCGGTGGGTCTGACCGTACGCGGCTGACCACCGCACCTCTCGTCGAGCGGCCCCGGGCGGATGTCCCCCGGGGCCGTTCGGCGCGCGCCGACGGTTACAAGGCGGCCAGGGCGGCGAGCAGTTCGGCCTCGTCGGTGTCGGAGAGCTGAATCTCCTGGACGGCCGCCGCGAGCGCCTCGACCGTGGGCCGACCACTGATCATCCGTTCCAGCGGCAGCTCGACCCCGAAGGTGTCACGCACCCGCGAGACGATCTGCACGGCGAGCAGCGAGTGGCCGCCCAGCGCGTAGAAGTCGTCGCGCACTCCCACCGACGCGGGCGTCCCGAGCACCTCGGTCCAGATCAGCGCGAGCTCCCGCTCCACCTCGTCCCTCGGTTCCACGCGCTCCGCGCCCACCGAACCCTGACCCTCGAAGTCCGCTACGGGTGGGGGGAGTTGGGTGGTGTTGGTCTTGCCGTTGGGGTGTTGGGGGAGGGTGGTGAGGTGGGTGAGGTAGGTGGGGATCATGGCGGGGGGGAGGTGGTGGGTGAGGTGGGTGCGGAGTTGGGTGGGGGTGGGGGGTGTGGGGGTGTTGGTGGTGTAGTAGGTGGCGAGGTGGGTGTGTCCGTCGG